>JBOGLA010000019.1:0-60902 GCA_050746185.1 Terriglobales bacterium | reverse complement strand
GCGCCGGCTTTGAGTTCGATGGACCTACGGCGCGACTGAAAGTCGCGCCCCTTCAAATCAAAACCCTAGGAGCTTTTAGTCGCTTCCGGTATCCGTCGAATCGTTGCTGTTAGGAAAAGTTGATTGGAGGATTTTTGGGATTAGATTCAAAGATTCAGCGCGCATCTGCTCTTGCGTTTCTCGCTTTGGCCGTGCTCGGAAGTTTCGGCTGCGGGAGCAAACAAAACGGCGGAAATGACGTCGCCGCCGTTGTGGACGGCCACAAAATCTATCTCGCGGACGTCGAGAAGTACTATCAGAACCAGACCGCGGGATCCAATCAGCACCCCTCCGGCGAACAGGCCACAACCGTGCGCCTTAATATCTTGCACGATCTGATTGATAACGAGATCTTGATGCGCCGCGCCGAGAAATTGGGCCTTCTCGCTACCGACGAAGAAGTGGACCGTAAATTGAATGAGATCAAGTCTCCGTTCAGCGCCGAGGATTTCGCCGCCCGCATGAAGGAAAAAAATATAACGCTGGACGACTTTAAACGCGATATCCGGCGCTCCCTGACCGTGGACAAGGTAATGAACAAAGAAGTCACTTCCAAGATCAACGTGACAGATCAGGACATTTCAGATTATTACCAGGCCCACAAGGCGGAATTTAATTTAATCGAGCCTCAGTATCATCTGGCCCGGATATTCGTAACCCCCATGCCGGACCCCGAGTCGCACAATCAGAACAATAAGGCGCAGAATCAGCCCGAAGCTCAAAAGAAAATTCAGATGATTTTAAATCGCCTCGAGAGTGGCGACGACTTTGCCACCCTCGCGATGAACTACTCCGAAGACACGCAAACTGCCGGCAACGGCGGCGATCTCGGATTTATGCCTGAATCTTCTCTGCGGAATACCGATCCCGCCACCCGCGACAGCGTGTCGAAACTGAAGGCCGGCCAATATACTCCGGTAATTTCAATTGTCAATCCCGCGACCAAACAATTCGTCGGATATCAAATCGTGAAATTGATCGCCAAGGAACCCGCCGGGCAACGCGAGTTCTCTGATCCGCGCGTTCAGGAGGCAATTCGCACCCAATTGCGCGATCATCGCGAGCAGTTGCTGAAGACGGCTTATTACGAAGTCTTGCGCGATCAAGCCCGAGTCGAGAATTACTACGCTGAGAAGATTCTGGCGAATAATGGAATCTTAAAATAGGCACGCCAACCTCGCGGTTTGCCTACTCGACTATGGCCAGAACGTCGCCGGCGTTCACATGAGTTCCTTCCGAAACTATCTGCTTTACCGTTCCCTTGCCCGGGGACTTCATCTCGTTTTGCATTTTCATGGCTTCCACCACAATCAGGGGTTGGCCGGCCTCAACCGTTTCCGTTAGTCTCACTAATACGCGAAGGACTTTCCCCGGCATGGAAGCCAGCAGCCTTGAGACGCTGCTGTTGGGGTGACTGCCCACTCGGGCGCTGAGCGAACGGCGGTCCCAAACTTCAGTTACATAGGGAGTATTCTCAATCCAGATGCGGGTACTCTTCCCGAATTGGTCACGCTTGATTTCGTAGACTCTGCTCCCGACGATGAGCGAGATTGTGTTCGCGCCTATGACTTTGACGTCCAGTTGCACAGGGCGTCCATCCAGTACGCATTCCCACGCTCCGCCGCGGCGTTCCAGCGCCACCCGATAGCTTTCTTCGCCGACATTGATGTTGTAAATCACTCTTCCGGATCAATCACGTCACATCGAAACAAGTCAGATTATTGCCCAAACTAGAGAGGGAAAGAATACTCACTCTACCGATTCGTTTTTTGCAACGATTCTCCATTTTGATTCGCAGGATGAACCCATGCCGCCGTCGAATTCCCGGCTCTTATCCTTACCCATCGCGGCGAATAATCCCGTCGCGATCGCCGCCAGCCTCTTCTGCTCGTCGTTTGCGCCGGCGGCGGCAGTCGTAGGTCTATCGAGGAATCCAGTATCAATTCTCCCGGCGCGGAACTCCGGATCACTCAAAATCCTTTTGAACAACGCAACGTTAGTTTGAATGCCACCGACAAACACTTCATCGAGCGCCCGCCGCGAGCGCGCTATGGCCTGCTCTCTGTTCTCCCCATAGGACGTCAGTTTAGCCAGCAGAGGATCGTAGTCGGTGGGAACGGTCCACCCTTCGAAAACGCCTCCATCCACCCGAACACCCGGACCGGAAGGTTCGAGCCAGCACGTAATTTTGCCCGGGCTGGGGTAATAGTGATTCTCCGGATCCTCAGCGTAGATGCGGCATTCGATAGCATGACCGCGCAGGCTGACGTCGTCCTGCTGGATGGGTAACTCTTCACCGGCGGCAATGCGTATCTGTAACTGTACGAGATCAAGGCCCGTAACCAGCTCAGTTACGGGATGTTCAACTTGCAGCCGGGTGTTCATTTCCAGAAAATAAAAACTCTTATCTTTATCCACCAGAAATTCAACCGTGCCCGCGTTCGCGTAACCCACCGACGACGCAGCCCGCACTGCGACTTCGCCCATTCGTTTTCTCATATCCGCGTCCACAAACGGCGACGGACATTCCTCTAACACCTTTTGATGGCGGCGCTGAATCGAGCACTCGCGTTCGCCCAGGTAAATCGTGTTTCCATGCTCATCCGCCAATATCTGCACTTCAATGTGTCGCGGATTCAGAATCGCCCTTTCCATATAGACTTCGCCATTTCCAAACGCGCGCTCAGCTTCACTTTGCGCCGCGATCAGCGCGGATTTCAGATCGGAGAGACCCTCTACCAGCCGCATCCCTTTGCCTCCGCCTCCCGCGGCTGCCTTGAGGATGACCGGATATCCAATTCTGTTTGCGGTTTGCGCAGCCTGCTCCGGCGATTCCAGCGCACGGGAATCTCCGGGAACGCAGGGTACGCCGCTCTTTTCCATCTGCTCTCGCGCCCTGGTTTTCGAACCCATGATTCGCATGGCTGCCGGTGACGGTCCAATAAACTTGATTTGTGCGTTCGCGCAGGCCTCGGCAAAATTCGCGTTTTCGGAAAGGAAACCATAGCCGGGATGGATCGCCTGCGCGCCGCATTTTTTAGCGGCGTCCAGAATCTTTTCAATATTTAAATAGGATTCGGAAGCCGGTGACGCCCCGATGGAATAGGCTTCCTGCGCCATTCGCACATGCAAAGAAGCGCGGTCAGCGTCCGAATGGACTGCCACCGGCGTAATTCCCATCTCCCGGCAGGCACGGATGACTCTAACCGCGATTTCTCCCCGATTCGCGACCAGAATTTTATTGAACATCTGAGATTCATAAGCTTAGCAGGGAGGACCGCCCACTCAAGCCTTCTTCTTGAGGTTGCCACAAAACTCGATTCGGTCCCAAGCAGATGGGACAAATTATGCTCGAGCGTCGCAGCGACGGCCTATTAGTCCAGGACGTAAGAGTGTGTGTGAGAACCCGAATTTGCGAACCACGGTGTAGTGTGCTCCCGATTTCAGCCGCGAAGCGGCGGTAGAATGCAGCCCCGGGCGCAAGCTCGGGCTAGAAAGTGGCAAGCGGTCGAGCCCCAGCCGGGGCGAAAGAATGGTTCTCACGCGGACCTCGTCGGGCCTGGGTTAGTCAAACTTGGAAACAAAAACGAGATCGTTGCGAAATTCAGTTCAGGGCGTTTCTCATCACGAGCCGCCAGCGCGGGGTTAGGATGAGTCAGCCCTATTGGGGCGCTCTCCTGACCGACTTACCTGCAAAGGGCTCGTCGTCGCGCTGCCTTTAATCACCAGCCAGAGAGTGAATGCTATTTCCGCGAACGTGAAAGGCTGAGAGATCGTGAAGATCTGACCCTGATACTGCGGCGCCAAGACTCCGGTTAAGCTAACAGCCAAATAAGCGGCACCGCCTAGCGTCAGCCAGACACCAAGGAACCGAGGCAGGAAGCGGGAACGATACACGAGCATACCCAGGGGTAACAGCCAGACACCCCAAAGTGTCTCAGCGGCGGTATTTTGCAGATCGCGCAGCTTGAGCAAAAGCATAGTCAGCGCGTCCTGCTGTGACTTTTCGAAGACGGAAAGGAACCCGGCCCCACGCACGACTGTCAGAGCGCCCAAGTCGGCCACTACGCCGGTGAAGTAGAGCAGTGCCGGCATCACGCCCCCAAAGATCACAACCATCACCGCAAGGTTGCGGTCCACTTCGGCGAATAAGCGGTAGAAGGCGAGGGTGAGCAGGACCAGTACCACTGCACCAACGAGATCACTCGCGATGCCCAAGCGGAAGAGTTGCTGATGGGCACCGATGTTGTCTACAGTCGCCGCCGCGCTCCCTGTGACAAAAAGTTTGCTGGGAATGTAAATGAGGCGCAGCGGGCCGAGGAAGATCAACAGCAGGTACCAGAGTCCGGCGACTCTTCCCGGATTTCGAACCAAGGCCATGGTCTCTTCTCCTAAGGTCACTCCCCGCTATACGGTGGCACTTGTGTCCACGTTCCACCAGAAACGCGCTTGTGGAGACCACCCAAGCGCCAGCTCCCAAATTGGCGAAAACTCGGAATTTGGACCAGCGATGAGTTGTGCCCGAGCATAAGGTTTAGTAACCGTCTCAAAACGCGCTCGCAAGGGCACAATCATCAGTTTTGTAACCGCCCCTTTTTAGCTTGAATCGGTTAGTTTCCAAAAGAAAACCCCTTCTTCAAGTGAAGGGGTTTTTTCATCGCGTGATCCCTAATAAATCATGTTGCCTACTGAGTCGAAGCGCCCGGCGTGGTGGGTTGTTTTTCAGCCTTTGCTTTCTTCGTAGCCATGGTCTTATCTACCCACTCATCAGCAGTCTTTTCGTCTGCCGCGCGGGCTGCCGGGTCCCCACACTCGAGGTCCGCTTTCTCGCGATATAGCAAGTTGGTGTACGCCATTGCGTCGTCATAGTCAGGACGCAGATCCAACGCCTTCTTTAAATCGTCCAAACCGCCCTGAATAATATCCCAATTCGCGTCGTGCAACGTCTGGCACACCTTCTTGTCCTTAAGCGGCTCATCTGGTTTAAGACCCAGCTTCGCACGTGCCTCCATCCTGGGCTTGTAGCTTCGCGTCCATGCAATGACGCCCAGCGTGTAATACGCCTCGGGATCGTTGGGATCAATCGCAATTGCCTTGCGGTAATACTCGCTGGCCTCGTCGAACTTCTTCTGCTGGAGATAGAGATACGCGATGCCCTTTACACTGGGCACGCTCTTCGGATCGTGTTGCAGAACCGTTTTGTATTGCTCGATGGCCTGCTCCGCCATTCGTACATTGTCCGGCGTATCAACCTCCGGGATGTAGAGCTGCGTATAGGCTGTTGCAAGATAGAGACGGGCAACTCCGAGGCTGGGATCAAGCGAAACCGCATTCTGGAAATGATCAATCGCCTGCTCGTATCGGGCATTCTTATACGAAGCTACGCCCTTATTGAGCTGATCACGCGCCTTTAGTTTGTTGCATCCGGTAGCGGAAAATACGGCAGCGCCAACTGTTATCAGGGCTGCAAGTTGTAGCCTTCGGTTCGTCACGGACGGTCCCCCTGCTTCGAAATCCAGCCCAAACCGCACACATCGGCCCGGGTTCCACCCGGGCCACTTCCAATTACGGAATTGTCCGATCCTTTACTGGCCAGCCTCGATCTTGGCGGTAATCAGCCCGACTTTATCAACACCCGCGGCATGCGCAATATCAATTACATTAGCCACGTCAGCAAAAGGGACATTGTCATCTCCCTTCACGAACATGACTCTTTCGGCGCGGGTTTTGAAAATATCGGTCAATCGCGCTTGCAGGCCGTCCCAGGTGGCATCGTCGGTATTTATCTTCAGCCCCGGCGCCTGCCCGGGACCGCGATCAATGACCGAAACGACTATGGTGCGGTCCGGCGTATTATTCTTTGGCTCATCCTTTTTAGGCGGCTGCGGCACTAGCGCGTCCAATCCCTTCATTTGCGGGGGATTGATCACCATAAAAATGATCAGCAGCACCAAAAGAATGTCAATGAACGGGGTCACGTTCATGTTTGCATTAGGACCTCCGCTCGATCCTCCAAGTGCCATTGACATAAAATTACCCTCCCAAATTTAGTAGGCTATTCCCCGGCAGGCACCGGCGGCGGTGGGGCGCCCGGAACCGGATTCTGCTTCTTCTGATCGGTCAACAAGCCCAGTTGATCAACTCCGGCCGCGCGGACATTGTCCACGACTCCGACCACGGAAATATATTTCGCCCGCGCGTCGGCGCGAACGTAGACCCGCTTGTCCACGCGATTTGCAATCCGGTCCTTGACCTTCTCCGTCAACTGATCCACCGGCAACCGGTCGTTGCCCAGGAATATCGCTCCGTCGCGCATCACCGCCACGATAATCGCGTCTTCCTTCTCAGCGTCCGGCATCGCCTCGGGGTTATTCACCTTCGCCAAATCAACGCTTACTCCATGTTGCAGCATGGGTGTGATGACCATGAAGATGATCAGCAACACCAACATGACGTCCACCATCGGCGTCACATTGATGTCTGAATTTACCTTGGCGCCTTCATTTCGTACTGCAATCCCCATAGCCAGTCTCCTAGGTACTTGACTCCAGCCTTCCCTCAGCAACTACCGCGTTGTTGGAACGCCGGACATGGCGAAGGCGCATGCCAACGCCACGTCATCTTTCCGCCGCCTAAGGGCGACGCGCTATTCCTCTGCGCTTGAGGAAATAATCGATCAGTTCGCTGGACGAATTGTCCATCTCGACGTCGAATGCTTCGACGCGTCCGGTTAGATAGTTAAACATCATGACGGCCGGAATCGCGACCAGCAAACCAATCGCGGTGGTGACCAGCGCTTCTGCAATACCGCCGGCAACCGCGCCCAAACCGGTAGCCTTGCTGGTGGACATGTCCTGGAAGGTGTGCAGAATTCCCATGACCGTCCCGAACAGCCCGACGAACGGCGCGGTGGACCCGATTGTCGCCAGACCGCCCAGTCCGCGCTTCAGCTCAGCGTGCACAATGGCTTCCGTCCGTTCCAGTGCCCGCTTCGATGCTTCGATGGTTTCCCCGGGAATCTCGCCGCTCTCCTGATGCGCGCGGAACTCCATGAGCCCGGCCGTAACCACTTTGGCGAGATGGCTTTTCTTGTTGCGCTCAGCCACTTTTATGGCCTCGTCAATTTTGCCGTCGCGCAATGCACCTGCCACGGCTGGGGCAAACGAGCGCGATTGCTTTCGTGCCGCATTGAAGGCCATCCAGCGGTCAATCATCACTCCGATGGACCAGCCTGACATGATGAACAGAAGAATTACCACCGCCCGCGCTATCCATCCCATGGCGCGCCACAGCGAAAGCGGATCCCATTGCGGTGTACCTGCATCCTGAAAAATCCAGGTTGCGGTCATGGATACGTGACTGAGAGTATGTGCTGCCAGGTCTGCTGCGAACATGAGTTACCTTCCCTCCTCAGAATTCTTTGTGCGTCAGATTTTTACCAGTATCGAGCTAAACAAGCAACCTAACCGCCCAGCGTGAAGTTCACCGTGATTTGCGTTTCAACTTCCACCGGTTCGCCATTCAAAATGTAAGGCTTGTATTTCCACTGTTGTACGGCGTCAATAGCTGCCGGAACCAGCATCGGATGCCCGCTTATGACCCTAAGGTTTTGAATAGAACCATCTTTGCTGATGACCGCCTGTAATAACACCGTCCCTTGGATGCGCGCCTGCCGTGCCAGAGGTGGATAGACTGGATGTACGTCTCTTATCTTTAATCCCTGAGTCACGCCCTGAGAAACCCGTATGCGCGTCGGCGTTGCTACGTGCGGGACCGCGACCGGCGTCGAACTGATGATTCCGCCGATCACGCCTCCAACCTGGCCAGGACCACCTATGCCGCCAACTACCCCCGCCATCTGCGGCGGCGGCGCTGCGTCTTCCTTAATCATTTCGATCTTTTTGGGAATCTTGGTCGGCGTCCGCAGTTCGTCATTAATAAGATTGGTCTGAACCTGCTTAACCACGTGAACTACAGTTGGCGGCGGAGGCGGAGGCGGTGGGGGCGGAGGCGCGACCAGAGACATCATTAACTGCGCCTTGGGAAGCGCGTCCGTAACCAGAAGCGGAATCAGCACCAGGACTCCAACCAGGACCGCCTCAAAAATAAAGGCAATTGAGCTCGTCAAGCCCCGCTTCGTCTTTAACTTGCCGCCGGATTCAATTAGGCTGTCTTCAAACATACGGTTCTCCTGCCCAGTACTCTATCCAATACTTAGACACCGTCTGCTTTCCCTTTGCTCCCAACTCTTTGCCACAAAGCCGGAGCAGCGGGTTGCCCCCTTAACCATTTACACCCGCCTTTGAACTCTTCGCCGGACCTCGGCTGCCGCTCTGCTTGGACCCTTTATCCCCGCTCGGTCCGGAAGCGAATCCTCTTCCCCGTTGTGATCGCCAATCCAGATATGCGACCAGGATCGGCGCCGCGATCGCGATCGAGGAATACGTCCCTATTAAGATGCCGATTACCAGGGCCAGGGAGAACCCGTTTAAGACCTCTCCCCCAAACACATACAAGGCCAAAACCGTCAGGAACGTCAGTCCGGCGGTCAAAATCGTCCGGCTCAACGTCTGGTTGATGCTCCGGTTTACGATGTCCGAGAGCTTTTCGCGGCGCATCAACTTCAAATTCTCTCGAATACGGTCAAAAACCACGATTGTGTCGTTATTCGAATAACCCACCAGCGTAAGAATCGCCGCAATCACCGTAAGCGAAATATCTTTGTCCAGCAGCGAAAACGCCCCAATCGTGATCAGCGTATCGTGGAAGACGGTTATAACAGCGGCTACACCGTAAATCCATTCAAAACGAAATGCCAGATAAATCAGCATTCCCCCCAAAGAATATAAAACAGCCAAGACCGCCTGTTTTCGTAACTGGCTCCCAACCTGCGGACCCACTATGGCTACATCGCGTATCCCAAAGTCGGAGACAAAGAAACCGTCTTGCACCGAGGCCAATACCGCCGGATTCGCTACCCCTTTCAAATCATCCATGGAGTCAAGCACCCCGCCCTTGCTCTTATCCTTGTAGTCAATGATGGCCTTCGCCTGGTCCGCATAACGCTGGTTTGCGTCCGTCCCGGCATGGAGCGGATCTTTGTCAATCAGGTAATCGGTCAATGTCAAGACGCTCGAATTGTTCAGGTCCTGTTTGCCGGGCGGCGCAGTGGTCTCCAGTGCATGAACTATTAAGGTCTTGCCTTGATCGAGAGATTGTTCGCTGGTCTCCTGCAGCGCCAGGTCAATCAACACCTCGTTGTTTGCCGCCGGGCCAAATCGCTGAATTCGCGCATGGTGCAGACCCGCCTTGTCTACGGCGGCCCGGATCGCATTATCATTCGGAGTCCGCGAGAACTTCACTTCCACCAGCGTGCCTCCACGGAAGTCAATTCCGTAGGGAATGTGGTGCCAGAACAAGAGGGAGTACAAGCCTGCCACGCTGAAAACCAACGAGAAGGCGAGAAAATACCACTTCTTGCCCAGAAAATCTATATTAGGGTTGCGAAAAAATTCCACTCTTTCTAACCTCTAGGCTTTCAAATTCGATAGCATTGCATATTATTGTGACCTCTGCCCACACCACTGCCATTCCGAGCCGTTAGCAGCCGCGCAAGCGGCGAGAACGCGCGAGGAATCTGCTTTTCAGTGGCGGCAACCGGCTGATTCCTCGCTAACGCTCGTAATGACAATGCGGAGGCTGTCACAACATTCTGCAGACCTTAAAAAAATCCCCGGACGAGGCGTCGCGGCCACTAGATCTAAATGCTCAATGCCTCTCCCCGTTGCTTGCGGCTGAGAATCCAGTCGAAAATCACTCGGGAAACAAATACCGCGGTAAACAGGTTCGCGAATAAACCAAAGCTCAACGTCACGGCGAAACCCTTCACCGGTCCGGTGCCGAAGATGAAGAGAATTGCCGCCGAGACGATGGTCGTAACGTGAGTATCCACAATGGTGACCCAGGCGTGGCCGAAGCCCTGTTCCACTGCCGACGGCGGGGTTTTCCCGTTCCGGAGTTCCTCCCGTATGCGCTCAAAAATCAACACGTTCGAATCCACGCCCATGCCGACCGTCAGAATCACTCCCGCAATCCCCGGCAAAGTTAGCGTCGCGCTGCTGAAGCCAAGAAACCCGAGAAGGATCACCAGGTTTAGAAGCAGCGCGACATCAGCGTTAATCCCGGCGGCGCGATAGTAAATCAGCATGAAAATAAGGACTGCGATCATGCCATACGCCGCCGCCTTTACCCCCGCCCGAATTGAGTCGGTACCTAAGGACGGCCCCACCGTGCGCTCTTCGAGATACTTAATGCCCGCCGGCAAAGCGCCCGAACGCAGAATCATGGACAGGTCTTTCGCGCTTTGCTCGGTGAATCCGCCTTCAATGGTTCCGGTGTCATGAATTTGGCTCTTAATTACCGCATACTCCTGGACCTTGTTATCGAGCACCACCGCCAGATAATCTCCGACATGCGCACCGGTAAATGCGCCAAACCTCCGCCCGCCGTCTCCCGTAAGATCGAATTCGACTTCCGGCTGTCCGTTCTCATTTCGAGTGGGTTTGGCATCGCGCAAATCCCGTCCGGTTACCGCCGAAGACCGGGAGACAAGATACCACCTCTCCCCATTGTCGGTGTCGGACGAACCCACGCTTCTGCCCGGCAACAAAACCGAGTTCGGCGGCAGTACGCCGCCCTTCTCCTGTAATGCCGCCTGCTCGCTCGGGTAAGGCCCGCCCATCCCCAGCCGCAACTCGAGCATGGCGGTGGATTGCATGATCTCTTTGACTCGAGCCGGATCATCTACACCGGGAAGCTGCACCAGAATCTGGTAGTCGCCCAGCCCATGCTCCTGAATCGTGGGCTCGGTCACGCCCAGCTGATCAATTCGGTTGCGGATCGTCGAAATCGCTTCCGTGACCGCCTGCTTCTTCAGGTCAGTCAGCGCCTGCGGCTTCATGGTGACCGTCCATGTATTGTCGGCTCCGGACTTGAGATCATATTCGGGAAGGCGGTCCTCCACGATCGAACGCAAGTCAGAACTGGCTTCGGGCGGGGTCCCTTTGATCAGGATTTGTTCGGGATGGTTGACAGGATCAGGCTTGGTAATGTCTGCGTAGTTTACTTTCCGTGTCTGGAGATCCTCTTTCAATCGCTCAACCGCGCTGTCGGTCTCAACGTTTACCGCATCGTTGACCTGCACTTGCAGAATCAGGTGCGTCCCACCCTTAAGATCTAACCCTAGATGGATCCTGCTCTCCATGGCCGCAAGAAGGCCGCGGCCGGACCAATTGTCAGGCACTCCAAAGGTGCCGTATAAAAATACCAGCAGGATTGCCGCAATCAGACCGAGTTTCCAACCCAAATTCTTGTTCATGATCGAAAATCTACTTCCCCCCTGACTTTGTCATTCTGAGCGCAGTGAGGAATCTGCTTTCATCACTTGCTCACCGCGTCTTCCGCCGATGCCACCGACGTCACCGAGGCTCGGCTCACTTCAACCCGCAGGTTGTCGGGCGGAACCCGCAGATGAACATAGTCATCTCGCAGCGCCACAATCGTTCCCCGCAGCCCTCCGCTAGTCACAACTTTATCGCCGGTCTTGAGTTCGCTCAACATCTGCTGCCACTTTTTCTGCTTCCGCTGTTGCGGCATAATCAACAGAAAATAGAATATGGCGAAGATGAATATGAGCGGCGCGAACCCGATCCAACTCAATCCTCCCCCAGCCTGCAATACCATTGAATATAAGTTCATGAAAATCACGTCTATTTTGCGCTAAGAATCCGTAACTGCGCCTTTCAATGTTACGGGCCCCTGTTGTTTATCGCGGGATTCTCGCGTATTCAGGCCGGATAGTCCAAGCTTCAGAAAGGAATAAGGAGATGGCGAGCTACGGCTTCAGTGCGATCGCTCCCCAGAAAGAAAACGCGCCCCTTTCCCAAGTTCTTCAGAATCAAGTCCAATAGAATGACGCACCGACCGCATAGTGTCAAGATAGAAACTAAGGTTGTGTATGGTATTCAGAATCTGAGCCAACAGTTCATTGGATGCGTACAAATGCCGCAAATAAGCCCGCGAATAGCGAGCGCAAGTCCGGCATCCGCAATTTGGGTCCAACGGGCCTTGATCGGAGGCATATCGCGCCTGTTTGATGGAGATTTTTCCCTCCGACGTGAATAGCAGCCCATGCCGGGCAGCCCGCGTGGGCAGCACGCAATCCATCATGTCAATCCCCAGTTTCGCATATTCGATAATTTCTTCGGGAGTCCCAACCCCCATCAGATAGCGAGGCTTGTCCTTGGGAAGATGTTCGAGCGTCGCTTCGACAACTTCGCGGGTGAGAGTTCTTGGCTCGCCGACGCTGAGCCCTCCAAGCGCATATCCCGCAAAACCAATCTCGATGGTCCGTTCAGCCGATTCCTTTCTAAGCGCCAAATCCATGCCTCCCTGGACAATTCCGAACAGCAGCTGCCTACACCCGGTTTCAGCTTTCAAGTTTCGACCGCCCAAACTGGCAACTGGAGACTGACAACTGGAAACTGCTTTCCATGGCACCTCCTCCTTATGCTCGTCAAAATATTTCCTGCTGCGCTCGGCCCAACGCAGCGTCATTTCCATGGATGTCCTGGTTCGTTCGCGATCCACCGGATATTCCGTACATTCGTCAAACGCCATAATAATGTCGGCGCCGAGTCTAATCTGTGCCGCCATCGCGGTCTCGGGCGAAAGAGAATGAGACGACCCATCGAGATGCGACCGAAACGTAACCCCTTCTTCGCTGACTTTTCGCAGATCGCTCAGGCTGAAAACCTGGAAGCCCCCTGAATCGGTAAGAATAGGGCGCGGCCATGACATGAACCGGTGCAGCCCTCCCAATCTTCTGACCTGATCAATTCCCGGACGCAGATAAAGATGGTAAGTATTGCTAAGAAGAATCTGCACGCCGAGCTGTTCTAGGATGTCCTGCGATACCGCTTTGACGGAAGCCTGAGTCCCCACCGGCATGAAAACCGGAGTCTCGACCTCGCCGTGAGGCATTATGAGACAACCTGTACGGGCAGAACCGCCGACCTTGGTGATTTCAAATTGCAAAGTCATGTCCAAGGATTTTAAAGGGAACATGAGGGCTTAAGCGTATCCCAACCTTCTGGGGTCTTGCAGATCCTTTGTGGATGCGCATGCTTTTCCATGCAGGCAGACATCTGTCCGCAAACTTGACTGTGGAATACGTTGTTGAATATAGTGTGTATATGGAAATCATTCAAATCGTCCTCGACGAGAGGCTATTGCACGCTGCCGATAAAGCCGCTCGCAGGACCAAGAAAAATCGCTCCGCGCTGGTACGCGATGCATTGCGCGAACATCTACGGAACCTGGACCTGCGATCCAGGGAAGAACGCGATCACGCAGGCTACTCCAGGCAGCCACAGGCGCGCAATGTGCTGAAAAATGAAAGCCTCGAATGGGAAGCGGAGGCGGCATGGCCGGCCGAGTAGCGCGGGGAGACGTCCGGCTTTACCAATTTTCTAAACCAGATAAGAAACGGCCTGTAGTTGTTCTTACTCGCAACAGCGCGATTGTTTATTTGTCCACCGTTACTGTCGCACCGGTCACGTCCGCGATTCGAGGCGTTCCATCTGAGGCGGTGTTGAATGAAGAGGACGGCATGAAATCGCCCTGCGCCGTGAACCTGCATAATGCGGTAACCATTTCGCAAAAGCACTTAGGAAGACGTATCGCGCAACTGAGTTCAATGCGAATGAACGAAATCTGCGCGGCGCTGAGGTTTTCTGTCGGTTGCGATGCAAGCTGATTTTCGTCGCGCGGAGGTATGAGTTTTGCATGGGTAGGGCAGGTCTCTTCAGGATGTTCGCGTAGGGGCAGGTCGCCCTCACCTGCCCGGCCGAGCGGAAGCTCGGCGTCGCAACCGCGCTTATAACGTTGGTGATTTCTCTTCTATCAATCTCTTAATCTTCCCTACGAACTCCGAAGCCGCGACGTCTTCCGTCTTTTCTTTCCCCCGCGTACGCACGTTTACCCGTCCCGACTCTGCTTCTTTATCTCCAACCACCAGCAGAAACGGGACCTTCTTCATGGCATGCTCGCGGATCTTCGCGTTCATCTTTTCATTGCGCGCATCCACCTCGACGCGGACTCCCACCTCTTCCAACTGACGCGCAACTTTGTTCGCGTATTCCGCATGCCTCTCCGCAATAGGGATCATCACTGCCTGCACCGGCGAGAGCCATACCGGAAACGCGCCCGCGTAGTGCTCAATCAGCACGCCGAAGAACCGTTCCACCGATCCGTATAGCGCCCGATGCACCATGAGCGGCTGTTTGCGCGAGCCGTCTTCCGCCACATATTCCAACGCGAAACGTTGCGGCAAATTGAAATCAAACTGTATGGTCGAAAGCTGCCACAGGCGCCCAATCGCGTCCACCAGCTTGATATCAATCTTCGGACCATAAAACGCCGCCTCGCCAGGGATGGTCTTGTACTCGATGTTCCGTTGTTTCAAGACGTTTTCGAGCGATTGAGTCGCCATGTTCCATTGCTCTTCACTGCCTACAAAATTCTTGCGGTCATCCGGATTCCAGGTTGACAATTCCGTCTGAAATTTGTCGAAGCCAAAATCCTTCAGGACATCCAACGCGAAATCCAGGCAGCCTTCAATCTCGCTTTCGATCTGATCCCGAGTACAAAAAATATGAGCATCATCCTGGGTAAATCCTCGCACCCGCAGCAAGCCATGCATCACGCCCGAACGTTCATACCGGTAAACCGTTCCCAATTCCCCAAGACGCACCGGCAAATCGCGATACGACTTCAGCGAATCTTTGTAAATCAGAATATGGAACGGGCAATTCATCGGCTTGAGCCGGTATTCCGCGTCGTCAAGCTCCATGACGTCGAACATGTTCTCCGCGTAATAGCCTTCATGTCCCGACGTTTGCCACAACTGGCGGCGAGCAACGTGAGGCGTATAAACGAGCGAGTAACCGCGCTTGATGTATTCGGCGCGCATCCAGTCTTCCATCTCTTTGCGAATAATTCCGCCCTTCGGATGCCAGAAAATCAGTCCCGGCCCGGCCAGCTCCTGGATCGAAAACAAATCAAGCTGCTGTCCGAGCAGCCGATGGTCGCGCTTCTTGGCCTCTTCAATATTCTTTAAAAACTCGTCGAGCTCTTTCCCGGAAAAAAACGAGGTCCCGTAAATTCGCTGCAACTGCGGATTCTTTTCGTCTCCGAGCCAATACGCTCCCGCGATATTCAGCAGTTTGAAAGCCTTTATTTTTCCCGTGGACGGAATATGCGGCCCGCGGCAGAAATCCGTGAACTTGCCGGTGCGGTAAATGGAAATCTTTTCATCGGGCCGGGTGAACTGCTCGATGAAATGGCACTTCATGAAGTCGCCGTCTTTCTTGAATTCCGCCAGTCCCTGATCGCGGGGCAGAAATTCGCGCGCATAGGGAAGATTCTGCTGCACCAGTTCCTCCATCTTCTTCTCGATCTTTTCCAAATCTTCGGAAGTAAACGCGGTGGGCCGGTAGAAGTCGTAGAAGAATCCACTCTCGGTCGCCGGACCATGGCCAAGCTTGGTCTCAGGAAACAGTTCCAGCACCGCCGCCGCCAGAAGATGCGCCGACGAATGCCGATATACTCCGAGCGCCTCAGGATCTTTCTCCGTCAGCAGGCGAAGGTCGGTATCTTTTTCCAGCGGACGAGTGAGATCAATCAATGTGGAGTGGGCGCCCTCGGCCGCCTGCTCACCGTTCATGGACACCTTCGCCGCCAGCGCCGCATCCGCCAGCCGCGGACTAATGGACCTGGCAATCTCAAGCGCAGTCGTGCCCGCAGGAACTTCCTTAACGCTCCCATCCGGGAGCTTGACGTGGATTATGTCTGCCATAAGGTAAGAATTCAGTATAAAACACGTAGGGTTCTCGCCCACCGGCACGCTTCTCTCCCCCGGAAGCTTACTACGAGAGATTTGACGACGTTAGCAAGAAGTGGGGTTCGCTAATGCTGTTCGCCGGGAAAGAAATTGAGGGCCGATGAGGGAGTTCCCTGAAAATAAAAATTGTCATCCTAGAAGGTGCGCCTTGTTGCTTTCATCCGTGCACAATGTCATGAAACTTTTACACATTTATGGCCGTGTAAGAAGCGTGTTGCTTGCGGTGCGGGTTTAAAAAGGGATTTTGCGGAGTGTAAAGGTGCAGTCCACACTCACCCACTCATTCAAAAAAACGAATGAGTGAAGTGCACCGTCAGCACCGCTGTATACCTATTCCATCCGGTCGTATTCTCTCCGGACCTAAACTCTCACCCAATTGTTTGACCCTCCTCGCCCCACAGCTTAGGATGGCATTTGGCTTAAATGGCGCAATCCGTCTTTTACGATCCCCGGCAGGCCCGTTGGAAGCGCGTCAGAATCATCTTTGACGTGCTTGGCGTCTCCCTGATGCTGCTGCTGATTTTCTTCGTTTATAGCGCACTGCGCGGGCAGCCCCTTCCTCAGCTTCTTCTGCGAGCCGAAAAAAAGCCGTATCACGCGCTAAAGGAGAACGAAAGACAAAAAGCCAAAGAACGCCGCCATCTGGCTTTTCGGCGCGGACACCTGAAATCCGGAACCCACGCTTCGCAAGTCGTGCTGAACGAAGGCCAAAGTATACGCGCCGCGTTTTACGTCCCCTGGGATGCCGCGAGCTTTTCATCGCTCCGCGAGTACGCCCGTCAAATTGACATTCTCTATCCCGAATGGCTGCACGTTCTGACTCCTGACGGTCATTTGCAGGGAATAGACGCTCAAACCAATATTTTCTTCGACCTGATGCAAGGCTCTTCGATTCATCCGATGGACGACAAGGTAATGTCTTTTTTGAAGTCGGAAGACACAGGAACGGAAGTAGTCCCGCTCGTCAACAACTTCAACGGAATTGACTGGGTGGATATAAGCGCATTCTTAAATGATCCTCAAGCGCGAGTCCGCTTCCGGCAGCAGGTTGCCGCCTTCCTTGCCACCGACAAGTATCGCGGCCTGATGGTGGACTTCGAAACTTTTCCCAAAAAAGGGCAGCCAGGTTTTCTTGCGCTTCTGAATGAACTCTCCGCCGACCTGCACGCAAAAGGGATGAAATTGTACGTCAGTGCGCCATCGAAAAATGATGAATGGAATTACCCGGCGGTGGCAACTGCGGCGGACGGCGTGGTCCTGATGAATTACGATCAGCACTATCCATCGCCAGGCACCGCCGGCCCGGTTGCATCCCAGGATTGGTTCGTAGCAAACCTACAGGCCGCGGCCAAAAAAATTCCCCGCGACAAGCTCATCTGCGCCATTGCCAACTACGGATATGACTGGGTTCATAAGCCGGAAAAGGGGAAGCTGCCGCCCGGAGCGAAGGACTTCGTCGTAACCGTGCAGGACGCGTGGCTCACGGCGCGGGACTCCGAAGAAGACGTTGACTTCGACGGCGACAGCATGAACCCGCACATCAGTTATCTCGACGAGAAAAACCTGCAGCACGACGTGTGGTTTCTCGATGCCGCGACTGCTCTCAATCAGATGCGCGCCGCGCAAAGCATGGGAATACAGACGTTCGCTCTGTGGCGGCTCGGTTCGGAAGACCGAACCCTTTGGAAGGTGTGGGATTATCCGGGCGATTCAACTGCAGTGAACAAATTAAAAGATGTCCCGCCCGGACAAGACGTGGATATGGAAGGCACCGGCGAGATTTTGAAAATTGAAGCTCGTCCCAGCAACGGCAAACGTACTTTTAAGCTCGACTCCTCTGGGCAAATCATAGACGAAGATTTCGATTCCCTGCCGGAGCCTTATCGAGTCGCGCGTTACGGGTCAAGCAATAAAGAGGTAGCACTAACCTTCGACGATGGCCCTGATCCCCAATGGACCCCAAAAATCCTCGATGTCCTGAAACGCGAGCACGCGACGGCTACGTTCTTCCTGATCGGACTAGAAGCCGAAGATCATTCGGGCATTGCCTCCCGCATTCTGCGTGAAGGGCACGGAATCGGGAACCATACCTTCACCCATCCTGACATCAGCAATCTCTCCGGACGCTACATGCAGCTTGAAGTCAATCTCACGGAGCAACTCTTTGCTAGCCGGCTGGGAATCAGGACGATTCTCTTCCGGCCGCCCTACTCCATTGACGCCGAGCCTGACACGGAAGACCAGGTGCGCCCGCTGGAGTTCACGCAGGACATGGGCTACATCACGGTCGGCGACAAGATTGACACCAATGATTGGAAGGGCCTTTCTGAGGCCCAGATCACTTCCAGCGTTCTCGATCATCTTCCGCCCTGCGCGCCTCACGATCTGCGCTGCGGCAACATCATTCTGATGCACGACGGGGGCGGCAACCGCCAGCAAACGCTGCTCGCGCTCCCGAAGATCATTGAGGGAATTCGCGCCAAAGGTTTGCAGATTGTTCCGGTTTATGACCTGATTGGCAAGACCCGCGCCGACGTGATGCCGTCCATTTCCCCGAACGAGCGCTGGGCAGCGACTTTCATTCGCATCGCGTTCTGGCTTTATGGATTCGTGAATAACCTCATCGCCTGGACCTTCTTCCTCGGCGACGTGCTCATGACCGGGCGACTGATCTTCATCGGCGCGTTCGCGATCTTTGATCGTCTCCACGGGCGGCAATTCGGAACTCCCGCGGAAGTTGCCTCTTACAAACCATCCGTGGCTGTCCTGATTCCAGCCTACAACGAAGAGAAAGTAATTGAACGCACCATCCGTGCAGTTTTGTCGTCGGACTATCCCAACTTTCGCGTCATTGTGATTGATGACGGATCGAGCGACCATACCTTCGAAGTCGCGCGCCGGGCGTTTGTTGAGGAACAGGTCTCAGGGCGCGTGCTCATTCTCACCAAGCCAAATTCGGGCAAAGCCGAGGCGCTCAACTTTGGCCTGTTGCACGTCCACGACGAGATATTTCTGGGCATTGATGCCGATACGGTCATTGCTCCGGACGCGATTTCGCGATTGATTCCGCACTTCCTCGATCCAAAGGTGGGCGCGGTCGCTGGAAACGCCAAGGTCGGCAACCGAATCAATTTGTGGACGCGCTGGCAGGCCCTGGAATACATCACCAGTCAGAATTTCGAGCGCCGCGCTTTGAACACTCTCGGCGCCGTGAGCGTGGTGCCTGGCGCCATAGGCGCGTGGCGCATGTATGCCGTGCGGCAGGCGGGCGGCTTCCATACCGACACCGTCGCCGAAGATGCCGATTTGACAATGGCTATCCTGCGTCGCGGCTATCGAGTCGAGTATGAAGATCTGGCGTTGGCCTACACTGAAGCGCCTGTCAGTGCCAATGGGTTGATGCGGCAGCGCTTCCGCTGGTCCTTTGGGATTTTTCAATCGGTATGGAAGCACCGCGCCGTTTTTGCCCGGAAAGGCGTGCTGGGATGGATCGCTCTTCCCAATATTCTTATCTTTCAAATTCTGCTGCCGCTCGTCTCGCCGTTTATTGACATCATGTTTCTCTTCTGGACGGGCTGGTATTTCATTCAAAAATGGTGGCACCCAGAATCCACAGATCCCGCCAACTTTCAGCGGCTGGTAATTTTCTTCGCAGCTTTCTTAGTTATTGATTTCATAACTTCATGCATCGCATTTGCGTTGGAGCGGCGCGAACCGGAGACCAAAGAAGATGTCTGGCTGCTAAGCCAGGTCTGGTTGCAGCGTTTCGCCTATCGCCAGCTCTTCTCAGTCGTGCTGTTCAAGACAATCAAACGCGCCATTCAAGGTCAACGTTTCGCGTGGGACAAGCTGGAGCGGACGGCCGCCGTAACGTATCTCCCCTCCGAAAAATCCGAAAAAGAAAACACCTTGCAGTTGCGGTGAGTTGCGGATCCCGGGACTTCCCATCTCTAACAGGACTTGATGCGGACTTGTACCCGCGTACCTTCTGGAAGATCGCCGTCTATCAATTCGATTTTGCCGTTGCGAACAATTCCATTAAATTCCTGGTGCGGGATGCTTGGAAGAATGGCGGGCGAGGGCTCGCGCGCCACACTGGCTTGAGTCGAACGGCCCGTGCCTTTATCCATGGCGGCGTTCGCGAGATTGTCCGCTTCCTGATTGTGACCTCGTAATACGTGGCTGATGGAAAACCACTCCAGTTGTGCGACTAGATCTTTTGCGCGTCCATGAAGTTCCTGCAATGTGGAGTTCTTTACTCTATAAATGCCTTTGATTTGCCGGACGAGAAGTTCGGAATCACTGATAACTTTAAGCGCCTTGTGGCCGTGAGCCGTGGCGTACTCAAGGGCTGCGATCAAGCCCTGATATTCGGCGACGTTGTTGGTCTGGTGCCCAAGGTATGCGCTTAGGGCTGCTACTTTCTTTCCTGCTTCATCTTGAATGACCACGCCGTAGCCCGCCGGTCCGGGATTCCCGCGTGCTCCGCCGTCACTATAAGCCACCAGGTAATGCTCGGGCGGATTCGGACTGTGAGTTAACATTCCGGCTCTAGAATTCAGGCTAACGATTGAAGCTCATCTCCCCGCAGCCAGCCGCGTGGCGAGCCGCTGCGGAAGGTTCGCCGCGAGGATGCGCTCCTGTGCGCCCTTCAAATTGTAAGGCGTACGGCAGAAGGTAACGACTCGTGATTCGCTATCGAACATGGCAAACGCCGCGCGCCAGTTGCCATCGCGAGGCTGGCCTACCGAGCCGGGATTAACCAGATAGCGCACTCCATCCTTCAGAGGAAACTCACTGATCTCATTTTGTCCCACCGTCTTGTACTCCGGATAAACAACTTCCCCCACGTTCTCGGCTGTAGCAGAAAAGCTCCCTTGAAGATGGGTATGCCCGAAAAACGTCACGGAGCTCGAGGAAACCATCAGCGGCTGAATCGCGTCGTGGAAAGTGACCAGGTATTCGTCTTCATCCACCGGCGATCCATGCACGAATTGAACATCGTCGAGGCCATCGAGCTTAGCCGGGCCGGCGGGTAACGCTCTTAGCCATTCGAGATCTTCCGGTGGAAGTTGCTCGCGAGTCCAGAGGGCGGCGATCCCGGCTACGGGATTGAAGTCTTTGAGGTCGGTGATTCCGCAGACTGCTTTGTCATGATTTCCCCTCACGAAAAACTCGCCCAGCTTTTTGACTCGTTGAATGACTTCACCGGGACTTGCGCCATATCCGACAACGTCGCCAAGATTTGCAACCATATCGTGCGCGGGAGCGGCGGCGAGACACGACTCCAATGCCTCAAGATTGCTATGAATATCACTCAATATAAGAATGCGCACTTGGCTCCGGGCAAAATGGCGATTATAGACCTATGGGATAAGAAGCGGGGGCGCCGGGGGACATCTGGGGCTTCGGAGTTCACCTTATGAAGGATGAAGGAGCGTTTAAGGTCCGATATGTTTGCCGATAATGCAGACGATCCGGTGCCTCGGTGAACACCATGCCGCGCTGTCCGGATCACTCGGTTCATTCAACCATCACAGGCATGCCAGCCGTTTTCGCAGGGCCCGGTGTCCCGGGTATCAGCCGCCGATCAGGGTCAATCGCAAGCCAAAGAAGAGCACCGATCCAAAGCAGGGCCGCCATGGGAATGAACGGAAGATTGTAACTGCCATAGCGACTCACCAGATATCCGAATGCCACGGATGACAGAAACGAGCCGGTTGTGGCTGCCGTGTTCACCGCCCCCACCACAGCACCGGCGAATTCCCCGCCAATATCCAGACATACGGCGAGGATAATGGGCTGCTGAAGGGTAATGCCGCCGTAGATAAGGGACAGCAAGACCAATACCCACAGCCACTGATGCGTAAACATGACGGCAATCGCGCACGGAGCCGCCATTCCCAATCCTGCAACACCAATGGAGCGGCGCCCCCACCTGAGCCCGAGTTTCTTCACCAGCGCATTACTGGCGAGTCCTCCACCACAGTTCGCAGCCGCAGCCACCAGATAAGGCAGGGACGACAGGAGAAGATTCTTCTCGCTGTATCCGCGCCCCTTCACCAGATAAGTGTGGAACCACGACTGGAAAAAGTAATATGTGTACACGTAGCAGAAAGCGATGCCCATGGCCGACCAAAAATTTCCGGAGCGCAGAGCAATCTTCCAGGGAAGGCCGTGGTGCGCCTTGGCGATCAAATCGCGCGTCTCTTCCAACTCCGCCGGACTGATGCCCGCCTTCTCCGCAGGAGAGTCGCGAAACCACCAGTACCAGACAGCGCTCCAACCGACTCCTAAGATCCCAAATGCGTAGAACGAGGCCCGCCAACCGTAATGAATCTGGATGGGCACCACCAGCAGAGGAGAAATGGCTCCGCCCAACTGGGCTGCCATTAAAGAGATTCCGAAGGCACGGCCGCGCTCGCGAACGGGGAACCAGCGCGCCACCGCAACTGAAGCATTTGGAAACGCGCCCGCCTCTCCGGCCCCAAAGAGAAAGCGAGTCAACAGAAGGGGATAATAACCCGTAACCAGACCCGTCAGCGAAGTAAACGCCGACCACCACAGGACGATTCGCGTCAGCACCTTGCGCGGCCCGATGCGGTCGCCAAGGGCGCCGCTCGGTATCTCAAACACGGCGTAGGAGACCGTAAAAATTCCCGTAACCCAACCCCAAGCCACGGGACTTATGTGGAGTGCCTCCTGCATGCGCGGCCCTGCCACCGAAATACAGACACGGTCAAGGTAAGTGATGACCAGCAGCAGGGACAAAAGCCCCAGCACGCGATTGCGGTATTTCGTCACTTGCGCCCCATAATGGCAGGTCACAATCTAGCATGTGGGGTGTCACTGTCTTTTCGGGGGCATTTCGTGCGGCAGATCTATGTACTTCGATTCACGACTGGGCACCTAGCCCAGTGGCCGGATGCGACTTCTACGAGCGGTGGAAAATCCTGGTGGCAGGCTTCGACTCGAAAATCACATCGCGGTTCAAATCCGCACCCCGAAGAAATGGTTTCGGCGGACGGCACGGTTCCTTCGATGGTTCGCAATGCGACGGCGCGATCGGTCGTCAGTGTCGGAACGGCGTTCAAGAGTCCGCGAGTATAAGGGTGCGCGGGCGCACGAAAAATATCCTGCTTCGATCCCATCTCTACAAGGCTCCCCGCATACATGACGGCAACGCGATCCGCGACTTGCGAGACGACCGCCAAGTCATGAGAGATGAAGAGCATTGCCAGTCCAAACTTCTTGCGAAGATCCGCCAGCAGCTCAAGAATCTGCGCCTGAATGGTGACATCCAGAGCGGTGGTTGGTTCATCGGCGATGAGCAATTGCGGGCGATTGACTATGGCCATCGCAATCATGACGCGCTGCCGCATTCCTCCGGAAAGCTGGTAAGGATAGTCGCGGGCACGCCGCCTGGCGTCGGCGATCGCAACCTCGTTCATGGCGCTTACGGCATGCTCCCACGCTTCTTTTTTCGAGACTCTTTTATGCGCGGTGACGGCTTCGGCGATCTGGTCTCCCACGCGCATCACCGGGTTCAGCGCAGTCATGGGTTCCTGGAAAATCATGGCCATCTGGGTTCCGCGCAATTGCCGCATGGCATCGTCAGGCAGCCCAAGCAGATTTTTATCGCGGAAAATAATTTCACCGCTGACCCGCGCGGATAAAGGCAGCAGCCGCATTAGAGCCAAAGAGGTAACAGATTTCCCGGAACCGGACTCGCCTACGAGGCCGAGAACTTCGCCGGGAGCGATTTGGAAGCTAAGATCGCGCACGGCGGCGGTCATCTGGCCGAGCTTTGACGTTGCAGCAGCGGGAAAACTAACCCCCAGCCCGCGAACTTCAAGTAGGGAATTCACCCGGTTATCGTAGCAGGGACAAATTGGAAATCTCTGGTTGACTTCGTCCAGCCTTCAATTTAGCTTCGGGCAAATTGACGATGACCCGCGTCGTGTGGAGCGAGTATCCTCATGGGCCCGGCGGGACTCAACCGCCGCAGCCGGGTGCTGGCGCTCACCCCCAGACGAGGACGCCTGGGACTGCACAAGCAGAGCTATGACGAATTGCCATCTCTCTCGCAGTGAGTTTAAACCTACCATTGTTCCCGGCTTGCTTTCTTTGGGACTGATTTTGGTTTTCACGATCGGCTGCGGATCGGGCAAGTCTTCTGAGACAACTCCTCCCGGAAACAGCGGCAACAACTTCCAGACCGTAACTTTAACCCGTCTGAGTCAGGACACTTTTACGAACTCCACCAGCCAGCACGCCACCGAAGTCGAACCCGGCTTGTTTGCTTTCGGCTCAACCATGGTCAGCGCGTTTCAGGTAGCGAGAATCTTCAGCGGTGGCGGAGCCGACATAGGATTCGCAACATCCACCGACGCCGGGACAACATGGAGTAGCGGCTATCTTCCCGGCATCACCACGTTTCAGGGCGGAGGCTTGTTCAGCGCCGCGAGCGATTCCGTGGTCGCCTTCGACGCGGCTCACAACGTGTGGATGATTTCGTCACTGGCAATAGGGGTCACCACGGATGTAGTTGTAAATCGCTCCCCGGATGGAATCAATTGGGGCAATCCGATCGTAGTGAGCAGCCAGGGAAGTCCCGATAAGAATTGGATTGCATGCGACGACGCGCCGGGCAGTCCCTTCTACGGCCATTGCTATGTGGAGTGGGACGATCCCTCCAATCAGGACGTCATCGAAATGAACACTTCCAGCGATGGCGGCCTGACTTGGGGACCCGCACTGAACACCGCGAACCTTGCGCAAGGCATCGGAGGCGTTCCGCTGGTTCAGCCGAATGGGACGGTCGTCGTCCCGATTCTGGGAATTTTCGGGAACACCGAATCCATCACGGCATTTACCTCCACGGATGGCGGCGGCACATGGAATGCTCCCGTGACGATTTCTCCGGTTACAGATCACCAGGTCGCGGGCAATTTGAGGACAGCCGCGCTGCCTTCTGCTCAAATGGACAGCTTGGGCCGGATTTATGTAATTTGGCAAGATTGCCGCTTCCGAACCAACTGTGCGTCGAACGATCTGGTGCTCAGCGCGTCAGCCGATGGAATGACCTGGACTGCTCCCGCCCGGGTGCCAATTGACGCAACCACAAGCACGGTTGACCATTTTATTCCGGGACTGGGAGTTGATCCCCTAACCTCCGGCACGGGCGCTCATTTGACGCTGACCTACTATTTTTATCCGATATCGAATTGCACGACTGCTTGTAGCCTTGGAGTTGGATACGTCAGTTCGCAGGATGGAGGCCAGACCTGGAGCGCCTCGACTCAACTGGTCGGGGGCATGAGCGTCAACTGGCTCCCGAACACTTTCTCGGGCCTGATGGTGGCCGACTATATTTCGACCTCTTACATAAATGGAAAAGCCTTCGGAGTATTTGCGGTGGCGAATCCCCCGACCGGGAGCGTTTTTAACGAGGCAATCTATACCACGCCGGCGCCGTTAGTTGCCGAGAAATCCGGCATCAGATTCAGTTCGAAGCGGGAGAGTCCGGTGCCGAATGCAAAGTCTGATCACGGCCCGAGGCGGTTCTACGATGAGGATCACGAATATCCAATTCCGCCGGTGAAAAGAGATCTGCAGCGGTCAGCGAAACGATGATCGCTGTGTTAAAGCCCCGTAAATACTGGCCGCAAATATCTTTTGCACATTTCAATTTTGCGATTCGTGTGTGTGCAGTGGGTGAGTGGGCTTCAGAATTCCGAAGAAACCAGCGCCGGAATTGACGTACTCGAAGGGTGCTGCACTAAATCCGGTCATGGGCCTGTGGAGAGGCTGCACTCGGTTGATTCAAAGCGACATATGGCGTCGCATTTTCTGTTGACTCTAAAAATAGAAAGAGTAAAACAAACTCGTTCTTTGACACGTTCTAAGTTTACCCGGTTGGTGCGATGTCCGGGACTCAAGCGAGATCACTCAACACCGTCGCAAGATGGAAACGAGAGGGTCAGCGAGGGTCTATAGCTGAGCGCTGGTTGAGGCGAACAGGAACATCATGTCGAAGGCAAGATAGAGTCCCGAGGCGTTGAACTGGTTTTTCCGGTTGGCGGTAAGCCCGGAGCCCGAGTGACGATCGCCTTTCGCAGCTGCAAAGCAGCGACAGAAGCAGGTCGGCAAGGGTCTAACGCGAGCTACTGGCCGAGACGAATAGGTTCAACATCACCTTGGGGCTCTTATTTTTTGTCGAGATTTTCCCTTCGACTTCCCGCCCCAAACCCCACAATTCCAAGCCGACAGATAAGAGGGCAAGATCCGCCGTTTTGCCGGTCACAACGATACCGGCACAACGAAGTAAGGCTGATTCGTCATATCTTTGTTAAAGCCGGGATATAACCACGCCCTTTCTCTGCCAGCCTTCACTTCGAAGTAGTACTGGACGAGGTAACTCGAAGAAGTGTAACTCGACGGAATAACCGCCCGATATCCCCCATGTTGCCTTGACATCTCCGCTACTTCGTAACGCTCCGACTGATTTACGTGCCGATAAAACAGGCGAACAGAAAATGGTTCCGACACTTCCTTGATCGAGAGAGCAATCTCCAAATCCTTCCCGGGAAAGAAGTGCGGGGAGGGCCTGTGGAAGCAAGCAACGGAACCGCGCATCGGCCTTCCCAAAGCTTCATGAACGGCTGATCGGACGCGGACCGATTGCCCCTGATTTCCCGGAAGCGCTTCCAGTCGTTCAGCCATCAGCGCAATGTCAAGGTCCATGGCGGGCAAGCGGTCAAGCCAATTGCCGCGCATGCGTGGCAATGGGCCAAACGTCATATCGGAAGCGTAAACACCTTTTGCTTCCTCGGCGAATTGAGCCCAGATTTCACGCGCACGGCGATATTGTCTTAATGCCTCCTCGAGCGCAGCCCGGTCACCTAAGCGCTGGTGAACGGCGTAGAGCGTTCCGCCGCGAAGTTTGGAAGCAAAAAAGCGTCCCAGGCCGATGTGAATTTTCAGGTCAACTGCTGCGCGGCGGAATTCTGGGCTTGCGCTTATTCCAACTTCGCCAGCCGTCCCGCCGGGTCTGCCTTCCGCCTTTGCCAGCCAATTGTCGGCATCGGTGGCGAGGTCTTCCAACCATTGCGCCACTTCAATCGGGGAGTACTTGCCCGTGCGTTGGTTTTTCAGCAACTCGTCCGCGAAGTCGCTGATGCGAGAGAACAGTTGCGGATCGAGCGGGCTGACATTCCCGAATACCTTCGGCGCGGGCGTATCACCGTAAGGTTGCGGCTCACCTGCGTCCACGATTGGCTGATTGGTATAGAACTCGGGACCGAAAGTATCGTTCGCGGCGGAAGGCAAGTGCGCCGAGGTAAGCAGCGGCAGAATTCGAGTGGCGCTGCTCAAGGCAGATTCGAGAGCGAGACCGCTGCTGCCAAACTGCTTGCGAAGGTATCGCCGCCAAATGTTGGAATTTGTCTCAGGGTTATACAACAGCCGTCCCCATACCCGGTACGTATAGAGGTACTTCTGCCAATCCCAACGCGGATTCAGATGTGTATCCGCATAAGCACAACGGCCGCCGGGCAAGCCCGATCCCCGGCGGCCTTTGAAGGAGAGCAGCTCAAACAACTCAGCACCATCGCCTCCGCCGAACTGGAAGGCACGAGCATGAGCGATGGTCGAAATTGGATCTCCCCATAGCAGGAACCGGTGCGTTCCGGGCCAGACGCGGTACATGACGCTATAGGGACGATCGCGGAGAAGAAAATCGGCGTATCCGTAACGGGTAAAGATTCTTGATCCGGTGCTGAGGGCGGAGAACTCGTTCGGTTTCAAATTTTCTCGCGGCATTTCCAGGTCGCGAATCGCCGCCTGGTGATATGGCAATCCCATGTGTTCGGCCCAATATTTGGGCGAAAGTTTGACCGGCATGCGGGTAGCAAGCGCCGCGTCAATGAGAGTCTGGTCGAGACCTTTGGTGTGCAGATCTATCTCGATTCTGCGGCCCGATCGCGGCACACCTTCGAACACCGTTTTCCAGAACGAATAATTGCCTTCGCGCACACCGCTTTCGGCGTGGGTGCGCAGCGTCACCCCGCTGATATCGGGGCATGCTTTCAGTAATGCCGTCAGCGCATCGCGGCAATATGCGGCGTGATTCTCAGTCGTAAGCCCTTCGATTACATAGTTGGCGCGCGAGGCCGGTCCCCATTGATATCCGTGGGTCCAAATGCCCAACTGGAAGTCAATTCCGTGCGCCACCGCCTGCCGACTGATGAATTGCAGCATCTCCAGATTGCGGTCGCGTTCCGCATCCGGCAAATTTACCGCCCTCACGTCGTAGCCCGGAACGGAGAGCAAAAAGGGATAAGCGAAAAGAAAGTAGGCATCAGCAACGTCGTCCAAAGAGTCATAGCCGATGCCCAGAGCAAGATGGAATCTGTTGAAGCGCTGCGAGGCGAGCATCGAGAAGTACGCCGGCCACATTTCGCGGTCGTTGTACCAGGGCTTATCTTCGACATCGCTGACAAATAATCGTCCGACGCTTCGAACCTGATTGAAGGGCTGCTCGGCGGTCTGTGCCTGGGCCTTCAGCGCCTGGACTGGATGGTCCACGCAACGAACCTGGTCCGCCAATTCAAGCACTGCATACATGAGTCCACGCGCGTCGCTTCCGCAGGCCAGCAGCATCGGGCTGCCCTTGTGCATATGGGGCACGAGCGCAAGGCACTCTGGCGCGTTGGATACGGAGACCCTCGCACCTTTCAGGATTTTCGAAGCCTCGGGCGTGCTATGGCTGGCAGCCATGATGCAGAAATTGGAGCGAGGACACTGTTCCAGCGTATCGAAATGTCGAACGGTGACGCCTCGCTGTTCCAGGACCCGGGTGAGTTCCTGCACGGCCCAGGTTGCGGGAGCGGGCGACACCGCCAGATCAGACGGGTCCGCTACAATTGAGACGGTCGCGCCTCTGCCGGCCTGAGTCGTGCCGGCTGCGCCTAAACGAAAGGCGCCGACTGACAATGCCGTCAGTTCAAGAAAATCGCGGCGGGAAATGTTTCTTGTTTTCACTTATCTCTACTGCTCCCACCATTTCTATGTGGCTCTACAGCGGGATATTTCCGTGTTTCTTCGGCGGATTCTTTTCTCTCTTATTTTCCAGCATCGCCAGGGCTTGAATTAGTTTCTTGCGGGTGTCTCTGGGCTGGATGACTGCATCCACGTATCCGCGTTCGGCGGCGACGTAGGGGTTGGCGAAACGCTCGCGGAACTCTTCGATTTTCTTCCGGCGCAAATCGTCGCGCTTTGACGCCGCTTCCAGTTCGCGCTTGTACACAATGTCCACGGCGCCTTCCGGGCCCATCACGGCGATTTCCGCTGTGGGCCACGCGTAGTTCACGTCGGTGCGGATGTGCTTTGATGACATTACGCAATAGGCTCCGCCATAGGCTTTACGCGTGATCACAGTAATCTTCGGAACCGTGGCTTCGGCGAAGGCGAACAACAGCTTCGCGCCATGCCGGATGATTCCTCCGTATTCCTGATTGGTGCCGGGCAAAAATCCTGGTACATCTTCGAAGGTAATCAGCGGAATGTTGAAGCAGTCGCAGAACCGAACGAAGCGCGCGCCTTTGACCGACGCATTGATATCGAGAGTGCCCGCGAGCATGGCGGGCTGGTTGGCGACGATCCCAACGGACTGTCCATTCATCCGCGCGAATCCCACGACAATATTCTTCGCGTAGTGTTCGTGGACTTCGAAAAAATAGCCGTCATCCACCACGCTGTGAATCACGTCTTTCATTTCATAAGGCAGATTGGACTGTTCGGGAACAATGCCGTCAAGAGCGGCGTCGGCTCGGTCTATTGGATCAGTGCAGGGCTTTCGCGGGACGTCGTCAAGGTTGTTGGATGGCAAAAAACTGAGCAGTTCGCGCACCGTGGCGAGACACTCTTCATCATCGTGAGCCATGAAATGCGCCACCCCGGAAGTTTCGTTGTGTGTGGTTGCGCCGCCCAGCTGTTCTTTGCTGACATCCTCGTGCATGACCGTCTTGATCACATCCGGGCCGGTGATGAACATATAGGAAGTCTTGTCCACCATGACAATGAAATCCGTTATCGCCGGGGAATAGACCGCGCCTCCCGCGCAGGGGCCCATGATCGCGGAAATTTGCGGAATCACGCCGCTGTAAAGCGTATTACGAAGAAAAATATCCGCGTAACCGGCTAGGGATACAACGCCTTCCTGAATACGCGCCCCGCCGGAATCGTTGAGGCCGATCAGCGGAGCGCCGGTCTTCGCCGCCAGATCCATGATCTTGACGATCTTGGCGGCGTTCGCCTCGGAGAGCGAGCCGCCAAAAATGGTGAAGTCCTGCGCGAATATAAAGACCAGGCGGCCGTCAATGCGTCCGTAGCCGGTAATGAAGCCGTCTCCATAATATTTTTGTTCGGCCATGCCGAAATCGTTGGAGCGGTGAGTGACGAGCTTATCGGTCTCCTCGAACGTTCCATCATCGAGCAGGAAATCAATCCGCTCGCGGGCTGACATTTTGCCCTCCTGATGCTGACGTTCGCGGCGATGCGAGCCTCCGCCTTCTTCGGCGAGACGGTCTCGCTTCTTGAGTTCTGCCAGCTTGTGATCCAGATTCATGGCGGGACGATTATAGCGGGTGGGTGGCGCGCGCGGACAAGCCCTTTCCCTTCGCTCAAGACAGGCTCTGTCCCCGCGTGATGGCTTGCGGCTTTTGTCAAAAAGTCTGCGGGATTAAATTCAAAACCAACTGCGGCGGACAAGAGTGTCCGCCCCACACGAACCTACTCCATGGTAGATCCCATCGGCTCGTAGCGGTATTTCTTGCCGTCCCAGAATAGCGCGGAGGTCATTTGGTCGGCGCCCTTTTCTTCGACATAAATCGCCATGACCTTCTTTTTCTTGAGCAGGAATCTCTTAACGGAGACCTGCTTGAATGGCAAATCCACGAGGACGAACTTCGCCAGGGGCTTATCGGAACGCCATGCCTGAGGCCCGGAACCGTGAATCACCAGAAGTGCGAGGGCGCGGTCTTCTGGGATGTCGGTGGAAAATTGAGTGGTGACCTTCGTGTTCCCATAGCCGAAAAATGTGTAAAAGGGGTCCAGAACGGTGAAATCGTTTTCGGTCTGATCGGCCATCGGGTTGGTGCAGCGCGCGGGAATTACCACGTCTTCGACGCCATCTCCATTAAAGTCCGCCGTGAGGGGAGTTATCCCCATGAGTTTGCAACTCAGGCCGAATTGCTTTTGGACAAAGGCATTGTCAATTGTCGAAGCGGTTAACGGAGCGGTTGGTGGCGCCTGCTGAGCGCAGAGAAATAGCAAAGGCAGAGATCCGACGAAGGCAGTTAGAAAGAAGAATCGAAGGGACGACATGCTTCAACTCTAATCCCGATAAAGCGCCATGGGTATAGACAATAGGGGTGCATCGTGACCAACGTAAGTCTGGTTAATCTCGAAAGTGCTCCCATCCCCCGGGGCGTAATTTCCTCGATTTACCCCGGGCGACCAAACGCATGCCGCGATCTCTGACGATCTGCCCGATGGCAGTGACGGGAATTCCAACGATGCGAGGGGGTATTTTTTTCTGCGGCCGTGCGGTGAAGAGAAGTTCGTAATCCTCGCCGCCATGCAATGCCGTCTGAAGATCAACTTCGGTGCACGACTTTTTATGAAGGGCACGCGGAATTGCATTCGGATCAATCTCCGCTCCAACTCCACTTTCTTCACAAATGTGGGCAAGCTCGGTGGAAAGTCCGTCGCTAATATCAATCATGGAGGAAGCCACGCGCTTCGCAAGCAATATGCGGCCCACTTCAATTCGCGGCGTGGGATAGAAATACTGATTTAGATCCGTGGCTGTAATTTTTTTTGGGTCGCCCTCGCGGAGCATGGCCAGCGTAGCCGCCGCGCCTCCTAACGCGCCCGTGACGAAAATTCGGTCGCCGGGTCGGGCACCTGAGCGCAAAATGGCTCTTCCCTTGGGGATGGAACCCAGTACGACGATATCCGCCAGGATTTTCCCTGGAGACTTCGCCGTATCTCCCCCTGCCAGGGTAACTTCAAATTCGCCGGCAAGCTTTAGGAGACCATCTAAAAACTGATCCGTCCAGGCTTGTGGCAGCCTTTGTGGCAAAGCCAGGGATAGGAAGGCGGCCAGCGGTTTGCCTCCCATGGCGGCGATGTCGCTGAGTCCTCGAAGAAGGCAGCGGTGGCCGATTGATGCCGCCGGCTGCCATTCCCTTCGGAAATGAATCCCTTCCAGGCTGAAGTCAGTCGTGACCAGGGCCTCATGGCCGTCAGGGATGCGAATGCAGGCGCAGTCGTCCCCTACGCCAATCACGCCGCGGCTTCGACCGGCGCGTCGGCGTATTCCTCGAATCAGCGCTTTTTCGGCTACCGGCAAAGCGCCCTAATCATAGCCGAGGACGGCGCATCATTTCTCGCGGCCCAACTCCCATCGAAACCCAAACGTGTAGGTTGGCTTGTAGTACTCGCGCTGAATGGGAAACTGTGGGCTGCCCTGGTAGAAGCCGAAAACCGCGTTGTTCAGATTCAGACCGGAGACTACTGCGGTGAGTCCTTTTCCGAGGTAGTAGCTGCCCTGGGCGTCAACCTGGAAGTGCGAGTAAAGGTAGACGTCGCCAAGAGGTCCCTTCACTCCGAGCGGGGTGACCGTGCCGGGAGGCTGAGTAAAGAAATAGGAGAAGATGTTGGCGCCATTGTAAGCAAGCCCCACGCGGGTCGAAAGGCGACCGTGATCGTAGGTCGGACTGATGTTCCACGTGTTGGGAGCCTGGCGCAGTAGTGCGGGACTGTCGGTGCGATTGCCCGGGTTCACGTTGTTGGCCTGCGACGTGGCGTAACTGTAGTTTGCCAAGACCCCAAGTCCGCTTAACAAACCCGGAAGATAGGTGAAATGTTGTCGAAAGCTGAGCTCTACCCCGGTAATGTGTGCGCTGCCCGAGTTCGCGGCCTGATTCACAAAGCATGTTGCGGATGGGCAGGATGTTATGGGTTGGGGTCCAGATAACAGACTCACGATCGGATCGGACAGGCTTTTGTAAAAGAACCCCGCCTGGATCAGGCCGAGCGGAGTCAAATACCGTTCGTAAAGCAAATCAAAGTTGTTCGCATGCTCGGGTTTTAGAGCCGGGTTACCGACCGTCAAAGTCGGAGGCGTAGTCGAGTTGTCAAGGCTGGTCGCGGTCGTCAGGAATGCGGGATCGGGACGAGAGAGTCCGCGACTGTAAACGAATCGCAAGTCGGAATTATTCCTGCTGTCGAGACGCATCCGCAGCGATGCGCTAGGGAGAACGTCGATGTAAGATCCGTGCCCCGGGAAACTAAGCGTTCCGGCAGTGTTGTCGAAACTGATGGTATCGTCCTGCGTGCCTTCGAAACGCACGCCTGCGACCAACCGGAAGAGGCTGAAATCCAGGCTGTTCATCACATAACCGGCCGTCACGCGTTCCACCAAATCGAAATTGTTCGAGTTCGGATAATTGCCGGTGCTCGCCGTAAACTGATCGGGATGTGCCGCATAGTAGGCGTTGACGGCTTCCCAACTGATCCCCGGGCCATACTTGTAATGACCGCCATAATAATTGGAGTTATGGAAGTTATTTACAAACATGGTTGCAGGGATTGCGGTTACGTCGTTCGGCGTGTAATCAATCTCGTACGAATCGTCGAACTTGTGGGCATTTCGGATGTAAAACCCGGCTTCGAAGGTACTGGCATGGGAGCCGAGGTGATAATTCTTGGCAGCAGAAATTGTGCCTTCCAGGTTGAGTTGGGCGGCCTTTCCGTGACCGGATGACTGTATCTGGTTGAGCGTCAGGTTCGCGGGATTGTAGGCTTCATCGAAGCAAGCTTGACTAAACTGCGGGATGTAAGAGTTCGTCGTAGCGTTCGGGAGATATTGGCAGTTGCTGACCGGTGGATTGTTTACCGGATCGGTTCCCGACGGAAAGTAGTTAAATATGGTATGGGATTCGCCCCCGCCGATCGGATTCAACATGCGGGCGCGACCCACTGCGAATTGCCAGTTTATCAGCGAGGTGCCGAAGGTTTTGTTGCCGCCGACCGACAAACTGGCGACTTGAAAGTCCGGATTTCGCAGCTCAGTCGTAAACTGTGGGACATTGCCCCCCGGCAGAGGACCGCCATCATTCGTATTCAGGATGTACTCGTAACGATGGCCGTAGTCTTTAAAGTCGGAAAAAAGGGTATGAACATAAAAATTCGCGGAGTCGGAGAGCCTATAGTCGGCGCTACCACCGAAACCGTAGCGCTTTCTGTCGTACAGATACTCGCGGACCGCGACGCTCGTGATATCCGGAACGAAGGTCGTTCCATTCTGAAGGACCTGCCACGGCGCCGGCTCAAGGTCATCAATGCCGCGTCCGTTGTAGTCGTAGGACCCGCTGACGATCACACCCAGGCGCTTTTGCGCACCGAAGCGGTCGCCCGCAGTGCCGCCGAAATCATAGACAGAGCGAGTGTTGGCGATGGGCGTGAAACCTCCATCTCCGAAAAGAGAAAGGGTGGGCTTCTCGCCTGCCTCTTTGGTGACCAGGTTTACCGACCCGCCGATGGCATCGCCATTCTGATTGGCCTGAAGGGTCTTGTTGATCTGGACGGATTCGATGAGGTCAGCGGGTATGACATCCAGCTTTACCTGACGCACTCCGCCTTCCGGAGAGGGAACTTCCACGCCGTCAATCGTTAGATTGGCTAGCCGTGGCTCGGTGCCGCGTATCTGGACGTACTTGCCCTCTCCCTCATCCCGCTCCAATGTAACTCCCGGCAGGCGACCGACCGCATCGGCGATATTCGCGTTGGGAAGGCTTCTGATTACTGTGGCGGGCAGGACGTTCAGAATGTTGTCCGATGTCTGGGTTTCGTTAATAGCTTCGGCTTCCCCATGCGCGCGCTCGGCCGTCACAATGACGCTCTCGCTTGCGGTGCCCACGCTCATAACGACGCTTACGCGCGTAATCTGGTCTCCGCCTACAGTCACCGGCGTGGTGGATGGAGAAAAGCCGACATACTTCGCCGCCAGGCTATACGTGCCGGACGGAACATTGGGAATAGTGAATTCGCCCTTGCCGTTGGAGACAGCCACATTGCCGCCCGGTTGAAGTTGCAGCGTTGCTCCGGGCAGTATGGCGCCGCTGGTGTCAACTACCGTGCCCGCAACCGTGCCACTCTGTTGGGCGGCAGCCCCCGTCAATAACGATATGCTGCAAACCAGCATCATAATGAAGGACGAATACCAATATCGGCGCATAAGTGGGAACCTCCTACTCGCGAAAGTGAATGCGAGCAATCAGGCTACGGCAGGCACATTACTGTGATGTTAAAGAAGGGTTACAGCTTCGCTAATGATTTTGCACAACGCTGGAGTGGTCTCAGACGTGCCCCGTTGGACGCACGCGGTCTTGTGTTGCCTCTATGAGGAAGTCGGATATCCCAAAGGAGAAAGACTATGAGAAAAAAGACAACGAGAGTTTTGCACTGCTTCAGCTTCGTACTGTTTGCTGCGGCATTCGCAGTTATTGCGAACGCGCAAGAGCAAAAGATCAATCGCTCCGATTTGCCGGCGCCGGTCGAGCAAACGGTCGCAGCTCAGAGTCAGGGAGCAACGATCCGTGGTTTCTCGAAGGAAAAGGATCACGGACAGACTTTCTACGAAGTTGAATTGATGCAAAACGGGCACAGCAAAGATGTTGAAATGGACGCGACCGGGGCAATCTCCGAAGTTGAGGAGCAGGTCGCAATAGATTCACTGCCAGCCGCTGTAAAAGAAGGTTTGCAAGCCAGGGCGGGAAAAGGAAGACTCCTCAAAGTTGAATCCATTACGAGGCATGACAAGCTGGTGGCTTACGAGGCTCAGGTGAAAACCGGAGCAAAGAGATCAGAAGTTCAAGTTGATCCAAACGGCAAACCGCTCAATCACGAAGAGTGACGAACGGCCTATCCCCGCCGAGACCGTAAAAAGGGCACTGTCATCCCCCAGAGTTCTTATTCGCCTTTTCGACGCCCTGGCAGTCCATGAGCCATTTTGTCCTCATACGGCCATGGGCGCCGGTTTCGCATCAGAATCATGCCGGGGGCCTTTCTCAGGGCGGATGCCTGCAAAAGGGCATGCCCGTTCGCTCATCCTTGGTAATGAATTTTGATTGATCCGCCGCGTTGACATGGGGAACCTACTTTGTTACCTTTGCCCAGCAGTCTCCCAGACTTGTTTTACCGAGCTAAGTGCTGCATCCAGATTGGATTGCAGCCAAGCCGTTGTGGTGAAAGTCGCCGGCGCCTCAAATCGGGATGCCGCATCGCTTGCCAGAACGGGAACGAGGCCTGTTCCAGAGTGGTTCGTGCAAGGCTTTCATCGTTGAAAGCATGCTTGGTAACGGGATTCAACTATCAGTCAGTGAGGGTAGATATTGAGTAAGCGTTTTTACATTCTTTTCGTCGCTCGCGGTGAAAATGGGGAGCTTCGAAAGATTCCCATTCCGTTAAGCTACCTCTACGTTTTGACGGCGGGCGTGGCGATCGGCGTATTCAGCCTGACCGGCATCGCCAGCTCATATTCACGCATGCTATTGAAAGTCTCCCATTACAATGAGTTACGCAGCCAAAAAGACGCGCTCACCAGCCGCTACTCGAAGCTTGAGCAGGAGGCTCAGGAACGGGATGTCCAGGTGGCTTCGCTCGGTTCGTTAGCCGGTGAAGTCTCGACTCTTTACGGATTGAAGCCTGACCCTAGTTTGATCGCGGTTTCGTCCGGCGCGACGAAGATTCAGGAGGCGCAGGTTACCTCCTCGATGGACCGTCTTTATGCGCTTAAAACGTCGGCTCTGAGCGGCGCAACCACGACCGGCATTTCGCTGGGCTTGACCCGGAATGCCACGACCGCCGACTGGCTGCGCGCCAACTCAGCGCCGAACCTATGGCCGGTGGAAGGTCCAATCACCGGGTCTTTCGGCGAGCGTATTGATCCGTTTAATGGTGAAGGCGCGTTCCACAGCGGCGTGGACATCGGTTCCTCCTATGGGCAGCCGATCATTGCTCCAGCCGACGGTGTTGTGGCCTTCGCCGATTTTCTGGGCGGATACGGACGAGCCATCATTCTCAACCACGGCCACGGAATCACGACGCGCTACGGGCACCTGGCAAACTTTGCCGTGGTAACCGGCCAGCACGTTCACCGGGGCGACATAATTGGCTACGTCGGCCTCAGCGGCCGCAGCACCGGACCCCATCTGCACTATGAAGTCCGAATCAACGATACCCCGGTAAACCCGTATAAATACCTCCGGCTCACAGTGGCCAATGTAGGCGGTTTCCCGGCGGGAAGTTAAATCCGATCAACCACTAAGGGCACGAAGGTACACGAAGAAACTATAAGCATAGTTGTTGCCTTCTGCCGTCTGGCGTTTACTGCCGCAATCCCATCCAGCGTTCCGAGACGACGATTGAGTTTCCGGGATTGTGCGGATCGTAGCGTACTGAAGTCGGTACGCCGAGGCGACACGAATGCAGATTAATTCGCTGCCGTAGATAGGTAACGTCCTGCGACGCCTCGTAGGAAACTCCCGCAACGTCATACTGAAAAATCAGGAACGTCGAGGAACTCGGCTCGGTGGCTTTTTGTTCCTGCACATCAATGACCGTGCCATCGGTGATGCGGCCCACCTGGTCGAGCCACTCCCGCCGCTTTATTTCCAATTCGTTTGCAGTCTTCGGCTTCCGTCGAAAGAAGAAATATCCAGCGGAGACCGCCGCAATGCTGCCGGCGGCGAATGTGTACAGACGGAACGGGATCATGGCGAGTAGCGGCTCGCAAACAGAATAAATCCAGACGCGAAATCGTGGAAGAGGGTGAGTGATTACGGAAGGGTACCCGGGGGATTTCGGTCCGCCCTTGCTAAAAAATTGGGCCTGACCTTCTCTTCGAACCCAGGCTACTAAAGCAGACGCTACCAGCCCATTCTTTTCCGAAGCTCGGTAATGTGGGCGACGTGATGTCGTCCATGCCACGAGTAGATTGCCAAATTTCTTTCGAGCGAAACCAGGCGATCTGTCTCCGGATGCCGAAAACTACGCTTCCAGTCTTCAGGGCCGAGCGACGTTAGCAAATACACCCACCGGCGATGCAGCGACTCCAGCAATATTAAAGACACTTCGATTGGCGTGGATTCATTGTCGGGCGACTTCGCCCAAAGATCTTCCGCATAGGGCTTGATTGTCGGCTCATGCTCGGTCAGGGCAAGCTTGAACCGCACATAGGCATTCATATGGCTATCCGGAAGGTGATGAATCACCTGACGGACGTTCCAGCCGCCTTCACGATAGGGCGTTTCAAGCTGCTGCGTCGAAAGGCCCGCGATTGCGGATCGCAGTGCGGCCGGAGTCCGCTCGATGTCGCCGATCATTTGCGCGCGCTGGCCTTCATCCAGCGGACCTTGATGCTTGAATTTGCCGATGGGATAACGTGGATCGTCACTCATTTTCTAACCTCCGTGGGCAGCAATTAGTCAGCGTAGATGATAAATGACGGAGATTGGCGAAAGCACTGACGTGAATCTGGGATCGGAGCAACCTGTCTCGGTCCCCCCGAACCTTCTCCGTGTTTGAATTAAGATGTCTATTCCATGCGCGCTCACACATTGCCGCTGTCCGATCGAATTGGCGAAATTCTGAGGAGAGCCAAAACGATTGCCGTCGTAGGCCTCTCCAACAATCCTTTGCGGCCGAGTTACGGCGTTTCCGCATACATGCAGAGCCACGGCTATCGCATCATCCCAGTAAATCCGCAAATTGAAAACGCTCTCGGCGAGAAGTCTTTCGCGTCCCTGCTGGAAGTTCCATTGAAGATAGACATCGTTAACATTTTTCGCCGGCCGGAGTACGTCGAAGAAATCGTGGACCAGGCGATTCATTTGAGAGTTCCAGCCATTTGGATGCAGGAGGAAGTCATCCATGAGAAAGCCGCGGAGAAGGCAAGACGAGCCGGAATCTTCGTTGTGATGGACCGATGCATCCTGAAGGAACACCGGGCGCGCCTTACCTAAGCGTTGTTCGATGGTTCGTCCGCAATACAAGAAACTGGACGGATTACTTTGCCTTTCGCTTTCGCCTGATCTCCTCCAATCGCTCGCGAATTCGCTTTTCTATTCCCTCGTTCGTCGGATGGTAATAAACCCGCTGCTTCAAATTATCCGGCAGGCATTGCATGTCAGCGACTTTATCCTCGAGGTCGTGCGCGTATTGATACCCCTGGCCGTATCCCAATCCCTTCATCAACCCTGTCGGCGCATTTCGCAAGTGGAGTGGGACGGACTCAGCGGCGGTGCGTTCAACGTCTTCCTGCACTGCGGAATAAGCTGAATACAACGCGTTCGATTTCGGCGACACCGAAAGGTAAACGACGGCTTGCGCCAAAGCTAGATTTCCTTCCGGCATGCCGATAAAATCCACGGCGTCGCGCGCCGCCATGCAGAGAGCGAGCGCGTTGGGATCAGCCAGTCCGATATCTTCGACTGCCATTCGCACCACCCGCCGCGCAATATAAAGTGGATCTTCGCCCGCCTCCAGCATTCGCCCCAACCAGTAAAGCGCCGCATCCGGGTCGCTATTCCGTACCGACTTATGCAAAGCCGAAATCAGGTTGTAATGCTCTTCGCCGCCTTTGTCGTAAAGTAGAATCCGCTTCTGGACCGCATCCTGAACAATCGTGGTCGTAATTTCCGCGCCGACTTCTTTGCCGTCATGCTCACGCGCCAGTGTTGCCGCTACTTCAAGGACGTTGTAAGCACTGCGCGCGTCGCCGTTCGAGTAATTTGCAATCTTTGCCAGAAGTTCATCCGAAGCCAGCAATTTCAGCGAACCCAGTCCGCGCGATTCGTCTTCGATTGCACGTTTCAGCAGGGAGACGATCCGTTCTTCGGGGAGAGGCTTGAGGACATATACGCGGCTTCGCGATAGCAGCGCCGAAATGATTTCGAACGACGGATTTTCAGTGGTCGCGCCAATCAGCCGGATGTTCCCTTTTTCGACGTGCGGGAGAAACGCATCCTGCTGCGCTTTATTGAAGCGATGGATTTCATCAATAAAAACAATGGTTCGGGTACCGTATTGGCGCCCACGTTCGGCATCGGCCATGACCTGTTTAATCTCTTTGATCCCGGTGAGTACCGCGGAAAATTCGATAAACGTTGCTTTGGTCATGTGGGCGATGATTTGCGCCAGAGTCGTCTTCCCGGTTCCTGGAGGTCCCCAAAAAATCAGCGAGCCGGTGTCATCGCGCTCGATCTGTGTTCGCAGCGGCTTGCCGGGACCGACCAGATGTTCTTGCCCGACAAATTCATCCAGCGTGCGAGGACGCATGCGGTCGGCGAGCGGGCGGCTCCGGTCTGTGCTTTTATCACTCTCGGGAATGGCTTGAAATAAGCCCATGATGATTAGATGCCGGAAGCCGGAGGCCGGAGGCTATGAACACAATCGTAACTCCGGCGCTTGGCCGTTCGTCCCAGACATCGGTTGATGCCGCGACGCAAAGATGGCGGCCACTGCCGCCGGATTTTGTCCCATCCGGGAATCATGACTAAGAGGGCCCACGTAAGCGGAGATGTCGCCATCTGCCTGGCGGAACGAAGCTCCGCAAGACTCCTGCGTGTCTCGCAGGAGTGGCGCTCGACCGGACGAGCTCATTTACTTCTAAGGGCACAAAGCAAATATCCGACGGGAAAAAGCGTGAGGCCGAGAACAGCGCTACAGAGATCGAGATAGTGACCGATGCTACGCTCGTAGCCCCAGCCCATCGCCGGAAATAAGAGAAGGGCTTCGCAGATATGGGTAACGACCACCAACGTCAAGCACCCCGAGCCTATTAGTTGCAGCAAAGAATATGCAGCCCTTCTTCTAACGAACAACAGCACCGACCCAAACAACAAGAGGGACGCCGGCACTAACGCAATCAAGGCCTTAATCAATGCCGCATTCATGTTCGGCAATCTCGGGGTAATGAACTCTTGATCCCGTCTGTCAGGGGCTAATTCTTTTGGCGCTCTTCAAGCGCGCTGTCTCGCGGCCTCATACAGAACGATGCTGGCGGCTACACCGGCGTTCAAAGACTCCACGTTCGGCGAATGTGGGATGGCGATCACTTCGTCCATTGCTGGAATTATTTCTCGCGGCAATCCCGCGCCCTCGCTGCCAATGAAAATAGCCGTCGGACCATCAAGCTTCGCTTCGTGCACAGGTAGCCCCTTGTGGGATGACGTTGCGAGCAGCCGAACCCCGTGCTCTCGCAGAGTCCCCAATACTGCCTTCAAATTAGCGCGAACCAGGGCCAGCCGAAAGACCGACCCCGCCGATGCCCTCACCACTTTCGAATTAAACGGATTGGCGCTGCCGTCGCCAAGAATCACTCCGCACGAGCCAAAGGCTTCCGCCGAGCGCAGCATCGTCCCCAGATTCCCAGGGTCCTGAACTCCCGCGACGACCAGCAACGGACCGGTTTGGATTTTTGCCAGAATATCGTCCACCGTGAACAGCCTGCATTTCACCAGTGCCGCCACGCCCTGGGGAGTCTCGCTCGGTACTGCACTGGCGAAGAGCTTGTCCGGAAGCAGCACTGTCTCGACGTACGCGGCCAATTGCGGCAGCAGCCGCTCCGCCTTGTTTTCGCCCGCTTTACTGAAAAAAACTGCCCGAAACTTAAGTCCGCTGCGGATTGCCTCCTCAATAATGCGAACGCCTTCGATGGCACAATAACCATCCGCCGTCAATTCGCCGCGGGAGAAAGCCACACGCAGTTCTTTGACCATCGCGTTGTGCCGCCCTTCAATGCTTCGCAAGCGGAAACTGCTGGAACGCGGCTTTTTTGCCGTCATGCTCATCTGGCCCAAATCATACCTGTTTGTCTCGGTTTACAGCGTGTCCCGTGTTATCTTAGGTCTCTCCATTCCACACCATTCAGGAAGGGAATTCGGTGCGCGCCGAAATCGTCAAAATTAACAGCGAAACGCCGGAGGCCTCGCTCGTCCGGTACGCGGCGGACCAGATTCGGGCCGGCGAAGTATTAGGCATGCCGACAGACACGTTTTACGGTCTTGCCGCCGATCCGTTTAATCTGCGGGCGGTGGACCGCGTATACGAAATCAAATCGCGATCGCGACACAAGCCGCTCTCTCTGCTGATTGAAAGCGTCGAGCAAGCTGAGGAGCTTGCCAAGCCTCTGCCCGAAGAATTTCACGCTTTGGCGCGGAAGTTCTGGCCAGGCCCGCTGACTATTATCGTCCGCGCCGCATCCCGGCTTCCCTTGAAGGTAACCGCGAATACCGGCAACGTCGCGTTACGTATTCCGAGCTCTAAAATCCCGCTGGCGGTGGTCCAAGCGGCGCGCATTGCGATTACGGCCACTTCCGCGAACCTTAGCGGCGAAACCGAATGCACCACAGCTTTGGCGGTTCGCGATCAGCTTCAGGACCGCATTTCGATCATCGTTGACGGCGGCCCTTCGCCCCGGGAAGTTTCTTCCACCATCATTGATTTGACCGATGAAGAAGCGCGATGGAAGATCATGCGCGAAGGCGCGATCCCGGCTCAGGAGATCTCAGAGTTTTTTGCGCGAGGATGACCGCATTTCCATCCCGACGGAGACATCGAAGCAATTGGATTCTCGGCCTTCTGCTCTTGGCCGTTGCCGTCACTGCGTATCTGATTTTCATTTCATGGCAAATTGTCAGCTTATCCTCGAAGGAGGAGATCCATCCGGCGGATGCCATAGTTGTGTTCGGCGCGGCGCAATATGATGGACGCCCCTCGCCGGTATTCCGCGCCCGGCTCGATCATGCTTTTGAGCTGTTCGAGCGAGGCTTGGCGCCGACCATTCTCACCACCGGCGGCTCAGGCGGCGACCCCTCGTACAGCGAAGGCGGCGTCGGCCACGACTATCTGGTTCATCGAGGCGTGCCTGAGCCGAGCGTGATCGCCGAGACGCAGGGCTCCGACACCGCGCAGTCCGCCCGGCGATTGGCCGTGATCATGCGCGCCAATCACATGCGCAGTTGCATCGCGGTCAGTGACGCCTACCACGTTTTCCGAATTCGCAATCTGCTGGAGCATGAAGGCATGATCGTGTACGTATCGCCCCGCCCGGATTCGCGCCCGCATTCTGTCTGGCAACGGGGAGTCGCTCTATTGCGCGAGAGCGCAAGCTTCCTGCTATGGAAGGTGCATATAATCCAGTGATGCGGCTGAATATTCCTCGATCCAAACTTTGCTGCCGCTCCAAATTGATTGCCCCTGTTCTGCTGATCGGTATCCTCTTCGGCGGCAACACCGTTTCCGCGCAAGCGCCGCAAACGCACATGAGAAAATCGGAAAAGCGGCGTGAATTGCCCATCACTGACTTTTACAACGTTCCGGTCCCACTGCCTCCGGCAAAACCGGGGACGCTAATTAGGTCAGAAGCGTTTGACGATTACGATCTGTCAGCGGACATGTCGGCGCTGCGGATTCTTTACCACTCCCGCAGCGGTTCAGGAAAGGACGTAGCGGTCTCGGGCGTCGTGCTGATACCGCAAGGGAAACCTCCGAATGGTGGCTGGCCCGTGATCGCATGGGCGCATAGTTTCAGCGGGGTCGCGCGGCGATGCGCTCCTTCACTCATGACGAATATCTTCGACGGACCGCTTCTTTCGATGTATTTGAGTCTGGGATACGCGGTCGCCGCCACGGACTATGCGGGGTTAGGAACGGGGTCGCGGTATGCCGCGCTCGATACGCAATCCAACGCCGAAGACGTTATTAATGCAGTTGCGGCGGCACACGCAGCAACGCCCGGGTTGAGTTCGAAATGGATCGCCGTGGGAGACTTGCAGGGAGCGGCGGTTGCGATCAGAATAGCGGAACTGCCTGGGGCGCGAGATCCTGATTACCTCGGGAGCGTGGCGATTTCTGAAGTGGCGGATCCGCAGAATCTATTCGAAAGCCTCATGCAAACGCACTTCGCAGGCATCTTCTCCGTGCTGGCATACGGAGTCAAAACGGTCTTCCCGGAATTCAAGCCGGGCGACATGCTTACAGATAAAGGGACGAAGACATTCGCCGAGGTCGAATCCACATGCGGTGTCCCGGACAGCCCCGATGTTGCGGGACGGGAAATGCTTCAGTCCGGATGGGAAAAGAATTCTTACGTTGCGCAATTTCTGGCGAGAAACACAATCGGTCTTACACCCACGCATGAGCCGGTGCTGGTAATTATCGGCGGCAGTGACGCGCTTTTCTCCGCATCGCTTACATCCCAACTCGTAAAGCAGATGTGCCAACAGCATGATCACGTGATATTCGACGAGTTCCCGAATGTTGACCGGGGAAGCGTCCTTGGGACGTCCGTCTCGGACCAGATCAGCTGGATTCAAGCGCGATTTTCCGGACGGCCTGAAGCTTCCAATTGCAAGTGAGTGAAGTCGTCTGGGAGGACAGTGGGTCTTCGTCGTGTTAGTGCGCCCAGACATGCAGAAAAAGCGCCACGCCAAGCGGATGCGAGCCGTAGGTCTGCCTCAAGAGCTGCGGAACCCCATACCATGTCGCCTGTCCACCGATGGCGGTTGAAAGATGCGGAATGTGTCCCACCTCTCGGTCATAGCCGGCGGTGTACGCCTGAACGCGCGCGAAGTATTTTTCGGTGAAACCTGGAGGAAAGGGATTCTCTCCCAGCAATAATTCATTGGTGCGGTCAACATTTTCGATGCGGGTCCAAGCCCGATTCCTGTTTTTGAAACGCAAAGTGGATTCGAGCAAATAACCGTTGCCGACATTCCCATCCAACTGGCTTTGATTGCGGCCCCACAAAAGAAGCGACGCCAAATTTCCATTGCGGATTGGCAGGTTGTACATTGCCGACGCGGTCATGCGACGCACATCTTCTCCAGCCGCCAACGCTTCCGGACTATGCAGCTGAGCAATCGAAAATTGAACGCTCCAATCCTGGCCGGGATTCAAGGTCACGCGCGTTGACCAGGAATCGATCTCTCCGGTATCAATGTCCCATCTGTATTCGTCCGGCTCGCGCCCGTGAAACCCTGATGCTTCCAGGCGCACGTTCCGATGGGTAATTCCGACGGTGATGACATCGTCGGATATGTGGGTCGAATCCTCAAGGTGATGCCCGAGGGTAGCCAGAGGGTTTTCCGATGCGGATGCCCGATGTGGATATGCAACCGGGCCCATAGCCGGGTCGCCCATTGGGGCCGCATAAAACGAGAGCATCGTGGAATCGGTCAGTTTGTAGTCGTAAAGCGCCGCCAGTTCCATAAAGAAATCGTGCGGGTGTTGCCCGTCCACGATCGGGCGCCCGAACGCCGTCTCCCCCTGCTGAAACAGTTCCGGAAACTGGCGCTGAGAAATTGTAGCTGGCTCAAGACTCAACATGGTTCGCAGCGTCAGAGTGCCATTGCCAAACTTGTGTTGCGCCATCGGCATAATCCAGTTCGTCGAGAATAGTTTGTCGGCGCCGCGCGGCCCGGTCTGCTGAATGTCCGTCAAGAAGCCGGTGCCATGAAACATGAATGTCCAACTGCCTTTGGTCGTCATGAGCATTTCGAAAGGAGTTGAGTTCGGTTCGGCAGCGGTGCCGGAGGTCGCGTGGTGTTCGATCAATTCAATGAGCGAGTGGGATCCCATGTTCATTCCAGATTCGTTCATATCAATCATTCCACTCATTCCGCTCATGCCGGGCATATTCTGCATTGCCGTGCTTTGCTGGTTCTGAGCGGGCATGTCCATATTGCCGTGAGCATTCTGGGCGGCTGACTGCACAATGGCCGCCAATAAAAACCACAAAATGATTCCTATTGTTCGCATGGTTATCCTCGCCGTGGTTGGAAACGCAATGGATCAGCGCCTCAGTAAGCGCACACTGCGCTAATGGCTGAGGCGGTTGCGTTTGCGGTTTCGAGCTCTAGATACGCAGAGCGGCAGTGGGAGGCGGGGTTCCGGAAAAAGACAGAGGCGCCGTGATGAACACTTCGCGCACGTTACCGGTCGCGTCCGGTGGTCCCGAAATGTGCGATGAAAAATCGTATCTATGCTGATGAGCGAAGCAAGGAACGGATAAAATCGAAGGGCTGTGACTGACCACACAGCAACGACGGCCTGGCGGCATTTTGCATGGCGCTCGGCGCCCATAGGCATGGCACCGCGCCGGTACTGATGCTGCGAGAGCGGCAGAGCGCGAAACTTCTTGATTGCAAAACAGCAGCACGGCACACAGCAGAAAAAATGCAATCGGCTTTGAAGCAGATGCAATCATGATCAACAGTATTATGATGCACCACGCAGCATGGTCAGCGAATGGTTCCTTCCGGCGGGCGAATGAACCACGAAACTCCATTTCGTTTCTATCCATCATAAAAATAGCGCGTGGTTTCGCCGGCTCAGTGACCTAACATGTACTCCTTTTGTAACTTGGAGGCTCCTTGATCGTTCTCTAAAGTCAAGGCAGCGAACGCACTATCTGGTAAGGCTTTCGGCCACCCACGTGCATCTAATGAATGAGGCACTACAAAGCGGTAGCTGGGCGTGAAATTTTTGGATAGCTTGGGAATGAACTACACACGGTATTTTTGGCTTGCGGCACTGCTCATCGGGACCGGATTACCGGCTGTGTCGCAAACGTCTGCCTATGTGTCCCCCGGGAGCCCTGTTTCTGCGTCCGCGACGGCCCTGGAGGTAGGCCAACCGAGCGATCCGATTCTGACCATCAAGAAGCGTGTAGATGAAGTCCATGTCCTATTCATCGCGACCGACAAGCACGGAAAGTTTGTTCGGGATTTGAATCAGGATGACTTCCAAATCCTGGACGACAACAAGCCTCCGCAGTCAATCAACAATTTTCGCGGCGAGACCGATTTACCTCTTCAGTTGGGATTGCTGGTGGACACGAGCGGTTCCGTGCGCGGGCGCTTCGACTTCGAGCAGGAGGCGGTCACCAGTTTCTTGCAGCACACGGTGCGCGAAAACTTCGATCAAGCATTCGTGATGGGTTTTAACAGCCACAGCCACATCACTCAGGACTTCACTGACAGTGTGCCGCTCCTTTCCCAGGGCGTGAGCAGTTTGCGCGCTGGCGGAGGCACGGCCCTCTACGATGCTGTATACAGGGCATGCCACGATAAGTTCATGAAAAGCAAAGATTCGAGTGACCGCCCCACGCGGCGAGCGATCATTGTGGTGAGTGACGGAGAGGACAATCAGAGTGAGGTCAGCGAGGCTCAGGCCATCGAAATGGCGGAGCGCGCTGACGTGATCATTTACGCCATTTCAACCGACGACAGCGGGTTGATTTTGCGGGGTGACAGGGTTCTCGAGGCCATGGCCGATGCGACGGGGGGCCGCGCGTTTTTTCCGTACAAAATGAAAGACATCAAGAACTCGTTTTCGGCAATTGAAACTGAACTGCGAAGCCAGTACGTGGTCTCTTATCTTCCCGCCGACTTTGACGCTGATGGGCGTTATCGTTCCATCGAGATCACCTCTGTAAAGAAAGACCTGCAAGTTCGATCCCGAAGAGGCTACTACGCTCCCCGCCGATAGCATCTAACCTGCCGTGTACGCAATCGAAATTCTATCGTTTCCTCATCCGTAATGCGGCGCAGGTAGACTTGAGAAGCGTAGAATTTAAGAAGTTTAGACCGTGGTCTACTTTTGTACGGCCGGATAATCCCCCATGAGCTGCAAACCTGCCAGAGTTGGCTTTTTGAGTGTCGCAGCCGGAGTCCTACTTCTGGCCATTCCGTCGTTTGGGACGCAAAAGCCGTCCGCGGGGAAAAAGCCCTTCGGACCTCAGCCCGCTCCTGTATCTCAGCAAGAGGGACCGGCGACGCCGCTTCCGTTGGACCAAATTCCGGCGATCGCTCCTCAAGTGTCATTTCGCGGCGGGGAGCTGACAATAGTCGCGAGAAACTCCAGTCTTGGGGCAATCCTGCAACAGGTTCAAAGTCAGACCGGCGCTAGCATGGACATGCCCGGCAGTCCGGCGGACAGGGTGGTGGGACAGTTCGGGCCTGGGCCCGCCAGAGAAGTTTTGGCCTCCCTGCTGAATGGCTCTCATTACAATTATGTGCTTCTGGGATCGCCGCAAAATCCAAGCGTCCTCAATCGGGTGGTCCTTCTTGCCAAGTCTTCGGCTCCGGCTTCGCAGACAGCTACTAACTCGCCGGCGGTGCTGACACGACCGGGTGTCTTTTCTGCGCCCACGGAAAATGCAGACGATAGCGACTCACAAGATAACTCTTCCGACATGGCGGATTCCGACCAAACCGCTACCGACCAGAGCGACCAGGCGAATGGAGATCAAAGCGCGCAGGCTGACGGGGATCAAAGTGCCCAGCCCAGAATCAAGACGCCGCAGCAGTTGCTGGAGGAGTTACAGCGGCAACGGCAAGCGCAGCCCGGCGCACCGCAGCAGGTCCAGGGTGGTCCGCCTCAATAATCTTGACACAAGGTTTTCACGGCAAGCCAAAGGCCGCGGACAAAGCCGTTCTAAGCGCAGTCGAAGGAAGTGTCGAGAGCTAATCGCCGCCGGAATGAGATTCGCGGGGTATGAGAAACGATCGAGCCGGGACCGGCGAAGAATGCTGGGAAACACCATGGAGGATAATGATTACCGCACCGTAAGCGGAAAAAACGCCCAAGGCGACCACCCCAATCGAGGTAAGTGCAATCACTAGAATGGTAAACAAGCTACCCAAGGTCTTCCCACTTTCTTGAATCAACCGAATTTCCAGCTCTTTTTCGAAGTTCTAATCTACCCGCGTTGACGCTTGTTATTGTTAGCTACTAAGATACGTGAGTAGAACTGCGCAATCCCACTTTCCAACATTTCTGTGGACCCGTCCACATTACGGAAGGACATTCTGACCCCGGGTTTATGCCAATCACCAAGATAACGGTGCGCGGGGCGCGCCAGCATAATCTGAAGAATATTGACGTCGAAATCCCTCGTAACACCCTTACGGTAATCACCGGGTTGAGCGGATCGGGCAAGTCATCGCTGGCATTTGACACCATTTATGCGGAAGGGCAGCGCCGCTACGTGGAGACGCTCTCGGCCTATGCCCGGCAGTTTCTGGACCAGATGGAGCGTCCCGACGTTGATGGAATAGATGGGCTCAGTCCAGCCATTTCCATCGAGCAGAAAACCACCAGCCGGAGTCCGCGGTCCACCGTGGGCACAATTACCGAAATTTACGATTACCTTCGGCTTTTGTTCTCCTCCGTGGGAGTTCCGCATTGCCCGCAATGTGGACATCCGATTGCCCGTCAGTCCGCCGAACAGATCGTGCAGCGTGTAATGTCGCTCACTCCGGAAGATCGAATCATGATCCTCGCGCCGATTGTTCGAGGGCGCAAAGGCGAGTTCAAGAAAGAGATGGAGAAGCTGGTGCAGCATGGCTTTACCCGGGCCAGAATTGACGGCGAAATGGTCAGTCTTGAGGATGATCTGCAACTCGACAAGCGTAAGAACCACACCATCGAGGTCGTGGTGGATCGTCTGCTGGTCAAACCAGGAATCGAACATCGCCTGGAGCTTTCTGTCGGCTTGGCCATGAAGCTCGCGGGCGGCCTGGTGCAATTGGTTGTGGTTGGAGGCGATGAACAACTTTATTCTTCGAAGCTGGCATGCCCGGATTGCGGCATCAGCGTACCGCAACTGGAACCAAGATCATTTTCGTTCAACAGTACGTATGGCGCCTGCCCGGAATGTCATGGTCTCGGCAGCCGCTTCGATTTTGATCCCGCCAAGGTGATTGTGGATTGGTCGAAACCTCTGCTTGAGGGCGGCCTGGGGCCGGGATCGGCGTCGCAAAACCTCATCTACATGCTGAATATTACGGCCGCCGCACACAGCATTGATCTTGGCACGCCGTTCGAGAAACTCCCGGAGAAGGTGCAGAACCTCCTGCTCAATGGCGAAGCCGGAAAAGGCAAAACGGGATTCCGGGGAATACTTGGATATCTGAAACAGAATCTCGACGAGGGGACTTCTGACAGATATCGCGACTGGCTAATCGAATACATGTCGGCCACCCAATGTCCCGCATGTAAAGGCAGGCGGCTTCGCCCGGAGAGCCTCGCCGTGAAAGTCAATGGAATGTCCATTGCCGAGTTCACCGCCATGCCGGTATCGAGATCGCTGGTTGCGGCGCGAAAAATTCATCTCGCGGGACGCGAGGAGATCATCGCCGGGCGCATCGTTCACGAGGTCATCGAACGTTTGCAGTTTCTGGACGCGGTCGGCCTCGGATACATCTCGCTCGACCGCTCGGCGGCCACGCTTTCTGGAGGTGAAGGGCAGCGCATACGGCTCGCAACTCAGATTGGCTCAAAATTGCGGGGCGTTCTTTACGTTCTGGACGAGCCCTCGATCGGCCTTCATCACCGCGACAACGACCGCTTATTAAAAGCATTGGAGGAGTTGCGAGATCTTGGCAATACCGTGCTCGTGGTTGAGCACGACGAGGAGACAATCCGGCGCGCGGATTACGTGATTGATCTCGGTCCGGGCGCGGGGCGACATGGCGGCGAACTGGTGGCTCGCGGGACTCCGCTTGATATTGAAAATTCGCCCGCATCGCTGACCGGCGCCTACGTCTCCGGCAGGATGCAGATTCAGATGCCTCATGAACGCCGGGAGGCGAATGGGACAAGCGTCACCATTTTAGGGGCGCGCGAAAATAATCTGAAAAATATGGACGTCACTTTCCCGCTCGGAGTGATGACGGTAGTGACCGGCGTCTCCGGTTCGGGGAAATCGACGCTGGTAAATGACATCTTGTATCGCGCATTGGCGAAAAAGCTTTACCGGTCGCGCGAAGAACCGGGCCTTCACAAAGCCCTGGCGGGGTCGGAGAATATTGATAAGGTCATTCGTATTGATCAGTCTCCCATTGGGCGCACCCCGCGTTCGAATCCGGCCACTTATACCGGAGTGTTTTCGCACATCCGCGATTTGTACGCAATGCTGCCGGAATCGCGCGAGCGGGGCTACAAGCCGGGACGCTTTTCGTTCAACGTCGCCGGCGGCCGCTGCGAGGCCTGCCAGGGCGAGGGTCAACGCAGGATTGAGATGAACTTCCTTCCTGACGTGTATGTGGAATGCGAGGTCTGCGGCGGCAGGCGTTACAATCGCGAGACCCTCACCGTCAAATATAGAGGCTATTCCATTGCAGATTTGCTCGAAACGACTATCACCGATGCGGCGCAGATTCTCGAAAACATTCCGCAGGTTAGGCAGAAACTTCAGACCCTTGTGGATGTGGGGCTAGGCTACATACATCTTGGACAATCGTCGGTTACGCTTTCAGGCGGCGAGGCGCAGCGGATTAAGCTGGCGCGCGAACTGAGCAAACGGCAAACCGGCAAGACGCTATATCTGCTGGATGAACCCACCACGGGGCTGCATTTCGACGACGTCAATAAATTGCTGGAAGTGCTGCACCGCCTGATTGATCTGGGCAATACGATTGTGATCATCGAACATAATCTTGACGTCATCCGCAGTGCTGACTGGATCATTGACCTGGGGCCGGAAGGCGGCGAGGAAGGCGGCCGAATAGTTGCTCAGGGCACGCCGGAGCAGGTGTCCAGAAACAAGAAGTCCTATACCGGGCAGGCGCTGGTTCAATATTTCGCGAAGAACCGTAGCGCCAATGTCAATGAGGAGAACAGAGTTTCAATAGCATAAGCGAGCTTTCCGTTCAGCACGTCTTATCCTTATCTCTTGTAAACTCGCCATAGACTCGCTTGTTGCCATCAGAAAATTCCGAGTTCGAGCCGGCGGCTTCGCTCAGCACGGAACCCCCGTCGCCGGTTCAATCTAGAAATCCCGTTTGGAGCGGCTGGGACGTCGTCAAGATTGCCCTGCTGATGTTTGTTACCCCCTTCTTCCTCGATGTATTGCTGTCACTCGCAACTCACCAATTCGTTTACCCAGGCCTTTCATGGGAACAAATTTCGCAAAAACCGGCGATTGAACTGCTCGCAGAAGTTATGGCTTATATCGCGGTGATCTTCTATATGGTGGCGCTGGTCGAAGGCCAATATCACCGGCGTTTTCTGGAGGCAATATTCTGGAACTGGCCGCTCAGAATTTGGGGGCTGGCCGCTTTCGGCGCTGTGCTCCTATTTGCTCTTCAAGGATTGGCGCACTTCCTGCCAATGCCCAAGGATGTGCCATTTGAACAATTTTTCAAACATCCGCTGGACGCGTATCTCACCTCGATCCTGGCGATTAGTTTCGGGCCGGTCATGGAAGAACTTTTCTTTCGGGGGTTTCTCTATCCGGTGCTGGCGCGGCGTTTGGGGATAGGCGCGGGCATTTTTCTCACCGCCCTCGGGTTCGGCTTGTTGCACTCCATGCAACTTGGGTTCGCCTGGGGGGCGGTATTCATTATCTTCCTGGTTGGCCTTGCCCTAACGATCGTGCGCGCAGTTACGAACTCGGTTGCCTCAAGCCTGATTGTCCATGTTGCTTACAACTCCACGCTGACTGTCTTGACCTTCGTAGGGACCAGCGGCTTTCGGCACCTGGAGCGGCTTAACTGATCATCCGCATGGTATCTTGATTTCTAATGCCTTCCGCGAAAAAGCAGCTCCTACAAATTCTTGCGACGAAATCTTTCCGCTTGGGGGAGTTCAAATTATCTTCGGGAGGCGCCAGCGACTATTACATTGACTGTCGCACCACAACGTTGGACGCTCGTGGAGCAAAGCTGACCGGGCAAGTTTTTCTAGATGAAATTAGATCTCAGGGTTGGAGGCCCGCGGCAATCGGCGGACTGACTTTGGGCGCCGATCCGATTGTCGTGGCCATTGCGGTCGTGAGCGGAGAGATCAACGGATTCCTCGTACGCAAAGCCGAAAAGCAGCACGGCACCGGGCAACGCATTGAAGGATTCCAAAAAAAAGGCGCGCCCGTAATCATCGTGGATGACGTTTGCACCACAGGTTCGTCCGCAATTCAGGCAATTGCGGCGGCGCGCGAATTCGGCTTTGAAGTTATCGGCGTGATGTGCCTTGTAGAGCGACTTGAAGCCGCAGGCCGTCCTAACGTCGAGAGAGCGGCAGAGAAAGTTCCATTCATCTCGATTTTTAACGACCAGGATATCCGCGCAGAACATGTGCAACGGACCACTAGAAACTGACGACCAGAAACTGAGAACCAGGAACTGATTTGTGATTCAAACCGTTGAATGGACCGAGTCCGGCGTACGCTTCATAGATCAGACGAAGCTTCCCACAGAAGAGACTTACGTCACCTGCGCGACCCACGAGCAAGTAGCAGAGGCAATCCGCAATATGGTTGTCCGCGGAGCTCCCGCCATCGGCGTGGCGGCCGCAATGGGCGTCGCTCTGGGCGTCAAGAACTCGCAGGCTCAAGATAATGCCTCGCTCCAGAAAGACCTCGATAACATTTGCGCGCTCATCGGCAAGTCCCGGCCTACGGCGGTCAATCTTTTTTGGGGCATCCGGCGCATGAGCGAAAAATTCGAATCGGTCAAACATAGGCCGATTCCCGAGATCAAGAATCTGCTGATCGAAGAGGCTCAACGCATGCACGCCGAAGATATTGCCGCAAACCGGGCGATGGGCCGGCACGGATCAGCCCTCATGCCTGCGAGCGGAGGCGTGCTCACTCACTGCAACGCCGGGGCGCTTGCCACCTGCGGGTACGGAACGGCGCTGGGAGTGATCCGCGCGGCGATTGAACACGGGAAGAAAATTCACGTCTATGCTGACGAAACCCGCCCCTTCCTTCAGGGGTCGCGTCTCACAGCGTGGGAGCTGATGAAGGATGGCATTCCGACCACGGTGATTTCTGACAACATGGCCGGCGCGATCATGAAGCAGGGCAAGATTGGCGCGATTGTTGTGGGAGCGGATCGCATCGCCGCAAACGGTGATGTGGCTAACAAAATTGGGACCTACACGGTAGCCGTATTGGCTAAAGAAAATGGAATCCCGTTTTACGTGGCGGCGCCGTTCTCAACAATTGATCTCGCAACTCCGGACGGCAGTACCATTCCTATCGAGCAGCGAAACTCGCGGGAAATTACTCACTTTGCCGGGACACAGGTGACCCCGGAAGGAGTGGCCGTCGAGAACCCGGCATTTGATGTTACTCCGGCAAAATACGTGACTGCGATAATCACCGAGCGCGGCATCGCGCGGCATCCTTACGCCGAATCCTTTTCGAGATTGTTGGAAAATCACGCGAAGGCCGGAACCTAGCCGCCCTTCTCTGTCCTGGCTACAAAAAAAGCGGGCGCACAATTGGCGCCCTTCCCACTCTGCACGAATTGACGACGCGGTCAAAAAAACTCAAATCGCGGCTCTGCGGCCAGTCAACAAATTGATGACCAGCACGATCAGGGCAACCACCAACAACAGGTGGATTAAGCTGCCAGCGATGTGAAAGCTGAATCCCAAAAGCCACAGAATCAACAAAACCACAAAAACCGTCCAAAGCATAGCGCCTCCTTCAAACCAGTGCAGGCTACGCTACAGACCGGTTCGTCACAATACCGTCCATGCTGTACGGTCAGCCACAAAAGCCAAACGCGGACTACCTGAGCTACATGATTCTCCATGCGGGGCTTTTAATGCGAGTGATGTCCTCACCGGTCCGCCCAGACGCGAATTCGCGCTACGCGTTTTCTGGCCATTTTTGCTAACATCGCAATAAATGCCGCGCCGTCGAACCACCAGAAAGTTTAAGTCCTTGTCACGGAGTACAACGAGAAAGGTCTCCTCCGGCGCTTCTACGCGCGACTTGGTGATCATTACCGGCATGAGCGGTTCCGGTAAGGCTTCGGTCCTGAAGGCCTTCGAGGACCTCGGCTATTACTGTGTGGACAACCTGCCGGTCGGCCTGATTCCCCCCTTCGCGGAGCTCGTCGCCCAATCTCCAGAGATTGAGCGCACTGCCCTGGTGGTAGACGTGCGTGAAGGCAAAAGGCTTGAGGAAGTGCCGGAGATCGTGAAATCCGTCAAACGCATTTTGCCCACGAGAATAATTTTTCTTGAGGCGTCCGACGCAGTGCTGCTTCGCCGCTTCAGCGAAACTCGTCGTCCGCATCCGTTAGGAACCAGCAGCCCAGTGAAATCTTCCCTGACCGCGGAACGGCGCCACTTGCGGAACATCCGCGCCATGGCAGACATGGTGATTGACACCTCGAAGTTTAATGTGCACGAGCTGCGGGCTCACATCACCGAGCGCTTTCAGAAACGGCAATCGGGTAGAAATATTCTGGTATCCTGCGTGAGTTTCGGATTCAAGAACGGTGTGCCTGAGGACGCTGATTTGGTTTTCGACGTGCGGTTCTTGCCGAACCCGCACTTTATCCCCGAGTTCCGCCAGCTTACCGGACGTCATCCCAAGGTGGCGCGCTACATCCGGTCATTTCCGCAGACCAAAGAATTCATCCAGCGAATCTCAAAGCTGCTGGTGTACCTGCTGCCCCACTATATCCGCGAAGGCAAGAGTTATCTGACGATCTCGTTCGGCTGCACCGGCGGCCAGCACCGCTCGGTAATGATTGCCGAGGATGTAAGCAAGAATCTCCGGGCATCGGGGTATCGGGTTAAAGTAGTGCATCGCGACAGCCCAAAATAAATATTTAGCGATAGTGAGACGGGCTTGTCGGCAGCCTTGTCGGGCGGGGCTCCGACTGTCCATCGGTCGGGCTGAAGTGCAGTAGAATAGCGCCTTGCGAGAGATGCGATCATGAATCCGGTCTGCCCCACGGAGACCGCCAGGAACTGCCATTGCGGCCACTGACCCGGCTACTGCGTTATGCGGCGCCATACTGGTGGCAACTCTTATCGTCCGTCTGTTTCATGGCGGCGGTGGGTTTGCTGGACGCATTCCGCGTGCTCCTCGTCGGCCCTATCTTCGATCGGGTTCTGAATCCCGGTTCGCAGGCGCGGCAAATTCAATTAATTCCCAACAGCTCCCATACGCTTAATCTTCAGCAGTTTGTGCCCTCGCATTTTCAGAATCCATGGACGGTGGTGGCTTTTGCCTTGGTGGCCGCAACGATATTGAAGGGAATGTTCGACTATCTTGGCACTTATCTGGTCAACCATGCCGGCTTCGGAATGATCACCGATTTGCGGAATGACCTTTATACTTCGATCCTGCGCCGGTCAGCGGCATTTTTTCAGGCGAACACCACCGGCACACTTGTTTCAACGATTGTGAATGACGTGGAGCGGGTGCAGTTCGCCATGTCCAGCGTACTCGCCGAATTTCTTCAGCAGGCATTTACTTTTATCTTCACCGCAGTTGTGGTTGTGCTGCTGGGCGGAAAACTGGCGTGGGTCTTGCTGCTTTTTGTTCCGTTCATTATTTATTCAGCGGGCAAAATTGGACGGCGCGTTCGGCACACCGCGCGTCGCGGCCAGGATAAGCTCGCGGATATCCAGAACATTCTGCACGAAACCATCGCTGGCAACCGCATTGTAAAGGCCTTCAGCATGGAGAATTGGGAAATCGCCCGCTTCCGCGGCGCTGCACAGCGCCTCTTTCGCGCCAACTTGCGATCGGTTGCGGCCGCCGCCATCAGTTCGCCGCTGATGGACATCTTCGGCGCGATCGCAATCGCGCTTCTCCTTCTTTTAGGCCGCGACCGCATCAATCACCATGTTTTCACGGCCGGCACATTTCTCGCCTTCATCGTTGCAGTCTTCAAACTTTACGATCCCGTGCGCAAGTTTGCTCTCTTCAACAATAATTTCCAGCAGGCCCTGGGCGCGTCTTCAGAAATTTTCCGGTTTATGGACACGCAAGATGAAGTGCGGGAGAAGCCCGATGCCAAGCCGCTGCCCGCGTTTTCCAAAGACATCCGTTTTGAAGACGTATATTTCTCCTACGCCAACAGCGGCGAAGAATCGCGGGACATTCTTCACGATATTAATCTCCAGGTAAACGCCGGCGAAGTTCTTGCCGTGGTAGGGTCGAGCGGCGCAGGCAAAAGTACTCTTGTGCACCTGATTCCGCGCTTTTTTGATGTGACCGGGGGCTCTCTTCTGATTGACGGCCTCGATGTGCGGAACGTTACCCTGGCGTCATTACGTGCTCTGATCGGAGTGGTCACGCAGGAGACGGTTCTATTCAACGACACGCTGCGCAATAACATAGCCTATGGCCAGCCCTCCGTCCTTCAGAAGGATGTGGAGTCAGCGGCGCGGGCAGCACTGGCACACGACTTCATCACGGATCTGCCCGCAGGGTACGATACAGTGATCGGTGAGCGGGGCGTGCGGCTTTCCGGGGGAGAAAGACAGCGAATTGCAATCGCCCGGGCTTTGTTGAAGAATGCGCCGATCTTAATTCTTGACGAGGCGACTTCGGCGCTGGACAGCGAATCCGAAGCGCTGGTGCAATCCGCGTTGCACAACCTGATGCAGGGACGAACCGTGGTCGTCATCGCGCATCGCTTGTCCACAGTGCGCCGCGCCGACCGCATTGTCGTGCTGGAGAATGGTACTATCGCCGATATCGGCTCGCATGATGAACTGATGAACAAATTAGGAACCTATCGCCGCCTGTATGATCTGCAATTCGAAGATGCGGATCGCAGCAATGGCTGCCAAAATAGTGATCGCCAGAATCTAAATCCGCAAGAAACCGAGGGAAGTAAAAATCAGCAGAGTGTTTCCGCGACGTCGCTAAGACGATAGAACATGCCCATTCGATCCATGACCGGATTCGCGCAGGTGAAGCGCGAAGTCCCAAGTTCAAACAGGAATCGTCCGAATCAGGCTGGGCCGGACGAGAGAAATCCTGCGAGCTTTATACTCTCCGTGAAATCCGTCAACCACCGGCTGCTCGACCTGCATTTCCGTCTGCCCTCTGAGAACGATGATCTGGAAATGAAGCTTCGGCGCGTATTGAGGGAGCGGATTGGCCGCGGGCATGTCGAAGTGTCGCTCAATGTGGATCATGGCGGCACAGACGATTTCTCTATCAACCGCAGTTTCGTGGGCGCGTATATCAATGCTTTTCGTGCCGCCGCGGCCGAGTTCGGAGTGTCGGCGGATCCCGATCTGAATGTGGTTTTGCGATTGCCGGGAGCGCTTTCCACAAACTCCCGGCCCCCTAATGGCGATTTTGAGGCTGCTGTTATAGGCTCACTCGATGAGTTGCTGATGCGGCTGAACCAGATGCGGGAAGAGGAAGGCCGCGGTATAGAGAGGGAGTTGAGGGATCTCATGGCGAAGACGCGCGAGGCCTTTCGCAGCGTTGGAACCTATAGAGACGCTGTATTGCAGCTCTATGCCGGCAAATTAAAATCGCGATTGCAGGATTTATTCGCCACTCAAATCGAACCCGAGCGCATTCTTCAGGAAGCCGCCCTGCTCGCCGATCGCAGCGATGTTCAGGAAGAACTTGTCCGCATGGAAACCCACGTCAATCATTTTTTGGGCTTGTTGGATGAAGGCGGCGAGGTCGGCAAAAAACTCGATTTCCTGCTACAGGAAATGAATCGCGAGGCTAATACTCTCCTTTCGAAGACTTCCGGCCTGACCGGAGACGCGCTTAAAATAACCGAGATGGGACTCATGATGAAAGCGGCAATCGAAAAAGCTCGAGAGCAAGTACAAAACCTCGAATGACCACGGTCTACATTATCTCGGCGCCCTCGGGTTCGGGTAAATCAACCCTGGTAAATCGTGTCCGCTCGCTCATCCCTGGCCTGGACTTTTCAATTTCCTACACCACGCGCCGGCCGCGTGGCCAGGAAGAGAACGGGAAAGAATACTTCTTCATTCAACGAGCACAGTTTGAAGAAATGATTGAGCGGGATGAATTTCTGGAGCACGCCGATGTTTTTGGGAACCTTTATGGCACCGCGCGGAAGTTTCTTCATGAAGCAGAACAGGCTGGCCACGACCTGCTGCTCGACATTGATGTGCAGGGAGCGGAGCAGATCAAGTACAAACTCCCCCAAGCCGTAAGCATTTTCATTATGCCTCCGGACCGCCAGACTCTGGAGGATCGCTTGCGCAACCGCAGTCTCGACGCGGAAGAGGTAATTCAGCGCCGGTTGGCCACGGCCACTCGTGAGATTGAGAATTATGCCAACTACGACTATATTTTAGTGAACGACCGTCTGGACGAATCCGTGGAAACGCTGAAGGCGATCCTGCTTGCGGAACGACTGCAGCTTTCGGAACTCGAACCGGCCACCGATCAGGCAGCGCTTCTCGCCAGAGCGGAACGTTGCCGCCTAATCAATGTGCGAGAACGTTTGCAGCCCATCTTAGCCTCGTTTCTGCCGGCGACAGCGCCGGGGAGACGTTAAGCAGGGAGAATTACGATGAAGTTGATGGATGGTTTCGACAGCAATTATCGGTACATCCTTGTAGCCGCGCGACGAGCGCGCCAGTTGCAGGGTGGAGCGCCTCCGGTCATTCAAACGCCCTCCCGCAAACCCTGCCGCATTGCCCAAGATGAAATCAGAGCTGGCAAGGTCAAGTGGGTGATTCCAGAAGCTCCGCGGGCCGCCGCCGATATTGCCAGCGAGATTCTGGATAAGGCGATCGGATCGGAGTAGCAACTAAGAACCCGGCGACTAAGATCTGACAACTGCTTTTCCTCAGGCCACCCTCCATGAAAGTTGCCCTCGGTGTTTGCGGCGGAATCGCAGCCTACAAGGCGGCGGAGATTGTGCGCCTTCTTCAAGACCGCGGCATTCGGGTTCAGGTCGTTATGACCCGGGCCGCTCAGGAATTTGTGCGGCCGCTAACCTTCGCGGCTCTCTCCGCTGAAAAAGTTATTACTGAAATGTTTTCTGAGCCCGGCGCGGATGTGAGCGCGGCTCCAAACATTGACTCCGCGATCGAGCACATTGCCGTCGCGCAATCCATGGATACTCTGTTGGTGGTCCCCGCGACGGCTGACGTCCTCGCCAAATTCGCGCAAGGGATCGCAAACGACTTCCTCACGACGTTATATCTCGCAACTACTGCTCCTGTTGTTGTTGCCCCGGCGATGAACGTGAACATGTGGGAGCATCCCGCAACCCGCGCGAATGTCGAAATGCTCAAAGCACGCGGCGTAAGAATTGTGGAACCCGGCAGCGGCTACCTGGCCTGTGGAATGACGGGGTCGGGCCGTCTGGCGGAGAATGAAGCCATCGTTGCGGCCGTTATGGAAGCCCTGGGCGCTTCGCAGGACTTGTCCGGGGAGACCCTCTTGATCACCGCCGGACCAACTCGAGAAAAGATTGACCCCGTTCGCTACCTGACCAACCGATCGAGTGGGCGCATGGGTTATGCATTGGCCGAGGCCGGCCTGCGCCGCGGCGCGCGCGTGTTGTTAGTAACCGGCCCTACGTCTTTGACCCCACCGGGTGCAGCGGAAGTTACGGCAGTCGAATCCGCGGAAGAGATGCGGCAGGCCGTACTCAAGCTCTTTCCTGAAGCAACAGTGGCGATCATGACAGCTGCGGTATCCGACTATCGTCCTGGCGAAATCGCAGCGCAAAAGATTAAGCGGACCGGTGCAATGAACCTCGAACTGCAACCGACTGCGGACATCCTGCTGGAGATTTCAAAGCAGAGGAAATCTCAAATCGTGGTAGGCTTCGCCGCAGAAACCGAAAACGTCCTCGAAAATGCGCGCAGGAAGTTAATGTCGAAGTCGCTGGACGCCATTGTCGCAAACGACGTCTCGCGCGAGGGCGTTGGCTTCGATTCCGAACGCAATGCCGTAACCATCATTACTTCCGCCGAGGTCATCGAGGTTCCCGAGACCACGAAATGGGAGGTCGCGCGGCGCGTTCTGGACCAGGTTGTGGGGGGG
>JBOGLA010000018.1:0-138815 GCA_050746185.1 Terriglobales bacterium | reverse complement strand
ATTGGCGGCGACTGGCCGCTTTTTTCGCTATGCATTGGGGGAAGTCGGCATCGTCGAAAATCGAGTCGGGATGGCGAGCAAGGGATCTGGATACCCAAACGTCATGCGGCTAGGCGCGAATGTTCCTCAACCCAGGTTAGCGTCCAAAGAACGGACGCGAACCTGGGGCACCGGGCTCACGCAGCCGAATCTAACTACCGCTCAGAAGGGAACAATTACGATTACTGCCGGCAGCACTCCTGGCTTCTACCATTTCACCGTCAGCGGCAATGATGGCGTCGCGACACAAACCGAGGGCGGATGGATTGTGGTGGGAAGGCCCGCAGCGACGTTGACCAAAACAGGTGACAATCAGACGGGCGGCAGCCTGACTCTGACCGCAACGCTGGTTCCTGGCTCTTCCGGCGGAACAAAAACGGGCGCCAGCATCTTCTTCAGCACCGATGCCGGTTCACTCTCACAGAGGATTGTGCAAACGGATTCTTCCGGCAATGCCTCCGTAACTCTGACGCTTGCGCCGGGTACCGGCACGGCGCATGTGATCGCCGAAGGCCCTTATGGACTGGGTCATCCGATGGTGACATTCACGGAGACGTCAAACTAAATGGCGGTGAATCACGTGGGGACAGCCACCCTCGGCTGTCTATGCCGAGCGGGGCTCGGCTGAGGCCGTTGACGGAAATTGTGGTGATAGCTGAGCTTTCGCTCAGCCGGACAGCCGAGGGCGGCTGTCCCCACGTGACCTCTTATTCCCACTCGATTGTTCCGGGTGGTTTTGAGGTGATGTCGTAAACGACGCGGTTCACGCCTTTCACTTCGTTCACGATGCGGCTCGATATCGTTTTCAATACGTCGTAGGGCAGCGGAACCCAATCCGCGGTCATGCCATCCTCGGAGTGAACGGCGCGAACCGCACATGTGTAGGCATAGGTTCGTTGATCCCCCATGACGCCGACCGACATGACCGGCAACAATACAGCGAATGATTGCCAGATTTTTGTGTACAAACCTGCCCGCTTGATCTCGGTTACAACAATGTCATCGCATTCCCGCAGGATATCCAGCCGCTCGGCAGTTACTTCCCCCAGAATCCGTACGGCGAGTCCCGGTCCGGGGAATGGCTGTCGCTGAAGAATTTCTTCCGGCATTCCGAGGTCGCGACCGATCTTCCTGACTTCGTCTTTAAACAAATCTTTTAGCGGCTCAATGAGTTTCAGTTTCATCTTTTCAGGCAGTCCGCCGACGTTGTGATGAGACTTGATCACCTGAGAGGGTCCGCGTACGGAACGGGATTCGATCACATCAGGATAAAGCGTGCCTTGCACCAGCCACTCCACGTTGCCTTCGAGCTTTTCGATTCGATTAGCTTCCTCATCAAACACTGTGATGAACTCAGCACCAATGATTTTGCGTTTGGTTTCAGGATCGGTTACCCCGGAGAGCTTTTTCAAAAAGCGCTCTGTCGCATCCACGGCAATGACGTGCAATCCAAGCTTTTCGCGCAACGATTGCTGTACTTTCTCGAATTCGTTCTTGCGAAGGACGCCGTTATTAACAAAGACTGAGGTCAGTCGCGACGTGCCATTCTCATCCCGCAGAGCGCGATCCACCAGTGTCGCTGCCACCGCCGAATCCACGCCGCCGGAGAGCGCACAAATTGCTCGCCCGTTGCCGACGATCCGTCGCACATCGGCGATGGCCTCCTCAATGAAGTGCTGTGCTGTCCACTTGGGTCGGGCCGCACATATCTTGAGAGCGAAATTGCGGAGAATCTCGGTTCCGAGAGGCGTGTGGTGAACTTCCGGGTGGAATTGCACCGCCCACAATTTTCGATCAGAGTTTTCGATTGCGGCCACGGCGCTGGGTGATCGGGAAGTTAATTCGAAGCCCGGGGGCAGCGCGACGGCTTCATCCCCGTGCGACATCCAGACCGAGAGAACTTTGGGAAGCCCATCGAATAATGGCGACCCTCGGGTGAGTTCAATCTTGGCATGACCGTATTCCCGCTTCTCGGCAGGGTGCACCTTGCCTCCCAGCACATGCACCATGTATTGCAGACCGTAACAAATACCGAGAACTGGGACGCCCAGATCGAAAATGCCCTTGTCGGCGGTGGGGGCGTCTTTGTCGTAAACGGACGAAGGGCCGCCGGACAGGATGATCCCGGCGGGTGAGTGACTGCGAATTTCTTCAATCGAGGAATTGCAGGGAAGGACGACAGAAAAAACATTCTGTTCGCGGATGCGGCGTGCAATCAGCTGAGAATATTGAGCGCCGAAGTCCAGGACAACGATGGATTGGGTTTCCACGGATCAATGTCTCAAATCAAAGAGGGCGTGTAAAGAGGAAAGAGGAAAGGGAGGAAGAGGAGCGGCCGCCGACGGTCACGGGTTCGGCCAACCTGACGGGCGAGGCCCCCGTTCTTCCATTGACGTCACAATCAGCCGGCGCTTCGTCGGCTGATTGTGCGATTGTTTAAGGGCTGTTCTTGCGTGGTTCCCGCTAGATGGGACCCGAACAGTTTACCGACAACCGCCGATCGCGTCGTGACACCCATCTTCACCATGACCAGCCGTACGAACGCCTTCACAGTATTCGGGCTAATTTTCAGCCGCTGGGCAATTTCTTTACTGGTCAGCCCCTGCATCAGGAGTTCAACGGTTTCTCTTTCTCGCGGAGTAAAGTCGAACATCTCAGAAGCCTGCGACAATGCGCCTCCAACCGAGGTATTTCGTTCCAGAAGCACCGCGGCGGTTTGCTGGTAAGACGCAGTCACATTCGGTTGCAGCGCGAAGGTCCGGCAAACATAGCGCCGGTTTCCTGACTTGAATTGCTTGGAGAATGTCAGTGAATCTCCGGATCGTCCCTCGATCAGATTCAGCTTGACCCGGTCGGCAAGAAAAACGTCTAACTGCTTAATGTTCTCCGGGGCGGTCGGATAGGCGAGAATCTTCACCGCTTCCGAATTGAACATTACCAGCTTGAGCTTGTTGTCGAGTAAAAGGAAGCCCTTTTCTGAAACTTCATCATGCATGCGTAGACGCTCCAGCGAACGATTTTTGAAACTTGCAAAACTGGGGGCTTCCGAGCAGCTGATGTTATTCAATCAGTGTCAAGTCGTTACTTGGGGGTGGGCTTATTCAGTGTCTGATGCCTTGCGGCACATGTCAAGACTCAATGCAAACTTAAACCTGAATATCATTACATTGAGTGCAAAATCATGCACACTCAGGGTAATCGGCATTCTCTAATGACCGGGCCCTGACCCTTCGAAGGCCAACGCGAAATCAATCGGCACTCGGCTTTCGAACTTCTTCGGACGTCCGTTTTCCACCAACGGTTGAAAATGCCACTGCCGCACTGCATCCGCCGCCGCCGGCATTAACTGAGCGTTACCGCGCACCAGGCTGATTGTGTCCACCGCTCCGTTGGCGCCCACCACCACGTCCAGCACGACAGTACCCTGAATATGCTGCTGCCGCGCCGCGTTTGGATACTCCGGTTCAACTCTCTGCACGACGCGTGCCATTGCAGCCTGGGTAGTAAGAGTCTCAATGTCCGGTCCTGCCGCTGCGGCTTCCTTCGAGGATAGGTTACTTTCGGTCTTTTGAGCCTTCTCTTCTTTTTTGTGATCGTCTCCATTGTGATCCTCAAAAAGAACGAGATCGCCGGAAGTGGAGGATTTCTTCACTGACCGCGAGATTGGTTCTTTGGAAGGTTGGGAAGCTTCGGCCTTGCGCAATGGCTGCCGCTGAATGGTGATAGACGTGTTCGAAGAGATTGTCGTCGAATGGGCCTTGGGCTGCAAGGTTGAGATGTCCTGACTCGCGCTATTCGAGCTTACGGGCGCGAGGCCCGACGCTGTTGCTTGCGGCGAATGCGGCTCCGACATCTTCACGGTCCGCTTAACCGGCCCGCCAATGGCTTGCAACAGTTGCGCACTCCCTCCATGCTGCCAGCAACTGAGGGCGGATATGCTCGCAGCAATTAAAACCATGCCTCCGGCGCTCTTAGCCATCACCGAAATCCAATCCACGGATGCGAGGCTTTTACGCTGGTCACGTGCGGTGGCCCACAGCCGGGAAGATTTAAGTCTTGGACCCAGCCGCGACAAACTGGCGCTTGCAGAAGCCTGGGCAAGTTTTTCCGTGCCGCCCGTATTCGCTCGCGAGCCACGGTTCGGCTGGTTACTTCTCTGACCGGGAACTTGTTCTATGTGGCCTTTTTGAACCAATTCAACATTGGTCGCAATACGCCGCGCCAGCGCTTGTAGAGTTAAGACATCGCGCTCGGAAAAGGCATTCGCGCGCGGCGAAAAGATTTCGAGGATACCGAGCACAGGCCCTTTTTCCCCCTGCACCGGAACCACGAGGATAGAGCGTACTCCGACACGCCGATACGCGACCGCATCCGCATTCTTGTTATCATTCTCGTCAACCCCGAGATCGTCCACGCGCCGCACCGCTCCGGTTTCGAAGCAGGTTGCTGCGATCCCTGACTTTGCATTGAGACACACAGCCACATCCGGAGCCGTTGCACCGGTCGTCCCGCGGCAGACAAGCGCGCCGTGACGTCCCAAGCCAAGCACTGCGCCGGTGGCGTTCGTGGTTAGGCGTGCCTGGAGAACAATTTCGTTCAACACTAAGTCAAGGGCTACTTCGGAAGCCGGCCTTGCGTCAATACTCTCAGCTGCTTCAATACCAATATCAGTATCAATGCTTTCCTGAGCAATGCTCTCGCCGCCAATATCGCTGGGGAGGTTCGCCTGAGCCTGTTCCTGGAGTCTTACAAGGCGCGAAACATCCGGCACCATCGCCAGAATCGGGATCGCTTCGTCTCCGGTGTTATCCTGCTCTGCGAAATCGGGCGAAGTCAGGGCAGCGTGGCCCATCAAAGCCGACACGTGAGTTTGGCGGCTGTGATCACTGAATCTGGATTTCACTGGAGCCATAGGATAGGCGGGGGCAGCTTACAGGGAGCAAGTATATGGCCACAACCCTGAGCGTCCCCGTTTCGTTTCTATCAGTTACACGGCCCAAATAGCGCCTGGCTCGACCAAGGCACCCAGAGGCGCAAAAAACATGCTTATCTGGTCGGCTCGTGGGAAAAATATTCTACAGCGCAGATCTAGCGGACGTGTTGCCGCCTGCTTACAATCCAGACGAGGATATCCGGACGGCGTGACCATTCTGCATACCAAAGGGAAAGGACACGAAGCGATTAAATCTTCGCCGCTCCGTGTCCTTTAAGGCTTATAGGTTTCGGGCTATTCCTCAATCATGGAATTGGGAAGCGCAAGTTGATCCTGGGCGGCGGAAAAATCAATGTCCGCCATATCGTCCAGTCCCTGTTCCGGCTTCTCGTGTTTTCGTTGAACCCTCTTTTCGGCTTTCTCGCGCTGCTTCTCCTGACGTGAGCGCTCTTTCAAACGTTTATTGAAACTAGACCTGCTTCTACCAGCCATAAAAACCTCCTGAGGGATCAATTTTTTCTTAAGATTAACCTTTCAACTTCGATCAATAGTTTGAAATTTACCAACGCGGTTCGCGCGGCTGGCGCGCATGACCCTGATAGTCGTCGCGGCCGCCCCCACCTGAACGTCCGCCACCGGAGCGCCCTCCGCCTCCCCCGGGGCGTCCACCACCGCCACGCGGTCCACTGTTACGGTCAGTCTTAGGGCGCGCTTCGTTGATATTCAGCGCCCGTCCTCCGAGTTCCTTCCCATTGAGCGCCGCAATTGCCTTTTCGGCTTCCGAGGCATCCGCCATTTCCACAAACGCGAATCCCCTCGAACGGCCGGTCTCGCGGTCAGTCACAACGCTTACCTGATCAATTTTGCCATGAGGCTCGAATAATGTCCGCAGCTCTGCTTCGGTTGTGCTATGGGGGATGTTGCCAACAAAAAGCTTCTTCATAAAATTTCCTTTATGTGTGTCTAACTGTTGCGCAGAGCTTTAAGATCCACGGAATCCGATCTTGTTACTTCGCAGGCGCCGCTTTCAATTTTTTATCGCCGGCTGCTGGAATTTTCTTTGCCGCTTCGAGTAACTCCCGCGTCCGGATGCGGCGTTGGATGTTTTGTTTCCGTTCCCGATGGAAGCGGGACTTATCTCCGTTTATCTGCGACATCGTTTCCTATCCGGTTACGCATCCTCAGTAACCTGCGCCAAGGCATAGCACCGGCGCCAAACCTTCATGCCGGTGCACACCAGTCCTCAATCTCATTCCCAAAGAACCGCTGAATGGCAGACCGGGTCTTATGGACAGATGCTGATGATTATACCTGCTCGCCCCTGCATTGAGAAATTAAGTGCGGAAAGCTGTACTGCGCGGTTTGAGGAGCGGCTACAATCGTTTTGCATAAACCCTGGCCCCGTCCCCAACGAATGACCGAGAGACAGCTTCGTCGTGACACCAGCATTCTTGTCCTGATTTCTGTGGCGTTTCTAGCGTTGCATCTTGCGACCAGCGGACGATATGGATTCCACCGCGATGAACTTGCCACGCTCGATGATGCGCGCCATCTCGAGTGGGGATTTGTGGCATATCCGGCGCTGACACCCTTCTTTGGACGTCTTGCGCTATCGCTCTTCGGTATTTCACTGATCGGGGTCCGCACCTTCCCGATAATTGCTTTGAGCATTGCGGTGTTCCTTTCCGGCCTCATGGCGCGCGAACTCGGAGGCCATCGCCGTGCTCAGATCCTTGCCGCGCTCGCGGTGGCCATCGTGCCTATCGTTGCCCTTGAGACGAATGTACTCCAATATGTCTCGTTTGATTACCTTTGGGGCGTTCTGTTCACCTACCTGGTCATGCGCCTTCTTAACTCGGAGAATCCGCGCTGGTGGGTCGCCATTGGAGCCGTCATCGGCCTCGGCATGATGACCAAATACACCATGGCGTTCTTCGCTGTCAGTCTTGTCGGGGCCGTGCTCCTCACTAGTGCGCGACGATATTTGCTGAGCCCCTGGCTCTGGGCGGGCGTAGCGGTTTCACTGCTTATTTTCATGCCGAACTTGATCTGGCAGTGGAAGCACCATTTCATCTCGCTTGAATTCTTGCGCCACATCCACGCGCGGGACGTTCGCCAGGGCCGCACGAAAGGATTTGTCCCCGGGCAATTTTTCGTCTGCGTGAATGTATTGCTGGTCCCACTCCCATTGATGGGACTTTGGTTCTACTTCACCGAGCGCGGGCGAAAATATCGTCTGCTGGGATGGATGTTCGTTTTGACTTTCCTTCTGTTCCTGGTGGCGCAGGCGCGGTCTTATTATCTCGGTCCGCTGTATCCAATGTTGTTGGCCGCAGGCTGCGTTGTTTGGGGACAGTGGATCAGCAAATCTCGCGTGAAAAGCCTGCGAAGCTCCGCGCTCGCACAGGGCCTAACCTGGCTGCTGGTTGCGATAGGCGCGGTTACTTCGTTTGCGTTCTTCACTCCAATCGCGCCGATAAATTCCCGGCTTTGGCAAATCACCGCCAAAATTCAAGACAACTTCGTGGAGGAAATAGGATGGACCGACCTGGTCACGAACGTCGCGCGAGTGTACGACTCGGTGCCATCTCATGAGCGGCGGCAAACCGGAATTTTAGTGGGAAATTATGGCGAGGCGGGTGCGATCAATCTTCTGGGGCCGAAGAACGGCCTTCCCTCTGCTATCAGCGGTACGAATTCAGCATGGTACCGCAGCTATCCGCAAAACCAGCCGCAAACCATAATCGCGGTCGGATTCGACGACGATTTTCTCAAGCAACATTTTGCAAGCTGCGAGCTCGCCGCCCACAATACAAATAAATATGGGGTGATAAACGAGGAGAGCCGCGACCATCCTGACATCTATTTATGCCGGCACCTCCTTCAGTCCTGGCCGGAGTTCTGGAGCCACTTCCAACGTTTCGGCTAGAATCTTGCCAGTGTGGCGCGGGCGCGTCGCCCGCGAGTAGTTCAATGGCGCGACGGGCGTGCCCGGCTCGTCAGGCGGAGCGGAACTTGGGTAACGCGTTCACTCCCCCGCCAAAAACTTCCATTGTTCCTTCGTCAGCGGTACCACGCTCAATCTCCCCTGCCGCACCAATGGAGAATCCGCGAACAGCTTATTAGCCTTCATCTCGGCGAGCGTTTTGGGCCGGCTAATCGAATCGTCTGCCTTTATCTTCACCTGTGGATTCTTTGATTCCGACGTATCCACCGACAATACGCTCGCGGTCCCCACCGCGCTCTTCTCATCCCCGGTGTGATAAATCACCAGATGGTCTCCGGATTTCATCTCGCGCAGATGCTTCAGCGCCACCGGATTCGTGATGCCATCCCAGATAGTCGCCTTGTCGCGTTGCAGGTCCGCGAAGGAATAAGTCGAGGGTTCGGTCTTGAGCAAGAAGTCCATAGAGCAGATTATAAATGGCCCGTACGGCGCGACCATGATCGCCATAGGCCCGAAACAGTATTTTTGGCATGTTCAATGTCAAGCTATTTGACAACCCCCGTAATTGAGCCTAGTCTTCGATTCGCGGCTTCCAACGCGAATTAACTCTCGCCGTTTCCCGCGTACGACGAAAACATCAGTGGAAGAGACTCAATCTTGCTTTTTGGTTGATAGATATCTGCCGGCAAGCCGTTGCGTCATGCAATAGACCGTAAGGGAACACCACAGTCGCGGGCAAACCACGGCCAATAACAGAGCGGAATACCAAAGGGGCTCCTATTGAATGTGCACCTTGTGAATCCTAGTGCGGTTTCGTTCGGAACCGCGGTCATCACTCCGCGCTGGCAATACGTACTTGCAGCCGCAACTCCTAAGAGCTTTGGCGATCCGATCCTGGTGGACGAGACGCTCCGCCAGATTGATTTCGATCAAATAAAAGAAGGCGACGCCGTTGGCATCGGCATTCACACCGCGAACGCTTTGCGGGGGTACGAAATCGGCAAAGCGGCGAGGGAACGCGGCGCGCACGTGATTTTTGGCGGAATTCACGCCACCCTCTATCCGCAGGAAGCTCACGAGCTGGGCGGCGCGCATGCCGTAGTCAAGGGAGACGGGGATGTGATCTGGTCCAAAGCTCTCAACGATTGTCGTGACGGCTCGCCAAAGGCGATTTATGAAGGAGGCCGGGTCGAGGCTTCTGACTTCATGCCCGCGCGATGGGATCTGGTTCCGCGAAATCGCTACATGTGGGCCTCGGTGCAAACCGTTCGCGGATGCCCCAAGCATTGCTCGTTTTGCTCGGTTTGGCGAACCGACGGCCAGCGTCCGCGGCAGCGCTCTTCCGATGTCGTCATCGAAGAAATTGTGCAGTTGCGGCGATTGGGATTCCGCTTCATTGCTCTGGCCGACGACAACTTCTATCCCGTAACCCAAACCGACATAAAGCTCGCAACCGAACAAAACAATCAAGTCCGGCTCGGCGAATTGAACAGAATCCGCGCCGAACGCTTTGAGCTGATGGCGCGCCTGGCACAGCTTCCCGAGGACATGGTGTTCTTTACCCAAATCACGATGGAAGCCGCTGAAGACACCGATTTTCTGGATGCGATGAAAGCGGCGCGCATCAAAGGTGCACTGGTAGGAGTGGAATCGGTCACCCCGAGCGGGCTGAAAGATGTTTACAAGGACTTCAATCTCTCCGGAGAGGCTTTGATTGAGCGATTACGCACTTTTCGGAAACATGGTGTTCACGTGCTCGGCTCGTTTATTTTTGGACTGCCCAGCGATGTTCCGGCGACATTCGATGCCACGGCGGCGGCGGCCATAAGCGCCGATGTGACGTTCGCGCAATTTGTCACGCTTAGTCCGTATCCTGGGACGGTGGATTTTATTCGCTGGGAAAAAGGATTCGAAGGAAATCCGCCGATGATTGCGGGAATTCCTCTGACCCGGCGATGGCTTATCCCGCAGGCGCTCCGTCCCAAGCTGTATTGGGACCATCCGGTAATGTCGGCGGAGGAAATCCGTTCGCGCACTCAGGCGGTATGGGACAATTTCTACCGAATCAATGCGATTTGGAAGCGCTCGAGATTCATCAAATCAAGCCGCGGCCGCCTGGCATTTGTTCTGATATCAAAAATTTACCGCCAGATGTACGCCGACACCGGCATAGCGACCGATAGCGCCCGAGTAACCTGGTCGGGGCGATGGGCAAGATGGATGGCGAAGCCCTGCCGGCTTTTGTTCGCGGGAAGCCCCATGCCGGATCTCAAAGTTCCGGCTGCGTGATGGGCGCCGCCTGTGCGAAAAACTCAATGCGGACAGATTCAAAGGGAAGAGCCCGACTTTCAAATGTTGACGAAATGGAAAACGTTACGTCTGTCCCCGGGTTTGTCCAGGATTCCCCAGCGTATTGTCCCTTGAATTCTTGAGGTGGACTGGAGTATGACTGGCGTACTTAGTTCGGTGCTTCTAGATGGGCGTGACGACAGACCCAATAATCTTAGTGATTGGGACTATATCCAGTTGTGCAGAACATTAGAGAAATTGGTAGCTGAAGGAAAAGTGCGAAAGGTCCCTGCATTCAACCCTCTGCACTCCGGGGTCGAAGAGTGGTTTCTAGATGTCGAAAGTGGCGAGGTATATTCCTTGACACCGAGCGCGGAACGGGTCAGTCCCGTATGGGAAAAAGTTGATGTATATGATAGGCGTGATTGGAGGCAAAAACAAAAGGATTGGCAAATCCAAATGGGAGAAGTCGAGAGGGCGCCGGGCTACCTGGCACCCATTGGGACTGGAAGGAAAGATACAGCAGATCTTTGTTTTATTCGAGATGTTCTGCCTCGATATATAGCAGCCGGCAAGGTGGAAGCTGTCGAGATAAAAGACTCATCGCCGATAGCAGGTAACCACTGTGAGTGGTACAAGGACAAAACCACCGGCGAGATTTTCGGGCTGGTCCGTGACGAGAACGGCGAATACCGATGGGTAAATGGCCCACATTAGAGCTCAATGAAAACTGAACCTGGGCGGGTGGCTGTAGATGATCAAGACGTTGCCCATTCGATCGGAACCAGAGAAGCTGAGTGTGACGAGCAATCCAGCTTCCGAGGGACGACCGAATGGACATCATCAGAATGCTCGACTCACCCTTCGCAGTCGAGAGGCACTGGTCCAAACGGCGATTGCCGGCACGGCTTCAAACAGAACAAAAGTCCCCTGATTCAATCAGCCCGAATTCCCACCCTTGCGAAAACCGCGCAAGGGTGGGGCACCCACATTTAGAATGCTGTCAACAAAAAAGGAAACGTGGGCCACTCGCGAGAAGGCCGTCGCGCGATTCATCGCCGTCAAAACGCTTTCGCCTAGACGGCCGATTTCTGCTTGCGAGTGTCAATGGTCTCTCCATTTTCGACAAACGCCTGCATCCACCCTAGCACTTTTGTCCAGCCTATGGTGTGGCCCTTGGCCGCTTCGGGGTAGCCGGCGAATCCGGAGTGGTGAATCTTTACCATTGTGCCGGTGCCCACCTTTTGCGGCCCGCGGTGCTGGAGGCCGTGAACCTGCCTGGGTTCCAGTTCCCAGCGCAAAACTGTCTTTAAACGGCCGGCGAAGCTGGGGATCCATGTCTGGACGAGCAGCCGGGGCGGATCAATCTCCAAATATTCTCCGTCCACCTCGAATGACGAACCGTCAACGCTGATGCCGACACTCGACCATTTGCCGCCTGGGCGAAAATCGGCCTTGCACTCGGTGACGCGATACATGTTTGGCTGTCCCCACCACAGCGGCATCTGGTTGGGATCGGTGATCGCTTGATAAACGCGTTCGGGAGGCGCGGCAATAAAAATCTCTCCCACTATTACATCCTGATCGGGGGTAACTTCGATAGTAGCCATCTCAATCTCCTTATTTTATTGATTCAATTTGTCTGCTTTTGTGACTTGCCTTGCGCTTTCTTTCAAGATTCATTTAGGTTTCGCCCGGTGGGCCTTCTCTTTGGCATACTCAGCCTCGACAAATGTCTTCAGGCTGGACAGATTCGCCTGCCAGAAGACACGGTAGTGCTCCAGCCATTTATCAACTGCCTTGAGCGGCTCCGGATTCAGCTGATACACGCGTAAACGGCCCTCCCTGCGCTCCTGCACCAGATGGGCTTGGCGCAGCAGCCGCAGGTGTTTGGAAATAGCTGGACGTGATACTGGAAACGCCTGTGCGATTTGTCCCGCGGGCCGGCTTCCCCTCCGGAGGAGGTCGAGGACCGCGCGCCGCGTGGGATCAGCCAGGGCGCTGAACGCCGACTCCGTTGAATACGTAACCGGACGGTTCCGCATAATGTGTAACTATACGGTTACGCAATCATCGTTGTCAAGCGCTTTCGACTGTCTCAAAAAAATAGGAGCCGAGGCGAGGCGCTTCGCTGGCGTCGGCTGAGAAGGGCGCTCCTACTTCTTGTATATCGTCGGGAACTGCCGGCGAAGATGTTCAACTTTGGGGGCGTCGTTGATTGCGATGTAGGGATTATCGGGATGGAGGGTAGCGTAATCCTGATGGTAAGCCTCGGCTGGATAAAACGCCTTCAGCGGCACGACCTTCGTGACGATGGGACTGGAAAATACCTTTGCCTGGCCGAGTTGCGCAATATAAGCCTCGGCGATATGTTTCTGTTCGTCATTGGCATAAAAAATCACGGACCGGTATTGGGTACCGCGATCCGGACCTTGCCGATTCAGCTCTGTGGGGTCGTGGGCCACAGAAACAAATACTTTGAGAAGCCGGCCGTAAGTGACTTGGGAAGGATCGAAAGTGATTTTCACAGACTCGGCGTGGCCCGTATCACCGGTGCTAACGGTTTCGTACTCCGCGGTTGAGGCGGACCCTCCTGAGTATCCAGAAGTGACGCTTTTTACACCCTTGACATGCTGAAAAACCACTTGCATGCCCCAAAAACATCCACCGGCAAGGACCGCGGTTTCATTCCCGCTGGCAGATGCGATCTGAGAGTCGACCGCCGGGTCGGGTAGAACGGCTACGGAACCCGCGCTTGCCCATTTCAATGCCAGGGCGACGGCAAAGACAACAACTCCAAATACGACAAATGTCCTTTTTGTTGCATCAGTCATTGAAGAACACCTGAGTTAGTAGATTCTCAATCAGTCGAAAAGTTGCGGAATCCGCATTCGACTATGGTCGGAAGGCTTATCGTATGCTCAAGTCCGCGTAGTGGCTGAAGCCTGCGAGCGCTACCTGATCGCCGCCGGGAATGAAAAAGCCGAATTTGCCGCGGGTCGAATTGGTTCCGGCGTCGGTCCACTTGTCGAGGGCTATCCAGCTTTCTCCCTGCTTGATTTGATGCGTGATCTGATTTGGCTCAACGTGAATTTGCAGCGTCCGGTAACTTTTCTTTTCGCCTTTATGGGGAATCTTCTCGTCATCCGCTTTCTGGCCGTTGCGAAATATGGTCCGGTAGAAATATTTGTCATCCATCTGGAACAAGTCATAATTAGCGGGATCGGTGTAGTTCAGCACCCACTGCAAGCGATGCCCCTTGAGCAACATGGCGGAAAAAACGAAAGTGCCGGAGGTAGGAACAACGTCATACATCACAAAATCTCCGCCCTTGTGAACGAACGCGCCGTTCTCCTGAACCCAGTTTCCGGGATTGTCCCATTTGGCCATGCCGCTAGGAGCCAGTGAAAGGTTGATGTTTCTTGACTGGCCGGCGGCAACATCAACAGTCGCGGTGCGGGAAAGTCCGTCCGAAGTTCGCGCGGTCAGAGTGTAGGAGCCGCCGGATAGGCTCAACGAACTGCCGCTGGTTATTTTCGCAGTGGCTTCACCGGCCCTGGCTAAAGTCACCATTGCATCCGCGGGAGTGTAAGTAATTTTCAGTTGTGCCGGAGCCGTCTCCAATGCCACGTCAGCAGCGGCGAGAGAAATGGTTGCTCCGGCAACGAAATGTTTCTTAATCTGCCGAGGCTTAAAGCGGTCTTTTCGCAACTCGATAACGTGATCCCCCGGATTGATTGAGGAATTGTTGAGGGTGCCGTCACCCTGAACGGTGCCGATCTGATTTTGATCAACAAAGACGGTTGCCCCGGCAGGCGCGCCCTGTATCGAAAGAGAGGCCAGGCGGGGCAGGGGCTGGAGATTAAAGATCAGCTTGCCCTGCTCTCCCTTTCGGATTCTTATTTTTTGGGCGGGCAGGTCCTGGAATCCGCTTTTAAATACGCTGACAACATACTGCTTCGGCTCTAAATTTGGAATGGTCAATTGGCCGCCGCTTGTCGCCTGCGGCAGTAGCTTCTGGTTGAGAAAGACCTTGGTCTTGTCCTGCCCGGTGACGACGGTCAGCGTGCCGACGTTTTCTCCCGACTCGAGGAACGCCACCAACGCCCGCTCCGGCGTGACATCCATATTTACTTTGTATTGTTCGTTGCCGCGCGCCAGGGCCAACTCGTGCGTGCCTACGGCGACTGACGGAATGTTCAAGCCGTCCTCGGGGACGTTGACGGGCGGCTGCCCATCCAGGCTGAGTCTGGTTCCGCGATCACTGGAGCGCACCTGCAACTGTCCCCCAAGGGTAGCCACAACCACGGCGAGCACGCCGTGTGCGGAGATCGGACCTTTGACGGCCGGAATTGCGCCCGCGTCCGCCGAAAAAGTGAACGAGGCTTTTCCGTCATGCGGACCTTCAAACTTAACGGTGTGGTCACCGGGGGAAACGTTGTCCATCGTCCACTGCGCGTCGGTTAGGTCGGCCGCGGGCTGATCGTCGAAAAAAACTTTCCCGCTGCTGGTGTCGGAGGAAACCCTGATCGCGGGTGACGCCGGTCGTGTTGGCGGCGCAGTCGGCGGCGCCGGCTGAGGGGCGGGGGCGACCGCAACTGGATTGGCCGGCGGTTGCGTTGCTTCGACCGGTGCAGCGCTCGATGGATGCCGACCCCGCGCGAAGAGCACGACCAGTAATAGCAATAGGAAAGCGGCGGCCGCGCTACCCCATATTTTTTTATCATGCAAGTTTGGCGAAAGTTTGGATGCGAAGTTCGCCGGAAGTTTGACCGCCTTTAATTTATCGAACCAAGCTGACACAGGTATTGCGGGCAAGGTGAATTTTTGTTTTGGTTTCGGCGCTGACGCAGATGCTCGCGACGGCGGGGCTTGCGGTGGCTTAACCGGGGGCGCGATTGACTTCGGAGCGGCTGGCTTGGGGACGTCCATGGTGGCCGAGCCGTCAAACGTTAGCGTCGCACTTTCAGCGGAGGATATCCGGCCCGCGCTCTTCACGCTCACGCCGGGCATCTCCAAATGCTGAAGCAGACTATTCGCCGAGGATAAAATTTCAGCATCCTCAGGATATTTTGCAGCCAGCGCGTGAGCGCGTTCCGCGATGCCCTGTTTGGTCGGCGCATCGGTAGCTGTTTCCGCTTCGCTCTCCATGCGCCTCAGTTCGTCCAGATCGCGGCGGCGAAGTTGCCGCCGTTGCGTATGGAGGTCCCGCTGCAACGTCTCCTGAATCTGGACCAGCCGGGTGTCGCGGGGATAAGCCGCAAGCGCCTCCTCGATGTGCAGCGAAGCCTCCGCGAGGTCGCCGGAAGCCTGCAATTTGCGCGCCTGCGAAACCGATTCATCTATGAATGCTTCGCGCTTCTGGTCGAGGATGAGCGTCCGAATGGTCTTGGCCATGGGGTGGCCGGGATTGAGATCCAAGGCCTCCTTCGAAAGTATTTCCGCTTCCCGCCAATCGGTCTCAACCAACGAATGGGCGTGCTCGACCAGGGCATTTGCCAAAACCGCCCGGGCGATGGAATCGTTTTCATCTAACTGATAAGCCTGTCGCAGCAGGTTGATTCCTTCACCCGCATTGCCTTGCCCGCAAAGATTCTGTCCTTCGGACATCAAGCGATGCGCTTCGGTCTTTCGCCGCAAGCCATCCTGCGCCACCTTCCCGAGCTGTTCCAATTCCGCGTCATTGGGAAACTCCTGCGCGGCGCTTTGAAGAAGATCCATGGCGCGCCCGAAGTCACTCGAATGTAGGCATGTGTCCACTTGTTCGATCAGCCGGGTCTTGGATTCGACACGGACCTGCTGTTCCCGCCTCTTCTGAAGGCGTTCCACTTCAAATTTTAATCCCGGATACTGGCTGTAGATGGTACGCAGAATTTCCCAATCATTCAGCGCATCTCCGAAGGCTCCCTGGCTCTCATGGAGGTGGGCGCGGGCGACGATCGAATTCATCAGGTCGCGTTTATCCTGCACCAGACGGAGAGCTCCCTCGAAATGAGCTTCTCCAGGATATTGATCCAGCGCCTCGCGCAGAATGTTGACCCGCTTTTCCAGGTCCGGTTCGGATTCGACCTGGCGGTCAACTGTGGCGATGAAAGCGGACAATTCCTGCCGCTGCTGCTCTTCAATGTCATATTTGAGGGCCTGAAAAATAGCGTTATTTGGATATTTCGACAGATATTCCTGGCACACCACCATGGCCTTCTTGAAATTGCGCTCCGTCAGGTTCTGGCGCACCTCGGCATACGCAGTATTCATGGCGTCATGTTCGGAACGCACTTCGTTGTAGAAGCTCTGGTAGGTCGCTCCGCTCTCGCGGCTCATCGAGTCGGGCGCGCGCCGGTCGAGTTCCAGCACGACCGCCATTTTGGTAAGCGCGCTGCTCACATCGCCCTTTTGCCAGGCGTCCATGGCGGCGCGATGAATCTGTTCCTTTTCCTGGCGAAGCTTGTTGTATTCCTGCTCCTGGCGGTCGACTTCTCCCAGCAACTGCAAGGCGCGAGATTCTTTGGGAAGCAGTTGCAAGACATTCTGCAAAGCCTCCCGCGCATGACCGTAGGCGTGATTATCAATATGCTGGCGCGCCAGGCGGTACCAGTTGTCAACCTGGCGCTCGCTGCGGCGGTTTTCGATTTTGCTCTTGAGTCCGAGAGCGGTGGAGTTGTCAGGCTCCATCTGGAGAACTTCCTGCAACTTTTGCAGCGCCAGGGGATCTTCATCGTCTTCAAAGCGCGCCTTTGCTGCGTCCAATAATTGAGCGATCGTCTTCCGGCGGACGGCTCCGTCCAACTGGCGGCGCAGCGCGCCAATAGAAGCATCCATGTGGCCTTCGGCTTCCAGCTCGCCAAGAATTTCCCCGGCAAACTGAAAGTCACCATCGTCAAGTGCCTTGGTGGCACGCTGCAAACGCGGGCGGATGCGTTCGGGGTCGAAGAATTCGATCGGTTCATTCCGCATCGCCTTGTTGAGCGTTTCGCCAAGATCCCGCGCGGTCGCGAAACGATGCCACGATTGCTTGGCCATCCCCTTATGCAACACACGGCTCACCGACTGGCTGACCATTGAATTCAGCTCTGAAGCCGGCGGTGGTATCTCATGCAAAATCGAATCCACCACCTCGTCGGCTCTGGCCCTCTGAAAGGGATGGCGTCCCGCGAGCGCTTCGTAGCCGACCACGCTCAAGGAAAAAATGTCGGAGGCCGCCGTCAGCGGCTTGAGCTGAATTTGCTCCGGAGACATATAAAGTAACGTTCCCTTTTGCGCGCGGGTGGTGTGTGTGTCGGCAAGGTGAGCGACGCCGAAATCAATGATCTTTACCGAGTCATCCTCCATCACGAAAATGTTGCTCGGCTTGAGGTCACGGTGGACCAGCCCGCGCTCGTGAGCCGCCTGAAGTCCGCGACAACTCTGAGAAATGATTTCGATGGCGCGTTCCACGGTCAGGCGATGACTGGACTTGCGCATCAGCGTATCGAGCGTTGTCCCGGGCAGCAGAGGCATGACGAAGTAGGGCTTTTTCTTGCCTTCTTCTTCGAATTCTCCGATGTCGAATATTTCAACGATGTTGGGATGGCTCATGGAGGCGAGCACATCACATTCCTTGTAAAAGAGTTGGACGGACGCCGGGTCGGGAATGTCGAGGATCGTCTTAACCGCAACTTCGCGGCGTACGACCGGATCGTAGGCGCGGTAAACCAGGCCCATGCCGCCCTGGCCGAGGACCTGCCGGACCTCGTAGCGGCCCACGAACTTTTTGGTTGTTGACGGATTCTCCATGCGGCGTTCAGCACGCTCCCCCGGGGAATGATAAGCATATTAATGGTTTTCGCGGAAAAGTGAAGCCCCCAGGGGAATTAGGCTGGGCGGAGGGAGCCGTGCTTGATGGATTGCCGGATTTTGGCGAGACGGCGTTAAAGATTACGAGAAACCCCTTCTCGCACGGACGATCTATATTTCAAGGAGGGCGCGGAAAAGGGTAGGGTTCGACTTTCAGTCGGGCCCATAATGGATTTTTAGACGATTACGGTCCGACTGAAAGTTGGGCCCTACCTCGACGGGTTGGCGACGGAATTCTTTCTCTTAAAACTACGAGAGTCGCGGAAAACAGGGTTGGTAGCGCTAACGGGAATCGAACCCGTGTTTGAAGATTGAGAATCTTCCGTCCTAACCCCTAGACGATAGCGCCACGGCGGCATCGAAATTATAACAAAGGGTTGGGAGGAGCTCGGAATCGTGATTCGATGGAACCTCTGCTCCATGACCGCAAGCAGAAGGTGATAAGCAAGCTCGCGCATAAAGACCTGGGATATGGGCATCAGGTACGTGACCAGCCAACACCACGACATCACTGAGCGCGCAGTCCCGAATGGTCTCGTAACTCGCGGCTCAAGGCGAATTGCCTGCTCAATGGCTTTGAGGATCGCTTAAAATGCCTCAGATGGTCGTCAGTAATGTGGGTGGTACGCTCACATTTTATAGGAGCGATTCTCAGCACTCGGGTTGGGGCAGTCTCGCGGAATTTACGGACATCGCGAAGCAGGCGGAGTCAGTTCAATCCACCACGCTCGAAGATTTTTTAGCCAGCGAGAACATATCGCCTGTGGATTTACTGAAGGTAGATGTCGAAGCCCATGAACCCGAACTCCTGGAGGGCGCGCGCGGAAGTCGCTCGGGAATCATGTGTTTCGTTTCATATTGATTGAATTCAACGGGGTGCGGTTGAAAGAACGAGGCAAATCATTGCTGGAGTTTTTAAACCCATTGTTGACGACTCGATATGAGGTGGTTCGGCCAAGACCTGATACTCTTAACGCCATAATGACTGGTTCGATCCCAAGCGAAAGTGTTCTCGTCAATTTTCTTTTTGCCGCACCAGATTTGGCCTAATGAAACCCGTTAGCCTCTATAAATTTGGCGGAACCGAAGAATTGCTTCGACGTGTACAAAAGCCATTTGTCGCATATTTTCAGAATTCGGCGCCAGTATTGGATATTGGGTGCGGCCGCGGTGTTTTTTTGCAGCTCTTAGCTGAGGCGGGAATCCCGGCTGTTGGCATCGACCACTCCGAAGAGGCCATCGTTTCATGCCAGGAGAAAGGACTGACCGTTCATCACGAAGATGGTTGCGAGTTTCTCGGCCAAAGCGGCGGAAAATTTGGAGGAATCTTTTGTAGCCATGTGATTGAGCATATGGGGTACGAAGATGCTATGAATTTTCTAGAGCTTTGCTACGGCGCGCTACGAGCGAACGGTACTATCCTTCTGATTACACCGAATCCAAAGGATCTAGCGGTCATTTCAGAGGTCTTTTGGCTCGATCCTACGCACGTTCGGCCTTACCCCGGTCTCCTGCTTAAAGCCATGCTGGAAGCCGTTGGCTTCAAAGTCAGCAGTGAAAGGCAGTTTCTGGGCGACTGGAGGATGGTTGGGAGGCGCAACTTGCCTCGTTATTTCTTATGGAAAATGCTCCTCGGTCAGTACTACGGGAAGTCTAACACCATGGTGTTGGCCGCGAAGGTTGAGGACTCGGCCTGAACCGCAACCATAAAATCGTAGCCGCTAATCCCTTGATGCAATCGCTACGAATTCCCACCCGTCGAAATCGCGGCGGGATGGGGCATCCTCGGTTCAGTAATTTCAAAGGTGGGCCTACAGCTGCGTAGATGACAGATGATAGACAGATGACCGCGCCTATCCGGCATTGGGTCATCGGTGGGAACGGGTCGCAAGATGGAATGACTAGATCCCGACGCATACGCCGCGCGCGTGCGGTTCAGATTGATTGGCATGACCGGAAGCTGGTTTTGCGGAACTACCAGACGCAAGTTTCCGTGAGCGCCGAACCCGAGGCGGTCCGATTTCTGCACCTGCTGGAAGATTGGACCGCGTCGGCGGACCTCTATGCTCGATTGCCGGAATACACGCCAAAAAGTATTCGCGCGCAATTGCGTGAGCTGCTCAGAAATACCCTGGTGGTGTCTGAGGGTACGCCGGAAGCGAAGCGCGACGCGGATCTAGCCAAGGTTTGGTCGGACTGGCTGCCCCACGCCAGCTTCCATTTCGCGACGAAGGACGTCGAATATCTGCAACCAGGTCCGAGGTTCTTCCAGCGCTATCTGGCCGAGTCTGCGCAGCCGCCATTGCTGAAGAATTACGGTGGGGCTTTACGGATTCAACTTCCCGTAGAAGCCCCGGCAAAAGGAGGCGCCGCACGTCTTCGGTTAGCAGATATGGGTCTTCGCAGCGATTTTGCACGTGTCCTGTTAGCTCGAAAAACTCACCGGGAATTTTCCAGGAAGCAGATTCCGCTGAGCGTGATTTCGACTCTGCTTTACTACACTTGGGGGGTTACCGGAAGAATTGACGCGCCTCCATTCGGCAGCTTATTCCATAAGACCAGCCCTTCGGGAGGGGCGCGCCATCCCGGCGAAGTATATTTGCTGGCCATGAGGGTGGGCGGACTTACGCAAGGCCTATATCACTACGATGGATTGCATCATCGGCTGTCGCGACTGCGTTCGGTGAAAGCGTCGAGGAAGGCAATTCAATACGCGGCGGGCCAGGAGTTCGTCGGCGACGCGTCCGCCCTTTTCATCATGACTGCGGTATTCCCGCGCACCCAGTGGAAGTACCGATTTGCCCGCACCTATCGAGTAGTCTTGCTCGAAACCGGCCATCTCTGCCAGACGTTCTGCCTCGCGGCAACATGGCTGGGCCTGGGGCCTTTTTGTACGGCGGCTTTTGAGGATACTCTCATCGAGGACGAGCTTGGCCTCGATGGAATACGGGAATCCGTTCTTTACCTCGCAGGCGTGGGCACCATTCCAGAGGGCCCGAGCGGTTTCTAGAATTTTGCGGGTTATTTCCCGGCAGGCAAACTGCTCAATAACCTTTGTGCGTCCCGATACATTGGGATGTCGGCGTCGGCATGGGACCAGAATCCGAGAAATCTTTGCAATTCGGTTCGTGCATCGGTCGAGCGCCCAAGTTTTTGGTACAACACGGCAAGGTGGTAGTGGGCCTCCACCGCGCGGTGAAATGCCGGTTCATCGAAACTCTCAGACCGCGCGTCATCCATGAGCTCGTTCGCGCGGTTTATCAGGATTTGGTATTGTGCGGCCGCCTGCTCGTACATCCCGGCCATGTCGTAACAACGAGCCAGGGTTTCAACGGCAAACGCGGAATTCTGATAACTGATCGCTTTCTGCGCGGCGTCAACCGCATCCTGAAATTTGTGCTCCGACAGCGCGATTTCCGCGTTAATCAGGTCGCGTAAGGCTTGAAGGGCGGGCACATCATGGCGATTTATAAGGTCATCCACTTCATGTAGGCTCTTGCGGGCGGGTTGCAGGTTCCCCATTCTTGCATAAGTTCTGCTCAGCAGCAGCCCGAGCGCGGGAGCCTCAGGAGGCAGCTCAACCGAATCCAATTGTTGGGTCGCCTGGAAAAATAATCCTTGCTGGAGCAATAACTCTGCCATCGCGATTCGGGCTTTCGCCGCGGATAGGCGATCGTGATTTCTGTCGGCTGCTTGAATGGCCTGCGTGAGATCTTTTCCTGCGTCAGCATACAAGCCTGTGGATAAGTCCAAGTCGGCCAGAGAAAGCTGGCCTTCAATTTCGCCATTCGGGCCGAGGCGCACCATGCCGGCGAATGTCTGCCTCGCCAGATCGAACCGGCCCAATGCCAGGTAGATACGCCCCAAAACGACTTGGGCATACTGGTTGTTGGGGAAATCCCGGGCAAACGGCTGTGCGACCTGAAACGCCTTTTCCGTATCTCCCTCCGAGAGTAGCTGGGCGGCGAGATTAATCCTGACGTCAGATTGGGGCACCAGCTTCAGCGCTTTTTCGGTGAAAGAAACAGCTGCAGCATAGTCATAGTTCTCGGCATGGCAGACTCCAAGGTTGACAAAGGGTGCCGGGTCGGACGGCTGCAACTGCGCGAGAAGCTGATAATTTTCGCACTCCTTCTGAACATCCAGCAGGGTGGCATAGTAGGCGGCCATGATGCGAAGCCGCTCCGGTTCCGAAACGCGGTCCGCGAGCTTGGCGGCCTGGCGAATCTCGTCGGCGCCGCGATCATATTGGTTCAAATAATCGTAACTTTGGCCCAGGTATTCATGCGCCACCGCGAATTTGGGATCCAGTTCCAGAGCCTTGCTGAACATCAGGGCCGCCTGGGTGGGATCGCCGTTATACAGGCTTTGCTTCCCCCTGGTGAAATACCGCACGGCATCGAGAGACGAAGAGCTGACCTGTGCCAGCGGGGCAGAATTTTCTTTCAGCGATTTCAGAGATTCGCCCAGCTTACGGCGGACGGCCTCGGCAATCTCATCCACTTTCCTGGGAATATCGTCGGCGCTGGGTACGGTCTCGCTGGCACTGGTAATGTCGGCCCCGGAAGGCGATTGGACGCGGACCACGAGACTATAGGTATGCCCGAACCGGGCGACGGAACCTGTCAGGAATCCCTTCAATCCCTCGCGCTGACAAATTTCCCGGGCCGTGTTTTCGTCAATGCGCTGGTTAGGAGGCGATCCCATACGTTGCAACACATCCACGAGCCGGCTGGCTGGAAAGATCTCTACCGCCTGAGATTGTTCGAGGCTGGAAGTAAACATTTCGGGCAGCGTATTGTCGAAAACCGGCTCGCCCGTTTTATTTTCAAAATCACCGATGAGCAGCATTGGCCGTGGCCCTGTGTGCGAGCGAAATTCCAGTCTGCGGGAAATTTGCCAAAAACCAATCGCAAGAATAAGGATGAATGCACCCGGCAACGCGATCCGCATCCGCCTTCGAAAGCGCCGCCGGGACGCCTGCTGAGCCGCAACCGGCGCGGTCGCCGTGCTCAACAACTTCAGGTCGGATGCCAGATCTCCAGCCGACTGGTAGCGCAGCTTCGGGTCTTTCTCCAGCGCCTTCAGGGTGATGGCTTCGAGCGCCGGAGGAATGCTTTGATTCAACTTTGAAGGAGGAGGCGGAGCCTGGTGGAGAATCGCATCAATGAGAAGAGGTCCAAATTCCTGCGGATACGGACGCTTTGCTGTCGCCATTTCATATAGCACCGACCCCGCGGCGTAGATGTCCACGCGAGTGTCAATATTCTCTCCGCGAAGCTGCTCCGGGGCCATATAAGCAAGTGTGCCCTTGGCAAGGCCGGCGCCCGTCATGCTCATGGTGAGGTCGGTGGGATCGGCTTTCAGTAATTTCGCGAGGCCGAAGTCAAGAATCTTAATCCTGCCTTCGGCGGTCAAACCAAGGTTGCCAGGCTTGAGGTCGCGATGCAGGATCCCCTGCTGATGAGCCATAGCCAAGCCCTCGGCCATCTGAACGCCATGCTCGATTACCTGATCTATGGGCAGGGGGCCGGCCAGCAGTTTGTCGGCGAGGGTTCGACCGGTCAACAGCTCCATGACCAGGAAGTCTGTTGTCCCCTCGCAACCGAAATCAAACACGGTTGCTATGTTGGGATGATTTAATCGGGCAAGCGCCTGAGCCTCCAGCTTGAATCGCTTGCGCGTGTCCTCCATGGCCAGGCTTCCCGGGGGAAGAACCTTGACCGCGACATGGCGAATGAGCCGCTCATCCTGGGCGCGATAGACCACACCCATTCCGCCAGCCCCAATCTTTTCCAGGAGACGATAATGCCCCAGCACTTCTCCGATTAGAGGATCGCTGGACATGGATGGGAGCGATGTTAGAGCGCGGGGTGGGCTAAGTCAATTTTGCAGGCAAGAAACAAGGTAAAGCTCATCACGCAGAGACGTTTTCATGTCTTCGCTGCCAGAACGGACGGTCACTCCAACGCGTCTCGGCTTCGTACCAGCGAGCAAGCTGTTTTTGATAGACCGAATACACCCGAGTCAAGGTTTCCGAATACTCGGACGGCGCGTCGTGATCGCCTGACAGATAGCGGTCTGCCGCTTCGGCGGCGGCCAATCCTGTATAGAGCGCGTTAAAGAGTCCTTGGGACGAGAGTGGATCGAAACTAAATGCGGCATCTCCGACCGCGAACCAGCCCGGACCGGCGAACGGCTCGAGAATCGCGCTGTGGGCGGCACAGAAGCCATGTTGCTCCGGTGTGAAACTGGATTCGGACAACATTGCACCCAGTTCATGATGAGCGGCGGCACGAGGCAGCAGTGTCTTGGAATCGGCGAGGGAGCGCGCCGCGGGCAAATCCGAATCGGTGTGGAAGGCAATCACGCGGCGGCCGGCGGGCAGCGGCGCGCTATACCACCATCCATCCTCGACGGATTGAACGTAGGAGAAGCCTGCACCCCGGTGGATCGGCATGGCTCTCCCGCATACCCAACTGCAAACAAGCTGGTCTGCCAATTTGCGGCGTGCGTCCAAAAAACGACCAATCGGTGCGGCACGCCCACCGGCGTCAATCACCACCCGTGAAGTCATCTCGATTTGATTTTCCGGAGTTTGAATCTTCGCGCGCCAACATTCCCCGTCCCAGGCGATGGACTTCAGTCGTCCCGGGACGATGAGCCTCGCCCCGCGTTCCACCGCAATGCCGCGCAGCCACAGGTCGAATTGCGCGCGATCAATATGCCAGCCATGACCATCCGGATCAAGGAGAAAGTCGGTTTCGATTGGTTCGGGAGATCCCCATATCGCGCGGTTTCCATGGCAGGGAGAGTGCCTCTGTACTTTAAACGTCTCCCAGAGTCCCATGTCAGTGAGAAGACGCCGGGCGGCCGGTGGAAGGGCTTCGCCGATTCTCGCCCGAGGCCCCGGCTCTCGATTGATCAGCGCAACCGTCCGTATCGTCGCAAGATTCAGGGCTGCGGTCGCGCCGGCGGGGCCAGCGCCAACGATTAAAACATCCACCTCGCGATCATCCTTCCATGGAGTGGCGAGACTTGCGCAGGGACGGGCACAATTGTCGTTGGCGCTAGTCTTTGAGTCCATGGGGGAAGCGGCGGACTTTTTCTATGCCGGTCAAATCAATCTCCTCCGTGGCATTTGAGCGACCTTCGGCCGCGAGCCGCTCGACCGTCGGTTGCGGCAGATTCTCAACTTCGAGTGATGGCGGGAAATGCGGATCGTCCGGCCCCTCACGCGGTTCGACCACCCCCATTTCCCAAAAATTATCAATCATGTGGTTAATTTGCGAGGTGTAAACGCCGACGCCCAAAGGCCTGGACCACGATACCCGCTGCGCGAATGCGGAAAGCCGGTCGGCAAGCGGACGTTTCGGATCCATCACAACCTCATAATTCGCGGTGGTTAGAATCTGATTCGGAACTCGCGCCGGCCAGAATGTCGGCAGATAAGGATCGTATCTCCTGATGTATCCCGAGCGGCAACTGGCGGTATCGGTCTGCCAGGGAAGCGCCATCCAACGGGTAATGCCGCCCGGCACTTGCGGTCCCAGCGGACCGTAGGGAAGCAGGCCCAACATCTCGCTCGGGTTCATCACGGCTCCGTACTGCGGCTCGACAAAATCTGCCGCGGCATGCGCGATTCGAAATGGCGCCATGTAAAGGCTGGATTGACGCATGGGCCAAGTCATCTCGCAGCCAGGGTGAAAAGCGTCGGCGATGCAAAATTCCAGCGAGGCCCGATCAAGTATGTTCGCTTGTTGCGCCAGCGGAACATCGTCGAGTGTTTGCGGCTGGATCGGCTCATAATCCGAATCGAAATTCCCGTCCACCCACTGCTGCAGCAGATTTAACTGAGTGTCGCTTAAAGCGGAATTCTGTCGCGGGGAGTGAGTTGCCGGTATGTTCATGGCATCGCCATATTGCCAGGGCCACGGTTTCGGGGACCACGAATCCACGGCGAAGTTGCGAAACTGATTTGCAATAGTTCGACGCATCTCCTGATCGTTAGGATTATTCTGGCTGAACCTCTCCAGCATCTCGGCGGTGGCATAATCGTTCGGACCGCCCCATCCAAATGCGGCGGCATACCCGGCATTGACCCATTGCAGTCCGCAAAGCCGTTCGAAAATTGGACGAATATCGTCGTTGAACGAGGCCCGCGTCGGCGCTGGAATCATCTTCGCGCCAATCGCCGTATCGCGCATCAAGTCCCACATAGTGCGTACTGATTTTCGTGCCGGTGCGTAGTTCGGCGGCCCGACCACGATCCACGCCGGATCAACCGGAAGTTCTTTTCCGTGGAATGTGACGGTTGCCGTGACCGGTCCGTCGGAGGTGTCGTCGTACCAGCCTTCGTTGTTGGCGAAGGTCAGCGCCAGGCTGTCGTTGTAGGAGGCTGACTTTCCCCGTCCGCCGAACACCAGAAGCCGGCCCTCTTCGTCGGTGCGAATTTCTCCCAAGTAAACGGGTATGCCCATGAACTTGCCGGAATCGAACGCATAGCCGGGTCCACTGGCGTTGACGCCCGAGATTTGGCGGGGACCGGGATCAATCGAAAGTCCGCTGCGATTCGAAATTGCCGCGTTGCGCATATAGGAATGCGGCGCTGAATCCACCTCCGGGATATCCAAGGCAATTTGAAACTGATACCACGCGGCTTTCTTGTTGGCGAGATGAACGCTCCAGATAATTTCAGCGTTCACCGGCGTCAATTCCGCCACCGGGTTTCCTTGGGCATCGAGTCCGTAGATTCGAAACCGCGCCACCTGCCGTTTCAATGCCCCGGTAAAGTCACGATAGTAGCCCGGCGCCTGCTGAGGAGGGTCCATCACTTCCGGGGCCAGGAAATATTCGTCGGGACTATTTCCCAGCCGCGCCACACCGATTGAGGGGTGAATCGCGGCCCGGACGATCGGGTTCGGCGGCGTTTGGGTTGTGGTTATATTTTGCGAATCCGACTTTTGAGTCGAAGGACTCATTTGATTTTCGATCTACAGTGCAAGGCGAGAAGTCTAACCCAGGGGCGGCTAATCTGAAAGCGGGTCCACTCGGCTGCTTCGGTAAACTTGAGGCAGCTTCCTCTGGTGACAGCCAAACCCGGACTTAGTCAGTCGGAAAAGAACAATGAATTATCCCGATGATCTTCAAAGAGTTGCAAAGCGAGTCGTATGGTTCAAGACGCCGGAAGAAGCGTTGAACGACACAAGATTATTTCTCGCGCACGTAATGACGTATGGGACCCTGGACGATATCGCGATTGCGATGCAGCATTACAGCGAAGCTGATTTCGATCTCGTCTTGACCGCTCCTCCATCGGGAGTCTTTGACATTCGCTCATGGCACTATTGGAACATTCGCTACCACCACGAACCGGTTCCGCCGCTGCCGCAGCGCATGTTTCCCCAGACCGGCAATGTCGGCGAGTAAATAGGTCCATTATTTCTCGCATGCTGTGTGCGAATGTTAGACTACCTTTTGAGCCCCAAACACCAGGCCTTTGCGAAATAAAAGAGAAGCGCGGAAGAATGTGGAATGTCTAAATTCCTGTTCACCATGCTGGTGGTTAACGACCTTGGCCTGCCGACGCGCCTGGTGCCGATCGCGCGCAAGCTCGCGGATCGCGGCCATGACGTAGCCGTGTTCAATCCGGCAGCGGCGCCCGCGAAGTTGATCGCTGAGGCTGGTCTGCAAAGCCTCCCGATGCCACCGCGGCCGATATCGGTCCCGCAAATAGATTGGGTTCAAGTGTGCTCCGCCGGGGACGTCGAGCAATTGTTTGGCGGCTTGTATCGAGATGAGGAGTTTGCGCGAGGGGAGACGGCTGTACATGCCGACTTGATAAGCGGATTCGATCCCGACGTTGTGGTGGATTCGTTTGGACTGCCCGCGTGCCTCGCCGCGCGCATGCTGAAGAAGCCGCTCGCAACCGTGCTGCAGGGAAATTTTCATCCCGCGAGCGACGGATTTCTCTGGTGGGAACGAGAGCGCCCAACTGGGTTCCCCAGCGCGGCGCCAGTAATCAACAAGATTGCGTCGGGATACGGCATAGCTCCAGTCAATCGCTGCGTGGATCTGCTGGCGGGCGACCTGTCCTTGATCGTCGGCACACCGGAAACGGATCCGCTGCCAGGCAACGCAGACATTACCCACGTTGGGCCAATTGTGTGGCAACGCGGGAACGCTACGCTGCCAGAGTGGATCGCAGCGCTCGATTGCGACAAACCGCTGATCTGGGTTTACTCCGGCAATCCCCGCTACTTCGGCGTCCCATCTCCCGGCGACTCAATCGTAGTGATTCGCGCGGCCATCTCGGCCTTCGCTGACCTGCCGGTGCAGGTTGTTCTCACAACCGGCCACCAGGAATTGCCGCCGGAATTTGGCAAACTACCGGCCAATTTCCGTCACGCGGCCTACCTACCCGGTCTCGCGATGGCGGAGCGCTCCGACCTGATGGTGCACCATGGAGGTCACAGCTCCGTAATGACCGGATTAATGGCGGGCACACCTGCCGTGATCATTCCGACTATTACGGAGCGTGAAAGCAATGCCCGCCGTCTGGTCGCCTTAGGGGCTGGCGAGATCGTGATGCCGACGAGCGGCGCGGACGGAGAAAAGCAGATCGATGTGGGAGAGTTCAAGGCGAAGGTTCACCGCGTTTTAGACGAACCCTCATTCGGCATGTCGGCGAAGCGCGTGGCCGACTCAATGCGCAAATACGGCGGCGCCCAGGAAGCCGCTAACCGCCTCGAAAGGTTCGCAAGCGAATCGAAGCGCATTCTCTGACACACTCAGCTCATTCAGCGGCATTGGTCCCATTCATGGGCGAGCAGTCGGTCGTTGTCTGCCGCGCAATATGATCCGGGATATCAAGTCTGTCATAAAAAAACGCCGCAAGTAATTTAATGAGCTCCTGCGGCGGTTCCACTTGCTGTTTTCTGCGCGGCAATCCAATCCGTGACACGAGTATCCAGCACATCGAGCGGCATGGCGCCTCCATCGAGGATTTCATCGTGGAAGCTGCGAATATCATAGCGGCTGCCCAACTCCGTTTTGTCGCGAGCGCGCAACTTGAGGATCTCCAACTCTCCAAGCTTGTAGGCCAGCGCCTGTGCAGGCCACGCAATGTAGCGATCAGTCTCGGATTGAACGTTGGGCTCATCTTCCGAGGAATGTTCGTGGAAGTAGTCCACGACTTGCTGGCGCGTCCAATGCTTGTAATGAATGCCGGTATCCACCACCAGGCGGATCGCGCGCAGCATTTCGTCTGACAAACGGCCGTAATCGGAATAAGGATCCTGATAGAAGCCCATCTCTTTGCCAAGCTCCTCAGCGTAGAGGGCCCATCCCTCCTGGTACGCGCTGTAAAAGGCCTGCTGGCGGAAGGTGGGCAGATCGGGCAGGGTCTGGGCGATGGAAATTTGCAGATGATGGCCCGGAACCCCTTCGTGGTAGGCCGTGGATTCGGCGTTGATGAGAGTGCGATGTTGATAGTCGCCGGTATTCACGTAGACGATTCCGGGGCGGGAACCGTCCGGCGTGCCTTGATCGTATTCGGCGAATGGCGCTTCTTTTTCGCGGTACTCCTGCACCGAGCGCACTTCGAGCTTGGTCTTGGGCAACAAACCAAAATATTTGGGAAGTTCTGGCTCCATTTGCCCGATGTAATGCCGAAAAGCATCGAGTATCTGCTCGCGCGATGTGGGAATAAGCTTGGGATTGGTCTTCAGTGAAGCACGGAAATCCTTCAGGTTCGAGAAGCCGAGCTTCCTGGCGATGGCAAGCTGTTCGGCTTCGATCCTGGAAACCTCGCGAAGGCCGAGTTCGTGGATTTCTTCAGGATCCATGTTGGTCGTTGTCAAGACGCGAATGGCGAAACGATAACGCGCATCGCCGTCGGGCAGGGACCAGATGCCCGGCTGAGTTCGGCCATAAGGCGCGTAATCCTTCGCGATGAAGTTGGCGAGCTTGGTGTAAGCCGGACGTACATCGTTATTCACCGCCTCGACAATGGCATCATGCAAACGCTGGCGGTCGGACGCGGGAACCGCGTCTGGAAAATGGGCCGCAGGCTGGCCAAAAACGTTGGCTTCGCCGGCGGGCGCCGCAATGGATTGGCATTGGCCGACAGTTTTTTCGAGCAGGAACTTCGGCGGCATCAATTTATCTTTCTCACCCTGCCGCATCAATTCGATCATCTGGTCAATTAAAACCGGAACACGGTGAAGTCGCGCAATATAATCTTCATAATGTTTCGTCGAGTCGAATGGAATATCCGCGACAAGCTGGGCTAATTGCAACTGCCATCCATTCATCTGGTCCACGGGCATCTCGTAGTTTTTGAAGTCTATGTCTTCGATGTTCTCTTTCAGCCCGCGCACCATCATGGTTTCGCTCAACTTTTCCTGCTCGGTGAATCCGTCAGTGTTCACCGCTTCGAACCGCGTCAGCCAGTTCTCTGTGTCTTTTTTCTGCTGCTGCACATGGGCGAGAGAAATGTCGCTGAAGCGGTCGTTGTAGCGATAATCGCCGACCGAAGTCGCACGCTCCGGAGACTCGCGCATCTCGTAATTCCACTCGTCGGCGAGCAATTGTTTGAATTGTTGCCGACGGACGTTGAGATTGTCGGCGTTCGCGGCGGGCAGTGCGTTTGAGGTTGTGATGAGGATAACTAAGATGGGGAAAATAAAGTATTTGATTCGGGCCAAAAGCATTTCGCCTCCACGGCTATTGTACAGGCGCATGGAGGGTCTCAGGATAGTTCGGGGCAGGTAAAGACACCTGCCCCTACACGAGTTTTTAGTTTAAGGACGCTGCGCTTTCGGTTTCGTTGATTGGCTGAAGAATAACGCCATCAAAGGGTGTGGCCGCCAGGAATCGTCCTTTGACGACATTGACGCTGTGCAACGGGTATCCGGCGTCCGGTCCGCGATGCCAATTGCGGCCTCCATCCTCGCTTTCGAAAATAACGCCAGTCACCGTGCTGGTTGCCAGCAGCCGGTTCGCGGATGCATCGTATGTAATCGAGTTTATATTCGAATCAGGCAGGCCGTTGTAGCTGCGCTGCCAGGAGAGGCCGGAGTCGGAGCTGCGAAATGCGCCTTCCCGCGACGCAATCAGAATCTGCTGGTCGGGCGTAATTGCCAGTTCACGAATGTTGGTGATGTAGGAAGGCAGACTTGCCTGACGCCAGGCCACGCCGCTATCGGTCGAGAAGAGAACTGAAGTGCGAGTCGCCGCAACGAGCAAGTTACCGCTGCTCTTCACCGAGACGATATATTTGTTTCCCAAAACCGGTCCTCCACTCCAACTCTTGCCCTGATTGGTGGAAGTGTACAGGCCATCCGACGTTCCGGCCATCCAACGGCGTGAAGCGATCTCAATATCGTTTACGCGGGCGTCGAGCCCCGATCGCGTCACCGTCTTATGCGCGATGGCGGCTTTCTTTGATCCCTTCCTTACCGCACGGAAGTATGTTTTCTCATTGATGACCAGATTTATGGGATGCCATTCAATTCCATTTGACGGCAACAGAAAAATGCCGCGATTCGTTCCCGCGATGAACTCCCCGTCGGGAGCCTGTTTCAGGCTGAAGACATCGCGTCCACCGAGACCGGCGCTTTTCTGAGTCCAATTTTCTCCCCGGTCATGGGTGACGAAGACTCCACCCAATTCGCGGTCATTCACAAGTCCCACCAAAATGTCTCCTGGGTCATTCTTGTCGGCGACGATTGAACTTACGTAACGATGGCTGTATCCGCGATTGGAGGCGGCGAGAGTCCGAGCGCCGTCATTGCTGGCCAGCACGCCTCCGCGATCGGTCGCCAGAAGCACTCGCTCCGAGTTTCGCGGATCAATGAGAACATCGTTTACCACGACGTCCGGGCTGCTCATCCGAGTCCAGGTTTTGCCCAGATCGGTTGTCTTCCACAATCCCTCGGTTGTTCCCGCGTACACGATGTCAGGATTGCCGGGGTCTTCTTTCAACACGCGAGTGCGGCGGGCGGTAAATGGAATTCCCTGAATTTTGTGGAACTGTTCCGCGGCGTTCTCGCTCTTGTAAATTCCCGAGCACGCGCTGGCGAAAACCACCGAAGAATTTGCTTCGTCAACGATAACCGAGAATACGTCGGAGTCGTCAATCAGGCCTTTCTCTTTATTTATATGCTCCCAGTTGGCCCCGCCGTTGGAAGTCTTCCACGCTAAATGCCAGGTACCGGCATAAATAACCTTGGGATCTTTGGGATCAATCGCAATGGACTCGATGTTCTTAATTTCATCGCCTGCCGGCGAAATTTTCTCCCATCTGTCGCCACCGTTCATGCTGCGAAACACTCCGTCCAATGCTCCCGCCACGACCACCTGCGGGTCCGAAGCGGAGATGGCGAAGGCGCGAACCGACTTGCCGTGCATCGCGGGCAGAATTTGCCAGGTCTTCCCGCCATCCGTTGAGCGGAACACGTCGCCGGCATGTTGATCCTGAACGCTCCACGCGGCTACGAACATCGTGTTCGAATCCTGTGGGCTCATCACAATGTGGTCGAGAACGTAGTCATCGCCACCCCCAAGATGTGCGAATCGCGCCCAGCTATGGCCGCCGTCCTGCGAAAGAAAAATGCTGCCGGAGCTATTTCCCAAAAAAATCCGGTTCGGGTTGTGCGGATCGTAGGTAAGACTCCGCGCGTCACCCCCATCGGGACCCAGCACCGTCCACTGGCTGGCCCAGACTGCCGTGGTGGCAAAAAGAATAGCAACAAACGGAATCAATAACTTACGTGAAAGCAGGCGCATAGATGCATTTCCCCTTGGACGCAATATACAGCTACGGGGCTCAGGGTGACAGCTTTGACGGGCATGTATCAAGTTACGTTAGGGCAGGCGCTATTAATGAAGAAAACAGGGCCGACCGGGTTTTACGCCCGGCTGGCTGCTAATTTCACTACGTTTAATGCGCGGCGGCTTTCTTCTTCGCCGCTGCATGTGCATGATCAGGGATCGCTTTAACCCTCGATTCGTTTACAGGCTCGGTACCTTCACCCGCGAAGGTGGCGCCCGCCGGAACGATCCAATATTCAGCCGTCTTGGTTCCTCCGCTTCCGGTTCGAACTTCGATGCGGCTTGGATCAATTCCCTGTTTCGCTTCACCACCCGAGAGGTAGGCCTTCGAGTTGACGGCACGCTCTCCGGCAAGATTTCTGCGCTTCTCGCCCGGTTCGGCATTGCCCACGATGACCAATTTCGAATCTGGATCGTGCTGCAGCCGTTGCGCTACGTCGTCCAGGATCGCCTTGCAAGTGTTGTCCACCCGCCACGGCTTGACCGGATTGGGGAAATCGCACTGGCTCAGCTTGCTGGCTTCCGGTGCCGCCGGAGGCGGTGGTGGCGGCGGTGCTTCGATAGTGACCTGGGTCGAAGCCGGCGTACTGAGGCCGCGTTGGTCGGAGCACGTGGCGTTGGCGGTAAGCGTACCCGCTGGCGCGCCGGTTGTGTCGAGCGTGGCGTTATTGCCGTTGCCAGTGATGGTGCCGGCGGTGGCCGTCCAGCCGCTGACCGTAACCGGAACGTTATCTGGACTGGTGCAGGTGCAGGAAATGTTTACGGTGCCCCCCGCCTGCAAGCTGGATGGACTTGCCGTGCAGGAAAATGTTGGCGGATTCTTGGGTGGCTCTTTAACCGTGAACGTCGCAGTGGCGCTCGCCTCGTTATTCCTCTTCTTCTTGGGATCGGTGATGTGAACGGTTACGGTGCAGGTACCGGCGGGCGCACCGTTGGTATCAATCGAAGCGGTAGTTCCACTTCCGCTGATCTTTCCACAGGTGCTCAACCACTCGTACTTCAATGTGTGTTTCGGATCGAAGTTGGTTCCGGTCGCCGTGGCGGTAACTGGTTCGCCGATCATGACTTCGGTTGGTTGAACCGACACGGATGCCGATGGAACGGCGGTCTCCGGATAGCCGAAGTTAAAGAGAAGACCAGTGCGAAGCCGCACCCCGTTCAAACCGACCCGCTGCAACCCCGGAGCGCCTGAGGTCACAATGCTGGAATAATTATGATGACCCCAGACATAGTCGGCTTCAAATAAACGGTAAGAAAACCGCCGGGTGAGATTCAAGTCCATCCCGCCGCCAAGTATCGAACCGAGACCGTTGTTTGCATTCAACCTCGGAGCGTCGAAACGGTTCCAACTCAATAGAGTGTGCACGAAAACGCTAACGCCTTCAGCTCCGAATTGTACTTTAGGCCCCACTGAGACCGTCTGTTCGCGGTACCCGTTATTCCAGTTTAGCCCGTAGTCTCCCTCGAACCCGAAGTGAGGAGCGAAATTATAGTCATAAGCCAAGCCAAAGCCATAAGGCATGGATGGAGCTTGCACAGAAATTGGAAAATTGTAGGGTTGACCGCCGGCAGGCACATTCCCCCCCGGGTTCAGCCATTGATACCCGAGGAATATCTGCGACTTCGGGGTAAGGTCATTCTGCGCGACGGCGCTGAGAGACATCAACGCAGCGATAAGAACTATCGCGAACCCAACCAGCATACGGCTTGCGATCGAGCGAGCTAACATGGATTTCCTCCGTGGAACGATTCAATGGGGCCCCAACCGAAAAAGAATGTCGCCTTTGGATTCCGTAGGAAATAATGGCAAAAGACAGGTGTCGGACGCAACTTCTTTCTCATGGGTTGCCTGTACCGTCGAAGTCGCTTCCGTCATAATGAGAGCTATTTCGATGATGCACCTCAAGTCCCAGTCATCAGCCCCTGGAATTGTGCATAAGAACTGTATCAGGAAATCCCAGGAGAATGTTGCAGCAAAAGGTACTATCCTCAATAATGGCTATTCCACGAATCCACCATGGCTCAGCAAAAGGTACTGATCGTTGAGGACGAAGAGAACGAGCGGACAGGCCTCGCGGAACTTGTCCTGGCGTGGGGCTATCGAGTTGAGAGTGCCGCGGACGGCGCTGAAGGACTGGAAAAAATATCTCAGTGGTCTCCTTCCATCGTCATTACCGATATGAAGATGCCCCGGATGGGGGGACTGGATCTGCTCGAACGTACCTCGAATAATTCCAACACCATGGCGTTCATTGTGGTGACGGCTCAGGGCACAATTGACAGTGCGGTTCAGGCCATGCGGATGGGTGCATACGATTACATCACGAAGCCTATTGACACTAATCGCCTGCGAACGATCTTGCAAAACGCTTCCGAATTACTTGGAACTAAGCTGGAACTCGAGGTGACGCGGCGAAAACTTCGAGATGCAGGTTCCTTGGGATCGCTGGTCGGTCCTTCCAAGAAGATGCAGGAGATTTTTCGGCTCATCGAAATGGTGGCGCCCAGCACCGCGTCGGTATTGATTACGGGGGCCAGCGGAACCGGGAAGGAATTGGTTGCCCGGACAATCCACGATCTAAGTCCCAGGCACGGCAAGCCGTTTATTCCGATCAATTGCGCCGCCATTCCTGAAACGCTCATCGAGAGCGAAATTTTCGGCCATGAAAAAGGAGCCTTCACCGGAGCTCTGGAGCGTCGAACCGGTTGCTTCGAGCTGGCAGAAGGCGGGACCCTGTTGCTGGATGAAATTGGTGAAATGCCGGTTGCGACTCAAGCCAAGCTTCTCCGCGTTCTCGAAGACAGAAAACTGCGCCGGCTGGGAAGCAAGGTCGAAACAACGGTTGACGTTCGCGTGCTGGCCGCCACCAACAAGGTTCCCGAAGAGGCGGTAGCCAAAGGGGAGTTGAGAAACGACCTGTACTATCGCCTCAATGTTTTCAACATCCACATGCCCCCGCTGAAAGATCATAAAGAAGATGTTCCCGAATTGCTGCAAACGTTGCTGGCCGAAGTGAATGCCAAGCACGGACGCACCGTAGCGGCGGTGAGTGAAGCGGTATTGAATTTGTTTCGCAATTATTCTTGGCCGGGAAACGTGCGCGAGTTGCGCAATACCTTGGAGCGGGCGGTAATCGTGTGCGACACCGCAGTCATCGAAACCAGGCACCTCCCGCCCGGATTTGGCCAAACTACACCCCGCACTCAGATTGAGGATCCTGATGCCATCCACTTGGGCGTCGGCACCACGGTCGGAGAGGCGGAGAAGCTGCTAATCCTAAAAACGCTGGCATCCACCAATAACAACAAGACAAGGGCGGCGGAGATTCTTGAAATTAGCCTCAAAACCCTGCATAACAAGCTGAAAGAATACGGCAGCACCCCAGGGGAGACGGCGGCCAAAGAAGAGATCGCGGAAGCCTAGTGATTTCGGATTTGCTGTAGCTTTTTTTGAAAAATGCGTCGAAGGACTCAAATTATTCTGACCGTCACTTTCATGGTGGCGGTTCTGGTTTCCGCTTTTTCCTATATCTACATCTCACAGTTGTTGCAGCAGAGCCTGCTGACGACTCGCCGGAGTGCGTCCTATTTGGCATCGCAGTTGGCGTATATAGCCACGAATGCGGTTCCAGACTTAACCAGCACGAAGGTTGATACCAACAATCCCGCAGCCGTGCGGGCTGCTTTCACTTATTACCTCAGCACCGATCGCGACCTGAACGCTCTCGTGGATTCGGTTGTCCAGAATTGGCCCGCAATTCAGGACGCAGCCGTGGTTGATCCGAATGGCAGGGCGATTCTCCACACCCGGACTGAACTGACTGGCAAAGCGGTCAGCGAACGGCCGGATTTCTCGCGGATCGTTGACTCCAGCTTTCGCTCAAAACTTCGATTGCTCTACAACGGTCCGACGGTATATGACGTTCGCACGCCACTTCTGTTGAATGACGTTCCCTTTGGAAGCGTTCGAGTGGGAATTTCAACGGTGTTTCTGAGAAACGAACTTACTCCGCTTCTGCAGCGGGCCACCATCATTGGATTGGTCACGATATTGCTTTCCCTGCTGTTTGCCTCGGCCCTTTCGCGGCTGGCGCTCGGACCGCTGGAGCGAATCAGCCGCACCTTGGATAGCGTTTCGGCGGGAAGTCCTAATGAGGTTGCGGAAGAATCCGACAGCCACGACGAATATGGCCTGGTAACACTGAAGATCGCGCACCTCGGGCGCCAGATGCGGGACGCAAGGGAGATTTTCTCCGCCTTGAAAGATAATGTGGACCAGATCATGGCCAACCTCCAGGACGGCCTGATGTTATTTACGCGCGAATCGAACGTGGTGCTGGTAAGCGCTTCGGTGGAGCGGTTTCTGGGCCGTCCACGGCGAGAGTTGCTGGGACGTACGGCAAAGCAGATTTTTTCGGCCGATTCCGAACTCGGATCGCTGGTGCTTGACGCATTCCGGCTGCGCCATCCTTTTGAATTGCGGGAGATTGAGTCTGCCAATGGCAGGCGGGCTCAAGTCTCGCTCGACTTCATTCAGGAACGCGGCACGCAAATCGGAGCTTTACTCACTATGCGCGACACCGAGTCGGCGCGGCGGATTGAGGATGAAATCGAAACCTCGCGGCGTCTGTCAGCCAGCGGAAGGCTGACCCGCGGCGTCGCCCACGAGGTTAAAAATCCTATTAATGCCATTGTGTTGCATTTGCAATTGCTGCAAAACAAACTAAAAGAGATTGACCCGGAGACGCGGCGGCACATGGATATCATTGACAGTGAAATTCACCGGCTTGATCGTGTGGTACAGGTTCTGGTTGATTTCACGCGGCCGCGTGACCTGCACACGGAAGCGATTGATTTCCGGCGTTTGCTGGAGGAGGTTGCCGTGCTGGCCGCGCCTGACGCGGAACAGCATCGTGTGACGGTCGAACGCGAATTTTCTGCCGATCTCCTTACCGTCAAGGTTGATGCTGATTTCATGAAGCAGGCGGTTTTGAATGTCATTCTCAACGGCGTGCAGGCGATGCCGCAGGGCGGTGTCCTGACCCTTTCCGCGCGACGGGAAGACGACATGGTGGTCGCCGCCATCCGGGATGAAGGCACAGGAATCGCTCCCGAAGTTCAGGAGAAGATGTTCGAGTTGTACTTCACGACCAAGAAAAGCGGAAGCGGCATCGGCCTGGCTCAAACCTATCAAATTATGCAATGGCACTACGGGTCGGTGGAGTTCGAATCGCTTGCGGGACGAGGCACGGTTTTCACGCTCAGGCTGCCGTGGATTTCGCCCGCGACGGACTCACTGCAAGAGGCGGGTGCGCAATCTCATCAGTCGAATCCCTCCTGACTGCGGAACTGACGTTCGGCTGCTTGGAGGTACCGAGAATTATGCGTTGGGTTACCTTACTCACGATCTGTGCTTTGGGTTCGCTGTTGCCGACTGCGCTTCCAAGCGCAGGGCAGAATACCGAAGCCTCTCCCAAGCAGGCTCCGGTCGCGTCTCCATCGTCGCCTTCCAAGACGGATTCCAAAGCGCCGCCATCCACGTCAAGCGCAACCGGCCAGACGACAACCACCGTGCATAAGAAAAGACGGCGCAAGAAATCGCATTCAGGCACGAGTAAAGTTGTTGTAAAAAACGGCAGCGCTCCCGATCCTACCGTTCAATTCTCTACTGCAACATCGCCAGACCAGGCGTCGCACGAGCGACAGAAAACGGATGGACTGCTGGCCACGACCAACGCCAACATCCAAAAGCTTTCGGGACATCCACTGAATGCAAACCAGCAGGATATGCTCAAGCAGGTCCGTGCGTACATGGACCAGGCTAAATCGGCGGAAGCAACGGGAGACTTCCAGAGTGCTCAAAACCTTGCGCTCAAAGCGCAATTGTTGTCCCTCGAATTAGCCAAGAGATCAAGATAAAGAAGCTGGATACGCTCTCCTCAATAAAAGTCCACGTAGGGACAAGCCGCCCCCGCCCGGCTGTCCATGCCGAGCAGCGCTCGGCGGCCCAATGTTTGCCCTATGCTACTCTGGCCCAATGCCGGATCGCGAACTGTCAACAGGCGAGCCGAAACTGGTTGCGAATCCTCAGGGCCTGGGTCACTCTCTTCTTGTTATCGTTCTGGCGGCTTTCTTGCTGCGGCTGGCCGTCATAACCGTTGGCCATACTTATCGCATCACGCCGCGCCGCGATCATTTTCAATACGGGTGGGAAATGGGCCGCCTTGCCCGCTCGATTGCGCTCGGGCAGGGATTTAGTTCTCCGACAGACCTTCCAACCGGACCCAGCGCCTGGGCGCCGCCTGTTTACCCTTATATCCTCACGATAGTCTTCAAACTATTCGGCATTTATAGCGCCGCTTCGGCTTTCGTGATTTTGACCTTCAACAGCCTTTTTGCAGCCCTGACCTGCCTCACCATTTACGGCATAGCAGAGTACATCTATGGAACCGCCGTCGCCCGCGCCGCCGCTTGGACTTGGGCGCTTTTTCCTTATGTTATTTATTGGCCGGTGCGCGTGGTTTGGGAAACCAGTCTCTCGACCTTCCTACTCAGCCTGGTCCTTCTGCTCACCTTGCGCATGAGTGACAAACCGCGAAGCCGGGTCCAGTGGATTATTTTCGGGGCACTTTGGGGATTGATCATACTGAGCAATACCGCACTGATCAGCATGATGCCGTTTTGCCTGCTATGGATGTTGTATCGCCGCGGCTCTCAATACTTCGCGGGCGTCCTCGTCTGCGTGGTTACCGCGTGCGTGGTGGTAAGCCCGTGGATCGTACGCAACTATCTCGTATTCGACAAGTTCATTTTTGTTCGCGACAACCTTCCGCTGGAATTGCACATGGCCAATAATGATCAATCCTCCGGTTTGTGGACGCGAAATGAACATCCCGCGAACGACGCCGCAGCCATGCATGAATTTCAAAGGCTTGGAGAAATCCGGTTCATGCAAGAAAAGCGTGAACAATTTCAGCAGTTTTTGCGGGAGCATCCCGGCAAATTTATTGGCTTCACGTTGAAACGCGCATTCTATTTTTGGGCCGCTCCTCCATCGTTTACCATCACATCCAGCGGCTACAACCTGGAATTCGCGCGTCACACAGGGTTTCTTCTCGGCGCAGCGCTTGCGTTTGCGGGATTGTGGTTGACCGTGCGCAAGCGCAAATGTGGAACATTTCTGCTGGCGTGTTTCATCCTCATCTATCCGCTGCCGTATTACCTGGTCAATCCTTTTCCGCGGTACAAGGCGCCGATTGAGCCGGAAATGATTCTGCTGATTGTCTATTTGTTCTGGGAGGCGAAAAAGGTTCAACTTCGATTCGGAGCGTCTGGGGCAGACGCTTCTTCCGGCTCGGTCGGGCGCTCTTGTTGAAACGATTAGAACCGGGTTTAGTAGCGAAGAATCAGTTGCCGCCCTTGTGATCGCCGTCAGCACCTGCGGCGAAATCCGCATTCGGATTCGGTCTCAGGAATTCATACTCTTCGATCACTGCCGCGACGCCGCGGGAGACGGGCAACGGTTGTTCGACCCGAACCACGCGCGCCAGAAATCGAACTCGCACCGCGTCGGTCAAGGTAATGTTCGGAGGGAAAGTCATCGTGACCTCGATCTGGCCGCCCTGCGTGACTGGCTGGTCGAGATAAAAGAAAATTCCCCGGGCGCTGACGTTCTGCGTTTCCGTCATGACTTCCGCCGGTTCTGCGCCAGGCAGCTTCACTGCCGCGGGCAGGCGCATGTAGAATCGGCGCATCGTGCGTCTTTCCTGGGGTTCCGGCTGGCTCGATTGTTGCTCCTGTAACATCTGTTTCGCCTCGTTCACGCTGCGCCGGAAAGCATCTCGCACCAGCGATTCACCATCCAGACTTCACTACTTGAGTTTCGATTGCAAGCATAAAATGACCGGCATTGCTTGAGTTAATGGCATAGGCGGCTCGTGCTAATCCGGAGCTACTAATACATTTTGATGCCACGGCGGCAGCCCCGCGCGGTCAATAAGTTGCTCTTTTCATCAGATACCGCGGCCAGCCCTTTGTGCTATGGACAGCATCTCTCGCGGTGGTTGCCAGCATCTCACTAGCAGTTTGCGGAAAAGTCACGAGTGTGCGAACTTGCTTTGAAGGGGCGCGGCTTTCAGCCGCGCGTTACCGAATTCAGATGTCTTACGGCACGCCTGAAGGCGTGCCCCTTCAAAACCAATCTCCTCCGAGAGTTTTTCCGCAAGCTGCGGGCCGCCAGTCATCGCGTGGCCGCGCATCTTGACAGGGTATGCGTCAGATGTTTAAGTAGTTACTTACTTTCACTACAGGTGACAGCGGACGCATTTCCGCTTCAGCGCGGAGCCGGAGTATCTTGCACATCATTTCCTTCTTCCTCTCCACTGGATGGAAAACTCGGAGGAGCTCTTGAATTTGAATTGCCGCGGCGCTCGGTCTCTGACCCTGCGCGTTCCATTTGCCCTTGCAATGCTATTTATGGCAGCGGCCGTCCTTATTAGGCTGGATGCCGGCCACGCTCGCCTGGCCCGCAACACTCGTGGTTCAGTGCAGGGGTTCCAGAATCAGCTTCAAATTGCCTCAGCTTATGGACGGCTGCCTTTGGGCTTCGAACCAAATCAAGGCCAAAGCCCCACCCCGGTAAAATTTCAGGCGCGAGGAAACGGTTACGGCCTGTACTTGACGGGGAACGAAGCCGTCTTAGCCTTGCATGAGCCGTCAAGACCAGCCTCCTTGCTGGGAATGATTCTGGAACACGCGAATCGGCTTGCAGCGTTAGATTCCCAGGATGAGCTTCCCGGAAAGAGCAATTACCTCATCGGGAATGACCCGACGAAATGGCATCGCAATATCCCGCAATTTGCGCGGGTGCGGTCACACGACGTTTACCCAGGCATTGACCTTATTTATTACGGAAGCCAGGGAAAACTGGAATACGATTTTGAGGTTGCTCCCGGAGCCGACCCATCGCAGATCGGACTCCGATTTCGGGGCGCTCAGAGTGTGAAGTTGGTTGGCAGCGGTGACCTCAATATCTCAACCAGCTCCGGTGATGTTCGACTGCAAGCGCCCCGCATCTACCAGAGATTCGGAAATGAAGATCGTCTCATTGCCGGAAAATTTCTGCTGGAATCGGGCAGTCAGATTTCTTTCCAGATCGGCGGCTATGACCGCAGTCGCAGGTTAATTATTGATCCCATCCTTAGCTACTCCACCTATCTCGGGGGTACAGGCAGCGAAAGTTGCTCTGCCATCGAGCAGAGTCAATTGGGAATATCACTTCCCAGTCCTGCAGCCACTCCCGGCTGCCCGGCAATCGCCGTAGATTCAGCCTCCCGGACTTACGTGGCGGGAGCGACCACCTCAACCGACTTTCCAGGAGTAAGTGGAGGCACGGGATTCCAGCTCTGCCTCGATTCGCCCCCGCCAAATCCGATCAGTCCCGTCAGCCCTTCGCCCTGCCCCACGGGACAGACGAATAGCGACGTATTCGTCGTCAGGCTGAACGCATCCGGCACGGCATTGGATTTCGCTACTTATCTGGGTGGAAGCGGCAGCGAGGTCACGGCAGGAATTGCGGTGGATGCGAATTTTAATGTGCATATCGCGGGGACAACGAACTCCTCCGACTTCCCAACATTGTCCAGTTCCTACCAGCCGGCCGCCGCTTCTGCCGGCACTCATGCTTTTGTGAGTGAACTGGCCGCTACCGGCTCCACGCTGCTCTATTCAACCTACCTATCTGGTAATGGCACAGACATTGCGAGCGGTATCGCGCTCGACAATTTAGGCAAGGAGTATGTCGCCGGTAATACGACGTCTTCCAACTTTCCCACCACCCCGACGGCACAGCAACCTTCGCCAAAGGCCGCAAACCAATATTTCTTTAGCAAGCTGGATCCCACCATAACCGGTCCCGGAGGTCTTCTTTATTCCACATACATCGGCGGCAGCACTCCCACGACCGGAGTCGCGATGGGCGGCGGCATCGCTGTGGACACCAATTGCAACGCGTACCTCACGGGCGGGACGAATTTCACCGATATGCCGACTCAAAACGCTAGCCAGGGCACAAACCTCGGCGGCTTAGACGCCTGGGTGGCCAAATTCGCCGTCGCAACTGGGTCGGCTTGCGGATCTCAACTTTCTCTTAACTATTTAACCTACTTTGGCGGCAAAGGAGACGATATCGGATATGGGATCGCGGTGGATTCCAGCGGCGATGCCTACATCACCGGTTCGACTACTTCCTTAAATATCGCCCCGCCTACTGGGTCGGGGAATCCAATATCTTTCGCGAGCTGCCTTGATACTCCCCCGAATCCCCTCATGGCGTATCCCACCGGAGCTTGCTCAACGAGCGTCACGGCTCCCGATGCTTTCATAGCAAAATTCGGTGCCGTAACTTCCGGCACCACGGGTACTAACGTTCCATATCTCTATTTCACGTATCTAGGTGGGGGCCTTGCCGACGCCGGTACCGCCATCGCGGTTAACAATATTGGGGGCGCCCTAGTCACGGGCTGGACGAATTCGACTGATTTTCCTGCGGCTAGCGTCCTGACTGGCAATCCGGTGCAATCGGCAAATGGCGGTGGAGAAGATGCCTTCGTTACCCGCATTGACACCACCACAATCTGTACCCCCATGCCGGCCAACGGCTCGACTGCCGAAGTGAAGTGCCCGGGCTTTTCCACATATCTCGGCGGAAGCGGCACAGATATCGGAACCGGCATAGCACAGGATTCCCAAAACGTGACTTACGTGGCGGGCGAAACCTCTTCGCCGAATTTTCCTGTGGTCACGCCTTTTCAGGCCTCTTTGAACGGAACCAGCCCGAATGCATTTGTGAGCAAACTGAGTCCAGTCGGAAGTCTGATGCTGACCCCGACAACACCCACGACGATTGGAGTCGGTAACCAGGCTACATTCACTTACACGCTCCTCAATAATGGCGATCCCACAAGCAACATTATCGTTACCGATACGCTTCCCTCATCGGGCGCGACGTTTAATTCAATCTCCACCACGCAAGGCAGTTGTGGAACTGCCGTGAGTTCGATAGTTACTTGCAGTATCGGCACTCTGAATTCCGGCGCTTCCATAACCATCACCGTGAATCTGACGCCGACGGCTCCGGCCACTCCCTTGACCTCGCCGGGCGCGATATCCAACAGCATTTCCGCATCCGCTCCAGGAGCGCAGACTCAAACCGCCAGCAGTACGGTTCAGGTACAGGATTTCAATATTGTGGTTGAGCCCGGAACCCCATCTTCGATAACCGTACCTGCCGGAGTGCCGGCGAATTTCACCTTCCAGGTTACCGGCACCTTCAGCAATTTTCCCGACAGCATCTCGCTTACAGCGGCTTCCGGCTTGCCTACTCCTGCGACCACAGCGTGGACCACAAATCCCATACCCACCCTCACCGGCAGTGCCCAGACCACCGTTCTTACTATCACCACGACCGCGCGCGTGACCACCACTGGAGCCTTGTGGCACAGCGTCAGAGCTCTCTACGCGACGTGGTTGCCGATTACCGGAATGGCATTCCTCGGACTCGGCATCGGCGGCAAGATGTCGAGAAAACGGCGGGCGCTGATGGGACTCCTTCTCGGAGTATTTCTGACGCTTGTGTTATTCCAGGCGGGATGTGGCTCGAAGTCTACTACCACTACGACTACGGGAACCCCCGCGGGGACTTATCTAATAGCAATAGACGCGACATCCGGATCGGCCTCAAGATCCACCACCGTGACTTTGGTCGTGCAATAAGGCGCGGTTAAAGAGAAAAATAAACCCAAAGCCTTGTCCTTCGGGCGCAGACATCACCAGGCCGCTCGCGAACAAGGGCGGGGAATCTGTATTTGACTCAATCTGGAACGCGCAGAAACTGGAATTAATTCAGATCACTTAGCGTTAGCGAAGTAAGTCCTCCGCTCGCGTTCGGCAGAATTACAAATGTGCGATTCTGTCCTGCCGCGAAACTCAATGATCCGCTGTTGATGTATTGCACCACCGGAAACCCTGCCGGAGTAATGACAATCTCGTACGACCCAGCGCTCAGAGACTGGTAACTCGAACTGTTCGTGAATCCTAACGCGCTGATGGTTGGGGTCACGCCTCCCGTCGGCGGTCCCGGCGACCCCGCCGGCAGAATGTAAACGTCAATAGAACCTGCTTCCACTGCCGCATTCGCAATGCGCAGACCGAAATCTCCCGAACTTGGAGCTGTTGTGGAGTCGGTCAGCAGCATCGGTGTAAGGTTGGCGGCATAGTTCGCCGTGATCAGGGTATAGTTCGTCGCGGCGTTCAGAGTCACGCTCTGGTTGATTGCCGCGGTCGTCGAATTCGATGGTTCGACCTCCAACGTGTGAGATCCGGAAGTCACCGTCGAGTAGGTGGTGGGTGCGCCAAGCGCAAGATCACTGAACAACGTCGTGCTGTCTAATAGAACATTTATGGTTGTGCTTTCGTTGGGGGACGCCTGAAGCGCCCGCAATTGGGTCTTGCTGCCTGAACCACTGCCGCAGCCGGCTGAAAGCAACGTGACGATTGCAGTGAACAAAACCGGAATAACGCGACGAAAAAAATAGAAACGCACGAATGATCCTCCAGTGATTTGAACCGCCCCAACAAATGCCGATCGGGAACAAGTTGGGCGGATAGTCAGTGAGCTTGGCAGCGAGTCTATCGGCGTGGCGGCAGGGAATTCGTAAAGAGTGGTGAAGATTCGTAAATATTTCGGGATTGCAGCGTGACACAATTTTACGTTCGAACAAACGCGCAAGACGCATCTAAATCTCAACCGGCGTGCCTGGTTCCCCCGGCCCTTAAAAACTCAAAGGAATTTTCGATACGCTGTCCATCCCCACGGTGACCGGCGCCTTGGATCACCTGGTCGCTTAAGCACCTGATCGCGAACTCCGTGAGCGTAATCACCATGAAACCGTGTACTTTCGCTTCTCTTGCCGGCGTAGACGAATGCGATGGCCCGTCCATACACTGTCTTGGTGAACAGTGGTCCCCGCGAACTGCGCCCATCTCTCGAAAATCAGCGATTCCATGCGATTGTGATAGGCGGCGGAATAAATGGAGTGGCGATCGCCCGCGAGTGCGTCCGCGCTGGCCGTCGCACGTTATTGGTCGAGCAAAACGATTTTGGATCGGGCACAACCAGCCGCTCGACACGCATCATCCACGGTGGACTCCGCTATCTGGAACACGGAGAGTTCGGGCTGGTGAGGGAATCGCTCGCGGAGCGGAAAACACTACTCCGGCGGTATTCACACCTCGTTCATCCTTTGCAGTTTGTTCTGGCTCTGGACAGCAACAGCCGCCGAAGCGCGCTGAAAATTCGGGCCGGCCTGTGGCTTTACCGGGTGATGGCGGGAGGGAGAAGGCCAGCCGAGGGAAAGGACGAGAACTTGCAAAAGCTTGCGCGGTCCCTGGATGCAGGACGCAGGTGGTCGTTGTTCAGCTTTCAGGACGCGCAATGCGAATTTCCCGAACGCCTCATTGCGGAGTGGCTCGTCGAAGCCATGGACGCGGGCGCAGTCGCAAGAAATCACACCCAGGTACTGGCCGTGGATGTGCGGCAGGGTCATGCCAAAGCCGTTCTGATACGTGATCGCCTGAGCGGAAAAGAGGAGAGAGTCGAAGCAGGGTGGATCGTCAACGCGACCGGACCGTGGGCCGACCGCATCTGCCAGCGTTCAAAAATTAGAACTCAGCAACCGTTGCTTGGCGGAGTTCGTGGATCGCATATCGTGCTGCCCAGATTTCCGGGCGCGCCCGATTCCGCCGTGTACTCGGAAGCGGGGGATGGGCGTCCGATTTTCGTGATTCCATGGAACGACCAGATTTTGGTTGGGACCACCGAATCGGAGGACAACACAGACCCCGGAAAAGCACAGCCATCCGGTGAAGAAATCGACTATCTGCTGCGGTCGTTCGCCTCACTTTTTCCGCGGCCAACTTTTACCGTCCGCGACATCCGATATACGTTCGCCGGAATACGTCCCCTGCCTTATGCGCCGAATGCAAAACTCTCGGCGGTAACCCGCAGGCATTATTTGCATGATCATCGAAAGGATGATGCGGCGCAGATGATCTCCGTGATCGGAGGCAAATTGACCACCGCGGTTCACCTGGCGCGCGAATGTGCGGCAAAGATTGGGGCATCCGCTCCAAAAAGGTCCCGGACGAATGATCTGCCTGAATCGGCGGATGGAGCGAACGGTACCCTCGATCCCCGGCGAATCTCGCTCGGAATGATTGACGCTGATGTGGATCCCCTGCTCGACGCCTTTGTCACGGACATTGCCAACGCGGGAGGAATTAGCGAGAGTTCCGCGTCGGGGATTGTAGAGTGGCACGGCAAGCGTTCGGGAGCGATCGCGCGCATGGCATTAAGCAGTGCGCAGTTGCGTGCTCCGCTGTGTCCTCACACCGGGCATATCGTGGCCGAAGCCGTGGACGCTTTTGCCAACGAGTGCGCCATGACGTTGGCGGACGTGCTTCTGCGGCGGGTTCCCGTGGCATTGGGCGCCTGCTGGTCGCGGGAGTGCACGCGGGAAGCGGCCTCCGTACTTAAGCCGGTCATGGAATGGAGCGATCAGCAAACGGCACGCGAAATGGAAGAATTCGAAACCGAGCGCGAAGCATTTCTCAAGAAGCCCTCATGAGTTCGGATCTTTACCGCGGACGGTTCGCACGAGGAGTTCGACGTCGTCGGAAATGATTCCATCCACGTCCCATTCCGCCAGGCGCATCATGGATTCGGGCTGATTCACGGTCCAGGCAAAAATTCTGCGGCCCGCCGAGTGAACTTCGTCCATGAGCCTCCTGGAAATGAGCCGATGTTCAACGATGACATACTCCACCGGCAGCGAACGCCAGCGGCCAAGCTCGGCTCGGCTGTCACAGATAATGCCCACGGGAACCGCGCCGCTTCGGACTTTGAGTTCCATAATTACCTGCGGCAGGAACGACGAGACTACGTACCCTCTATGCGGCGGCCACTCGCGCAGAGCGGCCAACACATTTGTTTCAAGTTCTCTGACTTTGAGCTCAATATCCAGAAAAGCCCGGTGAGCGCATTGCCGCAACACGTCTTCGAGCAATGGGCATTGAGGCAACTGGTTGCTGGTGACTTTGCGGACGGCGAGCCTGCCGATTTTGGGGTCGTGACAAATGAGCGCGCGCCCGTCACCGGTTCGCTGAACGTCAAATTCGAAACCATCGCAGCCATGCTGAAGGGCCAGTTCGAACGAGGGCAGTGTATTCTCCGCGACCGACTTGATCGCCCGCGCGCCCCGGTGGCCAATCAATAGAGGAGGGCCGGCCATGCGGAATTGTAAGCCAGATTATGCGATTGACGCCGTACGCGGAGGTGCATGGAATCATCTAAATTTCGGCAGTCTCCCGACGCGAGAATTACCCGGATTGAAACTGCCTGCGAACAAGAAAAACGAGTGCATCCGGCCGGGAACGCCGCTGTCGCTGGAAGCCGGCTCAAATCCTTGCTCCATGAGCGCGTTGTCCTCAAGGCGGCAGTGAGCATCCGGTAAGGTGACGATTCGGCCAGGTGACGACAGCGCGATTGAGCTAAGCCTCCGCAGCCACCCCTGGCTGGGGTTGCCGGGATGGACCTGCGTTTGCTTTGCGTTCATTCTCGCGCATGACGATCATCCAGGCTTCAACTTCTTATTTCGTCTGCTTCAGCCCCGCAACGACTGCAGCAGCTTTATCGAGTATCTGGTTCATGCCCTCCAGTTGACCGGTCTTGATTGCGTTTTCCATGGTTTCATTTCCAATGAAGGTGAGTTTCGTCTGGCCGTTTCCAAGATCCTCAAACAGAATCACGTCGTGCGCACCTTCTATAGCCTCATGTTCTATTCCTAATTGCGCAGGCTCAACCTTGTTTCCCTCCGAGTCGGAAAAGTACATGGAGGAAACGATCTTCTCGTGCGGAACAATCTCATGGTATTCACCGCCATTCCAGAACTCCTGTCCATCCGGCGTTCTCATGCAGTAGAGAAATTTTCCTCCCACGCGAAAATCCATCTTGCAAACAGGCGCCGTAAAACCCTTCGGCCCCCACCACTGCATCACATATTTCGGGTCTGTCCACGCCTTCCAAACCAATTCGCGTGGGGCATCAAAAACTCTTGTGACAACCATCCGCTCTGTCTCATTCAACGTGCTTTTTGTCATGTCCAACCTCCGCTTTTTTCATTTGATTCACAACTGCATCCAGCTTGTCGAAACTCTCTTCCCAGAATTGGCGATAGCTAATCGCCCAGTCGCTGATTGTCTTTATCGCCTCTGGTCTAAGCGTGCAAATACTCTCTCGTCCGCGCTTCGTCTTGATCACAATCCGCGCCCGCACCAGGTAGGCAATATGTTTTGAAATCATCTGCTGCGAGAGCGCAAACGGGTCCGTCAATCCATGCACAGAGGCAGGCCCACGTGAAAGCCGTTCGATCATCGCCCGACGGGTTGGATCAGACAGAGCCGAAAATGTTGTACCTAGCCTATCCACAACCATACGGTAGTGGATTTTCTTGGCGATGTCAAGTGTGAATTTCGCGATTCCTGATTTCTGAACCCTGACTCATTAACCTGACGATGAAAGTGCGCACCGCAACCTGCGCAGGAGCGCGCGCCACGGTTCCGGCGCCGGCATCAGGTGCCGGAAGAATGCGGATTGCCTCTGGAGCCTGTTCTCGATGCGCCACCGGCTTGTCGGGCAAGTGATCTTTGCAGTTGACTTTCGAGCGACTTTCGCGGCGAGTGGTAAATCGCCAATGCGCCCACCGGCACCGGTTTGTACCGATAAGTCGGCTCGGCGCCAGAAATCCAGGAGTGGGGCCTCACGGGAAACATGTCCGATGCCCATTTATCAATCCTAAATCCGCCACATCTCCGAGAAGCCGACCTGTCGCCCGCGTGGTTGTGCTTCCGAGTGCCTGTCGCTATGCCGCTATACTGATTTCGTTCCCAGAATAGCTGGTTCTTTGCAGATTCATTCAACCTCCAGGCTACTTGTTCAGTCCTTCGGTAAAATTCGTCACCAACGTCACCGACTGGTTGCCCTGCTGCGAGATTCGCGGGACGAGAATCTTCTTGCCATCGCGGGAAACGTCGTAAGAGGGAATGCCGTTCATTGTGCTGATCAGCGTTCGCGGCGCTCCGATTTGCAACCCTTCCCCTTGCTCCTTCACCGGTACGGAAACAAACCAGTACTTCGCGCCGTCGAGACCCACGTAGAAAATTTCTTTTCCATCTCCGCTCCACATCGGTAAGATGCCTCCATTCGACGACACCTGCCATTTGGCTTTTCGATCGCTAAAGGGCACGACGTACACTTCATATCGTCCGGACTCGTTGGATTCGTATGCCACGTACCGCCCTTCTGGCGAGAACGATGCATGCACGCCGTCTTCGATGATTTGCGACGGTTTGCCTTGTTCTGCTAGGGGCAGGACCCAGATGCTGGTCTTACCGCCGCTGGCACGCTGCGCAAACAGGAGTGTTTTTCCATCCGGGGAGCAAGCGTCTGGAAAAACATCCTGATCACTGCTGAACACGCTTTCCTCGGCGGAGCTGCCGTCGGCGAGTTTGCGGAAAATACTGTACCGGCCATTGCGAAGGCTCGCAAAATAAATCCATTTTCCATCGTGGGACCATCGCGGGCTACTGTTGGAGACCGGCCCGAAGGTCAGCCGGGTCCGGACACCGCGCGCCAGGTCCAGTACAAACATGTCCGCCGTGCCCACCCCAGTCTCCATCTGCAAAGCGACCCGGTCACCTTGCGGCGAAAGACGGGCAAGGGCAGCGGTATTGTCGGCTGCCACCCCGATGTCTTTCCCGTTGCGATCCAGCCACACCAACTGCATGGCGCCGATCGCCCCGCTGCTGTAAACCAGCAGACCGTCCTCTGCGGCGGAGACGTCCATGTGCCACGTTGTGGGATCGTTAATCACGGCGCTGGCCACCACCTGCGGCTCGCCTTTCAATTCGCCCTTCGCCGGATCGAAGCTCTGCGCCAGCAGTTTGTCGCCTCGCGCAAACAAAAGAAACCCGTTGGCGTACACGGCGTTCGACTGCGCGCGAAACAACGGCCGATGCTCGCGGCCATCAAGCGACGCGTAATAAATTGCGTCATTGGTTGCTTTCGAGGGGTCGTGATTCAGGGCGAGGTAGACAAAATGTTTGCCGTCGGGCAGAAAAAAGGGCCAGCGGTGCGAATCCAACTCCGGATCGAGCCTGGTAAGCGGCTCCGCACTTCCTCCGGCCGCGCTGACTTTCATCAATGCCGCATTCGGACTGGGAGAGAAGACGATCGTTCCTCCCGATCCCCATGCGCCGCCGCGGCCCTGTTGTGCGTCGGTCACCTCGATGGGAGAACCGGTATTCACATCGACCTTCTTCAACTTCCCTATGATAAAGAATCCCAGCGAGCGGCTATCGGGCGACCAGAAAGGAAAATTGGCGCCGGCCGTCCCCTCGATTGGACGTGCTTCGAGGGAGTTGATGGGGCGGACCCAGATTTCCAATATGCTCTCATTGCCTGGGGGAATGAAGGCGACAAGCTTGCCATCCGGAGACAACACCGGCGGTCCGGCAGCATCGCCGGTCAGCCGGAAAAAGGTGTTGGGCGGAGGATCAATGGACGCTCGAATGCTCGGCGCGGGCTTCGCAGGATGGTATGGGAGCGCCGCTCCGAGGGCGCCCAGAACCAGCGCAGCAGCGACCCCTGCAATCCAACTCAAGCGCTCACCCGTGCTCGATCGTTGTTCCGCTAACCCGGCAGCCGCCGGCTTCTCCTCGCTGATCGCCTGCAGGTTCAGCTTCAGGTCGTGAACTGTCTGAATGCGCTCGTCGGTATCTTTTTCCAGGCAGAGACGAATGACGCGATCGAGCGACGGCGTGACTTCCGGGCGAATGGTCGAGGCCGACGGCGGATCCACTGCAAGAATCTGCCCCACGATGCTGGCCTGCGTCTTGCCTTCAAAGGTGCGCTTGCCCGTCGCCATCTCGAACAGCATCCCGCCAAAGGCAAAAATGTCGGAGCGCGCGTCCGCCTCAATGCCCTGAATCTGCTCCGGCGACATATATTGCACTGTGCCAATGACCGCGCCTGCCGCCGAGAGCGCGGTGCCGGGCGTTGCCGTGGGATTGGTCTGAGTCAACGCAGCCGCCAGCACGGAAGCCGAGCCGCTGCCCCGGGCGCCGCTGGCCGAGTTCGCTGCCGCCGGCTTCGCCAGACCAAAATCGAGCAGCTTGGCCCCCAACTTCGTCAGCATCACGTTGCCCGGCTTCAGGTCGCGATGCACTACGCCGGCTCGGTGTGCTTTTTCGAGCGCGTCGGCAATCTGAATGGCAATTTTGAGCAGTTCCGCTTGCGGCAGCGGGCCTCGCCTGAGCCGTTCCGCCAGTGATTCGCCTTCAAGGAATTCCATCACCAGAAAATCGGTGTCGCTTTCGTGACCCACATCGTGCAGAACGCAAATGTGCGGGTGCTGAAGCTGCGAGACCATGCGGGCCTCGCGTTCGAAGCGAGCATGTAACTCGGCATTTGCCACCAGTTGCGAATTCAGGACTTTGATGGCGACAGTGCGTCCGAGTCGGGTATCGCGGGCGCGATACACCTCGCCCATCCCGCCCGCCCCAAGCGGCGAGAGGATTTCATAAGGGCCGAGTTTGGCACCGGAAGTGAGGGCCATAAGAGTGTGCGCGTCATTATAGTGGAGGTATGCAAGGCGTTTCGCACCATTCTGATGGGCAGTGGGTGGATCATCGATAATTCGGAGACTGGCGAGAAAATACGCTTCGAGGACATGAGTCCTGTGAAGTCGGCTTCCAGGAAGTTACGGTCACCCCCCGAGTGACGGGCAAACCGGACGTTGAGACCGCCGGGCAGCGTGGAGCTGCAATGAAGTCTGGCCGGGCGAAACGGAAGCGGACGCATGCCGGGACGCAACCATCCCGGGGGATAGCCCGGTGGGCTCATCGAGACGATGACCGGCAGCGTAGGAACACGCTTCTCGCGCTGCTTCTCCATCATCGTGCCGAAAACCCTCATGCCTGGAAAATCCCGCCCGAAGGGCGGAATACTCCCGCATACGGCCTTGCAACGCGATGCGATTCCGGTGAAAAGTTTTCGAACTTTCCACGGTGCTTTATGCACGCTAATCCAGGTCGAAATCGCGAATGGGCTTGCCGGTATCCGGAGACTCCTTAGCCCTCTTCACTGCTTCCTGAAACTTCTTTTCCAGCAGGTCGGCGGCATTCCTCTGATTTTCCACGGATTGGCGAAAAATTGAGTCACGGCGGTTGTCCTGCTCTTTCATCGCCCGTGCGGCTTCCTCAATGTCGTTAAACATCTTCGGCTTTACGGCAGCCGTATGGGCGATTACCGCTTGATTCTTGGGGTCCACCTTCAACACGGCGCTACAGCACGGACAAGTGATGTCGAAAGATTTATCAGTCATTTTGTACCCATTGTGCCATTTCCGCCGGTATGATGGCCCCGCGACTGAAAGCCACGACCTTCAAAGCTTCTTCTCAGTCGGCGCGAGCACTCATAAATCATATCCCGAAGCGAAAGCTAGTGGGGTTCCAATTTGAAGGGCAGTATTTTGAGCACATAAAGCATCTCCCATCCGAGAAGGATGATGGAAAGCCCGACGATCATGACCGCCAGAATCTCACCCAGGTTCAGACGATTCCCGGAAGTCTCGAATCGCCGCAAGGCGAGGCCAACAATATTGAGCGTGGCAAAGCCAAATACGACCGCCCAGAGAATGTCGTAGATATCCTCCTGCTTGTCGGAGTTCTGCAAAACAACAAGCAAGAGAGAGTGCAAGAAAAGAAAGTTATGGGGCATCCACGAATGAAATGGCATTGGCACAGTATCCAAAAAGATCGCTGAGGGCCGTATTCGATTGCCTACCAAGTAATACCAGAAACTCGATCAGTCCCGATATTACTGTTTGGCGACAGAACAAAAAGAAAGTACCTTGCGGTGCAACGCCGGGGAATCGCGGGGATACCGCCGCCTAGAGCCTGATTGCCTGGTGATCCAGGCATTCGGGATGGACTGTGTCATACAAATCCTGAAGAAGTTTCGTTCCATGTTGCGCGAGAAAGTAGATACCCGCAATCTCGCGTTCCTGAAGCGTCTTATTCGGATACAGAGCGTTACTGAGGGCTTCGGCGTGGCGGCCTAGAGTTTCAGTGTGCCGCAACTCGGCGCGAGCGGAGCGGGAACGTAGCCCGTTAAGCTGGTACAGCATCTTCGATTCAGAGGTATGAGCGGAGTCAACCAGAGTCTTATCCAACCTGCCGATGGCTTCCCGGATTTTTGCCATGGAGACGCTTAGTGTCTTTTCAGCCTCTTCAAATGATTGATTGAGCGCATCCGGCAAGGTTGCCGCTGCCAGGGTCTCCCGCAAAGGTTCAGGGCCATGAAAAACGTCGAGCAGTCCCAATCTGTACCGCTCAAGTAAATTTTGCAGCTTCGTATCCACAAGCGTCGCCGAAAACCGCGGAACGATGGGCGTAATTTTGCCCAGCAGCGCCTGGTATACCTCAGCCGCCTGGGCAAAATAGGCGACTTCCGCGGCGCCTCCCGCGTAAGCCAATGTAGGCAGCAGGTAATCCTGCACTACGGGACGCAAAAGTACATTAGGACTGAAATCCTCGGGCGCGGCTCGAATGCGATCCAACATCTGAGTCTTGGATAATCTCTCGTCACCGATTACGAACTGGTCCTCGCCGGAAGGGGCTAGGAGGTGCACGGGAACACGGGCGCCATTCCGCAAGGTAAAAAGCAAAGTTGAGGATGGTGAGACCTTCACCTGCGGGTCGTAACCCGCGGCTTCCAGGGCTTTGCCGCGCGCCTGTAAAGCATCGTGAATCTCGCGGGCGCGCTCTGCCGCTTCACGGTACATAGGTTCGGCAATCTTATGCAGCTCAGGATCTGAGGCATCGAGCAGGATTACTCCCCAATCCGAAAAAAGGCTGGAAAATAACCTTGCGAAGGCGCTGCCGAAGGTTTCTCCCGGACGATATGACTCGCGAAGCATCGCGGTTGCGTCAGATTCGCCAAGCAGGTCGGTCACCTGTTTGATCACGTCTTCAATTTCATCTCCGAACTTTATTGATCCCACCGGCGAGTGTAAGACTCCGGCGGACGGCGCAACCAGGGTGTGCAACGCGCCATCCGACCCGGGAACATTGACGTGATTGACTTCTTCCAGGTCGTGATCTTCGGTAGCAAGCCAGAAAACCGGTACGCAATCCACCCCGCCTCGTGTCGCTTCGCCGGCCAGCTTGACCGCTGTCAGCGCCTTTAGCAGCGAAAATAGCGGACCCCCAAACAGGCCCACTTGCTGTCCGGTAACGACTGCCGCAGCGCCGCTTTTCATTCGTTCAATATTTTCAACCGTCTTTGCAGAAGCATTCCAGGAGAGATTCTGCCGGAGGAGGGCCGAGCAAACCTTTTCGCGGCGCGGCGACTCATATTTCAACTCGGTCGCCGCTTGCCGGAACCAATCACCAAACCTTGGGGAATGCGGGTAAAATTGCCGGACCTTTGGTGGGTAGGAGAGAAAATCAGCGAAAAGCTTGGTGGTGTGCGGAATCTGGACGAATGGCAAACACTGCGATTTCACCGGCACCTCTCCAGAAAACGCATATTTCCGTTCCCAACGTCAGCCAGCTGAGAATCATTGTACAGAGCCGGGTAAAGACTCTGATGATTGTTTGACGTGTTGGATGCAAAAAGGATTCGCCTTTCAGAGAAATCACTCAATTCTCAATACGTGCAACCCACCGGAGCCGTACTCGTGTATCTTTATGGACGCGCACAAATAAACATGGCGGAAAAACGAACCTTAAATATCGCAATGATCGGCCAAGGGTTTATGGGCCGGGCTCACTCCAATGCCTTTCATCAGGTCAATCATTTTTTTGATACCGGATGCAACATCGGCCTCAAGGTCATTTGCGGCAGAGACCGCCAACGCCTTGCTGAAATGGCGTCCCAGTGGCAGTGGGAGGAAACCGCAACCGACTGGCAAGCGATGGTGAGCAGACCCGACATTGATGTAGTTGACGTCGCGGTTCCCAACGTTTTGCACGCGCCGATCGCGATTGCCGCTGCCCAGGCGGGGAAGATCGTCCTTTGCGAAAAGCCTTTGGCAACTTCCCTGGACGAGGCGGAGCGAATGGCGCAAGCGGCGCGCAATGTACCGAATCTTGTTTGGTTTAACTACCGGCGCGTGCCCGCGATCGCGTTCATCAAGCAGCTGATTTCCGATGGGAAGCTGGGACAAATATTTCACTATCGCGCTAACTACATGAATCAGTCGGGGAATACTTCGTCCCAATCCACCGCCTGGCGTTATCGGCGGGAGGAAGCGGGATCGGGCGCGCTGGGGGATTTGCTTTCGCACGTAATTGATTTGTCTATCTATTTGAACGGTCCCATCGCGGAACTCAACTCGATGTTGCATACTTTTGTTCCCGGCCGCGATGTTGATGATGCGGTCGCCACCCTGGTGCGTTTTGCGAATGGGAGCGTCGGCGCCTTCGAAGCCAGCCGGTACGGGGTGGGCTGCCGGAATCGCAATACTTTCGAGATCCAGGGATCGAAGGGCAGACTGAGTTTCAATCTTGAAGATATGAACCACATTGAATTTTATGACGCAACCCTGCCTGGGAATCTTCAAGGAAACAGCAAAATTCTGGTAACCGGGCCTGGGCACCCTTATGAGCAGAATTTCTGGAAACCCGGCCACGGTATTGGGTACGAACACACTTTTATTGCGACGTTTGGGGATTTTCTGACTTCTCTTTCCCGCAAGGAATCATTTCATCCCAACTTTGACGATGGATTGCTGGTGCAGCGAGTGTTGGACGCAGTAGAAAAATCGGCGCGGTCCCGATCCTGGGTTAAGCTCAACTAGTCTCCCGCCGCAACGCCGGAACTTCAGTAACTTGCCCATGAAACCCAATGTTTTTAGCATCGCTTTATGCTTGCGGCAATGCTGTTTTGTGGCGAAGAAGCAATTATTCGAACCGTTACACGTGTATTCAAAGACCTCGGAGTCGAGGTCGTTGTGTGTACCGATCATGAGGCTGCGATTGGGAGACTCGGCGCTAAAAAGTTTGACGCCATTGTCGCAGATGACGAAATGGATGGCTCGACCATTCTGCTGGAGGCGGCCCGCGGCCTGCCAACATGCCGAAAGTCAGTTCGTATAATCCTCGCCGAAGGTCGCTCGAGCGTCGGCGCCGTTTTCCAGGGCGGAACCCAGATCGTGCTTTACAAGCCGCTTTCACTGGAGCGCGTCCGCCACGGCCTGCGCGCGGTTCGCAATCTGATGGCACAGGAAAGACGTGGCGGGTTCAAACGCGTGCGAGTGGATTTCGAAGCAAAAGTGAGTTATGGAAAATTTGTTAACCGGCCCGTCTCCGTTGAAGATTTGAGCGATTCTGGAGCCGCCATCCGATCCGGAAACCCGCTGCCTGCCTCAGCGCGTTTGGATTTCGAATGCGTTCTTCCCGCGTCAAATGATTTACTCAAAGCCAAGGCTGAAATCGTTTGGCAGGACACCTTCGGGGGAGTCGGAATTCGATTTTTGGATATGCCTGCGCAATCGCGAAAAAGACTCTTGGAGTGGCTGGCCTCCGAGAGCAACCTCGACGCAGTACCCGAATCAGAGTCCGGCAGTGCAAGGAACGCGGCCAAAGCCGGGGTTTGACGAGCAATCCAGCCGCCCCCACAACGTCTCGCGTAGGGGCGACTGAGTCTGTGTTGCAACTCACTTTATACTTGATTTTAAGATGGGATGTGAGGGCTGGGGGCATGGCCCGCCTTTGCGCTTTCTACAAAGGTGGGAACCGATGCACTCAGGCTGCATCGTCTTTGATTTTCAATGTCGCTGGTCCCCATTGATTGATAGTTACCTCTCCCGGTTCTCCGTACGCGTAATTCCGAAAACTGCTCCACGTCCATTGTTCTGGTTCGATCACCAGACCGCGCTTCACCGGATTACGATGCATATAGCGCAACTTCTCGATTCGCTTGCGCGCCGTCCAGACGTTGAAATCGTAAAACCGACGCTGCCAAACCTGTTCACCATCTCTCGCAAACAGCTCGCCCTGCGCAACCCTTCTGCGCTTGCGTATCTGCTTCAACACCACGCGCGCGAATCCTTGCTTGATCGCCTGCATTACTTTTGAGGGATTCCCCTTTTCGGGCTCGCCGATGAGTAAGTGAATGTGCTCGGGCATGACCACGTATCCCACGATCACGAAATCGTACCGCTGGCGTACTTCTTCAAGTTTCTTTAGGAAAAGATCACGACGCCGCCTGCTGCCGATGGTAGCAGCTGCAAGTGATGAAATGCAGATTGCCGCTTCCGTAGTAGCGTTTCGGATGGCTTGACACCAACGCACTGTAGCACCTCAGAAGTCAAAAGAATGTGATGACTGAACTTTCCCGTTCCCCACCTTTGCAAAAAACGCAAAGGTGGGCCACCCGCGAAGTCGAATATGATTTAAGCGAAAGTGAGGAGCAGCTTCGTGGGTTTCAAGACATCCAAACAACCACAGATTTCACCACGGCCCAGTCGCCATTGTTCTTATGCAGGAGTACGAGGTAGCCGGTGCCAGCTTTCCAGTGGCTCCGATGCCCTAGATAAACCAAAGCGTCGTCTCCGCTCGGACTGAAGCCTACACGTGACACGTTGACGATTCCAGACGAGTCGGGATACTTGTTGTAAAACAAATCCCAACCGCAAGTCTCGCCTGTCTTGCAGCCGTTCCAAAGCTTATCTAGTTCCTCCGGAGGGACGAGTGTGTAGGAGTTCATTCCGGGCAGTTTTTGATCTACCGGAAAGGAGTGAGCATTCTTTGCCTTGAAGTTTGCTAGGGTTTTGGCGTACGGCGCGGGAAAGTCGCGCGTCAGATGCCGGAGCACGTCCTTGCGAAGGACTTCTTTGTCGTCATCGACCGATGTTTGCGCGGTTATGATCAGCGGTCGTCCAGCTAGGTCAAAATGCTGTAGCAAGCGGGAGTAAATCGCATATTCCTCCGGCGTGACTTCCGAGCCACCACTCTCCGACGATTGCCCCACTAGAAAGAGCGGCACCAACACCGTAATCAGTAACGCCAGCCATTTCGACGAGTGGCCCACCTTTGCGCTTTCTGCAAAGGGGGGAACCGATGCACTCAGGCTGGATTGTCTTTGATTTTCAATGTCGCTGGTCCCCATGAATTGATAGCCGTCACGCCCGGTTCTCCGTACGCGTAATTCCGTTGCGACACAGACTCGGCCGCCCCCCCCCCGGCTGTCCATGCCGAGCCAAGCTTCGAAGCCTGCTAGGCGCTCTTCAAATCTCTCATTTCACGCTTCAGCCGCTTGTACTTCATGGTGAGAATGCCGATATAGCTCAGGTGGATAATCCAGGTGGCGGCGTAGGCGGCGTAGAGATAATTCATCGCATCCCCGGCGTTTCGAGCATGGCTTCGAGAGAACGTGTTTCTTCCACTTCGCGGTGCAGGATTTCCAAACGATAGCGGGCCCAGAACACCAGAAGGCCTAGGCAAATAAATGCTGCCCAGTTGAGCAGCCAGACATGCCACATGCGCGGGTCAATCGAACCGCCTCCTCCGACGACCGGCTGTGGATGCTGAGTTCTGAAATACCATATCGAGAAGTACACCAGCGGAATGTCCAACGCGCCAAATACAGCCAGGGCAGCGGCAAGGACGGGGGTTTGGCCTCCCGTGGAAAAGCGGCGCAAGACCAAATAGCTGACGTAGATTAGCCACAGAACGAGCGTCGAAGTGAGCCGCATATCCCACGTCCACCAGATGCCCCAGACCGGGCGTGCCCAGAGCGGCCCGGTCACCAGCACCACAGTGCAGAACACTACCCCAACCTCGGCGGCGGCGACCGCGACCGCATCGGCCTTCGCGTTGCGGCGAATCAGATAAACGATTGACGCGACAAAATTGGTGAAGAAAAAGAGGAAGGCCGTCCATCCGGAGGGCACGTGGTAATAAATGATGCGATACACGTTCCCCTGCAACTGATCGGTCGGGGCAACGAACATGGCCTCATAGAAGGCGTAGCCGAGCAGCGCTGTCGTCAAAATCGCAAGAATTGGAAATGCCTTTTTCATTCCGCGTGCAACACAGTTTCAAACAATACCAAGCAAGCAACAGTAAACACTACATCGTATGTTACCAGCAAAACAATCCAGAATCTGGGGGAGTCCTGCCCGCCTAAAATCGCGTTGGTGCCCTGTACCATGGCCACCAATGCTGGAATGGCGATGGGGAAAAGCAGCAGCGGCAGCATGATTTCGCGGCTGCGCGTGTGTAAAGACATGGCGGCAAAAAACGTCCCATTCACCACCAGCGCCCAGGTTCCGAGAATTGCCAGCGGAACCAACTGCCACGCCGCCCCGAGAGGCCGCAGATTGTAAAACACCGTGAACAGCGGAGTCATAAGAGCTTCCAGCACGCACACAAAAATAAAATTTCCGAAGGCTTTAGCAAGAAATAATCCATTCGCAGGCGCCGGAGAAACGCGATAAGCGTCCAGAACCGAATGGCGCATTTCCCGCGCCCATGTCTGGTTCAGCGCAACCACTGCGGCAAAAAGAAACGCGACCCAAATTAACCCGCCCGCAATATGCCGCGACTCTTCGGCAGTTGGATCAAAGGAGAAGCTGAAGATCACGACCACGAGCAGGGCGAAGAACAGCATGGAATTGATGGAATCTTTGGAGCGCCATTCCAGACGCAGGTCCTTCGCAAGAGTGGACAAGGTGATGGCGGCGAAGCTCATCGGGGCGCACCCTCATGCGATCGCAAATCACGACTGCGGCGCGAGATTTTCCCCGCTTCCATGAAGATAAATTCGTCGGCCACGCCATCGAGCAGAGATGCCTGATGGGTCACGAGAAACAGCGTCTTGCCGCCATCCCGCATCGAACGCAACAGCCCTACCATCTCACTGGCCGACCGGGAGTCAACATTGGAAAAGGGCTCGTCGAGCAAAAGGACATCAGGATCGTTTATAAGCGCTCTGGCAAGCGACATCCTCTGCCGCATCCCTTGCGAATATTGCCCGACCGGACGCGCGAGCGAAGGGTCGAGATGAACTTTCCGGATCGCCTCTGCGGCTCGATTGTCATCTTCAATCCCATATAGCCGGGCGAAATAACGCAGATTTTCCATGCCGGAAAGCTCGTCATAAAGCAGCGACGGATGCGCCATGTATCCGATACGACAGCAGACGGAACGCAGATCAGCGGTTTCGAACATCGAGATCGTTCCCCGTGTTGGCCGCGCAAGGCCCGCCAGGCTGCGCAGCAGCGTGGTTTTTCCTGCGCCATTGTCGCCCACGATGACATAGAGCTTGCCGGGCTGGAAGTCCTCATTTATCCCGCGGAGCGCTGCGAATGGACCAAATTGCTTAACCAGGTCGCGGACTATGACAATCGGGTCGTCGGGAATCTGTGGAGAGTGATTCACGGAGTGTTGGAAGCATACCGAAGTCTTCTGTCCGGGCCAAGTATCCGTTCGGCCGGAAATATAGCTTGGTCGCGCGCTCTCTTATTTTGCTTTTGCGCGGGAAGGGAGGCTCCACTATGGAGTCAAAAGACGCTGCCAGTTGCCGACGTTCGGGTACTCTCCCGCAACGGCCAATTTGCGATCTCCGATCCCGTTTGCGTAACCAAGCAACCAACCCTTTTTGAAAATTTGCTTGACAAAGATCACGGACTAAGACTACAAAGCTCATCGTAAACGTTTCCGAAAACGTTTCCAATTCGATCGATGGAAATCGTTGGAGGCTGCAACATGAAATCTATATGCTTCGCCATCCGCAACAGCCGTGTTGTTTCGCATCGCGGCGCTCTCTATCTGGCTAGCCTGGTGGTGCTAATTATAGGCTTCTCTTCTCTCGCCCTTAGTCAAGGGACAACCGAAGCAACCGTTGTAGGGACAGTTACCGATCCCACGGGTTCCGTGATCCCGAATGTGGATATCACGATCATGCAAACAGAGACTGGCCAGCTCTACAGTACAAAGACGAACCAGGATGGCCAGTACACGCTGCCTGCTCTCCAGGTTGGCCACTACAGTTTGAAGGCGGAAGCCCCTGGCTTTAAGGTTGCGGAGCGGAAGGATCTGGTGCTGAACGTTGGCGATCGCTACCGCGCTGATTTTAGTATGCAGGTCGGCTCAACGCAGGAGAGCGTCACCGTCGAGGCGGAGGCAATAAAAGTACAATCCGATTCCGGCGAAGTGAGCGATGTCATAACCGGGCAGCAGGTCACCCAGCTCGAGTCGAACGGCCGAAGCCTTTACTCGTTGGCCAACTTGACCCCAGGAGCATCAAGCCTCCAGACGGACTCTCAGGTTCCTACTCCCATGGGCGGTGATCAGAACATCAGCTTCAACGGCCAGCGGGTGGCCCATAACCTTTATTTAATTGACGGCGCCGAAGCTGCCGACCGCGGCGGTTCGGGCGCGATCGTCATGCCTTCCGAGGACGCTATTGCTGAGTTCCGTGAGTTGACTTCCAATTACAGTGCCGAATTTGGAGCATCCTCTGCTGCCAGTGTTACTACGGTCCTCAAATCCGGAACAAAGCGGCTTCATGCCTCGGCGTGGGAATTTGATCGCAATGACGCGCTCGATGCGCGCAACTATTTCAATCCGGTGGAAAACGCTAATGGCACCCGGAATAAAGTGTCTGAGCTGCGGTTTAACGTGTTCGGCTTCAACGTGGGCGGCCCGGTGGAATTCAAACGCAGCGACAGTCCGAAAACGTTCTTCTTCTACAATATGGAATGGCGCAAACAGATTTCCGGCGGAAATTTGAACCGCGTGGTCCCGTTCCCCACCACTTATGGCGGCAACCTCAGCGATGCTATCAACTTTAACGGCGGGGCTCTTCTCAACAAAGGCTTTACTAACGTTCTGGTTCCACAAGCTTCGCAGCTTTCGCCCGCTGAGCAGCAGCGATTCATAAATGATGGCCTGACATTTGGCCAGCCGTTCACGAACAATACGATTCCCACGAATCTTCTGGACCCTAATGCCCAACTGCTGTTGAAGGCAGGAATATACCCCTCCCCAACATCAGGCGATGCGTTTATTGGATCGGCTCCCGCGCCCACGAACGTAAAAGAAGAACTGGTGCGGGTTGATCACACGTTCACGGATAAATTCTCCGTGTTCGGACACTGGATTTCGGAGCAGATATTACAGACCGACATCCCAACCCGATGGAGTGGCGATAACTTGCCAACGATCGGCGATACTTTCGCGAACCCCTCGTACAGCGCCACCATTCACACGACATATGTGATCAGTCCGACGCTGCTCAACGAGGCGTCCTTTAACTATGACGGCAACCGCATCAACATTCTTCCTATCGGCTTGAGCCAGCTTCCCTCTGGATACAGCTCAAACCGAATTTTCAACGGTAAGACCAACATTATTCCCGTCATTGGACTGGGCGGAAAGACAGGGGCGACTTTCGATGCCAACTGGGTTCCATGGATAAACTCCGCGAACGATTACCAAATTCGAGACGACGTTTCCTGGACTAAGCGATCCCATCAGATCAAGATGGGAGGCAGTTTTGCTCTGTTCAAAAAGGCGCAACCTCTGCAAGTGGACACTCAGGGGAACTTTGGTTTCAACGGCAGTTTCACAGGCTACGACTTCGCCGATTTCCTTCTCGGATTTTCCAACAGCTACAGCGAGAATGCTCTAAAGGATACCCGTCAGTGGAACGCCCAGTCCTGGGCAGCTTACATCCAGGATGATTGGCGCGCCACCAGCCGGTTGACCCTAAATCTCGGGCTGCGATGGGACGGACTGCCGCATACATATGAAGCGAACAACCAGCAGTCGAACTTCTATCCCAATTTGTATAATCCTGCCAACGCACCGGTTTTCGCCAATGCGAGTGGGACCCAGATTTGTACCGCAGCCGGCGTTCCTGCTGGGTGCGCCGGCGCCAGTCCAGGTCTAGGCACGAGTCCGAACCCCTTATTGGCCGGCTACCAGTTCTATTTGAACGGGATCGGTATCGCGGGAGTTACTCCCGGAGTTACCAATGCATTGGTGCAAAGCCACTGGCTTGCTTTCGGTCCGCGTCTGGGCTTTGCTTATGACCTCACAGGCAGCGGCAAGACTGTTGTTCGCGGCGGATTTGGAATCATGTACGAGCGCATCCAGGGCAACGACATGTACCAAAACGCCAGCGACGCACCGTTCAGCGACAGCGTCAGTGGTCTGACCACCGTCTCGTTGTCCGATCCCCACGTTAACGTTACAACCGGAGACACCCTCGTTTCTCCTCCGTTGCCGGTTGTAGTTCAAGGGGTGAGCGCGCTCAACTCCAGCAATTATCAGCTGCCGGAAAGTTTTCAATATAGCGCCGGCGTCCAGCGGCAACTGAGCAGCCAGTCGGTGTTGTCAATCGCTTATGTTGGAAGTCAGGATCGCCACCAGAGCTACGCGCAGGAACTGAATCTGCCGCCGCAGAGCGACCTAGCGAATATTATGGTCGCCAAGACTATCCCCTATAACAGGGACCTCCCATACCTTGGGTACAGCAGCATTAAGTACTATCAAGACGGGGGAAACTCCCATTACAATTCGCTTCAGGTTGAACTGCACTCGAACTTGCGGCATGAACTCCAACTTCAGGCAGCCTACACGCTTTCCAAGGCCATTGATCCTACTAGCGGCACGGGCGGCGATGGTTTCGACCTTGACTCCGTCTCGAATCCTTACCTTGGGTGGCGGGGTGACAATGGACCGTCAATCTTCGACCGCCGGCATGTAGCGTTCGTGGACTTCATTTATGACATCCCACTGTTGAAGAACAGCTCCAACCACCTGCTCAAATCAACCGTCGGCGGATGGCAGCTCTCGGGTGTGGTCACAATGGAATCGGGCGCTCCCATCAACATTGGGGTATCAGGCACGAATGTCTGTAACTCCGGTCTCAAGAACTGCTCTGTGAGGCCCAACCTGACTGGCCCAATCCAGTACACGCACACAGCGACAACGCTGGGGAGCGGACAGCCAACCGTCCAATGGTTCAATCCGGCTTCTTTCACGGCGAACACGCTTCCCGGTTCCACCATCGCAACGTTCGGGAACCTCGGCCATGACGCACTATATGGCCCCGGCCGCGATAACTGGAACCTGGCTCTATTCAAGAGCTTCGTGATCAGTGAAAGTCGCGGCAGCCGCTTCGAGATGCGATTCGAGAGCTACAACACTTGGAATCACACCCAGTTCATCGGCAACGTTAACCAGGGAGGCATCAACTCCAGCGTGGGCAATTCTGACTTCGGCAAGTTTACCTCTGCCGCTGATCCTCGGGTCTTTCAACTCGGCGCCAAGCTGGTCTTCTAGGAAACTTTAACGTTACTATCGCCCCGCTCACGATTCATCCCCCTGTGAGCGGGGATTTTTTTGGGTCGTGGAAGAGCGGCCCTTCAGGGCCGCGTCGCTTGCACCACCGCCGTCTACGCGGGGTCAAAGTGCCGCTCTACACTCGCTTAAAGCTGCCTGCTGCTTGATTTTGGTGAGACGAATTGACATTCCGAGCGCAGCCCGAACCATCGCCCTACGCGTAGATTCCGCGCTGCCGGATCGTGTACGCCACCCGATCAATGGCGAGCATATACGCCGCGATCCGGTTGTGAACGTGATGGGTCTCAGCGTACCGCACGACATCCTCGAATGCGGTTTTCATAATGTGTTCGAGTTGCTCGTTCACCAGAGATTCCTGCCAGAAATATCCCTGACGATCCTGCACCCATTCGAAATACGAGGTCGTTACTCCGCCGGCGTTGCATAGAATGTCTGGAATTACGAAAACTTTTTTGTCCGCCAAAATTTCGTCGGCGGTCGCGGTCGTGGGGCCGTTTGCTCCTTCGGCAAGGATTTTGCACTTCACCCGGTCCGCGTTGCGGCTGGTGATCTGATTTTCGGTGGCGGCGGGAATCAGAATCTCGCAATCCGTCAGCAGCAGTTCAGCGGGATCGGCCGCCTCGGCTTCAGGGAAGTCTTTAATAGTTCCGTTCCGCTGCCGGTACTGCACCAGAGCGCCGACGTCCAATCCGTTCCGGTTGTAGATGCTGCCATTCACTTCGATTACTCCGACAATCTTGTAGCCGGCCTGTGCCATTAGAAAAGCGGCGTTGGATCCGACATTGCCAAATCCCTGAACAATGACCCGGCTCAATTCCCGCGCGATCCCCAGCTTCTTGATCGCCTCTTCGCAAACGATCATGATGCCGCGCCCCGTGGCCTCCCGACGCCCACGCGACCCCCCGATGTTTACCGGCTTTCCGGTCACCACGGCGGTCACGGTCTGGCGCATATGCATGGAGTAGGTATCCATGATCCACGCCATCACCTGCTCGTTGGTATTTATGTCAGGCGCGGGAACGTCCTTTTCCGGGCCGATAAACTCGATGAGCTCCGCGGTATAGCGGCGGGTCATGCGTTCCAGTTCGCCCATGGACATTTTTTGAGGATCGCAAATCACGCCCCCCTTGGCGCCGCCGAAGGGAATGTTCACCACCGCGCATTTCCATGTCATCCAACTGGCCAGCGCGCGGACTTCATCCAGAGTTACGTCCGGGGAATAACGAATTCCGCCCTTGCTGGGGCCGCGGGCGATGGAATGCTGCACCCGGAATCCGGTGTAGACCTCCAATTTTCCGTTGTCGAGAGCGACCGGAATGTGCACGATAATTTCGCGCGTGGGATAGCGTAGAACCTTCTGCAATCCCTCGTCGAGATTCAATCTCTGGGCCGCTATGTCGAAGCGGGCAGCCTGCGCCTCCCACGGATTAATTTCCTGTTCCAGGGAAATGGTTTTCATTGTGAGGGTCTCCACTACGCCGCTCCCATGATCGCGGTCATACTTCTCTCCATACCAATCACGCTTCGGCGGCGTAATGGCAAACCAATAGAGTATAAGCAGGGCGAGGATGGGTAGCAAGATAACAGGAGACCAGTAGGTCGGTTTAGTTCCCGCTTCCCATTCGCAACGTGACTCCGGAGACCCGAGTCTTCTCCAGCCGGACGCGGGAACTCGCGCCCCGGCAAAAATGATCTGCGGCTGGCGACTGGCGCGGGAAGACCCTCGCTTACGCCCGTCAGCTCATCCACGATGCCGACCCCGACATCGAGGAGGAGTGGAAATGGTCAAATCCGTGTCGCCCGGCACCCCGTCTGGTCCCATGACGGCATCGCGATGAAGCCATCAAGGCTGGAAACTACGTGCAGCGTTACCGCCGATCTCATTGCGCTCGACATGTTTCCTCCCCGACGAGGCCGACGCCGGCGATGTCCACGCCGTTCCGCGGTCGCATCCCCAGTTCCGCTCGTTCGACGTTTTCGCGCCGTTCACTCCGACTGGATCTCATCTCAATTCTGTCATCCCGACCGGAGCGGATCATTGCAAAGGCGATGATCCGCGGAGTGGAGGGACCTGCTGTCGTGACGTCGCTCGGCTGCAAGGGACAAGTGGGGATCTGAACATTCCCACCCAAGCCAAAGGCAGGCCTGAGCGGCGCAGCGGGCCGATCGGTCCCGCACTCTAGATCCGTTTGATGGTCGCGAGCCAGGCCGGGGCGCCGTTGTCGTCGTGGAATCTCGTCTGAATCCGCTCCGCTTTGATCGCGGCGACATTCCATCCACTACTGGGGGTGAACGCCGCTCTCAGCTCTTCCTGACTGACGGGGTGCGGGCCGGTATCGGGACCATGGTCACTGAAGCACAACACGTACAGGGTTCCATGGTGGTTGGTGACCGACGCCAGACTCGCCACGTATCCTGGCCGCTCCTCGCCGTTGAAGGTGTGGAACAGTCCGCAATCCAGCACCGTCTGAAACATGCGCCCCAAACAATCGAGATGAAACGCGTCACACGGAGCGAACTCAACCTTAATCCCGCGGTCGTTTATCCCAGAATCAGCGGCCTTCTTTCGGGCCATCGCCAGTGCCGTCTCAGCCACGTCAACGCCCAGAACCGGCAATCCCAGCGAGGCGGTGTGATGAGCAACGGTGTGCTGAGCAACGAGAAGCGCGTTCTCGCCGGTTCCACAGCCCGCATCCAGCACCGATCCGCCTCCCGCGAATCCGCCTTCGGATGCCAAACGCACGATTGCCGGCTGAGGATGGCCAATATCCCAGGGCGCCGGTCCGTCGTGGTAGGACGCATCCCAGGGCAGTCCTGTCATGCGTTCGTGACTGGTCGGGCGCCGGCCACTGAGGTGCGGACCACCGACCGGATCGTGTTGGTCACCGGCGGCGAAGGCTCCTGATTGTTCCGGCATCTTCGTCCCCCTCGCCCCTTCCTGCAACTGATCTCGCCGCCTGATTATGCGCGAGTTGAAATTATAATCCGTTTGCCTTGCGGAAGAGGCTTCAGTCAGTCGCGGCCTACTTCTTTCCGCGATACCACTCGATGGTGCGGCGGAGTCCCTCTTCGAAGTCAATAGTTGGCTTGTACCCGAGACATTCTTCGGCTTTCGACATGTCGGCGAGAGAATGTTTCACATCGCCGGCGCGCTCTGCTGCGTACTTTACTTCACCGGAATAGCCGATAAGCTTTTTCACGATTTTAAAAGTTTCATTCAAATCAATTCTTCGTCCCGTGGCGACGTTGAACACGCCTCCCGCAACTTTTGCGGCGGACGCCTTGCATGCCAGCATGTTGGCGCGGACGGCGTTTTCGATAAACGTGAAATCGCGGCTTTGAGCGCCGTCTCCAAAGATGGTGGGCTGTTGGCCGGCCAGCATTTGCGTAATGAACTTTGCCAGCACCCCGGAATACGGCGACGAAGGATCCTGGCGCGGCCCGAAAATATTGAAGTAACGCAGGCTGACGGTTTCCAGTCCGTAGCAGCGATAAAAAGAGGTCATGTAATATTCGCTGGCCAGCTTCGCCACCGCGTAAGGCGAAATAGGATGCGGAAGCATGGCCTCGTGCTTCGGCAAAGTTGGCGTGTCTCCATAGGCAGAGGAAGAAGCCGCATAGACGACACGCTTCACCTTTTGGTCGCGAGCGGCGATAAGCACATTGACGGTTCCGTCCACGTTGGCGCGATTGCTTTCCAGCGGATTCGCAACCGAGCGGGGAACCGAGGGAATGGCGGCCTGATGCAGAACATAATCCACTCCCCGGCACGCGTCTTGCAGCGCGGACAAGTCGAGCAGATCGGCCTCGCGCAGGTCAATGCGATTAACAACCGCGGCAATATTTTCGCGCTTGCCGGTGGAGAAATTGTCCAGTCCGCGAACCTGATCGCCCTGCTCGAGCGCGGCGTCAGCAAGTGAGGATCCAATGAATCCTGCAATGCCTGTAATAAGGTATGTGGCCATGCTGGTCCATGATAACGGATAGATTCATTTCGTAAATCCAAACCTTATCAATCGTAAGCACTGAAAATCCGGCGCGATACACCGCCGAATCACTCTGCGGATGTAGCCGTGATCGCTGATCTTATGTGCCGCCACAGTTGCTCTTTGCCCGCGCCGGTCTTGGCGGAAAATGGGATTGTCAGTGTGCCGGGAAGTGTCTTCGCGGAGAGGCGCAGTGCATTGGCCAGCTGATTCCCGGAAAGCCGGTCGCTCTTCGTCGCAACGATCGCAAATGGACGTCCGCTCGCTTGCAGGAATTCCAGAAGCTGCTTGTCGCTATCCTGCGGCGGCACGCTGATGTCAATCAATGCCAGGCAAAGCGCCAGGCACGCACGCTGGTGGAGATAAGGCTCAATGAAGCTGGGCCACTGGCCGGAAATTTCGCGCGAAATCCTGGCATAGCCGTACCCTGGCAGGTCCGCAAATATCACCTCCGGACGAGGTTTTCCCGCCCAGCGTACCTCGAAAAAATTGATGCTGCGAGTGCGTCCGGGAGTGGAGCTGGTCTTGGCAATCCTCGCGCCCAGCAGGGAATTGATCACACTCGACTTGCCCACGTTCGAGCGACCGAGAAATGCAACTTCAGGCAGGGCCGGAGCAGGGAAGTGCGCGACATCGCTAGCCGACAACATGAATCGCGCCAAGACTCGCATGAATTAGTTTGCAGGTTTGACGGGCAAGTTGCAAGAGCGACTGCTTGGGAAGTCAGTCGTACTTCTCATATAGGATGGATTTCCTGTCCCATCCCTGGCTCCTCAGCAGATCGCGATTGGCTTTGACCATCTTGTCCAGCCCGCAGACGTACGCGTGCATGTCAGTCCGCCCCGCGGCAATTGAAGGCACATGCTCCTGGACGTATCCGCGAAGCCCCCGCCAGCCGGGCTCGCCACGGCTCAACGTCGGCAGATAATGGAAGTTGCTGTGATCGTTCGCCAGCCGCAAAAATTCCGCGTGATAATAAATGTCCGCTTCCGTGCGGTTCCCGAAGACCAGCCACATCTGCTTATCCTGATGCCGTGATTCGTCCGCCAGCAGCCAGTGCAGCATGGATCGGAACGGGGCGATCCCAGTTCCGGTGGCGATAAAAATGGTGTCGCGGAGGGGAGGGCGCAGAATGAAATCGCCGAATGGACCCTGGCATTGCAGTTCGTCGCCTTCCCGCATGTCGCAAAGAAAATTTGACATGAAGCCGTCTTGCACCCGGTTCAAACACAGTGCCAACCGGGCATTATCGCCTGGAGGCGAAGCGATCGAATACGCGCGAGTGATTTCTTCGCCGTCCGGCTTGGTATGTTTGAATGAAAGCCACTGCCCCGCCACGAAACCAAAACGCGCCACGCCCTCCAGTTCAAAGTCGAGGTGCTTGGTGAATCCAGACAGAGCTAGAGACTGAGTCAGGCGCGCGGTGAAGGTCTGGAATGGGCTCATCCGCTTATGTTAGATGAGTGAAGGCACATCAAAGACGCCGTTCAGCCGCGCTGCTCAAAACCGGGACTTGTCCGCGCGGCTGTAACGTGATTAATGTCTCCCCGCTCTTCAATTTTCGAATCATTCGATTCCCTGCGGTTAACCAGGTGCAGTCGTTTTCTAGCGCGTGGGAGTATCTGCTTTCGAACCTCCTGAACTTGTCATCCTGAGGCAGCGGGTCCTTCGCTCCGCGAAGGACCCCAACGAAGGACCTATGCATGGAAGGGCCCTATTTGAAACCAACTCTCTAAAGCCTTTTGCTTGTTCGCGCGGGGACTTCTGTCAGCGCCTTTCACAGCCGCACTGCTTTCCTTCGCGTCTGCCGGATCGGCGTACTGTGCTCCCTGCCTCGCAAAAGATCCCACGCTTCCATGTATTGCGAAAACTTATGCCCTTTTCGCGGCGTCAAGTTTAACGAGTGATTATCCTCCGCCACTTCAAAGGGAATGAGATACCACACATCCAGCGGCACTAAAAGTACCGCAAAGAAGTCCAGCTTTCCGCTGGCATACCGCTCCCGCTTCGGACCAATGATGTTGCACGTAAACGATCCCTTCCGCTGAAACGTCGTCGACTTTATCTGCACGCGCAGGAACCGCCCATTACTCTCCACGCCCACGTCATAGCTTGCCGAATCCCCGTGCGGCTTCGACACCGTGAATCCACGGTCCGCCGCCCTCGCCATAAAACACAACTCCGCCCACTCCCCCCGCTGCTTGCAAGTTTCACCTTCAGTGATGATTTTCATAGATTTGTTTTGTGAACCTCCGTGTTGACTTGCCAATAAAAAAGCGGCCTCTAAGGCCGCTGTTTGCCATCCTTCAATATTCTTAATTCAACTCATTATCATTCCGAACGACTTCCGTTGTGAGGATTCTATTCGTGCCAGTGTGGCGCGGACGTCCGCGCCCTTTGCGATTGCTTCAGCTGATGAAAATTGCCGTTCCTAGAGGACTTCAGCTGTGAGGAACCTGCCCTGAGCTTGAGTCAAACCGGATCTGTTTCTCGAGGGCCATTCTGCCGGGTAGCACAGTCGCGAATTGCTTAAACTCCTGACAAGACAGTTTGTTCCGAGTAAATGTTCAACCCCTATATTAAGTATGACAGATTTGATAGGTAACTGGGCCACGATTTCCAAAATTATATCGGTAATAATATACTTGACTGACTATCGCTTTCCTGCTACATTCGTTGCATGGAAATCCCAAAGACACTTCAACAGGCCATGCAGTTCTTTCGGGATGCCGAGAACTGCCGTCAGTTCATGATTTCCGTTCGCTGGCTTGACGGGAAAGTTCGCTGCTCTCACTGCGATTCCGAGAAAGTAACCTATCTCGAAAAGGCGAAGCTGTATCGCTGCTACGGCGATCACCCCAAACAGAAGTTTTCCCTGAAGGTTGGCACCGTATTTGAGGACAGCCCGATTCCCTTAGATAAATGGCTTCCCGCCGTATGGCTTGTTGTGAACTGCAAAAACGGAATCAGTAGCTATGAACTGCATCGGGCAATCGGCGTAACTCAGAAGTCGGCATGGTTTATGCTGCATCGCATCCGGCTTGCTATTCAGTCAAAGTCATTCGTGAAACTAGGTGGCCCTGATAGCCCACCCGTCGAAGTTGACGAGAGTTTCATCGGCGGTAAGGCTCGGAACATGCACAAGAGCCGCAAGCTGAAACTGCATCGGCTTCGCAACGAAATTCCCGATCACAAATCCGTGCTGTCCTCGCGCTATCTTGGAAAGACCGTAGTGCTCGGAATGCTGGAACGTGGCGGTCGCGCCAGAGCGAAAGTAGTCTCAGATCGCCGCCTTAGTAATGTCCAGTCTTTCGTGCGAGAGAACGCGGAAAAAGGCGCGACTCTGCACACTGATGAGTTCGACAACTACAAGCACTTTGCCGATGAGTACGAGCACAAAATCGTCAACCACCTTGAGCGATACGTGGACGGGCAAGTTCACACTCAGGGAATGGAAAACTTCTGGTCATTGCTGAAGCGTGGGCTGAATGGAACTTACGTTGCCGTGGAACCATTCCACCTGTTTCGATACGTGGATGAGCAGCTATTCCGCTACAACAATCGCGCAACCCGCGACGATCCATTGACTGACGCGGACAGGTTTCATCTCGCAATGACTCAGGTTGTTGGAAAGAGACTGACCTTCGCCGAAGTAACGGGTAAGGAGGGTACCACGCCTTTCTAATCCTTTGCGCGGGAAGCGTGGCCCGAAGCGGAAGATCGCTTCTGCCGCCGTCGCTTCGCTTGCTTCTCGGCGTCCAGTTTAGCTTTGATCTCCGAATGGGGAACGGCAACCAGACGCCGCATAAAATTCGTGAACTTACCGAAATCGCCCTCAACATTCTTGGCCGAGTGGGTCGGGCGAGTTGGCTTTTGCGGCACGACAGGAAAAGTGTGTCCTGTTGCGCTGCAAAAGTCAACTCGCGGGTAGTTGGGTGATTGGTTACGTGCGCGGTACTCATCCGCTGACAGATCGGCTCGTCAGCAAACGTTTTGCCATGATTCGCGTTTACATGGACGACAGCGGCACCCATAAAGACTCGCCTTACTGCCTGATTGCTGGCTACTGGGGAGGCAGCGGCCAATGGGCAAAATTTGAACGCGGCTGGCGACAAATCCTCAATGAGTACAAGGTGCCGGAATTTCATGCGAAGCAGTACTGGGCTAGAGATCAGAACAAGCAAAGAGTCGGGCCGTATAAGGGTTGGAGCGAACTTCGGCGCAAACAATTTCTTTTCGAGCTGCTGACCGTGATCGGAAAATACAAGGTCTATCCTTTCGCGCATGGCGTCCGCAGAAGCGAGTGGCAAAAGCAAAGCGCAGAAGAACGGCAGATGTTGTGCGGAGCGACCGATACATTGAGGGCACCCGATAATCCGATGTTCATGGCATTTCGCACATGTGTTCTGAGAACTATTCGTCACTGCAAACCTGGAGTCGTGATGCACTTTGTATTTGATTCCAATGAGAACACTGATGGGTGGGCTGTCATCTGCTATGGCGAACTGAAAAGACTGCTCGCAAAGGCGAATGACCCAAATGCCCGACACATTGGAGACCTGACGTTTGTAGATAGCGCTCGCGCATGGCCAGTTCAGGCAGCAGACTTGCTCGCCTATGAAGCATATAAATATGCGATATGGGCTGACGGAGACCTCACCGTGAAAGTGCGGCCAAGCTACATGCTGGCTCTAAGAAATTTTCGTTCGCGAGATGACTTCTGGCTTTACGATGCACAACGTTTCTCTAACCTACGCAGGTCTGTTCAGCAGATCGCCGCTAGAAATTTAGATTCAGAGTAGCACGTTAGTCAGTCAAATATATTATTACCATTATATCGGCACTAATTAACTTGACTAACCCAAGCGATTTTGCTAAAGTTGGGTCATGGCAAGCCCACAGACATTACAACAAGTTATACAGCACTTCAGCGATGAGCAAACCTCGATTGATGCAGTTGCCAGAATGCGCTGGCCGAAAGGCGTAGAGTGTCCCGCCTGTTCTGCAAAGGAACCGTACTGGATTAAGACCCAGAAACGCTGGAAGTGTCGCGATTGCCGCCGCCAGTTCTCAGTAAAACTCGGAACCATCTTCGAGGATAGCGCGATCTCTCTTACAAAGTGGCTCCCTGCTTTGTGGATGCTGGTTAACTGCCGAAATGGTGTTAGTAGTTACGAGATTGCCCGCGATCTCGGCATCTCCCAGAAGTCTGCATGGTTTGTGCTGCATCGATTGAGACTCGTTTTGCAGAGCGGCACCGTAACAAAACTTGGCGGCTCCGGCTCCGAAGTGGAAGTGGATGAGACCTTCGTAGGACAGAAAGCCCGGAACATGCACAAGAGCCGTAAGCTCCGAATTCAGAAACTTCGCAATGAAACTGCCGATTGGAAAGCTACTACTTCGGCTCGATATCTCGCAAAGACCGCCGTCATGGGAATGCTAGATCGTGAGCAGAGAAAAGTCAGGGCCACTGTCGTAGCCAACACCCGGCGCGAAACTTTGCAGACTCAAATTCTTAACGAAATCGAGCACGGTTCCAAACTTTATACCGATCAGGCCGTTTCTTATGATTCCCTAAAAGCTAACTATGTTCACGAAACTGTGAATCATTTACAGGGTTACGTTGACGGTCGAGTTCACACAAACGGGATGGAGAATTTCTGGTCATTGCTCAAGAGGGGGCTGAACGGGACTTACGTTGCCGTCGAGCCGTTCCATTTGTTCCGCTATGTTGACGAACAAGTATTTCGTTATAACAATCGAAAAGATTCAGAAGGTCGCAAGCTTAGCGATTCTGCACGATTTGAATTGGCTCTGTCACAAGTAGCGGGGAAGCGTCTTACATTCGCGGAAGTTACTGGCAAGGACGAAGCGAGGCCTTTCTAATCCGTATCGTCAGATTATTTATCGCTGGAAGCGCGGCCCGAAGAAGAGTGTTTAGGTCTAGGACCGGGCCTCGGTTTCCCCGCACGCGAAGCCTGATATTGCTTTTCCCGGTGCCCTAGTTCGGTTTTTGAAACACTTAAAACCTGGCGCAGTGCGCCCTCGAATCGCTGGTATTCTGGGCTTGTGGTCTTAGGTTTAGCGGCCAAATCAATCCCTCAGGCTCATCCTATCATGTTATGATTCTGCGTTTATATGCCGCTCAGTACGGCTCTGTACGTCTGGCGAAGCGATTAGCGGGCCGTTGTCATGTACATGCTAACAACCTCGTTTATTTCAGAACGGAGTGCAGAAAATGAACATTGAAAATTTGTGCCCTGTGTGCGGATACGAAATGGAAGCTCCGCCAATGGATTATAGAATTTGTCCGTCGTGCGGAACCGAATTTGGCGTCAGTGACGTGAATGCTTCCATCGCAGAACTTCGCGATGTATGGATGCAAACTGGCCCGGCATGGTGGAGTACGTCTGACCCTAAGCCCACAAACTGGGACCCTCTTGAGCAAATGCGGGAAGCTGGAATTGTCGTTAAGCGTGAACCAACCAGCGAACCCTCATCCGTCAGCACGTCCAGTGCTACTGGTGTGGTGGGAGGCCCGTATTGGGGCCAGCGCTGGGCGGCATCTGGGACATCGGGGCAACCTGATGGTATACGACCCTTAGTGGTATGTGACTAAAAGACTGATTATCCAGAGAAATATCAAACCAGTATAGTCCCGGCTCTTGAATTGGAAATGCCATCGGCAACAGGACGGCCAGCCCACGGTCGTCGTCGCCGTCGAAGTGAACAGGCAATACAAGCGGTGTCAAACGTACTTCTGATGGCGAAATCGGCGTAATCGTCAGATGTCCAGTCCCTCTGTGAATTCCGGATTTGAATACCACTACCAGAGTTGCCTGAACGGCCGTGGGAGCCATAATCTCTGTTGGGCCTGTCACGGTCCATCGCGATCTACGACACGAATGAAACTGTTAACTCCATCAATTTCACGTAACGCTTTTTCGCACAGAAATGCTGCTGCTAAATACGGACCGCCTGTAATTGGCATGGCGGAGACATCATACAAGATTCTGGTTAAAACTGAAGAATTTGACAATCCTGTCAAATCCTGAACAATAAAGCCCTGTCACGGCTTCAACAACTTAACCGACTTGGGTTAGTCAAATCAATTAGTGCCATTATATCTGCCGCATTTCCAGCAGCATAGCTTGCTGGAGGTAATTTCTACCTATTGACAAGATTTCCGCAAAATCGTCTTCAGGACGCAAATCGGGGAATCGGGTTTTCTCTGACTAAAACCACACGTTCAATCTTATGCCTGTGGGTCGCCGTTCAAGCTCAGAATCTGTCATTCCGACCACGTAGGTTGTGAGAGCCTGCCCTGAGCGAAGCCGAAGGGAATCTGCTTTTGCCCGTGTGGCGCGGACACCCTCGTTCGCGGCCTTTGATCTTGATCGTGTAGCGCGGATTCCACCGCAGGGGTGCCCCATGTCTCGCCGCATTTGCGAGACGTGGGATTTATAGATGCGGGATTTTTTCTCTCCCAAACTGCCATCCCGAGCGAAGTCGAGAGCCTGCCCTGAGCTTGCCGAAGGGGACCTTGCGTTCTTCACGCCTCCGTCGGCGCTCGGCTTTATAGTCGTATGCGGGATCAAACTCAAATCCGCCAAAAGCTTCCAGAGTGCGCAGTTGCTTGCGCCGCTGGACATACTCCGCGAGTGCGGCGGTCACCGCATCTTTCTGAGTCCGGTGATTCCCAGCTTTGCGCGCGGCTTCGATCAGCTTGTCGTCCAGGGCTAGGTTGGTGGTCATGTGTAAATTGTTACACATAGACATCCGTAAAAAAGTGGCTTCACGTAGGGAAAGCCGCCCATGAACCTGCTGAAGGGGACTCCGCGTTTCTCTCAATACCGCAACTGATCGATCAAATAAATTGTCATTCCGAACAACTTATTTGTGAGGAATCTGCTGCTCGTGTAGCGCGGACGCCCTCGTCCGCGATCTTTGACCTTGACGGTCTTGGGAAGGGCATGGTTTCAGCCATGCCGATACAGCCAGCAACCCGACTCACGCCCCGCAGGGGTAGCACATCGCTATTCAGCACCTTACGGAGTGTCTTCCGCCTCGGCAGCCAGCGTAAGACCCGCTCCATCCGGGTCATCGGTTTCTCCCCATTCGAGGGATGCGATTGGCTTCAATGACGTGCCGACCAGCCCTTGAAGCTCTCCGTACATGCCGCTCGTATTCAGGATTACGAGTTCGAGCTGTTTTTCGCGTTTGGTCCAGCGTCGCGTCGTGACGCGTTTTTCTTCGTCCAGTTCTTCTTTCATTCCGATGAAAGCCCGCATGATCGCCTCCACGCGGTTCGTGAAATCCGGGCCCGTCATGTAATTGTAAAGTGCCTCGACGGTCTCGTTTTTACTTGCAACCGTACGCTTTGCTTTTGCTACTTCTTCTAAGGTCACGCGGAGCGCCACGACAAGGCCGGGCACGTATCGTGGGGTCGTAATCCAGACACCGTCCTTCTTCCCGAAACAATCAATGTCCTTAGGAAGAACATCCGTTACGAGCACCGCCACGTCAGCCCTGGCCTGCTGTTGATCATTCTTCAGCTTTGAAACCCAGCCATCGCTCCAGTTCTTTGTGTGCTTTGCCTCCCAAATAATCAGACCGCAGCAAACTCCGAACCGGTTGTTTACCTTTTGAAGGACATCCGCCCCGCGCACTCCCTTAGGCACAGGGAGGATTTCATCCAGACGGCAACACTCTTGAAGTAGGCTCTCGAGTTCGAGCTCTAGAACTTCCCCTTGAGTCTGCTGCGACCCTTGTTGCAGTTTCCGGGTCAGCTCCTCGTTCATTCTCAAAGCATCTTTCAGCTTTTGGTCCTTCTCGGCGTCCTTTAGCCGGTGCTGGTCGGCGGCTTGCGTCAAGGCTTCCTCACGGATACTTTGGCGCTCGGCATCGACCCTGCGTGCAACATCCAATTCAAGAGACTGTCTGGCTGTCTCCAGCTCACGTTTTTCCCTACGCAGTTGAAGCTCTTTCTTTTGTGCCTCCTGGAGCTTACGATCATTTTCGGCGGCATCAGCCTCTAAATCGTTCATCTGCAGCGAAACCTCAGAGCGGGCTTTCCGCAACGCGTCTGTGGAGAGTTTTGCCTTCTCAACTGCCAGTCGTTTCGCAAGGCGATCTTCAATGCCTTGTTCAGCCTTTTGCAGCTCGGCTTCTTTGGTCTGGATCTCCCTCTCCCTTGCAACGAGAGCCCTCTGCTCACCCGCTAGCTCTCTTCTTACTTCTGCACGCGCTTGTTCGGTTAGCTGGTTCTGGAGGGTTTCGGTGATTGGAATTAGCTCGCCGCACTTGGGACATTTAATACTGTCGCCGGAACCTTTGTCAGAGCTTTTCATTCGTTAGAACCTCATTTCGAAGAAGCTGTTGGTTTATAAGGTGCGATCCAGGGGCCAGCGCCACGTCGCCTAAGCTCCAAATACGATGATTCTCTCGCACAGCTGGTCGAGGCTTTTGGAGGTGACTCCCGCCTCCTTGAGCGATGTAACCAAATTGCCTATGTACACTGCGTTTTTCGCAAGATCGCCCGCGTGGCCGCATTCCTCGCATGCCCGATTGTGCATATGCTCGAACTGCTCAGCCCCCTGGACCCCGAGGGCAACAATGAATTCTCGTTTGAGGGTGTCGGCGAGATCGGAGGGCCACAGCACAAAATTGTCAAGCCACACGGGTGCGATGGGGAACAAATTGTTTTCGTCGCCCTTGAACAGGCGGATTAACGCGAGATTGTCTCGATGGTGGCGGGTTCGATTTTCTGGCTTGTTGATCTTGTCGCCATCTGCGTCCACGACGGCAAACACGGGAACTCCCAAACCTTGAGCAATGATTATCGGCCGGATCATCTCGCTTTTGCCGTTTACCGGGACAACGTGGCACCCGCTGCGACGGTACGCTTCCCAGCGTTCGGTAAGTACGAGCCAAGAGTGAATATAAGCTACGTCCTCAAGGCCTTCGACCAGCACAAGCCGCTGCGTGAAAAACATCTCGTTCAGAGCGGGCTGAAGGGCCTGATGGACTTTCGACAGCATTGCAGAGTCTTCCTTCAGAGGCTCACCGACTACTTCAGCAAAGCGCTTCGCAGTCTCCGCATACGAATACCTGAGAATATAGGCATAGTTGTCGTCGAAGCTGCGCCGGACAACTCGAACACCTTCGAAATTCTTTCCGCTTACAAAATATGGGCTGTGCGTGGTTACTATGATTTGCGCGTTATCTTCCGAAAGTCTTTCGAAAACGCCCGCAAGGTGGCGAGCTTGAGGGGGGTGCTGATATAGCTCAGGTTCCTCACATCCTAGGATCAGAGTGGGCGCCGTCTTATCGTCACCGCTGGCAAGTTCCTGCAAGAGGGCAAGCAGGTAAGAACGCTGGAAGCCGTGCCCGAAACGTGCCAAATTGCCCTCGAAGCCGCTCTCTCCCGCGATAATGCCTGCGAGAGGCAGATCGACCCTAACCGCCTTCGATGAATCCTGCTGCCAGGCAACTCTCAAAGTTGCGTCAGGATGCGCCCATTCCGCAAGCCGTTTCTGGAGAGCGTCCGAGACATCAGCCAATGCTTTTTCGTTGTCGTCCAGCATCTGCTGATATCGCTGCCTCGCCTTCGCAATTAGGTCGTCCACCGTCGCTGAAAAATTGACTTTCGCACGCACCGTTCGCGCCAAGAGCTTGCCAAGTGCGCCGGTTTTTGTTTCTGATTGTTCCTCTGTCGCGTCCTTCACAGCGGGAATAAATATCCACTGGACGTACTTCTCCAGTCGGTTTGCGCCCTTACTAACGCCGTAGAATTGGTCCTCGCTGGGAATGACTTCACATAGGTCGGGCCTTTCAGCCTCAAAGTCGCGCAACGCTTGATACATCGCGGGCTTGGTCTTCTTGGACTTCTTTGCTGCCAGTTCAGGGACGTTTTTTTCGATGGCTTCGAATGCTGCCGTCAGATCGGCGACAAGCTTTCCGTCACCGTATGCCTTGAAGAAGGGTTTGAAGGCCGCCATCCCCAGCCGCTGTCCATATTGCTTAACTTCTGCCCGATTCGATTTGCTGTCGAACGGCGCCTGAGAAGAGACAATCAGCTTCCCTTGACGTACGTAATCCTTGAAGTCCTCCTCTGCTTCTGGGGACAGGTTCGCAAAAGTAACAGCTATCTCGATCGGGCTAGTTGTATCGTGCAGGTGGAAATCCTCGGATGTCAGCGAGGTCACGTCAGTCTTGGCATCCTCAACGTGGCGAAAGAAGATGTTCAGTGCGTGTAGAAAGGTAGACTTTCCCGTTTGGGCCGACTAGGCAAGTGTAGTCACCGAAGTAGGCGACGCTGTCTTTAATGCAGCGCAGGTTTTTCACGGCAACGCTTTCGATGCGCATAGGTTACTTGAAATTGTTGACTTCGAACCGTTTCAAACGCACTTCACGCCCCCGCACTTCAACGACAAAACAAAAAGGGAGCCACGGCGTGCCGTGACCCCCTCACAGTACGTCTTCGAATTTTGGTTTTAGGGCCCTTGTTTACTGTACTGACTGAAATCGGTACAAACAAAAATCGGCAATCCGAAACTTTTGCGACTCCTCAACCCTAGCTACACCCGCTGGTGCTCCCACAGCTCATGCACCGGTAGCAGCTTCCGTTTCGGGTCATGATGCTTCCGCAGAAGCTGCAGGTTGGGGCGTCTCCTAAATCCGAGCGCGACAGCAAAGACTAGATCGCCCGCAACATTGCCCTCTCCGCTGCCTGCGGCAGTTTTATCGGCACGAAATAGTCTTCCGGATACAAATAGTCCTCGCCCGACTCGTCAATGATGCGGACTTGGCCGTGCTTCGAGGCATCCTCGTCTGAAAGCAGTTGATAAACCTTGCGCGTCTCAAGCGATGCAGGATAGTCCTTATTCTGCACGCAGAGCACAAAGCGGGCTTCGCGCTTCTTGACGTCCAGCTTCATGTCAGACAATCCGCTTGATTTTGTATTCTTTCGCGCCGATCCCATGAGCTTCATACCAGTGAACTTCTGCCTGGCATATCGTACCATCGGAAAATTCGATGTCAGCTATGCCTTTCAGTTTCCTCCAACGACTCTTGCCATAGGCTTTCCACAGTCGCTTGCGTTCTCTGATCCCAGTACCGGAGGCGAAGGACTCCACGTCTGATATCGGCCCGACAATCTTGAAGTGCATTTACGAGCACCGCTAGTCGTCAAGAACCTCTGAGAACCTTGCTCCGCTTGACGGGCGGGAACGTCCGTCCCTCCATCGAGTCAACCCTCGCGGACAGGAGTGTCCGCGCTACACGATCCCTAGCTGCACCCGCTGGTGCTGCCGCAGCTCATGCATCTGTAGCAGCTTCCGTTGCGGGTCATGATGCTTCCGCAGAAGCTACAGGTGGGGGCGTCTCCTAAATCCACGATGTTGGATAACGCATCCGCCGCATGAACCGAGCCGCTGGAGATGGCGGGCGAGGGCGCCCGCCCCACATGATCTATGTCTTCTGATAGCTGAGAGCCGACTGCTGACAGCTTCGGCCGCAGCGTATCGAACAGCATCTGCTGCTGGCCGGTCAGAAAACGCAACTGGAGCCAGCGGAAGATGTAGTCCATGATGGATTTGGCGAATCCGATTTCCGGAGTCTTGCTCCATCCGCTGGGCTCGAAGCGCGTATGCGCGAACTTCTCGCACATGAGCTTCAAAGGCACGCCGTGTTGCAGCGCGATAGAAATGGCGCAAGCAAAACTGTCCATGAGCCCCGAAACCGTGGAGCCTTCTTTGGCCATGGTCACGAAGATCTCGCCGGGGCATCCGTCAGGATAAAGCCCAACTGTGATGTAGCCCTCGTGGCCTCCCACTTCAAATTTGTGGGTGACCGAAGCGCGCTCTTCCGGCAGGCGGTGCCGCACCGCCCGCGGAGGACCGGTAAGGCCTGCTTCTTCTTGTTGCACGAGCGGGACGCTCGCGCCTACACGATCTTCTTTTCTGCTCAGAGCCGTCGTGCTTCCCGCCGCGCTCAGCGGTTGCGACTTCTTGCATCCATCGCGATAGACGGCTACGGCCTTCAGGCCAAGTTTCCACGCCTGGAGATACGCCTCCATGATGTCTTCGACGGAAGCATTCTCCGGTAGGTTCACCGTCTTCGAAATCGCCCCGGAGATAAACGGCTGCGCCGCCGCCATCATCTTGAGATGCCCCATGTAATGGATGGACCGAGTCCCCTTCGAAGGCTTGAACGAGCAATCGAATACGGCCAGGTGTTCGTCCTTAATTTCCGGCGCGCCCTCAATCGTGCCCGTAGCGTCAATGTAGCTGACGATCTTGTCAGTCTCATCGTGCGTGTATCCCAACTTAAATAAAGAAGTAGGAACCGTCTGATTGACGATCTTAATCATCCCGCCCCCGACCAGCTTCTTGTACTTCACCAACGCCAGGTCCGGCTCAATTCCGGTCGTATCGCAATCCATCATGAACCCAATAGTGCCTGTGGGGGCGAGGACGGTTACTTGGGCGTTGCGATAGCCGTGCTTTTCGCCGTGGGCGAGGGCTTCGTCCCAAGTGGATTTTGAAGCCTCATAGAGCGGGGCGGGGACATTGGTTTTATTTATGTTGTTGACGGAGGCGCGGTGCATGCGGATGACGTCGAGGAAAGGTTCGCGGTTTATGTACCAGCCGGGGCATGCGCCTCCGGGCATGACGTTTTCCCCGAGATTCGTTTCCGAAAGGCCTCGTTTCGTCGGCTCAGTTGCTGGAATTAATGGCGGGCAGAGTTCCGCGATCTTTGAGGATTGCAGATAGGCTTCGCCGCACATGATGGCGGTTACGCAGGCGGCGTAGTCGCGTCCTGCATCGGAGTCGTAAGGCAAGCCGGCGGCCATTAACAAGGCGCCGAGATTTGCGTATCCCAGGCCGAGGGGACGATAGTCGTGGGAATTCTTGCCGATCATTTCCGTGGGATATCCGGCGTTGTCAACGAGAATTTCTTGCGCGGTGATCAGGATGTCCACGGCGTGGCGGTAGGCTTCGGCATCGAAAGTCCCGTTGGGCGCGAACTTGAGCAGGTTCAAGCTCGCGAGATTACAGGCTGAGTCGTCGAGGAACATGTATTCAGAACATGGGTTTGACGCGTTGATGCGATCGGTGTTCTTCGAGGTATGCCAGCGATTGGTTGTGGTGTCGAACTGCATGCCGGGGTCGCCGCAGCGCCAGGTGGCGTCAGCAATTTTATAAAGTAGGTCCTTGGCTTTGAAGGTGTGCATGGGGCGACCGTCGCGGATGGCACGAGTGCTGAAATCGGTATCGCGCATGACGGCGTACATAAAGTCGTCGGTGACGCGAACGGAGTTGTTGGCGTTCTGGAAGAAAATGGAGGAATAGGCGTCGGAATCGGGCGACGATCCGTCGTAGCCGGCGGCGATCAGCGCGTGGGCCTTAGCTTCTTCTTTGCTCTTGCATTCGATGAAGTCAACGATGTCGGGATGCTCGATGTTCAGAATCACCATCTTGGCGGCGCGTCGCGTCTTGCCGCCGGACTTGATGACGCCGGCGAAGGCGTCGAATCCCTTCATGAAGCTGAGCGGGCCGCTGGCGGTGCCTCCGCCGCTGAGGCCTTCAGTGGAAGATCGCAGCGAAGACAAATTCGTTCCGGTACCGGACCCCCATTTGAAGAGCATGCCTTCGGTCTTGGCGAGGGTGAGGATCGAGTCCAGGGAGTCTTTCACTGAGTTGATAAAGCATGCGGAGCATTGGGGAGTCTTGTATCCGGTGACTCCAAACTCGACGCGGCCCGCGACCGGGTTCCAGTGCCAGTTCTGCGCGTCAGAGTTGGTCTCGATGCGGTCGCAGCCCACGTTGAACCAGACCGGCGAGTTGAATGCGGCGTATTGGCGGACGAGAATGTGCACCAGTTCGTCGTGGAAAGTTGCCCCGTCTTCTTGTGATTTGAAATATCCCTGCGACATTCCCCAGTCGCGAATAGTTTCGGCGACACGAGTGACTAAGGCGCGGACGCCGGACTCGCGCTCTGGAGTTCCCAGTGTTCCGTGAAGATATTTGCTGGCCACGATATTGGTCGCGGTCATGGACCAATCTTTGGGGGTCTCGACGTCTTTCTGCTCGAAGATCACGTTGCCCTTCGCATCGGTGATTTGAGCGAGACGGAGTTCCCATTCGATTTCGTCGAAAGGAGAAACGCCGGCCTTGGTGAAGAGGCGGCGGAAGCTCAGTCCGGATGATTTCTTAGCGGGCGGGGCAGTCGTGGTTAGGTTGAGGGATTCTTTGGTAGTTGTATCCGGCATTGCGTCGTTCTCCCGCGGACTCTGGGGCCCGCCTGCTAAAAAGTTCGGTTAATTATTAGATGACATTGCCTTCCAAAGCGCCGCAGCCACGCCACTCAAGCGGATGAAGGCAGCAGCCAGTTCTCAGTGTCCAGTTCCCAGTCGCAGGAAACTTCTTAAGCTCCGGTTGCAACCAGCGGAATGTCACCTTCCGAATTATGCTGTCTGATCATCACCTGACAATCTGACCGCGTTTTCCGTAAAGCTGCCTTCCAAAGCACCCTCACGTCATTTAAGTGGCTGAAGGCAGAAACCAGTTCTCAGTTCCCAGTTTCGAGTCGCAGGGGGCTTCTTAAGTCCCGGTCGCAGGCAGCGCGTCGTCTTCCGATTCTGCAAAATTGTGTACCGTCAGGTTGTCAGGTATTTCCTTAACTTCCTGCAGAGAGCAATAGCTAGCCCGGCGTTGATCGGCATCTTCTATTACTGCATACCGGACGAAGCATGGTCTCGTTAATAAGCGATCCCGACCGGATGAATTGGGCAAGAACAAACGAGCTAAGGCCATGCCCAAGTCTTCGGTTTCGGAAATTTGAAATAAGGCGAGAATTCGCTTGTCGCCAACAGCGGCTTGTTGCTCGGCCAGGGCAAAAAGCCCAGGTTTGCTGGGAGCCAGCAAAACGCTGAAGCTTGATTCGCACCGGGACCACTGTGACCACTGCAAACGGCGATGATCCACCTGGGTGACAAAGCCGTGGCGGGCAAGCGAAGCTGAAACCATGTGCGCGATGTCTTCCATTTACACTCCTGGTCTGTTGCAGCGAAAGTTGTCGTTCCCGGTGGGGGATGTTCGGACGGGAACGGCCACCGCGCAAATCCAAGTTCTGATATCCAGAGGCGATAATGACCTTGGATGCCAAACAGTACTCCCGTATATGGGGTCTGTCAATAGGGTATCACTACATATTGTATGTGACGGAATTAACTGGGCTGATACGTCACCCCCGTCCAGTTTTCCACAGAGACTAAGCTGAAGCGGTGGCGTGGTATCCAAAGGGCTTCTTTCCAGTCATCGCAATTTCGGGATTCTTAGTTAATTTACGGTTTCGGTACGTCGAGGGCATTGACACGTAGATGTCCTCGAAGATCGCCTTTGGGGCGACCCGCATCGTTCCGTCGGAAGATTCCACGAGGTAGTCTCCTGGTTCTCCGAAGTGGTCGCGGCCGAGGGCGTCGGTAAAAGTTAATGGCTCGCTAAGTTGCCGGGCCCGAACCAAGAATCGCGTGCGATATATTTTCCATTGGTCTGTGTTCTTTTCGTTCGTCGTGTGCACCTTGTTTCCACCCTTGGGGGAGGGAGAAATTGAAGTTTGAAGTTCACTGCTGAGCGTGGCTGGTTTGCTTTAAAGTGAGGACGAATATACACCTGGAAAACTTACAGGTCTGGTGCATGGCGGGAGAATTCCAGAAAGGGCAGCGCTATGGGGACGGGCAAAGAAGTATTTTCCGCAGTTGGGCGTAACCTGCGCTGTGGACAGCTTTTAGTTTGCGGAGAAGAACCTGCCGCAGAGATTTGGATTTTTTGAAATTGTCATTTCCACAGACAGCGCACAGGAAATGCAGAAATAGGAAGAATGGCAGGTGGCACGCCTGCCGCTACGTATTTCATGCCGGTCGGCATTTGAAGCGCTGCAATCAAGCCTTTAGTCCGCCGGCCTTTTGCAGGAGTTCTTTCATACCGGCCCAACTCTGGCGGGTTGACGCTTCCGAGGTCCCGGCGCCGCGCCAGTGGGTTTCGAGACTGACAGCGTAATGATAGCCGTCACGCTTGAGGGCGCGGAATTGTCCCAGCCAGTCAATTATGCCGCGGCCCATCGCCGCCCATTCATATTTGCCATCGGGGGCGCGCTGTACGTCTTTGCAATGTACGTGGCCGATGCGATCTTTCGGCAGGCGGTCGTAACCTTGCGGGTAAGGGGTATCGCCCCGCATCACGGAATTTCCTGGGTCCCAATTCAGCTTAAAGTTCGGCAGGTTTATGGCGGAGAGTACTTGAACCGCTTCCGCGCTGGTAGCGGTGTTACATTCGTGCTCGTTCTCCAAAAGGAGGATGATTTTTTTGCTCGCAGCTTTTTGCGCCGCCTTCCGCAATTGCTCATTCATTGCGGAGCGGTGAGGGGACGGATCGTCCAATCGCCAGAAATCGAAACAGCGCAAGCGATCGGCATTGAATGCGCGCACTAATTCCAGACCGCGATTGAGTACGTCCTGCTGTTGATCGAAGGTAAAATCGGCGCCAAATTGATCCCGACCTTGCGGGCTAAATTTCGATTTGGGCGCGCCAGGCCAATCCACCTTGAATAGGGGGCTGGCGATATCGCTCACCCTCAAGCGATAGTGTTCGAGAAGGCGGCGGGCTTCGGTTATTTCTTTCGCGTCGAGGTCAAGAATGTTCTTGTTCCACATGCCGCGCAATTCGACCCAGTCCATTCCAAACTCGTGGGATGCGATTTCGAGGGCGCGGCCGAGGTCCTGAGTGATTTCGTCGGTAATCACGGAAACCCGGAAGGGGGAATTCATATGGTGTATCCGAGTTTATCTTCGAGATATTTTTTGCTGACGGCGGCGGAGTCTTTCGGTGAACCACCGGGCTGCGGCACGGAATCGAGCTCTACAATTGCCCAGCCGCGGAATGAAACTTTCTTTAACGCGGCAAAGACGGCGGGCAAATCCACCTCGCCGCGTCCGAGTTCCACGAAGCGATAACTGCGCTTCGTATCAGCGGGATCGGCGGGAGCCGTCCGCACGTCCTTGATGTGAAGGAAGAGCAGGGCACTGTGATATTGCTCGATGGCGCGGGCCGGGTCGCCGTTCGCGGCAAAGTAATGCGCGATATCGAGTTCGAGTTTCGCGTATCTGGGATCAACGCTATCGAAGACGCGTTGAAGTTCTTCGGAGCTCTGGACGAGCGAATTCATGTGGTTGTGGTATCCGAGCGAGATGCCAAAGTCTGCGGTTCGTTTTCCCAGTTCCGTCAGCCAGCGCGACATTTTTTTGTAGTCGCCGACGGTGACTGCACGTTTGGGCCGGGAACAAATCACCTGCAAATAGGAGCCGCGGTTGTCACGAAGAAATTTTGCGTTAGAAGCGTGTTTGGCCAGTTCCGCAGATTCATCGTTCTCGATGTTCAAGTTGCCGCTGGAAAGCGCGACCAGGGTTAACTGATGTCTTTGAAGGAGGTCGAGCAATGCGCCCGGGTTTTGGCCAAATTCGCTCACAACATTGGAGCGCAGCTGGATGCCGGGGAATCCCAGCGCCGAGATGTCTTCGATCGCCTGGAAATCATTTCCGCCCCAGGTGATGGAGGCGTAGCCAAAATGGATTTCTCCAGAGCGTCGCGGAATGGGCATATCGAAATAACTGAGGTCCACGGGCGGATATAGAGAAGGAAGGCTCCTGAAGCCCGGAATTGAAAAGCCCGAAGCGAAAGCGAATGAGCCGACGGTCCCAATAAAGCGGCGGCGCGAGATTGGGGAGTCGCTCACGAGGCGAAGGCACTCATTTTTCTTTGAACCGATTTTGAAGAAAAGAATTTAATTCGCGGGTATTGTTCCACAAGCGGGGCCGCCAATCAATCCACGGTTGTGGCATGGTGATGTCAAGCTGCTTGTGTAAACACGGAGAGGTATATGCTGCAAGAACGCACGATAAGCTGTGCCTCACGGACATCAACCACCGTGACCCATCACGATCGCTTGGGATGCCGAGACGAAAGCGACTCCCATACTTGTTTACTGAAGATCATCGCTTGGTAACCGACAGCGAACTGGGCGTTGGAGGCCGGTGCCGTCTTTTGGACGAAGCTGGAAAACCGGACGATATGTCCCACTATCTGGATTGGCTAGTGACCACCGAATGGGCCGACACCGTCGGGAGTCTGTCGGGCGATGCAACGTGGTACGCGGCGATACGCAGAGACGCTCCCCAGTCCGAATACGGCACGGTCGTAGCCTTTGTGCAGAGCCGATATTTGAAAATACCGCAATGATTCCGAAGCTCGGGAACGCTCGTCCGCGGCCTCCCATCTTTGGTCTAACAGAAACGTGGCTGCCCCATCCCGTCCCGGTTCTTCGACGAGTTAGGATGGTGATCTGGATTCCGCGTGGTATTCGGTATTTGACCGACCAATTCCAAATTCCTTGATATCATACGCACGAATGCCCACCCGCCGAAAAGCGCGGCGAGTGGGGCAACCGATTTTTTTGGTTTTGGCGAAGTCAAAATCCATTGAAGGTTCGGCCCAGCCCGCAAGGCCTGCTGTGTTGAGATCACGGCCGTTTCGATTTCTTGATTTCGACATAACGGCCAAGGAAGAAGCCCGCAAGGAATGGCATCCCAAAGACCATAACGGCCGAGAAGAGCAACACCAACAGATGGAGCGGGGCGAAGAACCCTTCGTTCATTTCAGTCTCCAACGTTCGCATTAAGCCTGACGCGGAGTTCTCCGCAAGTCAAGTGGGATAGTGGGGCCGGTTTCTACAATCGCCGATGGCCTGAACGTCGCTAGCCTTTACAGTCGGAGGTCCCCCCTCCCGCATTGACTTGCGCCAGTTTCGTACAAAACATGCCCGCTGGAGGAAACATCCCAAGTAATTGACAGTACAAAGGCGCGAGCCGCCTATCAGGATTTGTTTGCTTTTTGGAAGGATGCCGATCCCGAAATTCCGCTCTTGAAACAAGCCAAGGTGGAGTATGGGAAGCCAGACTGACACCACATTTGCGCAGGAAAAAGATTAGGCCCGAGTGAAGTCGGGCCTAATCGAAGTGCGAAGATTGGTTTCTTGTGGACTGTCTATGGGCGCTCAAACGCGAATCGCTTGCGAAATACGAATGCGCCTGCCCCAACCAATGCGAGAATTCCCAAATAGCTGAATTCACCAGGTTCAGGCATCGGGTCAAGACCAAGAAATTCCTGTGGCGTGCCGTGGTTGCCGCTCTGTGTGCCTGCCTCGGGCGTGTAAACAATGATTCCAGTGAAATCGGTCGAGGGCGCACCGACGGCTGCGGCCAGTGCTGCATTGTAGTAGGCCAGCGCGTTCGGGTCACCGGCAGTTCCGAACGGGCTTGACGCATTGCCAGGAGTAATATCAGCCAGCGCGTTGCTCGAAAATAGCGCCCAGATGGCCCAGTTCGCGTCGCTGGAATTCGCAGTTACGCCGGAAAGCGCAACGCCATTAGCGCCTACGATGGTGTCAAAAATCAGACCAGCAGCGGCATAATTTCCGGACAGACCGGGATCAAAGAGTCGTCCACTACCGGGGATGGAATTCTCAGTGGCTTTCCACGTTTCGCCGCTCACAATCTCGTTATCAAAAGAATCGCATAGCAGCTGCATGGATTGGCCGTTCACGGTGAAGTCGTATGGGAACGTATACACCCCGCCAGAATTGTTTCCGCCGGGCCCGTTAAAGACCATGCTGTCGGCAAAAGCAGAACCGCTTAACAAAAGTGCCGCAGCCAATAAAAAAATGAAAGCCAATAAACGACCGTGTCGCATTGTTTTTTCCTTCCCCGTGTTATGAGGCGGCGGTTTTGGCCAAATAGAAAACCGCCCCCTAGTCTCATGCCTCATGTGAGCATGCAAGCCACCAATCCGGACCCAATGAAAACACAAGGGTTACAGCACTTTGTCCGACGCAAGGGGAAATGTTTTTCATACGCGAGCAAGTCAATGAGAACTCTCGAAGACGCCTCTTCGATTAACGAAAAATGTCAAATCCTCCGTCAAGCCGGCGATCCATCCCCCAGCGTAAGATATAGGCAGTCACATGAAACGGGTATATCTCGACAATAACGCTACGACTCCGGTGCTCCCCTCAGTGATGGAGGCGATGCAGCCGTTTTTCTCTGGGCACTTCGGCAATGCCTCTTCCATCCATCACCATGGGCAAGAGACGCGGGCGGCGGTGGAGAGAGCGCGCGACGCGGTGGCGCTTTTGTTGGGATGCCGGGCATCAGAGATCGTGTTCACGAGTGGCGGGACCGAGTCCGACAATCTGGCGATTTTCGGATTGCTTCGCGCGGGATTAATCGGCGAAAACTCTCATATAATTTCTTCGACCATTGAGCATCACGCGGTGCTGAATTCGTGCAAGCAATTGGAGTCCGACGGACGCAGCGTCACCTACGTTCCTTGCGACGCCTGGGGTCAGATTGATCCTGACGAGGTACGGCGGGCGATTCGCCCCAATACCAGACTCATCACGGTCATGATGGCGAATAACGAAACCGGAGTACTACAGCCAGTGAAAGAGATCGGAAAGATTGCAGCCGAGGCCGATATATACTTCCACACCGACGCAGTGCAAGCAGCAGGAAAAGTTCCGGTAAATGTCAGCGATATTGGCTGCGATCTGCTCTCGATTTCCGGACACAAGATGCACGCGCCTCAAGGCGTCGGCGCACTGTATGTACGAAAGGGAACACATCTTCAACCGCTATTTCACGGCGGCCGCCATGAGCGCTCGCGCCGGGCCGGGACCGAGAATGTTCCAGGCATTGTCGGCCTGGGGAAGGCAGCGCAGCTCGCGAAAGAAGGATTGGCAAACGGGGAGACGCATCGGTTGGCAGACCTGCGCCATCGTCTGGAGACGACAATCCTCGGTCAGGTTGAAGAGTGCGGTGTAAATGGCGGCGACGCGCCGAGAGTTCCAAATACCACCAACATTTATTTTGACCATACCGAAGGAGAGCCGCTTCTGATCGCGCTGGACCTGAAGGGGCTGGCGGTCTCCACCGGGGCCGCGTGTTCTTCGGGCGCGATTGAACCTTCGCACGTACTGACCGCGATGGGGTTGAGCGGTGATCGCGCCAGAGCCAGTCTTCGCTTCAGCCTGGGCAAGCAGAATACTTCCGGCGACATTGATTTTGCCTTGTCTCTAATTCCGGAAGCCGTTGACAAGATGCGGCAACTGAGCCCGGTTTATAATAAAGAAGCCGTCAGCAATTAGCACTCAGCAGTTAGCTCCCATGCCAACCAAGACCATTGCCGTAGCCATGTCCGGCGGGGTTGATTCCTCTGCCGTGGCCGCAATGTTGCGCGCCGAAGGTCACAACGTCGTTGGCCTCACCATGCAGCTGTGGAATCAGCGCCGGCTCGCCGGACATGAAGGCATGCCGGAATCGGTGCAGGGGCGCTGCTGCTCGCTCGACGACGTTTACGATGCCCGCCGCGTGGCGGAGACGATTGGCATCCCGTACTACGTCGTGAATCAGGAAGACCGTTTTGAGCGCGATGTGGTGCGCCCGTTTGTTCAGGAATATCTTTCGGGGCGAACACCGATTCCTTGCAGTCTTTGCAACAATCACTTGAAGTTTGACCAGCTATTGATTGTGGCGCAGCAGATTGGCGCTGAAGTTCTGGCTACCGGCCACTACGCGCGGGTGGAGTTCGATGAGCCTGGAGGGCGGTGGTTACTAAGGCGTCCGGTGGACCTTGCCAAGGATCAAACCTATTTCCTGTTTGGCCTTACGCAAGATCAGTTGAGCCGTACGATTTTCCCCCTGGGCGGAATGACTAAGCCGGAGGTCCGCGAGCTGGCGCGAAACCACGGCCTGACGCTCGCCGACAAGCCTGATTCGCAGGAAATCTGCTTTGTGCCGGGGGGCGACTACAAGAATTTTCTCGATGCCTACTTAGAAGAGCAGGGGGGAGCCCTTCCTGAAACGGCCGGCGAATTGGTTACAACAGATGGGCGCGTCATCGGGGAGCATGGCGGCGTCCATAACTTCACCGTGGGGCAGCGAAAGGGCTTGGGGGTCGCTACCGGATCGCCTCTCTACGTTTTGCAGATCAAGGGCGACACGCGCCAGGTGGTGGTTGGGGGCCAGGAAGATCTTTATACGAAGACGCTCCGGGTCCACGGAGTAAATCTTATTTCAATGGCCGCGCTTGAAGAGCCTTTGACCGTGCAGGTAAAAATCCGGCATCGGCATGCGGGAGCGATGGCGACAATAGAAAAGACTGCGGAAGATGAAATCCTCGTCACATTCGCGGAACCGCAGCGCGCGATAACGCCCGGGCAGGCTGCCGTCTTTTACAACGATGACGTGGTGGTCGGAGGCGGCTGGATTGTGTGAGACGGAACACGCGTAGCGGCAGGTGTCCCCGCCTGCCGAACGGTCAAGGGCGAGCTCCTCTCAGATGAACAGCTCGTCGGAGGAAGCGCCGTTGCCGTTTCGCCTGCGACGCTTGGCTCCAAAAAATACTTCAAATCCGGTACTAACTCCGCGCACGACGCCCGAGATTTGCCGGACCGGCGCAGCTACCGTCTTGCGTACGATATGGCCGGTTTCCTCGATTCGATCCAGGGTGTGATTTACCAGTTCATCCGCGCGGATTACCTGCAAGCGGGCGCGATCCACCGCGTCGGTGAGGGTGGCGTCAACGCGAACCAATTGTGAGCGCACCATGGCTGTGGTGCTGCTGATATCGTCCACTACGGATTCGATCTTGGGCCGCAATTCGATGAAGGTTGATTGTGCCGTTGAAATTACCGGAATAACTTTGTCCTGTACTTCAGTCGCGAGTGATTCCACTTTGGCGCTGACCTTACGAACTGCCAGATAGAGTGCGACCAGGATGAATGCTTGAAGTACAACCGCGGCCGTCGTCACTGCGATGAAAACTGTTGGGTCCATAAAATCGCCCGCTTTCCCTACTCTTCATTCTCTCCACTTCAGTAAAAAAGAAAATTCGATGATCTAAAGATTCTTCCCGCCGTCTGCGGCGGCGCTGGTAGTTTCCCTATAGGCTTGCTTGCCGGCTTCAACGGCGGACCGGATCTGATCTCTCTGCTGGCTCAGGACGTCCTTCCCGCGGTCCACCCAATCCGAGGCATGCTCCCGCGCCTCACGCGCCCGATTGCGCACAAAGTCTTTGCCTTCGTCGGCCTTGGAGAGCAGGACTTCACGTGTTTCGCAACCAGACTGCGGGGCGAACAAAACGCCGACAACCGAACCGATGCCCACTCCGACCAGAAACCATCCGAAACCGCCTCCGCTCTTGTTCGACATGCAACCTCCTATACTTTCTCGCCTCTAAATGACTCTTCTTGGATGCTAACATCGGGGTTTGCGAAACACAATTTGGCGGATTCTTTGGTCATGTCGGTGCACAGAGGAACGGCGGCGAGCTACACCGAGTAAGAGACGTCCTCGTCGGCCGCCATCTCGGCGACGCCGGAATTTGCGGATGTCGCGGGTGCGGTGGTCTTTGTCCCACGCCTCATGGCAACGATTCCAGTTCGAACCATCTCAAGAACGCCGTAGGGGCGAAGCACTTCTAATAATCCGTCAATCTTGTCTTCAGTGCCGGTGATCTCGATGGTGAGGGATTCGGGAGCAACGTCCACCACCCGAGCGCGGAATACGCTGGCGAGTTCGAGCACGTGTGAGCGGGCATCGTGAGTCGCGGCAACTTTGATCATGGCGAGATCGCGGATGATTGCCGGCGACTGAGTAATGTTTTCGACCATAAGGACGTTGACAAGTTTATAGAGGTTCGCCTCGATGCGACGAGCCTGATCGTAATCGGCGTCCACGGTGATCGTCATGCGAGAGACCTCAGGTTTTTCGGTGCGGCCGACCGTGAGCGAATCAATATTGAAGGCGCGGCGGCGGAATAAAGAGGCCACGCGAGTTAGGACGCCAGGTTTATTTTCAACGTAAACGACGTATGTGTTCATCATAAGGATTCACTATGCGCGCGTGGGAACAGCCGCCCTCGGCTGTTCATGACTTGGTCGTCTCGACCAGTCTGTTGCTTAATATTTGCGCCACCATTCTAAGCTTTGCCCAGATGGACAGCCGAGGTCGGCTATCCCCACGTGCACTCGCAGCCTCTATTCATCCTCAGCGGTTTCCACCAGCGGAGTCGGCCGGCGGATCATGTCATTGAGCGCCGCTCCCGCCGCGACCATGGGATAAACCGTGTCTTCCTGCTCGACTCGGAAGTCAATCAACGCAGGTCCCGGATGCTCGCGGACTGATCTCACCGTCGGAATTACCTGCGATCGCGAAGTTACGGTGATTCCTTTCATGCCATAGGCTTCGGCGAGCTTCGCGAAGTCCGGATTCAAAAGCGGCGTTGCGGCATAGTTGCGTTCGTAGAAGAATTCCTGCCACTGGCGAACCATCCCAAGATAGCCGTTGTTGATGATGGCGATATTCACCTTGATCTTTTCCTGCATGATCGTAGCCAGCTCGCAGAGCGTCATCTGGAATCCGCCATCGCCGACGATGACCCAGACCTCCGCATCGGGGCGCGATACCTTTGCGCCGATCGCCGCCGGCAGAGCAAAGCCCATCGTTCCCAATCCGCCGGATGTGATCAGCGAACGGGGCTTTTCGTGCTTGTAATATTGCGCCTCCCACATCTGGTGTTGGCCCACGTCGGTAACGACAACCGTCTCGCTGTCTCGTGTCTGCCGCCACAGATCGTTGATCACGTGCGCGGCATAAAGGTGGCCGTTGTCAGGAAGATTCTGAATATCGCGCACGGCGGCATCGCCCTTCAATCCATCAATGTAGTGCAGCCACTCGCCGCGATCGGGAGATTCGATTTTGGGAAGCAACTCATGCAGCACCTCGCGCAAATCTCCGACCAGCGCGACATCCACTTTCACGTTTTTGTTGACTTCCGCAGGATCCACTTCCACGTGGATCTTTTTCGCGTTTGGAGCGTAAGTCTTGAGATTTCCGGTGACCCGGTCATCGAAGCGCATGCCTAGCGCGATCAACAGATCGGCTTCCTGGATGGTGTGGTTCACCCATGCCTCGCCGTGCATTCCCATCATTCCAAGATTCAGCGGATGAGAAGCAGGGAAGACCCCGAGTCCTAAAAGGGTAAGCGCCACTGGAATGCCGCCGCGTTCTGCGAAGGTAATCACCTCGCGCATCGCGCCGGAAATCTGAATGCCGTGTCCGGCGAGAATAACCGGTCTCTTGGCCGAGTGAATCAGATCGAGCGCTTTCTTATATTCATCGGGCGCGGGAGAGAGATCGGGCCGGTAGCCCGGCATCTGGGGCTTGGCGGCTTCCCAATCAAAGTCGCAGGTGGACTGCTGCGCGTCTTTTGTGATGTCAACCAGCACGGGGCCGGGCCGTCCTGATCGGGCGACGTAGGCGGCCTCGCGGATGGTGCGCGCCACTTCATCGGCGCGAGTGACAAGATAATTATGTTTGGTGATGGGCAGCGTAATGCCGGTGATGTCGGTTTCCTGAAATGCGTCGGAGCCAATTAGCTTGCTGCCGACTTGTCCGGTGATGCAGAGAATGGGCGACGAGTCCAGCATGGCCGTTGCGATGCCCGTAACCATATTAGTGGCGCCGGGGCCGGACGTTGCGACGGCGACGCCGAGTTGCCCGGTGGCGCGGGCGTAGCCGTCAGCCATGTGGGTTGCGCCTTGTTCGTGACGCACCAGAATGTGATGGATTTTGCTGTGCTTCAGCGCGTCGTAAGCGGGCAGAATCGCCCCGCCCGGATATCCGAAAACATGTTTGACGCCTTCCCGCTCGAGGCACTCCCAAAGAATGCTTGCGCCCGTCATTGTTTTCGCTGTTTTCGCTTTCTTTTCTGTTTTGTTCTCGTTTTCAGTTTTCATTGCCTTTTCTCGATTGGTAAAAACCAAAACCCACCCGGATGGCGCTTTGAGGTGGGTTCAGAGCTTAATAATTCGTTGCCTTATCAGCTCGTCCCCGTCCTCTCGACTGGCACGGGTACAGCGACACGCAGAACCTCACAAACTCGGATTCTGTAAATTCTAATGATTCGGCTTGAAACCATAATAATGCCTTATCGAGTAGTCTCCTTACAGTATCCAAAATGGTCAGGGGAGTGCAAGAGGAAAGCGCCAGCGAAAAAGCTGTTGAACTTTACCAAGCTTCCGATTTTAGATTGATTGCAAAATCCTAGATTTTGGATTGTCAAACGCCAGGGAATTCAATAATTCATATACAGTCACGCATTGCCAGTCGAAATCTTCCGTAAGTGCCTTTAAGCACAGCAAAAACATAAATCCTAATTGGTTGACGGATTGCAAAAAAATAGCTGCGGTGGTTCCTAAGAAAATCCCCGATAGCGCGAAAGGACGACAATGATGCTCCCCTGTTTCCGTAAGAATCCGTGGCAGTTCGCGTTTGTAATGGCGCTGATGCTTGGTTCGATTACGGCCCTAGCGCAAACCACAATCAGTACGGGCAGCATCGTTGGAACTGTGACTGATCCCTCCGGGTCAGTCGTCAGCGGCGCCAAGGTTTCCATTACAAACAAGGGAACCGACCAGGTTATCTCTACAAACACCACTTCGGCGGGCAGCTATAACTCGGGTGCGCTCATTCCCGGCCAGTACAACGTGCGGGTCGAGATGCAGGGCTTCAAGGCGGCCGAACTCGCAGTACCGGTGCAAGTGAATACTACAGCTTCGGGGAATATAAAGTTGGAGCTGGGGGCGAGTTCGGAGGTGGTCGAGGTCCAGGCGTCTGACGTAGCCGTGAATACCGAACAGGCTACGGTGCAAGGCGTCCTGACATCGGAGCAAATTGAAAATCTGCCGATTAACGGCCGCAATTTCCTCGATCTTGCCCAGCTGGAACCGGGTGTACAGATTCAGGATGGCGGGACCTTCGATCCCACCAAGAATGGATTTTCGTCGGTATCCTTCGGCGGCCGCTTTGGCCGTACGGCTCGCATCGAACTCGACGGCACCGACATCAGCGACGAGACCGTCGGCACGACAACCGCCAATGTTCCTTTGGACGCGATCGAGGAGGCTTCGCTTGAACAATCCTCGCTTGACCTCTCAACCGAATTGACCTCTTCGGGCTCCGTGAGCCTGAACACAAAAAGTGGCACAAACGGCCTACACGGCGACGCATTTTATTATTTCCGCGACCAGCACCTTAACGCCGCGCTACCCGCTGGCTCCACGAATTATTTTCAACGAAATCAGTTTGGCGGCAGCCTCGGTGGCCCCATCCTTAAGGACAAGCTCTTCTTTTTCTTTGCCGGGGAGCGGAACAAGCAGGACCTGCTTGATCCGGTATTGCCGGGCGGCAACTTCGCCAGCCTGACTGGAAGCTTTGACTCGCCATTCCGGGAGACCCAAGCCGATGCCCGGGTGGATTATCAGGTCAGCCGGTTCAAGATATTCTACCGATTCACCTTCGACCAAAATCGGAGCGTTCTTCCCTTCATCCCGAATTCGTTTCAACCGTTCGCCAATGTTAATCATGATCGCAACCACGTGATTGGCGTTGATTTCAATACTGGCAGTTTTACTCACAGCATTCGTCTCGGCTACAACAAATTCCAGAACGGAATTACCGACGCAGTTACGGGATCCAGTATTTTCGATCCCGCGCCGGGGATTGAGTTGGCCATCGGCGGCGATCCTAATTGTCTTACTGCGGGACTCGACGATTTTTGCTCCGGCCCAAACTTTTTGGCGCCACAGGCAACCGTACAGTCAGATCGTCAATTCAAGTATGACGGAAGTAAGGAGTGGGGCGGTCATCTCCTTCGATTCGGAGTCGGCCTCAATCATCTTCAGGGAGGCGGCCTCGCTGAATTTCTTGGAATTGGGCCCGCAGTCCAATCGCCGTCTCTTTCGAGCGCCGCAAGCCTTTCCTGCGTGGTTGCCGGAAATTGCCCGTTCGCCGGGGGCAACAGCAACCCTCTGAACTACCCCGTGGATACCATTAGTTTGGGCAACGGCCAGGGATTTTCCTCCGAAAAGGCCGCCTTTGGATATCCCGGCGGTGGACTGGGGCCGGATAACCGCTTCTCCATATATTTTGGTGATGCCTGGAAAGTCCGACCGAATTTTACCCTTACGTATGGCCTTCGTTACGTGCGCGACACAGGTCGAACGGACAGCGACATTCCGCCGATTTCGGCGCTCTCTCAATTTAACAACCAATTCTATTCGGGCTTGCAGAGCCGCGTGAATCAACCCAACCACAATTTCGCGCCTCAGATTGGGTTTGCGTGGGATCCGGCGAATAACGGCAAGACTGTGATTCGCGGCGGTATCGGTCTTTTCTACGAGAATTCGATCTGGAACAATAATCTCTTCGACCGTCCCGGCCGCCTGGCCCAGGGATTATTCCTGGGCATGACCGGAGTCTGTACAAACGGTTCGCCGGACACCCTGCCTTTCACCACCAGTATTGACCCTGCCAGCATTTGCGGCGCTCCGATCGGCAGTGTTGCTCCGCAGATTGTAACCCTCGAAAAGCAATATCAGGCAGCTACTCTCGCCGCGGGTCCTTCGGCTAACGGCACTTATGTGGGCACTCTTTTGACGGATGCAATTGACGTTACTGGAACGCAATTATTTGCGCCGGACTACGTCACTCCCCGCTCGGTACAAATGAATATCGGCATCCAGCACGAAATCCGCCCCGGTACGGTTTTTACGGCAGATTACTTGCGCAACGTGGCCACTCACAATCTGTTGACCATTGACACCAACCATATCGGCGATGCGCGATTCTTTAACCTTGCGAATGCCCAGGCTGCGATTTCAGCGACCAACACTGGCTTCGGGTGCGGTGCAGGGACCGCCTCCGCTGACATTGACTGCGCCATTGCCGCGGGCGCCCATATCTCAGACTATGCGGGCAACGGGCTCGATTCGGGATACTCTGTTTGCGGCGGGCTGCCTTGCGGACTCGTCGGAGCGCCGGCTGCGGCATTTCCGGGAATCAACCAGAATGTGGGCGCCAATCAAATGTTATTCCCGATCGGCCGCTCCGTGTATAACGGCCTTCAGCTTTCTCTGAAACAGAACGTCCGCAATCCGTTTCCCGGGATTAGCTACGCAAACTTCCAAGTGTCGTATTCGCTATCACGCTATGTTTCATCCGCGCGCGACAGTGACTTCATCAACTTCGCTCAGGACAATGCGAATCCACTAAAGTACGTCGGGCCTGACGGCCTCGACCGTACTCACCAGCTTTCATTCGGCGGCACCTTCGATGTGCCGGCGCATTTTCGGATCAGCTTGATTTCTCATTTCGACAGCCCGCTGCCATCCAACGTGACACTGCCGGTGAGCGGCGCTCCGGGAGGAATATTCCAAACGGATATAACGGGGGATGGGACCGGCGACGGATCGTTCGGGTCAAATGGTGGTCTCGGTGACCTTCTGCCTGGTACGAACGTGGGAGGCTTCGGACGCAGTTTTGGCGTAAGCGGCCTTAATAAACTAATCGGCAATTTCAACAACAACATGGTGGGTCAGCCCACCCCGGCAGGCGCGGTGCTGATTTCGAACAACCTGTTCACGTTAGCCCAGCTGCAAGCGCTCGGCGGAGTGATCGGGGGCAGCACTCCTACTTCTACGGCTGCATACGGGCCGCTGGCGTTGGCGCCTGCGGGTGCAGTGGGGGAGGGATGGCTCAAGACCTTCGACTTCGGTATCAGCTGGGCGTATAAAATTCGGGAGCGCGTGGAATTGCGCCCCGGCGTTACGTTCTTTAACGTGTTCAACCTCGCCAACTTTGACGGCCCGGCAGCGCCGTTCAGCAGCATTCTGGATGGGTCCCCGGGTTCCCCTAATGGCACCACCAACCCGCAGCCAAACGGCCTGCGCCTTGGGCTCGGATCGGGCGTCAATGCCCTCGGCTCGCCTCGAGTGGTCGAGTTTGAGTTGAAGCTTAATTTCTAAAGTCGTGTTCAGGCTGCGACGGGTTCGCATCGCAGCCTGAACACATCGCAGTTGCCTCGACGCAATTCCATGTCGTTCCGCCTCTATGTACAATAGCTATATCAAATGGCATTGCAGGGCCCTGCTCATCTCCTTCCGCTACCACAACTAATCAGCCACGAGGTTTGGCTTGCCGATTAGCCGGCGCAGATTTCTACAGGCTACGGGCGCGCTAGTTGCCTCGGGAACTCTCGCGCTGGGCGCCGACGCCTTCGCTCTTGAGCCGAACGATCCTAAAGTAACGCACGTTGAAGTCTCGATCCGGCAACTGCCTGAGGTCTTCGATGGACTGACCATCGTGCAGCTCAGCGATTTTCACTACGGAGAACTTTGCGCCATCCCAATTCGCAGAGCGGTTGAAATCGTGAAGAAGGTTCAACCGGAAATGGTGGTCTTAACCGGCGATTTTGTCACCGTGCCGATGTGGTCTCACCTCCTGCACGATAGGCGGAAGGTGGCGAACAACGCAGAACCGTGTGCGAAGATCCTGCGCGAAATGAAGCCGCCGATGGGGATGTTTGCGGTGTTAGGCAATCACGATCTTGACTCCGATCCTCAGCGGATAACCGAAATTCTCCAAAGTTTCGGGATTCAGGTGCTGCAAAATCGCGCGACCGCAATCGAAAAAGAGACCTCCCGCTTCTGGCTGGCAGGCGCTGACGATGTGCTCATGGGCAAACCGGACCTGGACATGACGCTTCGAAGCGTGCCGAAGGCGGAACCGGTTATTCTGTTGGCACATGAGCCTGATTTTGCCGACGAGGCCGCGCGTTACCCCATAGACCTGCAATTGTCGGGACACTCCCACGGCGGTCAAATCTGGTTGCCGCTCATTGGCGCGCCCTGGCTGCCGCCTCTTGGCCGCGAATATCCTCGCGGATTAAGGAAGGTGCGGAACTTAACGCTCTATACCAATATTGGATTGGGAACGATTCGGCTGCCGGTGCGGTTTAACTGTCCTCCGGAGATTACGGTTTTGACGTTGCGAAGCGCATAGCTCATCATTGCAAGCCCACCGGACGTTCCTTAATCGAATACTTGAATAGGCACCACAGCGCTCGAAAACCATCCTTCCAGCCTATCTTTTTCCCCTCTTCATACGTGCGTCCCTGGTAGCTGATGCCGACCTCATAAATTCTGAGGCGCCGTTTGGCGATCTTCACGGTAATTTCAGGCTCGAAGCCGAAGCGGTTTTCTTCAATCGGAATGGATTGAATTACTTCACGACGGAATATCTTGTAACACGTTTCCATGTCCGTGAGGTTTATGTTGGTAAGACTGTTGGAGAGCAGGGTTAGAAACCAATTTCCCGCGGAATGCCAAAAATAAAGGACCCGGTGGGGCCGCCCGCCCAGGAAGCGGGAACCATAGACGACATCGGCTTTATCTTCAAGCAGCGGCTCGAGCAATAATGGGTAGTCGTCGGGATCGTATTCAAGATCCGCGTCTTGAATGATCACGTAATCGCCGGTGGCTTCCCGTATCCCGCGCCGGAGGGCAGCGCCCTTGCCCCTATTTTTGGATTGCAAGAATGTCTTCATCTGGGGATGCTGACTTTGTAGTTCGCCCAATATCTCTCGTGAACCATCGCTCGAACCGTCGTCCACGCATATCAATTCAATTTCGATAGGCACAGACAAAACTTTTTCAACGACCTGTTTAAGCGTCGCATGTTCGTTGTAAACGGGAATTACCACAGAGAGTTTCATGGGGCAACGAAGTCTAGTCGAACGGCGCCTCAAATCCAAGCGGAGATGCAAACAAGATTACATCGCAATGAGGCAAGCGGCTACCACGGGCTAACGCGGGGTCTCGCCAGGCGGCTGATTCAGGGCGTCCTGTTATCATTTCAAAACTGACCTTCATGCTCAACTCCAGAAGCGCCACCCTAAGATTTCTTTTTCCCTATCTCGCATTTTGCCTGCTGCTGATTTTTGTATCGGCAGATTCGATTAGCAGCTTAGGACAAACCTCGTCCAAGCCCGACCAGCCGGCAGTTGCAGCGGACGACCAGAAGCCCTCAAGCGAAAGCACAGACACCAAAATCTCTGCGAAAGAAGCTGACGACCTGTTTCGAGAGGTAAACAAGATTCTACAATTCGCCAGCAAGGACACAGACCTTCCAATCAAGCATCCGGTGAAACCCCGGCTTACCGGGCGCGATGAGGTGGTTGCGTACCTGCAAAAAAACATGGCAGAGGATAAGGACGCCAAGCGGCTGCAACGCTCCGAACTCGTACTCAAGAAGTTTGGCCTGCTTCCGCCGAATTTTGATCTCGGCAAATTTCTGGTTGCACTCCTGAAAGAACAGATTGCGGGATATTACGATCCGAAGACCAAGACTGTGAATCTGCTTGACTGGGTTGACGTCGTCGCGCAACGTCCTGTGCTGGCGCATGAATTGACGCATGCCCTTCAGGACCAATCATTCAATCTCGGGAAGTGGATGGAAAAGGGCGACGTGGACCTGAATACAAAAAGAAAGCCGAGTCCGGCGGATGTGCAAAAGGACGAGACGCCGGAGGCGCGGCAGGCTGTGGTCGAGGGGCAGGCAATGGCTGTGCTGGTTGATTACATGCTGGCGCCGACGGGGCAATCGCTCGCCAATTCGCCGGAGGTCGCCAAGGCGATTGAGGATGGAATGCTCACGGGTACGCCCGATTCGGTTCTGTTCCGGAGCGCGCCAATCTATTTGCGAGAAGCGATCACCTTCCCCTACCGTTACGGCCTGGAGTTTGAAGCCGCATTGCTGCATGCTGGAGGCAAGCAGAAAGCATACGCCGGGGCGTTTGAGAATCCTCCCTACACTACCCGCCAGATCATGGAGCCGGAAACATATCTTTCGGGCGAGCGGCTCACCCCGCTGCCGCTGCCTGACTTCAAACACATTTTCAAGAATTACAAGCGTTTTGACGTTGGAGCAATCGGCGAATTCGACGTCGCGGTCCTGCTTGATCAGTATGCGGGAACCGAAGCCTCGCGGAAGCTCTATCCGCAGTGGCGCGGCGGCTATTACTATGCTGCCCGGCCCAAGCGGGATCCGTCCGCGGGCTTGGGGCTTCTATACGTTTCGCGCTGGTCAGATTCCGAAGCGGCTTCCGCCTTCGCCGCGTTTTATGCCGAGTATCTGCCAAAGCGGTGTTTGCACCTGCATGAAGTGACTCCAGATGAGAACAAATCTGATACAAACCAGGAACATCTTGAGGGGTTGCACACGTGGACAACAGAGGACGGCCCGGTCGCGATTGATGTCGAAGGCGACACTGTATTCATTTCCGAAAGCCTGGATCAATCCACGACCGACAGATTAGAAACATCTGTGTTTGGAACCAAAAAATGAACTTCTGTCACCGACTTTCGGTTTGGTTTGTATAATCTCCATTCGCCGTGGAATGGAACCACGAATGATTTGTCATCCCGAGGCGGCGAAGCCGTAGAGGGATCTGCATTTCGCCTCACGTTGGATGTTTAACAGGAGGACATTTGTCTCAGGCTGAAATTGGAATCATCGGAGGCAGCGGGCTTTACTCCATGCCCGGCCTTTCCGATGTCCGGGAAGTCCCGCAGGTTACGCCCTTCGGCGACCCATCGGATGCTTACGTCCTCGGCCTACTGGAAGGACGGAAGGTCGCGTTCCTTGCAAGGCATGGCCGGGGGCACCGAATCCTGCCGAGTGAATTAAATTTTCGCGCCAACATTTATGGATTCAAGCAACTGGGTGTTGAGCGCATTGTCTCGGTCTCGGCCGTCGGATCACTGAAAGAAGAGCACAAGCCGCTCGAATTCCTGATTCCGGATCAGTTTTTTGATCGCACGCGACATCGAGTGGACACGTTTTTTGGCGATGGGATTGTGGCGCATATTGCCTTTGCCGATCCCGTTTGCGGCGAACTCGCGGCAGTGGTGAAACGCGCCTGCGGAAAAGCAGGCGTCACAGGAAAGAGCGGCGGAACCTATTTGTGCATGGAAGGCCCGCAATTTTCCACCAAGGCGGAATCGAACGTTTACCGAAGTTGGGGCATGGATGTAATCGGCATGACCAACCTGCAAGAGGCCAAACTGGCGCGCGAAGCTGAGATTTGTTATGTGACGGTCGCGATGGTAACTGACTACGACTGCTGGCATCCGCATCACGATTCGGTGACGGTGGATCAGATAGTCGCCGTGTTGATCAAGAACGCCGAGAATGCCTGCAAGGTGGTGCGCGAGACGGTCGCCGCGATGCCGAAGGAGCGCAGTTGCCAGTGTGGATCGGCGTTAGCACATGCGATCTTGACGGATCGAGACAAGATCCCCGCAACCACGCGGCAGAAGCTGAAATTGATTCTCGATAAATATTTAGGGGGCAAGACCGCCGCATGAGCATTCTTGCCGTCGGATCCATAGCTTTTGATTCAATTGCCACACCCTCGGGCCGCGCCGACAACGTCGTGGGAGGATCGGCGACATATTTTTCGCTGGCCGCAAGCTACTTTACCGAAGTTCGCGTGGTCGCGGTTGTGGGCGACGACTTCACGGCTGACCACGAGAACATTTTGAAAAAGCGGAAGGTTGATACTCGCGGTATTGAGCACGCCGCGGGAAAAACGTTCCGCTGGGGCGGCCAGTATCTCGAAAACTTAAACGACGCGAAGACCGATTTCACGGAATTGAACGTCTTTGAGAAATTCCAACCGCGAATCCCGCATGAATATAAGGATTCTCAATTTCTGTTTCTGGGAAATATTCATCCCGCCTTGCAGATGGCCGTGCGGAAGGAAATGGGCAAACTGCAACTCACCGGCGGCGACACCATGAATTACTGGATTCAGGGAACCCGGCAAGAACTGACTGAGACGTTGAAGCTGGTTGATATTCTGCTGATCAACGATGGGGAGGCGAGAATGCTTGCCGAAGAGAGCAGCGTTCCCCGCGCGTCGCGCAAAGTAATGGCTATGGGTCCCAGAGCGCTGGTCATCAAACATGGGGAATATGGCGCGACCATTTTCTTTCGCGACGGCGCTTTCGGCCTGGGAAAGCATCCATTTCGCGCGCCCGCTCTGCCGATCGAAGAAGTGAAAGATCCAACCGGAGCGGGCGATTCCTTTGCCGGCGGATTCATGGGATACATTGCCTCGCAGTCTGTAATCACTCGCGAAGTCCTGAAGCGCGCGCTGTTTTACGGAGGCGTCATGGGATCATTCGCGGTCGAGCGCTTCGGCACCGAGCGCCTTCAATCGCTCACCCGCGACGAGATCGAGGCCCGCTTCCAGGTCTTCCGCGAACTCACTCATCTGGAATGAAATCTCTTCCCCGCGACCATCGTGACCGCGACACGTTGTTAGTGACTCAACTTGCCGCCGGCGTTTCCATCTTAGCTTTCATGATTTATTTGCGGCACGGCAGCCTGCTGCTTTATGGCGATGCCGTGGCGCACATCAACATTGCACGCCGTGTTTTTGATTCGAAAACGCCGGGACTGCTTCAACTGGGAACAGTTTGGTTGCCTCTGCCGCACCTGCTTATGGTCCCGTTTCTGGTTTCGAAGGTTTTCTGGCAGACCGGAATCGGCGGATCTATTCCTTCCATGGTGGCCTTCGTTCTTGGCGTTTCCGGAATCTTTCGGCTGGTAGGCTCCGCATTGAGATTCCATTCCGAAGGAAGCGGAACCGCGCGAGTCGCGCCTTGGTTTGCCGCCTTAATTTACGGGGCAAACCCAAATCTGCTTTATTTGCAAAGCACGGCCATGACCGAGTCCCTCTATCTGGCTCTGTTCATTTGGGCTGTGGTGCATTTTGCGGACTTTGTTGAAGTGCGAAAGCAGAGCGAGGGGCGAAAGGCCGCGCGCTTTTCTCGGGTGCGCTCTCCTCGTTCTTTGTTGAAATCGGGGTTATGCGTCGCCGGCGCATGTTTGACGCGCTACGACGGATGGTTTCTGGCGGCGATAATGTGCGCTGCGCTATTTGTTTTTTTAAGTCGGACCCCGCAGGCTGAAAGACACTGGTATGCCGGTTTGCGTAAGTTCGTCTTGCTGGCTGCTGCCGCACCGGCCTTGTGGCTTGCCTACAACGCGGTCATTTACCGAAATCCCCTGGAGTTTGCCAACGGGCCTTACTCAGCAAGAGCGATTGAACAAAAAACTGCAACGCCTGGCAATCCTTCGCATCCCGGGGCAAATAATCCGGCGGTTGCGTTCAGCTTTTTCCTGAAATCGGCGGAATTGAATGTCGCGCCGGTAAGCATCGTACAGAGATTATGGGTTGCGTTATTGCTATTGGGAACGGCGATGACACTTCTCTTCGATCGGCGGATGTGGCCGCTGCTATTGCTTCTGGCGCCTGTCCCATTTTATATGCTATCAATTTCTTACAAAGGGGTTCCGATATTTCTTCCGGACTGGTGGCCGCACTCCTATTACAACCTCCGTTATGGATTGCAACTGCTTCCCGCAATCGCGGTATTTGTTGCGTTGTTTACTCACTTTGCCATGGGCCTGGCGATCAGCCGGAAACAGAAAACTGCAATCGGGCTGGCGGTCTTGTCGCTTGTCGCCGGAAGTTACATCTTCCTCTGGTATCAGCGGCCGGTCTGTTTTCGGGAAGCGTGGGTGAATTCCCGCGCAAGAATTGCGCTGGAGACAGCGCTGGCCCAGAATTTACGAAAGCTGCCGGAAGGTTCTACTTTGCTGATGTATGTGGGAGACCACGCCGGGGCCATTCAGGATGCAGGCATACCATTCAGCCGCGTTATCAATGAAGGCAATCACCGTCCGTGGAAGAAGCCATCCGATCCGGACGGGCTGTGGGAGCGGGCGCTGGCCAATCCGCAGATGTACGCAGACTATGTGGTTGCAAGTGAAGGCGATCAGGTGGCAAAACAGGTGCAAAAGATCAACCTGACATCCATGGTTGTGATTCATACTGCGGGCGAACCCGAGGTCACGATTTACTGGACCCATCATCAGGAGCAGTGACGTGCCTTGCTGTGCCATGCTGAAGACTCGAAATCCTACCGATGGAGCGTCGGGCGCCCTCGCCCGTCCAGTCATCCTCGTCGGGTTTTAATTTGGCCCAGTGATAAAATCCAGCCAGCCTTTAGCGCGCCGGTCTGATGCACAATCATGGCTATTCCGTTCGTCAAAGCAAGCGCCTGCGGCAACGATTTCCTGATCGTTGAGGGAGCGGATCCGCATGCGAACCTGGCCGATCTCAGCAGGAGAATGTGCGAGCGCATGACCGGCATTGGAGCCGACGGCGTGGAATGGCTGTTTGCAGACGCTGGCGCGGACACTTGCGCCAGGCTATTTAATGCCGACGGTTCCGAAGCCGAAATTTCTGGCAATGGAACCCGCTGTGTTGCGGCATACTTATGTTCGAAAGATCATAGAGAGAAGATTGTTGTGCGAACCGGGGCGGGAATGAAAACTTGTACTCTCGCATCGCGCGATGACAACCGGTACGAGTTTGAAATCGCAATGGGAGAGCCACGGATCGGGGAAGAGTTATCCGTAGCACTCGCGTCCGGACGGCGAGTGAAGGGAGTTCAAATTTCAATGGGAAACCCTCACTTTGTCTCTATCGTGGAGGAATTTCCCGTAATGTGGCAGGAGGAAGCGTCTGAGATTGGGCATCAACCACAGTTCATGAATGGGATTAACGTTGAGTTCGTAGTAGTTGAAAATACTAATAATATAGCTGTTAAGTTCTTCGAGCGTGGAGTAGGTGAAACCCGGTCTTCGGGAACTGGGTCGTGCGCGGCAGCAGTTGCTGCAATTTCCGCCTCGAAGGCAGAGTCGCCTGTGAGAGTTCACACCCCGGGCGGAACGCAATCGGTGAGATGGGAACAGGAAGTATTTTTGCGCGGTCCGGCGCAAATTATTTGCAGCGGAGTTTTTTTCGCGTAACCAGCGAAACCGCTTCTATGCATTCTCGATCTTCTACATCGCGAATTAAACCTCCGGCACTGCGGATGGGCGATATTGTCGGCATCGTCGCTCCCGCCAGTAATGTTCGTCGGGATGCGGTGGAAGCCGGCTGTCAGGCGCTCAGGAAGTTAGGGTACAAGCCTTTTTATTTTGATTCTATTTTCGAACAGGATATTTATTTCGCGGGATCGGTTGAGCGCCGAACACAGGAACTCGAAGAAATGTTCCTGCGCGACGAAGTTCGCGCAATCATTTGCGCGCGCGGCGGTTACGGTTCGAATTACCTTTTGGAGAAACTTGATCTGGAAAAGATCAAAGCCCATCCCAAGATTCTTGTTGGCTACAGCGACCTCACCAGCCTGCTGACTTATTTCTCAGACGCCGCCGGACTCATAACCTTTCATGGCCCCATGGTTTCGAAGGATTTCGGCGCCCTCGACGGCGTGGACCTGAATTCCTGGCAGGCGGCCTTGGGAGGGACTTCGCAATGGGAGGTGGATGTGAACTCCGAGGCCACGCCGCTTGTCGAGGGCATCGCGGAAGGGATTCTTTATGGTGGATGCCTTTCGATCCTGGTGGCATCGCTCGGTACGCCCTATGAAGTCCAAACCGAAGGAACCATTCTTTTTCTGGAGGATGTGGCGGCCAAGCCGTTTCAAATTGACCGCATGCTAATGCAGTTGAAGCTCGCCGGAAAGCTCGACAGCGTCCAGGGAATTATCTTCGGCGAAATGTTGGACTGCGTCCAGAATCCCTCCACGGATAAAGATCAAGGCTACACCCTGGAAGAAGTGGTTCTCCGAGTAGTTCGCGATCTGAAGGTCCCGGTTGCATACGGATTACGTTCGGGGCACGTTTCGCGGCGTAATATCACCCTGCCGATTGGGGTGCGGACGGCGCTGAGAGTGCGCGACGCGGGCGTGGAACTTAAAATCATCGAGGCAGCGACAACTCCCGTCCCCGCCGCTCCGGATCTCGCAAGAACAACTGCAAATACCGCATTACACAAATCATGACTCAGAAGAAACACATTCATTTGATTGGAATCTGCGGCACAGCGATGGCGTCGCTCGCGGGAATGTTGTTGCAGCGCGGATTTCGCGTGACGGGATCGGACGCCGCCTCTTATCCTCCGATGTCGGACTTCCTGGCGTCCCTGGGAATCCAGGTAGCCCAGCCATTCGCGATCGAGAACCTGCGAGCGCAGCCTGATCTTGTGGTCGTCGGCAACGCAATTTCGAGAGGGAATGTTGAATTGGAGCATGTGCTCGACCAACACATCCCGCTCTGTTCCATGCCGCAAATTCTGCACGAGGAATTTCTTCAGGGCAAAGAAGTCCTGGCGGTGGCGGGCACCCACGGAAAGACCACCACGACCTCCATGCTTGCCTGGATATTTGAATCGGCGGGGTTGCAGCCGTCATTTCTGATCGGAGGCATTGCAGAGAATTTTGGCAGCAGTTTCCGCCTGGCCGAGGGCAAACACTTCATTATCGAAGCCGACGAATACGACACCGCGTTCTTCGACAAGGGCCCGAAGTTCATGCACTACTTTCCCGGCAGAGCGATTTTGACCTCCGTGGAATTCGATCATGCCGACATCTACAAGGACTTGGACGCGGTGGAAGCGGCATTTAAGCAGTTGGTGAACTTGATTCCGAGTCGCGGACGAATCGTAGCCTTCGATCAGGGGGAAGGAAACAGCATGAACCGTTGTCTGGCGCGGGCGTTTTGCCCCGTCGAACGGTATGGATCAAGCGCAACCTCCGACTGGCGAATCCAAAGCTTAAAGTTTCACCCAACTCGCACTTCGTGGTCTGTGCTGCACGAGGGGCAGCCGTGGGCTGATTTCGAGTTCGCTCTAGCGGGCGAGTACAACGTGTGGAACGCAACCGCCGCCGCGGCAATCGCGGCGGGATGCGGCATCTCGGGTGTTGAAATTGCGAACGCGCTCAAGACTTTCAAAAGCGTGAAGCGAAGACTCGAAGTAAGGGCGCAGGTGAACGGCATTACCGTCATTGACGATTTCGCGCATCATCCAACCGCCATCGCCGGAACACTGGAAGCGCTCCGCCGGAGGTATCCCGAGGCTCGACTCTGGGCAGTTCTCGAACCGCGTTCCAACACTCTGCGCAGGAATGTCTTTCAAAGCGAGCTCGCGCACAGCCTCTCTCTAGCGGATGAAATTGTGATTGCGAATGTCTTCAAATCAGAATCAATTCCCGAAGCTCAGCGATTGGATCCCGCGTCTGTCGTAATGCAATTGCAAAAGGACGGCAAGCGAGCGCGCATCGCTGCTGATGCCGACGAGATTGTCAACCTGATCGCGCCTGAACTGAACCCAGGGGATGTGATTGCAATTCTATCCAATGGAGGATTTGGCGGAATTTACGAAAAGTTGCCCGCGCGCCTGCGAACCCTCGCCGGCGGCGTTCACGATAATCCCTCTTCTTCTCTCACCAATATGGCCAAGGCGTGATTCGACTCACAAGAATCCACTGCGCCTTCTATCTCATCCTGTTCTTCGCTCTTAGCACTTCATACGTCCGCGCGCAGGAGAGTGAAGGAACCTCGGTAGAAGCAGAAGGCTCGTCAGGTGCAAAAGTTTCTCTTTCACAAGAACGGATCAACGGCCGCCAACAGGAGTGCCCGCGCGACGCGGGCATGTGCTATACCGTCTCTCTGGCGAAGGCTCGGGAAAATCTTGTATCGGTGAGCATCGAATTGCCTCCGGGGGCCGCAGAAAGAGATTTGCAATTGCCAGTCTGGTATGCCCTTTACCAGGTTCGCGATTTTTCACAGTACATCTCATGGGTGCGCGCAACCGGCGGAGCGTCCGTTGCCATTCAAAAGGTCAATAAGAGTGAATGGCGGATCACCGGAGCGGAACGCGGCGCTGAGATTGAGTACGAGATGTTTGCTGATGATCCCGGTCCCTTCGGAGCCCAACTGAATTCGCATCATGCGTTCTTCAACCTCGCGGAAATTCTCATGTATCCGGTGGATGCCCGGAATTCGCCCCTGGAGATTCGATTCAGCGATGTTCCTCCGGATTGGAAAATCGGAGCCGCACTGCGCAAATCAGCCTGGGGATTTGCGGCCAACAACTACGATGAACTCGCGGACAGCCCGGTTGAAATTGGCTCGTTTGAGGAGCGCGACTTGGACGACCACGGCGGCCATTACCGCGTCATCGTGGATGCGATTAGCGGAGACTACGATATGAACGCACTCGTGACGGTGGTTCACCGCATTGTCTCCGCCGAAGTACGCTGGATGGCAGACCGTCCCTTTGCGACCTATTTGTTTATTTACCACTTCCCGCGCGAGTCCGGGGGCGGCGGCATGGAGCATTCCTACAGCACCGCAATTGACGTCAATGCTCATACACTCTCAACCGATCCAAGTTCGGTGGAAGGGGTGACCGCGCATGAATTTTTTCACCTGTGGAACGTCAAACGGATCCGGCCGCAGTCGTTGCAGTACTCGGATTACACCAAAGAAAACTACACCAATGCATTATGGTTCAGCGAAGGTTTTACCACAACGGTTGAAGATTACACGCTGCTGCGGGCAGGAATGCTCGATGAGCAGGAATACTTGTCGCATCTGGCTTCCGCCATTACGGAACTGGAGAGCCGCCCGGCTCACCTCACACAATCTGCCGAAGAATCCAGCATTGACGCATGGCTCGAAAAGTATTCGTATTATCGCGGCCCGGAGCGCAGTATTTCCTACTACAACAAAGGAGAATTGCTGGGAGTGCTGCTTGATCTTAAACTGCGCGATCTAAGTGGAGGGACCAAATCGTTGCGGGATCTTTTCCAGTGGATGAACTCAAATTATGCTGAGAAAGGCAAATATTTTTTGGATTCGGCTGGAGTTCTCCGGGCCGCCGACGCAATCAGCCACTCTGATATGAATTCGTTTTTTAAGAAGTATGTCGCAGGCACCGATGAAATTCCTTGGAACGATTTTTTTTTCACGGTTGGATTGCAGGCCGTGAGTGAGAACGTTGAATCTGCCGATCCCGGCTTCAGCGCTGCCCGAAACTTCGATTCGCCATTGACAGTGACCTCGGTTGCCGAGAACGGCGCCGCGGAAAATGCGGGCCTTCTCAAAGGTGATACCGTCCTGACAATCAATGCGCAGGATGCTCGCAATTTCGAACATATTCTGGAGAGTTCGCGCCCGGGAGAAACAATTCAGCTCCGCATTCGCCGGGAGAATGACAAGAGTGAACGTGAATTGAGCTGGAAACTGGGAATGCGAGAAAAGCGGGAGTTTCACATTCAGAATGTTGCGAATCCGACGCCTCTACAAAAAGCTGGACGCGCGGCGTGGTTGAGAGGCGAATCGTTGAGAGGCGAATCGCAGCCGGCGGGAGCCCATCCGTGATTCGGACCGTCCTGATGCTCGGATTCTGGGGAGCGCTCCTTCCGGTTGCCGCTGTGCTTGGCTTCTCATGGACTTTGATCACGGGAAACGTCAGTTTTCTTTATCGCATGGGAATGTGGGGGGCGGGGAAGGGAATTCGCGTTGCCGGAATCAAGGTAAGAACCGTCGGCCTGGAGAGGCTCGATCCGGCGAAGACTTACGTTTTCATGTCGAATCACGCTTCTAACATTGATCCGCCATTGCTGCTGCCGTTCATTCCTCGACGGACCTCAGTAATGGCGAAAAATGAATTGTTCAGCTATCCGCTCCTGGGCAGAATGATGCGCTTCGGCTCGCTGGTGCCGGTGGATCGTGGAAATCGCGAGGCAGGCATCGCCGCTGTGCGTTATGCGTCGCAGGTGATCCGCAGCGGAATCAACATGACGATTTTCGTGGAAGGGCATCGTTCGTTTGATGGCAAACTGTTGCCGTTTAAGAAAGGACCGTTTTATCTGGCGGAAGAGTGTGGCGTTCCGGTTGTCCCGGTGAGCATTGTCGGCACGCACTTCATTATGCCGAAGCGGCGGTTCGCCATCCGTCCCGGCATTGCAACCGTGATTTTTCACGACGCTATCGAGCCGAAAGATTTTGGCAGCCGCGAGTGCTTAATGCAGAAGGTAAGGAGAGCAATTGACAGTGGGTTGCCGCCGGAGATGCAGGAAAGACCCTAATTGGCCGAGGATGGCGCTCCGGCCCGTGCCCGAAGCCTTTTCACGAAGACTTAATCTTTATTTTTGCGCTGCGATCTGATTATTCTGGCCAGTTCCGGCAGCTTGCTCAAGATCGCCGAATACTTCAGCCACAGCTTGTGATCCACGGCCGGTGCACCGCTCACAATCGCCCCCGCGGCGACGTCGTTGGCAACTCCACTTTGTGGGGTAACGATGGCGCCGTCGCCAACCTTGCAGTGGCCGACCACGCCAACCTGACCCGTCAGGATTACCTTGTTTCCGATTTCCGTAGACCCGGCAAGACCAACCTGCGCCGCCAGCAGCGAGTCGTCACCGACTCGGCTTCCATGTCCCACTTGAACCAGGTTATCTATTTTCGTGCCGCGTCCGATTCGCGTCTCGCTTACGCTGGCGCGGTCAATGCAGGAATTGGCTTGAATCTCGACACTATCTCCGATGACCACAGGCATGGGCTGTAGAATTTTGTGCCACCGGCCGGCGTCGTCCTTCGCGAAGCCAAAGCCATCCGCGCCGACGACCGCGCCATTTTGCAGCAGAACGTTATTTCCTACGCGGCAGCCTTCGCGCACGACTGCGTGCGCATGCGCAAAGAAATTGTCTCCAATCTTTACTCCGCGATAAATTACGGCGTGCGCCAGCAAAACGGCGTTATTCCCGATCTCGACACCTTCGCCAATGACGACGTATGGGCCGATGTGCGCGTCCCTTCCGATTTTCGCCGACGCATCAATCACCGCCGTCGAATGAATATCTGGAAGATATTGTGGTGGCTGATGAAATAACTCAATGGTCCGGGCAAAATCCAGATAAGGATTCTTGCTGCGCAATATTGCCGTGGAAAGGGCAGGGAAGTCTTCGGAGACAATTACCGCCGCCGCTCTCGTGGTTCTCGCGGCGGAAGCGTATTTGGGATTGGAAACAAAGCTGATCTGTCCCGGCCCAGCATCTTCTATGCCGGCAACTCCGGTGATCTCAATGTCGGCAGCGCCGTTGCCTTTATCGTTTTCAATCCGCGCGCCGAGTGCCGAAGCAATTTGTTGAAGTTTCATAGCTAAATCTCGCGAACACCGGTCAAGAGCCGATTGTAATGGAGGAACCCGATTGAAACGGAAAGAACGAAAGGAACCCGCACAAATAGCAGGCCGGGTTGGACATTGTGATTCGCCTACGTCACAATAGCCTTTCTCACTTCAACCTGGAGAATTCTACCGAGTGACCAACCCCGCGCCGCCGAGAGTAAAGATTAGCGCTCTCGGTACATATGTTCCGCCCCGTCTCCTGACTAATGCCGACCTGGCAACCATGGTGGAGACATCCGACGAATGGATCATGCAGCGCATTGGAATTCGCGAGCGCCACATCGTTGACAAAGGCGTTGCCACCAGCGACCTCGCAGTCGAGGCCGCAAAGAAGGCGCTGGCCGAGCGCGGTTTGGCGCCGACCGATCTCGAGGCCATCATAGTCGGCACGGTCACGCCGGATATGCTGTTTCCATCTACCGCATGCCTGGTGCAGCATAAGCTGGGCGCGCCTGGAATGTGGGGTTTCGATTTGTCAGCCGCCTGTTCGGCATTCGTCTATGCCTTGCAGACGGGCGCTCAATTTGTTGCCACCGGCGCCCACAAGAAAGTCATGGTCATTGGGGCCGACGTGATGTCCTCGATCATTGACTATACCGATCGCGCCACTTGTGTGATTTTCGGCGATGGCGCAGGCGCAGTTATTTTGGAACCGGCAGATGATGGCCTGGGCCTGATTGACTTCATCCACGAAATTGATGGCTCGGGAGGCTGCTCGCTATACATGCCCGGCGGCGGCAGTTTGCATCCTGCCACTCATGACACTGTGGATAAGAAGATGCACTTTGTACATCAGGACGGCGGAGCGGTATTCAAATTTGCTGTTCGCAAGATGACCGAAGTCTGCGAGAAGATTTTGCAACGAAACGGATTCAGCGCATCTGATCTCAGCCTTTTTATTCCTCATCAGGCCAATCGAAGAATTATCACTGCGACGGCGGAGCGACTGGGTCTTCCATCGGAAAAGATAGTTATAAACATTGACCGCTACGGCAATACCACCGCCGGAACCATTCCGCTCGCGATGGATACCGCCCGCCAGGAAGGCCGTTTGAAAAAAGGTGATCTGGTGTTGTTGGCTTCGGTGGGGGCAGGGTTCACCCTCGGCGCTACGCTGTTGCGCTGGGCGTATTAGGTCTCACGGTAATCTCAACGGTGCCCCACATCTGCCCGCCTTTGGCAGATGTGGGTCTTTTAATTCCTGACGTTACGTTCTCTCCGTACGCCCAACTCGCTTAGGGACTCACACGGAGTGTCGGGCGTCCTCGCCCGACCAGATGGCAGTTGCTGATAACACCTGAACGTCACGAAATGGGCCTGCTCCGAGGATTGAAATCGCTTCAGCCAGTAAGGGATGACGAAATGGGCACTCCCATCGGAAACACCCACATCTGCCAAAATCAGGCAGATGTGGGGCACCGTCCGAGCTTAAGTTCAATTTCCCGGTTCGTTCTTCGGCTTCTCGTAGGGCTTCTTTAAATATCTGCGCGCTTCATCGAGGGCGCCCTGGGTGTTGTCGTTGGTTTGTAGCGCCTGGCGGTATTCGTTGGTCGCCCGCTCCCGTTGGCCGGTGAGATCGAAAATCTTTCCCAACGAAAGGTGACTCCACACTTCAGTCCAGCGGGGATCGCCGTCTCCATTGAGTGACTCGCGATAAGCGTTGGCGGCAGCCTGATAGTTGTGTTGCTGGAAAAATACTTCCGCTACGCGATAGTGTGCCAGTGAACTGTTTTTGTTGATGTCGAGCGCCTTATTGTATTCGCTCAACGCGCCAGCCATGTCGCCCTGTTGTACCAGAGCCTGTCCGCGCTCTATGGACGCCCGCAGCTTTACGTCCGTGGAATTTTTCAATACCCGGTCATCGGGATCAATAGAAATGCGCCGAGGCTTGCCAAACGTCTCCACTGCAAACGGCGAGCTTGTTCCTACCACGTCAATGCGCTTTTCTTCGGTTTTGCCGTCGGTATCTATTTTCAGTTCGACCGGCATTCGGAAAAGATCGAGGTCCTGGGAAATCTGACCGACCGTGCGAAATCCGGGACAATGATCGGCAGGCGCGCACTTATTTCCGAGACGGTAAACCGTGTATTCGGTTTTAAATTCCGGAGCGCCGGTGGAATCCAGCCATTGCGAAAAAAACCAGGTGAGGCTGCTGCCGTAATTCTTTTCGGCGATGGCGCGAAAATCATCCACGGTAGCCGATTTCCCGGCGTATTGCGCGGCAAATTGCCGCATCGTCTGATCGTATTTCTGGTCGCCTTCCACCCAGCGCAACATGTGCAAAATCATGCCACCTTTATCGGTGACGAGCGATTGAAATTCGGGAGAAAAAAGGTCGAGCTTTCCCGCACTGGATAGCGGCACCGTGTCATAGGCCAGCGCGCCCACGGACATATCTTTCACCACCTCTTCCAGCCCCGCTTGCCCCGCAGCCTGCTCCACGTATCGGGCTTCCGAGTAGCGGGCGAATCCGTCGCTGATCCACCAATCATCCCGCGTAGCGGGACTCACTGAAACTCCCCACCATTGGTGAGCGATGGTGTTCGCCAGCAAGCGGTAATTGACCTTGTCGGTAATGGTGCGGCTGGCTAGAGCCGCAATTTCGGGCGCCCAAGCCGCGGGAACCGTGTCGTCAGGAATTTCTACAACCCTGAGAGTCGTGGACATCGCGGGTCCGTAGAGCGTCTCGAAATAGGTGAATTCCTTCAGCGCCGTTTCGGTGTAAAGAGTTCCTGAGCTTTGATGGATCGGCTTGAAAAAAATGTGGAGATCCAATCCCGCCTCGTCGCTCTTGAATTCCTGGAATGCCCCGGCAATGATCGTTCCCGGAAAACTGGGCTTGTCCCAAACAAAGGTGAACGTCTTGGTTGCTTCGGTATCGCCCGCAGTTTTCTTGAGTCCGGCGGAGGCCGTTCCGACGCTCTCTTTTCCGCTACCGATCACCACCATGAAAGAAGGCACCGTAACGCTGATCGTAGCGGTGAAACGGTTCGTGCCGTATCCATTCACTGGGAACCATCGCCCGGCGTAGAGCAAATAACTGGTATCGTCGCCCACAGAAGCGAGTTTGAGTCCCTGAACCGGACTGTCGTCAGCCGAGTCCAGTACGCCTTCATACTCAAAGGTCAATGTCGTTGACGCATCTTTGGGCAGGTCTTTCGCCAGTTGGACGCGCACAGTCGAGTCCTGCGTGGCCCGTTCGGCGGATAGCAGCTTGCCTGATTCATCCGTCACTTTGGTCACGCGAAGGTCGTTATGAAGTTCGAAGGTCGCGACGTTGATGTCTTCAAGTGCCGTAAACTTTACTTTGGCACGCGCCGAAAGTTTATGAGTGTGAGGAGTAAGTTGCGCGTCAATTTGATAGTCGTCCACGCGGAGGCGCATTTTTTCCGCGCCCCAGCAGGGAAGTGCAATGAAGATGAAAAGGAAGGCTAGAACCGCTGGGGCTATCAAAGCCCGCAGCCGAGGATTAAAGAGCATCAGCGAATTTCTCCTGGAAAGTCACACTTTTAACTTGGATGAATGTTTTTGCCGAAAAGATGCTGTCAGCAAAAGAGTTAGGGCATTCGCGTGAGGATCGCGCCTCCGTTGCCCAATCGAGGTAAACCCCCTGAAAAAGAATTGCGGGCCGGAGTATTGACGGGGAAAGGCCCTGCGGAGCCTCGCTCCGCCTGGACAGCCGGGGGCGGCCGTCTCTACACGTGTGGGCTGGGGCGGCTGTCCCTACGCGAGCAAGCGCAAGATTTCTTCTGCCGCCCGATCAGCAGCAGGCTTGTCGTGGCCTGTCCCGGCGAGGCGCGCCCTGACGTCGTCTAGTCCTGCAATCATTTGGTCGCGCGCCGGCCCGTCGCAAACAATTTGGTTGATGGCATTTACAACCTTATCCACCGTAAAATCCTGCTGCACAAGTTCGGGAACGATCTGCTTTTCCGCGATGAGATTCACCATGGCGAAGTATGGGACTTTCACTCTATTTCGACCGAGCAAATATGTAAGCGGAGAAACTCGATAGACCATTACAAATGGCAGTCCCATCATGGCGGCCTCAACCGTACCAGTGCCGCTGGCGATGATTCCTGCGTGGGAGTGGCTCATCGCGGAAAGAGCCTCATCTACCAGACAGACCGGTCGAGACCCCAGAAGCCTCCGCAGGAATTTGCGCTCGAGTGTCGGCGCGACGGGCAATAGGAATTCGTAGTCAGAGCCGAGTTTTGCCGCTGATTCCAACATGACGGGAAGGTTCATCCGCACTTCCTTGACGCGACTGCCCGGCATCAGGGTGATCCAAGGCTTCTTGGAATCTAATCTATGTTTTTCGGCGTAGGAGTTTCTGTCACCCACGGCCAGCGAAACGCTCGCAAGAGGATGACCTACGAAGGTCGTGTTGACGCCGCGATCACAATAGAACTTTTCTTCGAAGGGGAAGATCACCAGAGCCATGTCAACGAATTTGCGAAGAAGGCGTACGCGCCCCTGCCGCCAGGCCCAGAATTGCGGGCAGACGTAATAGACGACCGGAACGCCGCGCTTCTTCATCTCCCGGGCGACGCGCCAGTTGAAGGCGGGAGAATCAATCACTACCGCCAGATCAGGATGGCGCCGGTCAGCCTCGCGAATTAACTTTCTGAACAAGCCATAAATCCTGGGAAGGTGGCTGACAATTTCCGAGATGCCGACTACAGACAGGTCTTTGGCATCCACGACGGTATCGCAACCGGCCGCCCGCATAGTGGGGCCGCCCGCTCCGAAAAACTCCCAAGAAGGCGCTCGGCGTCGAATGGCTTCGATGAGTTGAGCGCCATACATGTCTCCGGAAGCCTCGCCCGCCGAGATCAGAATTCGCACGAGGTATTGTAAATCGCTGACGAACGTCCACCTTTAAACTAGAAACGCGACCTTGCCATTGATCAAATCTGTCTCATGTCATCCCGAGCGAAGCCGAGGGATATGCATTTTGATGGGCTCAGCGAAAATGCAGGTCCCTCCATGCGCGCTTGATTGCTTCGCAATCAGCGGGCTCGGTCGGGATGACAGCTTTTCGAGGGACTGCGGTCGCTACTTGCTGTCGGCGTTATACTGAATATTCGATGTCCGCGCCGCAAAAGACGTTCTACCTCGAAACTTTTGGCTGCCAGATGAATGCGCACGACTCCGAAAAGGTCGTTGGCACACTTCTTTCCCAGGGATACCAGCAAGTCCCCACCGTTGAGGAAGCAGGGCTGGTTCTTTACAACACATGTTCTATCCGCGACAAGGCCGAGCAGAAGGTGTTTCATCGCCTGGCTGACTATAAGAAGCTCAAGGCCCAGGGAAAGCAGTTTGGCGTGCTGGGCTGCGTAGCGCAACAGGAGGGCGAAAAGATTTTCGAGCGCGCGCCTTATGTCTCGTTGGTGTGCGGCTCTGCCTCCTATCGAAATTTGCCGCAGATGCTCGTGCAGCTCGAAGCAGGGAGCCAGCGTGTTACTGGATTGGACGACCGGCAGACTGACGAATGTTTCGAAACCGAGTTCACGGCGCGAACCAATCCTTATCGCGGATATATCACCATCATTGAAGGCTGCGACAAGTTCTGCGCCTATTGCGTCGTGCCGTTCACGCGCGGCAAAGAACGGAGCCGCGCGTCGGATTCGGTTCTTGCCGAAGCCCGGCGCATGGCTGACTTGGGATACAGCGAAATCCAGTTGCTCGGCCAGAACGTGAACTCCTACAAGGATCCATCGGGAAAGAAGACCTTTGCCGAGCTACTCGCTTCCGTGGGAGAAGTTGCGGGAATCCGTCGCGTGCGCTTCACAACATCGCATCCGCGAGATTTCGGCCGCGACATCGTGGAGGCGATTGACGCCGTTCCCACGTTATGCGACCACGTCCATCTGCCCGTCCAGAGCGGGTCCACCCGCATTTTGGACGCAATGCAGCGCCTTTATACCCGGGAGCAATATCTGGAGCGAGTCGAGTGGATCAAGTCGGCCCGACGGGATATCAGCCTAACCAGCGACATTATTGTTGGATTTCCGGGCGAGACCGAGGAGGATTTCGAACAGACGCTTTCTTTGCTTTGCGAAGTTCAGTATGACAGCATTTTTGGCTTTAAGTATTCGCCACGACCGAATACTCCGTCGCTAAAGCTTCAAGACGCCGTTCCAGTTGAAGAAAAGGCGAGACGACTTACGAAGCTTCAGGAGGTTCAGCGGGAGATACAGAGGCTTAAATATCAGAAGCATTTAGGGGATACGATTGAAGTGTTAGTTGAAGGTAAGAACGAATCCCGCAAACAGTGGATTGGCCGCACCTCGCAAAACAAGACGCTTAACTTTACAGCTCCCGAGGATGCGAAACTCGCTTTCGGGAGTTACGTGCCTGTACTGACGACGGTTACTTTTCCTAACAGTTTGCTGGGCGAAATGCTGATATAACGCGCGATTGTAAACTTCTGCAATCAATGGTCAACCAGTTGTTGGGGGTCGGAATGGAAGTAGAAATGAAAATTCGCGGGCTGATGATGGATCCGGTCACCAATATGCCCATTGTTATTCTGAAGGACGCCGGAAGTGACGCGGTGCTGCCGATATGGGTCGGGATTTACGAGGCAAACGCGATTGCCCTGGAGATCGAAAAGGTGGCCACCCCGCGTCCCATGACCCACGATCTTATAAAAAATGTCCTGGTGGGACTAGCCACCAATGTTCATAAGGTGGTGGTGACGGAATTGCGCGACGACACCTTCTACGCTGTCATTTGGATGGAGCGCGAGGGCCGGATCATCAGTATTGATTCTCGTCCATCGGACGCTTTGGCGCTGGCGCTTAGAGTAGATTGTCCGATCTTTGTAGACGATGGGGTCCTCAAGAACTCGAAGCTGGCAGCTAACGTCTCGGACAGGGTAACCAGTGAAGAACTGCGCAAGTGGCTTGAGGGTCTGAATGATGAGGATTTGGGCCGCTACAAGATGTAGGAGGCAAGGTCGGTCATCCTACTTTACATAATACTTGTTATCGGACATTGCTTTAATAACTGATAGACCCGGGCCATTCGAACAGGTGCTCAAACCTTGAAAATCGCGAAACCACCCCTCGGCCTCGCTCCTGTCGCGGCTTTATCCCTTACGGTGCTTGCTCTGGCTGGCCTTCTGTTGTTTGCCAGTGACAAGCCAGCCACGCACTCCGCGGTCGTCAGGCCCCCGATTGTCGGCGTGGCATCCGTCGAGCTCAGGACGGACGATATGTCGGCGGCGCGCCAATTTTACTCTGGCCTGCTGGGATTCTCGGCAACCAGTCTGGAAGGCAGCGCGAGATTTGTGTATTTCAAGGTCAATGATCACCAGTACATACAATTGTTTAATGAACTAAAGGATCCAAAGGAGAGTCGGCTCGTATACATTGCGTTTGAAACCACGGACGCTGAGCAGTTGCGGTCCTATCTGGCCAGCCAGGGCGTAAAGGTCCCTAACAACCTGCCTCCGAGGCAGGACGGCGACTTGGATTTCGACGTTACGGATCCGGACGGACATGACATTGAGTTCGTGCAGTACGCTTCCGGCTCGGTGCACTCCAAAGAGTTCGGCAAGTTTATGCCTGACTCCCGTATTTCTAGGCGAATCATTCACGCGGGCTTCATCGTCCATAACCGCGCCGCCGAAGATCGCTTCTATAAAGATATCCTTGGGTTCAAAGAAACCTGGCACGGCGCCATGCAGGATGACCGAACCGACTGGGTTGACATGCGCGTTCCTGATGGACCGGACTGGCTGGAATATATGCTGAATGTCCATAATCCGGATGTTCATTTGCGCGGGGTCATGAATCACCTCGCTCTGGGTGTTCCCGACGTAAATGCCGCCAATCAGGAACTCATAAAGCGAGGCTTTAAGGGTGAGAAGCCAAAGATCGGGCGCGACGGGAAATGGCAGCTGAACCTATACGATCCGAACCTAACGCGAGTAGAGTTAATGGAGCCCAAGCCGGTCCAGAAGCCGTGCTGCTCGCCTATGACGCCGTAAACTCACTTCGGTGTGACCATTTGCACTCACGCGTCTGATATAAACTGCATGGGATTGAACGAGGAGGAATCATGAAATCACTTTTGCGGAAACAAATCCTGGGGTATTTGCTTCTCGGTGTGTTTGCCGCCTACGCGTCGGCCCAGAAAGTCAACATTGAATTCGACCGTGGAGCCGATTTCAGCAAGTACAAAACCTTCGCGATTCGCCATGGACAGCTTAATAGCCGGAATCCGGCTCTCAATAGTGATCTGGTGAAGAAGCAGATTGAGGACGACATACGGCAGGATTTGACGAACCGCGGCCTCACGGAGGTGCCCGATCACCCCGATCTGAACGTTGTTTACCACTTCGGATCGGCGCGCCGGACCCAGGTTGAAACCTACCCTGCCGGATGGTACGGGTGGGGCAGGCGGGTGGTGCGGGTACCGTACGCCGAAGGCACTCTGGTTCTTGACCTGCGCGACACCAGCACCCATTCCCTTGTATGGCGAGCTATCTCCAGCGTGGACAAAAGCGATATGAGTAAGATTCAGGGCAAACTTGACAGCATGGTCAAGAAGTCGGCGGAGAAATATCCGCCGAAGAAATAGCATCACCCGATTGCTAGGATCTCGCCTCGGGAAGAACCGGGTCATCCTGCACTGCTTCCTGCCCGGGAAAAACAATTTTCGCGTGGAATAAGGTTCCTGCCACCCTGGTTGCAATGGCGATCAGTTCCCTTTGGCCATGAAATACCTTTACCAGTCGCGCTGATGAAAATTCCGGCAAATTCACCGGGCGTCCGTTGCGGATTTTCGCGGTCATTTCATCGTTCCCAGTGACTGAGGGCAACTCCGGCAAAAGCGTTCGTGGATGAGCAAACAGCTTCTGGAGTCTGCCGTGATCTGCCGCGGATGCGACTTCCTCCAAACTGTGGGATTCGTTTAGAGTGAATTCCGCAACCGAATTTCGGCAAAGCGTTTCGAGGTGCGCCCCGCAACCGATCCGCTGGCCCATACTGTGGGCAATTGCCCGCATATAAGTTCCCGAGGCCACTCGCGCGCGAAAGGCCGCGATATCTTCCTCAACATTCAATATTTCGAAATCCTTAATCTCGACTTGAACCGGCTTGAGATCAACCGGTTGTTTTTTGCGAGCCAGCTTATATGCCGGAATTCCGTGAATCTTCTTGGCCGAATACGGGGGGGGCGCCTGATCAATCACTCCATGAAAATCGCGCGCCAGGTCTCGCAGCCCGGACAACGAGATCGCCGCCGGCTGAACATCGCCGATAGGTTCGCCGTCGGCATCGTAAGTATCTGTGGCGAAGCCAAACCGGATCGTGCCCTCATAAGTTTTTTCTGACGATGCGTAGAATTGCGCCAGGCGCGTAAAACTGCCGGTCACCAGCGGAAGCACGCCCGTCGCCAAAGGATCAAGCGTGCCCAGGTGCCCGACGGATCGTTGTTGCAGGATGCGGCGTACGCGGTTCACCACGTCGTGAGAAGTGAGGCCGGCGGACTTGTTGATGATGAGAACACCATTCATGAGAGATTGGGCAATCAGGTAGTTTTTGTGCTTTGATAGTTTAAAGTCTACGGCAAGCGTGGATGGTTGGCACGGATTGTGTGGCGCGGGTTTTGTGGCGCGGATACTCCTGGCCGCGCGGCCTTTGACTCTTGCTTTTCGCGTCTAGGAGTTCGTGCTACACGAGACTCTGGTTTTAGAATTACTAAATTACAAAATTACTAAATTACCAAATCTCGCATGATTCCCATCCGCGACGACCAGCCCCGCTTCAGCGCGCCCTACATAACCTACTTCCTTATCGCGCTGAATCTGCTTATTTATCTATTTGAATCGGCGCTGGATCGCGGCAGCGAGCGCGCCCTTCTCTATACGTTTGGCGTGGTACCTGCGAACATTACTCAGTTTATGCATGGGGCCGGGGCATCGTCGCCAACTTTTCTTCCGCTTTTCACCTCCATGTTTCTCCATGGATCATGGCTGCACGTGATTGGCAACATGTGGTTCTTATGGATTTTCGGCGATAACGTCGAAGACTATCTCGGCCACTTCAAGTATCTGATTTTTTATCTGGTGAGCGGCGTCACGGCGGCGATAGCTCAAATCGTGCTCATCCCCCAATCGCAGATACCCACGGTAGGAGCAAGCGGGGCCATTGCTGGAGTTCTTGGCGCATATTTCATTCTGTATCCTCGTGCGCGGGTCCTGACCTGGTTTCCGCCCATCTTTTTGTTTTACTTGCCCGCGTGGATAATGCTGGGCTATTGGTTCGTCCTGCAATTTCTGAGCGGCACGGCGACTTCATTGTCTTACTCGGCACAAAACGGAGGGGTGGCCTTCTGGGCGCATGTCGGCGGATTTGTGGCTGGAATAATCCTGATCAAGGTGATGCCACGGCGAGCGCAGGTGGCGCGCTACGGCACCTATTGACGACCGTGAGCGACGTGCCGCGAAAGGCGAGTTCCCTTCTCCCCGCTATAATGTCAGTGTGAGCGTTAATTCCGTTCAACAAATTGCCTCCGCCGACTTCCCTACTCGCTGGGGAAGATTTCGCATCTACGGCTTTCAGGGCACGCTTGATGATCCGCCGCGCAAAGAAGAAGCTGTCGCCCTGATCATGGGAGATGTTCATTCGTCGGCGCCGCTGGTAAGAATCCATTCACAGTGCCTCACCGGTGACGTATTCGGGTCCCTGCGATGCGACTGCCGGCAGCAACTCGAAATGGCGTTGTCCATGATCGCCGATGAAGGAGCAGGCGTGCTAATTTATGAGCAGCAGGAAGGACGCGGTATAGGACTAATGGCAAAACTGCAAGCCTACGAATTGCAAGACGGTGGATTGGACACGGTCGAGGCCAATGAGCGACTGGGATTCAAGGCGGATCATCGGGAATTTGCGCTTCCCGGCGAAATTCTGAAGTCTTTGGGAATCTCTCAGGTCCGGTTGCTTTCGAATAATCCCGAAAAAGTTGCGGCGCTGGAACGGGCAGGAATTGATGTGACGGAGCGGGTTCCTTGCGAAGTAGCCGCCAACGCTCACGCGGAGGATTACTTAAATACCAAGAGGGACAAGATGGGACATTTGTTTACGGAGCGGTAGTTTGCTTGTTCGGAGCAAATGCAGATCCCTCGCTGCGCGAGGGATGACAGCTAATTTTATTTGATTCTTGTTTTCTCTCTGGATATGCCATTTCGACTTTTACTTCTCTCTCTAGATCTGTCATCCCGACCGAGCCAGTTGATTACGAAGGCAGTCAACTGGCGAGTGGAGGGACCTGCTTTTTCCGAGACCTGTTCGGGACTGGCCTTCAATACACCGGCACCTTAGGATCCACCTGTTTTGACCAGGCGTCTATCCCTCCCCGCAACGATTGCACTCTCTCGAATCCCTGCTGACGCAGCCAGTTAGTCACGCTCATGGACCGGACTCCGTGATGGCAGACGACAACAATGTGATCGTCGGGATCGAGTTCCTGATGAGCGCGGCTCGGAACGTCGCCCATGGGGATGAGCTTCGAAGGGTTGATGCGGGAGAGATCAAACTCCCACGATTCGCGAACATCGAGAAGCGTGAACGGGGCGGCCTGATCGAGAAGGGCCTTCACTTCTTCGGGTGTGATTTCAAAGTCCAATGATTCCTGAATGAACGTGTGGCGTGGGCGCCCGCGAAATGGGGCGCCGCCGGCTACATCCTTACAATCACAAATTAATCGCCGATTTGCGTACTTCCCCAATAGAGGCCAGCGGATCGCGCGCGCCCTCTTTTTCAGCGATCCATTTCTTCTCGTTGTTGATTATGTCGAGCAGCGTGGCCCTGTCCTGCGGGCCCGGCAGATATTCCTTCAGATGTTCCTCATAATCCGCATTGTCAATCGCTTCTCCAGTCTGGGCATGGAATTTCTGCCCGGCCCATCGTCCAATACTGCGGTTGAATTTCAAATTCGGAGCGTAGAGTTTCGGCTGGCCGCCTCCCAATACGCCATTCAGCCGCTCGATGAGTCCGGCCACTTCGTCGCGATACAAATGGCGGTTATAGTCATTGAGGTCGTCGAGGTTGGCCGTCTGTTCGTTCTTCGGCTCGTCGTAGCGTCCCTTAATTCCCCAGACGTAGGCCCAATGCGCCGATGAGGAATGATCGGTGCCGAAGAGATCGTACGAACTCGAAATCCATTTATTCAAATATTTTTGAATCAGCCACGCTGGAATCACGCCTGCCTGTACGATGCGTCGAAGGCCGTCGTTCCCGGTCCCCATGTGAAAAGCTTCTTCGCGAAGCATGTAAGACATGGACCGTCCGAGAGGCGCGAAGCCCGAATACTTCAGCATCTGCAACTGGAATTTTCCATCGCGGTCAACGAAGTCGGTGTAGGTGAAAAAATCCATCCAGTTGTCCACATCAACGTTGAACGCTCCGAGCAGGCGCTTATTGTCGAAGGCGCGGCGCTCCAGCATCTTCTGCGCCTCCACTTTTCCGGAGTGGCCAAAGTTATCCACCAGAAGGGCGCACATCTGCCATCCGTGACGCATCTCCTCGATCATCACGCGGGTGATGGCGCGGCGATCCCAGTCGGTGGGAGCGCTCTCAAACAAATTTCGCTGCTGCTCGACGCTGGCGAATTCGGTGTCTCCCTGATAGACGATGAGATTGATCAGGGCATCGCGCATCTGCTGGGTAGGGACCTGGCGTAGGTTCTCCCACTTATTGCGGCCTTTGAATGAGCCGAATTGAATTTCATCGGTTTCAATTGCGCCGTATAAGGTGTCGAATTTGAAGTCGGCAATCTCATCGCGATTGACGCCGATTTCCTTGCGCCAATCGTCGAACATGCCGACCCAATCGCTGAATGTCCCGATTTTTGCAACTTTACCCGGCATCAGGCCCTACTTCTTTCGCTCTGCGCGATCCAAAATGCTAGCCCCACTGGCAAGCTCTGGTTTCCATAAGCTTTTAAGGGGCGCGACTTCAGTCGCGCCGATACGGAATTCAGACGACTCACCGCACGGCTGAAGGCCGTGCCCTTTCAAAGCCGCGCCTCATTTGCCTGTGAATGTCGCTGGCCTCTTTTCCACATAGGCGTTCAGGCCCTCTTTGGCATCCTCGCTCTGGAACAGTAACTGCTGATTCTCGCGCTCCACGGCCAACGCCGACTCCATCGGAATCTCCCATCCCGTTTGCACTGCACGTTTAATGCGGCCTACGGCTTTTGCGGCCTTGTTCGGGGGGCAGAACTGATGCGCGTATTCCATGATGCTTTCCATGAATCCTTCGCGCTCGTAAATGTCGTTAATGATGCCGAATTCCAGCGCTTCTTCGAACGAAAATGTATTGCCGGTGACCATCAACTCGATGGCCTTGCTTTTCCCTACCAGCCGCGACAGGCGTTGAGTGCCGCCGGTGCCGGGCAACACGCCCAGATTCACTTCCGGCAAGCCGATCTTCCCGGCATCTCTTCGTGCGATTCGCAGGTCGGCCGCCATGGCGATCTCCAGCCCTCCGCCGACGCAATGGCCGTTGATCGCGGCAATGACCAGCTTCGGCGTGTGCTCCAAACGAAGCAAAGTCTCGTTGGCATGAAGGCAAAAATAGTATTTGAAAGTGGGATCAACGCTGGAAAGCATTTTGATATTCGCGCCCGCGGAAAAGAATTTATCGCCTGCCCCGGTAAGCACGATCACATAAACGTCGTTGTCGAATCTGGCGGAAAGGATGGCCTCATCCAGTTGCCGATTCATCTCATACGTGTAAGTATTGGCCGGTGGATCGGCCATCTCGATCACCGCAACGCCGGTATCGGTGCGGTAGTTAATGAGTTGTTTCGTGCTCTCTCCAACTGCGGGGTGAATTGTGGTCGCCATGATTTCGCTCCCCTTCTAACTCAATTTTATTCTTTATTTCGGCAGATGGACAGTCGAAGCGTGCTCAGTTCCTGATGTCCGCCATCAGCGACTCGACTTTGGATTTTTCCTCTGCCGCCAGGGGAAGAAGCGGCAAGCGCGGCGGCCCGCCGTAATATCCATTTAAGTCCAGCGCAAACTTCAACGCCGGGATGCCCATTTGTGAGGCAACCTGCTCGGCGGCTTTGGCGATTCGCGCTTGTTTTAGCCCGGCGAGTTCCTGATCGCCTTCTTTCCACGCGGTATAGATTTCATAACAGGCGGTCGGGGCCGCGACAGCGAAAGCCAGGATCGCTCCGACGGCTCCTGCGTCGAGAGAAGGGTGCAATTTTTGGGCCGCGCCTGCCAGGACCTGAAATCCGACTTCTTTCTGACGCGTTTTCAATCCGGCGTTCTGAGAAGGTAAAGCGGGCGGACGAGACGCCCGTCGCGCCATCGAATCTGCCTTGTCACCTCCCGGAGTTGCGATCGAAACCAGTTCCTTCGTTTCGGCATAGGCTGGACCTTCTAACATGCGCGGAGTGACCGCATCGAACGTCATAGTCACGGTTGCCGCCCGTTTCACATGTCTTGTGCCGTTCACCATTAGGCGGATTTTTTCGATGTCGCCGCCGGATTCTTTAATGCCAATGATGTTCGGATGATCGGCGAGCTTGATCACAAGTTCCGAGGGCATGTCGTATCCGGTAAACACGGGCACGCTGTACAGCATGACCGGCAGCGGCGAGCGGTCGGCAACGGTTCGGTAGAACGCCAGCATATTCGCGGGCTGCATCTGCTTTTTGTAGTAGTGCGGAGTGCGGACTAAAGCGACGTCGTATCCCAGTTCGGCGGCGTACTCACTGAGGCGCAAAGTCTCAACGGCGGACTCGGAGCCGGTACCAGCAATTAAAACTTTGGTGGGCGCAGCGGCTTCGCGGGCAGTCTTGAGAACTTCCCGCCGCTCCTGGTCGGAGAGCATGATTGCTTCGCCCGTGGAGCCGAGAACGACAATGCCTGCGATTGGCGTCTTCGAATATCGCTCGATATTGTGCTCGAGCTTTTTGAAGTAGACGTTTCCGTCAGGATAAAAAGGCGTCGTGACGGGAGGGAAAATTCCTTGAAGGAGCATGATCGACTTCGATTCTAGCTTACCGCTTCTTTGGAGGGCAGAGCAACGGAATCACTTCCCGCTTATTGCGCCGATAGACGCGGAAATCTTCGTCAACCGTTATTAAAGTGTGGCGGGGAAATAGTTCACTCATGCGGATTAGGCAAAGATCGGCCAAGTCTGGCTTTCTATCCGCGTAGCGAGTTGCGAGATCGTAGAGTTGATCGGTATGACTGACGCAATCGAACTCCACTCGAACAATGTTGTCTCGTATCATTCCCAGGACGGTCTCGCTCGATTGCAAATGAAATGCGGTTTCGGCGAGCACCGCCTCACAAGTCAGGACGGGCCAGGTGATTTGCTTCGCCGTCTCGACAGCCCAATCTCGAAATTGGTCCTCTTCTCGTAAAAGAGCTACCAGCAGGCCGGTGTCGGCTATAGCATCCATCTGGAATATTTACTTCCGGGAAAATCCTTTACGGGATGACAAATCTCGCGGGCCGCCCTTGATGATTCCGACGTACTTTCTCCATGGAGGCTCTTCATTCGTATCTGGGTCGTCTGACAGCGCCTTTTCCAGGGATTGGCGTACGATCCTCCCTGCCGGCAGTCCAGTGCGGCGCGCTCTCTCGCGGAGCCGCTCCATCACGTCTTTGGTAAGGCGGATTGTGAGTGTGTTACTCATATGGCAGAATTGTAACACACCTCAGCTTGAGGGTCGCATTACTGCGTCTCGAAAATCGCGAAGCCGGGGACGCGCGGAACCTCGAGGGTTCGGGGGACGGGGCTCTTGGGACTGGGAGCTACTCCAAGGGTATTGCTGCCTTCTCGAATTTATCTCGCAACCAGAACGCCATTCTTTGAATTCGTCGCGCGCGAAGCTGGCCGGGTCCTTGACCCTTCAGCCAAAATTGCCTTCCGTTCTGTAGTCGGATCGTTACCTCTAATTCTAGTGCCTCTTCCGTCGTAGTGATGCCCTTGACAGGCGCGATTTTGTAGTTGCGTCCTCGGATGCTTCCTGGTCCCAACTTTTGGTCCCAGACAGAATCATTGTCGAACCAGACAACGTCTTCTCCCCGATTCTTCGTATAAGCGATGTTCGCCAACAGATAGGTTCTGGAGCTGGAACGATTACGTATGTCGAAATTTGGGTAGAAGTCTGTGCCTCTAAATCCCCAGTTGTAAGAAACCGTGACGTCGGTCGCCCGCAAAAACCACTGAATAATTGCATAAAATGCGATGAGGAGCACGCTCGCGAACACATCCCCTACAAATATCGCGAGAACCTCGGGCCAGAACGTCATGTCAGGAGTATAGAGAGAACCCCGACCTCAGCAAAGTAGTCTCACTGCGGCGCATCAGGGCCGATGTAGGTCGTTGTCAAACCTTGCAAAGAGTTCCTGTCCCTTGCTCTGAGCGTGGGCGCGACCAACCGTGAAAACACCGAGAGTCGGATTCCAGATACCTGTTCCAAGGCTCTCCGGAGTTGCTTTCATAAGAAGTCCGTAGTGATACGCTACAGCGGTCCACCCCTCGCCCTTCTCGCCCGCGTCCACACAGGCAAGTGCAATGAGAAAGTTTCCGGGACTCTGCACATCTACAAGAGCATAGCCGCTTGATGAGCGGATGCTTTCTCGCAATGACGACTCGACCATTGCTCCGGTCGGGTTATCAGTGCAGGCACCGGAACCGGACAAGTACACGTTGATTCGTTCGTTTGGCTTCTCTTGAGCCGCCGCGCAGAATATCACTGCAAACATTATCGAAACTAGTGCACTTTTTTTCATCGGTAAACTACTCCCTCGGCATCGAACCATTCTAACTATGGCTCTTGCAAAAAGCAGTGCTGAAGAAGAAAGACGTGAAGGCCGGGCCGCTTCACTTGCGTGCTATGATTTTTTTGGGGCATCAGAGAAGCGGGAATGATTAACTTGAACCTATACCGAGTCAAAGAAGTGAGCGGTGACCTCGTCATCCTGGCAGACGATACCACCGAGGTCCGGATTACCTTCGCAGGTGGTTCAGGGACAGGACTCAACGATATCGCTTTCACCAAGGAAGAGAACGCCCAGTTCTTCAGGGGCGTCAAATGCCCGGTCGGTCTGGAAACTCCCGTAGTTTCCCTGAACGAACCCCGTACCATCAACCTCTTTCTGGATCACTTCGTCGATCTGTTTGGTTGGTTCCGCTCCACTCCGTTCCCATTTCCCGTTTCGCGCATTGAGGTCAGTGCGACTCTGCGCTCTTGAAACTCCTCCGCTGGGGTGTTTTTTCGCGCGGTGCGAAGGCGCTTCCTCGGTCAGAATGACCGGGTAATTCGTGTTGCGCCCCTTTCCGCGTGCAAGGTTTGCAGCGCTTGAACCCTGATTTCACCACGCTGCAATGCCGCGATACCCTCGGCGGCGGCCCTTGCGGCGGAGATCGTTGTGATCGTAGGAATGCGGGCTTGTACGGCGGCGCGGCGAATTGCTTTTTCATCGAAAAACGGGTCGGGACCATGCGGAGTATTCACGATCAACTGAATGCGGTCGCCTTTGATCAAGTCCACGGCATTGGGCCGACCTTCTTTTACTTTGTAAACGCGTTCGACGGACATTCCGGCCTCTTCAATGATGTCCGCGGTACCTGCGGTCGCGACAAGTTTGAACCCCATGTCAACGAACTTGCGGGCAAGGTCAGCGACGTGTGGTTTGTCATGATCGGTCACGCTGATGAATACGCAACCTTCGGTCGGCAGCTTTTGTCCCGCCGCGAGTTGCGCTTTGGCAAACGCTTCGCCGAAGTTGTCGGCCACGCCCATCACTTCGCCGGTGGACTTCATCTCGGGTCCCAGAACCGTGTCCACGCCAGGAAATTTATTCCACGGAAACACCGGAGATTTTACATAGAAACAATTTCCGGTATCGAGATCGGCGTGGCGATCAATGAAGTCGGGCAGGAATTCGCGCAGCTTGCGGCCGGTCATCAGGCGCGCCGCAATTTTTGCCATGGGCACGCCAGTAGCCTTGGAGACAAACGGCACCGTGCGTGAAGCCCGTGGGTTCACTTCGAGGACGTAAACTTTTCCGCCGCTACCATTCCCAGCGTGGCTGCGGAGCTCGGCTCCCCCCGAACGGGCGAGAGCCTGCCCTGAGCTTGTCGAAGGGGCGCCCGTCACTCTTTGGTCAATGCGCGGAATGGCAAATTGAATATTCATCAGCCCAACGACGTTGAGAGCCTTCGCCAGCCGGAAGGTGTAATCGCGCATGCGAGCGAGCAGACGCTCGGGAATGTCCACCGCAGGCAGCACACACGACGAATCTCCCGAATGTATGCCGGCTTCTTCGATGTGTTGCATGATTCCACCGATGACCACATCTTCGCCGTCGGAGAGCGCATCTACGTCAACTTCGATTGCATCTTCGAGGAAATGGTCAATCAGGACTGGGCGGTCCTGCGAATATTCCACCGCCTCTTTCATGTAGCGGACGACTGTCTCCTCGTCGTAGGCAATCACCATCGCTCGTCCGCCGAGGACGTAGGAAGGGCGCACCAGCACCGGATAACCAACGCGATTCGCGCCCGCGACCGCTTCTTCGATCGAAGCCGCCATCGCGCCCGGGGCCTGCGGGATTTCGAGTTCGTCAAGCAATTTGCCGAAGCGCTTGCGGTCTTCGGCCAAATCAATTGACTCCGGAGAAGTGCCGATGATTTTCACGCCTGCGGCTTTCAAAGGCAGGGAAAGATTCAGTGGAGTCTGTCCGCCGAATTGCACGATCACTCCGACTTCGGCGCCAGTTGAGGCTTCGTGCTCGCAGACGGCAAACACGTCTTCCAAAGTGAGCGGCTCAAAATACAGGCGGTCACTGGTGTCGTAATCGGTCGAGACAGTCTCCGGATTGCAGTTGATCATGATGGTCTCGTAGCCATCGTCGCGGAGGGCGAATGCTGCGTGGCAGCAGCAGTAATCGAACTCAATTCCCTGCCCTATGCGATTAGGTCCGCTGCCTAGGATGATCACTTTCTTCCTCGACGTGGGCGCGGCTTCGTCTTCTTCTTCGTAGGTGGAGTAAAGATACGGGGTAAAGCTTTCAAATTCCGCGGCACAGGTGTCAACCCGCTTATAAACGGGCTTGAGCCCATGCTTCCGCCGCAGATGGCGGATTTTTTCCGCCGCGCCTTTTTCGTTCAGCCTCCAAACACCCGCGAGCCTGCCATCGGAGATTCCCATGCGCTTGGCATCCCGTAAAACCTCGGTGGGAACGGACTCCATTGGGTGCTTCTCTAACTCCAACTGCATATCGTTAATTTCTTTGAGTTGATAAAGGAACCAGGGGTCCATCGAAGTCATCTTGGCGAGTTGTTTGACGGTGTGCCCCTGGCGCAATGCATAGCGGATGTAGGAAAGCCGCTCGGGATGCGGCGTTACCAGACGCTGCGTGAGGATCTTTGGCTCGATTTTCTCCGATCCAATTTTCCTGCCGGTGTCGAGCGCGCGGATGCCTTTTAACAGAGCTTCTTTAAAGGTCCGCCCAATCGCCATGACTTCCCCGACGGACTTCATTTGCGGCCCCAGGTTTTCGTCCGCACCGGGAAACTTCTCGAACTGCCATTTGGGAATTTTGACGACAACGTAATCGAGGGTCGGCTCGAAGCACGATGGCGTCTTACGGGTGATGTCATTAGGAATTTCGTCGAGCGTATAGCCTACGGCGAGCTTCGCCGCAATCTTCGCGATGGGAAACCCGGTAGCCTTAGATGCAAGCGCGGAAGAACGAGAGACCCGCGGATTCATTTCGATCACGACCATTCGACCTGTGCCGGGATGCACGCCGAATTGGATGTTCGACCCGCCGGTCTCCACTCCAATTTCGCGAATCACCGCGATTGATGCATCGCGCATCGCCTGATATTCACGGTCCGTGAGCGTTTGCACCGGAGCCACGGTGATGGAATCGCCTGTGTGCACGCCCATGGGATCGAAATTCTCAATCGAGCAGATGATGATGACGTTGTCTTTGGTGTCACGCATCACTTCGAGCTCGAATTCTTTCCATCCCAGGACCGACTCTTCAATCAGCGCCTCGTGTACGGGAGAGAAATCGAGTCCGCGGGCAAGGACTTCCAGCAGTTCTTCGCGGTTGTAGGCAATCCCGCCACCGCTGCCGCCAAGAGTGAACGATGGGCGCACGATCACGGGAAATCCAATTTTGCCGGCAAACTCCAGACCATCTTTCAAATTGCTGACCAGCGCGGATTTCGGTACGTCGAGGCCGATCTTCTGCATCGCATCTTTGAAGTAGAGCCGGTCTTCGGCCTTCTTGATGGCCTGAATCTGGGCGCCGATTAGCTGAACATTGAATTTTTCGAGGATGCCGGAGTCGGCAAGTTCGATGGCAAGATTGAGCGCGGTTTGTCCGCCAACAGTCGGGAGAATAGCGAACCCCGCGCTCGGAGAGAGTTCGCGCTCCACGCGCAGAATCTCTTCCAGATATTCCTTGGTGAGCGGCTCGATGTAGGTGCGATCGGCGACCTCGGGATCGGTCATGATGGTAGCCGGATTCGAATTGGCCAGCACCACTTCGTATCCCTCAGACTTCAGCGCCTTGCAGGCCTGTGTGCCGGAGTAATCGAATTCGGCAGATTGTCCGATGATGATGGGCCCGGAGCCGAGTATGAGAATTTTCGAGATGTCAGTACGTTTTGGCATTATGCAATTTTCCCGGGAGTGCCCTGAATTGGAATTGCGTTCTTGTCGTCTTCTCCTGCTCCCGCCAATTCCCTGTCATCCCGAGCGCAGCGAGGGATCTGCATTTCGGTTCTCTGCCCCCATCCCTCGGCGAAATCCAGCCACGTCGGATTCGTGCTTTTGATCAACGCGATCCTTTTCGCCCGCGTCCACGCCTTGACTTGCTTCTCGCGGGCGATTGCGTTTCCAATGTGCTCGAAGGTTTCGTAATAAACCAGTCGGTTGATGTGGTATCTCTTTGTGAAACCGTCGAGTTCTCCGGATTTGTGCTGCAACGCTCGTTGATAAATGTTTCCCGTGACCCCGGTATAAAAGTTCAACGACTGGCTTGCCATGATGTATACGTAATAGCGCTTACTGCTCAAATGCAGATCCCTCTCTTGTCCTCACCGCGCTTCGCGCGGCTCGTCCGGCACTCGGGATGACAGTTCCAAAAGGATTGCGCCGTTTCGATAAAGTCAAACAATCATTCCACTGTCACCTTGCATGATGTATCCTGCACCACTTGCCAGTGCGTTTTGCAATCCGCCCCAGGATTTCCATTCGGCACGTCAACCTCAACCCGGCGGGATTCGTTTTCTTCTTTCGACTTCGGATTGCACGGCCCCTTCGACACCACCGCCATCCAGTACTGGCCTTGTGGCACCCCCTGTACATCGAACTGGCCTTTGTCATCCGTTCTTCCGACTTGATAACGAGTTTGGAACGCCGTCGGATCCTTGGCCGAGCGGTGCAGTTCAATGAAGGCATTGGCAATCGGTTGTTGGTTATCGTCGGTCAGCACGCCGCAGACGGTGATTCCCTGCTTCGCAAGGTCCGAGTTGGCGGGATGTTTCGAACAGCCGGCCAATACAATGCAGGCCAGAACTGGCAGGATAGTTTTCATCCTCACCCCTTCCATTCCTCCATCATTTTCACAAAATCCTTGAACAGATAATGCGAGTCATGTGGGCCCGGCGAGGCTTCGGGATGGTACTGCACCGTAAACAGCGGCAGGTTGCGATGGCGCATGCCTTCCAGCGTGTTGTCGTTGAGGTCAATATGCGTCAATTCGACTTCGCTCTGCGGCAAGGAATCCGGGTCAACCGCGAAATTATGATTGTGGGCCGTGATCTCGATCTTGCCGGACTGAATCTGCTGCACGGGATGGTTTCCGCCATGATGTCCAAACTTCAGCTTGAATGTTTTCCCTCCCAGTGCAATACCAGTCAGCTGATGTCCTAAACAAATTCCGAAAATTGGCTGGCGTCCCATCAAGCGACGAATGTTGTCCACCGCATAAGTGCACGGCTCGGGATCACCGGGACCGTTCGACAAAAAAACTCCATCCGGTTTGAGCGATAAAACATCTTCTGCGGGAGTCTCGGCGGGCACTACCGTGACCTTGCATCCTTCCCCGCGCAACTTGCGCAGAATGTTATGTTTAATCCCGTAATCATAAGCCACCACATGAAAGCGCTCGGGGTCATCCTTCACCCCAACAATTTCATCCGGCAGGTGCGAGCGTTCCCCTGTCTCCCACACATAGGTATGGTTTGTGCTCACAACTTTCGCCAGATCGGTTCCGTCCATCTTCGGAATCGAGCGGGCCCTGGCGATCAATTTATCGGCATCTGATTCCAGTGTGGAAATCACTCCCCTCATCACGCCGTGGTCGCGCAAATGGCGCACCAGAGAACGCGTATCAATATCGCCAAGGACGGGAATCTTGAACTGCTCCAGATACTCTTCGGCTACCTGCTGCGAGCGCCAGTTCGAGCTCACCCGGGAAAATTCGCGCACGATCAGCCCTTCGATATAAGGCCGAGTCGCTTCATTGTCGTCAGAGTTGGTGCCGTAATTACCGATTTCAGGATTGGTGAGAACTACGATTTGCCCGGCGTAAGAAGGATCGGTGAAAATCTCCTGGTAGCCGGTAATGGAAGTATTAAAAACGACTTCGCCCGAACACTCGCCCTTTGCTCCGTAGCCTTTGCCTCGGAAGACTCTGCCGTCTTCCAGCGCAAGAATGGCCTGCATTTTTACTCCGGGGTTTGGATTTTAAAGATTCTAACAGGGAATGAAAGTTTCGCCGTAAAAAGATTCTATTTGGCGGCGAGTTTCAAAATGGCAGTGTTACGCTCATCCGTCGCAATGATGCGGTACAACTTCTTCAATTCCTCGGCTTTGCTCACCGGCACGCTCAGCTCTTTCACTTCGAAGGTGCGGGTATAGCGAATTACATTTCCGGTCACGGCGCTCTTTGAGTGGTAGTCGGCGAAACCATAGTCGGCATCCACTGCGGGCGGCAGATCGTCCACGGTATAGCCGGGCGGCACGGTAATATCGAAAGTATCGGTATCGCGCGACGGCCCGTCAAACTCGACCGGAAACATGCGGGGATCTTTAGTTTCAAGCAAGGCACTGGATTTAATCCCGATTGCCCGTAATCGTACGAGCAGCAAGTCGCCGGCAGTCTTCGCGTAATTGTCGGCGTCGAAGGAATAGTCGAAACCAAAAGGCTGATTCGTCAAATTAAGGTTGATGATGCTGGCCTTGGTGATGCGAAAGGTTGACAGCGATCCTGCTAGTACGTCTTCTATTGGCTTAATTCTATCTTTGTCGTTGGTTACGGTATGTAAAGCCCATCGCTCGTCCGACGCCCGATCGCCCAGGCGAATTTCTTTCACATCGCCCTGCAATCTGCCGCTAGGGTCTAGATGAAAAATGGCTGTACGCTGAATGCTATTCATGGTTGCCGGTTCTTCCGGCAATTCAACCAGTTCACCTCCAGTTGGAGTTACCAGGAGTCCATAGTTCGCCTGAAGATATCCTCCGATTTGGCCGAAAGGCGTCAAGTCATTGGTGGGATCAAAGAACAAAAGCCTTCCCAGTTTCGGATGCTGTATAGTCGCGATGAGCGACGGGTCGTTCACGCCCTCCGGTAATCGTATGGCGATAATTACATGGTTAAATCCATCAACATTTGCCGGGGTCTTCGCTGTTACCCCTCCCCGTTCCGCATTGATGACCACGTAGTACGAGTCAACTCCCATTTCGCGAAGCATTGATTTCATCAATGTCGCTTTGTCTTTACAGTCTCCGTAGTGATGCATAAACACATCGGAAGCGGGATGAGGCTGATAGCCGCCGATGCCGAGCTCAATCGCGACATACCGTATGTCATGCTGCACGAAATTTGCGACGGCCCTCATCTTGGCGACAGGCGAAGGAAGCGATGAAGTGAGAGCCGCAACTTTTTGCTTGATATCTGAAGAAGCGTCAAATCTTCCGCTCGCCAGGTTCGAGTACCAGGTTCCGAGTTCGCTCCAGTCATTGAATTCATTTTGAGCGGCACCGCCGGGAGGGAAAAATGACACAATCATATAGCCGGCCCGGTGCCCCAGGTTCGCGTCCGTTCTTTGGACGCTAACCTGGGTTGAGGAGCATTCGCGCCTAGCCGCATGACGTTTGGGTATCCCGATCCCTTGCTCGCCATCCCGACTCGATTTTCGACGATGCCGACTTCCCCCAATGCATAGCGAAAAAAGCGGCCAGTCGCCGCCAATCCTGCTTGAAGGTGCGCGTATCCCAGGTTAGCGCCGAAAAACGGCGCGAACCTGGGGCAC
>JBOGLA010000017.1:0-21694 GCA_050746185.1 Terriglobales bacterium | reverse complement strand
TTAGCACTCCCGAACGCGAGAACTACATTAACGCTGAATATGGCGTCCGCTCATGGCTGCTTACCACTGACCATAAGCGTATCGCTTTGCTGTATTTGCTATCCATCACGTTCATGTTCTTTGTGGGCGGTTTTTTCGCTCTGCTGATCCGGTTGGAATTGTTGACGCCGGCGGGCGACCTCGTCCAGGCCGACACCTATAACAAGCTGTTCACCATGCACGGCCAGATCATGGTGTTCTTTTTCCTGATTCCCTCGATTCCCGCTGTGCTGGGGAACTTTCTTGTACCGATGATGATCGGCGCCAAGGACTTGGCTTTTCCGCGCATCAACCTCTTGAGCTGGTATCTATACATACTCGGCGGCGCAATGATGCTGCATTGCGTCCTGACCGGCGGAATTGACACAGGATGGACGTTTTACACTCCATTCAGCACCGCGTTCAGCAACACCAAAGTGGTGGAAGCGGGCCTTGCCATATTTGTCGTGGGATTTTCTTCCATCCTTACGGGCTTGAATTTTGTCGTCACAGTGCATCGCATGAGGGCTCCGGGGATGACCTGGACCCGCCTGCCCCTGTTTATATGGGCGCACTACGCCACCAGCATCATCTTTTTGTTAGGCACCCCAGTTCTGGCTATCACCTTGCTGCTGGTGATCTTCGAACGGGTATTCCACCTCGGCATCTTCGATCCAACTCGCGGCGGCGATCCTCTTCTGTTTCAGCATTTATTCTGGTTTTACTCTCACCCTGCGGTTTACATCATGATTCTTCCTGCGATGGGAGTGGTCACCGAAATTATTCCCTGCTTTTCGCGGAAGCGGATCTTCGGCTACAGCTTCGTAGCCATGTCAAGCATAGCGATCGCCGTTTTTGGATTTCTGGTGTGGGCGCATCACATGTTCGTCGCCGGAATCTCCCTTTACTCGGCATTGTTCTTTTCCATATTGAGTTACCTCGTAGCGGTGCCCTCCGCCGTCAAGGTGTTCAACTGGACCGCGACCATGTACAAAGGGTCAATCTCGTTTTCGACTCCCATGCTTTATGCCCTGGGCTTTATCGGCTTATTTACCGTCGGCGGACTTACCGGATTGTTTCTTGCCGCGCTGGGATTCGATGTGCACGTCACCGACACATATTTCGTGATCGCGCACTTTCACTACATTATGGTGGGCGGAGCGGTGATGGGGTTTCTCGGAGGCATACATTTCTGGTGGCCTAAGATTTCCGGCCGCATGTATCCGGAAGCGTGGGGCAGGCTCGCGGCGGCGATTGTGTTTATTGGATTCAATCTGACGTTCTTCCCGCAATTCATTCTCGGTTACATGGGAATGCCGCGGCGGTATTGGCAATATCCACCGGAGTTTCAAGTGTTGAACGTATTCTCCACCGCAGGCTCGACAATTCTCGCGGTCGGTTATCTTCTGCCCATGGTCTATCTCTTATGGTCGTTACGCTATGGAAAAATCGCGGGAGACAATCCATGGGGCGCGGCGGGCCTGGAATGGAAGACGGCCTCTCCTCCTCCGACGTTCAATTTTGACGAAACGCCGGAAGTGACTTGGGAGGCCTATAACTACGATGAAATTCCCATGCCAGAGGAGGTTTCTCTTGAGCGATAGCCCGCTGGCACTCGAGCAAGCGCCCGAACTGCGGCATCATTTCGCTGACATGGATCAGCAGCGCAATACTGCGTCTCTCGGCATGTGGTTGTTTCTGGGCACTGAAATCATGTTCTTCGGCGGCATGTTCGCCGCCTACCTGATCTATCGCCGCTGGTACTACAACGAATTCGCGATCGGCAGCCGCAGCATCAGCATCTGGCTGGGTACAATCAACACAATCGTCCTGATTTGCAGCAGCTTAACCGTGGCTCTCGGAGTGCGCGCGGCGCAAATGGGGAAACGCAAGCTGCTGGTTACGCTTTTACTGATCACCATGGTTTTCGGCGTGGCGTTTCTCGGGATTAAGGGTCTGGAGTGGTATCAGAAATATGAAGAGCATCACGTTCCGGGGAGCGCTTTCAGCATCAATGACCTGACTCAAAAGTATCCCGACATCCATCTGGATCCTTCCCACGCGCAAATTTATTTTTCTCTGTATTTCGCTTTGACCGGGTTGCACGCGTTACACATGATTGTGGGTCTGGGAATTTTTTCGGTGCTGACTTATATGGCGTGGAAAGGGCGATTCACCCCGGAATACCACACGCCAATTGAAATTGGCGGGCTGTACTGGCATTTTGTGGATATTGTCTGGATTTATCTTTTCCCGTTGCTCTACCTGATAGACCGAAAACCGATTAAGTGAGCGGAGCCATGCCTGAAAACGAGCACATACTCTCAGCCAAACTTTACGTAATCATATGGGCGGCACTCATGTGCCTGACGGTGCTCACGGCAGGCGTCGCGTTCATTGACCTCGGGCCGTTCAACACCGTGGTGGCGCTGGTCATCGCCACGTTCAAGGCTCTACTGGTTGTACTGATCTTCATGCACGTGAAGTACACCAGTGAGAGGCTCACCAAAACGGTTGTGCTGGCGGCGCTCTTCTGGCTTATGCTGCTGCTGGGTTTGAGCCTTATTGACTACGGCACGCGGCACTTCAGCTGAACCGGCCCGCCATTACCGGCTTGACCCATGCCGGATAATTTCATCCAACTCGCAAATTCCTCGAAGAGTTTTGAGGCTGACGTCACCGCGCTTTCGAGGGCGCTGAAACGCCATCTGAAGGGCGAAGTCCGCTTCGACGGCGGCAGTCGAGCACTGTATGCGACTGACGCCTCCAACTACCGTCAGGTTCCCATCGGCGTCGCAATTCCGCGCGATGCGAATGACGTCATTGCGGCAATTTCAATCGCACGCGAATATGGGGCGCCAATCCTTTGCCGGGGAGGCGGTACATCTCTTGCCGGACAATGCTGCAACTCTGCCGTGGTGCTCGATTTTTCAAAATACATGTCGCGCATCATAGAGATTGATCCTCAACGCAGGTTGGCGCGAGTCGAGCCGGGCGTCATTCTCGATCATCTTCGCAATGCGGCGGAGAAGCATCATCTGACTTTCGGCCCTGATCCCGCCACGCATGACCGCTGCACGATCGGGGGAATGATCGGGAACAACTCATGCGGCGTCCATTCTGTAATGGCCGGAAAGACTGACGACAATATCGAAGAATTGGACGTTCTAACTTACGACGGTATTCGCATGAAGGTCGGTGCTGCCGACGATGCCGAGGTCGCCGAGGTTGTGAGTAAAGGGGGACGAGCGGGCGAAATCTATGCGGGCCTGAAATGTTTGCGCGAAACTTACGGGGAACTGGTCCGTCAACGGTATCCAGATATTCCCCGGCGCGTGTCGGGGTACAACCTGAATTATCTTCTGCCGGAAAATGGATTTCATGTTGCGCGGGCTCTCGTCGGATCGGAGGGAACGTGCGTGACCGTGCTTGAAGCGACCTGCCGACTGGTTAAAAGCCCTCCGGAGCGCGTTTTGCTGATAATCGGGTATCCGGATATTTTTGAATGCGCCGATCGCGTGCCCGAGATCATGACCTACAAGCCAATCGGCCTGGAGGGAATTGACGATCTGCTGGTGAAGGCTACACGCCGCGAGGAAATCAACTCCAAAGGTCTCAGCTTGCTTCCCGAAGCAGGCGGATGGTTGCTCGCCGAATTTGGAGGCGAAACGGCTTCCGACGCCGAAGCGCAGGCGAAAAAACTTGTTTCCGCGCTCCAGGGAAAACCCAACCCTCCCAACCTCAGGTTATTGACTGACAAGCTCCAGGCAAAACGTGTTTGGGAAGTTCGCGAATCCAGCCTGGGCGTGATTGCGCATGTCCCAGGTCAACCCCCAGCCTGGGAGGGATGGGAGGACTCCGCGGTTGCTCCCGAAAAATTGGGCGATTACCTGCGCCAGCTTCGGAAATTGATCGAATCATATAATTACCGGGGCGCATTCTATGGGCACTTCGGCCATGCCTGCATACACACTCGAATCAATTTCGATTTCACCTCCGGCGAAGGCATTGCGAAATTTCGCAAATTCGTGGAAGCCGCCGCCGATCTGGTTGTAAGTTTTGGCGGATCGCTCTCGGGCGAACACGGCGACGGGCAAGCCCGCGCCGAATTGCTTCCGAAGATGTATGGCTTGGAACTGGTGCAAGCCTTTCGCGAATTCAAGGCGCTGTGGGACCCGGATTGGAAGATGAATCCGGGAAAAGTCGTTGAACCTTACCGGTTAGATCAGAATTTACGTCTAGGCGCGGAATATAGTCCTTGGGAGCCAAAGACGCATTTCCAGTTTCCGGCAGACGACGGAATTCTTGCTCAAGCAACTTTACGATGCGTGGGAGTAGGCAAGTGCCGCACCTATGAGGGCGGAGTCATGTGCCCCAGCTTCCGCGTCACCCGCGAGGAGGAACATTCCACCCGAGGCCGCGCCCATCTGCTTTGGGAAATGACTAAACGCGATGTGATTAAAGATGGGTGGCACGATCAAAGCGTAAAACAATCACTTGATCTATGCCTCTCCTGCAAGGGCTGCAAAAGCGATTGCCCGGTTGGAGTTGACGTCGCGACCTACAAAGCTGAGTTCCTGTCCCATTACTATGAACGCAGGCTTCGGCCGCGGAGCGCGTACGCGTTTGGAAATATTGACATTTGGGCACGGCTGGCTTCGCATGCGCCCGGCTTGGCGAATCTGGCCACGCATCTTCCGTTCTTGCGTGATATCTCGAAGCTTATCGCCGGAATGCCTGCGAAGCGGACGATTCCGTCCTTTGCTCCCACCACTTTTCGATCATGGTTCAATCGCCGACATCAGAATCCCGATGGCGATCCGGTATTACTTTGGCCCGACACGTTTAACAACTATTTCCATCCGGAAACCGCAATGGCGGCGGTTGAGGTTCTTGAACATACCGGGTTTCGAGTGCAATTGCCGGATCAGATTTTGTGCTGTGGACGACCCCTCTATGACTTTGGAATGTTGCATCGCGCCAAGCGGCTTCTGTTGAAGGCTCTCAATGTCATGGCTCGCGAAATCAACCTCGGAATGCCGGTAGTAGCGCTGGAGCCCAGTTGCGCCGCCGTGTTCCGCGATGAGTTGTTGAATTTGTTTCCGAAGGACGAAAGGGCCCAGCGATTATCCAGGCAGACTTTTCTGCTTGGCGAATTTTTGCAGCGGAAGGCGGGCGGCTTTCGGCTCCCAAAATTAAATCGCAAAGCCATTATGCACGGGCATTGTCATCACAAATCAATTATGAAGATGGCGGAGGAAGAGGAAGTATTACGCCGTCTCGCGATAGACTACGAGGAACCGGCGTCGGGCTGCTGCGGAATGGCGGGATCGTTCGGCTTCGAGAAGGGAAAATACGACATTTCGATTGCAATTGGAGAACTGGAACTCTTGCCCGCAGTCCGCAAAGCTCCAAAGGATTATCTGATCATTGCAAACGGCTTCAGTTGCCGCGAACAAATCTCACAGTGTACGGGCCGTCACGCACTGCATCTTGCGGAAGTAATTCAGATGGGATTGCAGGACTTGCAGACCGTGTCCTAATTTTGCGACGTACAACTTTGGACACATCTTTCAGAACATCTCTCAGTTATGAAGAACTGGAGACTTGAGCTAGCACTGTCCATACTTCTTTTGCCGGCCTGCGCCGCTGCTCAGGCGCCCACACCATCGGACGCGAGCGCTCTTGAACAGCAAGGCAAGCTCGCGGAGGCGGCGCATGCATGGCAAGCGATCACGCAAGTGAATCCACGCGACGCCTCGGCATTCGCCAGCTTAGGGTTGGTGTTGTCAAAGGAAGAAAAGTACGCAGTAGCAGTTCCCGCATACAAGAGAGCGATCATACTGAATCCGCATTTGCCCGGAGTAGAGCTTAATCTCGGCCTGGCTGAATTCAAACAGGGTCATTTTCAGTCTGCGATTGGTCCGCTTCGCAAAGCGTTGGCAGCCGATCCGAAGAGCATGCAGGCGCGCACTCTGCTCGGACTTAGCTACTACGGAGCTAAGCAGTTTGCTGAAGCATCGAAGAATCTTGAAGTTGCAGCCAAAGCCGACCCAACGAATGCCGAACTCCAGCAAGTCCTGGCGCAAAGCTGCCTGGCGGCGAATAAGTATTCTTGCGCCCTAGAGCAATTTCACAAGATTCTGGAACGCAATCCTGATTCGGTTGCCGCTCACGTGCTGGTCGGCGAAGCATTGGACGGACTACATCGAACCCCCGAGGCAATCGCGGAGTTTCAGACTGCGATCAAAGCTGCTCCGCACGAACCCGGCTTGCACTTCGGACTTGGCTACCTGCACTGGAAGGCGCACGAGTACGACAGCGCAAAAACCGACTTTAATAACGAATTAGCTGTTGATCCCCAAAACGCCCAAGCCCTGGCTTACCTTGGCGATATCGAAATGCAGAACAACAATCCGGACGCGGCTATCCCTTTTCTGAAAAAAGCGACTGAGATCAGGGCCGACATTCGCATAGCCTATATGGATCTCGGCGCGATTTTCACCGAACAGAAACATTATTCTGACGCCATTGCCGCCCTGGGACAGGCGGAGAAACTGGAACCCGCGCAGCCCGATGCGCATTTCCGCCTCGGACGCCTGTATGAAGCGATGGGAAACAAGGCCGCTGCTGAGCGCGAGTTCGCGAAGGTTCGTGAACTTCATGAAAAAGCAGATGAGAGCGTAACTTCGAAAATGCCCGGTTCGCCACCGCCGCCGTTGAAGCCTTAGAAGATTTGAGTGCACAATCTTGACCCAACGGGATCCACGACCGCAGGGCGTCACCGCAATCGCCATTATCTTTTTGACGGCTGGAGGTTACCTCATTGCGCTGGGTGCACTCATGCTCACATTTCGCGGTGCAATCTCGATGACGATGGGCTCGCTACTGCTGAATGGATTGGAACTCTCGGGGCCATACATGTTCCTCTTGGTGGGCGCGGTGGGATTGGCGATTGGATTCGGACTCCTCAAATTAAACAATTGGGCGCGGCGGCTCGCCATCGTCGCCGCTCTGCTTGGAATGGTCATGTTGATTCCGGGTGTTTCGGCAGCGGCGGTCGATTTTCGTCCGGCATTGTTGTGGAGCGGGCTCGGTGTTGTAGTTCGAGTAGTGATCGTTTGGTATTTATATCAAACGACAGTTACGGAAGCTTTTCAGAAAACCTGAAATCGCACGTGCGAAATGCCACTCTACGTGGGCTGCGCGACGCTAGCGGATTCGGTTTCTCGCACCCGCGGGCTGACTTCAAATGTTATCCTGCCTCCCCTGGCGTCTACAGTTACGTGATCCCCGTGAAGGACTTCGCCGTCGAGAATCTTCATGGCGAGCGGGTCCTGAATGACTTTTTGGATGGCTCTTTTCAGCGGCCTTGCCCCAAAGTTTGGATCAAAACCTTCCGCCAGCAACAATTCCTTCGCCGAGTCGGTCAATTCCAGCGAGATCTTGCGGTCAGCCAGCAACCGCCGGACATCTTCCAGTCTTAGCTCGATGATCTTTACCAGCTGATCTTTGCCAAGAGGTCGGAATATGATCATGTCGTCCACACGATTGAGAAATTCCGGCTTGAAATGACTGTGCACGATGTTCATGACCTGCTTACTGGCGGATTCAAAATCCTCGTCGCTGCGCAGGTTTTCGGCCTGGAGATATGACGAGCCGAGATTGGACGTCATAATGATCACGGTATTGCGGAAATCAACCGTGCGGCCCTTGCCGTCGGTGAGGCGCCCGTCATCCATGATTTGCAGCAGGACGTTGAATACATCCGGATGAGCTTTCTCAATTTCATCAAACAGAACCACGGCATATGGACGCCGTCGAACTTGCTCGGTGAGCTGCCCGCCTTCTTCGTACCCTACGTATCCGGGAGGCGCCCCGATTAGACGAGCAACGGCATGTTTCTCCATGTATTCGGACATGTCAATGCGGATAATCGAATGCTCATCGTCGAACAGGAATTCCGCGAGCGAGCGCGCAAGTTCGGTCTTGCCGACGCCAGTGGGCCCCAGAAAAATAAACGAACCGATCGGGCGTGTGGGATCGCTCAAGCCCGCGCGTGAACGGCGAATGGCATTGGCAACGCGCGCCAGAGCGGCATCCTGGCCGACGACTCTCTGACGCAGACGGTCTTCCATGGTGATGAGCTTCTTGACTTCGCCTTCGAGCATCTTTGAGACTGGAATGCCCGTCCATTTCGAAACGATGCGAGCCACATCTTCTTCGTCAACTTCTTCTTTCAACATTCTGGATTGACCCTGAACATCCATCTGCCGGCTTAGTTTCTCCAGTTCGTCTTCGGTCTGGCGCAAGAAACCGTAGCGGATCTCGGCAACCCGCTGAAGGTTCCCTTTGCGCTCTTCGGTTTGCTCCTCCAGCTTTAACTTTTCGATATTTTCTTTGAGTTCGCGCACGCGCGAAATTAAATCTTTTTCGTGCTTCCATTTGGCCTTCAGCGCGTTCGCATTTTCGCGGATTCCCGCCAATTCCTTGTCAATCACCGAAAGACGTTCTTTCGAATTGCGGTCATCCTCTTTCTTTAGAGCCTGACGCTCGATTTCGAGTTGAGTAGCGCGGCGCTCGAGTTGATCAATCTCAGTGGGCATTGAGTCAATCTGAATGCGCAGCGATGCCGCCGCTTCATCAATCAGGTCTATCGCTTTGTCGGGCAGGAAGCGGTCGGAAATATAACGATGCGAAAGCGTGGCGGCCGCCACAATGGCGGAATCTTTAATTCGCACGCCGTGATGAACTTCGTAGCGCTCTTTCAATCCGCGGAGGATTGCAATGGTGTCCTCGACGTTGGGCTCGCCGACAAAAACGATCTGGAAGCGGCGCTCCAGCGCGGCGTCGTTCTCGATGTACTTGCGATATTCGTTGAGAGTAGTGGCTCCGACGGCACGCAATTCGCCGCGCGCAAGGGCCGGCTTTAACATGTTGGAAGCGTCAATTGCACCTTCTGCCGCGCCTGCGCCAACCAGTGTGTGCAGTTCGTCTATAAACAGGATGATCTGACCGGCGGAATCCTCGATTTCTTTCAGCACGGCTTTCAGGCGGTCTTCAAATTCGCCGCGATACTTTGCTCCTGCGAGCATCGCACCCAGATCAAGCGCGACGACGCGCTTGTTTTTCAGAGCTTCAGGGACATCGCCGGAAATAATTCGCTGCGCCAGGCCCTCAACAATCGCCGTTTTTCCGACGCCCGGCTCTCCAATCAGGACCGGGTTATTTTTGGTGCGCCGCGAGAGTACTTGCACCACCCGTCGAATCTCTTCGTCGCGCCCAATGACGGGATCGAGCTTGCCGCGCCGCGCCTGCTCGGTCAGATCGCGCGCATAACGCTCCAACGCCTGGTATTTGGCTTCTGGATTCTGATCCGTAACTTTCTGCGAACCACGCACCGCAGTCAACGCTTTCAGGATCGCATCGTGAGTTGCGCCATGCCGCTGCAACAAACTTCCCGCCGCATCGCGCTTGAGTTGCGTGGCGGCCAGCAGCAAGTGCTCAGTCGAAACGTACTCGTCTTTGAAGTTGCTGGATTCCTTGAACGCCTGCTCCAGCAACTGATTGAGCGGAGTGGATAAGACAGGCTGGGCGCCGGTGCCCCCTGAAAGCTTCGGCAACCGTTCAATTTCGCTTTGCAATTCGCGCAAGATGGATGCCGGCGCGATGCCGATCTTTTCCAAAATTGGTGGGACAATGCCGTCGTGATCGGCAAGAAGAGCCGCAAGGAGATGGGCCGGCATGACCTCGGGATTTCCGTTTTCGGAGGCGAGGTTGCCCGCGGATTGAAGAGCCTCTTGGGCTTTGAGAGTTAGTTTGTCAAAACGGATTGCCATGGATTATTTCCCCGCGTTCGGGCTCAATCGTCTAGTTGATCCTTTTCCGACTTACCCGATGAATATTGACTTTCTCCAAGTATGGATCAGCGAGGAATCGGAAGTTTGCCTCGTACTTCGCGCCGCCATATTCCTCGAAAGTTGCGGTGATTGGGAAGTCAACTACATCTCTTCCCTTGTCGTCCTTGGAAAAATCGCTCCCAGATGCATACACAACCATGTCGATCTCATCTCGGCGGTTGGGCGGCACAGAATCACCTATAAGCTCAAAGTTCAATGCCTCGCGGCTGTTTTTGGAGCACTTCGATATGACCGGAAATTGTGCGGCACAATGCGCTCTGTTTAAGCCAAAATCGCTGATCTTCACTTCGTAAGCGTCGATGGGTCCGGTGTTCTCCAGAAACAGGGTTCTCTTCGTATTCGCAGGGCGGATCGTCGGCCATGAGAAAGATATTTCCGGGCCATCATGTAGCGACTTTTCGTTTTCGAGCTCTTGCTTTTTTTTGATCCAAGCAATATAGCTGCCAGTCCAAAAGAGTGGAACCGTGAGGCACACAAAAACGAGTGACGACACAGGCTTGTCGTGGAAGTGATCCCATATACTGATGCCGAACGAAACGGCGGCAGCCAGAACGGATGCCGTTCCCCATCCACCTGCATCTACAACGAATTCTTTGATGGTTTTGAACATTGGCTGATCACGAAGTTTAGCGGGAGGCGGTCACCTCTGCCACCTCAAGGGCTGAAGTCCACATATGATTTGCTACTTATCGGCACGGCTGAAGTCGTGCCCACCCATGTTGCCCATGCGCGCTCTATGACCCAGATTCCTGCGACTTGACTATGAATTTATCCCAACGGATGGCCATAAGAGCTCCATCGACAAGGCTGTGCTCGGAAGCTAATCGTGACCCTCCGAGAAAAAGAATCGGATACTGTACTTTCGCAAAGCAAGATTCGGAACCATCTTGGCCGCCGCTTTCGCTTTGGCATCAAATTCGGATGCAACCAATATTCCGCGCACCTTACTGTTTTCTTCCTCCGCAGAGATATCGCCCATGTAACTCAGTATTTGCGCGATAGCCCGCTGGCCAGCAGCGCCTGCTTTCAGTTCGATAACGACAACGGAGCCCAAAGAGTCGTGAGCTGTGATATCAATGAATCCCGAATCCACCGACCGCTCGGCGCCGTCGTCGATTGCCGTTAGTCCAGCCTCTAGCTGTTCTAAATTCAACCTGAGCGCGGCCTGCATGTCCCGTTCCAGACCTATCCGTTGCCCAAGGTCTTCTTCCGTGAGCGCCTCTGCTATGGCTTGCCTCGTCTCTGAAGTTGACGTCTCCGTGACATCCCCGCTATCGCGGAATTCCCGGTATCGCTTTACTGCGTCCCGATATGAGGCGAGATTGTTACGTATGTTGCCTTCGATCGGGATCTTGCTTGGGTTAGGCCGGTTGCGTCGCTGATCATCTGTCGAATACCGCAATGCTTCGATCAAACTAGCCATGCGATCCTGGGCATAGTGTTCGTCAAGATCGCCGTGATATTCCTCGACTCGCTGGACTCGATAAATCTGAGCCTGAATTGTGGCTGCTTGATACTTCTGTCGTTCCAGCCATTGTTTGTAGTCCGCTCTCATGTATGCCCTCCATCTTGCTAATGCGGTCCGTGATGCCGCCCAGGAAAGCAGATTCCTCGCGCGGTAAAGCCGCGCTTCGGAATGGCAACTCTATTTCCCATTCTTTCCCGGTGGGTTAGCTCTCAGACCACTCGCCGCAATCGCCCTATCGCGGTCGCGCAGCTTCTCAAGAACCTTGATCTTTTCATCGAAGCCGAGTGCTCGCATCCGCGCCTGAAGTTCTGGTTTGCTCATGAGCGCCCTGCCAGATATTTACTCTCAAACTCGTTCCATTGCGCTGTTAACCCGTGCGTTTAAGAACGCTTTGCAGCGTGCTTCGATCCACCGCGTTCTGTTCCACAAATTGGAGAACACGGTTGTGATCTTTTGCCCGCCCTGTCCGCAGCGCAATGGCGGCCAAGTGCTCAGCGGTCATAATCCACGTGCCGACTCCCTCTACGGTAGCAGCAACTGAATTCTCAACCGCCTCTTGCTTCAGCTCATTCGCGGGAGGCAAGAACTGCACCGGCCAGCCATCAAGAACGACGTATTCGTCTTGCTCGATCCCTTCGCGCGCCTTCAGGCACACGTATATCGGAGTCGAGGTGAGCAATCCACCCGAAGCCGGCTGCGTTACGAATACGTCCAAGTCCACGGTGGCCGCCGGTTCCAGGTAGAAAGTCGCGCCGACAGCGCCGCCGATGGCATATTTTCCGATGATGCCGTCGGTTTGCATCCGGTTAATCATTTCCAGCGTAGCTTTCACGGTTTGTCTATGCCCACAACATTGTGAACTATTAGACAAGCCAAACCAAGTAGTCATTCCACCAAAAAAAGAATGGGAGGCGTATACTTCCGCCTCCCATTTCATACTGGACATGCCGGGACGCCCGTCACTGCATCGTTGCGTTGTTCCGACACTGTCGAGCTGCGCTCGACTGGACAGCCCCTTCGACTCCGCTCAGGGCAGGCTTGGGCGGCCGTCCCCACGTGATTTACGCGGCCTGGCTGGTGCTCCTGGGTTGTTTAGGTTCGGCCTGCTTGCCTTCCAGCGTGCGGTCGCTGCCGACGTTTACTTTGATTTGCTTCGGTTTAGCCTCGGCTTTCTTAGCCAGGCTGACTTTCAGAATGCCTTTTTCGTAATTTGCCCTGACCTGCTCTGGATCCACTGTGTTTGGCAGGGTGAACGAGCGCGTAAAGCTTCCGTATTGCCGCTCGACGCGCCGGAAATTCTCTTCTTTTTCTTCTTTCTCAAATTTCCGCTCGCCGTGCACGGTCAATGTGTTGTTTTCGATGCGGACGTCAATGTCCTTCTCATCAATTCCCGGAACCTCAAATTTCAATGTGACGTTGTGCTCATCCTCGTAAACATCAACGGGAGGAGCGAAGCTCGAATTCGTCAGCGACTCTTCCTGGTCGGTTCCATAGGAGCCGCGGAAGAGGCGGTTCATGCGATCCTGAAGCGTGTTGAATTCGTGGAAGGGATCCCAACGGGTAAGAACTGTCATAGCGATTCTCCTTTCAGAATGTGGGCTTTAAGGCTATAAGAACGGCTAAGATGCCAGTTGAATAGTTAAGCCGATACAAAGCATATAACCTTAGTTTGTTATTGTCAATGCATTAGTTAAGGCTTTTTTTCATGCACTTACATGCATTATCAGGCACTTGAGATAGCCCGTTTCTGGCACTGTTAGCAGCGTGGGATGGTCCCGAGCCTGTCCCCGGTTTTCTACGATATGAATAGTTCTGTGGACATCCTGTGCGGCCTGGGTAATAACTTCCAGGAACTCCGCCGGGCTGACGTGGTGGGAGCAAGAGCAGGAAACCAGGATTCCGCCGGGCCGGAGCATCCTAAGGGCACGAAGATTAAGTTCTTTATAGCCGCGCAGGGCAGTATCGAGGGTTCGCTTGCTTTTGGCGAAGGCGGGAGGATCAAGAACGATAGTGTCGTACTTTCTTCCGCTGGTTGAATAATCTCTGAGCAAATCGAAAGCGTTTGCCTCGATCCACTCGACTTCCCTGGCGTTGAGGGTCGCATTGCGCTCGGCTTGCTCCAGCGCCGGACGGGAACTGTCCACGCCAATGACTCGCGTGCAATGCGGGGCCAGATGCAAGGCGAAGCCTCCCTGATAGCAGAAAACATCCAATGCTTCTCCATGGGCGTATTGGGCCGCGGCGGCATAGTTCTCGCGCTGATCCAGAAACGCCCCTGTCTTTTGTCCTTCCAGTGCGTCGTAGTGAAATTGCACGTCGTTCATTGCAACAATGGTTCGAGGATCGTCTCCGTGAACCAACCCGGATGATCGCGCCGCAAGCTGTTCCAGTTCACGGATTCGAGGATCAACCCGCTCGGCAAGCGATTTGGGATGGAAGCAGGCGGTAAGTTCGGACATCATGGTTTCGCGGACCGAGGGCGTGTCCATAGCCTGCGTCAGCACTTGAAAGCACAGAATGTCGTTGTAGCGGTCAACAATGAGGCCGGGCAGAAAATCGCCTTCGCTAAATACGACACGGTAAGCATCGCTGTCGCGGACTACCCGCGCGCGGTACGCGATTGCCGCCCGCATCCGCTCTCGAAACAGTTTTCCGGGATCGGACACGAGTTCCGAGGAAATCATTCGAACGGCGATTTGAGACGCGCTGCTATAGAGCGCCGTCCCCACAAACTTGCCGTGCTCATCGGTGACCTTCGCCACTGCCCCCGCTGGAACTCCATCCGCCGAAATAATGTCAGAGCGATAGACCCAGACGTGGCCCTGCTTGAGCCGGTTCGCCCCGCGACTTGAAATTTTGACAGCAGGTAAAGTACTCGGAGTTGCAGGCATCGCCCGATCTTAAACTGTTGCGGAATAAACTGTCGCAAGCTCGCCTCGTTTTCCCATCGGCTCAATATAATTAAACACGCGACATTCGCTGACGGAGGCGAGCAATGTTCCCCCGATGGCTTATCTTCCTAAGCCTTGTATTCATCTTCTCCACGCACTTGGTGGCGGAAGAACACAGCCACGCTGCACCTGAGAAACCTGGCAGTGTATCGTTTCCGATCTCTTGCAGACCTGCGGTTCAAGAGCAGTTTGACCGCGGTATTGCGCTGCTTCATTCCTTCGCATACACCGCCGCCGAAAATGTCTTTCGGAGCGTGGCCGAACACGACTCCCGGTGTGCGATGGCACATTGGGGCATGGCAATGACGTACTTTCACGAACTCTGCCGATTTAGAGGACGGGATGGAGAAGCCTCCGGTGACACCGGGGCGATTGTTCCCGCTCGCGAACAGCTCGGTAAGTTGCTGTTAGAACAGAATCAACCGCGTGCAGCGTCGAAAGAATTCGACTTGGCGCTCGCCAATGCTCCGGGGCGACGCGGGGCCTTGCAAGGGGCACAGCGTGCTGCGAAGCTCTCCAGGCAATAGACTGAGATTTGTTTACCATGCGGCATGTAGAAAATGGAGCAGCAACTTAAAATGGTAGGTCCGAATGGACTCGAACCATCCGACCTCTTCCGTGTGAACCTACCGCGATTACGAAACTTCCTTGCGGTCCCGGCACCGTCCGCTTAATGCTTAACTACTGCTCCTGCCGTTTGCCCTCGCGAGTGCAGGTACGTGCTGACGCCAAACACGTTCAGGCCGCTCTCTTGTCATCGCGACAGAACAAAAATTACGACGACTACAAAGACAAAGATTACCGCCCAGAGGACCACCATCACAGTGAACTCAGCCTTTTCTAATTTCCGGGGACGACGCGTGGTCAAAACCCTATTACTTCTGTCCCACCACAAAAAGGGGCCGATCTCTCGACCGTGGACCAGAACGACAAGTCCCGCAGGGACAAAACTAATGATCGCAAGCAATAGGGTCAGACGAGAGAAGAACCACGAAGTAGCAAGCATAATGATAAATTCCAACCCAAATGATTCCAACGGCCAGCGAGACTAGCATTACCTTGTATTGATGCTTGACCATGAAGGCCCGAAATCCAAAGGGTTGGCTTTGTGTGGGCATTGCTGTCACGGACTCGCGCCTGAAGAGAAATATCACAAGAACCTGCACAGCTTCAATCCTACTGCCTAATTTGACGCATGGTTTGCGCTGCTGCCTCTGAAAGGCCGAAGTGCTTCACCTTGCTTTGCTGAATCAGGTGCTTGGCTCCCGCAACGTCTTCGATGGGCACGTTTGGATCAACACTGTGCTGCACAATGTGCTCAGGCCGACTGTCTAACCCCTCGTTCTTGCTTGTATTGGGATCAAATCTGTAAGCAGATTTCGTGGCTAATTACCACTCGATCCCGGAACGGCGCGAGGGTCTCGCCGACCAATTCTTCGTTCAAAGACGGGCCATAGCTTTCAGCAGTATCGAAGAACGTGACGCCGCGCTCGACGGCCGCCCGGATAACCGAGATCATCTCCTTCTTGTCTCCTGCCGGACCGTAGCCACCGCTCATGCCGAATGCAGCCGAGCGCCATCGCGGAGACTTTCAGATTGGTCTTACCAAGTTTGCGTTTTTGCATCGGTCCCCCTTCGATGCCATGTAGGGAATCGCAGGTAGAAAATGGAAGCGGAGACATAAAATGGTAGGCCCGAATGGACTCGAACCATCGACCTCTTCCGTGTCAAGGAAGCGCTCTAACCAACTGAGCTACGGGCCTACATTGTTTTAAGTCACTCGCGGCAACGGACGTTGCCAGGTTAGTTGATTGGGTCAAATCAGGATTTTATCACGCGACCCTGTGCCCGGCGCTTGTGCGTTGCCGCTATATCTATCCCCGCGCGTGAGCCAGATAGCGCTGCCCACTGTTAGCCGCGCTCACCTCGCGTTCCACGACTTCGAGGATACGTCTTACTCTTTCACGGTCGTCGAAGGTCGCATCCCGAAACTTGATTGATACACCGGTACCGGGATTACTTCGCACCACCGTTCCGCCTATCAGCAGTCCCCCATTGCTTGCTGCGAACGTCAGAATCAATCTCGCCGCTGTAGGCAACAGTCCGCTCGTTTCCACGTAGCAACCGCCCGAACTGATATTGGCGACCTTTCCTAGAATCGGCGTCTTGCTTCCCTCATGCTGCAGTTCAACGGTCACACAGCACGCGAGGCGCGGATATGCCCTGCGGTTCTTTTTCCCTGAGCGGTGTTGTTTCTCGGCATACATGCGCCGGTCGGCTTCCGCCAGTAACTTGTCCATGTCCTCGGCGTCATCGGGATAGACCGCTTTCCCTACGCTGACCGACAGCAGATCCTCTCCGCAAACCTCGTTTCCGGCCTGCCGGGCCATCTCGCGCAATTGGTTAACTTTGGCCTTCTCGGCTTCCGGCGGCAGGTCGGGCACAATCACCACGAACTCGTCACCACCCAGACGCGCTACATAGTCATATTCTCGACAGCTCTCTCTGAGTCGCTTGGCGAACAATTGTAGAACCCGATTTCCTTCAAGGTGGCCAAAGCGGTCATTCACTTGCTTGAATCCGTCCAGATCACACACCATCACGGTCAGCGAATTCCCCATGCGCTTCGCCCGCGACAGGTCCCTGCCGAGTTGCAGGAACATGGAGCGGGCATTGGGTAGGGCCGTGAGATAGTCGGTAGTAGCCGAACTCTCGGCCTGTTCATATTTCAGCGCATTCTCTATGGCCAGAGCCATCTTGGAACTCACAGCCAAGAGAATGCGCAGATGATCCGTGGCGAACGCATCTTTATCCGCGCTATACAGGGTAACCACGCCCGCAACCCCGTCCAGGCCTTCCAGTGGGACCGAAAGTGCTGAACTGAGAGTGGCGAATTTCCCCGGTTCATTCACATAGCCCGGTTCGACATTCGGATTGCCGTTCAGCATGGGCTTCTTGTTTTCGGCAACCCAACCTGAGACGCCTTCGCCCAGGGGAATTCTCAAGGATGAAAATACCCTGAAGTTTTCTCCACTTACATGCTCAGGAATCAGTACATCCTCGCTTCGGACATAGATCACGATGGAATCGTAAGGAATCAACCGCCGTACCTTGGCGGCAAATACGGAAAGGGTATCATCCAGGCTCAAGGACGTTCCCAACTGTTGACTCATCTCAAATAATATTTGTACTTCCTGTTTGGCGGCCGCAACCGAATCCAGGAACGTAGCTTCGCTCATCGGCGGCCGTTTGCTTTGGGAGGAGCGCTCAAAGCCGCTTGCCGGAGCGGATTCGTTGCCGGCTCGGACACCATCTGAGAGGGGCATATGTGCCGGCTTCGAGGCGCTTTTGTGCACCAGTTTTTCGAGGTGCTTGCTGCGTCGAAGCAAGACTTTCACTACCTGGGGATCGAAGGACTTTCCGGACTCGTCCGACAATCTGGTCAAGACTTCGTCGAGCGGCAGAGCGCGACGGTATTGCCGGTCCGAGGCGAGAGCATCCAGAAAGTCCACCGCAGACAAAATTCGGGCGCCGATGGGAATCTCTTCCTGTTTCAGTCCGTAAGGATATCCCGAGCCATTCCACTTCTCGTGGTGGGCGCGGACGATCGGGACCACCGGGTAAGGGAACTGCACCCTTTCGAGAAGCTCTGCGCCTACGACCGGGTGGATTTTCATTCTTTCGAATTCTTCAGGCGTTAGTCTGCCCGGCTTTGAGACAATGTGCTCCGGAACGGCCAGCTTGCCAATGTCGTGCAACAACGCGGCCGCTTCGAGGGCCTCCAGTTCTTCCGGGCTGACCTTCAATTCCCGGGCAATTTCCATGGCATAGATGCGGACGCGTTGCAGGTGAGCGTGCGTGTTCTGGTCTTTGGCTTCAATAGCCAACGCCAGCACTTCAATGGTCCGCAAATGCAACTTTGCCATCTGCTCGGCATGGCTCTCTTCCACCTCCAACCGTCCCAGGTACAGCCCGTAAGAGCGATACATCAGATACACGACCAGCAGCGGAAGCAGTGACACGATCCAGTTAAGTTTTTCATCCAGGAAATTTGAGGATCCCCCAAGTCCGGCGCCGAAAAGGTAGTAAGGGAATGTCCAGGAGTAGCGCTCCGTCCAGGTTTGAATTAGGGTTTTTTCTTCGTTCAGGGAAACCAGGGTGGCTGCCGGAAGCGTATTTGCAATAAGGTAGGTCGCCGCGGCCACCACAAAAGATAAAAAAGGACCCGCTGGATGCCAGTGAAGAAGTGATGAATGATATGCGCGCTCCGTCACCCCGATGGCGATTGCGCCGGCGCATACATTGAACACGGTTTGCGCAAATCCGGTTCGGTGCTTAGAGAGCGATTGCGCTAGCGTTGCGGTGCAGCCAATAACCAGGGCCTCCGGGAGACCGAGTGCCACCACGGCGGGCAGGATAACCAGGAAAGTGGCCGACGCGGTGGCCGCGATGCCCGGCAGCTTCACCTTCATGCGAGAAGCCAGAATGGCAATCAGAAGATAACAACCCGCGCGGCCCGGCTCCCGGCTGGACCAGTGCAATCCTCCGTAAAGTAGAATGTTTAAACCTGCGGCCACGACGAGGCAGAGGAAGGTCCGCCCAAGAGCTGTCATATCCCGCCACTTATATACCTGATCGCTCATGTTCATTCGGTCTGTGTCACGATGCCTCTGTAGCTGGCTCGAACATGCCTAGAACGGATTTATGTCGAGTGTTCGACAGAAACACTTCCGCGCAAGGAGCAGCTCACGCCCTGCGCAGTCCGTTGCTTCCAGGGCACAAAAACTCCGCCTTGCATCCTGCGTTCAGCGTAGTTCCCGAGGTCCAGCAATGACAAGTTACGGACGTAAGCCAGGCAGCAAACTCAACGGCTTTCAGGCGGCGGACGGTTCATTTGTCGCGTAATGTGTTGCATAGGGGAATCAAGGATACCGCGGAGGCCTGCGGATTGCCGCCCGGCCGAGCAGCGGGAAATCCTGTCACGAAGGGTGGCCGGGATGCGCAAGCGTTTTTCCAAGAACTGCCGGCGAAACCCAGGCTCCAGGTAACATGGGTTCTGATTCCCACACAATCCAGTTTGTCCCCTGACGTGCCATACTAGAATCTGGGTCAAAGGATTCTCGTGAAGTTCTCCCACATCTTTACCGCGCCGAACCAGCTCACACTGTTGCGAATGGCGTTCCTGCCTTTCATCGTAATCAAGCTGGTGGAGGGCCATTACGTTTGGGCGCTGATTCTGTTCGTGCTTGCGGGCCTAAGCGACGGGCTTGACGGCCTGCTGGCGCGCACCCTCAAACAACAGACTCTGCTGGGGCAGTATCTCGACCCGATTGCGGATAAATTGCTGTTGAGCACGATGTTTCTGGTGCTTTCGATTCTTCGCAAGGTGCCGTGGAAATATACTGTGGTTGTTTTCAGCCGCGACGTCTCCATCCTGTTCGCGGGCGCCGTCTTATTTGCCATTGCCGGCCTGCGGGATTTTCGTCCCAGCATTTTCGGGAAGGCGAACACGTTTGCTCAAGTGTTGGCGATTTTTTTTGTGATGCTGTTCGCAGTGGACCCGTCCCGGTGGATTTGGATCTCTCGCCTCACCTTTCTGAGGGCTACCTTTTTGTTCACCATCGTTTCGGCCCTGCATTACATCGTCCTTGTGGGACAGCGACTGCACGGCAACCCGCAAACTCCTTCATCCATGTCAGCCGCGGGTGGTGTTTGACCATATTTCGGAAGTCCCCCTAGAATTGCAGCTTCTGTGCGCGGTTTTAACTGACTGAGATGGCCCTACGCCTTTACAACACGATGTCTGGCGGAATCGAGGAGTTCGTTCCGCTGGGACGCGACCGGGTACGCATGTACGCGTGCGGCCCCACGGTTTACGACTACGGCCACATCGGCAATTTTCGAACTTTTGTCGCGATTGACATCCTGGTGCGATACCTGCGGCAGAGCGGATACGAAGTGCGCCATGTGATGAATATCACCGACGTGGATGACAAGATTATTCGCAATTCCGCCAGCGAGGGGGTTGGCGTAAAGCAATATACGGCCAAATATGAAAAGGCATTCCTGGAAGATCTTTCGGCGCTGAATATTAAGCAGCCCGAACTGGTTCGTGCGACGGATCACATTCCGGAGATGGCGAAATTCGTGGCGGCCCTGCAACACAAGGGCTTCGCCTACCGCGCGGAGGATGGCTCTTACTATTTCAGGATTGCGAAGTTTCCGCGCTACGGGAAGCTTTCAAAACGCGATTTCGCGGGCATGGAAGATGGCGCGCGGGTGGACCTCGACGAATATGAGAAGGATAATGCCCGCGATTTCGCGCTCTGGAAAGCGCCGAAGCCGGGCGAAGCGTTTTGGGAGAGCGAGATCGGGCCGGGCCGGCCCGGTTGGCATATTGAATGTTCGGTCATGTCCATGGAGGAATTGGGCGAGACATTCGATTTGCATGCGGGAGGAGAAGACCTCATCTTTCCGCACCATGAAAACGAGATTGCGCAGTCCGAAGCGCAAACCGGCAAGATGTTCGCGCGGTTCTGGTTTCATGCCCGGTTTCTGCTGGTGGAAGGCGAGAAGATGTCCAAGAGCCAGGGAAACTTCTATACTCTGCGCGATCTGGTATTGAAGGGGCACAAGCCTTCCGCGATCCGCTATTTGCTGGCTTCGGTCCCCTATCGCAACCAGATCAACTTCACGTTCGAAGGATTGCAGCAAGCTTCGGCTTCGGTGGAACGCTTGCGGAATTTTCAAGCCCGCATTTCGACTGGCAATTTTCCAGATGGTTCGACGGACGCCATGGCATATCTTGCAAAGCAGACGCAAGATCGCATGCGCGCCGGACTGGACGATGATCTCAATACCGCCCAGGCTCAAGCCGCGGTATTCGACATGATACGCGCCGCAAACGCCGCGGTAGACTCCGGCCAGCTCAAAGCAGGAGACGTGCCGCCCCTACTCGCTGCACTTCATCAATTCGATGAAATATTCGCAGTTTTAAAGGATGACGATGGACCCAAGATGCAAGCCATCCTGGACTGGGCGAAGAAAGAAGGCCGCGAGGCTGAAATCAGCGGCCAACTCATGGAATCAATCAAGGCCCAACACCTCTCGGACCCCGACGTCGAAGAGAAAATTTCGGAGATGGAATCGGCAAGGCGGGCGCGGACTTTCGACGTCTCGGACAAGATTCGCGGCGAACTTGCGGCCGCGGGCATCATCGTCGAAAACAGCAAGGAAGGCGTCCGCTGGCGGCGAAAGTAGCGTAAATCGTATCGCTATTCCAGGTTTCAAAAACGGATTGATGGAGCGCCGGGCGTCTCGCCCGTCCAGCCGGGCGA
>JBOGLA010000016.1:0-201212 GCA_050746185.1 Terriglobales bacterium | reverse complement strand
TAGCAGATGGACGGCGGTTCCGTGCGTTGACGATTCTGGATCTGTTCACAAGGGAAAGCCTGGCCATTGAAGTAGGCCAGAGTCTAAAAGGGGAGGATGTGGTTCGAGCCTTGAATGTTATTCAGCAGCAGCGAGGAGTGCCGAAGTTGTTATTTTGCGATAACGGATCGGAGTTCACCAGCCAGAGCATGGACTTGTGGGCATACCACAATCAGGTGCAGATCGACTTTTCGCGGCCCGGGAAACCGACCGACAATGCATACGTAGAATCATTCAACGGGACGCTGCGGGCGGAATGTTTGGATGCGCACTGGTTCGGGACACTGACCGAGGCCAAGCAGATGATCGAGGCGTGGAGGCGTGAATATAATGAGAGTCGTCCTCACCGATCACTGGGAGAACGAACGCCGACTGAATTCGCCTGTCAGATCGCCTTGAGGGGCGATGTGACAGGCTCAATCGCTGCCGGAGACTAACTCTGGAGCTGTTACAGAAAAAGGGGACCGATCAGCGGAACTAAGATCGTGGTTCTAGTGTGCGGAACGGGAGGTCTGTTCCCGCAGAGCAGTGCAAATTCTGGTCAATGATTGGTATCGCGATTCGCCAGAAGCCAGAGCGGCTGCGGATGCGACTTCGATTTTCCTGCTAGTTGCGCCAAATGTCATGGTTAGAGCGCAAACCAAGTAAAGAAAACTACGCGGCGAAAAAATTGATTCTGTGGACGCGAAACCGCACCACTAGCCAGTTGTGGCAGAGTCTAGAAATAGTTGGATAGAATTATTATAATAACATCCCCCTTTTTGTTAACTTTACAAGAAAGAATCATTATAATATCGCCTCGTTTTTTACCTGTAGGTATCCGTTGGAACCGAGCTCATCGGCATGAGAGTTTCCCGTTTCCGCTTGTCGATTGAGACAATGATCGGCACAAAAAGAACGCAGACAGACCCAGGCATACGACTCGAGTGATTCACCAGCCATCTAGGCGCACCCGGCTGCGACTCAGTCCTACCTCGTTGTTTGGGCAACTTTCGGAGGACATGACGATGGAGCAGATAGGGAATGACTACAATCGGAATTTCCATGGTCGCGCCGGTGTCGGCTTCCTTTTCGCCATCGCATTCTCCGTTGTCACCCTGATCGCAGGTCTGCCCCTTGTCGCGCAGGTGCAAACTGGTATTAGCGGCACGGTTATTGATACCACCGGGGCTGTCATTCAGCATGCAAGAGTGACGGTTACAAGCACCTCCACCGGTGTCGAGTCCAGCACAACCAGCTCTTCTGCGGGAATATTTACGGTTCTCGGATTGCTTCCGGGTACGTATGCTATCGCAGCCGACGGACCGGGATTTAAGAAAGTCCTGACCACGGTCGTCGTGGACGTGGCCAAAATATCAACGGTCAATCTCACTTTGTCGCCCGGCACAGCCGCGGAAACCGTGAAGGTTACGGGAAGCACAATCGCACTCGAGACCGATTCTCCGGCGATGGGAACTACCCTGGCGCCCGAATTGGTCCAGACTGCCCCGCTTGAGATCAGCGGCATGGCGCGGCAAATCGATTCGTTTATAACTCTTACGCCTGGTGTGCAAGAAACGTCCCCCTCAGGCAGTGTTCCCAGGGCTCCGTCCATTAACGGCGGGTTGGCCTTGGAGAACGGTGTCGAATTCAACGGCGTTCCGGTGGCCTTCGTGCAGAACCAGGGAGCCCAAACCTACATCAATCCCCCCTATGAAGCCGTGAGCGAGTTCCGCCTTGACAACTCTACATTTGACGCGCAGCACGGGTTGGGCCAGGGTGCGGTCACATTCAACATGGCGTCCGGAACCGACCAGTTCCATGGAGACGTCTTCGAGATCTTGCGCAATCAGTTATTCGATTCCGCCGGTTTCTTCCCAACCCGTTTTGATAGCAAAGGAAGGCCGCTGCCGCCGATCGACCAGGAGAACAACTATGGATTTACAATTGGCGGCCCGATAATAATTCCGCAACTCTACGATGGGAGGAAGCGCACCTTCTTCCATTTCAGCTCCGACTGGTTCCGGCAAAATCAAGCGCAAACCGCCATCGGCACCGTGCCCACCGCTGCCATGAAGAAGGGCGATTTCAGCAATTTCGTCGACGCCAATGGCAACCAGATTCCCATCTACGATCCCACGACGGGCAATCCATTTCCCGGCAATGTGATCCCCGAATACCGGTTCAGCAGCGTCGCCAAGGCCCTGCTGCCACTGATTCCGGATCCCAACCGTCCGGGCACGAATTTCGGCTTGCAAAATAACGAGGGACCGGCCGTCCATTCTCTTCCCGTCAGACAGTTATCGTGGGCCTACACCATTGACCACTATCTGACGTCCTCTCAAAGCATCCATTTTACCGAGTGGAGGGATTCCATAACTTCCCCCTCTTTTTCTTGGGCGCCTATCGTACCCGCCAGCAGCGAACTGCAAAGCGAGCGCGACAACTCAAACATCGGCTCCGGATTCTTGCTGAACTACATCAAGGCGTTTACCCCAAACCTCGTGATGACGGCCGGTGCGGACGCAATCGAATATAACAATCTTCTTCGCGACGCGAAGACTGGCGTCAGTTTCCCCGGTGCGGCTGGAGCGACTACGCTCCCACTCATTCGATTCGATGGTCAAAACGCAATCACCAATTGGGGAGCCTTCGGTGGCCGCGGCTTCAACGGTGTTCTGGGCGGACTTACCGATATCAACAACTGGAACCTCGGCATCGTGGTAGTTAACAACTGGATGTGGAGTAGAGGGCGCCATACCTTCAATTTCGGCGGGCAGTTCCGAAAAACCTACCAGGACGATCTTGAATGCAGCTTTTGCGGCGGCGGCATGAACTTCAGCCAGCGAACCACCTCCACTCCAAACTCAAACGACCCTAATTTCAGCGTTTACGGCAGCTCATTCGCCAGTTTTCTTCTGGGAGACGTCGATGCTGCCGCGCGCATCAAAAACAACTACGCGACCCTTGGAAACAGAGCATATTCCCTGTATGTCCAAGACAGCTACCACGTTAAGCCGCGCCTTACCGCGAGTCTAGGCCTGCGTTACGACATCCTCGTTCCATTCACGGAAGCGCAAAACAATGTCGTCTTCCCGGATCGTAACAAACCCGATCCGGGAGCTGGAAACCTCCCCGGAGGCCTGACTAAGTTCGGCCATTGCCAGGGATGCGCCGGATTCACCCGCGCCCCCATTTCCTGGAGATACTTTCAGCCCAGAGTGGGCTTCTCCTACGAGATCAATAACAAAACTGTGCTCCAGTCCGGTTTCTTCATAAGCGTTCTCAACGGCGGGGCTTTTGAATATGGCACCTCCCGGATGGGCGTCTATATGGGAGCTCTATTGGCCGGCTCATTTCTTCGCAACTCAACCGGCAGCAACACTCCCGGCTTCGGAAATTGGGACACACAACCGCTGCCCTTGCCGCCACCAACTGCTTTTGGTCCATCGATAGGAGACGGAAACTCCGTCTACGATTTCCCCATCAAACACGTTCCTCCCGGCGACTTACCCAATGCGCCGCCGGTGCAAACGGCGCCTTACATTCAGAGTTGGAACATCAGAATCCAGAGGGAGCTCCCGTGGAATAACTTCCTGAGTGTTGCGTATGTCGGCAACCGAACCGTCCATCTGCCCACCACGAACGAGAATAACGACCAGGTAAACCCGTCCGTTTTGAAGTACAGCAGCTTGCTTGGAGACAATATCCTGGACCCGGCTGTCGTTGCCGCCGGTTTCACGCCTCCCTATCCTGAGTTCGTGCAGCAGTTTGGACCTTCCGCGACTCTGGAACAGGCTTTGGAGCCATACCCGCAATTCGCCGGCTTCTCCCCCTCCTTTGAACAGGATGGGACCTCATTCTACAATGCGTTGCAGGTGCAGGGAGAGAAGCGCTTTTCGAATGGCCTGAGCTATCTCGCTAACTTTACGCTTTCCAAAACCTACCAGAACAATTGGGTTGGATCAACCACCTTTTCGCCCAACAGCGTGAATTCCTATTACCCGCAACAGGAATGGGCGCCTGCTGCAATCGATCAGAAGTACGCTGTCAACGTGGTGGCAACCTATCAGTTGCCTTTCGAGACATATCTGCATTCTTCCAGTCGCCTTGTGTCGGAGCTTGTCGGCGGATGGCAGATCAGCACCATACTGAATTACGCGGGAGGAAATCCTTTCGGAGTTAATGACAGTCAACAAAATCCGCTGCTTGTCAATGGCTTTAACCGCGCCAATGTCGTTCCAGGTGTAAGCCTCAAAACCTTCAGCTACAGCCGATCGATGGATTACTTCCGGGGCAAAACGCCCGTCCAGCCGGTCCAGTTCACGACGAATGCTTTCGCGATCGCGGGGACGTGGCAAGTCGGCGATGCACTGCGCTCGTATTCGGAGTTGCGCACGCCGCCGTTGCGGATCGAGGACTTCGCCGCGTTCAAAACCTTCACGGTAGGGGAGCGCGTGCGGACCACCTTGCGCGTCGATTATTTCAATGCGTTCAATCGTACGCGACTTAACGGACCCGACACGGAGGTTGAGGATTCCACGTTTGGGCAGATTACCAATCTAGGGTCACAGATCAGCAATCGACAAGGTCAGGCGACCATCCGCATAGAGTTCTGATCCTGGCATGGATGAACAAATCACGCAGCGGGCGGGAGTTGTTACCTCCCCGCATAGATTGGCTCTCGCGCACCGACTTTACCGTGCTCCGCTAAAACATGGCTTTCCTTTTTTTCGTATCAACACTTCGTGTGTGCTGAACTGGAACTCCTTGGGCAAGCGGACGGCTTGACTCCGACTATTCATAAAAACTTTCGCTTTGCTTTGCATGTGTCCCTCGGGTTGCGAGGTTTGTTTTCGCATATCCACGAGTATGCGCATGATGACCTATTGCGCCACCATGCGCTGACGGGGAAAGTCGCCCAAGTCGGTTGATCGGCCATCCGTCGGACCGGTCGCCTTGCAACGGGAGCAGGACTCTTCGAATGCCGCCTACTCCTGGTTCACGAAAGGCGCTTTCGCCGCGATTGGAGAAAGCCTAGGAACCAAACCAAGGGTCAACGACATCTATGCCGCAGTCCCGGAAATCAGCAACATTTCGTGTCGCGAGTCTAGCTCTTCTCACTTGGGCAATCGCTGCGATCTGCGCATCCGCGTGGTTGATCGGCCTGCCAAGCCCACGACGCTGTGCGGCAATCCTTGAAAAAACCCGTGCGGCTTCGCTCTCGAAACCCAAGACGCGCCCCGCCAGATCCTCGGCAAACATCGCATCCGCTGCGGCCAGAAGTTCCTCGCGGCGCTTGCCTTTGGCGAGCAACTCAATCCCGTAAAAGATCTCCGCCTCAGTGATCGAGGTAGTAAAAAGTTCCGTTCCTGACTGTTTTGCAACCCAGGCCACGACCTTCGAGGATGGTTTGGCTCTCATGAGCTCGGACAGTACATTCGTATCGAGAATGATCATTCGGTAAAGTTTGGCGGGTGACGCATAGCATCGCGCGGGAGCGATTCAAATTCGAGTCCCCCAAAGGGCTCAAACCGGCGACGAATCGCTTCCGCCAGGTTCATTCTTCCAGGAGAGAAGGCAGTTAGCGCTGAACGCAAAATCTCCCTGGCCTCCTCTTCCATCGAGCGTCCGTGATGAGCAGCTCGGACCCTTAAACGTGTCTTGGTTTTATTGTCCAGTTGTCGGATTGTCAGGGTTGCCACGCTTTCAATGCTATCATTGCTTGCAAATATATGCCATAGGTTTCCGTCTGCGAACTTTCGAAACCCAGCCTGCGAAGATTGCGGCAATACCGTCAATCGGCCCGTCCGCTTGTAGACCTGATCGGTCCGACAGGTTGAAGCACGCGGAAAATTGATTCGATCAAAATTTTAAAAATGAGAGAGACGGGTGCGGCAGTGGAGACGACGGGGACTAGCGTGCGTTGGTGGCAGGCGTATAACGCGTTCATAATAAAATTGATGATCAATGTCTCTAACCCGCTGAGGTCATTGCTTTGGTTGATTCCCCGCTGCTTCAGCAATGGTCATTGTCACTGCAGTGACTCGACCGACGATATCCCCCTCGTTTGGATACCGAACGTGACGGACCTGTACACGGGATTGGGGGGATGGAATCAAAATCAGCTGATTCCCATCCAGCTCGCACCAACTGCAAGCATAACCACCCCGTAGCTCAACGAAATAGATGGGGCGGTCGAACTCGTTCTGCCAGCTTCCTTGCTTGATCTTGTTCTGACGGTCATCGATCTCGACAAAAGAACCCGGACGAATGTGTGGGTATAGGGTGTAATCCTCAAGCCCCACATATCCGCAGAGACGGTGCCGCAAATCAAGCAGCTGCAGAAGTCCTACGGGAATCTCGCCCCAGCTCTCAACCATGCGAGAGACCAGGTTCGTCCTCGCGAGTTCCACATTGTTGCGAAGCTCGACGGGAAGCACTAGCGACTCTCCTGGCAGTTCCAGGTTGGACCCGATCAGGTGCGTATGTGGCAGGCCAACCAATCGTTGTTCGGTTGCGGCGTCCACGGGATCAATTCCGAAGAAGCCCACGATCTTAAGGTAGTTGCATTTGTAAATGAGACTTAGACTGTAGAGTTTGTAGATGCTAGGTGTGAATTTGCCATTTTCGACTTCAGTCAACCAGCCGTGGGAAATGTAGTAGTCCTGATTGTTGCCCTTCTCCTGTGCGATTTTTTGGCTGAGGTTTTGTACGGCGCGTGTGGACAGGCGGGCGCGCAGACGTTCCCCCCTAAGGCGCTTCCCTGCTTCCGGACTCGGTGTCGACTCCAACATCGGCGTCGGCATAATACGCCCAAACTTCCTTGGTGGCGCACATTTGCACAGTAGGTTACGAAAACACAACAAACGGAAACAGGGGAAGATGGAAGATCATACTCCGTTCCCGTTCCACGCGGAGGCAGCCTTTTCACAACGGTCGTTAATCCGACCGCCTCGTAGGTCGAAACTACTATTGCGCTCGTTTAATTTTCAGCGCGGGCCCCGGTCGTAGAAGCAGCCACGTTACACAAACTTGTCGAGAGGATGACCCGCTCCGTTTATACCCAGCAACATCTCTGCGAATCGTTCCAGAACACTCCAGACTTCTCGCAGATGACGAAACGAGAACCCATTTGTGGAATTCACAAGAGCGTCGAACTCGGAACTGGTGGATCGAGTCAAAGCAATTCTGGCGCGGAAAGAACTCACGCTGTACCAAGTCTCGCAGAGAGCGCGGAACATGCATGGGCGATCCTCCCCCTATTTCCTGCCTCACAATCTCTACTATGACCTCCGCCTTGGAACGTTCACTCCGAGCCTCCATCAGATATTTGTGCTAAGTCAGATCTCCGATTACCGGCTGAATGATTGGCTGCGCGTCTTCGGATTCAATCTCGAAGACATCACGCGGATGCAGGTTCTTCTTCCCTCGAAGCGCACCATCATCCTCGACCCTTCGCTCGGCGACTCGGAATCATGGGTTCCTTGGTTCCAGAACAAGCTTGGGAATCTTTCAACTTCGGCGATTGCTCCGCTTGGACAATTTCTGGATGCGGGTGCACCTAGGCGTCTCAGCTCACTCTTGCAGGCGAAGAAGAACAATGTCCTGTATGCGAAAGTTGGGCACGAGGACGCTTTCGCATTTCCGTATCTGCTTCCGGGAAGCATCGTACGGGTAAGTACAGAGCTCGCAAAGGCCATGCTTCCAATCGGGGATTGCAAAGCTCCAAAGCATGTATTTCTTATCGAGCATGGCAAAGGGTTTTGCTGCTGCCGGCTGCAAGTAGTTGGCAAAAACCGCGTCGTTCCAGTGAGCGAGCAGCTTCCTTACGCTCAGGTCGAACTGCAGATGTACGAAGAGATCCGGATTCTTGGCGTCGTCGACTTGGAGATACGATCTTTGCTCAAACCTGAGCAACCGCAGGTCCCCAAGGACTTGGCGAGACATTGGAGGCCGTTGAGCCTTGTAGCGGAAGACACAAAATTGAGTCATTTGGTTCACAATGCCCGATCAAGAATGGGTCTGTCGTTTCGGGAGGCCTCAGCGATGAGCCGCCAAATCGCCTCCGAACTGGGTCACGAACAATATTTCGCGGCGTCTGGCTCGCTTTCGGACTATGAAGCGCTGGACGGTCCTCCGCGGCACATACATAAAGCGATCGCGCTCTGCGCGATTTACGGCTTACGTTTCTCGACATTCTTGGGAAGCGTCGGTCTGCGCTTTGAGCAGGCTGGAAAGGACCCAATTCCAGACAATCTTGTTTCTCGAAAACCTCCGTCCGCGGGGCGAAGACCGAGCGATGAACTTCGCAGGCCAAGAAACGGATTCCTCGACCGATTGCTCACTCTGTCGGGCCCAATACCGTTCTTTCTCCATCAGTCGGTCTCCGCATTGTCTGGTTTAAGAAGTCCGTCGTTGCATGACGTCTTCTGGGTTGGGGGAGGTCAGGAACCTGTTCACCCGCTCCTGGTAGACGGTGTCGTCGTGATCGTCAACCGACACAGAAAGAAACCGGTGCACTTCCCGTCAAAGCCATTATGGCAACAACCGCTATATGTGCTCTTGAGACGCGATGGAACATACATATGCGCGTGTTGCAGCCTTGAGAACGACATTTTGGTTATCCATGGGTATTCGCCAGGCTGTCAGCGACCGGAGCAGCTACGAAACCACCATGACGCAGAAGTGATCGGAGAGATTGTCGCGATCGCAAGGAGGCTCTGACTGGCCTTCTTAACGGGTCACATCAAATTGGCAATTGCACCGCCCAACTTCGCAGGCAGCGTGGTCTCTCTCAGCTTGCCAACGGTCGATCCGGTCGAAGACATGGCGTTTCTCAAGCCCAAGGGGAGCGACGTGTTCCGGCTCGTCCGCAAAGACGGCAGCGAAGCGGAAGAGTTCAGGTTTGTTCGGAACGCCTCCGGTAAAGTTACGAGCTTCGTCCACTTCAGCAACCCGACTCCGATGGAGTCAAGCTTGATCAGCAAGAATAGACAATAGATGCTCCGCGGCCGCCCGCGGCCTTAGTGAAATGACAGTGACTGGTTCTCGGCGGGAGCGACATACGGCAACGCCCGGGATATGTTGCCTCTTCTCCAATAGACCAGAGGGCCGACGGCATAGCGTCCGGTTGGTCGCTAGCCTTGATCGGAAACGCCTCGGGGCAGACTGTCGCGTGGAGCGGGGTCTCGAACCGAGGCGTTTTCGATAAGGAGACTAGGAGGAAGCCGCTGGCGTTTGCGGCGGACGCGGTGCGCTATGGGGTTTGAACGGCAGCCTGGATCTGAACAGAACTTGGGGAGAGCGGTGAGGCGTGGTGGGAATGCCATTGGGATGGTTGGGGTGGCGGCTGAGATGAGCAAGGGTGCATGCGGAAAGTTGCTTGAGAGGCAGTGGAGAAGAAGCGGACACACGCGTGCGTCCGCGTGCCGGAGCACATCCTCGGGCCGATAGCGGTGGACGGGCTATGAAGAATCGAAGTAAGAGCATGTGGATAATTCCGCAGCCGTAAATCTCTGCATCACGATCATCGCCGCGCCGCAGCGTGGGCAATGCCAGACAGAAGAACTCTCCGCCGAAGCTTGGCAGGTTCCAGCCTCGACCAGCGTGGAGGAGCTACTGGACAGCAGTTGTCGGGATAGGGCCAAGCGAGAGGCGTGCCAGCGATTGGCAAGGAATCCGAAGTGGCGGATGCGAACGAAGCCTTTGGGGAGCACGTGCAGAAAGAAGCGCCGCAAGAACTCGGTGGCGGCAAGAGTCATCTTGCCTTGCTTGCCACCGTGGGCATAGTCCTTCCAGCGAAAGGTGACGCACTCTTGATCGAAGGCCAACAAGCGATGATTGGAAATGGCCACGCGATGGGTGTAGCGGCCGAGATAGCGCAGTACCTGCATGGGCCCACCGAAAGCCGGCTTGGCATAAACCACCCAGTCGTGACGGTGCAGACGGCGCAAGAGTTTTGCGAACTGCTGCGGATCGGCCAGAGCGGCGGCGGGACCGTTGCAACATAGCTTGTTGCGGCGATGGAGACGTTTGAGTCCGGCGAGGAACTTGCCGCGAAAGACGCGGCTGAGGATCTTCACCGGTAAGAAGAAAGGATAGCGTGGGCGGATCCAGCGCCGGTGATCTGGCGAGAGTCCGCCCGCAGGAATAGCGCAGTGGATGTGGGGATGCAGAAGCAGGTTCTGTCCCCAGGTGTGCAGGATGCTGATCACGCCGATCTCTGCGCCCAGGTGTTTGCGATCGATAGCGATCTCCAGCAAGGTTTGCGCGCTGGCGGTGAACAGCAGGTCGTAGAACAAACGCGGGTTCTCCAACGCCAGCACATTGAGTTCGTGGGGCACGGTGAACACGACATGGAAGTAACTGGTGGTCAGGAGTTCGCGTTCGCGGGCCGCCAGCCAGCGCTCGCGGGCTTGTGTCTGGCACTTGGGGCAGTGCCGATTTCTGCACGAGTTGTAGGAGATGGCCTGATGACCGCAGTTCGGGCAGGCATCGCGATGACCGCCCAGCGCTGCGGTGCGGCAGCGCAGAATGGCCCGAAACGCTTTGAGCTGCTGAAAGCCAAAGCTGGATCGATACCGATCCAGGAAGCGATCGCCGTGCGTGCGAAGAATGTCGGCCACCTCGAAGGTGGGCCGAGTCATTTTCCGTTTTTTCGTTTAAAGCTGCGGCTGATGTTCTGGGTGCTGGATAGAGTGAGGCTGTCCAGTGGATTCGTAACTGCCTGCAAGTGCCGCTGCGATAGATGCAGGTACTGGGCGGTAGTTTCCAGGTCGCCATGCCCGAGCAGAACCTGGATGGTGCGCAGATCGGTGCCCGCCTCCAACAAGTGAGTCGCCCAACTGTGGCGCAGCGTATGCGGGGTAACGCGTTTGCGGATGCCGGCCCGGTGCGCGGCTTCGCTACACGCGATCCAGACGGTCTTGTCGGAAATCGGCTGATCGAGCGTCCGGCCACGAGTGCGTGTGGGGAACATGTAGAGCTTCGGCTTCCGCCAGCGCCAATACTCTCGCAGCGTCTCCAACAGAGCCGGACTCAGAGGCAGGTCACGATCTTTGCCGCCCTTGCCTTCCACCACGCGGATGATCATCCGTTGGCTATCGACGTCGCCGACCTTGAGGCGGGCGAGTTCGGCGCGTCGCATGCCGGTTCCGTAGAGTGTCATCAGCAACGTCCGTCGAAACAGGTTTCCGGCGGCATTGATCAACTGCGAGACTTCCTCCCGGCTGAGCACCGTTGGCAGTCGGCGCCGGTCCCGGGGGTAGGGCAAGAACTCGCGAAACTGATGGCGCTTGAGAGTCTTGACGAAAAAGAAGCGCAGCGCTGCTACCCGGTTGACCACCGTGCCGGGCGTCAGTTTGCGCTCGCTCAGCAGATAGGCTTGATAGGTTCGAAGTTCGTTGGGGCCGAGCTTGTCAGGGGACTTACCAAAATGCTTGGCGAACTCGGTCACCACCCGCAAGTAATTGCGTGTGGTGATGGCAGAATAGTTGCGACGCTGGAGTTCCTCCAGCATCATCTTGCGTAAACGGGTCACAGGAATCTCCTTTCCCTATGACCCACACTATGTCAGCGGTGCCCGAAATCTCTCGGCGCACCCACGCGGTAGCGTCCGCCGCGCCAGCGGCTTAGTCCTTGTCGGCTACACGGAAGTTATCCGGAGACGGCGGTCTCGAAAGCTAAAGTGGTTTCGAGCACAGTGTGGACCGCTCGGAACGAGCCCGAGCAAGCGATTGGTTCAGACTAGGTAGAAACGAATTCATCTCTTCAGCACAGTCAGATCAATTGGGTTGTGATGCCCTTTTCTGCCAGCTCTCACGGTCGAATTTCCGAACGCAAAACCTGACAGGCTGCTGGGGGGCCAGCTGATTATAAAAAGGTTGTTCACGCTTGTCAGAATCGCGAACAGATCGAACGAGGAGTGGAACCCTGTCCGATGAAAGGCGTAACCTGCTAATTCTTCCGCTGTAGCGATCTTGCGTTCTAGCAGGCTGCGCGGATCGGCATGGTCTCTTGGATTCCTTCAGAAATGCGCTGGCTGTTCCGGCAGGTACGCCCTTTCCTGCGTTGGCACATCGCCAGTTTTCTTTGCATGACGTCGGCAGCTTTCTCGCCCTTCTCTCGCCGCTCGTCTTGAAGTGGATGATTGATGTCGTTCTCCCCGGCAGAAAAATGGGTATCTTGGCCGGAGCGGTCGTTCTGATCTTCTTGTGTTATCAGGGCCGCGCGGTGCTTACAACCGTGGGCGGGTACTTGACCATGCTCGCGGCGCAACGGCTAGCGATTGCCCTGCGCTTGCGACTCCTCGGGCATCTAGACACGCTCTCTGCCGACTATCACGAGAGCACCCCGGTGGGAGTTTTAATGTATCCGCTTAAGGAACCCATTGATGAAATCTCATTTCTTGGTTCCGATCTTGTGCCTTCTGTGCTGCGAACGCTTTTGGCGACCGTGATGACGTTGGGAGCGATGTTGACATTGAATCCCCGGATGACGCTGGCTATCTTGCCGCTCATCCCTGTTTTTGTTCTCACAAGAAAGCACTTCCGGGACCGCCTCGAACGCGACTCCAATGCCGTGCAGCGCAACCAGGAGGCGTGGAGCAGCTTCCTCCAAGAACACCTCTCCTCAGTCATCGCGGTACAGTTGGTCCGGCGGGAACAGCGACAGGAGCGCACGGCATTTCGTCTGTTGGGTGCCTCGGTGCGGTCGCTTACCAAGCTTTTTCGGACTGGGGTTTCGTTCACCTTTTTCACCAGCCTGACCATTGGCTTGGCCATGTCCGCTGTTATTGGATATGGAGGCTGGAGCGTGCTCACGGGTGCGCTGACGGTAGGTGGGTTCGTCGCGTTCTACACTTATCTCTCGCAGCTTTTTGAGCCTTTGAGCGGCGCGGCGGAGACTTATGCGCGGGCGCAGAAGACATTTGCCAGTATCCGACGAGTTCAAGCCGTACTGGCCTTAAAGCCTGCGATCAAAAGTTGCAAGACTGCGATCAAGTTTCCCGAGAATCTTCCGCCGACAGTGAAGTTGGCCGATGTCTGTTTCGCATATCCAAGAACTGAGGGATTGTTGTGCATCCCGAAGTTGGAGATTCGGGCAGGCGAGCATGTCGCGATTGTAGGAGAGAACGGGGCCGGCAAGAGCACACTGGCAAAACTTATGGCCCGTCTGTACGACGTAGACTCGGGATCGATTTCCATTGCCGACCAAGATGTGCGGGAGATTGAAGTCGAAAGCCTTCGCGAACAGGTGTGCTACGTCCCACCCCAACCCGTGCTCTTCGATACAACGTTGGGTGGCAATCTCCGACTGGGCAGAGGCACAGCCTCAGATGCCGAATTGAAGGAAGTGGTGAACTATATAGGGCTCGCAACTTGGGTAGAACGCTCACAAGATGGTCTCAAAGAGAGGATTGGTAGAGGTGGGCACCGGCTGTCGGGCGGTCAACGACAACGCGTGGGCATCGGCAGGGCAATCTTGCAGCAGCCTCGTATCCTGATTTTGGACGAAGCTACTTCATCGCTCGACGCGGGTTCAGAGCAACAACTGCTTAACAGCCTAACGCGGCTGTTGCCGGGAACTACGATTATCGTAATTTCGCATCGGGTATCCGCACTGGTTTGCGTGGAGCGGGTAATCGTTCTCGAAGCCGGACGCGTGGTCGAGGATGACATTCCGGCGGTACTGCTCGGGAACAGTGGCGCCTACTCTCGGCTTTTCAGTGCCAGCCCTACGAAGTGCACCATGGTGTCTGAATAGACGTATCAACCTAAAATGGCACGTGCACAATACTTCAAATTATTTGTAGAGAACTACCGGAGTGTCTGCCAGGGCTTGGCGGAAATGGTCGGTCAGGTGCGACCGTACCATGAAGGAATTCTTACTGCAATTAAGTCCATAAACAACCACTAAACGGATGATAATCATCCATTTTCGAAGCGTTAGACCAACGCCATGCGCAACAATCACCAATACTCCAGAACAAGAAGAAAAGGCACGGTGGCGGCGAATTAGGGCGGAAAGCCGAACAACTCCCAGATCGCCGCAATTCCGTCCAACCTCCTATCGCATTGAAGACATGCAAGTCCTATGGGGTCCGGGCTGTCTTGCGAACATTTCACGCAAAGTGTAGCCTGCTGCGCCCGTCCCATGACACATTCCTCTGGAGACCAATAATCGGAAGGGACCCACGCCTTGTACGAAGTTTCAACAGGAGTTCGCAGCACACGAAATGAGGATGGTGGAATTGTTCTCGATATTGATCAAGGCAAGATCTTCCGTCTGAATGAAATTGGTGCACTGATACTAGAACGGGTCCGTCAACGACAGGCCAAAACTCAGATCGTTATGGAGGTTAGCCGAGAGTTCAAGATTTCAGCCCAGAGAGTGGAGGTCGACGTTACTGAATTTCTTGAATCATTACAAAGGTGGGGTCTGCTTCAAGTTCGCGCAAGGAACTGTTTATGACCTGCTATTTGTCCGGTTGTAACTCGCACAGCCGAACATTTGGTCTGCGTTCGTTCAGTGATCCCCTGTCCAAACTCATCCCTAAAGATCCTGCTTTTGCTTTGCCAGGAAATTCTGAAGCCACTCAGCAAGCTTCCAGAAATGAGATCGTTTCGTCTTTGTTTTGGCGAGTATTGGCCAGTCTATTGGCTGTAGACGCGTTCGGTCTGACTCACAATTTCGCCCGTATGCGTCGTTTTGTCGTCCACCGGGAGGTCGCAAAGAAAAGCCCCTGCCACCCCACCGTACTTGAGGTGTGTAAGGCCATTAACTACGCCTGTGTCTGGTACCCCAAACGGGTCTTATGTCTGCAACGCGCAATCGTAACCACCTGCTTGCTGCGTGGTTGCGGTTTTCGGGCATCGATGGTCGTGGGTGCCCAGATTTTGCCCTTCAAGGCCCATGCCTGGACCGAAGTCGATGAGGAACCTATCAACGAACGCAGAGCGGTCAGGACCATATACCAAGTTCTGGAACGCTGGTGAAAGGATTGTGCATTCGTGAGCGTACAAGCCGGCATTTTGACCCTTGACGGTACACCGGTAGATCGAGCCGTAATATCACGCATTAGTGACGCCCTTACAGTATTTCGCCCCGACGGAGAGGATCTGCACTATCAAGGGCCCTTGTGCATGTTGTATCGCCCGTTTCACACTACTGCAGAATCGCGGTCCGAACGTCAACCACTTCTTTTCGCGGGCCAACGTTTGATCACTTGGGACGGTAGATTAGACAACCGCGACGATTTACTACAGCAGCTTGCCGATCGTGTTGCGGCTTACAGTCCCGATGTTGCCATTGTCGCCGCCGCATTTGAGCGCTGGGGTACAAATTGTTTTAATAGGCTTGTTGGAGATTGGGCGTTATCCCTCTGGGATTCGATTGATAACGCTCTGGTTCTCGCTCGAGACTACATCGGAATTAGACAGCTGTTTTACCACCTCAAGACCAACGAACTCATTTGGTGCACCAATCTCGACCCCTTGGTTCAGTGTGGAGATACGTTCACACTTTGCGACGAGTATGTTGCAGGCTATCTCGCGTTCAAGCCCGACGCCCGCCTAACTCCGTACCGGGAGTTGAGGTCAGTTCCTCCCGGTGGATTCGTTCGAGTGAGGAATAGGACGGTCACTGCTCATACCTATTGGACTATTAATCCGCATCTCAGGACGCATTACAAAACCGATGAAGAATATCAGGAACACTATTTTCATCTGCTTCGTCAATCGGTTCGTCGGCGGCTTCGCTCAGATCGCCCAATCTTGGCGGCACTGAGTGGCGGACTCGATTCGACTTCGATTGTTTGCATGGCAGACCACATCAGATCAGAAGAACAAATTGCAACTCCGCGGATAGATACAGTCTCGTACTATGACCCACTGGAACCCGACGAAGATGACCCGTATCACCTGACGAAAGTAGAGCAGCAACGTGGTCGAAAAGGGTTCCATCTCTCGTTACCTGGAATGGGTGATTCCCTTTCTTTCGAGTATCCCGCATTTGTTGCCACTCCGGGCTTTGGCATACGGGCGGAAGTGAAGGTGGCGATGTCCTCTCTGGTCCATGAAAGCGGGTATAGGGTCCTACTCAGCGGAACCGGGGGGGACGAAATGAATGCGCAAGCTTTGAGTCCGGTTGTGGCCATGGCTGATCTGTTTGCCCGTTTCCATTTCAGCGCCGGTTGGAAGCAGTTAGTCGCGTGGAGCCTCGCGACCAGGAAACCTCTTATCCAGCTGTTGTTTCAAACCCTGCTTGAGCTCTTGCCCTTACGGATACGAGCTCGGTTCGGATCCCAGGGAAAGCTCCAACCTTGGGTGAATCGAGAGTTTGCGAGGAAACACCAGATACGCGCACGACAGTTAGAGAACGTGCCCGGGTTTTGGTTCTGGCGCCCTGGCCCACGTGACGCCGCGCAAACCATCACGACCTTGTCGAGAGAGTTTACCTACGCTTTACCCTCGCATCTCGAGCAACGGTACCCCTATCTTGACCAGACATTAGCGGAGTTTCTTACAACCATTCCTTTCGAACAGTTGTTGCAACCGTGGGAGCGGCGACGCTTGATGCGGAGGACGCTCGAAGGTCTGATTCCCGAAGAAGTGCTCCATCGTAAAACGAAGGTTAGCGCAGTTCGGTGCTATCCAATCACATTGGAAAAACACTGGTGTCAAATCGAAGACGGTCTTTCCTCCTCCTTGAGTTCCAAGCTTGGGTACACCGACAGCAAAGAGCTGCGCAAAGATCTGGTTCAACTAAGGAATGGACAAATTCCTCTGCATCTCGTCCGCCTGTTAAAGGCGCTGTCTTTAGAATTTTGGCTGCGGGATGTTCAGGACAGAGGAATTGTGAGGGTTTGTAATCAATCACCAGCTTAGCAGCCGAACATGACTTTGAAAGCCCTTGCAAGGAGCCAATGTCTGATTCTTAAAAAGAAAGGAGGTGAATGCCATGAAGGAATATTCCAAACCGACAATAGCCGAAATGGGAGATGCAAATCGTCTGATCCAGGGAAGCAAGCTTGGTGAGGGCGATGCTCTAAACCCGTTAATCAACGCCCCGCAGGACGAGTGCAATGAAGATTGAACTCTTCATAAGCACGATGTTTTCCTGAATCCGGGACCTCTCCTCAGGTGAATACGAACTGAGGAGAGGATTTTTCTTGCTCGCTCAATTGCTGGGATCCCCTTTGGCTTCCTATTGTTGTTCTTTCTCTAGTCTACGTAACTCCCGCCAGCGAGCGTATTGCTCTTTCTTGCCGGGGTCGGGATCTTCATGACCGTTTAGCCAAAAGTCGAACCAATCAACAGCGGTCTGCTGAGAGAAAAAACGGTGGCGTGGTTGGACTAATATATGAGGGGCGTTCTCGCTTCTCAGCCAGAGCATATCGACTGGCTTTCCCAGCGTGCGTAAGCCTCCATAAATGTCCCAAGTTGCGACTAGACTTCCCTTTTCTAGGCACGAGATCAACAATGGAGCCTGCACCTTATCAAGGTTGAAGCCAGGGGCAGACTGGGCCCATTTTAGCAAACCCTCTTTGCCGAATGGCTTCACACCGCCGTTCGTGACTTCGGCCCATTTCTGGGCGAACGGGATATCAGTCCACGTCAGGTAAAGCCAGTAGCTCAAGTCATTACCATCGGTGATTGACGCCGCCGCAAACAGACCAGGGGCGTGAGTCAGTGCGTATAGGGTGTCGAAGACGGTATAGCTAAAACCGATCACGCCGACGCGTCGGGGATCCGCTATGCCATCGTCCGTCAATTGGCGGATTGCCGATCTAAACGCGTCCGTTTGTGAAGGTCCCTCTTGGGGTGTGTTTATGTGCGCCGGTGACTCGTCCATTTGTAAGACAACGATTTCTTTTCCGACCAAGGCTCGACCGCCGCTGCCTGTCGTATAGATTCCGTCCGCAAAGAACTTGTTTGGCTCGTATCCATGCGTTTGAAGCACGAGGGGGTAGCGGGTCTCTTTCTTGTAATCGGCCGGCAGCACCAAAATTCCTTTATGCGAATTGCCCGCACTGTCATTCCATTGATAAAGCGAGGCGTGGCCGAGCGTCATAGACGCAAGTTGAGGATTGGGATCCCAGATCACTGAAATGTCCCGATTGGGGGAAACCGTTCCAGCGAACACGGGGGCTCGATTCAGACCTTGCACGATCGTCAGGTCCAAACCTTGATCGGCCGGGGTTGTAGCCTCTGCTTTGGTCCAATTTCCTGATTTCCAGTAGTAGGTCGCGTGAAATTTTACGGGAATATTATCCGGGCTTGTCGCATACTCGAGTTCCACTTCCTCCTTTCGTGTATCCCAAACGATATCGCTTACGTGTTGTACTACTGGTGTGCCTGCCGCTGGTTGCTCGAGAAATGCGACCGGGTAAATCTGGTGAGTAACGACATCGATAATTGCGATAGCCGGCGCGCTTGCACGAACAGCCTCGACTCGAGCCTCCTCTTTCCCGATAGGTAGGAAGGTATCGGAAAGAAGGACTTTGCTGGAATCAGGCGACCAAATAACTTCAGTGGGTCCAAGTATCTGAAACAAAGAACGGCCGGCCGGGGCATTGAGAACCGGAGACGCGATACCGGTGCGAAGTTCAATATTCACGAAGGTCGAAGCTTTCCACGGATTGACTTCATCCGTCGCCGATTTATTTTCTGGTACCAACTTCAAGTGCTCGTAACCGAACCTCGGTTGGTACGATCCCCAATCCGGAGGAATGCTGTGTACCGGCGCTACCGTGACGAGGGATTTCCCATTGGGAGCGAGAGACAACACGGGAAAAAACAACCTCAGCGGCCGACCATCCATAGTAAACGAAACAGGCAATGTTCGACCATTTCTCAAGACGTGGAGAATGTTCGGGACATTGAGAAGCCAAGGCTCGTCTTTCTCCGCGAGTGGTCGGTCACGCCACAAGAGAGCCCAAATACTTTGCCCCGTCACGTCCACAAAATCGTTATTAAGCGAAGTCATTGGCTTATCGTCGAATGTCGTGTAGGCAATCATGTCGCCGCGGATGTCATAAGCGGATACATACTCGTTGCCCTTAGTAATACATCTGACCCTGTGGGTCCGTACGTCAGCGATATACAGCTGCGGGAAATTCCTCCCACTCTTGGCGAGGAAGGCAACGCCTCTGGAATCTTCCAGCCAGCGGACATCGCTAATGACCGGGTTGTCGGATGCAGCGCGGAAGGTGGCCAGGGCCCTCGGTGTCAGAGGCGATGCAGAATTCTTTGACACGAACCCCAAAACAGCTCGGCGGTCGAACAACCAGATAGTTGATTCGATGGTGTTAGTCCGAAGTATTCCCCGTTGCGTGAGCAATAACAACCACCGCTGATCGGGTGATGTAATCGTCCTTGAGGAACGTTCATGGTTGACGGTCCACAATGTAGGATTAACAAAGTAAACCATCTCTATGGAATCCTTGATGGTAAAGGGATGCCGCTGTTGAGCCTGCAGAAGGGAGCACGTCGATAGGATTACACTCAAGCACGCTGCAAATACGGGGCTCACATCCACACGTGTCTCCGAATTGATCGAAAAGTTTCGTCGAAACACTTGGAAACCTGAGTTTGGTTTGTTTGTCGAGTCTGGAATCACTCGATTGTTTGAGTGGCCGCTTGCCTATCGCTTCTGATCAAAACTGCAGTTTCAAAGCAAACTGAACCGAACGTGGTCCGCCAAGTTGGTACAGGGCATTGAACCCGCCAGCACCTACGTTACCCCCAAGGCTATCGGCTAGAATCTGAGTCGATTGACCGAAATCCCCCATCCCGATGCCGGATTGTGGGGGACCGAAATTGGGATGATTCAGGACGTTGAACAATTCCGCACGGAACATTAGTTGCAGAGGGTCCCTGATGCGGAAATCGCGATGTATGGCTAAGTCCCATTGCGACAAGCCAAATCCCCTCAAGGAATTTCTGCCCAAATTCCCTTGCCGGGTCGGATTGCCACTGGAATCGACAGGTGGTGCGATGAACGCAGCCGGGTTCAGGGCTTTGCCGCCAGGATATTGTCGGCCGGATAAGTAAAGCGGCTGGCCTAAAACGAGGTCCGGGCGAATCTGTGTGGAATACTGCGCCAATTGGGAAAAATCAGCTTCGAAAATATTTATCGGCGGGGCAGAATGTAATTGGACCACGTTCTGAATGGACCAGTCGCTTAAAAGCGATTTCGCAAATGGATTGATTTTCGGAGCCGGGATCGCATACGTAGCTGCGGCGGAGAATACGTGCCGAATGTCGAAGTCGGAAGGTCCCCGGTTTGAGGCGGCAAGACTTTGTGGCACAAGCGAATTGGATCCTACGAAGGTCGATCCCGAAGAGGCAGTGTCGATCGAATGTGACCAAGTGTATGAAGCGAGCGCCTGCAAGCCACCACGTAGTTGCCGCTGAAATTGAATTTGCAGGGCGTTGTAATCAGACGAGGCTGTGTTCGCTACCAGATATGCGCTATTAAAGTTCGGGTTCGGTGCAGACACAATTGCAGTTTGGATCAATCTTCGCCCCAAGGATCCGATATACGAAATGGAAACAGTTTGCTGTTTTCCGACGCCTTGCTCCACAGCCGAGCTCCATTGAAGCGTGTAAGGCAGAAGCAGATTCGGATCATCTGCGGCGAGAGGAGCAGATCCCGGTTTGCTTAGGCCAGCAACCGTAATGAGTGGCGGCGCCTGAGTTGCGGAGTTAAATGGAAAAGCTTCGCCAAATAGGAATTGGAATGCGCCAAATGGGTATGAGGTCTCGGCGAGAATATTTCCAGTCTCACTGCTCGCCATATCATAAAAAACACCGAACCCGGCTCGCAATACCGTCTCACGGTCCTGCGCATGTAAGAGTTGATAAGCTAGCCCCACGCGAGGAGCAAGGTCGCCAAAAGTGGTCCGAAACGGTGGAGTGCCGGATGGTGCTATGGCAAGGCGAGAGAGGTCACTCGGATTAAATCCTTCGACGGCGGCCAAAGTCGGCCCGTCTATTGTAGATGGCGCAAAATCAACATCCCATCGCAAGCCATAGGTAAGGGTAAGACTGGATCCGATCCGCCACGTATCTTGGGCGAACGCGCCTAAGTTTTGAAACTGAAATGTGGCTGGCACATTAGATCCGAGGAGCGCAAAACTGGCATTGCCACTTGCAGCCGCCGGCACATTTGCGAAGAAAACTCCCTGGGAATATTGATCCGGACCGAAGTGCGGAGTCAGACGGCGATAATCCACACCGAGCTTTATCTCATGCGGGCCTCGCTGCAATGCGACGTTGTCGATGACGTTGAATTGACGCTGCGCATTCTCAGCAGCTTCGCCCTTTTCGTAGGATCCGTGGTTCAGAGAAAGGATATCGAAAAATAGTTCTGCATTTTTGAAAGTAAAAGGAGCAGGAAAAGGAGGCGCCGCCAGGGAAGTTGCGCCGCCAAAATTATCCAAACCGAAACTACTGGAAGAAGCTGTGCGACTGTAGTTCAGACGCAGCTCATTCGACATCGTCGGAGAAATGAGAAATACCACCCCGAGGGTCGCCGTTAGCGTCGTGATTCTCGAGGGAAATTGCACGCTCAACGCTTGACTGCCACCCGCCGCACGCTGGTTGATCACAGACGGAGAATAATTGTAACGACCAAATAGCGAGAGCTTCTCATTCATCCTATGGTCGATGCGCAGACTGTACGCGTCCAGAGTGGCGGGATTTGAGAAGCTGGCATTGAACTGGGCTGTTCCGGTACCCACATTGTCGGGCCCGTTCGGCAGCGGGAACGCGTTTAGAAAGGGTTGGAGGCTCGGTACCGCCATACTTCTGGCGCCTAGGTCCGGCACAGTAGTGACTAGCGTCTGCGGAATCCGGAGCCTAAGTCCCTCGTAAGAAAAGAAGAAGAAGGTCCGATTCTTGACTATCGGACCACCAAGAGTTCCACCGAAATCATTTTGCCGTTCTTTGGGTTTAGGTTGGCCCGTGTTATCAGCAAACCAGTTGTTGGCGTCGAAAAGGTCGTTTCGCAAGTAGTCGAACATCGTCCCATGAAACTGGTTCGTGCCGGATCGGGTGACTATGGAAATCTGTCCTCCCGGGGTGCGGCCAAACTCCGGCGCGTAGGTCGAAGTTTGGATCCGAAATTCCTGAAGCGCATCTACCGACACTAGGCTGTTTGTGCCGCCCAGAGCACTGAAAGATCCCAGAGAACCCGATAAACCGTTGCCCGTGCCCCCGATCGCCGCAATGCCTATATTGGCGCTGACGCCATCCACCATCCAATAATTAGCATTGGCGCGTTGCCCGTTGATATTGAACTGCCCGCCATCATTGCTGTTGCTGGTTGCCGGCACTACTCCGGGGGTCAGTTCAATCAGAGTTTGAAAACTTCGCCCATTCATTGGCAGGTTTTCCGCAAACTGCCGATCCACAACTGTGCTGACAGTTGCGGATTCCGTATTTACAAGCGGGGCGCCTCCTTCAACCGTCAGAGTTTCGGAGAAGGCGCCAACCGGCAAAGTGAAATTAATAGCCACCGCCGCCTGTACATTCAGAACGATATCGGGTTTGATGAGCGTCTTGAATCCCACTCTTGAGACTTGAATACGGTAAGGGCCTGGCGGGAGGTTGGGGATTTCGTATATGCCTTCACTGTTGGTTGTGCCGGGATATCTAACCCCAGTGACATCGTTCACGATCTGAATATCCGCTCCAACAATCGCCCTACCATTTTGATCGAGCACCAGACCACTGATTGTTCCATCGGGAGACTGTGCGATGACAGCAATCTGCAGAAGTGCGAGCCAGACAAAACATTGGAGGCAGAAACGGATTCTCATTAGGGCTGCTCCTGACGTGGACGGATTGACAAGGATTCATCCGGTCTACGGAAGCCCTCTGATATTTGTATCAATATTTCTTGAAGCAGTGTCGCGGAAAAACCGGTGGTTGGTTTTCCGAACACTTATGGATGATTGGGATCGATGTGCAGGTAGGCGAACAATAAAGGCTTATTGCTAGGCTTGTGGCTTCCGCCGTTTGGCTCGACGGTGACAAAAACAGCATCAATCTGTGCCAGCGCCTTGGGGTCGTCGAACCTTAGCACCCAACGCTTCTTGGAAGCGTTGTCCACGTAGAAAACACCCAGACTTAACGCCTGTCGCCGGTCAGGTCCGCGCCGGCCCCAGGCCTGGAAAGTGCTGGCGTTCTTTACCCCGGGTTGCTGATCGAGGTCGTAGGCGTAGAAAATCAGCGACTTCCCCTTCGTGTAGAATACGCGGCCGTAGGGTTTCTTCGTCTCTCCGGTGCGCGCAACGTCGTATACCTCCGCAACGTAGAGATCTCGTGCACCCATTAGATCCCTGATGTCACGATCATGACCCAGGAGTTCTTGTTGTTGATCAATAGTGGCCTCACGATCATGCAGCAACCGAGTGAGGTCGGCGACCTTGACGTCCAGTGCAGCGGATCGGCCGTCGTCCCGGGAAGACTGCTGTTCGAACGAAGCCAACTTGTCTTGTAGCCCCCGAGCCTTGGCCTCGACAGCTTCTAGCTTTTGACTCAGTTCAGATCGCTGTTGAAGAAGATCCTGGCTGCCTGCCTGCCTGCTCTGGAGATCGGCTTCGAGTTCGTTTTGGGCGAGCTTCATCCGGCCCATTTCGGCCGACTGTTGCTCCAGTTCGTGCCGGAGCGACACAATCGCTTTGTCGCGTCGCGATATTTCAGAGCGCAACACTTCGCGCTCGTGGCCGGCATCGCTTACTTGCTGCTGCAAGACAATTTGATTTGCTTGGTCCCTCGGCGCCGAGGCTATGTCAGATTCAGTGCCTCGGCGGATGCCAAATCGATAAGCCAAAACTCCCAGAGCGATGCACAACAAGACGCAAGCAGCACAAAGCGTCCACACGTTGCGCCAGGTTACTTGACTCGCTGAGAGAGGGACTCTGAGCAAGTCTTTCGAAACAGAGTCCCCGTTCCCTCCCCCTCGATCCCTGCCAAATTCTTCCTCCATAGCTAACCGTTGGAACAGGGACGCTTCAGCTTGGTCTTGCAACCATGACGGATCGGATTCGACAAGCTCCGGTTCGTGCCCCAAGGCGGGAATAGCCTTGCTGACCACCGCTTCATACTGCTTCATCGCTTCCCCGCAAGAGGGACAAGCAGCCAGATGGTCCTGTACCCGCTTCCGCTCTTCCCCGGTCAGTTCGCCCGAGGTTGAAAGCGCGCAGAGCGCGAGGAACTCGTCATGAGGTGATTGCGACAAAGCCCTCACTCTTGATTTGAGAGTCACTTTGTACCATATCCGTTCCGGTCCGGCAATCTGCCTGGAAACATCTGCTTCCGCAGTTTCTCCAAGCCTCGATAGTAATGATTGCGAATGTTGCCCAAGGATTGATCCAGCTTTACGGCAATTTCAGCGAATGAATGGCCTTCGAAAAAGTGCAGGCTGAGAGTATTACGCTGATCTTCGGTCAGAATGCTCAATAGTTCCTCGATGGTCGTATTTCCGACCAGCTTAAAAAGGACACCGACCGCTTCCCTTCCCTTCGATCGCGACGCGATGATTTCTGCCGGTTCGTCCAGATCTAGACGGGTGTAGAAGTGACGCGACTGAAGATAACGACGGCGGTCGATGGCGCGATGGTATGTCATCTGGACGATCCAAGATCGGGCTGAACTCTTTGAACTGTCGAAAATCGATGACTTGCGATGGATGAATAAAAAGACCTCTTGCAGGAGATCGTCTGCTTCGGATCGGTCCCGTAATATTCGATTGGAAATCGTATGCACCAGGCGGGAGTAACGCTGAAAAAGGAGTGAAAGCGCTTCCCTACTGCCGTGGCTGACCTCAACCATCAAAACTTCGTCAGATGGACCTGCCTCGGTTAAAACTTGGGCAGCAGCGGCGTTCCGCACCTGCCGAGCAGCGGGGCCGGCGAGGGCGTAAAAGCGAATTGTGGCCGACGCGTCTGACACTTGAGCCCTTTGTAAACAGCGAGTTAGGTTTCGTGGGCCATGAGTTTTCGGGACTTCCCGTCGCGGTGGCTGCCGAAGTGTCGGCATCCTTTATTATTTATTATTAGGTTCGAAAGGCCGCCTCCTGATAGGCACAGTCTCCAGCACAAATACGCGAGCCAAAGCATTGAAAGCAGACGACTTCTCCAAAATGGAGCGGACTCAGTCTTACCTTGCCGCTCGTCGCGTCCGGCCCTACGCACCGACACACGATCATTACCGAGATTGCGAATTGCTCCCCAATCTCCACGTACATATAGCATCAGTTATCGCGGTTGTCAAGCTAATCTGCTCGTGGTGTTTTTGCACGTGTCGCTCCTTAATGACTACACGTGCTGGATGCGAGCAAATTTTTCGGTGCCCTGGGCAAACGGGTGAGGTCCCTCAGGGAGAGCCGCCACCATACCCAAGAGGACATGATCGACTTCGGATTCTCTGCTCGACACTGGCAACAAATCGAGAAAGGGCGCCCCATCACGATGAAGACTCTTCTCCGCATCACAATCGCCCTGAATGTCCCCTTGTCGAAGTTGGTCCGGGGACTTCCCCGTCCCGTCTCGATCGAAAAACAAGACTATTTGCGCTGACGCGACATTCGCAGTCGCGGTATCCAGCTAATCTGCTCGTGGTGGTCATGTCGCAAATCGCCTAAAAGTCAGGCTTGGTCGACGAGAACCAATTCTTTGTAGCCCTTGGAGAACGGGTGAAAAGGCTCCGAAAGTCCAAGGGATTCACCCAGGAAGATATGATTGGGTTTGGGTTCTCTGCTCGCCATTGGCAGCAAATCGAGGCGGGCAGACCCATAACAGTTACCACTCTTCTGCGTATATGCGACACATTCTCGATACGCGCCGCGCAGTTGATAGAAGGACTTGATCGCGGGATTTACCGAAAGTAGCGACGCACAATCACACACTGCGGCTCTCTCGCGTGGTCTATATCAGCCCATCAACGCAGCTTCAACCTTCGCGGCCGCGTCGTCCTGCATATGTGGAAGGACATGCGAGTAGACATCAAGCGTGAATGCGGCACTCGTGTGTCCAAGCTGTTCGGATACGACTTTAGGAGACACGCCAACGCTCAAGGCAAGAGTCGCGGCAGTGTGCCGCAGATCGTAGAGTCGGATGTTTGGCAGACCTGCCTTTTTCAGGATTGGTTTGAAGTGCTTGTAGACAAGGCTATTCACATTTACTGGTCTGCCAAACTCCGTGACGAAGATCAGATCGACGGCTTCCGGCCACTCTTCAGGATCGACAACCGGATTTTCTTCCTGACGCCGTTTTAGATCCTTTAGCTTCGCGTCTGAGTGAGGTCCTTTCTGGGAATCTCAGAGTTGCGCCGGACCGCGACTCTGGCACACTGGCTGCACACGGACTATCGCGGAAAGAGAGGGGAACTGAGTTTTTTCACTCGCCGACAGTAAATCGTCCTGTTGAATAGGATGTGGAGTGGCGATCGCGTCTGAATTCCAGGCGATCGGAAAACCTATTCGGCTCCTCGTGTGAGGTCTCGCACGGGGAGTAAGAAGGATTCTTGCGCCGTCACGTCCCGACCAAAAAGTGGAGAAAAGAGAGAAGCGATGATCAATACGGACACGGTTCTAAGCGAACTTTGCTCGGTAAGCACGGACGTAGTCTTGATCCTCGCAGATGCACAATCCGGTGCCCGCCTTTAGAGTCGGTTGTGTCACGAAGTCACCGAGCGGCCTTGCTACGTCGATGCGAGTCGTCATCGTCGTCTCGACTTTCGTTCCAACAGCGCGCCGCACGAGCGCGCCGGCAAGGAGAACACCAGCGAGTGCCGATTGGTGGGCCAGGGGTACGTGTAGTTCCTGGCGCGGTAGACCTATCACGCCAAGGGGAATGAGACCACCGCCACAAATGCCTTCAACGTAGAGTTCCCGGATCGTTCTGCCCTCATAAGGTAAAACGTCCTCGAGCGGCAGCTCGAGACCCTGAGCCACGGCCTGTAACAGTGGTCTGGTGACCCCAGCGCCGCAATGCAGCAGTGTTCGGACCTCGGCTACCAGTTGAGGAATCGCTAGCGCGGCGGCAACGAGTTCATCCTCATTGGGAGCCGTTTCGGACGGCAGGTATAGACAGGCGAGACATGCCCCCGCACCGTCGAAACGATCGTGCATGGATACCCCGAGATCACCGGGCTGAGTCCAAGCGTTCGCAATCCATTCCGGCAACGCTGCCTGTACCGAACGCCGATCGCGCGCACTATCGACGGCAACGAGAACGTGTCGCCAGCCGTAGCCGTGTTTCTGCACGAACTCAGCCCATTTCACTTCGTGGGGTATGCACGTTAGCTCACCGCGGAACTGTTCCCTGGCGATGTCTACCTTCAATCTACCCTCGTCGCTGCGACCGGCTAAGACGTACCGTTGGAGGTTGTTAAGTTCCACAGACTCGTGGTCCACGATGTGAATGGCCCCCTTCGCAGGGGAGCGCCCAAGAACCCACACGGTCCCATTCCCGACAGCGCCCGCGCCCACCAGCACGGCATCACTCGTGAGCCTCCAGTTGTCATTCGGTACACTATTTGGGGTTTCACCCTTCTCGCATAAGAAGGTTGACAGGCGCACGTCGCTAGTCGAGGACCGCTCCGACTCTGGTAACAGAACGTGCTTGAAGATACTGCCCACGGCGAGGCAGGCCGCCCCACCTGCTCCAAGAGGATTCGGTGAAGTCCCTGTGCGAACCGGGTCGCTCACTGAAAGCAAAGCGTCCCAGCCGTCGCTTCCGGCAAAGTATGTAGTTTCGAAGCCAGGAGCCTCAGAACCAATTCCTATACCAATGGAGGCGCCCCTCCTAAACTCGATAAGTGGGTTGATCAGTCGTGCGAGGCTCTCGAGACGCTCGCCTTCTGACGATAACTCGGCCCTCAAGTCTAAGCAAGGGTACAAGCGAGCCAGCAGCCTGACAGAGAGGTCGGCCAGTGCCTTGCCCTCGTCGGATGTCGCTGCTTCTTTATCAATCGCTAAGCCGACGTTCGCCTCCTCGAGGGTTCTTCGAAAGAGATCCGGCGCGAACCCGGCAATAACTTGCGAAGCCGCTAGTGCTGCCCGCTCGTAGTATTCGGCCAGTGCCATTACATCACCTGAACCACATCGGCTTGCTGTTTGGTCCAGCCATCTGCCTGGAGGCGGTATACGGCGGTTGAAGATGTGAAGAGGCCCGCGCGGCAAAACTCCGCTGCGACGATAGAAAGGCCCCCCAGCATCGCTACGATGGGATACGTGTCGTCCGTTTCGGAATGATACGCCTCGTCGGGGTGCGCATGAATCTGAATGGCCAGAATTTCGCCGGCTTCATAGAGCCACACGTTAAGGCGATGAAGTTCATCCCCATTGACACGTACGCACAGGCCGCTACTCAGACGATAGGCGTTTTGTTTCGGGACGTGAGCGGTCAGAACCTTGAACAACGGACCGTTCTGTCGGCCACTCCAGAGAACAAACGCTTCGTATCCTTTGGCGCCCGCACCGCGAAGGGCCGCCTCAGTTTGTTCGACGATCCTTGCGGGTACTTGAAACTGCTCGACCTGCGCGAGCGTCATGAGGGTACCTCGCGCTGTGCAAAACCAGATATGCGGGGCTGCAGCGAAACCTGGTAGTCAGATATCGGCTGAACTCCATACTTTGTAATGGTCTCCAGCAACCGGACAAGACGACCCGCGCCGGAGCAACGGTGTAACTCCCAGGCATCGCCAGAGTGCCCTGGATGGTCGTGATACTCGCGGACCCCGGCGATGCACAAAAAGGGTATATCGTCCGGTCCATACCACTGCATCAGCGGTTGTTGGGCAATAAACCGCGCCTGTGCGCCGAGCGGAAGCTGCAGACCCGGTATCGGTGAACCACCGGTCTCTACGGACCGCTTCAGATGAGTGGGAAGCTCTTTCGCCTTGTACGGTTCCGCCGTGAAGGGATCAACCAAACGCACGGACGGAGGTAGCATATCGTAGTTTGTGTAGTCGAACATGACGCCTGTAACGATCGCCGGAGGCGTAAGCTGAGGCGTGGCGAGGACGATGAGAACCGATGGGAATTCACCTCTGACCATCAGCCAACCGCGCCGACGGTAGTCCCCCTCAAGCTGCCGGTACTCCGCGAGTTCACGATCGAACTTCGCTCGCGACACCTGCGGGTCAACAAACTGGTCAGGACTCACCACTCTGCTCCGCCGACTCCTGCCTTGAGGTTCAAGAACAAGCGTACGTCTGGGGGAAACCTGAAGTCTACGATCTTCTGGTCCAAAGAAAGCAGGGCACCGGCAGCGTCCCTCAATTCCCAGTTATCTGGCGGCTGTCCCGCATTGCCGGTCTGCTCTAGTGCTCGAGGGATCACTGTGCGCAATGGCGCGTTCTTGTTCGCGCGGACTACCGTCGGTTGCCCATTTACCACAATGGTGAGATCGACCTCGTTCTCAGGCATTCCTGCCTCCTAGTTTCTGCTTGACTAAAGCTAACACACCTTATACACTGTGTCAAGTGTGATAAAGACTATCGGTCATCGTCTTCGAGAGCTGTTATGCTGCTGCCCATGAGTGTTCTCGAAAAGCCCCCTGAGTATCGTCGATCGCGGCCTCCCACAGCTGTGTACCCAGACCGCCATCAAATGGCGCAATATCGCGATGAAGAGTTCCCGCCGACGGCGACAGACCGGGAGCGCATCTTCTGGATCAACCTTGAGGGAGGGTTCTTTGCGCCTGGTGCGCTGAAGGAAATGCTCGTGCCGCTCGGACAAGCCGTACGCAACGGTACCTACGGTTCTGCTGCGCTCGTAGTCGTGTCGTCGGACGAAGGAATCGTAGAGTTTCTGGAAGCCTTAGCCGAGAACCACGAACTGCCGATATTTCTCTCGGCATCTCCGAATGCGCCCTTGAGCCAGGCCAGACCCATCGGGTCGCTGACCACGGCCGAAATGCAAACGTACGGATTGATCCGTAGTGCTGGTGGCGAAGTAACCAGCTCCGGAGTCGCAGATCTCGCAGGGATCGAAGTAAACGCTGCTGTCAATCGTCTGAGTGCGCTGGCTAGAAAAGGATACGTCCACCGAGTAAGCCGGCCTCGTCGAGAGGGAGATACGTTCGTTGATCTCCTCTCCGCAGCCGAGCCGAGGGGTGCCGCGACAACTGACTTCCACCAGGAGACTAGCGCAGTCCAAGAATTTAGCATTCCAGATGGCGTTCGCGAAAGCGTTCGGTTGATGGCGACGATTCAAGGCTCAAATCCGGCCGAAGTTCTGCTGCGTGCTTGGCGCGAATTCCTCGACCGACATCGTGACGTCCTTGAATCGGAATCGAAAGAAGTCCGGCGAATGCTTCGAGAGAACGACCAAGAGGGTTTAGCCAACTACGCGAACCGCCATAACCGTGAGCGAGCGAAGCAAGCTGCTGCACGAATTAAGCGGTAATTTATGAATAGAGGCTCACGGTATCGGCTCCACTGGGAACGTTCGACCGCCGCTTCGATGGCATCGCGGCTCGTGCATCTGTGAGGGATACGATCTCAGGATCACGAGCCGGTGTCTCGTCGCTGATCTCGGTTTCGACTCCAACACGATGTTCGCCGACTCGCGCGCCCATCCGATCGTTCGTGCGTTCGAAAACCAGCGTGCTGCGAATCCAGTTGGAACCAGGACCGTCGGGCCTGCCGCCGGCGATCTTACGGTCTACCGTCTTGGTCTTGGGAACGATCACCGAGGCGCGACCTGGCACGATCAAGGCGAGCGGGTTGTATGGCTCTGCGCGTACCGACTGCATCGATCAGGAGAAGAAGATGACGCGTTCCCGTACTTTCATGAACTGATAGCTGCAGGCGTCCTCTTGCCGACAGAGGATGACTACGCTGCGTTATTTGACGACCGAGGTCGTCGCTTTACCGAAACCCTCTATGAGGATGCGCTGCAGCTTCTCAGCCGAGCGCGCTCAACTCCAGGAGCGGAGCAGGTTGGGATCCTCGGCGGAGAAAAAACAGCCGCAGTACTAGTTGAGGTCGTAGACACTCTGGAAGAGATCTACGTGGCGTTCTCAACAGTAGGAATGGACGCATCGCAGGTAGTGATGATTCTTGGAGCGTTTGACGTGGAAGCGGCGTTCAGCGACTGGGACTTGGTGGCGACGTTTCCCACACGGCCTCTACGTCTTGATAATGGCGAGATCTGTTACCGCATGCTGCGTGTCTGAGCCGTGGTTTGTTTACCCCCGCTACCTTGTACTAATTCCGAGATACAGGCAATTCGCGCAAGTCGGAATGTATTGGTTGCTTCGAGCTTACACCTGGCACAACAATTCTGTAATCCACTTTGACGAAAAGTGTGGGAGTGCTGTCCGACACTCAGTCGGTTGCTGTCCGTCCGAGCAGCTCTCTTTGAGACGGTTGATTTTCTCCAAAACGATCGGACTGCAGTCGCAATTATAATTGACCCAGCGAAGCGAAAAGCGAGCAAACGGATATCAGCTATGTTCGCTGCTCCCGAAGTAACTTTTCGATGAAATTGAAAACTTCCGCCCGCTGTGTTTCGTTAAGCTCTAAGACGCGACGCACGAGGAGATTTGCTGAACTACGCCCCTCAGGAGATTCCTCAAGTCGATCTGTCCAGCCTGCCCATTTCGCGAGTGTCAGGAAGTCTAGCTTATAAAGTTCAGCCAGCTCCGACAAGACAGAAGGATCCGGCTGCCGAATCAGCCCTCGCTCGACCTGGGATAGATACGCGCTGGATCGTCCGATGAGCCGTTCAACTTCTCTTAGCCCGAGCTCTCGGTGCTCTCTTGCTCGCCGGAGCACATGACCCACTGCTGGCACATCATTCCGCTGGGTCGCATCCTGGCCAGCCATCTTTTTAGGCCGATGAGCTTTTGCTTTTTTTGTTTTGTTCATCACCGTCACGTACCAAACCTAGCGGATCGCAAAATTTGAGTTGCAATGTAGCTCGTCGCGAAGTAATATATCATCACTGCAAAGGAGCTTTGCAACATGGACGTGGCTGAGTTGATCAAGACCAATTGCCAGATGCCGAACTCCAAATACTCGAAACTCTGGGATTCGATTATCGTGGAACGCTCTATCAAAGATCGTTTGCTACATTCGGCGGTACTCAGCTTGCGACTCCGTGCAGAGTTGCCTTTTGAAACGACTGCCCTTCACGGGCTCGCTTTTCTTTATGGCCCACCGGGAACAGGTAAAACGACCCTCGCCCGTGGTTTAGCTTACCATTTGGCACCTCTTACGGCCCGTCGAAAGGCGCGATTTATCGAAATCAATCCTCACGGCCTTATGAGCGCAGAGCATGGGCAGAGCCAACGAAGAGTCACAGAACTGCTAACTGAGCACATACCCGCGATAGTGGACGACGGAATGCCCACCGTGGTTCTTCTCGACGAAGTTGAATCGATGGTAGTCGCCCGAAGCCAAGCATCGCTTGCCGCAAACCCAGCAGACGTTCATCGATCCACAGACGCGGTCCTCACTGCAGTTGATTCAAATGCCTCATCTTTGCCGCACCTGCTTTTCGTGGCGACCAGCAATTTCACCGGAGCCATCGATGAAGCTTTTCTATCGCGTGCTGATGTGGCTATCCACGTACCGGCACCGGATGTTGCGGGGGTGTTGGCAATCCTGAGGGCGACCCTCGAAGCGATGGGAACTGCCTTCCCCCGGCTCGATCAATTGGCCCGTAGCTCAGAACTAGAGCGGGTCGCGAAATTGCTCGCGGGTACCGATGGCCGTCGCGTTCGGAAGACGGTGAGTGAGGCAATGTTGGGGAGATTGGAGACAGTCGTCCAGCCCGGTGACCTGACCATCAGGGACCTGATGTCGGCGGCGGCCCTCGTACGCGAAACCCAAAGTATTACTCAAGCGAAGTGCGGAGGCGGCAATGGAAAGAAGTAGAGTGATTGCAGCAGCTCCGGTTCGGAGCGCTTTTGAAGCATGGCGCGTTGTGTGTTCTCTCCTTGCCGACACGCTAGAGCGAAGTCCATCAGTTCCGGTAGGGAGCGTAACCAACGCACTCGAGCCTCTTAAGGGACTCGGCGCGGCTCTCATTGCGGGTGGACACCTTGAATCCAAGGGACTCGTCTTGGTCGATACGGGCTTGCACCTTACCGTCCGCGTGCTCACCGCTGATGCAGCCCTCGATATCGAGGAGAACCTCAATCCAGTACCCGGAGGCGCGAATGCTACGGAGGGGTGGACTCTGTACTTGCCTCCCGCGGGTCCGCTAGACAAAGCGGTGGCAATAGCCGTGAAAGATTCTGTACATCTCTCGACCGATACGCCGCCGACATCGACGCCTGCCGAGAAATCCAAAGCCGGCAGCAGCTCCGTGATCGATCTGGATGCACTTCGTAGCCTAGGGAAGAACCTATGACGTCGACATCAGTTTCAACATTCTCTCGAACTCACACGGCCACGCATCTGGCCGATGTTATTCTCGGGTCCATTGCTGACATACTCGGTACTCTGGGTATCGACTCTACTCGCGTCTTCGCCGATTGGGACAGGGATCAGCATGCCATCTCCGCTTGGATCGAAGAAGGCTGCCTGGCGTGTGTAGCGCTAGAATGCCATCAACCGGGTGGAAATGTAGCGCCTATATTTGAATTCCCTGTCTCATACGAAGTCGGCGGAGAGGGCGACCGGAAGTTCACTGCCGACCGGGCAGCGCTGGCTCGTTACCTCGCCAAATTGCAAAGCGTCCCTCGCGGGACCGCGTATCGCCTCTTTTGCAGCTACAACGGATCATATTCCGTCCAGCAGGGATGGAGCACCGCAACCAGGGCCTCGGTAGCAGGAATGCGCTCGTACAGTTTTGGGACGCTTGCCGCCGGACCTCACGGGAGTGCCGGCCTTCGTTACTTTACGAAATGAGGTTGAATTACTAAATGAGCTATATTGACGACGCATTCGACAAATTGAAATCCAACCTGGAAATCACAGACGCCGAAAAGGGCCTTGCTATGACGCGACACAATCTCGTTCGCGAGCATGTCGAGGCGTCTTGGACGCTCGCCGACCATTTTCTTACCGGCAGCTATGATAGACAGACAAAAACTAAGAAGCTGAAAGATGTGGACATCTTCGTTGTGATCGATCCGAAGGGGCCCCAGTCCCACCTCGCGAATGGCACAGGTACAGCCGCGATTTTGGCTTTGCGCGACGTACTGTCCACCCGCTGGGACGATCTACAAACAGACGAGAATGTTGTGGTAATTAACTATCCTGGTGAAGATGTCACCTCATACGAGGTTGCTCCCGTGTTTCCACGCAAGGGTGGCGGCTATCTCATGCCCAACGGAGCGACTTGGATGGCAACCGATCCCACAATACACGCAAGCTTGGTCACCTCGAAGAACAAGAAGTGTGATACGAAATTTGTTCCGTTCGTAAAGATGGTGAAGGGTATCAATCGCGAAGCTAACGACGCCATCAAGCCTTCTTTTCTACTTGAAGTCATGGGCCTTGACATTGTTCTTGAGCCTTTCGGACGTTACCGAGATGAGATTCGTTTTTTTCTCGCGTCCGCAGCCGATCGGTTTGGCGATGACTGGCCAGACCCAGCGGGCCTTGGACAAAACGTTAACGCGGGACTTTCGAAGGCGCAACGAGAGACGCTTGCAAAGACGATGCGCGGGTGGCTTGCCATCACCGAAGAAGCGTTGCTGCTGGAAAATGACGGGAAAGAGCGGGCCGCTGTCGACAAGTGGCGCAAACTATTTGGATGGCGAATGCCATTGCCATAATGCTTGCCGGATCTTGTTGCGCCTTTCTCTTTGAAATCAACGAGCTTGACTTTCAATTTATGGATAACAGTATCGTATCTCATCAAAACCTGCCGGACAACATTAAGAAGCTAGCGGCACAGAGGCATTTCTACTCGCGGGCAAAGAGACTGACTGCTGTTCAGGCAGCAGTAGATGTTCTTTCGCCAATTGCGGGAGCGGTTGCTGTCGTACTAAAACCCGACGCAGATGTGTGGGCTGCTACTATCGGCGTTGCAGTTGCCCTTTTGGACGCGCTTTGGCTCGAACCGAAGCAGAGCGGCTTCCGGGAACTCGGCGCAAACGTTCAGGAGGAGTTCGATTGCAGCGTTCTGGAGCTGCCGTGGAACACTCCGTTGGCGGGGGAACGCGTCAGCGCTGAAGACATTCATGAGGCGTACAAGACGTGCAAGCCATCAAAATCGGCTCCTTTGGAAGATTGGTATCCGAAGGCGGTAGGCACCCTGCCGCTGTACCAAGCGCGATTGGTTTGTCAACGTACAAATTCTTGGTGGGACTCAAAGCTTCGGCGGCGATACTGTGGCTGGATAGGCGGTATGTTGTCCGTGGTCATTGCTTGCGTGATAATCCTCGGCTTGATAAATGGGATGTCTCTTCAGAAATTCGTACTCGCCGTGGTGGCGCCGCTGTTACCAGCCGTACTCTGGGCCGGACGCGAATACCAGCGGCAGAAAGACACAGCCCTTAGGTCTGATCGCTTGAAGGCGTACGGAGAATCCCTATGGGAGCAAGTTGTTAGGAACGAAGTGGATGAATCTGAGGTGTCAAAACGCTCCCGCGAGCTCCAGGACGCAATTCTGATCCGAAGACAGGAGAGTGCGCCTGTGTTCGATTGGATTTACAAACTCCTCCGTTCGAAGCACGAGGAGCAGATGAACGTTGGCGCCCAGAAAATGGTAGATGAAATAACCCGGTGAAGGGGGAGCGTCATTTGAAACAGCTCCCGTGTCCGCTTCAGGGCTTCGTTGCAGAGGGAGGCGGCCCCGAAGTTAGCGCCGCAAGAGCAGGCACTGGTGGAATGTAATTCGTCCGATCAGTTAGATCGCGATGCCTTAGAGCAGTATGATACGAGGCTTCGCTCAAAAAAAGGGGGCGGGAGCGGCTTCACGTTTGATCATTTAGGAGCGAGAATCCCGGCGATCGTAATATCGCCTTTCACACGAGCAGGAACAACAGCGAACGATGTCTTCGACCACACTTCGGTCCTAAAGACCGTCATGAACTGCTTTGACTTGGGGAAAGACGGTTTGGGAAGACGTACCGCACAAGCGAACGATCTCAGCAATGCCCTGAATCTAGACGCTCCCAGACAAGATCATCCACCGATTCCAGAGCCGGCGAACATGGAAATTAGCGTAGAACAGAGAACGTTGGCTGTCGGCAAATGGCTCATGCATGCAAGCGAGAAGCCAGTTACGGAGTTGCACAAAGCCGCTCTGTCAGAGACTGCCAGAAAATTAGGAAGACTGGACCTCGCAGACCAAGCTCAGGAAGCGACATCCGTGTTCGACGCCGAGGCCGTCGCCATCAAGCTGGAAGCGGAGCTTTGGAAAAGGCGGCGTGCAACGACGCCCGTAACATAATTTGCCGAAAGACTCGGGAGTTGGGGATGTTGCACACACTTGGCACACCTCATGTTGAGGAATGCCTGATTTTATTTGCGTCCTAAAGCATTGCCGGCTGATCGGCCGTCAGCCGTGCCTTCTTGTCGAAAACCCTTGTTGGTGACCCACCTTTGTGAACCGTGGATCTCACCGTCTACAAAATCGACTACAGCGTTGTAGACGGAAAACCAGCAGTGCTGTTTAAGTGCTTGAAATTATTGGTCGGGGCGAGGGGATTTGAACCTCCGACCCCTCGTCCTGAACCAAGTGCGTGAGGAGGACACTGAATGGTCAGAAGTTGAAATTGTGCAAGCTCGAATTTCGCTACGGATACTCAGGGTGATCTTGCCCTCGCTATCGCCAGACCTTCGCGTAAAACTTGCCAACCCGGACCGTCCATTTTTTGGCTCGGAGGAAGGCAACCAAACCGGGACCGTCCCGAGGCCAACGAGACGGGTCAAATCGTTTTCGCCGAATGTCCATTGCATTCGCCAAGTGTACTCATTGAAACCGGACTGCCTCTACGCCCTAAAGAGAAAAGGCACGAAAGCCTGCCTGTGAGATCTAGTGGGACACTTTCTCCGGTCCGGTTTGAGCGTGAGACTCGTGGAATTGCGGCTATTTCCAACGATTCTTGGCAGAACGCAGCTAGGTTTCTCTGCAACCCAGACTGTGTGGCGGAGCAGGCAGTCCTGAGCTAACTCTCCTCCGGGCAATTCCCTGATAACAGGGGAAAATACAGGGATCTATTTCAAACGCGGCGAGGCAATTAAGACTTATAGCTAGTCGCATGAACCATTTAGGAGAGGTCAGCGAAAAATCGAACAGGGAACTAACAGAGATGTATCGGGGATGTGAATCCCTGATACATGCCATTAACGGGGAACTCGCTCAGCGAGTGAGGAATTCGGGTGCTCCAGGTTTCTCGTTCGGCTCTCCTATGGTGCGAACCCGGATCAAATTGTTTGTGAGTGAGGTCGGCGAGGCTACCAGAAACACCTCGAAAGTTGGCCCACACGTGCGCTTCGAGCAGATGAGTCTGTGTCGCGACTGGTGTTTTGAGTTTGGTTAGGGATTGAGAATGGGTGGTAGAGGGGCGGGTTGGATGGATGCGGGCTGCGGAGTGGTCGGGGGTCGAGCTAGCGGGGGTTGCGGAGGCGATACAGTCGGACCAGATTGTAGGACAACGCGGCCAAGGTGAACTCGACCGCAACTTTCGCCAGGCCGCGGCGTTGAAACTGGCGCCGCCCGCGATGTTCTTTCAAGGTCCCGAATCCGGGTTCGACTAATCCTTGGCGGCGCAGGTATTGCTTTCGTCCCGCCGGGCTGCGCAGTTTGTGGCGCATGGCCGGCAGCCTCGGATCGCGCGCCGGGAGGAGTTCATCGGCGGAAAGGTTTCCTCTCATCTCACTGGCTAAATTGCAATCTGGAATGTAGGCCTCGATGCCGCGCGCTTCCATCTCTTGCAGGTTGAACTGACTCGAAAACGCGGCGTCGGCGAGCACGCAGCCCGGCGGTTGCTCACATGCTTCGCCGACCGCATCGACCAGCGGCAGCAGAGCATGATTGTCGTTTTTGGCTTGCGTCACTCTCTGGGCGACGATGAAATGGTCCTCGCTGACGGCGATTTCGGCGGTGTATCCCAGTGGAAAACGGCCGTGCCCGTCGCGCACGAAGCGGGCCTCGGGATCGGTTTCCGACAGCCGTTTTTCTCCGCTGTCGCGCACCCGCTGCAGTTGTTCGCGCACCCGTTCGAGCGATTCCATTCCCACGCGCCTGCCCGGAGTGCGGTCGGGATCGTCGTCCCAATGTTTTTGCCACTCCGCCACTTTGCGCTCCAGATCGGCTTCGCGCAACATGCGATGGCGCGACGCGTTGGCCCGGATGCGAGTCGAATCGATGGCCACCGTGCCCACCTGCGCCAGCCCTGACTTCCGCAACAGGCGCAGCACCTGCGTGAACAACCGCCGGATCGCCAGCCCATGCCGGCGATGAAACTCGCTCAGCGTCTTGTGATCGGGCCCCGCCCCGCCCGCCAAAAAACGGAACCCCAAATCTTCCCGCACCCGCTGCTCCAGCTTGCGCGTGGTGCGCACGTTCAACGCGAGTTGCGACACAGACTCAGATGTCCTCCCAAGGCGTGACCGTCTGGAAAGCCGACAACCACATGCGCGTGCAGCGCCGGTTTTTATCGAGCGCAAAGACCCCAATAAAAGATAGAACTTCCACCTGATTGTTAATCGTTATCTTCTACTTTTGCGTTGCGGTCAAAGTACGCAGGCACCGCCCCGTTCAGAGCCCCGATAGCGGTAAGAGGAATATGATTCTTCTCGGCGATTTTAGCACTCCGGCGACGTTGCGGCGGCCGCAAGAATATTAGTCTGGCGCAGGCTCGATGCCGTGCTCGGTGTAAGCTAGGTGTTGCCAGTAACGCCTGACCCTTACCGATCACAAACGGTCCCAAGTGCTGCCTTAGCGCTATTGGTCATGAATGACAAGTCTGATCCGAGCACAATGAGTGTTCCTCCGTTGGCGATTTCATCCAGCGCATGATTTGGCGTCATACAGAATGATCCAAATGGAATTTCGCGGTTAACGCATACTTGACGCACATGTCTGATAGCACCGACTACATCAGACGCCCCGGGTTGCCCGAGTAGTCCCATACTCGCCGAAAGGTCATAGGGACCGATGAATATCGCATCTATGCCTGGTACATTTACGATCTCTTCGATTTGCTCAACTGCCTTTTTGTGCTCGATTTGAAGGATCAAGGCGATCTCTTGGTTTGCACTTCGGAGATACTCGCTAAAATTGAGTCCATAGCCTTGCGCCCGCGCCAAACCAACGCCGCGGCTGCCAAGCGGTGTGTACTTGGCACAATCGACGGCGGCCTTCGCTTCCACTGCAGAATTAACCAAGGGGACAACGATACCGTCACAACCTGTGTCTAATGCCTTTTTAAAATGCTCTGGACTATTATGAGGCAGTCGGATAACACAATAGGTTCGTGCGGCTACTGTTTGAACGATTCTCTGCGCTGAAGCCATGTCTAGCACCGAGTGTTCGACATCAAGAAACAGCCACTCAAAGCCACAGAGTGACAATGCTTCGCTGACCTCCGTTGAACCCGTACTCACTAGGGAGCCGAGAAGGGGCTCCTTATCTGCTAGACGTTGCACAAATGAGATGGCTGCTTTTTTCACATTGCCCTATTCAGGAGCTGGTTTTATCTGTGCATAAAACTGTCAATTCATTTTTTCATCCAAATACGCGAAATGGATTTTCGGGCTGTCCCCCGACTTCTGTATTGAGGGAGTACAATCCCCCAGCCAAGCGGTCGCTTGAAGGTGCTTGCGAGGCCGCGCTAGTGACGTAGAGTGTTTTTCGGTCCTTCCCGCCAAAAGTGCAGGTGGTGACGTTTTTGACAGGCATTTCGACAACGCGATCAATTTTCCCGTCTGGTGCAACTCGCACAATGCACCCGCCGAAGAAACGGCAATTCCAAAGATAACCTTCTGCGTCCACTGTCGATCCATCCGGTAGACCGCGTGTGAAGTCCTGAAGGAAAGGGGTCTCATCGCTAATATTCCCCGTAGATGAGTCATAGTTATAGGCCCAAACCGTGTTTGCGAGCGTGTCAGCGAAATAGAAGCGGCGGCCGTCCGGACTCCACGCCATGGTGTTGGAAATCCCAATATCCCTGCGGAAAATTGTTACTCGACCATTCGGATCCAACCGATACAGAACACCATCCTTGCCACCAGCCTCGCCTGTCGAGCCGTCTGCATTCACATTGTTTCGCATCGATCCTAACCACAAGGAGCCGCGAGAATCAGCGCGCCCATCATTGAATCGAACTTTCGGCCAACCTTCTAATTGAAAGCGGCTGTCGTGTCGGATGTCGGAAGCCGGCTCCCACAAGATGACGCTTGACCCGAGGACTACCGTGAGCACATCATCCCGGTCGGTTAGCGTAAGAGCTGTCACGGGCTCATCAAAAAACCAACTCCGCACAGATTGATCGGCGGGGGTAAAGCGATGGATCAAAAAGCGGTTAATATCTGTCCAGTAAATAGCCGCGTGGACGGCGTGCCAAACGGCACCTTCTCCACAGCGATCTCCGGTGGGAGCGACACAAGTAGGTTCAGAATTCATATGTCAATCATCTCTACCGTCAAGAGAAATCGCGACGTCCGAAGTGGCATATTTTAATCCCTCCATGACTCCGCGTATTTCAGCAAGTCCTTTTAGCCGTCCGACAAACGAGTATCCCGGGTTAACTTTTTTGCCCACGTCATCCGCTAGTAAGTGGCCATGGTCCGGTCGCATTGGTATTTCATCCACCCAGCCTTGATTCTGCCGGCGTTTCTCTTCAATCATCAGAGCTCGAATAACCCCGACCATGTCGGAACTCCCGCCGAGGTGCTCAGCCTCGTAGAAGGAGCCGTCAGGCTCACGAGTCACTTGCCGGAGATGCACAAAGTGAACGCGCGATGCGAATTCCTCGATCATCGCTAAAAGGTCGTTGTCGGGCCTGGCCCCATACGACCCCACACAAAAGGTTAAGCCGTTCGCCGGGACGTCACACCCGGCGAGAATCGCGCGTGCGTCACCTGCCGTAGAAACCACGCGCGGTAACCCGAAAAGGGGCCGAGGCGGATCGTCAGGATGAAGAGCAAGGAGAACGCCAAGCTCTTCCGCTGTAGGCGTTACGTCTCTCAAGAAGGAGATTAGATTGCCACGTAAATCGGCATGCGTGATTCCTTCGTATTCTGTTATGAGTGAGCGGATATCTTCGCGGTGGTACGAGCTTTCGGCACCGGGGAGACCGGCAATAATTGTCTGTTCCAGGTCGATCTGGCGTTTTTCTGGCATTGCTTCAAAACGGAGGCGCGCGGCATTAGTCTGTTCAATAGAGTAACCGGCTTCTGCATTTCTACGTCGTAGTATAAAAAGGTCGTATGCAGCGAAATCGGTTGTGTCAAAACGCAGAGCGTATCCGGTGCTGGGTAAGCGCCACCTCAAATCTGTTCGAGTCCAATCCAGCACCGGCATGAAGTGGTAGCAAACGATTTTAAGCCCGGCTTTCGCGAGAGCAACCAGCGAATCCTTCCATGCGTCAATGAACTGGCGATAAGGCCCGCTCCGCAGCTTGATGGAATTATGAATCGGTATGCTCTCTACCACGGGCCAGGTCAGGCCCGCCGCTTCGACCTCGGCTTTGCGCTTCAAGACTTCCTGCAGGGGCCAAGCCTCCCCGCGATATAGATGGTGCAAAGCCGTGACGACGGCTGTCGCGCTGGCCTGCTTAATGTGATCCAACGAAACCGGATCTTGCTCCCCAAACCATCGCCAAGTCTGTTTCATATCCTGCGTAGTGGATAGTGCATCGGCAAGTGCTCGATAGTTAATTTGTGTAAAGCTTGGTTAGATTGTTTCGAGTATTAGTGACCGTAAAACTGCCATCCGGTTGTGCAAGTACTTTAATGTAGTTCCCACGATCGGTTCCTTCTTCCAGGTTAGCAATGAACTCTTCCGGCACATTGTGCTCCTTACCGGCGTCAATCGCGTAGTGTAATTGCCAAAACCCCTGTAAGCCGGGAGAGTCACGGACAATTTGCCATGCAATCGGGTTGGCGCCCTTATGTGCACCATTATCCAGAATCGCCACTCGAGGACGAATTGTCCAAACCATCGCCTTGGAATTCGACTCTGCGAGACCATGGTGAGAAACCAAGAATAGATCGATATTTCCCAACAGATTCTGTGGACAGAAGATCGCCAGCTCCTTCTTTTGCGTGAGGTCCCCTAGGTCAAGGAAGCGAAACTTGCCGTAGGTGATCAACGTGCCGAGCGACTGTGCATTTTCCCCAGGGTCATTTGGTGGAGCTGGATCAGATCCGCAATACTTGTTTAACTGCCCGGCACCAGTGAGAGGTTGTGTAATAACCATCCCCGCTGAGCTGATCACTTGAACTTTGAGTCCCCTTATAGGGATGCTGTAACCTGGCTTGGCAATGATATGGCGACTGCCCTTAATGACCTTCAGATACGCTGCGTAGTCTTGACCCGGGGTATCCCAAGTCTGCACATTTGGTCCATGATCTATAAAAGTGCCAATGTGAATTCGTTCGGCAAGAAGCGGTACACCGCCCACATGGTCTCTGTGGTAATGCGTAATGAGTAGATAGTCGATCTTGTTGATGCGGGCAGATCTGGCGGCCGCTACGATTCGGTCAGCATCGCGGTGATCAACACTCAGCCAGCCGGCATCAATCAATAGCGACTTCCCAGATGGACTAACGATTAGCGTAGCTTGTCCACCCTCCACATCGATGGCGAAAATCTGAAGTCTTGATGGCTTGGCAGTCAACCGCTCTGGTGAGCCCAGATACATGCAAATTACGACGAGTAGCAAGATGCGCAGCCTGACTGAGTCCCTGGCCATTTTCAAATCTGATCTCCAGAATGCGTAACACCTTCAACTCAGATAACAAACGAGAGTTGTTTCTCGCGAAAATGTCGAACCAAAGCTGTCGCGCTGAGCAATGCCGCAAATAATGGAGCGAATAGAATTCCCCGCTCTATCCCGAAGCCCGTTCCAACAATTCCGATCAAGTAAGGACCCACCGCCGCACCAACGTTGCCCAAGCCCGCGAAGAGGGCAAATGCTGTAGCCACGCGATTAAGTAGTCGTCCTCCAAGGTAGGAATTTAGCGACGGTCCAATCGCTGACATAAAGAACCCGCCCACCAGGAACATGGCAGCGCCAACCCCATAGTTTACGGAAAGAGTTGTAGCTAGAAACGCTGCTGCTTCTGCAGCCGCACACAGGGCAATTACTACCAGCTCTGCAATCCTCCAGCGTGCGAGAAGCGCGCCGAATATTAGCCGGCCCGCCAAAATTCCGATCGCCTCGATGCTAAGCAGATAGGCGGCGTGCGCCGCGTCCACGTGCAGCTTTTTCACATATAGTTGTCCCACGAAAGAAACCATGCCCGCCTGCGCCAACCCGTGACAAAAACAGAGCATGACAGCGGTATAGAATGCTGAGTCTCGTAGCACTTCGCGTGTGCTTAGCCAATTCCTCAGCCGTGAATCTGCGCTAGGGCGATCTTCTTCCAGGTTTTCGAAACGAACAGAGAGGGCCCAGAGAAGAAGGATCCCCATTACCGCTGCTCCCGCAGAATACCCAGACCGCCAGGTCAAGTGCCAATGTTCCGAGTGTACGATCCACCAGCCCAGGATCGCGGGCCCGAGCATCGAACCGCCTGCGTCACTGAGGCCAGTCAGGAGAAAAACGCTCTGGCGTCTGGCTTGGAAGTGGCGGCTGATTATCGAACTAACTATCACTACCAATGCGACTATTGCGAGACCCAGAAGCCCAGTCCCGAGCAATACAAAGGTGAAGTTGTGAGTATGACCGATCAGCAGCAGGCTGATAGCCGCTAGAGTGAGCGCCACCACAGCTGAACGTCTCAGGCCGGCTCTCGCCAACAGAGATCCCCCAACAACGGCAAAGATCAGGCTGCTCAAGTAAAAAAGAAATTGCGTTTTCCCCATTTGTTCGAGGGACGCACCCATTTCACGATGGAAGATGGGAAAAGTGGCCGGGACAAAATTACGGACGCCGCCATCGGCTAGTCCCAACGCCACGGCGAACCAGAATATGGGATTTTTCCAAATTCGGTCTAATCCAGGGGACTTCCTGCTTTTCGTCACAGAGCCTCGCCATTTGCATACCAGCCATCTGACTCGTGACCGGCCTTAGCATTTCGCAAACTACTGTTTTAGGCTGTCGTCTAAGGCCTGCAGGGTGAAGTCAATATCTTCCTCGGTGTGAGCGGCCGAAATGGAACACTGCTTCGTTTCGATCGGAAAGAAATAGATACCCTTCTCAACCAGGGCGCGACGCATGCTCATGTCTCTGGGAAAATCGTGATTGGTGGCAAGGTCGTGCCAGTCGCGAGGTTCGTGATCCATAAAATAGATGCAGAACGCGGAAGCCTGTCTCGCCACCACGCCAGTAATTCCATGAGAGCGAAGGATGGACTCAATACCCTGTTGCGCCTTTTGCCCGAGCTGCTCCAATCGACGATATACCTCACCATTTCCTTCCAACAGCCTTTCGATCGTCGCAATGGCAGCCGCTACGGATAATGGGTGCCCGTTGTACGTGCCAGCGACGAAAGGCCGTTTCGCCGGATCGGGATCAGCTATCAATTGCATCAGTTCTCTTTTTCCGACCAGCGCAGAAATTGGGTAGCCATTGGCCATTGCCTTGGCATACACAGCTAAGTCAGGGAGTACTTTTCCGATCTGGCTATACCCGCCAATCGCATATCGAAACCCGGTCTTCACCTCGTCAAAAATCAAAACGAATCCATACTTATCAGCCAAGTCGCGCAAACCCTGCAGATAACCAGGTTGCGGTTTGACGATTCCGATGTTCTGAAGAATTGGTTCTGTAATCAAAGCCGAAATCGGATATCTCTCGCAGACGTAACGCACTGAATCCAGGTCGTTGAAATTCACTATGTGAACCAATTGTTGATGAGCCAATGGGACACCGGAACCCAAAGGAATGTATTTGTATTCACCTGGGGAAACCCGGGGACCGATTATTTGCAATGGGGTGAGAACATTACAGGCGACATCATTGTGAGAGCCGTTGAATCCTCCTTGCATTACCACAACATGGTCTCGGCCTGTGTAACCGCGTGCCAATCGAATGGCTGCCATCGTGGCCTCGGTGCCGGTGTTCAGAATCTGCGCCAGTTCGCATGCCGGCATATGGGTGCACATCAGTTCCGCGAGCCTGCCTTCTAGTGTGTTAGTTCCGCTGCCACATAATGCGACGCCGCGCTTCAGAGTCTCAGTGACAGACGCATTTACATGACGGTCATTGTGGCCAAGAATCGCTGGAGCAAATGCGGCATGGTAATCGAGATACTGTTTCCCGTCAGCGTCCCATAGATAAGCACCGTCGGCGCGCTCGAAGGCCAGCTCCGGTTCCACCCTGCGAGGTAATGACATCACACCTCCAGGAATATACTTTCGGTTGTGCTCGAATATTTGTTTCGATTTGTCCTGCGGCCACTTAACGGGTCGAACCGATTCCTTTGACGTCGGGGAAACACTATGCATTTTCATATTCCATTCCGAAAAAACGATAATTTTGATTAGGTCTTTTTCCTTGAAGTAGCCGGACCAGACGGCAACAAATTGTACTCAAGCGATTTCTCCCAACATCCGCAAACTTTCATAAGCCAGCATTTCGGCGGCACCGGAAGCGAAAGGTGACGCATCAATCTCATAGCCACCTTCTTCGAACGCCTTTTTTGTAGGTATGTAGCCAAAGGCGCCATTTGAGTACCCCGAAAACAGGGTATGTCGAAACGGCGAACCCTCAACAATTTGCTTGGAGGTTTCGCTAAACGGCTCACCCCGCGAAGAGACAAACACCACCGGACCAACGCGGATGCATTGGATCTCCCAATCGACGTCGCATTTGCCCGCATACTGCCTTACCATATCGGCGTACCACCTAGCTTGCGTGAAGCGAGCGGTTGCGGCTCGAATTTCTTCCACACTGCCTTCCAAACGCGCGCGCATTAGTTCCTCCCGGCTCTTCACTGCCTCTGATTCCGCTACAATGAGAGGGCGTAATTTTCTCAGAGGTAATGAAATATTGCGGTGTCGTGCGCTCAACACAGCAGATTCCGGTTCCTGCGCCTCATCCGCATACTGAGCAAGAGGAGCGCCGGATTGTAGAACGCCAAGAAACCTTTCGCGCCGTGGCAAAGTATTCAAGTTGAGAGCTACCTTCGACGCTTCCAGGCCGAGAATGGCGCCCATTCTTTGGTACACTCGTAGGTCGCCGGTGTAACCCACCCGCGGACCAATGTCGCCGGCTGCGCCCTGGAAGAAGAGACAGATGCCTCCCAATTGCTGCTCGACCACCCTCCGCATGACACCTGGATAATCGGGAGTAAACCACCGATTTTCCCAAGCCATGATTGTCGGATGGCAGGCATAGTGAACGATTACAGCCAGCGGTGTTTCTTCCAGGTCGTCAAAGCGGACCACTCTCACCGTTGGGTCCACGGGGCCCTCCCAATTGCGGCCAGAGACGCGAATTCCCTCCGCGGTACAGTAGCGTCGGTTCACATTGATATCGCATGATCCAGTTCCAGCAGCGAGCCTCACCTGTTTCAGGTTCTTTTGAGCTTGCCAGGCCGCACCTGCGATGCGCTCAGGTAAGCTTTGCAAGTAACTGAGAATCATTTCCAGTCCTTCGCTAACGGTCGCCAACCTGAAAGTGTTCGGGCCCGAATGGGTATGGGAACACGAGAAACGTATACGGTCGCGAGAAATCCTGGTCTGCCCTTGAATTGCATCTATGATTTTGTTTGTCCATTCCAAATCGAAGCCGATCGCATCTGCCTCTACTATCAGAATCACATCGTGATCGTCGGTGAGCGCTAGTGCAGTGGCATAGAATGGCATATCGGCTCCGTCGCCACGCTGGTGTGTCTGTGCTCCCCACCCACCTTGAGGTGTGCCGGGGGAAGGGGTTATGTCGGCTCGTCCGACCCCTGCTCGAAGCTTGGCCAATTCAAAAGTCTCCGCTATTTACTTCATTATAGAATTAACTATGCAGTTTCACTGCCGAATTGTACGCGCAATAACGGCGTTTGTGAACTAAATATGATAAATTAATTGCGGCTTTAAGCCCCTTATCGTGGAATCAAAAGGTACTATCGTGGCACCGAGGGTATTTATCGCGCGCCCCATCCAAAGAGCTGTGATCGAACATATCGCGCAATTCTGCGATGTCACGGTACATCAGGAAGATGCTCCGATCGATACCGCCACATTCGCCGAAGCTATAGCAGAAGTAGATGGGTTGATGTCGGTGGGTGGAAATGTCAATGAGGATCTGCTCAGACGTGCGTCGAAATTGCGCATCATTGCCAACATCGGCGCGGGTTATGACACGATTGACGTGGCCGCGTGCACTAGACGACGGATTGCGGTAAGCAACACTCCGGATGTACTAACGGAATCTACTGCGGATTTTGCCTTTGCATTGTTGCTCGCCATCAGCCGCCATATCATTCACGCGGACCGTTACGTTCGCGAGGGGCACTGGAAGTATGGCTTGTGGAATCTGCTCTGGGGATCGGAACTTTGCGGGAAAACGCTTGGCCTCTATGGCTTTGGGCGAATTGGACAAGCTATGGCGCGTAGAGGACGTGGGTTCTCGATGCGTATTCTCTACCACGCGCGACACCGGCTCGCCTCCCCGGTGGAAGCCGAAACTGGAGCGGAATTTGTTGATCTCCTGACTCTTCTTCGCGAGTCTGATTTTCTAAGCCTGCATTCTCCTTTGAATGTTGAGAGCAACCGCGCCATCGGCGAGGCCGAACTAGCAGGGATGAAGCCAACGGCCTTCGTGATTAACACGGCTCGCGGGAAGATTATTGATGAGGAAGCGCTCGTCGAGGCCCTTAGGACGGGGCGGCTGGCGGGTGCCGGCCTCGACGTCTTCGAGAACGAGCCCCGAATCCACCCTGCCCTGATTGAAATGAAAAATGTCCTGATCGCGCCGCACATTGCAAGCGCGACAATAGAGACACGGCTCCGAATGGCTTCACTGGCCGCAGAAAATTTGCTCGCGGCATTCGCCTGTCGCCGACCGCCGAACATTCTCAATCCTGAAGTATTGGACTAACGTTCTCACAATCCACACAACCTGCAATTGCAAACTTCAGATTAGTCAATGGGATCTCGACAAAACGCGAGTTGCACCCGTAGAAACGCCGCCATCCACGAGCAACGTTTGTCCCGTGACATAACGGCTGCATTCAGACGCGAGGAATACGACTGCTCCATCCAGGTCTTGCGGCTCCCCCGATCTCTTTAAAGGAATGCGGTCGCACAGATACTCAACCCATTCCGCATCATCAAAAAGCGACTGATTTTGTTGCGTGCAAAACCAGCCGGGAGCCAGACAATTGACGGTAATGCCGTGACCACCCCAGTCATCCGCTAAACTCATAGTTAACTGTCGGATCCCTCCGCGACTTGCCCCATAGGGAGCTAGGCCGGCAAAGCCGGCAACACTCGTGACCGACCCGATGTTTATGATACGGCCATACCTGTGCTCAATCATCCGCCGGGCAACTTCTTGGGCGACGAAGAAACTTCCACGCAGGTTTGTTTCTAGAATCACGTTCCAGTCATTCCAAGTTACATCGAGCGCCGGCTTACGTATGTTGCATCCCGCATTGTTTATCAGAATATCTAAATGGCCGAAGACGTCTTCAGCATTCGCCGCCATTTGGGTGATGCTCTCGAAATCCCGGACATCAAGATCCAACGAGATCACACGACGACCAAGCGACTTGATTTCCGATTCAAACAAGACAAGGCGTTTTCTATCACGGCTTGTCAATACCAGGTCCGCACCTGCGGTCGCGAGAGCCCTGGCCATCTGCTGGCCAATGCCCCTGCTTGCTCCCGTGACAATTGCCACATAGCCTTGCAAATCGAACAGTTTGTCGCCCATCGCGTGTCCAGGCAAGCCTTGAACCGTCACGTTCTTGATTCCTTATGAACTGATCGCGACTCAGGAAGATAGTGATCCACGAATGTTCTTCCCCATCGATAACTCGGACGAAAGGCTTCTGCCATTTTGCAGCCCGCCTGCAGCCCGCGAAACTTCGCGGGAATTTCCAGAAATGCTTCTAGCTCATATCCGAATATGTTTTTCATCCAACTATTTTGGCTCACGTGCTGCGCGACCATCTTCACCTTTGTGGGGAAAGTTTCCGTGATGTCTACGTAGATTTCAGGCTCAAAACCGACGCCAGCCGGAGTATCCATGAAATATACATGGGGGATCTTGCCGGACGGAACGGGAGGGGAAGCAGTTGTGATGTTGGGAATTCCCGCCATATGAATACATTCATCGACTATCATGCCGGAAATTGAGTGGTCTGGGTTGTAATCGTGACGCCAGTGGCAAATCACAACCTCAGGCTCACATTGGCGAAAGGCTTCGATGAAGGCGAGTCGTGATTCTCGAGAATCCAGCAGAAATTCATCGTCGAAATCCAACCAAATGAGTTTCGCACCGATTACTTCCGCACCCTTCTGCGCCTCCTTGTGTCGAATGGCTGCGATTTCATTTTGTGGCAGCGTTGCCGATCCCACATTGCCGTTGGTCGACACACAGAAGAAGACCTGGTGACCCTGCTTCGCGTACAGAGCGGCAGTCCCTCCACAAAAGAGCTCAATATCATCCGGGTGTGCGCCTACAAATAGGACATTCATTATTCAGCCCCTCTGCTCAGATTATGGATACGGTGATGTCCATTCCCTTCGACAACCGGCGAATGCCTTCAACGCTCCACTGGAATCCATAGCCAGGCATGTCAGGAATCATAAGGCACCCGTCAGAATCAAGATTCGGTGGCGATTCGAATACATCATCCATGTAAGGCTCAGGTGTTAGATATTCGACCCAGCGTGCATTGTCGGCAGCTGCCAAAACTTGCAGATCTGCTGCCAATCCGATGCCTGTGTTCCAGCCATGCGGCACCAGCATGATGCCGTGATCGCTGGCATATTGCCCGATACGATGTTGTTCGCTGATTCCTCCCACTTTTGTGACATCGGGCTGCAGGTAATCCACAGCGTGACGCTCAATTAAAGGGAGGAACGATTGGCGGCGGGTCAACACTTCACCGGAAGCAATCTTGACTGGTGACTGCCGAGTTAGCTCAATTAGACTGTCAAGGTCATCGGGACAAACCGGTTCCTCGAACCAGACCACACTGTATGCATTCAACATACGGCTCGTATTCATGGCCCATTTGTAACCATGAGGCCAGAATGCGTCACTGGCGCCCGCGTCCACCATCAATTCGGTGTCGGCTCCTATTGCATCTCGAGCTGCACGAACAATCGATTCGTCGTCTGCGGCGTTGCGACGGCCAAATGACCCCCAGCCTATTTTGAAGGCTTGGAAGCCGCTTTCCATTGCCGCTTGCAGCTTGTCCCTCATCTTGGCAGGTTCTTCCATCAGCATCGAGGCATAAGGCTTCACGCGATCTCGGAGCTTCCCGCCTAGCAGGCGGTAGATAGGTTGATTCGCAACTTTCCCGAGAATGTCCCACAATGCCATGTCAATGCCGCTGATCGTGTGAGTCACCGCGCCTCCGCGGCCTTGCCAGAATGTATGCTGGTGAAGCTTCTCCGCGGTAGCGGCTGGATCCACTGCCGAGGCTCCCTCGTACAGCGGCCGTAAGAGTTGGAGCGCACCTTCGACGAGCGACGCTGAGGTATAAACGCTCCCGAGGGCCGCAATACCATTGTTGGTTAAGACTTCGACCAAGGTCCGGGTCTGTTCTTGGTCACCGAAGCGATGTGGCCAGTCTCCGTACGGTTTTCCGTACAGCGGAATTGCTCGAATGCTCTTGATAGTGATTGACTCTGACATTTGTTTTGTTTCAGAACCTAACAGTAAGCCCTCCATCGACATTCAAGACGCTGCCCGTGCAGTAACTGTTTTTCGGGTTGGAAAAAAACAAAATAGCCTCTGCAATTTCCTCCGGATAGGCTGGCCGCATTAATGGCAATCTGGGCCGCTTGGGATTTACAAAGAACTCCTTGAACCAGTCGCTTTCATATTCGTTCGATCCTCCCGCATAACTCATGGGTGTATGCACGCATCCCGGAGCGACCACGTTGACTAGTATTCCGTGCTCGGCCCATTCGACCGCAAGCTGGCGTCCGAGTTGGTTTAGTGCCGCTTTGGCCATCGCATAGTGTGTGCTTCCAGGCTCTGCGATTCCGCTCAATATGGAGGACGTAATAATGATGCGTCCCCCTTGTCCCTGGGAAATCATCTTTTTGCCGCCTGTGAGGCAAGTGAACACGATCCCCCACATATTCACCTCCACCATGTCCCGCCACCGACTCAAAGGGTCCTTCAGTAAGTCAATTGAATAACTGACAGCGGCGTTTGCGACTAGAACATCCAACTGAGGCATTTCATCGACGACCCGCTGAAGTTCCTCTTGCTTGGCAACATCAACAGCACGCCACATGCACTTGGAACCAATTTCTTGCGCGGTGTTCCTGAGCGAATCGACATCGATGCCGGCAATCCAGACTGCCGCTCCTTCCTCGACAAACCGAAAAGCCGTAGCTCGACCGATTCCCGTTCCACCGCCTGTGATAAGACATGTTTTCCCCGCTAGCAGCATCGCGGAACCCTCCGTGACGTTATGTGTTCGCTGACCATATGCACTCGAAATGATGGTCACCGACCCAACCCTGTAGCGCTCAGTAAGCAGTTGTTACCTATTCGGTGGCGGCTGCGAAGGCCAAAGTTCGACGCGGCCGACGAGCGCCCGCGGCGGTAGTTTGTAGAAAACCAGTACTAACTGAATAATGTCTTCCACCGCCAACTTCCAACTTTCGTAACCGCGATCCTCAGTTGAAACGCTTCCGATCACGATTTCGCTGACACGAATGCCGTCGTACCGGACATCTTTCATTAGTGTTTCGCTTAAGCCGCTCACCCCGCTTTTCGAAGCGTTGTATGCGCTTCCCCCTGGTACTCTTAAGATTTCCGCCACACTCGAAATGTTAAAAATATATCCCACGCCTGCTTTCCGCATAAATGGTATGGCGGCGTGGCAACAGTAAAACATCCCTGACAGATTGGTCTGAATAGTTGTATCCCAAACCTGTGGAGTGATTTGGTCCGCAGGCTTGTAGATGTGACCAATACCTGCGTTGTTTATCAGGATGTCGACCGCGCCGAAGCGCTCGAACGCATCCCGGATGAGCTTGCTACAATCCTCATATCGAGTTACATCGGCCGTGAGGCCGGCCACCCGGTCTTGGTAGTTGGCTGACAAGGTTTGTAAGGCGGCCTTGACGGATGCCTCCTGCCGGCCGCAGATGAATACTTTTGCGCCTTCGTCCAGCAATGCTTTCGCCAGGCCATAGCCGATTCCGCGCGTTCCTCCGGTTACGATCGCCACTTTGTCGTTCAACTCGGAGCGCATTACAGACCCTCGGTGTCAGAATAAATTTAAGATGTCAGTAGTTCACCGCGACCTCAGTCGCGCCGTTTCGTGCATCGAGATCAATTACCTCGTCGTCCGCGTTGAAACGCGACCATTGCTTTCCGTCGATCCGCACCGCCTTCATTTTTTGCCGCGTAGGATGTGGCAGCCGGAGCCGGAGACCTTTTAGTTCCTCACGGCGCAACTCCGTTAATTTTAGTGCGACAACGATCTCCTTCTCATCCGCCTTGGATTCGACGCTAAAATTCACCTTACCGACAGTTGTAACGCCGCGAGTTAGTTCGATTCGCTTGCCCCATTCCAGCCACCGTCGTGGTATTCCTGCCAGCAAATACAACACGCCGGCTTTTTCGAACAGAAGGGATTGACGGATAAGCCCGCAGACGCGCGCAAATGCGGATGTGTCCATGAAAAATGGAGCATACCGCTGGTCTAACAGGTGGAATCTTTCGACCGTTACCAATGTATGTTTGTCGAGCCCGTAGCCGAGCATGGAGTAGAAGGTCAGCAGCGCTTTTTCAATCTCGCCCCTCAACATCCAACCGCGATGCCAGATGTCCTCTGAGAAGTTCACATAGAAGGAGTCTGTACCGTGGGGATCTCCATTTTTCTCCATGCCGCCTGTCAGGCCCAATACCCCACGATTCCATTTTATTTTCATGTAATTTTCGAGTTGGTCGAAAGCGGGATCCTTTGGATCGAGAAAACCGGAATCAAGATAGGCTAAAGCACCCGTAGCGAACTCGGCCCAAGCTGGCGGTCGGTTCAAACGTTCGGGATACGGCGGAAGGCTTTGATCCATGCTGCGCGTCCGACCCATCACTTCAAGGATGTCTCTACGGTATTCTGCTGCCTCGGAAAGTAACCGCTGGCTCTCGGGATGTTCAATATCGGTCAATGCCTCGGCGATGCTGCTTAAACCCTGAGAGCAATAACTGTCAGTAAAACATGGGTAGTAAGTATCCAGGGGTGCGTGACGGTCATCCATTCTGCCATCTTCTAATTCGCCATCGGATGCCAGTTGACGAATCGCCTCTTCCGCGGTGTCGTAGGCTCTGCCAATGGGTAGCAGGCCGAAGTGCGAGACCTTCTCCCCGTTCTCGTCGACCTTCTTGGTGGCTCGACGCTCAGTGATGATCCAATCGCACGCGAGAATCAACGCCGGTGCCACTCGCTTCAGCCACGCGCGATCGCGGGTGTACAGGTAGTGCACCGCGAAGGCATATAGTATCGCTCCCGTGCCGTTCATCCAGTTGGGGAAGTCTCCCTCTTTCCCGGCATTCATCTTGGCCAGCTGTCCATACAGGGTAGACTGGAAATCTTCTTCCCAGCCGCTCAATTCAAAAGCAATAGTTCCCCCGAAAGTGCCATCTCTGCTCTTAAAATCTCCCTGCGGTAAAAATCTTCCTTGAACCTGCAAAAAGTACTCCAGACATTTTCTAACGTCGTCGTGGTGACCGATGGAATCCCAATGAACCGTAAACTTCATAGCCTCCCAAGGCCACACACCCTGATGGCCTTGAACGGGTAGGCAATAGTCTTTATCGGCGGCCTGCAATATCTGGCTCTGAGCGTGCAAAATTTGGGCTTTGTAGATGTTGTTCACCATGGTATCCGGCACCTGAATCTCAGTTCCTTGTTTGAGGATTGCTTCGAGATCGAGGATTCGCCGATCGAGTGTCGCCTCGTAATCAAGATCTTGTAACTTCGCTAGTTCGTCCGCGGTTAGCCCACGCGCGGAACTTGTAATAAACAGACGGACACTCGCACGCTCTCCAGGACGGAGTTGCGATGAAAAGCGGAATGTGGATTCATCGCTTACGGAATCGACAGAACCGTCGGTTTTGTAAACTCCCAACGAAAGCGAACTCCGCCGAAAGACATTGTCATCTGGGTCCCGGAGGTCTTCCCCGACCCGAGGCAAGGATCCCACGACCTCAAAGAGATCGTAAGTGTTATATGGAAATGGAGGCACGCCCTTCGTGGTGATGAGGATCGGGACGAAGGCGAAGAAAATCGCATCCGCAAATTCTGTTGGGTGTGTATTCAAAACCGTCATTTCGAGTACTGCAATTTGCTTTTCATGACCAGTCTTCACTCCGCGAGCGCTTAGCAATGTTGCGAAGCTCATCTGTGTAAACTTCAAGAAACCGTTATCCCATGTGCTGCGCACGATAGGGAGATATCCTTGTAGCAATTCCTGGCCTACCTCACGCCACGGAATCTGCCTAGGATTCGACCCAAAGCCAAATGCAACAGAATTCGCAACTGAACCTGCACCCATATCAGGCCTGATCCATATAAGTTCTGGATGTCCCCTAACACTAATGACAGGATGCTTAGACATCGGACCGCCGAAATGCTTCGCCACTTCGCGGTAAGTCACCTCGTGGTGCCGGCTTGCCACGGAATCGAAAGTTAGCGCTTCAGGAATGGCAAATGTAGAAGTAAACACAAGAAACTCATTTCGTATCACGAAACTCTCAGTTTGCCGATAGTGTCTTCATTTAAATCGACTCCCAAGCCCGGCTCTTGCGGTATGTCAAGGAAGCCACCTACAGCCTTAATAGTCTGCCGAGTAAGGGATTCCCGGAGGTCGGTATTATTCTGCGACGCAAATTCGACAATAAGTGCATTCGGGATTGAGTTAAGCCAATGCAGCGCGGCGGACACATTGATGTAGGTAGTAAAGCCATGGTTCGCGACTGGCCGATGGTAGTTGGCCGCCAACGACGCGACCTTCATCGCGCCTGTAAAACCGCCGCACCGAGTGAGATCAACTTGAATTACATCACATTGACCTTCGGTAATCAGGCGGCGGTAATCGTCCAGGCTGTCTTCCTCTTCCCCTGCGGCGATGCGAATCTTGCTTGCTTTTGTCAGTTGGTTGTAGCCTTCGTAATTGTGGGGGTGAAGCGGTTCTTCCAACCAAAACGGATTGTATGGGGTGAAGGCGTCAGCCCGCTGAATTGCTGTTTTTGTATCCCAGGCCAGCCCTGCGTCAACCATTAAGTCCAAGTCGTCACCGAGGCCGGCGCGAGCTTTAGCCACCAAGGCGACATCATTTTTCGCGTCCTTCCCCATCGGTCCCCAGCCGAACTTTGCCGCAGTAAAGCCTAGATCGCGCAGCCGCGACGCCTCGTCGTATGTTTTTTCGGGCGTATCTCCGAACAAAACGCTCGCATAGCAACGTAGCTTCTTATGAAATCCGCCGCCCAAAAGTTTCCAAATTGGCAACCCCAATTTTTTGCCCTTGATGTCCCACAGCGCAATGTCGACGCCACTAATCGCATGGATCAGTATCCCCGAGTGCCCAATGTAAATATTATTGCGAAACATTTTGTGAAACAGATATTCGGTTTGAAAAGGGTCTTCCCCTATCAACAATTGTTTCAGCCCGCAACAGAGTGTATGTGAGAACGCTCCGTTGACCAACCCTTGCACCGCCGACGGTGCTGAGTCGACCTCTCCGATTCCAGTAATTCCTTCATCCGTGCTTACCTTGATAATGAGGGCATCTTGGCCACTGTCGCACTGTTTCTTGACCTGCTGCATCCGAACATAAATAGGTTCAACGTTCGTTATTCGCATTCCGTCGCACTCCGTTCAAGAGAAAGACCAGGTTTCCCTGGTTTGTGTCCTAACAGCGATCTAAGTGTTTCGCCACACCGGTTGCATCGTCTGACGACGCACCGCGAATAAAATCATTTGAGTCCAAAATGACGACTGCCTGAAGAGAGGTTTGAATCGTCTCCCCGGCTGCGAATCTCATCTGCGTACCGGCCCGGACAGCCGCAGTCAGAGACTGAGGGTAAGACGAACATGGTTCCAGACCAATGTTGTAGCTGCTTCCATACCACGGGTATCCAGACCATCCGCCATAAACCTGCCAGAACCAGAGGTAAGGGAAAATATTGGAATCCCATTTCATACCAAAGCCCAGCTTCCGATCTTCATGAAACAATCCGTACCAACCCTTATCGAAACCGTAGAGATAAGCCATGTCATGAGAACGAGTAATCTTTGGGGCGACCCGAGAAAGGTCGACCTTTTCTCCTTTTCGGCTCCACACCAGTGGCCAATCGCAATCTTGACCCCTTTCGAGACGAGAATTTTGGGAGACGTATTCTTCTTGAGTTTTTACCTTGCATGGCGGCACTAGCACGCGGCAGGCCTCATCCAAAAATGGAGATCCGAAAGTCGGGTGGTGGCCCCAGGTACAATCCATCGTTTCCTCTGAGTCGTTATGGACCTCTTCTGTGATATCGAGACATAACCCAGGACGAAGCGTTAGTTGTTTGCAAATCCGGAATGGAGTGCGGATACAACGAACCTCTAACTCCACCGAGACACATTCGTCATCGTCCTCCACAATGTTGTATTTCCATGGCAGTAAACTGACTTCGTCATGGAGTCCGAGCGTCATGTTTTTGTATTCGCATGGATCGCCGAAATTGGGCAAAATTTCTTGCCACCCTCCTGGGTAGTAATCCAAAAATGCCTGACCTTTGGCATTTGGAGATTTCACGGCGCCGAAAGGCTGAAGTCCGGGAGACGAAGCCCACATGAAGTCCATGTCCTTAGGCTTATAAAGAAAATGGATGACATCCGAGCCTTTGCCCGGGAGCACGGTGATACGCAGTTGCTCATTCTCTAGAGCGAGAGCGTCATAGCCTAAGTAGACAAACTGGGTGATCCGACAGCCGTGGTTACGCGGTCGCGGGGAGCGATGTTCCAACGATGTATAGACCTTCCCTTTCACATCAACAAATCAGGCGCGAGATAGTTGGCTCAAATCACCGATTGTGGGACTGAAGCTGTCTTGATAAGCCTTTGGGTCCACTCGAGCATCAATCAACGTCGTACGCTTTGAAGTCAGCGCTTCCTTGAGTTCGCGACTGAAAGATTCGGGGGTTTCTACAATTACTCCATGTAACCCGCTGGCACGGGCAATGGCGGCAAAATCAACCGCATGGAAATCAAGCGCATAATCGGGAAAGCCCCGCGATCGCTGCCGGGCCTTCATAGTGCCCAGCGCTTGATCGTTAATAATGATGAGTGGCATGGCAATTTCTTGTCGTGCAAAAACCTCGAGTTCCCCAAGTCGCATGAGTAAACTGCCGTCGGCACCGATGCCAACCTTTGGAATTTTCGGCTCGGCGATCGCAGCACCCAGTGCGGCAGGTATCATCAGGCCCATCGTTCTTCCCCCTGAAGTTCCCATGAATGTGCGAGGTTGTTCGACTGCCCAAAGGTGTTCCAACATGCATACAAAGGCGCCTGTCTCAGAAAGCAGTAATCCATCCGGAGGTAGCAGACTCCGAGTGATCTCAATAATGTCCTGTGCCGTAAACCGCGCACTCGCCGGACGTTGGAAGTAGGGCAGAATGTATGATCTAAGTTGTTGTACTTCTGTGCCAGAAAATCCCGGCTTCGTCGTGCACGCCATTCCCTTCAATGTCGTTCTGAGGTTTCCATTCAAACGCACTTCTGGAGTAGACATTGTGGAGAAGCTTTCACTGGCCACGATTTCGCACGTAGGCAAATTCAGATTCCATTGCGCATGAGTCATCATCGCGTCCACACCGATCAATACGACGGCGTCTGCTTGCTGAAACACTTTGCTTTCGATAACATTCGGATTGAATAGGCCGAGAAAAACGCCCGCCCATCGCGGGTTTGACTCAGGAAATACACCTCGGGCCTCCATTGTTACCAAAACCGCCGCTCCTATGTTTTCTGCAAAAGTCAACAATTCACTTTGAGCTCCATGACGAATAACATCAGCGCCAGCTAGCACGGCGACGCGGGGATGTCGGTCGAGGAAATTCTTGACCTGCTTCAACTGTTCTTCGTACGGAGAAAATGGACGTCCGACAGCCGTGTGGCCGATTTCGGTATCGTCGTTGATTTCGCCCAGGCCAGCGGGAAGATGGATAACAGAGGGTGTTGGGCGACATTCGACCGCCTTTGAGAAGGCCTCATGAATCATTCTGCGAGAGTTATTGCTTGTTAACGTACCCTGGTATCCGCAAACACCTTCAAAGAGGCGTAACTGGTCACATTGTTGAACACTCTCAGTGGTTCCAGGTGAAACTGGGGGGCCCTCACATATTGCGACTAGCGGCAACCGCTCGAAGTAGACATTTGCAACGCCTCCAGCCAAATTGGCTGCACCCACACCGCGAATGCTCATGGCTAAACCTGCGGTTTGCTTAACCCATCCGTAATAAGCTGCTGCAATCGCGGCAGAGGATTCATGGGCGACGTTCACAAACTGCACCCCAATGGCTCGACCGGCGTCGATTAACTCCAGGGGTGATCCGCCTCCCGGAATCCCGAAGAAATGCTCCAGGCCCTTTTCGCGAGCTATCGTCATTACCAGGTCGGCTGCCTTCATCTGGAGTTCTCGTCAGGGTTATTCATGAGTTATGAGTTTTTCCTGTGATCCGATCACGGTGCACAAACCTCGCGGAGCCTTATGTATACGGCGCAACTCTTCAACTTGTCAATGTATTTATTTCATAATTGTATTAAATGTGCTCTAATTATCCTTTTACAGAACATTATAATTCATAGTTGAATCAAGTGATTAAACCAATTAACATTAGCAAAAAGCTAGCGAAGGCCAAAAAACGTTCGGGGCGCGTGGCCGTATCGCACGCCAACGCGGCTACCCCAAACCCAGCCGACGCGAATCCGACAAGCCTGTTATCTTTTGTCCCCTCGTCCAAGGAGAACTTTTCCTTCCTTCTGGGGGAGGACTTCGTCGAGAAGCACAATGTTGCCTGGCGTGTGGAACTCGCCTCCGACGACGCAGCGAATCCGCTTATGGAACCCTTATTCCCTTGGGAAAGCGCGGCCGTGTTCAGCCACGGAACGGTCTTATTAGATCCAATCGACGGGTTGTGGAAGGCTTGGTATATCTCTGCGAAGCAAACCAAATTGCAATCTTCAGCCGAAAGAAGGTTATGTTACGCGGAATCGAAGGATGGGTTGCGATGGACGAGGCCAAAGTTGGATATCTGCGCCTATCCGGGATTTCCTCGCACCAACATCCTTCTCGATATCAAGTCGGGCGGTTCGTCACAACATGCTTCGGTAATTGTCCATCCCGATGCTCCATCAGATTACCGATATGAAATGTTCGTTATTCGGTTGCCGGGATGGGAACACCCGTACACGGTCGTGAAAGGATTCAAACTGCCGACCAACAGTGCGAGCCACGGCGGAAAACAAGGAGATTTCAAACCCGGATATTTTCGTTATCACTCCAAAGATGGAAAGAATTGGATTCCCTGGGAAGTCGTCAGTTTAGAAACATCCGACAGTGGATGGATTTGCCAGCAACCAGACGGGTCTTACGTGGCATACCACAAAGCCGTTATACCGGCCTTGCCCGGTGCCATGGTTCCATACGACATTGCTGCAGGTGTTTGCAGAATCTTAGTGCGCAGGACGAGCCCGGATGGCCGGACGTGGTCCCAATCCGAACCGGTCGTAACCCCCGATTGGATGGATCCGCAGGACACGCAGTTCATGGAACTGACTCCGCTTAGCCAGCGTGGCGGCTCAGTTGGACTAGTCACCGTTTATCACGTGCTCAACCAATCTATCGACGTTCAATTTACTGGTTCACGCGATGGCAAGAACTGGTGGCGGCCCGATCGTCGGGCGTGCATACCCTTGAAGGCGCTTGGCGATCTTGGTGGGGGTATGATTTGGCCGATGCACCCAATGATTCAGCACAATGGCCGAATATATCTCTATTACTCGGGATGCGAGGGACTTCACAATGACTATCACAGCACCGACCCCGTCGAGAGGATGAAAGCTGCCAGGTTCCCACGCTGGCCTCATTATTGGGAACCATTAACTTTAGGCAAAGACGTATTCAGCCCGGTACGTGGGGTACTGTGGTTTTACGGATCTTTGTGCCGCGCTTCCTGGCAGGCTGGGCGGCTCTGGGCTCTAGTGACTGCCACCGGTGGAGGGGCAGAAGGCACGGCATTAACCCGAGACATCGACGTTAAGGGAAAACGGCTCACTGTAAACGTCGCGACAATAAAGGAGGGATCACTTACCGCGGAACTCGTTAAAGACGGTAAACCACTTCGCGGATTTACCAGAGCCGATTGCAAGCCTGTTCGAGGGGACCACAATGCTGCCCCGCTCCTCTGGAAGGGAGGAAGCACATCTCCATCGAACTGCCAGATACGATTCTATTTGCAGCGTGCACGACTGTACGGATTCGATTTCTAAAAGGGTGTGATGTGGTAGAGGGTCGGAAGCCAAAAATCAGAAGTTGAAAGCCTCCTGAAATTTAGTACACCGGATGGCCGTCTGGTGAGGCAACTTTTGCTATGTCCGATTTACAAGACAAGATCGCACTCATTACGGGCGGAGGGAGCGGAATCGGGGAGGCTATTTGTAAGGTATTTGCCAGCAGCGGCGCGGCAGTCCGCATCGTTGACTCAAACCTCGACCACGCGCAAGCAGTGGCCAAGACAATTGAAGCAGGCGGAGGACAGGCGAGCGCCCACCATTGCGACATTTCGACCCAAGCAAGCGTCGTCGAGCTGGTCGAACAACTTTGCCGGGAAGGTGGAATCGACATCCTGGTAAATAACGCAGGAATTTCTCATGTCGGCAGTTTAGAAAATACCTCCGCTGACGATATGGACAGGCTTTTCCAGGTGAACGTGAAAGGCGCCTTCCATTGCATGCTGGCCAGCATCCCGCATATGAAGCAGCGACGTAAGGGCGTCATTCTAAACCTGGCGTCAATCGCCGGAATGGTGGGGTTGGCTGACCGCTTTGCGTATTCGATGAGCAAAGGCGCCCTTCTCGCTATGACATACTCCGTCGCAAAGGATTATCTCTCTTGGAACGTCCGCTGTAACAGCATTTCTCCAGCGAGAATCCATACACCCTTCGTTAATGGATTTTTAAAGAAGAATTATGCGGGCAAAGAAAAAGAAACTTTTGAAAAATTATCCCGGGCCCAGCCAATTGGTCGCATGGGCGAGCCAGAAGAAGTTGCATTCCTGGCAAGGTTCTTATGCTCGGACGACGCAGCGTTTATCACCGGAGCCAATTTCCCCATTGATGGCGGAACGCTAACGCTAAGCGTAGAGAAGTAAGGAGAGAAAATGTCGATTCAATCTACATGCGTCGATATGCAGCAATTTGACGGTGAAGGATATTTTATCGCGAGGGGCCTGCTCGATCCGAAAATCGACTTTCAACCGATCAAAGAAGAATATTCTGTTCTGCTAGATGGGCTCGCAAAGGAGTGGTACAAACAGGGTAAGGTCTCATCCACATTCACAGAGCTTTCTTTCGGCGATCGTTTTTGCAAGTTCACGTTCGAGGGTGTCGACTGTCTACGGCACTTCGACATCACGCTGCCATCAAACTCTGCCGCAGACACGCCGATTCACCTGGGGCCGGCCGTGTTCAATTTGCTGCGTAATCCACGGATTCTTGACGTTATAGAAAATCTTATCGGCGGCGAAGTCTACAGCAGCCCTGTACAACACATTCGCATCAAGCCGCCCGAAAAGGCGATACCCACAAATCTGTTAAGCGGACTTACCGCTGCTGTTGGATGGCATCAGGATTTGGGAGTTGTTAGCGCAGAGGCGGACGAAACCTCGATGGTTTCGGTCTGGGTTGCGATCTTGGACGCTACAGAAAAAAATGGTTGCCTTCAGATCATACCCGGTAGCCATCATGGGGAGCTAGCAGTACATTGCAACTACGGCGAAGGCAAGCGGCGCTATTCTCAACTCAACATTCCTGATCAGTTAGTCCCCCCTGCTCATCGCTCCCTGCCTATGAAGGCAGGGGACGTGCTCTTTTTCCAGAAGAAATTAATGCATTCATCATTCCCCAATACTAGCAATGGCATTCGCTGGAGTTTTGATCTGCGCTATAATCGCGTCGGTCAACCTACAGGGCGTCCCTGGCTTCCTGGATTTGTGGCCCGCAGCAGATCGCATCCGGAAGTCGAATTGAAAGATCCCACTGAATGGGCCGACTTATGGTTGCAGGCCCGAAGCCACTTAGCAGCGGGTGAAGGTATCAAACCGTCCAGCCGGTGGAATTCCGATCACCCTCTTTGCGCATGATTCGGACTTCTATTTTGATTCCTCGGCCAACTTGATCTGAAGAGCATCGATTCCGTACTTATTTAGCTCTGCTATTGCTCCGACATCACTTCGAGTCCGGACCACGCGGGAGTAGGCGTCTGTCGCGTCGCGGATCGTCTGTAACGCGATTTCGGTTTGCTTAACACATTCGCTGTGGTTGTTCGCTGCTTCCGCTGTTGCCGCTCGACCGACTGCGTCCGCAGTGTTTGCGTAGCCCAGCGCAAATTCCAAACGTCCTACCCAATAGTCCGCATACCACTTTCCCTCGGGATTGGCCTTCGCCTGAGCCCGTTTCGCCGCGTCCAGCGCTCTTCGATATTGGTTTTGAACCTCGGTCAAATAAGCCGGCGTGGGTCCGGGCACCCAGAATTTCATCACCATTCTGGGCACGTAGTAGCCAAAATCTGTTTTGTTGGTCGCGACATTGAGTGTAGCCGCTTCTACTTCACGGAGGGCTGTCTGCATATCGTCGGCACATGCCTCTCCGCAGATGTGACGCATTAGATCCTGGGTGATCGCGTCTGGCGTTGCAGTCGAATCCCAGCCAGCTCGGCTCAGGTAAGCCAATATCGCATCATGATCGCCGGGGAAACGCTCGCGTGCGGTAAAGCCTGTCCAGCCACGGCGATGCAATTCCTGCAGGACCTGGCGCAGTATCGTGGGTCGGAATTGCGGTACTACGCCGACTACGTCGTCATCGAGCGTGACGTCCATAATCCCCGGGATTTGCTTCGTGGGAAGAGTCTGGAGTACTTCGGCTCGCGGCAAAAAGTGTTCCGGCTGATTTTCGGGCATGGCAGACACTTCCCAGCCCACAGGAAGGATCCGTCCCAGCAGTGGAAATAATTCTTCAGCCGGCTCCGCATACAGGAACTTCATGTCGGGGTGCAATGTGTTCTTGAGCAGATCGGGGTCTCGCAACAGGCGGTCGTAATAAGCGAGGGCCACGATGTCCGCTTTAGCCTGGTTAAGGCCGCGGGTTCCCGGCCAGCGCACCGATCCCTTGCGATGCTCCGCCGCATTCAACACATCTTGCAGCGAGCGGATTTGGTCAATTCCATATTTGGCGTTTAGCGTATCCCATGCTTGCCGGTAGTTTGCCAGCCATTGGGTTTCTTCCGGCATGGTGATCTCCACGATATCGGCTTCAGGATAGGTGTTCACCGTTGCCCGCAACACCGCTCTTGATAGTCCAAACAGATTCGGATCATCGATGGGTGTTCCCGGGCCGGGTCGAACCGCTAACTGAAGGGACTTCATTCCCCCTTCGAGCAGGGGAGCAAATTCCGGCGGAAAATCCGTAGTGGGCGCGGAGATAGCGGCGTCCATCCCGCGCTCGTGAGCATACGCAATCAACCTGTGCATTTCCCGTTCGCCCGCAGAAACCAGTTCCTCGTAACTGGAGTTGTACGGCAAATCAGGATTCCAGAATTCTTTGCCATTGCCAAACAGCTCGCGTCCCACCATGTCCGGGGTAATCGGGAAGTGCTGGTCATACCACAGATGAGCGGAGCTTCGCTGGATTCCCCCATATTGCCAATCCAGATAGGGTTGGTATCCAAAAGCGAAGATATTGAGACGGTTAAATTTCATCTTTGCCAGTTGGTCAATTAGAGGACGGAAGTCAGCCATGCCCCATGACTCGCCACTCGAGGCATAATCCTGAATGGTGGGATGCGCGCGCACGCGAAACGCCGGCTCCATTATCACGTCCAAGTCCGGGACTTTGAATGTGTCCATCTGTTCCGGCAAGACGTCGCGATCCACCAGATAACGGACACCCCAGCGCTGCACAAGTTCATACACCGCCCACAATGTCGCTTTGGGACTTCCCCCTCCGACAATCAGCGCCGGATGGGCGGCGAACTCAGTTCGCCGCAGCACAATTCCCTGATCGCTCACTTCTGGAAACGCTTTTTTCTCTGCGACCTGTTTTACGAGAGCGTTGGTCTCAGGGCTGCCGATAAGAAACGATGCATCCGCGAAGCCAGATGGGTTTCGCGTGGGGAAAGCCCGTATGTTGAAGAGCTTCTCCAGATAGCCGCAGAGCTCATGCGCGGCAAACCGCTCCAATGGGGGCGCATCGCCTCCGACAATAACATCCACGCGGGGCCTTGCCATGGGCGCGGCCTGGCACCAGTTCGCACACAGCAAGAACAAGAAAATCGTGACCGCACACCAGCACGACGACGCATTCTTCATGAGATCCTCCGGTCTCGATAGATTTCGTTTTTTCAAAATTTCCGCTATTGAAATTGGGCGCCACTATGGCACTCGTTCTGTTCAATCAAAACACCCGGACCGAACATACGACGTGCGAATCCGCCCCGGCTTAAATTCAGACTGCCGCCCCATGAGGTTTCGAAACAATCTGCTTCAAGCAGCAGGCTTCCGTAGCCGCTTTCCCGGCGTTGATGTCCACTTCCGTGAACGTGGCGAAGCAGGATCTCCTTTGCCCGTGTGCGTTCCCTGTCATAGATCACGTAACATACGCCGTCGGGACTCTCGACTCCGTCCGGATAGGAAACATCGGCACGCTCGTCCAAAAGGAGGTGACCGTACCAGGTTCTCCCATCGTTTTCGGAAAGCGTTGCGGTCAGATTGTTTCTATTCTGAACGCGATGATGGTTGATGAGGAGCAACCGACCCGAGCGCAGCCGACGAATAAAAAATCGTGAGTCGGGCCCTTCGAGAATGTTCCCCGCTGAGACCAGCCATTGCGCCCCACCGTCTTCCGAAATGGCCTCACCGATGCCCGCGAAAGTTCGCACCAGCATCCACAGCTTCCCGTCTTGTCGCTCGACGATCATGTGCTCGTCGAAATGACGGTTCGGGACGTCCGCTTGGCCTGCCAAACTCCAGGTTTCTCCTTGACTGGTGGATTTGTATACATTGGAGAAGCGCAGGCTGCACATATCCTGGCGCAGGACAAAACCAGGCTGCATGGTGCTCCAGACCGCGGCCGGCGCCAACCATGTGCCATCGTGCAACACGATCGGTCGGTTCATCATGATCCCGTCGAAAATTCTCCGTGGCTCCGTCCAGCGCAGCGCCGGTGCGGATGTATCGAGACAGCGCATGGCCCAGACCCCGGCACGTCCGTCGAAGAGCCCATAACTCTGCGACCAGAACCACCAAAGCATTCCGTTCGAATCGCGCCATAAAACCGGATCGAAAGCCCGCACCGGATAAGGGGGGTCGATCACCGCCAGGGGCTCTGACCAGGTTTTACCGTCGTCCTCGCTGCTGGCCAGCAAAATATAATTTTCGGGCCCTTCGTTTTCACCGCCGCTATACCAGGTCGCCAACAGTCGCCCCTTCTCCGTCCGCTCAATCCCCGGGATTCCCTGCCACAAGCGGCGCTCTGCCGCATAAGCAATCCCGGGTTGCGTGTTGACCAGGGGAGCCTGAAGCGCGAGGTTTTCGTCATCATTCACTATGACCGTTAGCGGCATAGGCACCTATTGCTTGAACTCGAATCCGTAAAGAAACACACGCTTCAAATAGAATTTTGCCCTTTTTGCCTGTTGAGGAGCTCGATCTCCGCCGGTCCATTCCACGTGAATGGAATGATGATCCCCGACCAGGGATTTGCAATCTTTGCGACTGAAGCCTGGCAACGGCTGATCGTTTGCACCTAGCAGTTCTACTTGCAGATAACCTTCGTCAAATCCTGGGATAGAGGATTTTTTCGCGGGGCGGGTAACAATATTCACGACCAGCTTTTTCCCTGCCAGGTCTTGCGCCTTAGTGACCGCGACTCCCACGGTGGGTCCGCCCGCGGAGGAAATCAACGCATACAGACGGTCGTACTGCCAGAAAGCGCGGCAGAGGGCAGTATTGAAAGGTAAGAACTCGCCATTGCTGTCGATCACAGTTTGCAGGTAGGCCACCTGCTGCGACGGCGCCAGGCTGTCAGAAATTTGTCGGTGCGTACCTTCTGACGCACCGTAATACATATAAATTTTTCCATCCTGGGCGATGAGGTTCTGACTTTGCCACATCATGCCACCGCCGTAGTCACCCAAAGGAGCATTTCCCAGCGCAGCACGGCGGTCTGGGAACCACCAGTGGCTGCCATCATGCGACGCAGCAATGCGGACATCCTGCGTTTGGGACAGTGGATGGTACATGGTGACTGTTGCCAGATAACCACCTTCAACGCGGAGAGGAACTAATTCCTGATATTGCGTGTCTCGGTGATCGAGTTCATCGGCAGTAAGTTCCATCGACTTATCCTGCGTCCACCTCGTTCCATCGTTGCTGGTGGCACGGTAAATTGAGCGGCGCGCTGAAGATTCGTAAAGCGGCACCTGGTCCGTGGGTCGTCTCTTGGCGGCCAGGCGATAGTAGGCAACATATTGGTCTGGCCGCAGCCGATAGAAGAAAGATAAATCCCCTTTCATGGGATCGGTCACGGGGCCGCACGCCAAGGTCCATTTGTAGCCGTCCTGCGAGTGATAGAGATAGTACCCGCTCTCACCTTTCGGAGGTTTGCCTTCGAGTGAGTTTTCCCGCAGCAAATACATCTTGTAAGGCGCAGCGTGGTCGGAGGGGTCCGTCATGATCGACGCATACGCGGCTGTGCCCTCGTTCAAATGGAACAGGATGTTTGTAGTCTTGTGATCTCCGAATGAAACTTCTTTGAGCTGCGGCCGCGTCCAGTTAACACCGTCGGAGCTTTCGTACAGGCACAGTCGGCGCTTCCGGCCCTGCTCCGATCCCCACGGTTTGGGCCAATCGGCGCTCGGCTCCTCGGATGTGGTGCAAACGAGATAGGCCCTCCATTTGCCATTTATAGGATCTTTAAAAACCGAACCGTGGATGCCGATTCCCCCTGAATCCCACGGCATATCTCCTTCGATTAGCGGATTTTCCGGATCGGGAGTGCCTGGCTCTACCCTCCACGCGACTAGATGTAGTTCACTGAAATCGTCGGGCATGAGCAAAGGCATCCGTCCCGGTTGAAGAGTTCCTGCCGTGCCCGATTGCCCCCACGCTTCCATTCCGAAAACGGACACTAATCCGAACGTCACGAGGCACAAGTAGTAATTTAAATTCTTGGCTTTCAATTTTTCCTTTCTTCCGCGCTAAGCGATTTCGCTGACTTGTACGCATCCAATTTCTAGAGCTCGGTCCGCGTTAATCAGGAACCAAAGCGCCCCCGCGGTTAGGGTCATGAAGCCGGCAAAATTCAATGACCATTTCCAGCCCCAGCGAGCCGCAATATAAGCAGTAAGAATTGGCGAAATCCATCCTCCGAGATTCCCTCCCATATTCATAAGACCTGAGAGAGAGCCAGAAAAATTCGGCGTCAGGTCATTGCAGGTGGCCCACCAACTCGTCGTGGAAAAACCCACGAACCCAGCCGCACACGCTAAGAGAAGAATAGCCGCAGTGTTTCCCGCGGTACTACTGCCTACCCACAGAAGCACAGTCGAAGATGCCAGGCCGAGCCAGACGGCGCCCTGACGTCCTCTGCGTTTGCCCAATCGCTTAACTGCAAAATCGGAAACCCATCCACCGAGCGGTGTCATCAATGCCATTGCTAGAAATGGAGTAGATCCCCAAAGTCCTCCTCGTACTAACCCGAGGTGTCTCACCTCGACGAGGTACAAGTAGAACCATGTGTAGTAAAGATAGGAAACGTATCCGAGAAAGAAATAACTTAGAACCAATGCGGCGACCGATGAGCTCGAAAAAATACTCTTCCAATCGGTTGCCCCAGACCTTGGCGGCGAGTCGATCGCCCCGCCGCGGATTTCGGCTAACTCCTCGGCGTTGACCTTCGGGTGTTTCGTCGGACTATCGGTCAGATAGGAATGCCAGATCACCGCAATCACAAAGCCGACACATCCGCACGCATAAAAAGAAAACTGCCATCCGAATTTAACCATCATCCAAGCGATCAGAACCGGCGTCAACGCACCACCAACTCCAATGCCAGCCAAGAATGTGCTGTTTCCGATACCCCGCTCTGTCGCACCCATCCACACTGCGACAATCTTATTTGCGTTTGGAAAGGTAGCCCCTTCCCCGAGTCCAACGACGAAACGAATGATGGCAAAGGACCATGCAACGCCGACCCAGCGTACGAATGGGAGGTGCGACGCACGTGCGGTAAGCGCCGTAAAGAAAGACCACCACGCGATGGCAACCGTAATTACTTTACGCGAACCGTAGCGGTCTCCCAACCAGCCGGCCGGCACCTGAAACAGCGCGTATCCTAGGACGAAGGCACTAAGAATCCACCCCATTGTTTGAGTGCTTAGACCGAACTCCTTCTGGATGTATCTACCCGCGATGCTAATGTTCAGGCGGTCCACGAAGGTGAGCGCCGAAACGATGACCAGAAAGGCCATTACCCTCCATCGCACTCGCGTGGGACGCGGCGGGTTGCCTCCGCTGACAACCGGCCGCGATAACATGTCAGGTGAGTCGTGAATACCCATTCAGTTAATAAAGCGGCATCAGTCTGCCGAAGTCCAATCGAAAGAGTAGAACCGAGTTCGCCTATTCCCAGTCGTATGAATACAACCGCGTTTGATCAAAATGGAAGCGAACTCGAATTTCCTCTGACCCCGCAGGTACACGGTCGCCGCCTTTCCATTGGATGAACGCTGCTTCGCTGTCTCCCCTGAATGGCGTACAGTCGGCGCGGCTGAAGCCGGATATTGGTTTTTCATCAATTACGACGTCATCTGCCAGTGGACCCTCGCGACCGGCTAGTGACTTCCCTCGCAACAATTCCACTCGCAAAGACCCGTCGCGAATTGTCTGCGCATTTACGCGGAGCCGTTTGCCAGCCACTGAAAGTGGCTTCGTGCCCAACATTCCTTCCATCGGGCCGCCGCTGGCGGTGACGGCAGCCCAAAGGCGCCCTAGCTTCCACGAAGCCCGGCAGCCCGCACTGTGAAACCAGGTCATGCCCGCGTTAGGAGAGTACGCATCTGTTTCGGTTCCCGACCGCAAGCCGGTGGGATAGTGAGGCCAGTGAAAAGTCTTGCGGAATTCTTGGACCAACTCCGTTGTCATGTAGTCGGCATGGAGCCCATCGCATCCGGCATAGTAGAAGTAAAGGCGGCCCTCGTGATGAAACGGTGATTGCAGAGGCCAGATCATTCCGCCTCCGTAGTTGCCGAGCCGGCTGAGCGGCACACAGGGACGTCGGTCGGGCCTCCACCAGCGCCTTCCGTCTCGCGACGCAGCAAACTGAATATCAATTGTCTGTGTCAGCAGGTGGTATACGGCTAGCGTTCCGATGTATCCCCCCTTTTCGGGAAGAGTATCCAATTCCATAAATTGAGTGTCCTGAGGATCCATCCAGTCGGGCGAAATCACAGGCTCAAAACCGGACCAGTTAGTACCATCCTTGCTGGTACGAACAACGATGATTCGGCATTCCCCCACGGCGACATCATAAGGAACCAGTCCGCCCGGAGGGACAACAGTTACGCCCTTATAGAAGGTGCGATATGTTCCATCTGGCAGTTGGTGTACGAGAATGCTGTCGCGCGTACTGAGACCCAATTTCTCCCACGGCTTCCAGTGTTTTCCATCTGCAGAGTGATATCGATAAACTCCCGCAGTGCTTTTGGTCTCTCCCTTGGTCAGTGGAAATCCCTTGACAACCGAATTCGGACCTTTCTCTTCGGGATACCGCAGCAGGAACATTTCATAGCGATAGTCAGGCGGGGCGTCGGGATGAAGAATGATGGACGGATGCTGGCAAAGTCCGCCGGAATTGAGGTCGAGTAAAATGTTAGTCTTTTTTCCGTCCCGCAAAACAATGTCCATAGCAGGCCTGGTCCAATGGATGCCATCCTTGGATTCGGCATATGTGAGAATGCGACCCGCTGCTGGGTTCTCGCCGGGACCTTTGCCTAGTGGCTTGCTTAGATACCAAGCCTTAAAAAGATTATCCGTTGGATCGACCATCACGGCACCGTGCAGGAAAACGCAGGCGCCGTCCCATTCATTTTCGGGCTCGATTAACGGATTTTGAGAATCTTGGTCGGCTTCTTCCACGCGCCACGCGACGTTGTGCCTTTCCAGAAAGTCCTCACTCATCAGAAAGGAGAACTGTTGATCTTTGTTATGGACATACGGTTGCAAATTTGACTTTACAGAAATCTCTTGAGATTCGTCTTTCTTAACCACGGATATGCTCCTCGTGAGTGCATTCGCGAAATGGAAATATTAGGTTTAGAGAATCAACGGGCACAAAAGCAATTCTATTATTTCAATAATGAACAAGATAAGAGCATATAATTGATATTTAAGTCAACTTAATACTTTAATGAATTAATTCTGATTGACTTCCGCCGTTCCGCGTCTTATACCTGACAATAGTACCCTCTCGAGCTCACTAACGGTTGGGACCCGCTTTCGCTGAATGTCAGGAGCAAGCCGTGGAATTTGATCTCCTTTCTAATGGGCGGAAAGTGATCTGGATCGGAAATGAACATCTACAGATTGCTGTAGCCGAGGGTGGTGGCCACATCGCCGCGCTGCATTGTCGAGGCATGCCGGAAACGGCGAATCCCTTTTGGGTGCCGCACTGGCCTTCGCTTGAACCTTCAGAGGTCACCGACCAAATCGTGGAGGACCACTATGGCGGGGCGCCAGAAGGCCGACTGCTGGCCTCCATCCTTGGGCACAGCTTGGCTCTCGATCTGTATGGCGCTCCCTCAAAAGAAGAAGCTGAGGCCGGCGCTGTAACTCACGGGAGAGTCGGTGTACTGCCGTGGAAATGGGAGCTTTCGGGTGCTGCCGGGCTTTACGGCGAGTGCGAGGACAGCTTTGCGCAACTTCTTTTCTCGCGCAACCTTGTGGTCAAAGGATCTTGCGCTCTTATTGAGGAGAGAGTCAAGAATCTTTGCGCTTGGGATCGACCGATTGCATGGCAGCAGCACGTTTCGCTCGGATCCCGGTTTTGCGAAGATGGATTCTGGTCACAGTCGAATTGTGACCTTGGAGCCACGCACCCGCAGTCGTTCGGACCCGGCGCCGAGCTTGTGCCTGGAAGTGAAAGCCGCTGGCCGTTTTCTCCACGTCGTTCGGGCGGTTCTTTCGATTATCGAGTTTCCTTAGAGGCGAACAGGGTTGCCAATGACTTCACCGGCTTTCGCGTGAGCCCCAGCAGCGACTTAGGTAGTTTCGTCGCGGGGAATAAACGCTTCCACTTTGCGATCTTCTATATATGGCCACGCCAATTTTTTCCCTGGATGGGCATCTGGGATGAGAAACACGCACGCGTACTGAATCCTTGGGAGAAGAGAACTAGCGTCAGGGCTTACGAGTTCGGCGTTTCGCCTTTCCCCGAATCCCGGCTGGATATGCTGCGTCGCCCTTCGCTGTTGGGTCTCCCAACATATCTGTACCTTCCAGGAGGTCGTACACTCTGGGTACGCTATATGCTCGGAGCCTTTGCCCCAGTTCACGAAGCAGGCGAACTGGAGATCTCCGATGACACTGCAAAGTTGATATCAGATGGCCGCGAAATCGGCCTCGTAGAACTTGCTGGCGAATGCGCCAGCTCTGAACGTAAAGAAATGCGACAAGTATGAAAATCGTGGATGTTCGCGCGACCACCGTTGCCATGCCTTTAGAAGCGCCGTTGCGACACGCCAACGGCACTCACCCTGGAAAATTCGTAAGGACAGTTGTAGAGGTCGAAACTGATGACGGATTAATCGGCCTTGGAGAGATGGGCGGAGGAGGGGAGGCGGCCGAGAACGCAATTCGGGCGTTAAGAGGATACCTGCTCGACCATAATCCGTTACAGCTAGAGCAGCTGTACTGGAAGATCTGTAACCCAACTGCCTCGCTCTATAACAATCGAGCACAGCTTCATGCCGCTATCGAATTTGCGTGTATAGACCTGGTTGGCAAAAAACTGAGCATCAGAGCATGCGATCTGCTTGGCGGTGCGCTTCGGGAAGAGATTCCTTTTGCGAGCTATTTGTTTTACCGCCATGTTAATCCCCAAACAGGAGCAGGGGGCGAGGAAGCAGTCCATCAAATGGTGGCAATGGCACGCGCGCTAAAGCGCAAACATGGGTTTCGCACCCACAAGCTTAAGGGTGGCGTTTTTGCCCCGGACCACGACTTGGAAGTTTACTTGGCCTTGGCGGCAGAATTTCCCGAAGATTCCTTTCGTCTTGACCCCAATGCCGCCTGGAGTGTTGAAGAATCCATTCGCATTGGGCGTGCTATTGAAAATATCCGCAACGACTATTACGAAGATCCCTGTTGGGGGATGGAGGGAATGCGCCGTCTCCGTTCTTTCGTGAAAATCCCCACCGCTACCAACACGGTTGTGGTGAATTTCGAACAGCTCGCAGGATGTATTCGAACGGAAGCGATCGATGTGATCCTCTTAGATACAACATTTTGGGGCGGGCTGCGTCAAGCTTGGAAAGCTGGCGTGGTTTGCGAAAAGTTTCAACGCGGGGTCAGTGTCCACTCCAGTGGTGAGCTGGGAATCCAGTTGGCGACGATGCTTCATCTCGGCGCCGCCTTGCCCAATTTGACTTTCGCTGCGGACGCTCATTACCACCATCTTCAGGACGATATTTTGGTGGGCGGCAAGTTGAAGTATGTGGATGGCAAAATTGCCGTGCCTTCGGGCACCGGCCTGGGGGTGGCTCTCGATCGCGACAAGCTTCGCCAATATGCAGAACTCTTTCGGAGTGAAGGAGGATATGCGTATGACCGCGATCCACAACGCCCAAATTGGTTTGCAATTGTCCCTGAGACCCGTTTTGCTGAACCCAGATCACCCCCGCGAAAGCTAAAACGAAGGAAAAGTAAAAAACGTGTGGAGACCCAACGATGAATTATGAGAATCAGTGGGCCAATAAAGTCGCGGTGATTACTGGGGGCGCCTCGGGTATTGGCGAAGCCACCGCGATAGAATTCGCCAACCGAGGCGCCAAGACCGTTATTCTCGATCGCACCTCACCGAGGTTGGCTGACAGTCACACATTCATACCATGTGATGTGTCTTCCGCACGAGAAGTGGAAGCCGCAGCCAACCGAATCTCAAAGCAACTAGGCAAGGTGTCTTTTCTCGTGAACAGCGCTGGAATTCAGCGCTATGGAACCGGGCTCACAACTTCAGAAGAAACTTGGGATGAAGTGATGACGGTCAACGTTAAGGCCATGTTCCTCACTTTTCAGGCTCTTGCTCCGCTCATGGAAGATTCCGGAGCAGCGGTCGTCAACGTTTCCTCGGTGCAGGCAATTGGCGCGTTGCCCAATTCGGTGGCGTATGTCACCAGCAAGCACGCAATTGCCGGTCTCACCCGGGCATTGGCAATCGACCATGCGCCCGACAATATCCGCGTAAATTGTGTTTGCCCAGGAGCCGTGGACACTCCCATGTTTCGGGCGAGCATGCAAGACACCAAGGGACTGTCCTCTCTGTTGCAGGAAATCGGTCACCTGCACGCGTTAGGGCGTATTGCTCGTCCTGGGGAGGTTGCGAAGATGATCGCTTTTCTATGTAGCGACGATGCATCTTTTATTACCGGCGGAATTTATCTGGTAGATGGCGGCATGTCTGCCCTTGTTGCAGGTAAACCTCCTGCGAAGCCTTGACTCGAATCTGCATGCAAAACGAAAAAAGAGATTACTGGGATAAGCCATTCAAGATTGGGGTCGCACTGGGAGAAAGCACGACGGCCGGGGCGTCTGCGACCAGTAGCGATTTGACGTGGGTAAGGCGGCTAGTGGAATTAATCAACGAATCGCAGCTTAAACCTATCCACATGATCAATAGCGGGATTGGCGGAAACGTTATTTCCCGCAGAAGTCCAAGTTACGAGCAATCGGGTAAGCCGAGCGCGCGAGAGCGTTACAAGAAACACGTGGTTGATCACCATCCAGATCTAGTTTTAATTTCTTACGGTCTCAACGATGCCCGCGGTGGGACACCACTTGCTCAGTTCCTTGAGGATCTTCGAGACTTGACGTTGCACATAAAGCAGAGTACCCAAGCTCTGATGGTGATCGTCAATGCTTACTTCATGACCGGTTTTGACCGCTATTTACCCTATAACCAGGCCAATATCGCTACTTTCCTTCGTTTCAACGGAGGCATGAGGGGGCTAGCGGAGGAATGTGACGTTCTCTACGCTGACGTTTTTGCAGCGGAAGATATGGCAGTTTGGATGATCGATCCGGATGGCGTGCATGCGAATAACCTTGGCCATCGCGTAATTGCGAACCGGATCGAAGTGTTAGCGCAAAACTGCAGTGGACTGTCGCACAAAGCGTTTGAACTAAGAAAGAACTTCAAGCAGTGGCGGGACGAATCAGTGCTCAAGCAATTGTATTGACGCATTATCGTTCTCCAGTTCGGGATACAGTGGGAGCTTGATCCAAGACCCTTCTTGCTTCGCCGAGCGGCGAGCTGCCTCGATGACTTCAACGGCCCGCAGGCCCTCGCGCCAGGTGAGACAGGGCTCGCTTCCATCAACTATCCAGCGCACAAAATCCCGCGTTTCTTTTCGTAAAGCTTCATTAGCCCCCACTGGATCGCCGCCCGTCTCTTCAAAATGCTCATGGTGCTCATCCGACGCATCTAGTGATTTCCAGTAAAGGTCGACCTGCTGAAAGGATGAAACCAGTCGTATTCCTCCTTTGCGACACGTCACCTCCGCCCCATACACTTGTCGATAACGCCGCAACGGATAAGATAGCGAAACCCCTAGAAATCCAACAGAGGCCGACCGGAACCTCAACGAGACGTGGATTGAGTCGGAAAAGTCATACCGTCGGTCCACCTGTGGCCCAGCAATCGCAGAGACAGCTTCCACGTCTCCACACAAAGCGCGCATCCAGTCGATCTCGTGGACTCCAGACAGCATGAGAACGCCCCCGCTCAAAGCTTCCTGAACCCACCAGCCTTTGAAGTCGTCTGGACGCGCGTCAAAATATCCAACCATGGACATCGCAGCCACTCCACCGAGCTTCTCCTGTAGCTCGATCACTCTAGCCCACGGCGGTCGAAGCCGGCGCTTATGACCCACCATGAGTTTTACCTTCGCCGCTTCACAAGCTCGGACCATGTTCCAGCAGTCAGGGACAGCCGGAGCCATTGCTTTCTCACAGAATACGTGTTTCCCTGCTTCCGCAGCCGCGATTGCGATGGGGGCATGAGTGAAGTTCGGGCCAGTCACCGCGACTGCATCGATACTCTCTTTATCAAGCAACTCTCGATAATCGCCATACTCCTTTACATTCAGCCCGGTCGCCTTCACGAAATTAGCTCGTGAACTGGAACTCGGGTCGCAAATCGCTACGACATCTGCAACCTCCGCAATGAATTTTGCCAACACCGGACCAAAGTTGCCCGTGCCTATCATGGCGAATTGAGGTCTGCGCCTAGCCATAGAAGACTTTTCAAATCTTAGGATTGTTCAAATGAAGGCCTCGGGTACCGGGATGATCAAATCTATGTACCGTGGCTTTATCGAGCGATGAGGCCAACAAAATATCACGATTTGGTCCCGCAAATGCCACATGGCAAGGACCGCGAAGAGCCTCGCCTTGCCAGTCCTCTGCGAAAACTTCTAAACGACGGGTTTTCAAATCAAAGACGCAGATCTTATCCGGCCTGTGAACTGCAATCCATAACCGTCCCTCTTCATCAAAAGCAATGCCATCCGGAACGTGTTGAGGCATGTGCAGGATGCGCTCAACATCCCCAGAAGACCCGTCTGTCTTGATCTCGATTCTCGCGATACTGTTTCCCCAAGTTTCCACGTAGTAGACGTATTTCTCCTCCGCATCAATTGCGATACCATTTGGTGTATCTATGGGCTTTGCCGTCCATACTTCGGCCGGCCTGCCACCTGGCCGAATGCGACAGATGTGGCCATCTATTCTCTCTGACCACGATCCAGTGTCCGAGACGTACATATTTCCGGACCGATCAAAGACTGGAGTATTCGCACTCATAAATCCCGAGCCTGTCGGCCCGTGAGAGTAAACGTTCTGCTTGCCATCGGGTGAGATTTTAGTCACTTTGCTGCCCGGCGTGTCAGGTTCGGCGCAGTATAGATTTCCATCAGCATCCACTGCCTGCCCCAGTACGCGCCTGGGCGCGGTGGAAGCATAAGGTTGCGCACTGTTGGAATCAAGGTCTAGGCGAAAAACCCGGCAGGTTACGAAACCCGTGGTGTAAGCCTCGCCGCGCGGTCCGACACAAATCGATTCGTTATGATCAACGCCATTGATATGATCGATCTTCTTCAAGTCATAAGGTTTTAAAATATCTCGGTTCACAAGCGTCCTCGCGACGAACCGTCCGCCAGTAGCATGTGTAGATTTTTTCTCATACAAGCGTCATCCCCCCATCAGCCTCCGGAAAGGCGTAAGGAGTGAGCGCACGAAATGGATGCTTGGAAATGAACTCCCAATTCAACTCAACGCCCAAGCCTGGCTGTTCAGGAAGTTCCAGATACCCATTCTTTACCCGTGGGCCAATCTCCTGCACCTCATCAAAAAATGAGTAGTAGCGCCAATGTTCAAGGGTGAGGAAGTTGGGAATTGCTGCACTGGCATGAAGATTGGCCGCTAGAGCGACCGGGCCATAAGGATTGTGGGGCGCAATCTTTACATTGTAGATCTCGGCCATTGAAGCAATACGAAGGAGTTCTCCGATTCCTCCGCAATGGGTAATGTCTACTTGCAGAACATCAACTGCACCTTGCTCGAGCCATTCGCGAACTCCCCAGCGAGTGAGTTGCCTCTCCCCAGCCGCGATGCGCACTCCAGGCCACGCGCGGCGCAACTCCACTAGCGAGCGTGGGGCATCGGAATTAACCGGCTCTTCGACAAACAAGAGCTTTTGGCTATACAGGCCTTCAATGACTCGATGCGCCGCTTGTAGGGAAAAATTCCCTAAGCAGTCGATCATCAAATCGAAGTCTGGACCGACCGTCTCCCTAAGTTGCGTGAAGAGTGCGATCGCGGTGTCAATTTGCTTATCTTCGTTATAGGGGTGATCGTACCTGCCGGGTCCGGTCTTGAACCCATGGAATCCTTCTGCTTTTGCCGCTTTTACCTCTTCGATTTCATCCTTGAGGCCAAGATCATTGCGTACGTACAACTTGACTCGATCCCTTACGGCACCCCCAAGCAATTTGTAAACTGGCTGCTCATAGAATTTTCCCGTAATGTCCCAAAGAGCCTGCTCAATGCCACTCATAGCGCTCGATCCGACGATGCCATTCCGCCACCAAAAGAGCCTCTGCATTTCCTGCCAGGCACGAGTGATCTTAGTGGGATCTTTGCCAATCAAGTAAGGCCCGTAATGTTTCTCTATCATCGCGACCACTGCGTGCTCGTAATTTTCGGTGGTGGCTTCCCCAACGCCTGTAATACCTTCATCAGTTTCAATGCGCACAAAAATCCAATTGCGCCGAATTGACTCTGCGCCCTGGCGTGGTAGAACAACTCCCATTACATGCGCTGATACCCGCAAGATTTTCATAGTTGTTAACCTAGTAACGCCGCCACAGTCACTTCACCCTCGCCGTCTCGGGCCCTTTCTCGCAAAAACCACAGCACCGCCATCGTGCTGAGCAGGGCACTGAAGGCGGGAGCGAAAAGAATCCCTTTTCCCACGCCCAAGGATGTTCCTATCATTCCAATCACAAAAGGTCCTAAAGCGGCTCCCATATTGGATAGTCCGGCAAACAAAGAAAAAGCTGTCGCCGTGCTGCTCGCAAACTTTCCGCCCAGATAGGAATTTAAGGAAGGGCCGATAGTCGAAACAAAAATCCCGGCAATAACAAACATGACAATCCCCAGTATGTAACTCCGCGAAAGGATCGCCCCAAAAAATGCCGCAGTCTCGGCCGCCGCACAAACACATATGACAACCAATTCCGGTAGTTTCCAGTGCGCTGTAATCCAACTGAACATCAAGCGACCACTGAGAATGCCTGCAGCGTTGCCGCTGATGAAATACGCTGCGTGGGCGGCGTCAATGTGGAGTCTGTGTATGTACAGCTGACCCACGAACGACAACATGCCGGCCTGCGCGAGGCCATGACAAAATCCAAGTGCCACCGCGATATAGAGGGCCCCACTTGAGAGGACGTCACGCGTATGCGAAAACACTCCACTTTCGCTACCTGGGTTTCGCGCCGCGTCACCCATGACGTTTGAGCGCACTAACAACGCCCACACGAAAAGCGCACCCATATCAGCAGCAGCCACCATGTAAGAGACGCGCCAGCTGAGACCCCAACGTATGGAGTTCGCCAGCCACCATCCCAGCATGGCAGGTCCAATCATGGAACCCCCTGCATCGCTCAGGCCGGTTATAAAGAACACGCTCTGTCTCTTAGCTCGAAAGTGCCCGCTGATAATTGAGCTGTTGATGACAATCATGGCCGAAATCGCGAATCCAAATAACGCTGCGCCGAACATCACCAGGACGAAGCGGTGTGATTGCGAAATCAGCAGCAGAGCGGCAGCCGCGACAATGAACGCCATCATCGCGGACCGTTTTAGCCCAAGCAAAGCAATTAGTGACCCACCGACTAGGCTAAAGCCAAGACTGCTCAGGAAGAATAGAAGTTGAAGCTGCCCCATTTGGGCCAAAGAACAGCCGAACTGACGAGTGAAGGCGGGAAAGCTTGCCGGCAGAAAGTTGTAAACCGCACCGTAGCCGACGCCCAACGCGATGACAAACCAAAATACCTGGTCTTTCCAGATTGGCGGGCTAGTCGATTCGACACCTGGTGCCTCTGACTTCAACTGCGCCTCCGATCAGGTGAATGTGACCTGCTTTACAACCGTGCCTGAATTGACCTGTAGCGTTGTTTGACCGGCTTTATTCTCGCTTTGAATTGAGGCTTGCCTTGAATTCCGACATCCAGGCGATACAGCGCGCCTCCCATAGTGCCCGAGCGCGGGTCAAAGTTGTCGGGACTTAGCGGAGACGGGAAGTATTGCGCCGCAGAGGTAATAAAGAGATGGTCCCACTCGGATCCACCAAATGCTACGGATGACGTTTGCTTGGCTGGAGTCGCGATCCTTCTTTCGACCGCGCCGTCAGGATCGTAGCGCACAACGCATCCTCCGTACCACTGCGCGGACCACAGAAATCCATGCGAATCGACCGCCAGCCCGTCAGGTACTCCCTCATCGAGAGGAACTCGAACCAGGACCGACCTGTTATTTGCGTTGCCGGTTTGAAGATCGTAGTCGTACCGATAAATGGTGCGGGCGGCGGAATCCGTAAAGTAAAGTTGCTTCGTATCAGGCGAGAAACCAATCCCATTCGCTAAGTGAAACCCATCATCAAGTATGGAAGGACTGCCATCCGTACTAACGCTAAACAAGCAGCCCAGTTCGTAATTACCCGCGGATGCGTAAAAGCATGATCCGGCTAGAAAGCGCCCTGAAGGGTCGGCCACCGCGTCATTCATCTGACAAAGTGCGCCATCGACCTGAGTTGCGATCGCGTCAATGGTATCTGCGCCGTTCCAGAACCAGATGCCTTTAGTGTTGGCGATAATAAAGCCACCACCTTCATTGAGGGCAAAGCCAGTAACCTCGATTCCACTCCGCAAGACTTCGCTTTTTCCAGATTGAGCGTTGAACCTGTTGAATCGGAAGCCCACGCAATCTGTCCAGTACAGGCAATTGGAGACTTCGTCCCAAACCGGAGCCTCGCCATTGAGGTCTCCGAAATCGGCTATGATTTCTGGTCCTTGTGCGTTCATAATCCTTCCAGCGAGCACTATGCCAGCAATACGGCTTCCTAGTCAATCCATTAATTCATAAATAACTAATGTATCGCTTAAACCGCCGGGTATCACCTAGACTTTATTCATTATTGTAGTTATTGGGAATCAGTGAGCCTTGGGAAATGTAATCGCACATCTGCTGAGCCGAAGAAGGGTTCGATCAACACTGTTTCGTTTAATGGATTGTAAACACCGCCCTCCGCCCGAGTTGCTTTAATTCCAGTCGGGTGGGGCAGCCGGAGGAGGACTTTGCTGGGACGTCGGTCGGAATTGCACAGAACCATCGCGCAAATCATTCTCTCCTTAAGCTTCGAAACCACCTTCAAAGTGAGCGATCCGAAGTAGCTTGCTACTTGTTCGAGTTCTATCTTTTGGCCGTTTTCCAGAAATTGCCGAGGAATTCCAGTTAGCAGATGCAAGGCGGAGCCGCGTTCGAGATACAACATCCATCTGGTTTCCATAAGAAACCACGCTTCCTCGTGAGTCTTATGGGCACTAGCATGAAAATAGTGTTCCCAAAAAGTATAGGTCTCTCGGTCTGCGATACTCGCCATCGTGTTGTAGTAGGCCTTGAGAAAGGCCTTTGTTTCACCTCGCATAAGGTGGACCCAGGGATGGCGAGAATAATAAGGTTGGCTGAAAGCGACGTTTCGTTCTGTCATTAACTCGGCATGAAAGTCGAGCAGAAAAGCCACGCAAGGCTCAGAAGGATCTAACACTTCCTGAAACACTAAATAAAGAGGACCAAGTAAGGAATCGCGCGCGACCATCGAGCCGTGCGTGTGCCATTCATCATGATCGAGGTGTAAGGCTAAAGCTCCACGCGACTCTACCCACGGAGGGCACGTGGGGCACCATCGTCCATCTCCGAGGGGCACGACCGGTGAATCCTCAAATGCTTTACAGCAGGCTTTCCGGATATCGGATTTCAGGCCTTCAGATTCCAACCTCCATTTCTCAGCTTCGCTCGAATCTACTACTGCAATTACTTCAGCGGCGCGACTTAATCCTAGATAGGCATATCCGTTCAACATGAACGAGCGAAATGGGTCTTCCGGATCGGCTGTCTTGCCCTCAAGCATTCCGTAACCCTTCCCGCGCAAATCTTCGCGTTGATTTCTGTGTCGCCAGTTCCTCAAAAAGTTGCATGACTTGACGACCTTCGGAGCGATCTGTTTAGCCCACGTGTCATCGTGCGTATAACGGAAGTGTTCCCCGATGGACCAGAGGACGGCTCCAGTCTCTAGCATGTAGTTATTGAAATTCTGCATGAAGCCATCATCATGCTGTTTCTCGAGGAAATAGCCGAGTGCTCTGCGCGCGACGTCGTGCCACCCCATAGAATCGAAGAACTGAATGATGGGGGAACTCTCGGATCCAATCGGAGGATAATCTCCGATGGTTGCTGCTAGTGCGCCTGCGGGCTCACGTCCGTATGTAATGAGATCAAGATGCAGAAGACCTGCCTGGATCATTTGCTCGATTCTTTTCTCCGGCAACTCGATGTGCGCAGATAACCCGAGCTTGGACTTCCAGAAGGACTTACACTCTCCGTAGCGCGGTTCGAATGAAGTGTTGCGCAATGTTTCCGCGCGAGCATGAGAGATCGGGCGGTGAGGCAGGATCACATCCATGACCGCTGTTTCGCCCGGCTGCAAGAGGATCACGACCTCAGGCTGCGCGAGCGGTGATCCATTCAGTTTTGATATTGCAAAAACGCGTCCACTATCGTAAGTAGAAAATCCCGTTTTCCCATCCAAACGCCAACGTAATGCGGAACCTTCACCTGGTCCCTTCGAAGGCCACACACTTCTAAGAAATGCGTAGCGGGGCGCGGAAAATGAATTAGTGGCGGAAATTCGCACAGCAAGAACTGTCTCCTCGCCATTTTCGATCTCGGCAGAAAGCAGAGAGTCATAGCGCGCCTGTTGACTCGAAGTGAACATATGTTGCTTGGCGTGGCCATCCGCCAATAGGTAGTCCGTTCCCTGCAGCGAATGGGCCGTTAAGGGCCCCTCTTCCAGGGTTACGAATGTCGTCAACTGGTATGTGACATCACCATCTAATAGGGTACCGCGAAGAATGGGGAGCACTCGCTCGTCTAAGAAACGCTCCATCTGGTCGCAAACGCCCCATCCCCGCCCCATGACAAATTCGTATCGAAATGGTTTTCGTTCGTTCTCTGGCAACAGCGCCGGAAAGTAGTGGAACCTCGGCTCGATCCAATCCATTTTCTCGCCCAAAGCAAAAATACGCATGTTACGGCTTACACCCAGCCAGGTGTGGCATTTCATCCGCCGGACTTTAGAAGCAGCCGCATCGAATGACTCCTCTGGCTCGCTTTCGATCTGTTGCAATCGACTACGCCCACCCGTATCCCTGGCGGCCTGTTCAATTTCGCTGAAACTTCTTTCATCTACCTTGGTCGTGACTACAACGCCATAATGCGGAATCAAAATTGGAAATTTGCGATACACATCACGCAACAAGAAGCTAAACGAATGCTTGTCCGTCCTGATTGAAACAATGGTCGGACTTGGCGTATATCGGTTTGAACACCCTTCAATGAACAAGGCGATTCGGAACGGTCCACCATTGGCGCTTGTAAACTGGTTTTCCTGTTCCAACGACCCGGACCCCAATACAATTTCTATACCGAGCAGGCGACCATTACTTACCTGGACTTCACCTTTGAATTCACCGCGGTGCCATTCCACAGCGATCTCTCTAAGAATTATCGAGGTCTCGGAAATATCTGTCATGTTTGGATTGCGAACCGAAATGGGTTAGCTGTTGAGATCCTGAGGCTTATTTAATCGTCGAATCCGGTCGGGGAGTTGCGCACAGTCCGGCCCACAGAACCGGCGATGTAGACCTGCTGTTTCCACTACAAATTCTTTCTTAGGAATTAGTATTCCGCAGCAATCACAGTAGACGGTTGTCTGTTCGTGCCAGGCGATATGATTTTTCTCCCAGCGACCTCGAACCCGAGCCTGTGCTCTAATCTTTATATCCATAATGTTCCCTTGCGGCTTGGAGTGAAATGTAGCCTTGCACGATGTCATTCTGAACATCTTGCGCCAAACGCTCGCCTCCCGGATCGTAGCCACCTCCGCCGGGCGATTCGATGATGACTTCGTCTCCTTGTTTCAATACTATTCGGGAGAATTTCGTGGCCGACACTGTGCCGAAGGCTTTATCAAACGTCGTGAAAGAGTTCGCGTCCTTTTTCTTGACTAGCAACTTTGCACTCGCCCCGCTGGCGCCCCCAAACAGGCCCCAAGCTTGTGTTTTCGTTCGGTCCAACAACGCGCTAACGGTTACTTCGGGAGCAATAACTTGGAGCCTACGCGAGCTCCCCAGACCGCCACGATACCTTCCTATCCCGCCCGAGTCTTTTCGCATCGCGTATTCCATCGTGAGAAATGGGTATTTAGTCTCAAATACCTCCACGGGCGTGTTTCGGCAGTTGCCATTCACGGGGCACATAACTGAGTTTCCATCATGGGAGGTCGTCGCTCCCCATCCACAACCCTCGAAGTGGTAGTTGGTGTAGTACTCACCAGTATCGGGGTGCAAACCGCCAAACAGGAAATTACATGCTGTGGCTCCTTCCGCAGCCGCCGCTCTTTCTGGAATCGCCTGGCTCAGAGCCGCCACGACTACGTTTTGAATATGAGGATGGGTTTCGGTATTTCCCCCAACCGAGGGACCGGGATGCTTCACATTCACGATCGTTCCAGGCTTAGTGATAATTCGTACTGGCCTGAAGCATCCTGAATTACGAGGTATGTCCCTATTCGTGACGTGTAGGACAGCGCTGTAGGTTGCTGCCGCGGTGACCACAAATGTTGCGTTGATCGGCCCTCGAGCCTGCAAATCAGAATCACTCCAATCGGCAATGATTTCGTCCTCACTGACGATTAGTCTCAATCGCATCCAAACCGGATTGTTCGTGATTCCATCGTCCTCCATACAATCCTTGGCTTCGTACACTCCATCTGGAATTTCACGGATCTCAGCCCGCATCCAACGCTCAGAATAATTAAGGAGTTGCTTCGCCGCCGCCACCAGCACTTCTGTGCCGTAACGTTCCAGCAGGTTCATGAGGCGTTCTTCGGCAATGCTGAGCGAGCCAATCATGGCGTGGAGGTCGCCCCAGCTGGATTTTGGCGTGCGATGATTGCTGAGAATAATCTTCCAAACGTCCTTCACATATTCACCGCGGCGCATGATCTTGACAGGAGGGAGTCGCAGTCCTTCCTGGTAGACTTCAGTCGCATCCGCAGCGAATGAACCGGGCGCCATTCCTCCGATCTCGCCCAGGTGGGCGATGTTGGCTACGAAGAATCTCAATTTATTTGCAAAAAAGACTGGCTTCAAAACCATGTGTTCCGGCATGTGGCACTGCCCGCGGTAAGGATCGTTGTGAATAACAACATCCCCCGGCTGGAAAGATTCCAAGCCCAATTCTTCGATCGTCCATTTCACCGCGTACTGTGCCGAGCCGATCATGGTTGGACAAAACTCGGCTTGGCCGATCATCTGGCCCTCGGGGGTAAAGATGACGCAGGAAAAGTCCAAAGCCTCGTTGAAGATGGGGGAGTAACTAGTTCGCATCATGGCGGTTCCCATTTCGCGGCAAATGTTCACCAGAGCGTTATTAATGATCGTCAGCGCCACGCCATCAAGCTGTTTGGGTCTCGCCTTTTTCATAATGTAATTGTGAGGACGCCTTTTTTGTTTGTACGAAGCATATTGCCGGGATGAAGCAGAATGGTTGAGTCCTGCTCTTCGATAACCGCCGGCCCCCTTAACTTGGTGTCGGCCGGCAAACTGCCGCGTCTGAATACAGGGCAGGTGACATAGCCATGGTTCTTGAAATAGACCGGACGCTTTTGGAGCGCGCGGGATAATCGCCCTTTTGGGATGTCCTTCAGTCGCGGAACTTTGGAAGCTCCGATCACGCTTACATTGAACCGGATCAGTTCAATGACCTCCTTGCTGATGGAATAGCCGTAGAATCGCTCGTGCAGATTATGAAACTTCTCAAATATTAGGTCCACTTTTTTACGAGTGATCGCGCCCGTGCCAATGGTTACGTCGTGCTCGTAGTTCTGTCCCGCATAACGCATGCTGATCGATCTCTGAATTCGCTGCGTGCCGCTGTATCCTTCTTCCCGAAGTTCCGTCCGCGCCAATTTCACCATCGTATTAAACAGCTTATTTATTTCGGCAGCATCAATTTTGGAAGAACGGAAATGCTGGCTGAGGATTTTGTCGACCTGAAAATCGGCGATTAAGGTGCCGAATGCCGAACACAACCCCGGGTAAAGTGGCACAATGATTCGCCGCATGCCAATCTTTTCGGCGATTCCGCCGGTATGGAGGGGGCCCGCGCCGCCAAAGGAAACAAGTGCATAGTCGCGTGGATCAATTCCACGTTCAACTGAAATTACGCGGATGGCGTTGGCCATGTTTTCGTCGGCGATGTCGATAATGGCTTGAGCTGTTGCCGCACACCCCATGCCGAGAGAATTCCCCAACGCGGAAACTGCGGATTCAGCCCGAGCGGAATTGAGCTTCATTTTGCCCCCGAGGAAGTAATCGGGATTTAATCTCCCTAAAACGAGGTTGGCATCCGTAACGGTAGCCTCTATGCCTCCTTGGTCGTAACACGCGGGTCCCGGATCAGCTCCCGCACTCTGCGGACCCACCCGCAGGAAACCGCCCTTATCCACTAGCGCGATGCTCCCACCACCCGCGCCAATGGAACTTACGTCTACAAACGGTGCACTAATCGGCATTCCCCATTCCACTTCATAATTGGTCACATGTGAGAGTGCACCATCGCGAACCAGGCCCACGTCACAACTCGTGCCTCCCATATCGAGGGTCACCAGGTTTTTTTCGCCCGCAAGATCGCCAAAGTACTTCGCGCCGACGATTCCACCACTTAGTCCGGAGAGCACGGTGTTTACTGGCTGCTTCTCAACCGCCTCGGGAGTAGCATGCCCACCATTCGACTTCATAATTGTCCAAGGTACTTGTGACCCGAGCTGGTTCAGACAGGCGCGGACGCCGGCAATATAGCGCGCAAGAATAGGTTTAATGAAGGCGTCTACTACAGTGGTACAACCACGTTCGTATTCGCGCCAAATCGGGGCAACTTCGTGGGAGAGGGATATCGGAATTTTGGGGAATCGGGATTCCAGATATTTTCGCAAGCCCAATTCATGCTCAGGATTCAAATACGAAAACAAAAGGCACACCGCAATTGACGTATCCTGGGCTGGCCGGTGCGCCAGAGCGACTTCGATTTCGTTCGCCAGCCTGTGCATTTCCGGAGAGTTTAGGGGTACTAATACTTTCCCGTGTGCGTCAATACGTTCTCGCACCCCCAGGCAGTCCCGATGCTCAACCAGGGGCTTCGGCTTGACCCAATCAAAGGAATAGTGATAACGGCGGTTCATCCGCTGAATGAATAAGACATCTTCGAATCCCGCGGTGGTCACAAAGATGACTCTGGCACCACCACGTTGAAGAAGAGCGTTCAGGCCCAGCGTGGTTCCAAGCACCACTGAAGCGGTCCGCTCGAGATCGAGCCCCGACTCCTGAATCACGCGCACAATCGACTTAACCGGATCTTTCTGAGAGGAAGGAAACTTACTGATGATTAGATTGCCTGTTGCCTCGTTTACGGCAATAAGGTCTGTAAAAGTTCCGCCGGTGTCAATACCGCATCTGATGACATTGGAATGGATAATCGGACGTCTTGACATTGATCGCCTTGTTGCTTCAACGTATTGCCCACGACGGTTTCGGCCAGGCGAGGAGTCATCCCGGTGCAGGCGGGCCGACCACTAAAACGCTGTCTTGGCGCTTTTTACACGCCAAGACAGAATCCTACAGTATGGGCCGCCTTACGATCAGAAATTAAACTTTAGCGACAACTGTATCTCTCTCGGATCAGTGGCACCTTGAGCCTGACCAAAATTTGGGGCCGAAAGAGTGCCGACTACCGTCGAGAACACGGGGTGATTTAGGACATTGAAGAACTCGGCTCGAAAATCTACGTTGAATTTGTCTCCGGTGTAGAGCTTCTTTGCCAAATCCCAGTCCATAGCTAGCGTGAAGGGCAAACGTACATAATTATTTGGTAAATATCCTAGCTTTAGCCCTGTGGCAGGATCCGCTGCGGTAGGAATTGCAAAAGCGGCGGGGTTGAGAAAACCTCGGCCAGCGCTCGACGGCAGGTAAATCGGCACACCCGGGACTAGGTTTGGTCTCTGCTCAAAAGTACCATCGCCGGTATCTCTACCCGTGAATACGTTGAACGGTAACCCGCTCGATGCTTTCAAAATTCCGGATGTGCTCCACCCTCCGGCAACGCCTCTAACAAATCCGTTGGAGCCGGAAAGACGCGGCAACATGTAAGTGAGATCGGTAGTGAACTGATGCCGGAGATCTACCGGCATGTTGAAGCGATTCAAATTTCGGTTGGTATAGGTCTGAACCTGTTCATGGCCCCCACCAACCGCCGCACTGACTTCGAAGAGGCCTGTCTCCAGGCCAGTGTCATGCGACCATGTGTAATAGGTGTCCCAAGAAATGTTGTGAGATAGCCGATGTCGGAAACTGACCTGCATCGAGTTGTACCATGCTGTGTCCACGGTTTGAATGTAGGCCACGCTTCCGAAGTTTGGATTGTTCAGCATATGTGTGAGGGGGTTCGTGACGTTAGGGAGAGTTTCCCCAGGAATATGAGTTTGATGGTTAGCGACATAGCCCACACTGATACTGGTCGATTCGCCAAACTGATACTGTGCAGTGAGGTTCCATTGTTGCGTAGCTAGATCCTTGGCGTTTGGATCCATGATATGCCGACCAGGTGTGTTGGCAGCAAACGTAGCAACCGCAGGCGGTAACGGGTATGTCAAACCGGGGAACTGGAGATTCGATACGGAAAATGAGCCCACACTATTATATTCGAAGATATCTCCGGTTTGCCCAGTAGTACGTGCACCGTAGTAGATTCCGATTCCGCCTCGCAGAACAAACGGTCTTGAAGATAGAGGCTGCCAAGCAAAGCCAAATCTTGGGCCGAAATCATGATTGTTGCCATTGTAGAGCGGGGCTGTAGGTGATCGGAACGGACTGAACGGCCCGTCAATAACGTTGCGCGCGTTGTGAGTCGAATCCACCAGTACGCCATAGTTGTCATAGCGCAGCCCGAGATTTAGCGTCAAACGCGGGGCCAAGCGGTAATCTTCCTGCACGAAGCCACCCCACTGTCCGTCGTGAATATGCTCCGTCGGCTCGTGTCCAGTAATACCCAAACCGTCGCTATAGATTGTCGGTTGATCGGCTGCAAAAGCTGCCAGCGTTGGAAACGTAAGATTCGCTACACTGAACTGATTCAGTCCGGAGACCCAGTATTCGTAGCCTCCTCCAAACGCTAAGGTACTCTTTCCTCTTACCCAAGTGGCCTTTTCATTGACCTCGCCTTCGGTAGTACCCCAGTGCTTCTGATTTCCACCTCCGGATACAGTTACACCGGGAATGGAAATGTCCGGGAGAAAGTAAATCGACGGATCGCCCCTCAGACGGGTTTCTCTATAGCGGTTCATTCCAAGGCTAAGGTCATTCAAGAGACTAGGCGTGAATGTATGGACCCAGTCCACGGAGGCGCTTTGGTGACGCTGCGATTGACCAAAGTTATAGCCTGGAAAAATGCTCAAGCCATTGTTTACCGTGCCTCCCAGAGCGGACGAGGCTCCAGCAACAATCCCATAATTGATGACGTACCGCGCAAAGATCCGGTCCTTTTCTGAAAAATTGTAATCGACACGGCCGGTGGCAATGTCCTGCCTAATATTCGACTTTACCGTATCTTGAAAATTTCCAACGTTAGCATTTCCGGGAATGGCTGATGTGGGCAAAGGAGTTCGGTCCAGAAATGGTGTTAAATTAGCACTAACCGTGGCCCGGAACGATGCCGTCGGAACAACCGCGAACCCAGGATACGGTTGGTGAATCCGCTGTCCTTCGTAGCTCCCCATGAAAAAAACCTTGTTCCGTTTGATGGGGCCAGTTATCGTACCTCCGAAATCGTTTTGCTTCAGGCTTCCCCTTGATTTAGCGAAAAAGTTCGTTCCATCCATAGCGCCATTGCGGAAGAAATCATAAAAATCGAAGTGAACCTGGTTTGTTCCGCTTTTGGTTATCACGTTCACGTAACCACTGGAACCCTTGGAATCAGCGGAGTAGTTATCTGTTTGAATGTCGAATTCGGCGATGGAATCCACGCTCGTCGTGTTTAGGTTGAAATTCAGCGAGCCAAACAGGAAGCCCGGATCGGTTCCTATGCTGGCATCGAGTCCGTCAAGTCTGAGACTTCCGCCAACCTGATTTTGACCGTTGAACGTGTAGCCCAAAGATGAGCCAGTAGAAGCTTGCAGAGCAATCGAGACTGAAGGGCCCAGCAGAATCAATGCCGAAGGATTTCTCCCGTTCAATGGCAAGTTTTCAACTTGTGTTTCAGTTACTTGAGACTTAACTGCGCTCTCCTGGGTTTGCAGCAACTGCCCTTCTGCCGTAACCGAAACAGTTTCACTTGTCGCGCCTGGGGAGAGGCTGGCATTGACTTCCAACTTTTGAGTGCTGCTCAGCGATAAGGGTCCCTTCTTGAGGGTCCGGAAACCGGTCTCGGTGATTTCGACAACATAAGTGCCGGGTGGCAGCTCGCGGAAGCTGTACAAGCCGCCGGAGTCGGATATCGTATTACCTCTGATGCCGGTGTCCTGATTGATTGCAACAATCTGAGCTCCCTGTACTACAGCCCCCGATTGATCTGTGACAAGACCAACGATCGCTCCTGTCGTAACTTGGGCAAGTAAACTTGCCGAAAACAACAGAAAACCCAGGAAACATCCTAATACCCTTCCTCGTGCGCCGTTATAGTTTGCTTTCATTTCAGTAACCCCTCCCTGTCGAAAATGACGTGCGTTAACTTGTCTCGAATTTCTTGGTTCATTAAAAACTTCATTAAGACAAGGAACCCAACTCGGATGGGAGCAAGTTATCTACGAAACTGTACGTTTGTCAAGCACTTTCATTTATAAAAATATTAACCTAGCCATTTTTGCCTATTATTAACCACATTTACTTTATCAATGAAATAAATGTATGCTTCAACTTGGGGATCCGAGGAAATGGTAGGGATGAAAGACTGAAGCCCTGCGCAGGTGGACAACCGTTGGGACTATCAGGAGGGCAGTGCGGTTAGTTGGATTGCTCGAAATAGGTGCGGGCTGCGTTAAACTCTTGTACGGTCACGAACGGCCTACAATCGGCTCATTCGGCTCTCCGTCACTCTGGCCAACCAGAAAGTCAAAGTCACATCCCTGGTCTGCCTGCAAAATGTGATTCAAGAACATGGTGTAATAACCTCGATGGTACTTTTTGCGAGCCGGTATCCAAGCTTTCCGCCTACACCCTAATTCAGCATCGGACACAAGTAAATCGAGGCGTCGATTTTCTACGTCGAGCCTCACTTGGTCGCCATTTTGAACGACTGCCAAGGGACCTCCGATAGCCGATTCCGGGGAAATGTGAAGTACGACGGTGCCGTAACTAGTGCCGCTCATTCGGGAGTCGCTAATTCTCACCATGTCCGTGACTCCGCGCTTGAGAAGGTTCACCGGGATAGGAATCTGCCCCCACTCAGGCATGCCTGGGCCTCCTACAGGCCCAGAGTTCTTCAGCACGAGGACACAATTCTTATCGACGTCCAAAGACGGTTCATCGATCTTCTGCAACATTTCTTGATAACTCTCAAAAATTACCGCCCGGCCTGTGTGTTGAAGAAGGTGGCGGGATGCGGCTGACGTCTTAAGCACTGCGCCATTGGGCGCGAGATTGCCGCCGAGCACCACAAGAGAACCATTTGGGTGCACGGGATTCTCTAACTTGCGAATTATCTCGTCGTTGTAGCACTCGGAAGATCCAACGTTTTCAGCGATGGTCTTACCGTTAACTGTCATTGCATCTCCATTAAGCAGCGGCAAAATCTCCTTCATTAGTGCCTGTAATCCTCCAGCATAGTAAAAATCTTCCATTAGATATTGGCCCGAGGGTTGCACATTGGCGATCGTAGGCGTGGAATTTGATAGTTCGTCGAATTTGGACAACGGGAGCGGAATCCCGAGCCTACCCGCAATTGCGGTGAGGTGAATTATTGCGTTCGTAGATCCGGCTAGCGCAGCAAAGACACGAATGGCGTTTTCAAATGCTTCGGGGGTCATGATGCTGGAAGGACGTAGATCTTCTTCGATCATCCCAACAATTCGCTGCCCGCTGGCCTCGGCGATTGCATAACGCCGGGAATCCACGGCCGGAATACTAGCGCAACCGGGTAACGTCATACCTAATGCTTCGGCAAGGCTCGTCATAGTGCTAGCGGTTCCCATGGTCATGCAATGGCCAGCACTTCGAGATATGGAACCCTCTAATTCTTCCCACTGTTTTGCGGAAAAGCGTCCAGCGCGTCGCTCGTCCCAATTTCTCCATACGTCTGTTCCAGAGCCAATGGGCCGGTTCCTCCACATCCCATTCAGCATTGGGCCGCCAGGCACCATGATCGCAGGAACATCCATACTGGCAGCGCCCATCAGTTGTGCAGGGGTAGTTTTATCGCAACCGCACAGTAGCACTACTCCATCCAGAGGATGGGAGCGAAGCATCTCTTCCACTTCCATCGCCATCAAGTTCCGGTAAAGCATGGCTGTTGGCATCATGAGATCTTCGGCGAGGGAGATTGTCATGAACTCAAGCGGGAAACCACCCGCGGCCCAAACGCCGCGTTTAACCGCTTCCGCCACTGCTCTCAGGTGAAGATTACAGTTGTTGAGTTCGCTCCAGGAGTTACAGATACCAATCACAGGCTTATTTTCGAAGGCACGCGGAGTAAAACCCTCCGATCGAAGAGCCGCACGATGGTTGAATCCTACTTCGTCATCTCGGTCGAACCAACGAGAACTTCGCCACTTCTTTGTCATGGCCGACTTTCGTCCAAGCTCAGTGCAACGTACAAGTGGCACCTAACCCCTGTCAAGATTTAATTCATTATTGATAGCTTCTAGGAATAATATAGGGGGATTCAAAGCACCTATAATTCCACAATAAATTTAGATGGGATGCATTTACTAAAATAAATCCAAAATAGTTCAAAACTCACCCAGCGGTGGTGTAGAGAGTCGCAATCGCTCGTGCGCCCGCAAAACGGCTGGCACCTAAAGCCGGAGCATCAGCTCCCAAAGTTGACACCACGATCTGAACTTCATTAGCCGCTTTTTCCAAAGCGCGTTGCCGAATTACCCGTTGGATCGCTTCCATCATTAGCTGCGGATTGGTTTGAAAGAGGGGACCGCTGAAAACAACTACAGACGGATTTAACAGGTTCACCACGTCCGCTAGGGCAACACCGATATGGACAGCAGCCTCATTCAGTACTCGGAAGGCCAGCGAGTCATTGTCGGCGGCAGCTTGCAATATTTTCTCGATGCTTATCTGATCCACATCGCCAGCTATTTCCAGAACGCGGGATTGGACACCCTTCTTGATGGCACTTGTCACTTGTTGGATAATCGCGCTGCACGAGGCCAAGGCGGAGAGGCATCCGTTATTACCACAGAAGCATATGGGGCCATTCTCGTCGACTGTCATATGACCGAATTCTCCGGCGCTGCCTCCGGCACCTCGGTATGGTTCACCATCAATGAAAATACAGGCGCCAATACCCATCCCGATGCGTACGTAGATGAAATCGGAAAGCTCGATCGCCGCCCCCAGCTGTTTTTCGGCGAGAGCAGCCATCCGAACACTGTCCTCGATAATGCATGGGATCTTAAGTTTTTCTTCTATGATTTCACGCAGTGGAACATTCCTCCACTCCGCCATTTGACCTGGGCGGGGAAATGAGAGAACCGCACCCCGATTGCTATCCACGACCCCAGAGTGCGCGATACCAATGCCGACGATCGAATCACGCGTCACCCCGCACTCCGTTATCGCCCTGCTAACAACCTCAAAACATCTTTCCATCACTCGAGAAAACCCTTCGGAAAGCATCGTACGGGCTTCGAATCTGCCGCACACGGTTCCCGCCAGATCGTTGATAATCACGCGTAAGAAAAAAGTGCCGATCTCCACGCCGATGGTGTAATCATTTCCCGAGCGTAGCTTCAATGCCACCCGCCGCCGACCAAGCTTGCTCGGTTCCAACCCAGATTCAACGACCATTTTGTTGTTGATCAGACGGCGCACAATCGCAGATATCAGCGCGGCACTCAGACCTGTTAGCGTTGCTAATTCGGCTCGGGACAGAGAGACCCGAGAGTGTATGAGTCCGAGAATTTCCGTTTCTTTCTCGGACGCCTTGTAGTTTGTTTTCATTCGTCGTCCAGCGGAACCGCAGTCTGCCGCAGCCACCAGTGATTCAATCATATAAAAATAAAATACTTAAGAAGTATTAATTCGCTGGTGAATTATAGCAAGCTTGAGTCGAAAACCTTGGTGCAACACTCGATCTCTCAATCGTCAGCCTTGGGCAGTCTGTGGATGTCTAATTTATATTGCTTCTTCTTTAACGGGATTTGTGAGGGTTCCGATTTTGTCTATCACGATTGAAATGCTGTCGCCGGCTTTCAGCCATACCGGCGGGTTCCGCGCTAGCCCAACGCCCTGCGGGGTCCCGGTAAGAATCACGGTACCCGGAAGCAGCGTAGTGCTGCCACTCAAAAATTCAATCAGAGTGGAAATGTCAAAAATCATATCGCGGGTGTTCCAATCCTGCATCGTACTGGCGTTAAGAATGGTTTGAATGCGCAGAGTGTGAGGGTCAGGGATATCCTCCTTCGTCACCAGGCACGGGCCGAGAGGCGCGAAAGTATCGAATGTTTTTCCTCGACACCATTGACTGCCGCCTCGCCTGATTTGCCAGTCTCGTGCACTAACATCATTTGCACATGTGTATCCCAGCACAAAATCCAGTGCCTGGTCACGATTGACGTTCTTACAGGCCTTCCCAATCACGACTGCGAGTTCGCACTCGAAGTCAACTTCTTCGCTCCTAAGATGAACCGGTATTTCGATCGGGTCGCCCGGGTTCTGAAGCGCTGAAGGACTCTTCGCGAAAACGATCGGATATTCGGGGATCTTCGAGTTTGTTTCTTTAGCGTGCTGCTTATAGTTCAAGCCGATGCACCAAATAGCGGTAGGGATTAGCGGAGCGAGACGCTTTTTCACATTCGCCTTATCCTTCGTGACTTCAAACTGTCCAAAGATGTCGCCGCGAATGACGAATATTGTTCCGTCAACCTGTTCGCTGGCATAGCTAGTATTGCCTGCTGCATCCAAGTATCGAATAATCCGCATCCTGGGCTCCTTTCCAAAACAAATTCGCGAACAATTGAAGTTAGTAAGTCGCTCGTCCTCCCGATATGTCGTAACACTGTCCGGTCGTAAACGACGCCTCGGGAGAGACTAAGTAGTGAACAAGCGCAGCAATCTCCTCTACTTTGCCGGTGCGACCGACCGGAATTCGACTCACCATGTAATTGATAGTTTCCTGGGGAATCGTGTCAAGAATATGGGTTTGCACGACTGCGGGCGAGATGCTATTTACCGTTATGTCGCCGCGACCGGCAACTTCTTTCGCTAGAGACTTACTGAGGCAAATTACACCGGCCTTGGTTGCGGAATACGCCAGCAAACGGGGATTTCCCTCTTTCCCTGCAATCGAAGCGACGTTTAAAATACGGCCGTAGCGTTTCTGAAGCATTTTCCCAACTATGGCGTGGCACATTAAGTACACACCGCGCAGATTGACGGCATAAACCGAGTCGATTTCTTTTTCGTCCAGTTCCCAAAGGTATGCCGCCTTGCCCGAGACGCCGGCATTGTTAACTAAAATCGAGATGTCTCCCAAACGTTCCTCCACTGCGGAAACTGCTTGGCGAACAGATTGGGATGAAGATACATCACACTTCACCCCGACTCCATCAATAGAAACTGCAACCGATTTCGCGAGATCTTCGTTGAGATCCAATATAGCGACTTGGGCTCCGGCCGAATGCAATCGTTTAGCGATGCCTTCGCCGATCCCTTGTCCGCCACCGGTGACTACCGCAACGTGCCCCTTCAAACTGAAGAAACCATCTTCGCCCATTCCTATACCCCCTGACACGTGATTGCGCTGAGCCCGGTATTGCTCAGGTATTCCCTCCAGCATTCGAGATTCTATTTGAAGCTTTCACGACGATCTTCATCATGCTCTCGATCAGCTCATCCATCTGATGTTCGTATTCGTCATCCAGATGAAGCGATGGTTCTCGCATGCGGTCCGAACGAAAAATACCTCGCCGCACTAATGCCCGCTTATCCATCTGAATGACCAGTTCCAAGTGCTGCACAGCAAAGGTGATGTATGGCTGAATTTCATAAAAGAGTGCGGCAGCATCCATTTTTCGGCCAGAGTCATGCAAAGCAAATACCCGCGAGTATGCTTCCACGAAGCTGGGCCCTGGCATGACTCCAGTAGCTCCATGTCGCAAGCCGTCCATCAAAGCAATGCCTCCCATCCCGTAGAGTACATCCACTTTTCCCTCAGACAGTCGGATCACCTCTGCGCATTTGGTGCCTGGTAACAGGTTTTCTAGTTTCGCATATCTGAGGTTCTCGCAGCTCTCGGCCAACTGGACAATCAGGCTGGCTGGCAAACCGCCGCCGGCAAAGTCTGCGTCTTGCAGCATGACTGGGACGCTCACGCCCCGGCAGACGGACTCAAAGAAATTCATCTGTTCCCGAATACCAAGCGGACACCACTTAGGAGCTGAGACCATGACTCCGTCGGCACCGATTGATTCTGCATATTGCGAAAGTTCGACCGTTGCCCACACCGAACCGCATCCAGTCCCAGCGAACACTGGCACACGCCCGCTCGCTTGCTGCACCACTATCTGAATCACCAACCTTCGCTCTTCGTCGGTCAGCTTGTAAAATTCGGTAGCAAATCCTGGGGCGCACACTGCATCGGCACCTGACCGGATTGCGAAGTCAACTTCCTCGCGGAGCGTCGCTTCGTCGATGCCTTCGTCATCGTGAAAAGGCAGCACCATTACCGGTATCACGCCGTGAAGCTTCATTTTTCACTAGTGTTCGAGGACCCAAAATTCCTGCGACGCTAAATCCGCCGAGCGAAGTTCAAACGAGGGCCACTATGTCAGTTAATGAACTAAATTGTCAAATAAATCTCTGTGTTAATAACGGTTTATTTCATCTATGCATTATTTGTTGACTTATGGCGGCTAATGATTCTATATATACTTCACCGATGATCGCAGGAGATAAGCCGAAAATCTTCATTACGCGTCCCGTGCAGTCGGCTGCCATTAGCGAAGTGTCCAAATTCTGCGATGTCCGAATTCACGAAACTGACGCCCCCATCCCACTGAATCTTTTAGCGGAAATAGTGCGCGACCTGGATGGATTGATGCCCTGCGGACAAAGGGTTGATGCGGAAACAATCTTAGGAGCCCCCCGGCTTCGCGTGATCGCGAACATCGGCGCGGGCTATGACAATATCGATCTCGACGCATGCCGATCTCGGCACATTATGGTCACCAATACCCCTGATGTCCTGACCGAGGCCACCGCCGACATTGCCTTTACTTTAATGCTCGCCGTGGCGCGAAGGGTGATCGAAGGCGATCGTTATGTGCGCGATGGGATCTGGCCGCACTGGCAATGGAATTTTCTCTGGGGATCTGAAATGTGTGACAAAACGCTGGGGCTTTACGGGTTTGGTCGAATTGCGCAAGCAACTGCTCGCCGCGGGCGCGGTTTTGGCATGCGCATCCTCTACTACTCCCGCCATCGCGCGTCCCCAAGTACCGAGCATGAGCTGGCGGCGGAGTTCGTGAGCCGTGATAGGTTGCTGCGGGAATGCGACTTCCTGAGCGTTCATGTCCCCCTTACCCCGGAAACCCGCCACGCTATCAGCACTTCAGAATTCGACCTGATGAAACCTTCCGCATTTGTCATTAACACTGCGCGTGGAAGCATTGTAGAAGAGGAGGCCTTGATTCAGGCTCTACAAACTGGCCGGATCGCTGGAGCCGGATTGGATGTTTATGAACACGAGCCGCAAGTGCCAAAGGCTTTTCTCCGGATGAGCAACGTTGTATTAATGCCGCACGTGGGCAGCGCAACACCGGAGACACGCTTGCGCATGGCCCTTCTCGCTGCGGAGAATCTCTTTGCTGCTTTTGACGGCCGCCGGCCGCCGAACCTGGTGAACCCTGAGGCGTACGTTTCAAATACGAAGGGTGCGGAACCTAATCGTTCAAACTGACCACCGTCGGGGATTTTCTTTGGAAGGAAAAGGATTAGTCACGGGTCTGGTGCTGGTGATGTGCGGCGGAGTAATGGAAGGAGCTTATTCCCTGCCCTTGAAGTTCACGCCTAAATGGAATTGGGAGAATACTTGGGGAATAGGTTCTCTAGCGGCGCTGGTGCTTGTTCCTTGGACGCTGGCTTCTTGCACCGTGCCTGCTTTACTAGATGTCTATCGCCACGTGTCTACAACGGCGATCACCTGGGCCCTAATCTTCGGCGCGGCTTGGGGTCTCGGCGGAGTCCTTCTGGGTCTAAGTATCGACATGGTAGGAATGTCGATTGGCTTCTCCATCATTCTAGGCATCATCGCGATCGATGGGTCGCTGATCCCACTACTGCTGAACAATGCCTCAAAACTTTTCACCCGCGGTGGCTTGTGGTTCCTTGCGGCCATGGCGGTCTTGGTGCTTGGTATTGCCTGTTGCGCAGTTGCCGGCAGGCGCAAAGAAATGGCTTTCGCAGTGGAACCTCGTAAAACCAAGAAGATGCGCCCATTTCGTCTAGGCTTATTGCTATGCATAGTGTCTGGACTTTTGTGCGGCTGTGTAAACTTCGCTCTTGTGTTCGGCACGGAAGTCACTCATCGTGCCATCGAATTTGGGGCACGCCCAATTTTTGCAGCTAATGCGCTTTGGAGTTTAGTGTTCACGGCTAACTATCTGGTGAATGTGGGCTACTGCGGGTATTTGGTCGGGCGTAACGGCAGCGCAGAAAAGTTCTTCGCCAAGGGGACAGGTGGGTACTGGCTGCAGACTATAGTGATGGGAATTATTTGGGCGGCGGGCATTGTTGTCTACGGAATAGGCGCCTACAAGATGGGAGAATACGGCGCCTTCATCGGCTTTCCGGTCATGCTCGCTACTTCGATACTTACCGCCAACGCTTTGGGCTGGCTCACCGGTGAGTGGAAAGGAGTACCTATGCGCGTGTCACGAATCATGCTCACTGGGGTAGGACTGTTAATGCTCTCAATCTCGCTTCTGGCGAATGCGGACAGATTGATTGCAAACTAGATCATTGATCGCGAATTTGAAATGGGTAAGCACTTTTGCTTCGACCCCTACAGCAAGTCTTCCGGAGAAAAAATGACCAAGCGATTCGTACACATTGTATTCCTCTTCGTCTTCGTCTTCGCCTTCGCCTTCGCCTTTGGCGCTAGCGCTAGCGCGGCAGACGCGACGGTGGCTGTTGTAGTGGGTCAGAACGCACCGGAGCTCGACAAGTTCGCCGCCTCGGAGCTTTGCGGTTATCTGAGCAAGCTGTTTGGCGTGAAAGTGCAGCCGACTACGAAAATGGATCACGCCGCCTTGGCGGTGTTTCTCATTGGCAGCCCAGCCACGAATCCAGCTATCAAGAGCTTTCCCCAGGTCAGCGATCAGGGTATCGTAATTCAACGTTTGCAGGGCAGACCGGCAGTCCTGGTAATAGGCGGTGGGAGCCCCAAGGCCACGCTCTGGGCTGTTTACGAATTGGCGGAGCGTTGGGGAGTCCGCTACTTGCTCAACCGGGATGCGCTGCCGTCACGGTCTGCATTCAGCATGCCCGATCTGCATGTGGTGATGGAGCCCATTTTCCGTGTGCGAGCTCACGGCACCACCAACGTGGATTTTGCGGATAGCGGCGAAGCTTGGGGAATCAACGATTTTCGCCGGTTAATCGATCAGCTCGCGAAGATGAAATACAACCGTTTGAACGTCGGTGGATACGCCTGGCAACCATACCTCGAGTACCAGGTCGACGGCATCAAGCGCCAAACCGCGACCCTGTGGTATGGCTACCACTATCCAATCACCCCCGACATGCCTGGCCGCTCGGCCTTTCCCGCCGAGATGACGGAATTCTGGAACCCGGATTTGCCGGTCCATGGTACGCCGGACGAACTTCTCGACGCCGGTGTGCGGCTGCAGCATGAACTTATTGAGTACGGAAACAGCCGCGGCATGGAATGCGTCACCAGCGCAACGGTCAGTGAGTACCCCAAAGAGTTCGCTCCTCTCCTGGGCGGCGCCGTTCCGATTCACATGATCAATCAGCTCACTACTACTCCCGGACCCGACACGAAGCTCGACGATCCCGGCTTGCATAAGCTTTCCTCGACTGTGGTTCGAACGACGATCGACACCTATCCTCAGGTGGATCGGATCAATATTTCAATCAACGAATGGCGGCAGTGGACCGATCAGTACAAGCGCGCATGGGATGCGCTCGACGCCAAATACCATATTGGCGAGGCCACCACGCTGGAGCATGTGCTGGACGCTAGCCGGCATCGCGCCGGCTACGCATGGGGCGCGGCGTTCGACAAAGCAGCTCTGGAAAAGAAGGCTTCCGACGAGGTAAAGGGCGATCTTGCCTCACTCTACTTTTTTGATTGGCTGGTAAAAGATTCCGGCGCTGTTAGCGAGAGCAAGCGTCCTGACATGAAATTCCTCTATTGGGGTTTCGCCGAAGAGCTTTATCCAATTCTGCCGAAAGTCTTGCCCGCCAACTCCGAGCTTGAAGTGATGCCGGATAACTTTCTCGACCATCTGCTAAAGAGGTCCAGCATTTTGAAAGAGCTGTCAGGCGGCCCGATCCAACCCATCATCAACCTGACCATGGATGACGATAACATCGGCATCGTTCCGCAAATGACTACATCGGCGCTGCAAAAAGTCCTGGCCATTCTTCGCGAGACCAAGTGGGAGGGCGTCGTAACTCGGGAACGATTTCCGGGCGATCATGATACCGAGCGGGCTTACCTGGCGCGGGCCTCATGGGACCCCAATGCCGACCCCGACAAGATCGCATTGGAAGAACTGCAGGCTGCTTGCGGCCAGCGTTGTGGTGAGGATCTTCTGACCACTATGCACAGCATTGATGATGCCACCCATGTCTGGGAGCGGGATGACGAACACTTTGCATTCCCCGTGCCCAGCTTGCTGATGAAGTATTGGAAAGCAGGGCCGCTACCCGACTATTTGGAGGAAAACCGGGAGAACTACGAGCGTGGCTGGGAATCTGCTCGGCACGCCGTTGCGCTGGCTACTCCCGAGGGCAAAAGTTATGCCGAATACTGGGCAAAGCGAATGGAATTTGCCACAAAGTACGTCACGGTAGTCCAGTTTGTGAGGCGTGCCGCAACTGCGGAGGACGCACATCAAATACAAGCAGCGGTGGAAGAAACGGCCAAAGCTCTCGCCACTTTGCGAGAATCGCTCGATGCTTACGCAACGGTAGCTCGCACACCATCTGATCGGGGGGCCATCGCGGTTGCTGTTGAGTATGGGTACCGGCCTCTTGAAAAGAAAATGTCAGCACTGAAACAAGAATCCGTGAACATCGAACCTGCTGGCAAGAATAGCTCAAGATGAAACCGCTTTAGCCATTCGCGATGTCGCTACGGTCAAATATATTTGGGTGCCGTGTACCCAAAAGATTTCAGTAAGGACTATGCAATGAGATTCGCATCTATTACGTTGTTGCTTCTAACGGCCCTGGCCGTATCCGGGCAGCGATCTGATCCAGTATTCCAATGGGCCGTCCGAGCCTCGGGATACAGCTACCATGCTGACATCGTCTACACGCGAGCGAACGGCCAGGAACTTAAACTGGATGTCATATCGATTGATCCGTCTATCATAGCAAGGCCCACATTGCTCTACATTTACGGGGGCGGCTGGGTTCAGGGCACCAAAGGAAGCGTAACGTTGGCTCCGCTACCCTATCTCTACAAGGGAATGAACGTAGTCAATGTCAACTACCGGGTAGCCAGCGAAGCCTTGGCGCCTGCGGCAGTCGAAGATTGTCGCTGCGCGTTGCGCTGGATCTATCGCCATGCGAAAGACTACGGCTTTGATACAAGCAAGATCGTAGTGGCGGGAGAGTCAGCCGGAGGACATCTGGCGTTGACCACGGGAATGCTGGACGCGAGCACGGGATTCGATAATGAGTGCCCCGCTGAAGAAGGAGAGCCTCCGCTAAAAGCTGCGGCCATTGTTTCTTATTCGGGTCCAACCGATGTCGCGGACTTGCTGGAGGGACCCCATCAACGTTGGTTTGCCCTCAAGTGGTTCGGGAGCATTCCGAATCGCCTGGAGCTCGCCCGCCGGCTTTCGCCTGTGAACTACGTGCGTGCCGGACTTCCTCCGATTATTCAGGCGCACGGGGATAGCGATCCTCACGTGCCTTACGAACAGGCGGTGCGCTTGCATGAAGCACTTGACCAAGTCGGCGTGCCGAATCAACTCATTACACTGAAAGGACCAATCCATGGTTGGGCCGTGGAAAAAGAGCTGAACGTGGAAGAGCAAGTTTTTGACGCTCTTCAAAAATATGGCGTGCTTCCCGATCAGAAGTGACTCCTGGACGCGTTCGTTTTCAGATAGGAGGATCGTCACCTTGTTAAGTCGCAGGAGCGTGTTGAACTCTCTCATTCTTGGCGTCGCTGGGGCCCAATTTCTAAGTCGCACTGGGGCACAGGCCCAAGTGTCAAACGGCATCTCGCTTCGACCATTTCAGTGGAGCGGACCGTATGCCGATCATCGCAGTCAGGAAAAAGCCTTCCACGATTGGCGGCTCTGCGCAGAAGTAAAGGGGGCTTGGCCGGGACCGTGCGACCGCCTCATCCTCCGAACCAGTGAAGTCATTGGATACGAGACCGGGTTTTTGTACGACGATCACTTACCCGCATCGGAGCCCCAGGGTCGCGGAAAGGACTACCATCACATCCCTTTTGAGTGGACTGTGAAAAACGAAAAAGAGCTTATAGCTAACTGCACAGTACCGGGCAAGGGTTGTTTTTCGTTACGGTTGCGAGCTAAGAGCGATTTCGTAGACATTGAATTAAGTGCCAGGAATGATATGAAACGAACCATGGAGAATCTGGACTGGGCGTTCTGTGTCGTCGCTTTCGAGTCGCCCTCCATTGCCGACTCGGAACAAACTCGAACTTACCTTTTTGACGGAGAGCGCCTGCGAACTCTTTCGGAACTGCATGGGCGAGATATTGCGGTCTATAAAGTCGCTGGGGGCAACGGATTTATCCCAGTTGGCCATCGCGGTATCGAGGTTGGTCCAGTTGAAGCGCAGGCATCCGGAGTGATCGTTGAAGGTGTGGACGGAAGGCATTCGGTTGCTCTGGGTTTCGAGCAAGCCGATCATGTTTACGGCGATGCAAAGGGAAATAAGTGCTTCCATGCGGATCCTTATTTCGGCTCACTGGAGCCAGGGCAGAAACGCAAGATGCATGGCCGCCTATATGTTACGAAGGGAAATGCTGACATGGTATTTCAGCGTCTTAGACACGATTTCCCAAAGGATAACCGACACGATGGTTGAACAACGAACGAAATTGCGTTCCGCAGACTGGTTCGGAAGAGCGGATAAAGATGGGTTCGTCCACCGCAGCCATATGCGCAACCAGGGTCTCCCGGATGACCTGTTTGATGGGCGTCCGATTATCGGAATTTGCAATACATGGTCGGAACTAACGCCGTGCAATGCACATTTGCGGAGCATCTCGGAACGAGTGAAGCGCGGCGTCTGGGAGAGAGGGGGATTTCCACTTGAGTTTCCAGTCACGTCAACCGGCGAAAGCAACATGCGCCCCACGGCTATGCTGTTTCGCAATCTGGTGAGCATGGATGTAGAAGAATCTATCCGTGCCAATCCACTGGACGGAGTCGTTCTACTGTGCGGTTGCGATAAAACTACTCCGGCTCTGGTAATGGGCGCCGCGAGTTGTGATGTGCCCACACTTGTGGTTTCGGGTGGGCCGATGCTCAATGGCAAATACCGAGGCAGGGATATAGGTTCGGGTACAGATTTGTGGCGGTTCAGCGAAGAGGTCAAAGCCGGTACCCTGTCGGTGCAGGAGTTCGTCGCCGCGGAAAGCTGTATTGCGCGCTCAGCCGGGCACTGCATGAGCATGGGTACAGCCTCGACCATGGCATCGTTGGTAGAAGCCCTCGGATTGGGATTGCCTCACAATGCGGCGATTCCGGCTGTCGATGCGCGCCGCCTTGCACTTGCGCACGAAGCTGGCCGCCGTATTGTCGAAATGGTGCGTGAAGATCTGCGAATTTCAAGAATTCTGACTCGGCAGGCCTTCGAAAATGCAATTCGTGTAAATGGAGCCATCGGAGGATCGACCAATGCTGTCATTCATCTACTGGCGATTGCAGGCCGCGTGGGGGTGGAGGTCTCACTCGATGACTGGGATTGCCTGGGCCGAAACGTGCCGACACTGGTAGATCTCATGCCGTCGGGGCGGTTCCTTATGGAGGATTTTTTCTGCGCCGGAGGATTGCCCGCGGTCATCCGCAGATTGGGAGAGCACAACCTGATCCATCGCGAAACTATCACGGTGAACGGGAAAACGATCTGGGAAAATTGCCGCCAGGCTCCTACGTGGAACGAGGAAGTCATTCGCCCCTATGATAAGCCGCTCGTGGAAAATGGTGGTGTCGCGGTACTCCGAGGCAATCTCGCACCAGATGGTGCCGTGCTGAAGCCATCCGCGGCCTCGCCTCACCTGATGAAGCATCGTGGCCCCGCCGTCGCGTTTGAAAACATCGAGGATTATAAGCAGCGGATTAATGAACCTAATCTTGATGTCGATGAGCGCTCCATACTAGTCTTGAAGAATTGCGGACCCAAAGGCTACCCAGGAATGGCGGAGGTTGGCAATATGGGCTTGCCGCCAAAGTTGCTGAAACGCGGCATCACCGACATGGTACGCATTTCAGATGCGCGTATGAGCGGAACGGCTTATGGCACCGTAGTCTTGCACGTCAGCCCAGAAGCTGCGGTCGGAGGCACTCTAGCTATGGTGTGCAATGGAGATGAAATCGAACTTGATGTCGAAAACCGCCTTCTGCAATTGCACGTAGCCGACGAGGTCTTAGCTTGCCGCCGCGCTGAATGGAAAGCGCCAGATCCGCCAATGCAGGGTGGATACCAGCACCTTTATGTGCAGCACGTTTTGCAGGCCCATACCGGTGCCGATCTCGATTTCCTGGTAGGCTGCCGCGGTCATCGAGTTACGCGCGAGTCCCATTGATTTCAAGATTTTGACTCGTGTCCACCTTGCTCGAGCCTATCTCTTACCCCGCCTGCGAGCACATCCGCCAGATGTACGCCATGTATCTCAGTGTTCTGGGCAATCTGCTCTCTACAGCTGAATCCGTCCGCAACGAACACGGTCTCAGCGCTGGCAGAGCGCACTGCAGGCAACAGACCACGTTCCGCCAGCTTCTGCGAGAGTTCATACTTTTCTTTTTGAAACCCAAATGGGCCGGCCATGCCACAACATCCGGAATTGAGCAGATGCACATCTGCGCCCGTCATGCGCAGCAGGTTAATTTCATCGGTCATCCGCATAATCGCATCGTGATGACAGTGGGCCTGTACTACAAAGGTCCCGCGGTACAGAGGTGGCTTGTATTCCGGCGCGTACTTTACGAGGAACTCACTCAGCAAATATGTGCTATCGCGCAATTTTATTGCGCGCGGGTCGTGGGGTAGTAGATTAGTCAATTCGTCCCGAAAAACCGTCGCGCAGCTCGGTTCCAACAGTACTACAGGCATCGCTTTTTCCAAGTGTATCTTAATCGCATCTAACACACGAAGCAGATACCTCCGCGCCGAATCGAGAAAGCCGAAATCATAAAGAGGTCGTCCGCAACACAAATGCTGCTTCAGTACATGCACACGAAAACCTGCATCGGATAAAACCTTGTGTGCCGCTAGCGCTGTTTCTACGCGGAAGTAGCTGTTGAAGGTGTCCGCCCAAAGCAGAACTTCCCCTCTAGCAAGTGTTAATGGTGTAGGCGGCAAATCATTTAGTTGTCGCCTAAAAGTCCTTGACGCCAAGCGCGGCAGCCGTCGTGACGGATGGATATGGAGCGCAGCTTTTATAAGATTCGCAGGCAATTTAGAACTCGCGAATAAGTTAGCTATAGCGGGAGCCAGGGAAGCGATGCGGACCCATTTGTCGATATATCCGAAAACGAAGTCCCCGATTGGCCGAAGTCGGCCTTTGTAGTAGTGTGCGAGGAACTCCGCCTTATAAGTTGCCATGTCCACACTTACCGGGCACTCTGTCTTGCAGGCTTTACATGCCAAGCACAAATCCAGTGCTTCGAATACCTGCTGATTGCGCCATCCTCCTTTGAGTATGTCGCCCTGCGTCATTTCCCAGAGCAGATGGGCTCGACCTCGGGTGGAGTGCTTCTCATCTCGGGTCACCATGTAACTGGGGCACATGGTGCCGGATTTTTCCTTGCGGCATGCTCCAACGCCTACACAGCGCAACGCAGCATTCTCAAACAATCCACGATCATTCCCAAAACTGAAATGAGTTGTCATTCCGATCGGTGGATGGGCGGTATTAATGCGGAGGTAATCGGTTGGTTGATCTGCGTCAATTAGCTTGCCGGGATTCATGCGGTTTGTAGGATCCCACAGAGTTTTAAAACGACGAAACGCCGTTATCAGATCTGGGCCAAACATCTTCTCTAACAGTGCTCCTCGCGATTGCCCATCCCCGTGTTCTCCCGAAAGGGATCCCCCGAGACTCACGACCAGGTCTGCCGCCCTGTCAATGAATTGGCGATAGCGTGCGATGCCAGAATCTGTGCGGAAATCAAAGTTGATTCGCAGATGAACACAGCCATGGCCGAAATGACCATACAGAGGCGACTTAAAACCAAACTCCTGCATTAAGGAAAAAAGAGAGCGTAGGTAACCTCCGAGCTTGGAGGGCTCAACCGCGGCGTCTTCCCAGCCTTCCCAGCCTACGTCCTCGCCGGGCACAAACGAGGAACCACCCAAAGCAGACTCCCGTACAAACCAGGCCTGCCTTGCCTCAATTTTGTTGTAGATGCGCACTGTGGGGCGCTGTGGAAAGTTTCGCGCTGTCATTGCCAGTCGCCGCCCGAGCGCCAGCGATTTTTCTTCGCTGTCCGCGCCGAACTCCACTAGGAGGATTGCGCCTCCCGGAGGCATAATTTTCAATTCCTCGCACGCTAGCCCCTTGCGCTTGAGACACTGGAGTAGCTTGTCGTCAAAACCCTCGAGCGCGATCGGATCATGTTCCAAAATCCAAGGGACTGAATCTGCGGCAACGAATGCGTCTGCAAACCCGAGACCAATCAAAGAACGGTCCTGCGGACTCTTAACTAGTCGCACTGTCGATTCGAGTACCGTAACGCAAGTCCCTTCGCTACCCACCAAGGCGCGGGCTACGTTAAAACCCCGCTCCGGAAGTAATTCATCAAGATTGAATCCGGATACCCTCCGAGGGATGCGCGGAAAGCGCTCTCTAATGAGGCCAGCATACCGGTCTCGAATCTGTTTCAATCCCGCATAAATTTCACCCTTCCGGCCCCCCGCCTGGATTATTGCTGCAAGTTCACCCTCGCTGGTTTTCCCCACTTGCATGCGCGTCCCGTCGTACAGCAGCACTTCCATTTCCTCAATGTTGTCTACCGTCTTACCGCCGAGCAGGCTATGGGTTCCGCAGGAATTATTTCCAATCATTCCACCCAAAGTACAGCGGTTGTGGGTTGCGGGATCCGGAGCGAAGGTCAGTTCGTGTATCTCGGCGCTTTCGCGCAAGCTATCTAGCACAACGCCTGGTTCCACCACAGCGACACGGGTTTCGGGATTCACCGAAAGAATACGGTGCATAAACTTGGAAAAATCGATGACAACCGCCGTGTTGCAACATTGCCCGGCAAGGCTCGTTGCAGCACCGCGCGCCAGCACGGGCGCGTTGAGTCCACGACATGCCTGAATCGCCGCCTCCACATCGGCAGAGTCCATGGGAAGGACCAGCCCAATGGGGAATTGGCGGTAGTTCGAGGCATCCGTGGCGTAGAGTGCACGCGACCCCGCGTCAAAGTGAACTTTACCACGCACCGTCCTGCGCAGCCGCTCTGCTAATTCGCGCGCTTTAGGGAATTCCTCTAATTTTGTTTTTATTGGCGACGAATCAAGATTGGTAAAGCCCCTTGCAGTCATCAATTAGCTTTTGCTGTCACGGTCGCATCGTAGCTTACGTGTGAACCGAATGGCAGGGCCATAAATCGCAACAAAGCCTTCGCATTCCCCTCAGTTAGCAATCGGATTATCCAACAGAACCGAACCAGGATCCGATAATCTGTGCGACTTCCCGTGTGCACAGCGCAAATTTTCCAGGGTTTGCAGAATCTGTGAAAAAACTACTTCGCTCGGGAGATTGCCGTCAATTTCACGCAGCAAATCTCTGCCGCGATAGTACTGCGCTACCGGCAACGTCTCCTGTTCGTATATTTTGATTCGATCGCGAATTATGTCGTGGGTGTCGTCCCGCCGGCTTATGAGATCAGCCCCATCGAATTCACAAACCTCGAGATTGCTCTGCCTGCCTAAACAGGCGTTGTAGCTTCGCCCGCATTTTGGACACATGCGACGTCCACTGAGCCTACGAAACAATTCCCGTTCTTGAATATTGATCTTTACCGCGACGAATGCAGTCTGTTCCGAGCCATCCTTCCCGGAAGCTTGCCCACATAAGTGTCGGTTCAGCCATTCAGCCTGGTTTACGGTACGCGGAAATCCGTCTAGGGTCGCGCCGCGAGCACAATCCGGTTCGGCAAGCCGCTCTTCTACCATGTGGCACACCAAATCGTCCGCGACCAGCAAACCTCGGTCCGCATAACCCCGCGCGAGTGATCCCAGAACTGTATCGTGCTCTATGCGCAATCGCAGAAGATCACCAGTCGATATTTGCGGCACTTTGTATTGCACAGAGATCCGCCTAGCTTGGGTTCCTTTTCCAGCCCCAGGCGCACCAAGGAGTGCTACGACGAACCTCGACGCAAATCTCGTGCTCGGGACATATTCTCGGGTAAACACTGGTACCCCCAATTTGGACTTAGTCAATGTCACGAATGCGTTCGTAAGGGATATTGTTCGCTGGCCGCGGCACGAGCGGAGTCATTTTCGCGGCAATCGTGCTGTTCGAATGCATTCAGGATTTCAACAGGGACAGTTGAATCGGCAGCAACAAAGTTCGCAGTCCAGTCGCATGCTGTGCAGGTACATTCGACCGGTCCTGAAATCCAACCCTGTTGCTTGAGCCTTCGTGGCACCCCGTTTCTCATCAATAGTCCTCGTTCTGTAGTAGGCCCTCAAGCCAACAATTTTGCGAACCTGGTAGTCCAATTCGGACAACTCGCCCAAAACAACCCGTGAGAGGTATTTAGCAAAGCCGAATGCCTAATATGGAGCTTTGGATTTAGGGCGCGGGTTGGGATGGAGGGTGCGCAGGCAGTCGGAGCTTGGACCAGCCTTAGGTGCCCATACGCAGTTCGCCCAAATCTCACGAGATCGGCTTAGAATACCGCCTGTATCGGATCAATGACCACATGGAGGCGGCGCTACGTGGTTGAAATACCAGACACCTTGCTCGCCCAATTGAAGCGGGATATCGTCCTCCGCCATATTAATTGTGGCGTTAATTGCTTGCAGGAACACGAGTCGTTGCTTGAGTCCCTCGATCCCACCCAGCGAAATGCTTGTCGATTGGTCTGCTACGTCGCTCAATGGGTGGACATTGGTTTCGCCCGGCCCTCTCGGGTGAAGACGTTATTAATGCGCTTTCCAAAGGCCTTGCGGGCAGAGCTTCAATTGAGCAATTACATTTATCTGCGCATAGCTGAGGGCATGGTAGCCATGGCTGAGGAGGCCACGGCCGTAGCGGTAGAGCACTTTGACCTCGTGCTCGCACTCGGCCAAGACTTGGACGACAAGGAAACTCTCGCTGTCGCGAGCTTCTGGAAAGCCCGCTGTTTGAGGAAGGCAGGGGAATATGACGACGCGTTTGGTTGTACGGTAAGAGCGCGTAATTTGGCTCTGGAATTGGGCCACCCAAAAATGGCCGCGGTTATGGCGGTTCTGGAGAGTTGGCTCTTGTTTCAGAAAGGGAAGCCTAAGAATGCCGCGACTCTCCTCCGCGAAGCTCAGGAGACACTACGCGACACTGATGACTACGTCACATTGGGCAACATCCATTCCTCGTACGGGCGGATGGCACGACGAGAGGGTCGCTACTACGATGCAATTGATCACTTTACGAGGGCGATCGAGGAGTATTGCAAACGAGATTCAAAACATCCTCACTTAGCCCGTTCCCTTGCGAATATGGCGCTTGTCGAGCGTTTGGCATGCCTACAACTTCGAGGGAGAATAGATGCTTCATCGAAGCGTCGGCGCAAAACAGGTAAAGGTAAGCAGCCGAAATCGAAGAACAATTCCGTCGATCATCGATTGACTTTCGAACAGTTACGTCGACAAGCATCTGCACACCTCGCTCAAGCCGCAGCTATCTTCCAATATCACGGAAACCATCATGGAGCTGGGACAGTACATCTTATTTACGGATACTTGTATCTCGATGATGGCGATTTTGATCGTGCCGAACAGGAGGCGGCTATCGCTTTTGAGTTTGCTGAGCAGAAGAGCGATTATATTGTCATGTCTCGCATCCGACTGCTGCAGAGCATGGTGGAGAATGCGAAAGTGGAAGAAGAGATTGGAGGACGATCAGACCAAGAAAAGGACGCGCGCTCGGCGCTCAAGTTTGCACAAGATGCGATTGAGTTTGCGAAGCAAACTCAAAATCGCCGGCTGTTGGCGAACGCTTACGTGTGGGAAGGCCTATCCCACTGCAATCCGATTCTGAACGATCGTGATGCTGCCGAGAAGTCTTATAACTCAGCGCTGCCCTTCCTAAAGAATGACCAAGGCGGTCAATTGTGGGATGACCTGCAAGCTCTCAAAACCAGAATCATGCGGACGGGAAAGGTTGATGCAACCCTCAAAGCCTGGTCGCGGGGTTCGGTGGGAGGGAAGACCTTCCAGCAAATTGTAGAGGAATTCTCAGAACTTATTATTCCCAAAATCTGGGAACACGAAGGACGCAAAGTCTCACGGGTAGCCACCCGATTGGCGGTCTCTCCCAAAAAGGTTCGCCGCATTCTGACACGGGTCGGTGCCAGAAAGCACTCCACGGGGGCGTCTCTGAGCGGGCGCCCCGCCGCCGCGCAAGCCGATCATAAAGGCCCAATTCCTACAACCATTTCCAAACGAAAACGTGCCAACTCCGGAACAGAGCAGGAAAACATGTAGTGTCGCTTCCGGTAATCTTGTTCGCGTGAGTGCAAACCGGGGGTCGCCACGCAGAATCCTCCACAGGGAATTCTTGGCGATCATGCTGAGAAATAAGAAACCGGCGATGCCCTCAATGCATTCCAATAGTTCCTCTTCTTCTCCCAAAGCCCAAAAGCTCCCGCTGATCATCCAGTTCAGCGGTAACGGTTTACGGAAAATTTCCGATGTAAAGGTGTGGGGCTGACGTCCTGCCAGAATGGCTTCGGCTATATCAGGCGCAAGAAATGCACATTGCAGGATTCGGCTGACGTAGCGCTCATCCATACCCGTCTGTTGTGCGATCCCGTGTCGTCCGTGGACAGCACCACTAACAATTTGCTCGTACCAATCGTTGCTTCGTGCGAGGGCCTTGATAAGAGACGAGTTGCAATGACGTGAATCGAATTCATTTCCCGCGCCCGGGATAACCAGTCGGACTTCTCGACCGCAGCGTTTCAGGCAAACTTGGACTTCAATTCGAAGTGGCTCTTCCGAAGCACTGCCACTCTGGGATATGTTCGTCCCTAAGTCGAGTTTTTCGTCCCTTTGCAGCAGCGCATCGCGCAATTTGTTCTTCGCTATCAAGGCCTCTAGTTTGTTGTCGTGGATCAATACTCGTCTGACGACTCGTCTCACGATTTCTTTGACCTTTGAAGGTGATGCGAACCACTCGGCAGCTCGATCCTTAGCCGAGATTAGGAGTTGCTCGACGGTCTTTGCTTTGTCTTCTGAAACCACGAGCTGCGTCGAGACGTCCTTGCCAGACATCAAGAACGATCGCAGCGCAGATGAAACCTGAACTTCAATTTCGTGAGCTGGGATCCTCAGTTGGCGGACATTACTCTTCGGTGGAATGCCTCTGGGCGTTTGACATACGTAGTACCGATACCGTTTCCCATTTTTCACCGTGTGCGATGGGGTGAACCGATGTCCTTTTGCATCCTCAATCAAACCGAGCAATAGACTTGCTGATGGCATGTTGGTTCTATTTCTAAACCCTTGACTGTTGCTGGTTAGCAGAGTCTGCACTCTATTGAAGAGGTCGCGCGATACAATCGCCTCATGCTCGCCCGGATAGGTGTTCCCGCGATGCACGACCTCCCCTACATAAAGGTGATTGCTCAGGATCTGGTAAAGGGCGCCGCGGGAATAACTCCCTCCGCCGGTTCGGGACCCAGAACCGTTGATCCGAATCTTGCTTTTGACCTTCTGTTGATCCAGGCTGGCTTTGAGCTTCGAGACGCAGCCCAGCTGTAGATACGACTCGAATATTTGAGTGACGATTTCGGCTTCCCTTGGAAGCGCCACAAGCCTGTGATGCTTAAGGTCATACCCCCAAGGGCACTCTCCCGCCCATCCACATCCCTTTCCGCTTCGAAGCCGCGATCTTGTCACGAATCCTTTCTCCCGTCACCTCGCGTTCAAATTGGGCAAAAGAGAGTAAAACATTCAGAGTCAGTCGTCCCATCGATGAAGTCGTATTGAATTGCTGGGTTACAGATACGAAGGTGACTCCATGGGCATCGAAGATATCAATGATTTTTGCAAAATCCGATAGGCTGCGCGTAAGACGATCCACGTTGTACACAACAACGGTGTCGATTTTGTTCCGAGCGGCATCCTCAAGCAGACGCTTCAGCGCCGGCCGCTCCATGGTTCCGCCCGAATACCCACCGTCGTCGTATTTGGCAACTAATGTTTTCCAGCCTTCCTGGCGCTGGCTGCTGACGAAGGCTTCGCAGGCTTCTCGTTGAGCGTCCAGCGAGTTGAAGGATTGCTCCAAGCCCTCTTCTGAGGATTTGCGCGTGTAAATTGCACAACGAGTGGTTGGGTGATGATCAGTCAATATAGATTCGGATGAAACCTACGCCGGGCTGTGCCCCGCCGAGATAAACGGTCAAACTGTTTGCTATGCAGTGCGTCTTGAGAACGGCAACCCAGTAGTCCGCACTGCTGGTCGTGCCGCGAGAGTACTCAAGTCTGTTACGCAGCTGAGCGAGTAGCTCGCCCTGAAATCCCCGCTCGGTCGCAAATAGACGAGGCTCTCTAATGCTCTCCAAGGCGTCGTGGAGCAACGCAAGAAATTGCTCTTGATTGTGCACGGCGATGTCTCCTTAAATCCCAATCTTCTCAACTTCGTCGAGGTTCACATCATCGTCCCGCCTGTCGTACAAGCCCGGGGTCCGCGACGACTCATGTGCCGCGATCCGCTGCGCAATCTCCAGCTTGCCACCGTTCTTGAGATAGGCGGTAATTCCCGTTGCCCGAAATGTATGATTTCCAATTTTCGTCTTGATTCCTGCAACCGTCGCGCGCCTGCGGACCATTCGAAGCATCGGCCTGGCTGAGGGGCATGGCGGTCAGCCTGCCAGTCTTCCCTGCCACAGTTCGGAACAGCAGGCCCTTCGGGTCGTCTTGCAGGCCGGCAACCTTTATATATGCCTCCAAATATTCATCGAGATTGTGATGGGCTGGCGCTTAATGCTGCTTGCCACCCTTTTCCCTGCAGACGCACCCATCCGCGCCTTCCCTTAATGAAGTAATCTTCTACCCGCATTGTCGTTGCGGCCGTTATCCGAGCGAAAGTGTTGGCCATCCACGCTATGAGAGCGCGGTCACGCAAGCCTATCAGGGAACCCGTATCAATCGAATCGAGGAGCACTCGCGCCTCATCCGCATCAAGTACCGGCGTCTTACCCTTTTTTACTACATGCTTGGGGCCGCGTACCGCATGTGCCGGATTCACATTGACTGTGTGGCCAACAACTAGCCAGTCGAACAACACCCGCAGCGCAGCAAGATGCTGTTTCACCGTGGGTTTGGAATGCGTGCGCTGCAGCTCCTCTATGAAGGCGGCGACATCAATCGGCCTTACCCTGGCGAGATCGAATATCCCGCGCTCTTCACGCCAGTCGGAAAACCTGCATACCGCCTTGTAGTAGGCGCGGCGCGTGTTCTTGTTCGGGATATTCGCTGCGAAGAATTCCCAGAAGCGCTCAGAAGACTTTGGATCGGCAAGAAAGAGGCCGGGAGCTTGGTGTTCAGCGTTACCAGCTCGACCGGCCCGGTGAAGGATATGAGGGCAGGGGATGTCATTCCACGTTGCCGTGCAAGAGCAATTTCGCGACGACGGCCGACACCTGATTTTCATAGCCACGCTTCGACATGACCTGCAGGCGTTGACGCAGCCACGGCTCGTCCCACAGATCCCAGCCTTTTTCCGCAAAATGCTTATGCAGGCCTTCGCGATCAGCATTCGTCGCAATCCGCCCACAGGCGAGGCACAGCTTGACAGTCGCGTCCGGAGCACATGCGCCACATTCAGCGAGCTGCTTGCGCAGGCGTCCGAAGACTACGTTACGGAGATTGTCATCGCTGAAAAGCTTGAACCGCTCGGCAAACTTTGCATCGCTACCGTCGAAGGCTCGCAGCGCAACGCCGCGCGAATCCAGATAGCTTTTGCATTCCACCACCCGCAGAACATTGTCGCGTCCACTGTAGCCGACGATGTCCAGTTCCCAGCGGGGTGACGACGGCCGTCCGATCAACACTTTCTCTTCTTTGGTGAGATCGACTTTTACGGACGTGCGAACCCAACGACCATCCATCCAGAGGATTTCGAAGACCACTTGCTCGAATGCGTCCATGCACACCCGCCTTATCGTGAATGATAACGTCCTTTATCATTCATGATCAGGATGCGCGTGAATGCCGCCTTGCGACTCTCTGAATCTGAAATCCGGCACACAACTGGCGCACGGCCAAGTCGAATGATTAGCTGTCACCTGCGGACGACAGAGCGTTCGGCTGATCGGCCGTCAGTCATCCATCCTTGTCGATCCCTTTTCTCCATTGCACCACCAGTGTACAGCGTCGGATATTGTCTGGATGGTCGTCTCTCCATGCTCCTCCCATCCCTTTGGGATTCTTGTGGTCTGGCACGATGTCGGTGTAATCGGTGAACTCCTCATGACAGATTGGGCAGATTCTGTTTTGCTCGATAGTCTTCCTGTTCAGCAGTTTCCGCATTTCTGCCGGTGATGCGAGTTCTCGATATCCTCTCGGGTGATGGGGGTCTTCAATCCGCTGAACGCCCAGTCGCACTGTTCGTTGCTTCCGAATCTGCTCGCGCCCACAACAGAAGCGAGATCTATGGACTGGACAGAATTCTTTACGGCGAAGTTTCATACAATGCCTTCCTGTCGGTGGCTCTGATTTCCTGTTGGCTGTCTTGAAATTCTTTAGAAAGGAGGACAAAAGAGACTGGCTTGACCTGCTGGAAGTGCGGCGCTACTATCGGCCGGAAACAGCATCTGCGCCTGCCGCGGCAGCATCATGGAGCGAATTGACCGACTCCGTCGTGGATTCTTCTCTAACCAGCCCTCGAAGTTTGGTTGGCGGATCAGTTCGACCCTTTTCTTCCTGGCGTTTGCAATCTTCCTCGTGGCACTCCTGGCGGCAAGGATTCACAGTATCGATCTCTCCTCCTTATTATTGGGCGTCGCCCTTGCCACGCTTTGCGTCGTACTTTTTTTTCTTTTTCGCTTTTTGCACATAGCGAACCAGCAGCATGAGCGGGCAGATTCCGCACTTGGTACCACCGAGATGTCTCTTTTGGAGAGTGAAGAACGTTTCCGGCAAATGGCGGACAACATCCAGGAAATCTTCTGGATGATCGATGCAGAGACTAGAAAAATTCTGTACGTAAATCAGGCTTACGAGGCCATTACCGGCCGGCCCCGCAATTCCCTCAAACTAGACCCGCTCTCATACGAGGAGATCATTCATGCTGACGACCGGGTTCAGGTACTGCTTAAGCTTGAAGAGGCCACTCGAACCGGTGACTTTGAAGAGCGGTTCAGGATCGTTCTGCCGAGCGGTGAGGCTCGCTGGGTGTGGGTTAGGGGATATCCAGTACGAGATGACAAAGGCAGAATTCGCCGGCTGGTCGGAACCACACTCGACATTACGACACAGAAACATGCGGAGGAGGATGTGGCCAGAAACTTGTCTCTCGCTCAGTCCGCTTGGACAGAGGCGGACGCTCTGCGCAAGGCCACATTGGCCCTGACTCAAGACCTTCAAATGGACAATGTCTTGGACACTCTGCTTCAGTCGCTCTTGGAACTGGTTCCTTACGAATCGGCACAGATTTTGCTTCTAGAATCAGATTCAAGGTTGTTCGTCGCGCGCGAAGCGCCACGCTCCGAAGCCTCGACACAGGTTGCGAAAACTCCTGTGACTTTCAATGCGAACGATTTTCCTCTTCTACAAAGAGTGCTCAGAACACAAAACGGACTGCTGCTGCCAGATACCAGCCAAGAAGACCAATGGCGCGTCCTGAAGAATTCCGGTTCGTCGCGCTCTTGGCTTTGCGTTCCGCTGATCGCATCAAATCAGACCGTGGGGCTGCTTTCGCTGGGCCATTCCGCCCCCGGAAGTTTCACGCAAGAGCATTTGCGCCTTGCCAAGTCGCTTGCTATTCCAGCGGCAGCTGCAATCCAGAATGCTCGTCTTTATGAGTGCGCCAAGATTTTTGGTGCGGAACTCAAGAAAAGTCTTTCCGATCTCCAAGACGCCCAGAGCGCGCTCCAGCGCCTCCAAAGTAGTCGGCCCTCTTAAACCCAATATCCGAGCCCGCGAGAAAAAAGCGGTTTGACGTCGTCAGAAAGCAACACTTCAAAGCCCTGGCCGGAATAACGACCGTGAAAAAGAAAAGTAGCACCGTCACCGCCGCGGTGATTCAGGATGTATGCTTCCCCGCCGACCTGCGGGGAAAGTACACAAGAACACGACGTCCAGCCTATGCTGCACGATCGTCGTGACTTCTTTGGAGACGTTTGCTATGTCCAGCCCTCGATTCATAACCTGCTTCGCCAAGAATCTCTGTACTCGCACCCGGGGAAATGCCCGGACTAATTTTGCCCGCGACTCTCAGAGTTAGGTCGTGGTGCAGTATGAGCAGTCCTGAAATTGCGCTTTGGTGGGACAGCGATGTAGACGGCACGGGGCGACCCCCTCGGCCAGATGTCCGGGCTGCTGCGCATGGAATCTGGGATCGCGCCTGCAGACAAGCACAATCCCTCATCTCCGACAGCAGCCAGGCCGCGGACATCATGGAGAGCACTGTCGCTCAAGTATCTCGCTATCTTGATCGTCGTAGTGTCGGGGTGTTCTCGCGGCAGATAGACGGCCTAGTGATGGTCGCGTTCCAAAGGTCTCTCCATCGTCGCGCGGCCAAGCTCAGACGACTTGAAACGTTGGGCGGGACGGAGGCGCTATCGAACCGAACCGTCGATCTGACATGGACGCACCAGATCCATGCCCAATTGGAACTCGACCAAATTGTGCGGCTGCTCTGCGAACGAAGTCGCACGATCCTGGCCCTGCGTTACGCCGGCTACACCTGGAAAGAATCTGCGAAGCTACTTGGAGCATCGCTCCCGGCATTGCGTAGTGCTTTCTGGAGGGACGTAGCCAGAGTGAAGAACGAATTGAAGAACGGTCGTTCCGCTCATCCTGAAAGCCATGCTCAGCCGGACATCGCAACCTCCAACGATCCACGGTGCTAGTCACGGCGAAGTTGCCAGGCCCTCATCGTACGGTTCATCATCAACCTCTGAGTGCGCCGGCCTGCCCATCTGTTCTTGGTACGCTGCTCTTTCCTTCTTGCTCTCCCTGACAGGCAATAGTTCAGCATGGCTTGAGGGAAACACAAAGTCTTTAACAAAGTTGAGTCTGTCAATATTCAGTCTTCGGCCCACAACCTCTCTACTATGCGCCTTGCAGAACTCAGAAAAATCGTCGGCGTCGATGATTTCCTTTTGCGCCTTTCCGGTCTGCACAAGACGGCATCTCAACCAGCCGACGGATATCCATCGCTGAACCTCCTCGGCCCGAATGTGGAGTGCCTCCGATAACGTGTATTTGGTGAACCAGTCCTGACCCATCCTGGCGCTGGCGCCGAGCCGGTACAGCATCGACCGGATGGAGCCTGGCGAACGGCGCATCGCAATGGCAACTTCTGGCAAAGGCTGAACCGCGATTAAATTTAGTAACCTTTGTTGCGCGCGTTCCGGCCATTGGCAATAAGCACGCTTGCCACTAACCCCTGACTGGCGCGCAAAACGCGAGCAAGCGTCTCGTGGATTGCCCGAAACTTCCGCTAGTCTCGTGACCAGCATTCTTACGTCCTGAGGACCTTGGTCTCGCGGTTGTCCTCGCGAGATACTCAAGTGGGTCCTCACCAGTTCTCTGGCTTCCTTTGGCCAGCGGAAGGTGCGGCGTCTCCCGCCGGCATGATCCTCACTCATACTCATGACGCAAACTCTCGGCTGGATTTCGAGGGGTACCTCTTACTCATATATGGCCGCGTCAAGGGGAAGTATCGCGCTCGTGAAAACAGTTTTTTTGTCAGATTCACGAATTCAAGTAGCGTTCCTCTTATGGAAGATCGTATAAGAATGGAAAAGCGCGATAATGCCGGTCGCTATCGAGACCAAGACCGCGAGAAAATCACGCGAGACTCATGGTGGACCGCAAGGAAGAGCTTAATAATTTGATCGCTGCGTTTGATCGTGCAGTGCATGAAGACCACGCTAATCCCGAACGCGTTGGCTGCCCGGGACGAGCAGTGTTGACAATGCTGGCAAAGGAATCAGCGACACTCAGCTCTGACTGTATCCTTGAGCACATTCGAAATTGCGCGGCCTGTTTGGATGAGTTGAAAGAACTGCGGCTGGCGAGCAAACGGTCGCAATGACACTGAACGTGAGATCCAGAAGCCGCCAGCGAACCTTCCCTTGGGTGCTCGCCGGACTATTTATGAACTGGAATGGCATCAATTCTTGGAACATGGCTCTTCTCCTTAGAATAAAGAAGCTGTCTCCCCGCCTGCGATCACCAAATCACAAACGGGGGGAAGGTTCGGCTAAGCGGCAAGTTGGGAGAGGAAACCACCCAGCTTCGCCGTGGCTTTGAATTGGGGGATGGGATCAAGTTCCTTGAATGCGCTCGTGAACGAATTGGATAAACTCCACATTGTCCGTGGCGCGAACTCCACGTACTGGGCTCAAAATAGTGGCTGTGAACCTCACTGAGTAGGCTCCTGGGCGCGTCCAGCTTGCCGTCTACAAAAGCCGAGTACAAGATCAGCTTCGCCCTTTCGTCAGAAATCTGGGTCTGCCGCCACGATTCGACCTGCCGCTGCATCGGCTCGAAGTTCCGTTGGATTCGATCAGCACCTACTGCGAGCGTGTCGATCAAATTGAAGCTCTTGGTGTGCTTCGCTAGGACGGGCGTGAACTCACCACTGAACGCCATGTTCGAGCAGACGAACACGCGCAGACCGGAGGTCAGGCCAAGGCGAATGGATTTGTCGTGCGAATTGCGAATGCCAATCGAGAAACGGCACCCTTCCATCTGCGTCTCGAGATCGAGCACGCCAAACATCTTCATGCCGTCGAAAGATACTGCATACTCTTCATTCACCACACCGATGTGGCGAAAGCTGAGGGTTTCAACCAATGCCTCAACGATGACGTGATGGGGCACTGGCTTGTGGGTTGGGGTCGCTTCAGGGACAGGTATCTGTTGCAGTTCCTGCCGCCCAATTTTGGGCAGAGGTCCGGCAACAAGGGTTCCGGTACTCATGGATTCCTCCTTGGATTGCGATTTGGAAAGCTTGAAAATGGGGGAGAGCGAAGAAACGCGCTATGCCAGGCGCATTTCGATACCGTTAGCTGAAACTGAACAGTGACGCCTGCTCGGGAACAGGCGGCTTTGCCCGCCGTCTTCTTCCTGAGAGGGATTCAGGTCGTTGTCCAAAGGCGCTGACAGACGTGTTGTCGATGGCGGACTCGACCAGGCAAGCTGGGTCGAACTGGCCATCAAGCAGAATGTCTGGCGTGGCAGCGGGAATGTCACCGTTGGAACCGGTGGTCGTTGGGAACAGCTTTTGATTTTCTGTATTCAGAGCTTTCCAGATGGCGTCTGCTGTTTCGCCAATTCCGTTGCGTTCGACTAGTTCCCGCGCCATTGCCGACAACATGTCGTCGTCTTCATCGATGTTTTGCAATCCCTCGCCGGCAAACTTACCCTCCATGGTGAGTGCCACGAGAAGTTTCTTTCCCATGAGTCGCAGACAGGCTGTCTGCATAGTGCCTTCGTAACAAAGAAACTTCACTCGCACTGGGCGTCTTTGCCCAATGCGCCAAGACCTTCGGCTTGCCTGCCTTAGCGTGTGCAGCGAATAGCCGGACTCATAAAAGATGATCGTCGGAAAATCCAGCAGGTCGAGACCTGTCTCCACCAGCTTGGGGTGACAGATGACCACTTGCACGCCGTCTTTGACTTGTCTTGCGTACCACGCTTCGCGTTTCGAAGTATCAACGTTGGCCCGAAGAACGGCGGTACGGATACCTTCGTCGCTCAAGATACTCTGCAAGCGCGCAGTGACATCATGTTTCCGCGTGTAGACGGCAAAGACCTGGCATCGGCGTCCTTCGGCCAGTTCTGCCTTAATCTCCTTGATTAGGCGTCGTTCCTTGGAATAGCGAGACTCTTCGGGGAGGTCGCGAGTCTTTGCAATAACGAACTGAACCCTTCGCTTAAGTTCGCCATCAAATTCCGTTCCGTACAGCGTTCCTAGTCCATACGGGTGATCTGGATATAGCAAAAGGGTGTTGAGCATCGTGCTCAACACGGAACGATTGCCTTTATGAGCCTTTAACGCATCGCGAATATCGTCTTCGAGTTCGCGGTACGCCTCTATCATCGGAGCGTCCATCGGTATGCTGAGGTCGGTCTCTTCGTAGGGTGGAAGTTCTCCGGAAATATCCTCCAGGAAAACAAACGCGCACAACTGCATCAGGAATTCGCCAAAGAGCAGCGGTGACGCCCCCGGCTTTCGCCGGACCATCGTGGTTGTCCTGGCTTTGGAACACTTGTTATCGGCAGGCTCGATTTTCGTAATGGTTTCTAGGACTCCGTAGTCTTGCGTGAATGAGCTTCGTCCCGTTGTGCCCCATTCGTATCCGTGTTCCTTCATCCTCCCGGCTTCCAGCCGGAACAAGGTGTTAAACAAGTCGTCTGCATAGCCGCCTAGGAGAGTGCCGGTCAAGCCAACGATTCGGTCAGAACACGATGCCAGTGTGCCGAGAGCATTGCCCTGCGCGGTGTCCCCAGCCAGTTGATGAACTTCATCGCAAATTGCGTAGTCGAACCATCCCGGCATGTAGCGCCCGATGAACTCAATCGGCGCCATGCGACGGATCTTGTCGGTATCGGCTTGCCAGAGTGGGCTGTGGAACGACCGGCAGGATTTGTCACTTCTTGATTCGATGGTCTCGGAGATTTTGAATTGCTCGAATTCGCCTGCGGTCAAACGTCCATCGTCCAGAATCACTGGCTTGCCTGTGTCGGAGTTAACCACGCAGCCCAGGTATGGCCCCGAACGTGGAACGGTATAAGCATGGCGCCAGAAGTAGCCGAGCTTGGCCCGCTCTCGTCCGACGATGAACAAAGAAGGTCTCCCACACAACGACAACCAGCGGCGTCGGGAAGTCGGAGAGTCTCTGCGCAGCCGCAGTTCGCTAAGCGTTGTGCGCAATCCCTCGCGCACGATGCGTCCCTGTTTCAGCCGTACTTCATTCACTCCATGAAACTTGTTTTCGTCGCCGCCATTCCGCAAGTCATCGATCAAAAAGACGCGCAGTCCTGGCACAGTCAGAAATGCTTCACGCGCCCACTTCTCGACCAGGTGCGGTGGAACCATTCCTAGTGCGGTGAACGGATTTCCGTCGCTGTGGACATGGATGGCTCCCAGCGAGATCAGGGTCTTGCCGGTACCGCACTCCGCTACCACCATGCCGGTCCGGGCCTGCCGCCAGCGTTTGGCGACTCCCATGATGGCGATGGTTTGCGCAGGAAAAGGCTTTCGAAGCAGCCCAGCGATGCGCGCCGATACCGGATCGCCAAATTGGTGGAGTGCCGGATACTCCTGAAGAATGCGCTTTCCCAGAAGGGCCGCATGAGCGCGCATGTAGTCGTAGATCGTGGAAAGTTCGGGCATGAAAGTCCTCCGCAACAAGCAGAAGAGGCAAGGAAACAGGAAAGGGGAAACGGGGAAGAAAAGAGAGGAAATGAAAGGGTAATGATCCAGGATGCAATAGCCGGGACCGGAACAGGCCTAGCGCGGCCGCTGCCGAATTAGGTCAGGATGTCAGAGACCCAACAGCACCTTCATGAGTTCCGGGTTGCCCGTTAGCACAAGCGTCACCCGCTAAGCGGCCAAGCGTAAGATCGTCAGTGCACCAGCGCTATGTGATTTGGAAACCGTGACGAATCTCAGAAATAGGAGAAGCTATGCAGAGCACCGGAAAAATAAAGGTCTTGTTCGTCTTAGGGTTTGGTCCGATCGTTCGGGACACGGCCGAAAGTCGAAAGCTGTATAGCGAGAGCCTCGGGATTCGCTTCAAAGAAGAGAGTGGCGAGTATTTACATACGGAGACGCTCAAAGGTGCAAAAAGTTTTGCACTCTGGCCGTTGTATCAGGCCGCTGAGTCATGTTTTGGCAAAGACGCTTGGCCCGACAATATTCCCGTTCCACAAGCCTGGCTTGAGTTTGATGTGGACAACGTCGAGAACGCAACGGCCAACCTCGAATCGCGAGGATATCGAATGCTCGTCAAAAGCAAGAAAGAGCCGTGGGGCCAAACGGTCAGTCGCTTCATCTCACCGGAAGGATTATTGGTCGGCGTTACCTTCACTCCACTGATGCGAGGAGAGAAAGAGAAAGAGTCCAAGCGTCCGTGACTTGAAATTGCGTGATGCACAGAGTTTCTGAGTCGGCAATTCGGAAGTTGCAAAGCTCGGTCGGAAATCCCGCGCGGGATCGCCAATAGCTGGGGAGTCTTGAACGGCCTCCGTCAGGTCAGGTTAGACTATTTTATCCAAGAACTAGCTGGCTGGCAGGAAGATGTCCGTCAATCCCAAACTGGGCCAACGGATTGAACCAGTTTCTGTCGGAAACTTGACGGCCTCACTCTCGACTCCCCAGCTGAGCCAGTCGAGAAACTGTTCTTTCTCGCCTCTGATCAGCACCGGGCTGCATCCGATCCCGAGCGCTCGGACAGTGGCCCTGTGCGAGTCCAGTTCACCGGCAAACCATTCCGCCCATTCCGGCACGCCTGGAATTCCATGAATGTGAGCAAGCGACGCCCAGATGAATCGGCTGTTGGAACCTGCAAGTAGGGTTCTTCCTGAACCGGAAGACACGTTGCTGGCCGCGAATTCTTCCGACATCCCTATAAGGTGTCGCAAGGGCTTCTTGCGTCCGGCAATCTGTATCGAGCCTTTGAAACATTGCGCGTTTCGCTCCAAACAAACTCGGACCGGTTGTACTTCCGGCCCTTCCACCGTGAACCGATCTCCCAGGGAAATCGCGGCGCTGATTGCGCTAATCTGAGTATCGCCGCCAACTACCGAAATGAGGTGGGCTTTGGCTTGGCGCGGGGGATCCGGCAATACCTCTCCGATGAGGCGGTCCAACCGCAACTTGATGCTGGTTGTCGTCTTCTCCGTGCTTTTCACGTAGGTGAGCCAGCCGAAGCGAAGGTGGGCATTTTTCATTCCGACCCCTTCTTTTCATGCGTGAGAATCTGTGTCTTGCCGTTGGCGAAGACCAGTGTCAGTTCGTGCGAGAACCTCTCCCGATCATGGAGAATCCTGGTTCCGTCTTCTTCCTCTTCTTCCCAATGGTCAGTGAACTTGACCGATCGCCAGTGGGCGAGATGCCGGGCCTCGCCCTCGCCGAATATTCCATTGAGCATTCCCGCCGTACAGAGGAGGCCCACATGCCCGCCGTGAAGCGGTGTAAGTGGTCGCCCTTTTACATCTCCCAGCTTTGGAAGCAATACACGGCCAGCCTGTCGGTAGGCAGAGGATTCCAGCAGCAAGTCCTCAACCTCGTCCAACGGAATACCCATGTTGGTCAGCACCACCGGGTCGGAGGCAGGAACTTCGTAATGAACCTCTGCAGCATCTGGCATAGGGTCCAGATCAATTCTTGTTGAAAGCATTTCGAGGTATCGCGCACCGTCCAACAATGCCGTGTCAGAGAGGCGGGCATGTCGTTTGCGGCGGGTTGCTATGACAACGATTTGCTTAAATTGCAGGCAAGCCGGTTCAGTGAGCCGAAAGACCCGTAAGTCCACAAACTGCCAACTCAACAGCCTCGCGCATTTCGCCAATCGCATCTGTGGTATCACGAATAGCAGAACGCCTCCAGGCTTGAGCCAGCGATAGGTGTGTTCCAGGAAGACAGTTTCTATTCTCTGGTTGTTGCTTTCCCCGGCTTCCCAATCGTACGGAGGATTCAGGTAGAGCAAAGACAGTGCTTCCGGCGGGCACCGGACATCCATGGTGTCGGCCTGTAAAGTCTCGATTCCCAGGGTTCTCGCTTGCTCCGCCCGATTGGCGTCGACCTCAATTCCGTGGCGATGAGCGCATACGTCGCGAAGTAGTTGAGAAAATGCCACGCCGTCGCCCACACAGGGATCAAGTGCAGAGAATGGTGCAGGGAAACTCAACCAATTCCGCAATCGCTTGGCCTCGGCTACTGGAAGAGGAAAGAAGCCCAACTTGGTTTGACCATGAGGGCGCACGGGAACCTCCAGGACGAAGAACTCGTCTGATGGGCGGATATCAATCAGCTATCGAAGAGGATTGCAGCCAGATGCGGAGAGGCAATTTCAAGCGGGCGGGCACATCGATAATTTCTTCCACGGCTTCTTTAAACGCCAGGTCGGCTCGCTTATCTAGGGGCAATCTCAGAACTGCCTTTGGAGATCTCTTCCTTTATCACTGCAGCGGGCAACCGGAGCCTGATATCGCTTTCACAGCATCCCTGCTAGACCGCCGCCTACCATCAGATATTCAGTGTTAAATTCGTTTAAGAGCAGCAACCGTTCTTTGCAATGTGGATTTTCTGCCATGGATGGTTTCCTCGGCTAGTTCCACCATCTCCCACGCGGCCGCAATGATGTAAAGATCCATGAGATTTCCATCCTACCCAATCCTACCTGCTTCGTCCTGGCCGATGGCAGACAAAGAGGTAAATGCCTGCACGTCACGCCAATTCGGAAACGGGTTACGCATCGATTCACGGAATAGAGTGATGAGCCGCCGAATCAGGCTTCGACGAGAGTAGAGTGCCTCCACCAACCTGTGCAGCCCTCCTCGATCTCCTTCGTACCACTCCTCCGGAATATCGGCCGCGCACTGCCAGATGGCTTCTGTATCCATCTCTTCCGCTTGCGTCAGCGCCGGTTCGAACGCGTCCCATCTGCCAACGCCCTCGTACACGGAATTGGTCGCGTACACCCCTCGCAGAGGATAGTCAGGAAATGTCCACTCGCTGGCATTGAAGCAATATCCTTGGTCAATAAATGTAGCGTTGAATCGGCGGCTTTGCGGCGCTTTGTGCGAAAAGATCGCCTGCCGCCCATCGGCGTTGCACGTCCATTTGTCCAAGACGAGAACCCCGGCAAAGTCAGCTACGTTGATGACGTTTGCAAGCAGCTCTTGCGGCAAGTACTCCAGAGTCATGCCAGGACTACCCACGTAGAGCGATCCCAGTTGTTTACCACTTCGGCATGGAATCGCGTGGCCCGCAAGTTGGATTCGCAGGTCTTCAGTGTGCTCGATCAGCCAGTCAGACACATAGATGACTTCCACTCGCGGCATGGGCAACCCAAGCCTCAAACCCAACCGTGTCGCCAGCATCTCATTGGCGAGCACTCGGATGTGTTGGGGATTGTTCTGGAACTTGGTGACATACCAGTTCCCGTCAGTCGCTCTCAAGAGGTGCGACTGTGCCCCACCCCGAAGGGGGCGCAGGTGTTGGATTGCAGAGATACATGTGTCCATAGCACCTCCTTGAATTCGAAATATGGCTAGCGGACGGAGCGAGGACAATCAGCGAAACGTGATTCTGATACAGGGTGGCGTGCAGCAAGGCTGGTTGACGGCACGAAGTTGGAGTCGCACTTGCATGGCGGAAAGAGTAGCCGAAAGCGATCCTTTAATAGCGGACACTCTTATTAAAGGAAATCGGCGTAACAGAGACGCGACTCGGCGGAGGCGGTACCGCCCTCGGGGATCTCTCAGCGAATGAGGTGGGCGGCTATAACACTGAGAAATTCGGTTGACGTAATGATCTTGGTGTTCTTCCAAAGCTTGGGAAAGTGCCGTTGGTTACCTATCACCAAGTAGTCCGCCCGAGCAGCGTCAGCACACTCAACGAAGATATTGTCGCCGGGGTCAGAGGTCATTGTGCTAAGCGGAACGGTGTGACAGGGTGGGCATGATTTTTGATCAATTGCAGCAATTGTTGTCGTAAGCTCTTGCGGATTTTGAGTTCAGGTCGGGCTAGAGCAATGCCCTAGTCAGACACAACCGCTTCGGAAACATACCAGCGAGCAGACTTGGCCATTGCAAGCAAGACGGCCGTCCGCGGTAGTCCCTCCGGCTTGAACGCTGCGGACACTACAATGTTTGTGTCGATTACAAGCCGAACCGGAATCATCGGCTCTTGGATTTGCCAGCGGCCCTGATCATCTGATCGCGACTGCTTGGCGCCCAACCTGTTCGTCCCCTTTTGTTTGGATTCCTGCCGAGGATTCGAAGAACTTCGGCTCAGGGACCGGGAGGCGCACATAGTCCCTGATGCTGAGTAACGCCGCGCGGAGGCTGCTACGCTTCTCTATGACAAGCGATCGGCCCTCATCCTCAACCCGGCGCAGAAGCTTGCAGAAATTCGCCCGCGCGTCTAAGACGGTGACAACGATCCCATCATTCATAACCTCTCCATTTCAACTCCTTAAAACTGTACAGTTCGTGTCCAGTCGCGATATCCATCATGCACTTCGTCGGCCTGATCCGCAGGTCACTATGGCATAGAGGTATGTTTGAAAATCCGAAACTGAACACTTTGGGCTTCTCAATCATTCCACGGTTGTCACAGCCGGTATTTTGGGGTTTGTATCACAGGAAGCCGGAGTCGGCTCCTCGATCAAAGACTACTGACAATCCCCATACTCTTTCAGTTTGCGGTAGAGCGTGGTCTTGCCAATGCCGAGTAGCTTGGCGGCCGTTAGCTTGTCGCCGTTGAGTTGTTCAACGGCTCCGAGGATGGCCCCTCGCTCCATGTCGGCTATTCGTACAATCCGCGCCTCCGGCCTTCCACGCGCCAGTTTCAGCGCGCTTCCTGTGACGGAATCCGGCAGGTCATTGGTGTGAATCACCGGCCCGGAATTCATGGCACAACATCGCTCGATGCAGTTTTCCAGTTCGCGCACGTTGCCCGGCCAGTCATAAGCAATGAGCGCATTCATCGCGTCGTCGCTTACCTCAATGCTTCGTCTCGCTGCGCGCGAAAGACGTTCGAGGAAACTTGTGACCAAGAGCGGAATATCATTTCGTCGCTCGCGTAATGGCGGAATTCTCAGGCTAAGGACATTCAGCCGGAAGTAAAGATCGCGGCGAAACAAACCCTGACCAACAGCCTGTTCCAGATCACGATTTGTGGCTGCAAGAATCCGCGCCTTGATGGGAACTGTTCTTGTGCTCCCTACTGGGCGAATCTCCCGGTCCTGAAGGGCCCGCAGCAATCTCGATTGCAAATCCAGGGGCAGCTCGCCTACTTCGTCGAGAAAGACTGTCCCGCCCTCGGCAAGCACTAACAATCCTTCCTTGGTATGGGTCGCACCCGTGAACGCACCCTTCATGTGTCCGAAGAGTTCGCTTTCGATTAGTGTCGGCACTAATGAGCCACAGTCCACTGGAACGAATGGCCCTTCCCGAAGGGGTCCAGAGTAATGGATTGCTCGCGCAACCATTTCTTTTCCAGTTCCACTCTCGCCCTGGATTAAGAGCGGATGGACGCTTTGCGCGGCCTTTGCGATCATTCGATACAGCCTGTCCATCTCTGGAGCATGCCCGATGAGGTTGCAAAAGCCTCGGCTTGATCGGCACCTTTCCAGCAGGAGGCGCTTTTCGCTCTTGATCTTGAGATGGTCGGCGACTCTTTGCAGTAGAGTCTGCAGTTCTCGAAGACCGAATGGTTTCACGATGTGGTCAAATGCCCCAGCTTTCATCGCTTCCACCGCCGCTTGTACGTCGCTGTTAGCGGTGGTGACAACGACTTCGACATCTGGGCGTTGCAGTTTGATCTGACGCAAAACCTCCAAGCCGTTTCTGCCCGGGAGGTTCAGGTCAAGAAGGATCACATCAACAGGGTGTGCATCGATCAGCCAAGTTGCCTGCTCAGCGAATTCCGCCACCCTCGCGCGAAATCCAAGAACCGCTGCGGCTTCACGACACGCTTCACGGACAAAACGATCATGATCAAGGATAAGCAAGTTGAGCAGCGCGGGATTCTTAGCTTGACTAACAGGTTGAGGATTGGGGGGAACAAACGCATTTGGAGCAACTGCGGTAGCCATAGAGCAAAGACCTCCTGATTGAATTGTGAGAATGGGTCGAATGCAACGGGAGTCTTGAGACGACAACTGGCGCGATGCGGAGAAGATTCAGATTCGGCAGGCAAACCAGGCGCTATAGCGGCAAAAATTCAATCGTGGATCGTTACTTGGACTCCGTAGGCGGTTTTTGACGTTGTTAGTTCGCGTGGTGGGCATTACGGGTGCCCTTCTATCAGCGGTCGAATCGGTGTCCAAGGGGCGGCGTTGTCTATACATCCAGCGCTGGGGCTGAATTTCGGAGAGCCAGTCCTGCGCCGTGGGAATGCGGCCAGGTCTTCCTTATCATGCTGTTCGCCGATATAGCGGACTGGAACTCTCGAGCCGCCGCTATTCGTGATCGCGACTCCGAATATTCGCTCTGCCAGGAATATCCCTTCGGTGTGATGGCGAACGGCGGCGCGATGACGAAAATCGCCAAAGAAGGCTTTTGATTCGTCGAACCAGGCGTTGATCGCAAGGTAGTCTTCAGGCTCGCCGCCGAACTTCTTGGCACTGCGCTGCGCGTGAATGCGGGGATGCGGCACAGCCAACGTTTTCTGCGGGTCCGAACCGAAGGCGGGACGGTACTTCCCCAAGGATTGCGCTCCGCCTCGAAGGGGGCGCGAGTGTTGGACTGCGGAGATGCAAGCTTCACATGCACCTCCTTGCATTCGCTGGTCCAAAAAATGATGAGGGGGAATCAAGCCAATCTCACGTCAGATTGGAAGCTGGCCAGTTCTTTAATAAGGAATTCCGTTATTAAATGATAATCACTTGTCCTTTAACGACGGAAGTGATCTCGTCCACAGCTGTCCTTCAAGCTGGCCGCACAATCTAGCCAAGATGCGTTACCGAGAGGGTCCGAAAGCCGTTAGGGAGTGGATAACTCTTGGTAGTGCGGCAAACTATTGCGCCACTGGCAATGCGCGACTGTCCGACCACATTGCGGACGAACTCTAGGTTGACGGTGTCTCCGACCGAAGGTACTTCGTTCCACTTCGCTTCAAAGAGGTCTACTTTCCCCGCGGCATCGACCACGAAGTCCACTTCGCGCGTGCGATCCCGCCAAAAGAACAGGCTGCCTATGCGTCCCATCCGGCGTTCCCTTGCTCGCAACTGGGCGAAGACGAATGTTTCCCAGACCGCGCCAACGGCCGGCGCTTGCCGAAGATCCTCTACTGTTCGGATGTTCAACAACGCACAGAGCACGCCTGTGTCCGCCACGTAAAGCTTGGGGCTCTTCACAATAGATTTGGTCCGGTTTGAGAACCACGGCTCAAGCAAGACGACCTGCCCGGAAGCCTCCAGTACCGACAGCCAATGGTTGGCAGTGCCCGGAGAAATGCCCACATCCCGCGCCAAGTCCGCTTTGTTTAAGAGATTTGCCGAGCGCAAAGCACATGCCCGCAGAAAGCGTTCGAAATCACGGAGACTACCAACGTTGGCCAACGAGCGCACATCGCGTTCCAGATACGTGGCGAGATACGAGTTGTAGAAAGCAACATGGTCAATGTCGGGGTTCGCGTGCAACTCAGGAAAGCCACCTCTCACTAGGGCATCTTCGGGCGATGTCTTTGGCATGGCAGCTTGCATCTCCGCTAAGGAAAGCGTCTCCAACTCCGCGATGTCCGCCCGCCCGGCTAGTGATTCGGATACGCTCTTCATCAAAGTAAACTTTTGCGAGCCGGTGAGTAGAAACTGCCCATGCCGGTTCCGGCTGGCATCCACTGCTACCTTGAGGTATCGAAACAGCCCAGGCGCGTACTGCACTTCATCAATGATGACTGGCGCAGGATGTTCTCGAAGGAAGCTTTGTGGCTCTTTTTCCGCTTGTTCGGCTTCGGTCGGAAGGTCCAGCGAAACGAACTCGTGCTCGGGAAACAGGCGTCGAAATGTGGAGGTCTTGCCCGTCTGGCGGGCGCCCGTGAGCACGACTATTGGGCGGGTCCGTGCAGACCGCAGAAGGCGCGGTTCGATGTCTCTTGTAATCCACATATGCTAAATATCCAATACGATTGTATATTTTGCGCGAAGCAATTGCTATTGGTCTAACCTCAATAGGAAGAGTAGCTTGCGGTCCTTACGGGTTTAATTCCCCGCCCGCTCGACCTCGCGCACAACTTTCCTGAGGCTATCCAAGCTATCCAATTGATCAAGCGAATTGAGCCGGAAGGACCGAAGAATCGGCGTCAGTGTGTCCGGTTCAACACGGCTTAGCGCCTCGTCCAATCGGCGCAGGTCGGCGTCCGCGGAACACATCTCGGTCAACACGCGTTGCAGTATTGCTGGATCGCGAATCTCGGTCGGGTTCCAAACTCTCGCGACGGTCTTTAGCACCCCGCGATATAAACGTTTGCCAATCGCATCGGCCATGGCTTCAATATCGCGGATCAGAGCGTCCGTCTCCCCTGTGCTTCTCTCCTTTGAGACGGAAACACACGGCCTGGTTGCTTCTTGCTGAGCAGGTCTTTGCCCTTGGCGCCACCCCTGCGGTGTCGCCCAACCGAACAACCGGGGAATGCTATTTGGTCGCTTTCGCTCGTCGAGGTCAATCCACACTCCGGTGAAGTGGTAGAGATAGCGTCCCAAGCCAAAACACGAGCAGGCTCTTTTGAACGCCTGCGCCTCAGCGGCAGTGCAAGCGTTGTCATTGTCTGCCCATTCCTCTCCCGTCGCCGAGTGCGAGCCTAAGCCAAGGATCATCAACTCACACGTGATCAGCACCTTGGCAACGATCTTCTTGTCTCTGGCTCGCTCGAAGTTCGCAGTGGTGTGCACCGCGTACTTTCGCGTCCAGCCGGCCGGAGTGAACATTTCGTTGAGCCTGTCCGTGTAGGCTCGTTGGTCTGCGTAGGGGACTACTAGGCCCCGTTGTTGTCCATTCGCTGTATTGGTGATTCGCCACTCGATGACTGAAGGATCAAATGGCACTTCCAATTCGGCCACTAGCGCTCGGATCTTCTCTGCACTGAACCGCTCGACAGGCGGTGTGTTCATCAAAGGCGCGGTCAAGGCAGAATGCTCCACGTTGTTAACAAGCGGACCCGCACGCGGGTCCGCACGTCCATTTGCACCACTCATGACGGTTCTCCCAGGAATGAAATGAAAGGAAGGGATGCTGCGGTTGAAAATCAAAGCCGTGGGCTCGACAGGCGGGACCGGTTCAGCCCTCTCGCAATGTCTCTCGGCATCTTCGGTCTAACAATCGTGCCAAGGCTTCTTCGTCGTTGGCCACATCAACCGAATCGCGAGCCAGGGCGGATCGAAGAGCGGCTCTGAGCCAGAAGGACGACGCCGGATCTCGAAGCACCGCCTCGATCCCAGGCAGATCATCGGTATGCGGCGGCTCGTTCATTCAGTTCCTCAAGACGCTTTGCCGGCAGTACTCAAGTTGCTTTCGTTCCCGAGGGTTGCAGCAACTGCAACTTCAACGACCGACTTCGGCTCAAGCAAATGACAATGGCGGCAGCCGACGCAGCACACTGCGGCTGCGACACGGACGCCTGCATCCTGAAATTCATCGGGCAGCGCTGTCGGCTCGCCACCCCGACTGAAGAAGATGGGGGAAACTGTCCCGCGGAAAGACGAGTCCTTTCCCCACAGCTCCATTTCCAGGCAGCCTCGCCGCCCGAAAAACAAGATTGAACTCTCAAGCCGAGGTCTTTGCTGGTTTGCAGAGGTTGCGAGACTGTGCCGAGTGATCAGCAGATCATATGTTCGCTCGATGCGCAGCATTTGCAGCCGCACGAGAACCGGCGAGACAACGATTGCATGTACGCCATTGACGCCCACCGTGTCGACGCGCTGCAGCCAGGGCAGAGCCTTCCCGTGCTCGTCTACAAAGCTGGAATACGCACCAATTTCGGCTGTGGCACCGCCCGATTCAACCCCACGAAGGACGTACTTTTTCGCCAGGTGCTGGTGCTCAATCGACACAGTAGGTTGGCAGTAGATGCCGACACAGCGAAGATGCTTCAGTGTGATCGCCGGGAACCGCAACCCCTGCCGGGCAATGAATTCTCGCTGCTCCAGTTGATTGGTTCGACCTGTTTCTCCGGGTTTCATTTTCATACCGCGATCCTGACTCGAATTGGATGCCCTAGCGCTGCGCGGATCATCTCCTTGGTGCATCCGGCCCAACACTTGTACTTGCGCGGATCGGCGAGCGAAATCGCAAGATTGTCTGCGCTTTTATCCCGTCCCTGGTCCGCGCAGGACGGACACTTTGCCCAGTAGTTACCAGACCGCTTGCTCCCTGGTTGAACGTGATCGAGAATCCGAAACTCCCGCCGCATAGGATCGTAGGGGGGCAGTTGCACCTTGGGTCTGGGCCGGAACTCTTCCGGCGTTTGAAGGCCGTCGGTGAAAGCCGTCATCTCCACCTCCGTGATCTTCTTAAGCCGCTCCAGGTAGTCCAGTTGCCTTTCGATCTTGTAGTTTGCGCCGTAGAACCAATACCGCCTTTCGACTGCACGATGCACGCCAAGAGGCGCCCTGATCGCGTTCCCGAATTCATCCGGCCCCAGCTGGTCCTGGCGTGGGAATACCTCGATTCCTTCCGCCAGCCCGGCGCCTCCTTTCACTGGCACTCTTAGCCGGCGAGCCAGGTTGTAGATGTATGTCCGGCACTCTCGCGCGAGCAGCGGTTTCGCAGCAAAGATCCAGAGATGAGCCCCGCGGCGCGACTTTTCGAGCGCCGCCTCTACTCCGTCATGGCGCAGCTCCCATTGCAGCTTGAGTAGGTCGTCGAGCGCATTCTCATAGTCGGCGTCAATGGCAACCCACTTGGAGCGTTGCGTCTTCGGGTTGAGCGCATAGAGGCCGACGGTGATCTGGCCGTCCAAGTGTTCGCACAGCATTTCAATCGACAATCGCCGGCAGTCCTTCGGGCGGTAGTAATAGTATTTGCCGTTCCCGGCCGGTCTCGAGGACTGCACGGTGTAGGCCAGGCGGTTCACGAACAGATCGAAGTACCGTGCCGCCGTTTCGATGGTCGCTGCGCCTGGCCTGTCCATAACTCACCTCGTTCTTCAGGCAGTTGCCGGCATCGACACAACCGCCGGCAGAACCTCCGGATTTGCGGCCCACGACACCAGGTCATATTCGGTTACGAGTTGCTCGAACTCGTCGACGGTGAGACTGTCATCGCGTCCATCTCTGAACGCCATGAAATAGAAAATATGTTGTTCACGGTCGTACAGGTAGATGGCTCCGGACTGGGGATCGTCGGGGACAGTTTGCAACAGCAATACGCCCCTCGGCATTTCGATCCAACGCGATGCGACCGCCTCGCCGATGTACAGAAAGACCTTGATCGCGTGTTCCACACTTGGATCCTTCCACAAGCCAATGTCTTCGGTTGTAAACAGCGGGTGAAACCTTAATGGTCCTCTACTTTGCAACATAATGTGTTCCTTTCTGTAGGATCTGGCTTGCTCTTGACGGGCGACGAATCCGGTGCCGGCAGAGCGCAATCTCTGAGTGACACAGCAATGTACTTGTGTTCTAGATCCCAGATTGCGCGGCGAGATGACTGGAAACTGAGCGCGTGATGCCTATCCCGTTCCCAGTTTGGAATCGTGTTCAGTGATCGCGTAAAAACGCGCAGGCAGAGGCCACGGACGGACTGCAGCATCCAACTGCGAGCAGGAAAACAGTGCGAGCATCTAAGGGCGTCTTCATGCCGCGAGAAGCGGCGGATGTTAAGCCTGCACCTTCGAAAACCGTTCGCTAGATTGCGCCAAACGGACAATCTGGCAGCAGACGCATTCAATGTCAGGGATCCGCGATTCGACGATCCGAAAGCAACGGCATAGATCGACGCAGCATGGAACGGCGAAACAGCGGCACCATTTTGAGACTGAAAACCAAAAACAGACGGAGCTTCAACGGATATCGAATTAAGAGGATAGTCAGAACGCAAGCTACGGCGGGCAGGCATCTTACGCACCCTCCAAAAAGCGCATATCCACGACGTAAACACCGCGGAGACACCGCGAGAAAAGCTCAATAACCAGGCAAATAGGAGGCAATGACGGGAAGGTCATTGGAGCAACTCGCGGAACCTGGCTGTGGCCGCGTCGCGGCCAGTCACGACGGTTGTGTCCAAAAGCGTTGTTGCGAAGTCGCCGGCATTGGCAAATGCGAGTGGCTTCGTAACCGACTCGAACTCGCGGACCAAGTGGAGCAGGACCTCGACGCCCGAGGTCAGATACAAAATGCAGCCGATCTGGCGCTCAGCTTCGAGCGCCGTCCGTATCCGTTCGTACTGTTTGAAGCTCTTTAAGGTGCGCTCGTACTCGATGGCAAATCGCGCCGTTCTGTCGCCCATCCAAACCTCGACGATCGCGTCATAGTCCTTCTGATAGGGAGAGTGCGCAATGGTATTGAAGGATGCGACTTCGACTTCCGATTGCCAGCTGGCAAGCAGGTTCCTGTGCGCCAGCGCTAACTGAATTCGGTTCAATTCGAGCGCATGAAGCACCTGGGAAACGTGCGGAAGATGCTCGGTATTCGAGTGCAAGACGGTCGTAAATTGTCCATGATGTTCGAGCATTGCGAGACCACCTCGGTCGATCCGATAGACGGCGGAGCCTGCCCCGTAAGCGCCGTGACAAAGCTCCAATTGGCAGTACTTCACAAGTCTCCTTACGCGCCAGTTGAAGCTGTTGCGCGAACGATCAAAGCCGCTGAACTTCATGAACTCAAACAGCTGCTGGTGGCTCACGAAGCGCGAATTGCGCACCTGACGAAGCAACGGGATGTCGCGTTCTCCACTGATGACGAGACTGCCTTTGGCGTATCGCATTAGCAATGATCCTCAGTTCAAGACCGCGTCTTCGAGTAGCTCCAGCGACGCCCCGTTCGGAAGACTCGAAGCGACTCTAAGCTGCCAGAACCCGAGGTTGGTCCGGAGCCAATCGTGCGGCCTCATGAGCAGCATGGCTTCCTGTTGGTCACGCAATCTGCTGACGGCGATTGCCGGGACCGAGTCGGACTTCCACGCAGGATTCTCGAAATCGAGCACGCCGTATCGCTCGCTGGATACGCTAACCAGGTGGTAGTCGGGCCAGGTCACCGGCTTCTTGGCTCTTCGAAACAATACGCGGTTGCCGCCTAAATCAAAGACGAGATCGCTGCATTCGAATGTCTCTCCAAGACATCGGTTCGGGAACTGCGGGTTGAAATCTCCCACCCCGTTAAAACGAATCAGCCCGGGAACGATCCAGTGACGCATCACCTTGCGTCCGCAGCGCAAACCCGTGGAGTTAAAGTAGGCAGCGTGCCTGGTGTAGCGAAACCGGTCTCGCGGATCGCGCCCGAACCTGGTCCACCAATTACTGCCGAATCCCAGGATCTTGACCAACATCATTGAGGTACTCCATCAGTGTCTGATTGATGTCCTTCATAGCGCGAATGCGTTCCGCGATTGCCAGCGTCGAAAGCCGCCCAACTTGTTCGAGGACTCTTGGCGGAATGTCCATGCTCTGCCGGGAGAAGTACTGGCATAGGTCGGCAAGTCGCGTGCTCTGCTGGGCCAGTTCTTTTTGCTCGGGAGGCAAGGAATTAATCCGCTGTTCGTACTGATTGCGATCTTCAATCGGCCTCAGGTCGTCGTCAGATTTAAACTTGTCCAGCCGTCCCTTAGCTTCGCCCGACTGGCCTCGTTTTTTGTCGTTCGACACTTTGGTTAGAACTCCTTCCTGGTTCTTTGGGCTGTCCCGTTATGCGCCTTTGAGGCTGCGGTTCTTCCCTTGCTCCGACTGAAACCGCCGATCGGTTTCGCCTAGTTGCCGGCGGAGTTGCTTGGCTTCCTCGCGGGAATGACCAAGTTGTTGTTCGAGCGAATTGACTTTCATGATGAGTTCTACATCGGGCTTGAACAGGCCCATCTGGTTGACGGATTCTGTCGCGGATGCCGTGCTCGCCGAGCGCGCAGAAGCCGGCTTGGGAGAGGGGTCTGCCGCTGGCGCCGCTGGCAAAGGCTGTGCGGGAGACACTCGGTTCCGCGGCTGCGTTAGCAGAGTACGCTCTAGCACGTCCGCCGGAGCGGCTGTCGAACGAATGGCGGTTTCCCTCAGCGTCCTCAGAGCCTCGATCAACTCAAGGTTTTTCTTGGCAGCCTCGTCCACCTTGGCGTCGGCGGCGGAGAGAGCGTGCTGGTATTGCGCGAGCATCTCGGCCGCTTTCCATTCGTGCCGATTGTGAACCCCGCGCTGATGGATAATGATGAGGAACAGGCAGCCGAGCAGCCCCAATGAAACCACGTTCGACCAGAAATAGCCGTTCTTCAGAGTCTCGTCCAACAGAATTTTGCGGCTCTCATCGATACACTTTCCGTAGTCCTGATTCGACGCATTAATGCGACTGAGCGTGAAACCTATGAAGCCTTGTTGGGGCTGCGAGGACCGTTCCGGACCGGCGGGATCGTACGACTGCCGCTGCTGGGCCCCCGCAAAAAGAGGTAAAATCCCCAACAATAGCCTGGTGATCACAAGCCTGGATGTGCGGGTCAAGTCCATGTCACACGACCATTTTTGACACTAAGCCGGCCGCTGCGGCGCACCAGGGCGGGGTCTCCAAAACGCAGATGCGCGCCTTCCGCCCGCGGCACCCTTTCAAGCCTGGGGTAGATGCGCGGCTCAAACCCGGGAAAGCGGTACTGGCGCGGTACGCGAACATGAAGAGAGGAATGAAGCGTACCTTGACGGCTGTCACTCATCAGGATTTCCATCTGCCCAACCGGGAGATTCTTTATGTGCTCATCCTGCGCGCGCGTATCTTTGATGTCGGTCTCGCTGCCGAAACCGATTGGCTTGTACTTATCTTCGAATATGCCGGTGCGCTGGACGGTTAAGGTGCGCCGCTTCCGCGGAACGCGGGCCGAGGCTTTCAGAAAATACTGCGCCGTCTCCTCATCGCGTGTGTGCAGGAGCATCGTCGTATTGGGCGCGGAAGAAACATCGTCCTTGAAACCTCGGCTCACCGACAACAACTGCGGCAGCGCCTGCAGAGCGAACAGGAAAGCGGTGTTGGTGCCGCGTGCCGTTTGCAATATGTGCGCAAACTTCGAATAGGCAAATGGGGCGAACTCGTCGAGGATCACGCTGACCATGGGACGGTTCTCGCGCCTGCGCTCCTGTTCATCCTCATACCGTCGTCCGATCATCAATTGCATGTTCTGCAGTAACATGCGACCAAGGGAGGTTACGGCTTTGGAGTTCTTGTTGGTATTGAGCGAGACGAATAGGATCAGTTCCTGTTCGATGACTTGATCGAGCGAGAGCAAGTCATCGTACACGCCGGTGATGATCGATAGATCGTCTTCCAAAAACGTCATGAGTTCGTTGAGAAGTCCCTGGATCTTGGGCACACGCTCCCGGTCTTCAAACGACTGTTGCAGGTTGCGGACTGACATCTCAAGATTCAAGCGGCGCTGCGTGGTCACGTTCGATTGCTTCTCAAGAAGGGTCCGGGCAATCGCCATCTGTTGTCTGAGGACCTGCTGATCCAGGGCCAGAACCAGCACGTCATGTGTGTTGAAACGCTTGCCGGTGTGCGCGAGCACCCGGACCAGATCGTTCAAATACATGGCCTGATGCCCGTGAAAGAAGTCTTCTTTCAGGTCAAACGACTCAAAAACAAAGTTAGCGTGCTCCTGGTAGAGCCCGTGCGGGCTGAAGAAGGGATTGTAACGGGCCGAGATGTCGGGCCGCGATGGGTCGAGGAGACGCAACTGGTGCATTCTTCCGGCGGTCTCGATGGCAGGCAAAAGGTCGGAAAGAAATTCCCGGTCGCCCTTGCCGTCAAAGATGACCATGGGAATCCGGTGTTGGTCGCCCGGAGGGCCGATCAGGCGGAAGACGTCCTGGCTGATGATGTTCTTGAGCAGAGTGGTCTTGCCGGAACCCGTGGCGCCAAACACCACCGACTGCATTACCCGCGTCGCATCCGACCAGAACCAGGGCATGCCGTGCACGTCATAGCCGAGTACGATCGCGTTCTGTTCCTGCGCGGCCGTGACCGCGTTACGATCCTTGGCCTGACTTGTAAATAAAGGAGGATGAGGCCAGTTTGCCGCCCGTCGCTTGCGCAAGGTGAGCGCATACCATGCGACCGAGACCGAGGCCACGATGGCAAGGAACAAATAAATGGAGACCTCGACCAATTGTGCGGGACGAACGTGAAAGCGATCCACCAAGACGAATGAAATAAGGGCAAGTATGAGGATTGCAACGATGGCGAGGACTGCCGCAACACTCTCTTCCTGGCCTTGATGATAAGCACGGCGTCCAAGCCGATAGTCGTTTTCCGGAGTCATAGCTGACTAAAGTTGAAGAACAGAAATGTGGCCATGGCAAGAACGCCGAGCAGCGCCAGCAGCAACAGAAATGGGTTGACCCGAAACCGTCCGTTCTGGCCGCGGGGTCTGAGCGGGTCTTCGATCCGGCGCAGAATACTTCGCGAGATGCCCTCCTCAGCCTCCTGCGTGTTGCGTTCCGCGAGGCGTTGGCACATTTTTGCGACTTGTGGTTCACCTTTCATCTATCGTCGCGTTAGAGCACGAACGTAGCCTTCACGCCGCCGTCGAATGCCAGTTGCACAACAGTCGGCGAGCTCAGGTTCTGCCTTATCGAAACAACACCTTGTGTCGCTTCTCCCGGGCCAAGCTCCTGGACCACGCTCTCCGCGCCAACAATCGGCAAAGGGGCACTCCGAGTGTCGCGGAAGCTCGCAAGTACTCGTTGATCAAGTTGCTTATGGACAAGTCCCGGTAGGGAGATTGCAGAGTGCTCCGGTTGTAGCTCAAGGGCTTCTAACAAGGCAATGTGAAAGGCGCGCTTGCTGCCATTTTCGATCTTGTAATGGATGTAAATGCTGCTCTTAGTCCGGAACACCTGCTCCACGCGGACACTCACCTGATTTTTGGGAGGAGTGGTGTTGCCGCGGGTGATATCGACCGCGTCCAAAAACGCACGGGCCAGCATTAGGTCCGCGAATTGGTCGGTGATTACGCTGACTGGCTGCTGAGCTACTCTCGGTACGAAGCTGTCAATCGCAAAATTCATGTTCTTTGCCTCTGGCGTGGTTTCAAGTTCATAGGTGAATCGCCGCGAAGCCGTCCAAACAAACAAGTCTGTCGCAACACCAGCCTTCATGGGCTTAATGAAAACCTTGTCCGCCTGGCGCTCGATTTGGAAATCGGAGCTGCCTGCGGCCGCCATCGTGACCGGCTCGTGAAACTCCAAGACCGTCAGGTGGTTTAGGGCCGTGGCTACATGAACCAGGCTCTGAATGGGCGAATCGTGCTGTGCGAGGACGCCAACCGCGCCAAGCATACATATAAGGATGAGAGACGGATATCGCTTCATGGTTCCTTTTCAGCCCTGAGCGGAATCCCCTTGGGGATTCCGCTCAAAGCGGTTAATCGACCTTACAGGCTTCAATCACATCACCCATGGCACATCTTCCACATCCCCATCAGGAACGATGGGTGGGAAGTCCACGGCATCATCCGGGACCGCAGCTTGCGCGGTGCCTGATTCAGCTTCTTCGTGGCATTCGGGCGGCGTGTTCTCGGTCTGTTCGGTCATGTCGTCGAGGAGGATCTTCCCGTCCTTCAGCTTGAACAGGAAGGTGTGCTTTTGTCCTCCGGGGATTGGGTCAACCAGGAAGGCGCGGCCGGATGAGTCGGTGCGAACGAAACCCTCGTAAAACTTTGGGATGTGCACGCGGACAAACTTGCCTCCGGTGCGCTCCGCCAGCTTCACGATCATCTCCTGCGGAAAAGCAAGAAAGAGAATCGAGCCACTGGAGCGTTGGCCGTTACACACAATACGGTTCAGCGCTTGCAGCCAGCCCATACGGTTCTCCACCTTGTTCTGGGCCCAGATGCGGATGTAGGCCAGGATGGCCTTCATCTCGTACCTGCCCCGCTCCTCGTCGAAGTGACAGGCCGAGTAGGCCTGGGTCTTCGCGAACAGTTTCTGTCTCCGCAGTTCCTTGTCGAGACTCTGCCGTACTACGTCCCACTCGGCTTTGGCTTTCTCCAGTTGTATTTTGAGTCGTTCACTTCTTCCCGCGATCTCGCCAACCTTCGCGGCGTAGGCCCGATTGACGAAACGGCAATCCTCGAGCATCTCGCGGCTGACTTGTTCGCCTACCACGAGCGCTTTGAACGCCTCAATCGGGGCCTTGTTGATCAGCAGGTCTTCGATGTCCTTGCGGACATGGTTGTAAAGTTTCCCGATGCGGTCCGTGGGTTCCACATCGAGATGCAGCGGCAGATCGGAGACCCGGCGTTCGTTTTTGTAACGAAGCCAGGGCGCCTGACCAACCTGTTGGCGTATTTCGGCGACTAATTTCAAGTCCGGCTGGATTTGCCACTTGAGGCTGTCGAGCGCGTTCTGAAGCTCTTGGGCAAGCTGCAGGGCAAGTTCTTCCTGCCCCGCCGCGCGGCAAGAGGTCATCAGATCGGTGATCGAGCCAATGTGATTTCCCCGTGCCTTCATGGCCACGTGCTCCAGGTTGAACCAAGGGTCGCGGGCCTTGTTGGCCTTGTTCTTCCCCTGTTGCTGTCCAACACCTCTCGAGAACCGGTCCTTCACAAATCGGGGGAACCGGTCCGCCTCGACCACACAGATCCAGTCGAAGTCATAGTCGCCGCCATTCTTCTTTGCCGTCTCGGAATGGAGAACATACGCGCCCTCCAAATGCAATTGCTTGCCAGTCAACTCGCGCACTTCCGTACTGGCCAGCATGCAGCCTTGGCGGCAAAGGTCTTGATTAAGGTGGGTCACGATCTCTTCATTCGAGAGATTCCCGAAAGGTAGAAGATCGTCCACCATGCGAATCGGGTAGCGGACGCATAGGCCATACCGCGAAGCCAGTGGAACGATTGCCTTGTGCTCTGGAATCCAGTCGGACCCCGAGAACACCCGGCCATCCTTCAGAAAGAGATAACCGTCGTCCATCAAAGCAAAAGCCGGCAGACGGAACCCTCCGCTGGTTGCGGCCTTGAAGGCCCAGCGTGCCAATAGTTTGTTGAGTTGATTGTTGACGTAGGGATGACGAACGATTTCGCCGCTCGCGTCGGCCAGCAGCAGGCCTTCGACGATTCTGAATTCTTCGCCTGAGTCCTGCTCCAGACCATTCGGTAGAGATTTCTCCGGATGCCGTCCCAGAACTTCCAGCAACTCTTCGTAACGGCCCTCGCTTACCGCTCCACTCAGCTTGCGTACCTGTGCCATTGCCTGTGGTAAAACTTCCAGCTGAATTGAGTCTTCAGGAGCATGCTCGACCAGCGTGTAACTGGACTCAAACTCGAGCTGGCGGGAGACTTCGCGGATACCAACTGCAACGTTGCCCGCGAATCTTCTGCCCGACCCGAAGATCGAATACATCGCCGCCGGTATCTTCAGTCCTGGTTTGACCGCGCTTTCTGGCAATATGAAATCTGCTTCCAGCGCGTCGGCTACATCATTCTCCATGACCTTGAATGACCCTTTCGCCTGAGTGCCAGAAAAGGCCATGCGAAATTGGTAGAAGCGCCCCGAGGGAAGCAACTTCCGGGCAATTTCCTGTTTCGCGTCTTCGCCAAGAATCAATTTCTCCTCGTCGCCCAGATCTTCGTCGCGTATCTTTCCGAAGCGTTCGCGGCGAAGACGTTCGATCTGGGTCGCGAGAATCTCATCGTCATGTTTTTGTTTGAGCCGTTGGAATACCGACTGCCTGATCCATCCCCGGCAGTCATTGGTTCCCAGCTTGTGGTCGGATACGACAAGAACACGGCCATCGGGTTGCTCCATCATCACCTTGCAGGATGAGACGAGGATCCCGAAATAGACAATCGCCGCTTGCGGCCAGTGCTGAAACCGCTCGGCGATGATCCGGCTGTGCTCCTGATCCACGAAGTAGAACTTGCCCTTCTTTGCGGACCCGCTCGCGCCCACTAGTTTGTAATGAACGCCGTTCCAGTTGAGCCTTGCCAGGGCGTTCTCGACCTGCGATTCCTCGTAATCATCGAGGGGCTCGGTCGGAACGTTGACGCTCGCAACTTTCACGCCCGGATAGAGCACACCGAGCAGCGTGTTTTCGAGCGGTTCAAGATCGTGCAGCCGCGGCGCAATTCTTCCGTTGCGATCGATCTCAAGGCTCTGGATTTGGTCGGCCGAGATTCTGTACTTATTCGTCGTAGTATTCGTCGTCATTGTTTATTCTCCTTAACTGTTTTATTTCCCAGGAGAACCCAGGCTCGAAGTTAAGGAGTTTGCGTGACCGCAAGCTTCTCGCGCTCTTTGCCTGGCTGCTCCCCGTTGCGGGTTCGCTCGGCCAGGCCTTCTAGTTCGAGAAGCCCGGTCAGCACATATCCCTGCATAAAGCCGCAGGGCGCTCAAAGGACCAAATCATTCGTGTGGTCATCTGAGAACTCGTCGTGCTGATGTCTTCGAATTAAGAAACTAGCTGCGGGCGACAGGCTGCTTCACGATCACAGGGCTGCCGCCATTCACTTCCGGTACTGCCTTCCACGCCGCCAGCGAGTAGAAAATCTGTCCGTTCTTAAGCGCCTCAATCAGCGTTTCACACTCGCTTGCTATCTCCTGGCCCAACTCCGGCTTGGCCTGAGACGATCCAGCTTTGGGCAGGAAGTAACGAAGGTTGCCATTGTCTGCGCTTTGTCGTTTGCGTCGGGTTCTCGCCGCTCCCGCTGGCGGCTCTGCAACGGTTGTGCCTGATGGTCTGGTTTCCATTTGCATCTCCTTTTGCTTGGTGAGGTCACGGCAAGCCGTTGAGTCCGGCCTGCTGTAACACCCAGTCCTTCTTTTCTCCCTCAATCGCCCGCTCCCAATACTCACCAACCAGCAGGCCGCTGGGGTTCTGCTCCGAACGCTTTTCTACAACCAGACGGACGCGGAACTCGCTGACCACCTTGTCGATGTCCTCGTTGTGATCGTGAACATGGTGAATCTCTTTCACCCCAAACGCGGTATAGATCAGCGGATCGTCTTTCGCGGTTTCGAGCGACCGCAGTTGGAATTCCGAAGCGGTCTGGTCATCCTGGATCTTTCCAATCGTGTTCTCCTTCTGCATTCCGGCGAACGCCGTGCGACGCAGGTTGGCGCTCATCATGTTCAGGCTCTCGGCCCAATTGCGGCTTACGTTCGACGGAGAGAAGTTCAGATAGCGTTCGAGAAACAAGCGAACGAAGGCGCGTTTCTCAAATTCGGTCGGCTCGGAGCCCGCATCTTGAGTGACCGACAGAGCGAGATTTGTTTGTCCTACGACCGAGGCCATGCCTTTGTCATCCACCCGAATCACCGTGGGTGGACGCAAGCGGACGTAAACTGCGAAGCCGAGAGCCAACATCGTTGTCGGCACACACAGGAATGCCAGCACCATGGCGCGGTTGGCGTAGGCACGCAAAGCCCCGTCATGCTCGTAGTAGCGGCTGTATCGGACCTTTTCCGGTGCCTGCTTGTCGCTTCTTTCCTTGCTCGCGTTCAACCACATGGTTGGCTCCTTCACATTCCTGTTTCCTGACATCTGTCTGTGATTCAGCGACGCCCAAGCAATCGCCCAAAAAACCTTGCAATGTAAAAGACGATCACTGTCATGATGTTGTACGGCCTAAACCTGGTTCCTTCGGGTTCCCAGATGGGTGGCTCTCTCCTCATACAAACTCCTCGCGTGCTAGTCGTTGTCGTCCCGATTGTTGCCGCCTGCTACTTTGCCCAAAGCCTTTGCCGCACGAAAGGTGATCACCTGCGCGACTCCTTGAGGGCGATAGCCAGAGCCTTGGGAGTTCGCCCCGGCCGCGGTACTCACTTGGCGAGTGTCGTTGCCGGAATCGCCATTGCCGTTCGCCCTTGGAGGAGTTGCTGCGGGGCTCGTATTGCTGTTCATCGCGCCTGCAATTCCCGAGCGCAGGAACGAACTCATTGAGGGTGTTGGGGGCGGCATTGAAGACGCGATGCCAGCCGAGCCAGCGGTACCTGCGCCCGCCCCGGCTCCACCGGAACTTCCGGCGCTCGATCCCGCACTCGCTCCTGACATGAATCCGGTAGCCCCTGCCAATACGCCGCCGGCAGCAAAGGCGCCTGCGCGCACCAGCGCAAACGCTATCGATCCGACATCGCCGGAAATAATACGCTTGGCGATAAAAGGGATCAGAGCGACAGCCAGGGCGTAGAAAATACTGACCAACCCCAGCATCACCGAGTCCGGCACACCTTCGAGGAAGCCAAGAAATTCATGCCCTAGTACGTCATTCACCCGGTTGACCTGGATTGCGGTGATCAGGGCGCCGAAAATGGCATAGAGAAGTGCCCAGGCGTTCCAGATCATGAGGTTGATGCCGTACGTCCTTCCCAACTGCCCGATACCGGAAACGGGAAGCAAGGCAAGCACCAGCGGTCCCAATACGTACAAGACAGACCCATAGAGCGTGTAGAAAAAGCAGAAGACAATAATCGCCAACGCGTACACAAGATACGCGACCAGGAGCAAGAGAACGGTGATGGCTCCGGGAATATCGCCATTGATCATGTCCCAAAAAGTCAATCCAGGATTGGTGTTCGCTTGCTGCTGGAGCTGGGTCATCCAGCTCAAAAACATGTCGCCGGCGCCGGAGCTGTTCCCAATATAGTCTGCAGCCGAAGTAAAACTTCCATTCACGCTCCGAAAAACCGACGCCCAATTGGCAATGATCATGGCGACCACAAGGTACTTGATCGCCGTGACGGCGAGGGCCTGCACATCGCCTCCGCGTAGGGCCGCCTGATAGAGGCCTACCAGAAAACCAACCAGCAGGATGGCGAAAGCGAAATTGGTTACAGTGGGAACGACACTGGTGCCATCGATTCCGGTCATCGCCATGTTGAGCAGCTTCTCGAAATAGAACACGGCTAGTGCGCTCCCTGCTGAAGTACCTGGCTGCCAGTGTTATGGAGCAAGGTCGTGTGAGCGGTGCTGAATTTCAACTGCGCTCCTTGATCGGCAAGCTCGATGGAGCGAACACGCACTAATTCGGCCATGGCCGATTGCGAGTATGCGTTGGCCCGCACCAGCCACGCGGATGTTTGCGCTTCGAGAATCGCCGCGCTGCCCGGCGCCGCCGTCTGTAACTGTTGATTGATCTGCTCCGCAGCCTGGAGTTCAAGATCGGCCAAAGCGTCCATCTCAACCGCCTTCTTCATCGCTGCCTGCGCCTCAGCATCGGTCATGTCGACCAGGTCGCGAACTGCTTGGGGCGCATCTGTGGATGGCATCACTGCTCCATACAGGACGTTGTAGTTGCTTGTGATCTGGGCGATGGCGCCGGGATTCCGTGAAAGCAGGCTCTGCTCAAGCCGTTGCGGTGTGGGCAGAGTGGCGCTTGAAACCGGCACCTGGAAGATGTGCCGCATCTGGGTAAATTGCGCTTGCGACTCGACAGCCAAATTTCCGGCTTGATTGATGGCGGTGACCGGATACACGACCTGCTGCTCAAAGTTGGCCGACTGTTGCTCAAGCTGCTGGATGGAAGCCAGTGGTTTCGCCACCACTCCGCTCAGCAGATTCGAGATCGTGCTGAGTCCAGCGGAAATAATTGCGCAGCACGGGTCAAGCCCCAATTGACTCCTGGCTTTGCCAGGCAACAGCAGCACGACAATGGTGATCGCCAATACTGTTGCCAACGAGTTGCGGAGAGATTCCCATGCGCGAGTCGATAAATGCCGTTCCACTTGTTCACTCCTCTGGGTGCGCCAGCACCTGTTGCATCTGGTTCTGTAGGTTGCGTGTCGACGCCGCACTCTGCTTCAGCAGCGCGTTCCGGTGGGCCAGCTTGGCCGCTTCTTGTCGCAGTTCGGCGGCCAGGACCTTGGCTAGATATGCCTGGGTCTCAAGATTCGCAACCTGCGCTTGTGCGGTCAGAAGCGGCGCAGATCCAGGTGCAGCGCTCGCGCTCTGCTGTTCGAGCGAATCGGCCAGCGTTAACATGCCCTGGGTGGTTTGGTCCGAAAGAACGGTGGTCTTCAGCGACCCCATCGCCAGCGCATCATCCATGTCCATCATGTTCCGGTGAACCGGCCTGGCGTCAGCGGGTGATGGGACCGGAGTGTAAACGCTTGTAAATAACCGCGGAAGTTGATCGATGTTTGCCGCTTGTCCGCCGCGGAACGCCGATTCCAGTTGTGAGGGATTCACGAGAGTCGCGCTGTTGTTCTTGATGACGTAGATCTGCGTCATGAGGTCGCCGTATTGCGCCATCGTGGAATTCACGAACGCCTTCGCTTGGTTTATGGCTGCAACCGGCCAGATGACCTGTTGCCGAAAATTGTTGATCGTTGAATTGAGGGCTTGAATCCCGCTGAGCGCGCCCCCAATGGCGTTCTGGATGGTGCTCGTGATGGCCCGAAACAACGACAGGATATCCCCGACTCCCGCAGCTCTTGCCGTTGCCGGCAGGAAGCAGAGTGCAACCACAGCGACCGCGAGGCGTTTCGCACTGCTGGACCTAAAGCTAGTGAACATCTCTGAAATCCGCCTCTTCATAACCGTGAACCTCTCGCTACCTCTCCTGACATTTCCTCTGGCAGCACGTCAACATCGGCCAGCCCGAACGGGAATCTATCCGCTAGCCCGACATAAGCTCGAATCAACGGAATTGTTTTGTGCTGCTCCAGCCACCACGACCGGTACACTCGTTCTCGGACATAGGTGGTCATGATCCAGTAGTCCGCCGGAGTCGGGGACATGCGGATGGTGTGCGTGGTCTCTGCTTTTTCGCCGATCACGATCAGTGCGTCGGCGCTCTTCCCCTTCACCGGCGCGCTGAAGTGCTTGACCTGGTTGAGCGCTGTCTCGTTCAAGTACAGGTATTCGCGCAGCGCCCGCATGTCTCCCGGCTGCGGGCCGACGATCTTGGTCGACGAGTTCTTGACGATTCCGGCGCCATGGGCCCGCGGGTTCGTCTCAGTCCCAACAAAATCTTCCGCAGTTTGGCTGATGCCCCAGACGCTGGCATTGCGCTTGCGAGCAGTGCGGAACAACTGGACAACTTCGGGAGCAAGCACCGGCGAATCGAGCAAGAACCAGCACTCATCGAGGACTGTAATGCTTCTTCGTCCCGCCTTTCCTGAGGCGCGCTGCGCGGTCGCATGGGCGATCAACAGGCTCATCGCTGTCTCCAACCGCGAGTCATCGGCAAGTTGCTCCACGTTGAAGAAGAGCCAGGGGTTGTCGAGCGAGATCGTGGTCGGACGATCAAACAGGCGCGCGTACACTCCCTTTTCGCCAGTCCAACTGCGCAGCTTGATGGCCGCCAGGTGTGCCTCGTCCATCACGCGCTGGTTCTTCTCTTCGTCGCGCCATTGGGCCAGCTCATCACGTAGATCGGAGAAAGTCGGGATTGCACTCGATGGCCGGATGGCCGCCCGCTTGTACGTGCGGAGAATCGCCTCGGTGATCAGGTTATCGAGCAATTCCGTGTCCTCCGCCCGGCCCTCGCCGAGCATGTGCCGCGTCAGATTCTTCAGGAACGCCACCTGGTCTCTACTAGGCTCTTTCTCGCCTGCGGCGAGGTCCCAGGGGTTGATCGTCTGGTCGGTATCGAGCGACATGGTAATCGTTCGCCCGCCCATCAACTGAACCAGGGGCCGATAGGAATCCCCGCGCTCGATGATCGAGATCAGGGGGTTGTCTCGGGCAGCCATCAAAAGAAATTGCTGGGCCATGAAGGTTTTCCCGCCGCCCGATTTCGCCATCACCAGCATGTTGGCATCGCTCAAACCCGGATCAAAAAGTGAGAATGGAGTGAGCTGGCGATAGGGAGTCTCCAGCAGGAAGAGCGGGGACCGCGGCGTGCCCCGCCACGGCATCTCCACTGGGACGAGATCGGCTGCGTTCGAGGTAAGCAGATCCTGGTCGCGCTTGTCTGGGTCCGCCATTGCCGGAAGTGAACTGAAGAACAATCGCCGCTTGGCCAGCGTCTCAGGGACGGCTTTGGCGCCGTTCATGCGTGCAACTGCATACAGGAGCTGCTGCCGCTGGCTGTCAATAGCGCTCTCTGCCTGCTCAAGTTCGGACGTAGTGACTGCCGGCCGTGAAGTCCGCGTTCCGATGACCAGACTCAACTTTGCTGTTTTGACGGAACTTGAAATAATGTCCTGCTGCACCCTGATCAGCTGCGCTTCGGCAACTTGGGCCTCGACGTTGATGCGGAAGACGCCATTCGAGTCTCGCTGCGCTGCCTGCATTTTGCGTAACCGGCTCTTGTAACCTTTAAGCACCTTCGCTTGGTCGGGAATGGTGATCTGCGCATTGATAACGATAGGAAAAACGAGAGTGACCAACTCTCTCAACACTCCAGGAAAAGTCGCGTCTGGCAGCTCTTTCAGGCTGATAAATGAGTACAGGATTCCGCCGATGTTCAGATACGTGTCGGTCTCGTCCACAATGCTCGCATCCGCGATCTGTTCGCGGGCGCTTGAGTACTCGAGTTGCTCGTCGCTTCGCCGGTACGGCCGCGTGTCCGGGTGCGTAGGGTTCAGCGCCCGTTTAGTCTCTACAAATAATTCACCGTCACTGAGCCTGCGCGCTCCGAGATCTGCAGCCCGAAGGGCCGTCTCTACTCCATGCAGCAAGCTTTCAAACTCCGTTAGCAGGTCACGATGCTCCTGCTGCGTTCGGACAATCGACTTTCGCGCAGATAAACTGAAGATCCCGCTTCGTGGCTCGGGAGGCTTTCCCGTTACCCGGTGATGTACGACCGGGTCCCAAATGAAATACGCGTGGAGAAAGGGGCGCATGTAATCGCCGTTGGCCTCCTTCGTTCTCCACCTTTCGACGCGCAACTCGTCTAGCGCAATCGTCTCCGCGTTCTCTGACCGCAATCCCCGCGCGTATCGTTCCAACAGGTCTCCAAGGTCTTCGACCACCTCGTAGCGGATCTGCACCCTCATGCTCTGTTCCGGCAGCGACCGCAGCAGCGCCTCGATCATCAGCTTGCCCCGCTCTCTCCCTTCGTCGCCGGCGAAATACGAAATTAGTCCTCGGAGCTCATAGCCCGCCACAAAGGCGCCATTGGTGCGGACGGCAACGTTATCCAGGTAGTCTCGGACCGGGAGTTGTTCGCACAACGCGGGATCAGCGAGCTTTTTGTCGTGTTGTTCGAGCGTGAGCGGCACTTCTATTCCTCCCTGAGATATGCTGCTGTAATTTCGCGATCACGGGCCAGGGCGCAATAGGCGCGAGGTTTCGTGTACCAGCAGGCGAGGTCCCGGACATAACCTCGCGGCTTGCCGTACTTAAACACCATCAGCAGAGGCACCATGAACAGCGGCACTCCGTATTGCAGGACGAGGTTCGTTGGTAGTCCGGCGAATTCGCCGCCCACGAAGTGACCAACGACGTTCATCACCGCCGCTGCCCCAAGCACGATGAAGAGGTCTTCAAATTCGAGGTACATGAATGTCACTCTCGTCTGCAGATTTCGATTCACGGGTGTCACCTGCAAGGCCATCTCTTCAACTTCCCTAAGGCACGCCAGCCGTGCCGTGTTGAATCCAGAACTCGGCCAGCCGCAACAACCCGGACAGCCCGAAGCAACACATGGCCGATACCAGATTGCGCACCCAAGCTTCACCAACCGTCATCCGCTCCAATAATCCGGCGTAGTGCGTCACCGCGAGCACCACCTGCAACACGCCATAAAGCGGCAGCAGAACATTGCCAACCCAATTCACCAGCGTCAGAATCGCAATCCAATAGCGGTCCGGGTTGCTCCAGGCTGCCTGATTGCTGAACGACTCAAGCACTCGCAAGAGCCCGGAGCACATCAGAGAAACCAGAGCGGCATAAGCGAAATGTTGGAAGCCGCGGGCCTTGCTGAAGTTGAATATGGCTGCGGCAGCGAATAGTCCCGCCACGGTCGGCATGATTACATTGCCTAGCCAATTCGTCAGGTTGAGCAGCCCGTTTGCAAGGTTCATTTCGATCACCTCCTTGTCGTCTTCATCAGACAATCTTCATTTCACGCAACCATGGCCTGGACCAGCTTCCAGATGGCCGAAACGCTCAGAAATGCCAGACCCGATCCGACCAGCGGCATGAATGGCCGGTGGCGCGCGTAGTTGAAGATCGCGCCCACAACAGCCAGCCCCGCCGCTTCCGGCAGGATCGTTCCTGCGAGGAAGTTCCATGCCGATGTCAGCATGTCCGTGGTTGCAAATTCCGAGCCGCTGTTCCAGCTCTGCATCAGCTGGACCGTGCCTGAAGCCGACAGCAGAAAAATGGCGGCGACGATGGACGCCAAGGGACTGTGCCCCTCGGCCGCATCGAGCGCCGCCTTAAGCACGCAAAAAGCAGCAAGCACGGGAGTCAGCCTGCCAACCACCACATCCATCACGAAGCCGTTAAAGCTGCTCTCAACGCCCGCGACCCAGGAACTGTTGATGTTTCCGCCCTGGGGTGGCATCACGATGCCTTGCGCCGCAAACCAGGACAGGAACTGCGGAAGCGTCAACAGAATTACCGACCAGAGTGCCCATCTTTGAAAGCGCCCACCTGTCTGGAAGTTGACGCCGCCTTCCTGCCGCAGCGCGACCCCTGCCAGCACCATCGCGCAGATGGCGGCTGGCACTGCCATATCGAACAGCAGCTTCATCAGATCGACAATGATTTGCGGTAGCGCCATGGCTCAGCTCCTATTGCACGCCGGCAGTTCCGTTCTGGATCCAGAACTCAATCAGGCGCGTGAGGCCGGAGATCACCAGCAGTCCGGCGGCTGTCACCGACCAGCGCATGACGCCGCGCCCTTGGGAATAGGAGACGACGGCCATGACCACGGCCAGCGCGGCCCCCACCGGAGCGATGACATTGCCCACCCAGTTCACGAGGTTCAACACTGTGCCTTCCGGCTGCGCGGCGGTCTGCCCTTGCACTGCCCGTCCTGTCGCGGGCGCAGCGCCGAGGTTCTGGGCGTGGGAAATCAACGGGAAGAACTGAAGAAAAAGAATGGTCAAGAAAAAGGCCAGAACCAAACGCGTCCGCGCCTCTCCACGACTCCACAATTTCATACCGCTCCCTTCTGCGAGCGCGTAGGGCGAATCTCTTCGCGTCGCAGGCGAGAACATAAGACTGCCTCAGATTTCGCGCAAATCAGAAGAGGCCGTCCCCTCCGCTGTCGTGAAAGGTCGGAAGGCGAAAGTCCATGTGACAAACTGAACAATCGAAGACGCGCGCTTAGTCGCGATTGAATAAAAAGGCCGCTTGCGTGAACGCCTATCTATCTCGTGCCTCGGAGTAGATGTCTTATGAGATGAAAATCCGTTTGCTTCTGGTGCATCTCACAGCGGGTACAAAGCAAGCTGAATCAGGATCAGCAGCCGAAGGCGGGGCAGGGGGCTTTCGGGCGGCTTCAGAAAATATTAGTGAGACGAAAAAACGTTTGCCTTTGGTGCATGTCACAAGCCACCTCCGATGCTTACGCGAGCCTGTATCCGTGAGAAACAGCTGGCCGTGGGCAAAGCCTTGCCGTACGACAGAGGATACCCTCTTATTCGTTGCTTGAGTTCTGCTGATTCAGTTCCCGTTGGAGTTGGAGCAGTTGTCGAAGTTCTTCTGCGTTGGGTGTGTTAGCCGAAGGAGCATCGCGGGACGCCGACAATGCCGCGGACGGACTCGCCTTCGGCACCTGCTCAAATATCACATAGATCGGAGTGCCGGCTGAGACTGTGACTACGATGTGCTGGGTCACCGTCATCTTCGAGATTTGTTCATCCGAGGCTTCACCGATGTTGTTGCCGATGCGCGCTCGTAGAAGGTCTGACTCGCTTAACGGCTGGTTCAAGCTGCCGCGTCCGACCAGCATGGCCCCCACCTCGCCCATCCCTGACAATGTTCTGACAAGCACGTTTTTACCTGTATTTTCCCCCTCGACTTTCCCTTTGAGCGGACCCATTTCTAGGTCGGTGGCAGCGGCTTGGATCGGAACAGTCGCACCATCAGGCATCAGCAGGGAGTCGAACTCGATGCGGACGTAACCTGAGCGGTCCGCGTCCTGCAGGTGTCCAACTGCTTTTGATCCGGCGGGGACAACGATTTCGCCGTCCCGCTCGTAGTTGTATTCAATCACGGCCAGTACTGGAATTCTGACCGCAGTGGTTGCCGCCGATTCGAGGCGCGCCCGCAGCCGCGTTCCGGTTCGAAGCCCTAGGCCAATCTCGGGTTCAAGGCTGCTGGAGCTCACGCCGCCAGGCGAACTGTTTTGCGTCGCGGAAAGACTGCGCACATAGACGAGCGACGACTTCTCCGTCGCCACCCGCTCCGCCTTGCCCAAGTCCAAAGCCTCCCGGCTGTTGCGCGCGATTGCGCCCGGCTGATACGGTGGTGCCTGCCAACCCTCTCCAAAGGGAGGTATGGCACCGAGAGAGCCCGGCGAAGCCCTCTGTCCGCCATCGAATGTCTTAGCCCTCCGTGGGTGCGGTCTCGCCGTTCGCTGCATGTCCTGCTCATCCAGGAATCCCTCGTGCATCTCTTTTGTCGCTGTCCGTCCCGAATCAGTAATGGGAAACAAGCTCTTATCCGGAATCGTGGCGCTCCCGTCTTGGCTCGGTTCCTGAACCGTCGCAAGGGCACGACCCTTCGATTTCTTCGGCCCAGGGAATTTGTGCGGCATGGATGTAGCAACGAAGATCAACAGGGCCACCGCGATGGTGCCTGCCCCAATCATCACGAAAGGGTTTTGTCGGATCTGCTGCCTGGTCCGTTGCTGGGCTCTCGTCGCGGGCCCTAGCGGTTCTTCGGGCCTATCCGCAGACGCGGGCGTAGCAATCATTTCGCTCGCCGCTGGCTGCGGAATTGTTCCAACACCTCCTTCACTCGATCCATTGGAATGACTCATTTCGCCTCTCCTTTTGCCGGAGCCACAAACCCAATCTGCGCCAGGACGGGGCGGTCCACCTCTTCCGCTTGGGCAACCTGGAGTAGCAGTCGTTCGCTCGATTCCTTGAAGGTGGGACGCTCGAAGATGACGATTCCGATGGCTCTCGCCCCCGGCGCCAGCCGCCGCGTGGTCATTCGATAGTCCTCAATGGCTACCGGTTCGGCTTTGATCGTCTTTCCGTGTTTGCCCTTCGATTTCCCTGCAAGCACGATTTGGGGTGGCAAGAGTTCGATCGTCTTGGCGGAGGAATTGAGAACAGAAAACGTCACCGTCATGCGGTCCTGGGTCTGGGCAACCCGTCCCACGGCAACTCGCAACTGCTTGCCCTGCCAGTGTGGAGTAGGAAGGCTTTGTTGTCTGATCAATTCCTGCTCGCTATCGTCTGCCGACGGGGCTCCGGCAACTAACGGACTCTGTTGGGTGAGGCTCCTTGTGTCGCTGATAACGAAATTGGAATGCGAGGCCTCGATTAAAAAACTTCGCGGAGGCTCATATTTGAGCAGGTAGTCGATCGAGGTGCCGTCATTTGAATTTCCTTCGCTGACCAAGCTTAAGAAGACTTCGTGCCCTGTCCTCGTCGTAATCAGGGCGTTGGTTCCAGCTGGTTTTGGCCTCGTCGGTTTGAAGAAAACTAATTGCGGCTCGGCGTCGGAGTGCTCGGCATTGAATGCCACAGGATCTCCCAGCACGACAGAGCTGACTTTTTCCGGCAACCGGACGGAGGACACATATCCCTGCCGCAAATGCAGGACCGCGACATCGTGCGGGTTCAGCGTCAGTGTGACAATCCGGGCGCTAGGAGGTTCAACCTGCGCTACCGCTCCTTGGGCAAGAACGGAGATGACGGTTATGAGATGCACCAAACTTAAACAGATTCTCATCACATACCTCTTTTCATTTTTCATTGAGTTTTGCGAGCGCGGTTTCTGCCGCGGCTTGGCGCAGGTAAGCGGCCCTGATCTTCGAGACATACGCCACTACATCGGGATTGCGGTATTCCAAACCGCGACGGCCGACAACGCCTTCGCCCGCATAGTAGGCGGCCGCGACCAGCCTGAGGTCGGCGTGAAACTGCTGCATCAGCCAAGCCAGGTAACGCACACCTCCGGAGACGTTTTGATCGACGTTGCAGCGGTCGCGGACCCTCAAACGCTGGGCAGTTGCGGGCATCAGTTGCATCAGGCCCACGGCACCCTTGGAAGACACGGCGCACACGCGCCAATTCGACTCCCGTTCAACAACGGCGCGCACAAATGCCACGGGCACATGATAGTGCTCGGCATAGGCCACGACGTAGTATTCAGCCTCGGGCCGCGTCGCGAACTGTGATGTCTGTGCCCAGCAACTCGAAATTGCTACAAGCATCCACAGAAAACCCAACCGCTGATTCATGCGGCGTTACCTCGCAAGCACTCAGTGCTGTACTGTTGCGCATCGTAAATCAAGCTGGCGAACCCGTCTCGCAACAGCAGCTTTCGTCGGTCGCCCTCGGTCTTGGCAAGAAGCGGCAGCAGAATGTCTCTCATTTCTGGCGTAACTCGCTCGGTGCCCAGCACCTTAAGGGCCTGTGCCAAGTCCAGAATTTCTGAGACGGATGGCGGCTTCTCCAAACTCCATCCCCGTAATGCCTTGGCAAGGCCCGCCATTCCCGCATGGAATTCCGGGCTGGAGTCCGGCATCCGCAGCGCAATGATCTCCGCTTCCCTATCCGCAGTGGGATGTTCGACGCGGAGATAGAAACTGCGCCGCCGCAGAGGGTCACCGATACGCCTCTCTTCGTTCGAGGTTAGTACCACGAACGGGATGCTCTTGGCCTCAATCGTGCCTAGCTTCGGAATGCTCAGCCGCCACACGCTCAGCAATTCCAATAGCATGGCCTCAAATGCATGGTCGACCTTGTCCAATTCGTCGATCAGTAAGACGCAAGGCTTTTCGTATTGCAAGGCGCGCAGCAATGCGCCGGCGCTGAAGAATTTTTGACCATGCAACTCCGTCCGCAGCAACTCCCAATCCACATTCGCGGACTTCGTCTTGAGGTCCACGCAAAGTTTCTGCAGAGGCTCGTCGAACTTGCCGATGGCCTTTTCTTCATTGATTCCTTCGTAACACTGCAAGCGCTCGACAGTTGTATTGGCAGCTTCTGCGATGGCGTACGCGAGTTGAGTCTTTCCGCTCCCAGCAGGGCCTTCGAGTAGAAGCGGTCTATGAAGGTGCACCGCCAGATAGACCGTTTTCGTGGCTACCGAATCGGCGATGTAGCCTGTAGCATGGAGAGATTCATTCAGTTGTTCGAGCGATGAAAACACCGGAGCTCCTGAGCCCAAGGCCGTGTTTCAGGTCTGAGCATCAGGAACCTAACCCCGAATGAAATTTCGGTCAAATCGGGTGCCTAACGCGCTCGGCGTAGCTTCGCGATCTAGCCATAATGTTCTCCTTGCAGGAGGGAAATTAGGGCAAGTGTGAAATTAGGTCAAACGAGGACGGGAGACCGGATACAGGATGGATACCCACAGAGCTAAAGAATTGAAAATGCTAGGAAAAGGTGAGAAAGCAGCGTTCTAACCGACTCAGCGGACACCCATGTCCGACGCTGGTTCAGCAATGGTCTTGGACTTCTTGTGCAGTCCGCAGGTCCCCTGTGAGACATGCCCAGCAAGTGAATCCCGGTCTCGCCGAGGGGCCAGAAGCCAAGTTTTGACCAGTACGCCCATCGCGTTCGAGTCCACGGGACTTTTCAACTGAGATCGCTACGGGTGGTGACTCATCAGCTGTCCTCGAATCCCTTCCAGTTGTACGGTGGTTATTTCGCGCAGACAACGTACTTCAAAGTGGTTACGAGTATCACCGAACAGACGCATGAATCTTCCCCATAGTCAGTGTGGCCCAATCACCGTGCCAAAGGTGGCTTTCAACACAAAGTGCTGAATGATTGACGCGGCAAGAGGTTATTTGGCGCAACCCACCCTCTTTTTCAAATGCGCGAGCAAGGCCGTGTGAACCCGTTTGACCAATATCTGCTTCCAGTTTAAATAGAACACGATCATCGACTGGGAGATCACTTGGACTCTAAACCCAGGGCAGCTTGTGAGGTGCTTCAATGCTAGAGAAAGCGAATGAAACTATGGACTCGGCAATCGAGGACGTTAGGGGCAGGAAACAAGCTCATAGTGAGAGAGACTTTGAGCCTCTCCTAGACACGGAAGAAGCCGCAAGGCTTCTCAGAATGCACCCTCGAACTCTTCGGACGAAGGCGCGGAGGGGATCAATTCCCGCTGTCCAGGTTGGAAAACGTTGGCGTTTTCGCGCCTCCTCGCTGGATCGTTGGCTCGGTAGACTCGCCAGCTGAAGATGGGGCGGTGAGGAACAAAAAAGATCTCGACCGAAACAAATAGCCGATCTATTCTGACGGTGTCCGCCGACACCGTTTAAACAAAGGAGAAGCTTTGTTTAGACGGACACGTTACCAACACGGAAGCGTCGAACGAGAAGAGCGGAAGAAGGGACCGGCAGTTTGGGTCTACCGATGGTGGGAACAAGACATCAACGGGAAACTGGTGCACCGCAAAGCCCAGGTAGGGGATGTCAAGAAATACCCGACCGAATCTGCGGCACACTCGGCAGCAGACGCTCTTCGCCTAACGATCAACAATCGCTGCGAACACAGGAACCTGCGGCGAACCACAATCAATACGCTCTGGGAGCACTACTCGCAAGAGGAGTTGCCCCTCAAAGCATTATCCACACAGGATGCGTACATAATTTACGCAAAGAACTGGATTGTTCCGCGCTGGGGCAATCTACCACTAGAACAAGTCAAAACTGTAGAGGTAGAGCGGTGGTTACGGGCGACCGGAGTGGCCGATGGGACCAAAGCCAAGATCAAGTGTGTGATGTCGGCTTTGTTTTCGCACGCCGTGCGGTGGGAGTTCTGTGGGTACAATCCCATTTCTTCAGGTATACCCGTGGGAACTGGAGGCAAGCGAGGGCCGAGTACCGGAGTGCGGATCAGTGCGAAACGCCAGAGATCCCCCTTGGTTTTGTCACCGGAACAGGTCAAGCAGGGTCTTGCAGAACTGGAGTTTCGGGATCAACTTCTGGTGTTTCTAGAAGGGGCCTTGGGCATTCGTCAAGGCGAACTCGGAGCACTTCGGTGGCTGGAGTGCGACTTCGACAACATGAGCATCAGCGTCCAACACTCGTACTACTGGCGTCGAGGTGGAAATCTGAAATGCACAAAAACGGAAGCGTCTGCAAAACTGCTGCCGATGCATCCAAGCCTGAAACATTCCTTGCAGGAGTGGAGATCGCAAAGCCTCTACAACAAACCGGAAGATTTCGTGTTCCCTTCCGAAAGATTGCAAGGCAGCAAGCCGCTAGATTTGGCTTCAGTTCTGAAAAAGAAAATACAGCCCGCATTCAGACGCGTCGGAATCACGGGTGTGGGCTGGCACACTTTTCGGCACTCGGTGGGAACGATGCTGGCGGAGATGGGCGAACATCAGCTCACGATCCGCGACTACTTGCGGCACAGCAACCTTCATGTCACGAACAAGTACCTGCAGGCGACATCGAAGACCAAACGGCTGGCGCAGGACAGATTGGTCGACGCGATCTTGCCGACGGGTATTTTACCGAAGACAAACCTAACCCAATGAGCGCTGTTCGGAACCGTCTTCGGATGGGACCATTCTCGTCCGGCGCTTATCGTCCCCTAACATCCCCTGATTTGCTGGAGGTTAGGGTTGCAAGTGCTTGAAAGAATTGGCGGGGACGACGGGACTCGAACCCGCGGCCTCTGCCGTGACAGGGCAGCGTTCTAACCAACTGAACTACGTCCCCACTCGCTTAGAGAAAGCATCTGTCCATGCTCGGCATAAATTGTAACAGAGGAAGGCTGGAATCGAGGGCGGCGGACGAACTGGCGCGTAGTGGGTCGGTGTGATAAGTGATAAGGAAGCGGGCCAGACGCGGATTGTTGCGTCCCAAACAACGCGACGCCTCGCGGCTCGCCCATATCCCTCACTGCACAAGAGACCCTTGTTCAGGCTGACAAGCTAACTGACCGACTACCACTGGCGCGAACACTTGCGCGGCCTGCGGTCCAAAATATTGGAGTGGCAATTATCCTTTCCGGCATAATGAGATACTAGACGTTCCGCCCTCACAGCAAATACCAATGAAGGCGCTATTACTCTCGCAGTATCGTCATCTGGAAATTGCCAATCTTCCACGGCCCACGCCGGGCTCGGGCGAGGTTCTAATCCAGGTTGCGGCCTGTGGCATCTGCGGCAGCGATGTGCACGGCTATGACGGGTCGTCAGGACGCCGCATTCCGCCTATCGTGATGGGGCACGAAGCCGCCGGGACCGTTGCAGAAAGGGGCGCCGGCGTGAAGAACGTCGGTATGGGCGACCGCGTCACGTTTGATTCGACGATTTTTTGCGGAAGCTGTCCATATTGCGTACGCGGCAAAATCAATCTGTGCGATTCTCGCCAGGTTCTCGGAGTCTCGTGTGCAGACTATCGGCGAGCGGGAGCGTTTGCCGAATATGTTGCCGTTCCTGACCGCGTGGTACACCGCCTGCCTGCGAACCTCCCTTTTGCCGAAGCGGCTATGCTTGAAGCAGTCGCGGTTGCCCTCCACGCGGCGGAGTTTTCCAGTCGCGCTTCACTTGTAAACAACGCGGGTTGCAATGTCCGCAAGCCGGCGGTTGAAGTCACGTGGGATGACTGGAATTTGATTCTCGACACCAATCTGCGAAGCAGCTTCTTTGTAGCGCAAAGCGTGGCGCGTGGAATGATTTCTCGCGGCTATGGAAGAATATCAACATCGGTTCGGTGACCAGCGTTGCCGGTTATGCGGGACTTGGCCCGTACGGGGCCAGCCGCGGAGGAATCCGGCAACTGACCATGAGCCTGGCAGACGATTGGGGCAAGTATGGCGTCACAGTAAATTGCCTGGCGCCCGGTTGGTTTCACACCGCGCAAACGATGCCCTGTACCAGAATAAGGAATGGGTGGATTACATCTCCGACCGCATTCCGGTGAAGCGGCCTGGGGAGGTGCGAGATCTCGATGCGGCAGTGGTTTTTCTCGCCTCCGAGGGCAGCCGCTATGTCACCGGACAAACGCTACTGGTGGATGGGGGCATTTCAACTGGGGCGACGCGGGCGCTGACGCAGACTGCGGCTTCGAAAGGGAATTAGGAGGGCCGAGCCTGCTTTGCGAACCATGAAAGAGTGGCCCTTCCGCGTCGGGACCTGGTCACGCGGACAGGAGTGTCCGCGCCACACGAGAAACGACGGAACTCAGGCCGGCTCCGGAATGGGATTCATACGCCCCAGCAGGAAAACATATGCCCCGATTCCAATAACCAGAAAAGCCGCGGCCGCAATGAATGCTCCCGCAAAGGAATGGGTTGCCGCCACAATATATCCGGTGACAATCGGCGCGGCGATAGCTGCGACCTGGTTGCTGAAGTTCATGATTCCGCCGATCCGGCCAACGCTTTCTCTGGGGGCTATCAGCGAAGGCATGGACCATCCGACTGGCGCCGCAGCCGAAAGTCCGCCAATGGACAAGCTGATCCAAAACAGGGCTCCGGCAGGAGTATGCGCGCGAGCCGCGCCAAAAATGCCCAGGCCAAAGACGGTGCCGCCGATCAGCACCACCTGCCTGACACGGACGGCATTCCATCCGCGCTGAATGAGGCTGTCCACCATCCAGCCTCCCACCAGAAGGTCGCCAATCGTCGCAATTCCCCAGGGCACGCTGGTATAGACGACGGATTTAAGCAGATCAATATGCAAGCTTATTAAAAGATAACTGGGCAGCCATGTGAGCAGCAGATAAAAAGTGTAGTTGTAAGACGCGAAACCAAGCGCGAGCCCACGCACTTCGCGATTTCGCAGCAGATAACTTAGCGGCGCTCCCTTTGTTGAGGTGCTCAGCCCTTCCGGCTGAGATCCGCCGCGCACGATGAAATCCCGCTCGACGATGGAAAGACCACGATCCTGACTGGGGTCGCGGTAGATGACGTAGAAGAGCAAAAAATAAAAAAAACTGATAAAACCGGTAGCGGCAAAGCTCCAGCGCCAACCGAAATGCAGCAGCAGAATGCCGATCAGGGGGACGCCGATTGCGGATGATAGCTTTGCCGCGCCGTCGAACATGGCGGTGGCCATGCTTCTCTCGCCGTCCGGAAACCAATATCCGACTGCTTTCGCGCTGGCGGGAAAGGCGGGCGCTTCTCCGATTCCGAGCAGAAAACGCGCCGCGAAAAATCCGCCGATCCCGGTCGTTGCGGCGGCTGCAAACGAAGCGACGCTCCACAAGAAAGTACTGATGCGCCCTACACGCTGAACCCCGAAGCGGTCCAGGAGCACCCCGACAGGCATTTGCAGCAGACAGTACGTCCAGTTGTACGCGCTGAGCAGATAACCGAAAGTTACGATGGAGATGCCAAACTCCCCTTGCAGCGCGTCCTTGCACACGGAGAGGTTGACGCGGTCGAAGTAATTTACCAAGATGCCGAAGCCCAGCAGCCAGGCGATCATCCACCGCCGGCGCGGCACTTTTACATCTTTCGGCGTATCTGCATCCGGCGCTTTCGGCGGGATTCGCACGGAAGATTATACGGGGTCTGTAAGATTGAAGGCGATTGGCGGCGTTGGTGTGGGGCGGACACTCTTGTCCGCCGCCGTTGACCATCTCTACTATTGCGGACTCTTCTCCAGCGACGAGACGACGCCATCGAGATTGGAAGCTGCCACGCGCAGGCTCTCCGCCAGCCGTTTCCGTTCCTCGGCATCCATCGCCGGAACGGACGCACTGATGCGGCGCAAAGTTGTATTAATGTCGTCAACGTAATTGATCAGGCGAATCAGTTCTCCGGTAGCGGCCATAAATAAAGTCCTGCTCCTGTAAAGGCGTCGAGTGCTGCTTGGGGAATTATGCACCCAAACGAGCATCCGATTGGTGAACAATCCATTCTCAACGGTGCGGTGGATTTAGTAAAGGCGCGCAGATGGCCGGTAGTCGGTCAGTTTCCGATTTGCCCGTAAACCTTCCAAGAACGCATGATCGAAACTGCGCCCATCACACTCATGGGGCGAACGACCGATGCTACTGTCGCTATGCTGCCGCGTGTTCCGGCGCAAGTAAACGGCAATCACAACAGGGTGCATGCCTCGCTAAAGTCGAGCCGAGGGCCCCGCGGCATAAGCTTCGCAGGGTCGCCATAGCCGATGTTGCAGAGAAAATTCGATTTCACATGTCCTTCAGGGAAAAACTCCTCCACGGAAGACTCATATTTGCCGGCCGCAAAGAACTCCTCATCGAGTTTTGCGTTATCAAAGCCTGACATCGACCCGCAGTCCAGTCCCAGAGCCCGCGCCGCAAGTATCATGTAGGCTCCTTGCAAGGTAGAGTTCCGCAGCGCAGTTTCCTGGATTAGCTGGGGGTTGTTCACAAACATATCGCGCATGGCGGGGTAGTGTGGAAACAGCCTGGGCAGCTTGTCGTAGAACTTCAAATCATAGGCGATGATGACTGTGACCGGTGCGGCCATCGTCTTCTCTACGTTCCCGGGCGCGAGCGATGGACGGAGGCGCTCCTTTGCAGCCGTGGAACGAATGAATACGAACCTCGCAGGACTGATATTTGCGCTCGTGGGCCCCCATTTCAGTGTGTCGTAGAGCTGTTGCAGCAGCTCGTCGGGCACTGGCTTGGGAAGCCATGCATTGTAGGTACGGGCTTTCCGGAACACCAGGTCAAGGGCGTCATCACTCACTCTCATTTTCTCAATCCTCTCCATCATGGTCACGGTTTCTCCTAATTCATTGAGCAGCATCGCGGGTTGATGCGGTTCGTTCGATCGGTCGTCATAGCTGAAACTTCCTCAAATCGTGGCGTAAGCCCGGTACTCGCTTCTGCCTCAAGCTCTACCCGCGCTTTGCTTGACCTCCGCAGGGTGTAAGCGCGACTGGAACAACCCGGAAAAAGCCGGTCGCACGTCGATGAAGATTGCAGCCCACAGCACGGCCACAAAGAGGGCCAGCGGAAGCCCGCTCGGGGCCATCAAGGCGTGGAAAGCAAGGATGTTGACAATCACCGGCGCCAGCACTGCCACCGCCAACGGTACGTAACGGTTGGCCAGCAGAAGTACACCTGCGATGACCTGAAACGCGAAGATCACCCACAGGTAATGCGAGACGTAGAGGGCGCCCATGAATTGGGCAGCAGTGCCCGCCGGCGGGGGAAACGGAATGAAGTGCAGGAAGCCATTCAGCCCCATAATAAGGAAGATCACGCCCGCCAGATACCGGGCGATTACGGAAGCGGTTCTCATAATCATGTTCTCCTTTTCGATCGCGACGCCAGTGCATTGACGCCGTTTATATTGACATCAAGATAATTGATGATGGTATACTTCTGGAAGATTCAGGTATTTTTGTGACCCGAGGCAATCAAGGGACGGACCACGTCTGGTTAGTAATGATGAGGGCGATGCGCGCCCTGACAAGGTACGCAACCGCTGGTATTGAAGAGACCGGACTGGGGCTCTCGGATTTCGCCGTGCTGGAGATCCTCCTGAACAAAGGGCCTTTGCCCGTCAATACGATCGGCCCGATCGTCGATTTAACTTCAGGCTCAATCAGTATCGCTGTGGACCGTCTCTTCGCGAAGGGCTTAGTAACCCGGGTCGAGAGCACGGAAGACAGGCGCGTTCGGATCGTTGCCCTCACCCCACGCGGCAAGGATCTCATTGTTTCCGCCTTTCGAAAGCATTCCGGGCAGATGAAGAGAGTGTTCTCCGAACTCGGCCGGGAGGAGCTTCGTGGCCTTGAAGTGAGTCTCAAGAGAGTCGGCAAGCGCGCTGCCGCGCTGATGGAGGAGAGTTGAGCGCCTCCATGCGAGTCGGCATGCAACGAACTCGGACGTAATCTAATCCGCGGCTACGCCGGGACCTCCGGGCGAGTATAAGGGCACGCCGCGAGCATTCGCAGAAATGCGTTCAGATTAATTCTCGAATGTCTAGTGCACATGGATTCTCAGGGATGTCGAAGGGTGTCTTGTCACGACTTCATTACTTCCGAGTAGCCCGTAAACCGCTGCCTCGCATTACGCTCTCTCCCGCGTTGAAGTTTTCAGGATCAACAGCTCAATCAGTGCTATTCGCCTGATTGCGAGTGTCAATGATTCGAACAATCAGCACACCGCGTTTGCTGCAACTTTCCTCCGATGCGTGCATCTAGACAGCGAGTTCCGATTCCCTTCCTCGGGATCCGACTGCGAGAGGAAACAAGCCATGTCTTACAGCATATCAACCTTGCTGCTTCGTAATCTGAGCGACGTTTTTGGCGAAAATGACGCCGTGCGTCGCCGCGCCGCCATCGACGACATCTGGCATGAGGATGGTGTGTTCTACGATCCTAAGGGTGGCGTCTTCCGAGGCCGAGACGAGATTGATCGTATTGCTGGTGCGATAAAAGCAACAAATCCAGATTTCAAATATCAGCCCCTCTTCCCTCCCGAGGAATTAGGCGATGCCGGACGGGTTCGATGGGTATCTGGCACTCCCGGCAAACCACCAGCTTACGCGGGAACCGATTTTGTCGTCGCCCGCAACGGTCGGATTGCCTCGGTCTATCTCTTTTTTGACAGCCTACCCTGAGCTGGACTCTACTGCCCACGATACACGAATGACGAACGTTTGTCGGCAATCCGGAAACTGACCCCCACCGCTAAGCGGCGTAGTTACTGCGCTAACATCCCAGTTTTCTGGAGCCGCGTGCGAGCGGTGGCAAATGAATAATGCCATGCCTATTGGTAATGGTTCCCATTCATCCTTTTAATTTGTCTTTTGGGAGGCTGAACCATCTAATAGAGACATGACTGAAAAGCCTTTAAAACGCTATATTTTCGCCAGTGATTTTGATCAGACGCTGACGTTTAACGATTCCGGCTATGTTTTGAGCGAGTTAGCCGGCATTCCGACGGCTGAATTCGAGCGCAAAGCGCAAGGAATGGCGAAGCTGAATCTCGTTCAACAGGGCGCGGAGCTCGCTTACCTGGTGCTGCACGATCCGGAATTTCAAAGCCGGGTGCGCAGGGAACATTTATATGAAGTCGGCAAGCGCATACGGCTGAAGGAGAATATTTCGCTTTTATACCAAATTCTGAGAACCGGTATTGAGGGCTATTGTTTCGATTTCTACGTCCTGTCGGCCGCTCCAGTTGAAGTGATTCAATCCGCGCTCGAAGGTATCGTCCCGGCGGATCACATCTTTGGCACGGAATTCCGCTACGCGGATAACGGGCAGATTCGGTCCATCGCGCGCGCTACCGCCGGCTACGGAAAGGTGGCAGCGCTTGATCAGTTGCAGGCGCAACAGCAAGTCGGCCCCGACCATATCGTGTACGTGGGCGATGGAAGCTCCGATGTTCACGTAATGCTGCACGTCAACGTCCGCGATGGTTTCACGATTGCCGTTTCGGAAGCGAAACACGTCTCGCAAGTCGCCAAGCGCACCATACTTAGCAGCGATGCATTGGCTGTGTTAGCGCCAATTTTGGAAGATGTTGTGGGCTGGCCTCGGCTTCGCATCCGTGAGTTTTTTGAGTCCTATGGAATCCTGATTCAGGAATGGGAAAGAGTGCGGACGGATTGGTTGACGCTGCGAGTCGCGGAACCGCATGAGTCAAAAGCTGCGATGGCAAAGTAATCCTCATAGCTAAAGTCAACTTGTCATTTGTGTGGCGCGGACACTCCTGTCCGCGGCCTTTGAAGTTATCCGCTTCTCACAGGCTTTTGAAAGACACCCCTTGCGGATTGGTTTTGAAGGCTCGCACCTTGAAAGCCCTTTCCGTTACTGCGCCCTTTTTCAACCTGCCAAGGTCCCTGGGTAGTTACGCGCCGGCAAGTGTTCGCGCCACACCCGCCGCCCCAAGGCGTATAATCCTCCACGAGGCTCCTGCGGCGGTTACGGCTTTACCCGCAACCAGCCGGCGGGACCCTCGGCTCGATAGCACTAGCGAGGTGGTGTATGTCAATCTTGCTTTGGCCGCTGGTAGCCTGGGGCGTTCTCACTACAATCCTGATTATTCTCCTCATTTACCGTGGCACACTCACAATGCAGGAAGATTCGCAACTGTTCCTTACTGAATCAGAATCGCACATGGAGAAGGAGCAGATGGAGATCATGAGAAGGGTGAACAAGATTGGTCCCCTGGTGAAGTGGTTGGGAGCGACTTCAGCCATTCTGATTTTGGTGATTGGCGGGGTGGCCATTTATCAGGGACTGAGTCAGGTGCAATAGTCTTCTCGATTAGTGGCGGTCGGCCAGTCTTCATAATAAGACGGGAAATTACTGTTCTCCCCTAAGGTGAAAACTTAGTTCCAACTAATTTATTGGTGCCGGGAGCGGGATTTGAACCCGCACGCTTATTAGGCACAGGCTCCTAAGACCTGCGTGTCTGCCAATTCCACCATCCCGGCTGCTGAGAATATCTTAGCCAGATTTGTGTTTTGATTCCAACTGCACAGGGAAATTCCTCAGTCATTAAGCTGGGAATTCCGCTTGTTCAGGCCACCCGGCTTCTACTCGCAGCAACTAAAGTTGAAACGACGCACAATTGCCCCCCGTGCATCGAATATAGCTGCCAAGGAGAGGAATAGCGATGGCACAAGAAACCGATAAGAATAAACAACGGTGGAACCAGGAAAACCAAAGCAGTAATCAAGGCCAGAGTAATCCATCTCATCAACCAGGGAAATCCGGCAGTCAGCAGGAGCAGTCCAACCCGCAGGACGTCTCGAAGAAAAATCCCGGACAACACGGCTCGCAGGACTACAACAAAACCGAGCACTCGGAACGGGATCCGAAGCGTCACGTTTCCTGACAATCAACCTGATCATCTATAGAAGATCAACCATCCCAATCAACCCCGGATCAGGCGGGGTTGATTTTTGGAACAGATTGAGTTTTACCCCGGAAATTGGAAAGCCAGTACTTCCCTCCTGACCAATTTCCCATTTACACTAAGTACCTTATGGCGCACCCGACACAGCCTAATATTAAGCTGGCGAATAATCCTGACTATCGCGAAAGTTATGCCAACAGCGTGCAGGTCCGTGTGAATGTATGGGATTTCTTCCTCGTCTTTGGAACCATGCAACAACAGAGTGAGTCCCAGGTCGAAGTCCACAATTTCCAAGGCATTTACCTCAGCCCGCAGCAAGCGAAGGCGTTGATGGCAATCTTGCAGCAGAACGTAGTGAATTATGAGAGCACGTTCGGAGAGATCAAACTCGATCCCCGGCTAAATCCTTCCGGGCCGGTACACTGAACGCGACCGAGTGAAAAGTCAGCCGCACGGCACCCGCGAAGCTCGGTTCCATCCGGCGGCGTTATTTTCGCTGTTCTTTTTTGCATTGTTGCTGCTGCACGCTTCGCTTCTCCGGCTGCCGTACTTCTGGGATGAGGCGGGATACTACATTCCCGCCGCTCGCGATCTGTTGCTCACCGGATCGCTGATACCTCATTCCACTCCGTCGAACGCTCATCCTCCACTGGTAATGGCGTACCTGGCGCTGTGCTGGAAAATCGCCGGATTCGCACCCGTTGTCACACGGGTGGCGATGATCGCAGTGGCTGCGTTCTCTCTTACCGGACTGTTTCTGCTGGCACAGCGGGTTGCAAACTTCGAAGTTGCGATTGCTTCTACCGTGTGCGCTGCGCTTTATCCGGTGTTCTTCACGCAGAGTTCGCTTGCAGACCTGGACCTGGCCGCTGCGGGTTTTACTTTCTGGGCGCTGGCCGCGTATGTAGAAGACCGATGGGGAGCAACCGCGATCTATTTCTCGTTTGCTGTCCTCGCGAAGGAAACTGCCGTACTTGCGCCCATTTCACTACTGGCATGGGAGTTGTGGCGATCCCGCACGTCATACTTTCGCCGCAACGCACAAGATTCAAGGCCGAAAAAATGGCTGCTGCTTATCCCTGTTCTTACGCTTGGATTGTGGTACGCATATCACTACCGCGAAACCGGATTCGTGTTCGGCAATCCGGAATACTTTCGCTACAATGTGCGCGCAACTTTGTCTCCACTGCGAATCGTGCTGGCCTTCTTGATGCGGCTGTGGCAGATCGCAGGATACCTGGGACTCTACGTGCTAACGCTGGCAGCGCTGCTTGCCATTTGGATGCCGCCCCTGCATGATAACGGCGACGAGCGCCGGCGCATCGCTCCTGAAATACAGTTCGCTTTTCTTACGGTCGTTGTCGCGTATACAGTTGCTCTCGCCGTTGTGGGAGGAGCGGTCTTGGCGCGTTACATGCTGCCGGTCGTTCCTTTAGTGATAATCGTTTGCGTTTCAACTCTGCGGCGGAGAGTCCGCATGTGGCGTGGAGTAATCGCGATCGTTGTTCTCGCATTCATCATCGCAATCTTCGTGAATCCTCCCTATGGATTTTCACTGGAAGATAATCTCGCCTATCGCGACTACATCGTGCTTCACCAGCGGGCCGAGAAGTTCGTAGAAACTCATTACCCCAACGCCCGCGTTCTCACCGCATGGCCGGCCAGCGATGAATTGTCTCGACCTTATCTGGGATACGTAAGGCAACCGATGACGGTATTTCGAATTGAAGACTTCACGGTTGAGGAACTCATGTCGGCGCGCGAGGCCTCTTCGAACTTCGAAGTTGCTTTGGTCTTTTCCACGAAGTATGAACCGCCGCATTCGCCATTCGACCGGCTGCGCTTCTGGCATGAGTGGAAGACGCGCTTCTTTGGATATCACCGCGACGCACCGCCGACGGTGGCGTCACAACTTCTGGGAGGCCGTTTAGTTTACCTCGACCGCAGAGATGGCCAGTGGGTGAGCGTAATTGAAATCGAGCGCGCCGCGGAAGCCCGCGCTTGCGTTGAGGCAGGCGTTGTTGCGTGTTGCGTAGGGGCAGGTTTCCCCACCTGCCCAAAAGAGTGACCACCCAACCGGACGAAATACTGGGCGTATAACCCGCGTCGCCGGTAACAGCTGGGAGAACGATTCTTTCCCCCGCTGGGGCTCGACCTTTCCCACTTTCTAACTCTCTGCCTGAAAAGTAAGTCACGAAAACGGCCAAGCCCTACAGCGAGAAATGGAACGTCGCGGGACGTTCGCCATTTACCGTCACGCGAGCTTCATAGGTTCCGGGTGCAAGCTTGACGTTATTGCCGTAATGGGTCGTGCCCATGCCTTTGCCCGCCACATGCATTCGCGCCACTGGAAGTGACATCCACTTACCCTTCTCAGGGGAAAGCTGCCGGTATCCAATATCGACCTTGGCGTCCTCCACTGGCTTGTCGTTTTCTTTCACGAAGACAACCAGGTGATGGTTGGGGGCAGCCTCTCCGCCCTCAGTGTTGGCCATGGCCCCGCCATCGCGCGCCATTTCGGCGTGCGATCCCTCAAAGGATTCGGCTGGCAGAACTTTGAGCGTGACTAAATATTTACCTGCCTTACCGGTCTCGCTGACGTTCTGGGCCCAAGCAATGTGAGCCACGAGAACGCAAGCACAGACCAATGTCAGACCCGCAAGTAACGAAGTTGGGATGACTGTTTCTCTTCTCATAGTGCGCCTCCTCAGCGCAGACGGAATTTACAACGTACTTGATTTATCGCTTCGAGACAGTACCGAACTTAATTGCCGTTCGAGCGCTGCGGCCGAAAGCCAGCCAGTATGGGTCCAGAGAACTTTCCCCGACGCTGAGTTCAGCACGAACCAGGGCAAGTCGCCCACATGGTAGCCGTCAGCCAGCCGACCATTTGCATCTTCGACAATTGGAGTGTGGAGCGTAGTCGCGAGAGGAACGAGCGTTCGTCGAGCCCCGGTGACCGATGGCTCGGTCGTCAGCTCGTCCACGGCCACGGGCGACGGCCATGCCCGTCGTTGGGCGACGACCGCATAGCTGTCGAGAGTGGAGAGATGGTCCGACAGTTCCGTTCCATGGGCTAGCCATCCGGCGAAAAAAACAACCAGATGCGGGTGTACCGCTCCCAAAACCACCGGCTCCGGCTTCGATCCAACTGCTCGCAACCTAAATGTCTCATCGGGCTGTAACGGCTTTTGCTGCGCCTGTGCGTCCTGGCTGGACGCCAGAATCCCAAGGCTCCCGGGCAGAAGCTTTGCCACGTCCTGGGCCAGGGTTCGGGCCTCATCGCCTACAGCTTGATAGCTCATATCGGTGGAATGGACGTTGCGCTCGTTGCCGTTTCTGTCAATTACAAATACCGCCGTGTCGTGCAAGATATCGTCGCCCTTGGTTGCGACGTAGACGTGATAGCTGTGCCAGACCGGTTCGAGTTGCGCGCTCGAGCCGGTCAGAAACCGCCATTGTTCCGGCAACTCATGCGTACGCGTGTAACCGGCAACATCGGCGACCGTGCCCTTTGCCGTATTGATATTGATTCCGAGCAATTCCACGTTTGAAGCGGCCGCCGGTCCGAGAAGTTTCAGCGCCTCCGCCATGCTTTGCGTTGTCAGGGGACAGATTTCCGTGCACTCGGGATCAATAAACGTCAGCAGGACAACTTTTCCCCGGAATTGTGCCAGCGAAGTAACACGGCCTTGCTGGTCGCGAAGCACAAACCCGGGCGCCGGTGTTGCAGCTGATCTCCCAAACCTGGTCGCTACTCCAATCAGACCAGCGGCGACAATGGCCACGCCGATCACTCCGCCACCAAGCAGCAGCCATCTGCTGCGCGAGGAGGCTACCGGCTTAACTTCTGGCTGATTATCCACCGCAGAACACCCGAAAAAATTCCTGATTGGCGCCTAACTCAAAATTACGCCTCAAAGTGGGTGAATGCAAACAGTGGGTAATCCTTCCATCGTGGTGCAGGTCATCAAGCAACGCTTCGCCCGGGAGGTCTCGAGCCAATGGCGACGCCGACGCAGAGGCTGGCCGATGCTTGCTCGCGAAAGGCGGGCCATCCTCGGTGGTTATTACATTAAAGGAGGTCAAAAATTGAGTTAGGATGGTCGAGCCCCCCCTTTCGTTTTTCCCGAAGCTAGGTGTATGTGCCCTTGACCAGCCCCTCCTGCCTTATGAATGTGGCCCTGGCCTGCCCCTCCTCCCGGTTTGTGAATATGTCCCATGGCGGCTTTAAGATTCTTGATGTTCAGTTGCAACTCTCGCTGCGCCCGGTCTATCCCAGCCAAAGCCTTCTGGACTGATCCGGCGCCGCCTTTGGATTTCTTTTTCTTTGCCATTTCGCACGCTCCGATTATTTGTAATTTGGAAACACAATTACCTCTGCTTACGGAACTGACACCTTGTAGCCTTGCGGCATGACTTTGTCAATCACTTTTAGCCGGGCGTCGCGCACCGGACTCTCCGGTCCTGTGACAAACCGCGCATGCTTGTCCGTTTGCGTTGCAGGAGTCCTTTCGCCGAAGTCGAGGTAAACATTCTGGCCGGACGCAATGCGGCGTGCGATATTACACCATAAATGTGAAATTTTCCTTGACAGTTGTTGATAACGCGTGGGTGTAGTAGCCGCTGCGGCAGCTTGACAGACCCCACGAAGCTTGGAAACACCGATCCGGACTGGACGCGGGAAAGCCGTCACAGCCCGGATCATAGGAGAAACACTCAACGAATTATCTGAAGCTTCAAACTCCTGCACTGCCTCGACGAGACAGGTGCGTGATCAACATAATCACGAAGAACACGAGGAAAATGAAGAACAAAATCTTGGCGATCCCAGCGGCAGCCACTGCTACACCGCCGAATCCGAATATCGCGGCAACAATCGCCACCACCAGAAAGACTAGCGCCCAATAGAGCATGATCGTCGTCTCCTTTGAAGCTATTTATCGTTCCAACTTCATTCTGAGCATAAACCGCGACTTAGCTATTGGCGATAAGGCTGAAAATGTAGTCCGTACACCAAATTCATGTAGAGGTGCACGGGAGTCAGGCGGCCCTTTCCCGCACGATGCCCTTTTGTTGCAGCAACTTGCACATCGTTTGAGCATTCGTGACGGCGTGGCCGGCCGCATCATTATTGAAATAAACCCAGACGCAACTGAGAATCGGCCAACTGGAAATCTTTTCCGCCCATTTTTCGAGGAAACTGTCAGGATATTTTCCCGAATAATTTCCGGTTGGCCCATGAAACCTGAGGTATGCAAAATCAGCAGTCAACTCCTCCGGCCAGGAAGCACCCTGCCAATCATGAAGGCAGAGAGCTACGTTATGGCGCTGCATCAGTTGATAGAGGGCGGGAGCGGCCCAGCTTGCGTCCCGAAACTCGAGAACATATTGATACCCCGCGTTTTTCGGCAGAGCTTCCAGAAAATGCTCCAACCTGGCGACGTTAATTCGCCAGCGCGGAGGCAACTGAAAGAGAATCGGACCTAACGACGGTCTCAAGGCTTCAATTCTGGAAAAGAAGTTTTCGATCGAGCTCTCCGGATCACGCAATCGTTTCATATGAGTGATGAAGCGGCTGGCTTTTACACTGAACAGAAAATCAGGCGGCACCGCAAGGCGCCACTGCAATAAAGCATCTTTACCAGGCAAGCGGTAAAAAGTGTTGTTGATCTCGACCGTATTGAAATGATCGGCATACCAGGAGAGCATTTTCCCCGGCGGAAGGCCTGCTGGATAGAAACGATTAATCCAATGTTTATAGTGCCAGCCCGAAGTGCCTACGCGGATTCTTGAAACTTCATTCATTTTGACTGATCCGAGCGCCACGCCGAGCACTAGGTTTCAGCATGACTATTGAACACTGCGCCCCTCGCGCTCCCTGGTGCGGGCGGCCCGACTTGCCGCACGAGAGCGATTGCTCTTTGTTCTGTTTCCGGCCGCGCTGTGGGCATGCTTCGCGAGCGCCCTGCGCGAGGTGCCCGAGTGGCCCTCTCTCTTGAGCGCTCGCGATGTGGCCTGCGACCGCGTCTTTGATGATCTGCTCTTCGATGGTTTGCTCTTCCCGGATGAAGACTTACCGGCTGTTCGTCGCGGATTCTTTTCACTCGGATTAGGCGGCAGTTTGACGCCAGCTTTGCGAGCTTTCGAAAGCCCGATTGCAATGGCCTGCTTAGCGTTCCGAACGCCATGTTTTCCTTCCCGAACATGATGGATCTCCTCGCGGACAAATTCACCGGCTTGCGTGCTTGGTGATTTCCCCTCGCGGGCATCTTCGCGAGCGCGTTGCAACGTTTCTCTCTCGGGCATGGTTCCTCCGTTTCATCAACATCGCTCAGGATAAGTGCAAGCTTCCGGATGCGGCATCCCTCAGGCCTCTTAATTTGAAGGGAATGATCCTGTAGCTCACTCAGGGGTTACTTGCGCGAGATGGACATCTCGCCCTCGCGGCGCCGCATCAGAAAGCGATTGTCACACGTCTCTTATTTCGGAACTTTTGCCCTGTGGCGAGAAATCGCAGGATGCGGATAATTCGCTGTGCTCGCAAAATACAATTGAAAACTATCTTCGTGATGTGGCTTGGCTTTCTTCTTCTCCCATCTCCGTCGAGGCTGTACGGGCAAGCCTATTATCAGGGGCAAACCGTGAGTTCCGTTGCTATCATCACGGACCCGCGCGTAGATGTCGGAAAGCTACGACCTCTTGTGTCGCTCAAAGTGGGCCAGCCCTATTCGGAAACAGCGATTGAATCCAGCATTACAGCCCTAAAAAAAGAAGGACATTTCACAAAAGTATCCATTGACGTCGAGCCTGAAACCGCCGGGCTTCAGGTGAATTTTATTCTTGACCACGCCTACTACATCGGAGTTGTGACCTTTCCGGGAGCGACCAAACTGTTCCGATACACGCGGCTCCTGCAAGTCATTAATTTTCAGGATGAGACGCCGTATGACAAATCTCAAATTCCGGGCCAGGAGAAGCTGCTACAGAACTTTTTCAGGCAAAATGGATTTTTTGCGGCGCAGATACAGACGGATGCCAAACTGGACAGCATCCATGAAATCGCGAATCCGATCTTTCGGGTGAAATTGGGCAAACGCGCCCGCATTGGGACAATCAACATTCAAGGAGTAACCGCGGATGAAAGCGCCAAGCTCCTACATTCTGTGCAAGGATTGCGGGCTCGCTTTCTCGGCGGACTTCTGAAGCCGGGCAAGCCATACACCGCGGGGCGAATTAAATCCGCATCCGCCCGGCTGAAGGCCTACCTCGCAAAGCAGCATTATTTGGCCAACCGGCTAACTTTCGAACCGCCGCAATTTCACCCCGACACCAATCGCGCTGACGTTTCGTTGTCGGTAAAACTGGGTCCCATGATCAGCGTTAAGACAACCGGCGCAACGCTATCTTTTCTTCCATTCCTTTCCAATCACGAGATGAAAAAGCTGGTTCCGATCTATAGCGAAGGCTCCGTGGATCGAGACCTTGTGGATGAGGGCGAGCGAAACTTAGCCAATTATTTCCAAAAGAAAGGTTACTTCGACGTCAAGGTGTCAACGAATTTCCAGCGAACCGCCGGAAGGGTGACTATTACATACAGCATAGAAAAGGGGCGGAAGCACAAGGTAGATAACATCGTCTTCGCGGGCAATCATCAGATTTCAGGTGCAACCCTCCTGGCCGACGTTGAAATTAAGAAGCACAGCCTGCTTTCGAGAGGCCTGTTTAGTCAAAAGCTGTTGAACGCCAGCGTCAAGAATATCGAGTCGGTATACCGTGACGCGGGATATGAGGACGTCAAAGTCAACCCCACGGTGGTAGATCACGAACCGAAAATTGACGTCACATTTGACATACAGGAAGGCGCACGCACCCTAGTCGCGAGCGTGGAAATCAAGGGTAATCAGCATCTGTCTGCGGATGCGCTGAAGCCGAAAGGCGGATTCAATGTTCTGGCCGGCACCGCATTCTCCCCTGCTAAGGTTTCCAGAGACCGCAGTCAGATTCTCGCGAAATACCTCGACATGGGTTACTTGAACGTGGACGTTAAGCCCACAGTCACGCGCCATCCGGAAGATCCACATCGCGTGGACATTGCATTTTTGGTCACCGAGCATCAGCAAGTTCGGGTCAAAGACGTGGTTCTACTCGGGCAAAGAGTTACCCGCCCGGTATTGATTAATGAAGCCGCACAAATTTCCCCCGAGACCCCGCTCAGCCAGGAAAAATTACTGACGGCGCAAAGCGATCTTTACAATCTGGGTATCTTTGACTGGTCGAGCGTGGGGCCCAGAGAAGAGATTTCCGACCAAACGAATGTAGACGCTTTAGTGAAAGTTCACGAAGCAAAGCGAAACTCCATCACTTATGGCGTCGGCTTCGAAGCTACCCGGAGGGGCGGTAGCGTGCCATCCGGGACTGTGGCAATTCCGGGACTGCCGCCCGTCAGTACTGGAAAAAACAACATTGTCCCAAGCCAGGCGACATTTGTGAGTCCTCGGGGATCCGTACAATATACTCGCCGAAATTTCCGTGGACTTGGTGAGACAGGGGAAATCTCGCTTCTAGCCGCGAGATTAGATCAGCGCGCACTCGCATCGTATACCGATCCGCATTTTAGACGCACAAATTGGAGCGCATTGACCACATTCTCTCTGGAACGAACCACTGAGAACCCTTTGTTCGCCGCGCGGCTCGGTGACGCCGCTTTTCAATTGGAAAGAACCCTCGATCAGGCAAAAACGTTGCGGTTGCAAATCCGCTACGACTTCAACAAAACGCGTTTATCGGAATTGCTGGTTCCTGAACTGGTTTTACCGCAAGACCGGAACGTCCGGCTTTCGACGGTTTCTGCCACGCTGATCAAAGACACGCGCGACAAACCTCTCGACGCGCACCACGGGGAGTTCGGAACCGTAAACATCGGAATCACTCCCACTGCATTCGGATCGAGCGCGAATTTCGCTAAACTTTACGGGCAATATGCATATTACCGTCCGATTGCCGGGATGGTTTGGGCGAATAGTATACGGCTGGGCTTCGCCAAGCCATTCGCGGGCAGTTTTGTTCCGACGAGCCAACTGTTCTTTACCGGCGGCGGCAATACCATTCGGGGCTTTCCGCTCAATGGCGCAGGTCCGCAGCGTCTCGTGCCATTTTGCGCTCCGGGAACCGCGCCCAGCGACTGCACGAGCCTGATAACTGTTCCGGTCGGCGGCGAGCAGCTCTTTATCCTCAACTCTGAGCTTCGGTTCCCTCTCCACCTTCCAATTGACATTTTGAAACCGCTGGGCGCGGCGGTTTTCTACGATGGAGGCAACGTTTACAGCCGGATTAACTTCAATCAGTTCGTGAACAACTACACGAACACAGTGGGCGTTGGTTTGCGTTACGCTACGCCAATTGGTCCGGTGCGAATTGACGTAGGGCGCAACTTGAATCCCGTGCCCGGCCTTGGTTCTACACAATATTTCATCACTTTGGGCCAGTCATTTTAGGAATGAACTCATGAGGTGGAAACGGATCATCGGCTGGACGGCCGGAATTATTTTCGGCTTGATTGTCATTCTGTTTGCCGGCGGATACTTCGTTCTTCGGAGCGACGACTTTCACCACTATGTGCTCGCGAAGATTGTGCAGCAAGGCAATGAAGCTACGGGCGGTAAGGTTGAAGTGCGTAACTTTGACTTCAGATTCTCCACTCTGACAGCCCATCTGTATGGAATCGTGATTCATGGAACTGAGCCCAGTAACGCGAGGCCGCTTCTTCAGGTAGATGAAATCACTGTAGGCCTGAAAATTTTGTCCGTACTTCGCCGGCGGGTGAACTTGAGCGAGTTGCTGATTGAGCACCCGATCGTGAATCTCATGGTGGATAAAAATGGAAGAAGCAACATTCCTGAACCGAACGCGCCGAAAAATAAAAGCTCAAGGACGAACGTCTTCGATCTCGCGGTTGGCCATGTTTTATTGAGCGACGGTGAAGTTGATTACAACGACCGGAAAAGCGCGATGGACGCGGATGTTCGCGATCTGCGAGCGGAAACCCATTTCAATTCCTTAAGTACGAGCTACGAAGGCTCAGTTTCCTATCATGACGGCCACATTCAATATGGCTCAATCTCTCCCCTTCCACATAGCCTCGTCGCTCAATTTACGGCCAACCCTTCGACCTTAACGCTGCCGTCTCTCGTGTTGACGGTGGGATCTTCGCGGGTCTCGCTGCAAGCAAAGGTAAGTGATTACAGCAATCCAAAAGTGGATGGCGCCTACGATATGCGGGTTCATACTCAAGACGTTGCCGGACTTGCGGCAGGCATGAAGCCGGTGGGAGATGTTTTTTTTTCCGGCAAGCTTGCCTATCAGAGCAGGCCGGGTGATCCATTTTTAAGGGATGTCACGTTGGAAGGCATGCTGACCGGCGATGATCTGGGTATCGCAACATCTCGGGCCCGCGTTAAATTTCGAAAACTTACCAGCCATTATCAAATGGCAAACGGGAATTTTCAGACGCGCGATTTTGCGGCCGAGCTGCTTAATGGACAGGTAGTCGCGAAACTTGACGTGCAGCATTTGGATGCGCACCCATCGTCCAGATTTCACGTTGCTATGAACGGAATATCGTTGCAGGACGTAAAGAAGTCCGTGAACAACAGTTCCGCAAAGACCGTCCCTCTGACTGGCAGCTTGCAGGGCGTTGTGGATGCGTCGTGGACGGGCGCCTTTCGGAATTTGCTGGCTCGATCGGATCTAGAGATTCATGGGACCGCTACAAACTCGGAAGTTGCAACAGCGATTCCAATCAACGGCGTTGTGCACATAACCTACGACGAACCGCGAAATATCATTGCACTACGCCGGACAACCATTCGCACACCTCGTTCTTCGGTTATGGCTAATGGCGAAATCGGCGAACACTCTAACCTGATAGTTCAGGCGAGCACGAGCGATCTAGGCGAGCTGGCAATGATCGAAACCCTGGTAAGGCCGAATGTAACGCCAACCGGCCAATACGCGACACCATTGAGCCTATCGGGGTCTGCTACGGTGAATGCCACAGTGCGGGGGTCGCTGAAGGAGCCGGCAATCAGCGCACAAGTGAGCGCACACAATCTGACCGTGGAGGGCAGCGAATGGCGCACCCTGGCTTTCGTCGCCGCCGCAAGTCCGGGTGGAATATTTCTACGAGACGGAAGCTTGGTCAGCGCCCATCAGGGGCAAATATCGTTCTCTGCAAGCGCGGGCTTGCGCGACTGGTCATACACCCCATCGAGTCCAATCGCCGCAAACATTTCGGTGAAGCAGATGCAGGCTGCGCAAATCGAGCAGCTCGCGCGATTGCGGTATCCAATCGAGGGCGACATTTCCGGAGATGTAACGTTGCGGGGAAACCAGCTGAATCCGGTGGGCAACGGGTCGCTGCGCCTGACTAAAGCACGGGTGGAGAATGAACCTATTCAAGATTTGGCGGTAAAGTTTAAAGCAGCCAATGGGTCCGTGGATTCCTCTCTAAAAGTGAACCTGCCGGCTGGATCTGCGACCGCAAACTTCTCCTACGTACCGAAAACGAAGGCATACAAACTGGAATTGCATTCTCCGGGAATTGTGTTAAGTAGACTCCAAACTGTACAGCGGAGGAACCTTCCGCTGAATGGAACGCTGCAAATCTCTGCCAGCGGCAGGGGAACGTTGGATAACCCGAACCTGACCGCAATGATTCAGTTGCCTGAAGTTCAAGTACGCCAGAACTCGATCACCGGAATTAAAGCAAGTATTAACATTGCAAATCGTCGCGCCAATATGTCGCTCACGAGTGATGTAGCGCAATCTACCGTCCGGGCGCGGGCGACAGTGAATTTGACCGGCGACTATTACACGGATGCGGCGGTTGATACTACGAAAATCCCTCTTGAACCGTTGCTCGCTTTGTATGTTCCCAATCACCCGGCAGGTTTTCTAGGAACCACCGAGCTGCATGCCACTTTGAAAGGTCCATTGAAGAACCGGGCAAGAATCGAGGCGCACATCGTTGTTCCCACGCTCACGGCTTCCTATCAGACAGTCCAGATAAGAAACACCGGCCCGATTCGTCTGGACTATGCGAACTCTGTGATTATCCTCCAGCCCACCGAATTCAAAGGCACGGATAGCGAATTGCAATTGCAGGGAAGAATCCCCATCGGGGGCGCCGAAGCACTGAAAACTACCGTCAAGGGCTCCGTGAATTTGCGCCTCCTGCAAATTTTTGACCCGCAGGCGAAGACCTCGGGAATGGTGACACTGGATGTCCGCACTCAAGGCACGACAGCTCATCCGGTTGTTCAGGGGGAGATTCGGCTTAACGACGCCAGTTTCTACACCGTGTTCGCCCCTGTAGGTATGAGCCACGCGAGCGGAGTGTTCGACGTCAGCAGCGATCAATTGCGGATTACACAATTTTCCGGACAGGTGGGAGGCGGGGAAGTTTCCGCGGGTGGCACGATCACTTATCGCCCACAGGTGCAATTCAACATGGCAGTGCAGGCCAAATCGGTTCGGCTTCTTTACCCGGAGGGGCTGCGAACCGTGCTGAATGGCAATATTGATTTAACCGGCAACAGGAGCGACGCCGTGCTGGAAGGCCGGGTCTTGATTGACAGCCTCTCCTTCACTCCCGACTTCGACCTGGCAACTTTCATGAACCAATTCACCGGCCCCAGCGTGCCACCAGCGAGCCAGACATTTGCCGATGCGGTGAAGCTGGATGTCAGTATTCAATCTGCCGGAGAACTCGCGGCCACCAGTTCTCAGGTTAGCTTGCAGGGCGAAGCAAATCTCAGAGCGATTGGCACCGCGGCAAACCCGGTCATCGTGGGGAGAGCGGATATCAATTCCGGCGACGTCTTCTTTCTGAACAACCGTTATCAGTTGCAGCGAGGCGTTTTCACTTTCAACAATCCGAATCAGACACAGCCAATTGTGAATGTGGCCGCGACGACAACGATCCAGCAATACAATCTAACGCTTAACGTGAATGGGCCGCTTGATAAGCTGCAAACTAATTATGTTTCCGATCCGCCCCTGTCTACCGTTGACATCATCAATCTCATCGCCCGCGGGCAGACGACTCAACAGGCCGACACGACCAACCTGAGCGCAAACTCGCTGATCGCGCAAGGAGTGGCAAGCCGACTGAGCAGCGGGGTGCAGAAGCTTGCAGGCCTTTCCAGTTTGTCCATTGATCCGTTGCTGGGCGGCAATAACACGAACCCGTCGGCGCGCATTGCGGTTCAGCAGAGAGTAACGAAAAACTTTCTGTTTACATTTTCAACCGATGTTACTCAGCCGCAGAGCGAAATCGTGCAGGGAGAATATCAACTTAGCAAGCGTTGGTCGGTAAGCGTGGACCGGAGCGCTTCCGGCGGCGTCGCCGTGGACGGTAAGTTCCATACGACCTTCTAGGTAGCGTTTACGGCGTGGTTATTCTGTTACGCCGAAGCTCAAATTACTACAGTATTCGCTGTATGGCGCTTACAACGATACTGTCCTACCTTAAGACGGTTCCAAGCCATTATCTTGGTCAGTTTGGATACCCCTATCTCGTTACGAGAGTGCGGGTGATCTGATTGCTGCTCTGACACGATCGTGCCATTGCTCGGATTTTCCCGGCTGTATAAACTCCTTGGGGAATCTTTGGTTTTTGTTAGATTTAGCCTTGGTATCTTAATTCGAATTATTTTATGAATTTAGAAAGAATCACCGCTCCGCAGTCAATTCCTGCCCATGTCAGGATACTTATAGTGGACGATCATGAAGTTATGAGGATGGGGATCCGCAATCTCCTCGAAACGGTTCCAAATTGGAGCGTTTGCGCCGAAGCGAGCAATGGGGATGAGGCGATTGAGAAAGCCCTTCAATTCGTGCCTGACATCATCGTCATGGACATCACTATGCCGGGAATGAATGGGCTGGAAGCTTCCGGCGAGATAGGCAGAACGCGACCGGACATCCCAATAATCTTATTCTCTCTCCACTTGTCAGAAGAGCTTGCGAGTCACTTCAACCGTGGTGGAATTCGTGGCGCGGTGAGTAAAGGGGAGGCGGCGCGGGACCTGGTTGAAGCCGTCAGGAAAATACTGGCCGGAGGAACTTTCTTTCCGGCGCCGGCGGCGGCGGCCGTCTCGCATTAACATCCTTAACGAGCAGCCACGTTAGACTACGGACTCTTCCGAATTGGAGTGCCCGATCCACCAAAGTACCTTCGCCATGATTCTCCAGCCGGCGGCGGAGATCGGCGTCGAATCATATTCACGATTCTCAGGTACTAACACGTCAATGTCATCAAACCGCTGCAGCCGCGAAACGATGAGTCCCTCATCCTTGTGAGCGGCCACCACAACTTGTCCCTGCAACCTTAGGCGGCTAGTCTGCGAAGTATCCACAACGAGGATGTAGCCACTGTGAATCAGCGGCATCATTGAGCGCCCATGGACTCTCAGGCAACTGGTCGTGGCAGGATTCGGGCACCAATTGCGGGGAGCGGCGAGCATCGAGTCCGGGCTAGCCTGATCCAAGGCAACGGCCGGATCGCCTCTTCCCCCATGCGTCGCCACCGTCACGGGAAGCAACGGAATAGCCACCAACTGGTTCTTCCTCTTGGGGGGCGAGGAGGCGCCCGCTTGGACTATTTCCAAGTCGGGCAAACGATCTTTTCGCAAGCGCGAACGCACTGCGGGCAATACCCGCATCAGGTCGTCGCTGTGGAGGCCCGCACGGTCCCAGAAATACCAGCACTCCGGATCGCCGGTAATGTTTCCAAGCTGAATATTGATGTTCGCGGGAGGTTCCTGCACGCCGCGCTCCCAGCGGGAAACAGCCATTGCAGAAGAGTTGAGCTGGCGCCCAAGTTCAGTCTGGCTCAACCCAAGGCGGCGCCGAAGGACATTGATTCGCCCCGCCCACTCGCGTTGATCGCCCTTTGCGGCCTGTCTTCTCCCTCTGCTCATGAAAAAACTGCTATACTGTAACCTATTTGATTAACCTAACCGTTAATTCGATCCATGCCTCGGATAGATGATTCCTTCGATGACGGTCCGGCGAAAGGCAGTCATGTATCATGACAATGCTAGCACACATCCTGATTTAATTGCCCCCTCCCCTCAAACCCTTTGTCGCGGCTTGTACGTTCGAATCGCCCGCAAGCTGGGAGTAGACCCATCCTACGTGAGCCGTGTCGCGCGGGGAGAGCGCCAGTCGCCCGAAGTCGAATCGGCACTGAACCAGGAAATTGCGCAGATCACGAGAAAGCTTGGATCAACCGCACCCGCGGCGCTGGAAAAGAGAAAGATCCGCCATGACAAGCGACTTAGGTCGCTCGTCGCTCAAGAGAAAGAGTCTCTACAGCGGGAATGGTTGCAATACAGCCAGGCGGATCCCAACATGAAGCGTATCAAGCTATCTGCCAGGCAGAGAGCGGCACCGGTTCTTCCGGTGGTGAAAGAAGCATTAGGCAGCATGCAGTTTTCGCTGAAGGAACTTGCTGCGAGAACGATGAGAGCCGCCAACAAGCATGGGAAATCCCGACGCGCCCAAGGTTATACTCCCACGATTCTGCTGGAAGAATACAATCTCATCCGCCGGTGCATCCACAATGTTGCGACGAAAAACCTCGACCAGTTGGATAGGAATCTTCTGCTTCAGGATCTAGGCCAGTTAGGCGAAGTATTGGACTACCAGTCGCAGAGCGCAATTCGGGGGTTTTTAGGTAACGCGTAAGCTCTTGCTTTGTATCTCGCTGCTTCATGTCGCCTGTGGCGACCAAGATTTGGCAGCGCTACTTGGTTGCGCCAGCATCAGTGCAACGGGAAAGTCCGCGAGCAAATTTCTCACTTCCAGAAAATCCTTCTGCTCGCCGGACGGATTCACGCACTCGGCGGTGAGAACATTTCTATATTCTCTTGGTTCTCCAGCCGGTGGGAGCATTACGCGAGTTTCTTTCCATGCTTCTCCAACGGGAAATCCGCCTTGATCCTGGAATAACCCGGCGCAAAGGCGCGGCACGACCACCATGACTTCATCGTCCTCGTGCCGCCGGGAAAAAGCCAGCAGACGCCCCGCATTATTTCCTTCAACCACCAGCGGCAGGTAACTTCCCTGCTGGAACAATTCTGGCCGCTGTTTCCGCAGGCTCAAAGCCTTCCATATGAGATACATCTTGATCCGCCCGTCTTTGGCGTGGCTCATTAAGTCCCGTAAGCAAGCCTTCAATCCTTCTCCGGACTGCGGCCAACTTTCCATTTCCTTCAAAAGCCTGGCGCGCTGAGTATAGTCAACCGGACGCCGGTTATCCGGATCCACCATGCTTAAATCCCAAAGCTCTGTGCCCTGATAGAAGTCAGGAACTCCGGGGCAGGTAAGCTTCAGCAAAGTTTGCGAAAGGCTGTTAAGCATTCCAGGGGCGGCGACAAACTGTTGAAACTCCGCGAAGCTTTTCAGAAACTCATTATTTCCGCCAGCCGAAGATAGTATTGCATCAACGAACGAGGTCACGGCGGATTCATAGTTTGCGTTAGGATTCGCCCAACTGCTCTTTTCTTTCGCTTCACGTACGGCCTTCACCATGTACTGCTTTATGCGATCGCGAAAATTGGCCTCGCTTGCGTCGCTTGCTTCCAATGGCCAGACTCCGACCAGAGTCTGATAAAGCAAATATTCGTCATTGCGGGAAGGCGCGCGAACATCATCCAAAAGTTGCTTCTTCCCATGGTTCAACTCCCGCCAATGCCTGAGTGCTTTTCCCCACCGGGCGGGAATTTCGGAAAGCACATTGATACGCGAGCGAACGTCTTCCGAGCGCTTGGTGTCGTGAGTCGAAGTATCCAGCATGGTGTGAGGCCACAGTTTCGCGCGTTCGGACATTTTGGCGTGGAACGCTTCGGGAGATTCCCCAAAGTTCCGTGGATCGCCTCCCACTTCATTTAGCGAATCCAGCCGGTGATAACGGTAAAAACTGGTGTCTTCTAATCCTTTGGCCATCACTGCGCTGCTGAATTGCTGCGCTTTCATGGCAAACCTGACTGTCGCGTCGCGGTAAAGTTTTCCCTGTGTATCGGCTTTGGTCAGAAGAAGCGCGTCTTGCACAAAATCGAAAACGCTGGTATCGGAGCCGGGGCTTTGGCGCTTGGCGCACTCAACAGCTTCCAAAATGTACCTTTGATCGGTTTCCGAAACGTTGGTTCCTGAAATGTAAGTGCGATAGACCGGAAAACAGGCGACGATCCTGCTGAAGGCATCGCGCAAACTGTTCAGCGTGAAATCGCAAGTATGACGATTCGCAAGTGCAATGCCCCTCAGGGCGTTGGCCAGGACATTCAGTTCGCTGGCAAGTGCGGTATGCATGACGATTTTCTTGCTGCGATAAACCAGAGTGTCGAAGTTAACTCTCACCCCGATGAACATACGGTAGATACGGTCCATCTTCCCGACCGATGCGGCATCCACGAACAATCCATTGACCTGATTTAGAAAGTCGTATCCCGTAGTGCCGTCCACGGGCCATTCTCTCGGCAGCTGCTCTTCGCCGGTCAGAATCTTCTCGATGATTACGTAGACCCGCCGGGAATCACGACTCGCTGCCTCAGACTCAATGCGAAACCCCTGCTGCAAGCGCCGAAAATACTGCGCGGGATCGTAGAGCCCATCCGGATGGTCAATGCGCAGGCCGTTTACTTTTCCTTGCCGAACGAGATCCAATACAAAACGGTGCGTAATCTCAAATACCGCCGCGTTTTCCATGCGCAAGCCGGCCAGATCGTTGATGTCAAAAAAGCGGCGGTAATTAATGTCGTCCGCTGCGACCCGCCAATAAGAGAGACGGTAGGCCTGGGCCTTGATCAGTTCGTGCAGTTCGTCGAAGCTTTTGGAATCGCCGGGAGTGCCATTCATCTCGCACACGTTCTGCTCAATAAATTCGCTGGTCTCGACAGACTGCGCGCATAGGGCAGCCAGTCGCCGCTTATGAATCTGTTTGTCCCGGAGGCGCTCCTCGCGCTGGTTTGGAGACGTTTCGCTTCGGGTCGGAAGATGACTGAACCCCGCAATCAGGCTTTGTAATTCCAGAAACTCTTCCCGTTTGGGCGCCAGGGCCCGCTCCAAACGGTCGAGGCCGCGTCCTAAAATCCTTGGATACTCTCGGGGGTTTACCGGAAATTTGTGTTCATGATAGAAAACGCTGAATTCACCCTTCTCCTTGTCAAATGCCAACTTAAGCTCACCGTTATCGAGGACCGCCCCGTACTGGTCACCCAAAATCGGTACCAGAAGCTTTCCCTGCAATTCGTCTTTCAGAGGATTCCAATCAATGTCGAAGAAGTCCGCATAGTCGGATGCCTCTCCATTTTCCAGGACGTCAAGCCACCATTCATTGTCGCTTCCCATCACTCCCATGTGGTTCGGGACCACGTCGAGAATCTGCCCCATGCCGTGCTCATGAAGGGTGGCGACAAACTTTTCGAAATCTTCATCAGTCCCAATTTCAGGGTTCAATTGGTTGTGATCAATGATGTCGTAACCGTGAGTACTGCCAGGACGCGCCTTGAGAAAGGGGGAAGCGTAGCAATGCGAAATCCCGAGAGCCGCGAGATACGGCACCAATTCCATCGCCTGCGTGAACGTGAAGTCCTGATTGAATTGCAGACGATAGGTGGACAGCGGAATGCTGGATTGCGTCATTTTTTGAGAAACCAAGCAACCTGCCAGGGAGACAGATCAATGGACGGGCCGGCACCCGTTGCCATATTGGTATAGATTAAGTCCCCTAATGGAGCCGGAACTGATCCTCCTGTTTCCTTTGAAAGATTCGCCATAAGAGAAAGCGTGCTCTGGGCGCGGAGTTTCCAATTCACAATAATGGCGGCGTTGCCCAAGACGGTAAACTTTCCAGAATTGCCGCTCGTGTTCCTCAGGTGCGGCAAAAGGATGTTTCGCCTGACCAAGAGTAAATCATGACAGAAATTTAGCCAGCCTCGCGAGGCTTTTTGAGATGCGCTTTGCCAGTCTAACTTGGAACGTGCAAACGTTTCCTTCGCGTTTGGATCGGGGATTTGGCCCATTGTTTCCTGCGAGCGGAATTTCTCGAAAGCCCCGAATTCGCCTCTCCGGCCATTCGTAACCGCCCGCGCCAGGTCGCCGGAAAAATCACAGAAGAATAAAAACGGCGTCCTCGCTCCAAATTCTTCCCCCATAAATAGCAGAGGAGGCGAGGGTGCGAGTAACAGGATGGACATGGCAGCTTTAATCGCGTCATCACCTGCCAGTTGCACGATGCGCTCGCCAAATGCCCGGTTCCCGACCTGATCGTGATTCTGCAGGAAATTAACAAAACTTTGAAGCGGCAAGTCAGCGCTTGGTTCGCCTCTATTTGTCTTGTGAAATTCTGAGTAATCTCCTTGAAAGGCGAAACCTTCTGCGAGACATCGTCCAAGCTGCCGGATGGGTTCGTTTGCGTAATCGCCGTAGTACCCGTCGGTTTCGCCGGTGAGAAGGACATGGAGCGCGTGATGAATATCGTCGTTCCATTGCGCGTTGTAGAAAGAACCGCGCGCAGCGTCTTTTCCGCGGCGAAGATAATGCGCCTCGTTGTCCGCATTTTCGAGGATCAGGTGGACGTAACGCCCGGTTCCAACCCTGGCGCGCACTTCCTCTGCCAGTTCGGTCAGAATGTCGGGATTCGAATCGTCCATGATTGTGTGCACCGCGTCGAATCGCAATCCATCGAAATGGTATTCCTCTAACCAGTAAAGCGCATTGTGGATGAAGAAGCTGCGCACCGTACCGCTTCCCGGGCCGTCAAAATTGATCGCATCTCCCCAAGGCGTGTGGCGCCGGTTGGTAAAAAACTGTGGCGAGTAAGAGCTAAGATAATTTCCCTCCGGACCAAAGTGGTTGTAGACCACATCCAGAAATACCATCAGCCCTTTGGCATGCGCTGACTGTATGAGCCGCTTCAAGTCATCGGGCCGCCCGTAAGAACTGTCCGGCGCAAAGGGCAAGACCCCGTCATAACCCCAGTTACGCTCTCCAGGAAAATCCGACAGCGGCATAAGCTCGAGGGCCGTGACTCCAAGATCTGCAAGGTAATCCAATTTGTCCGCAACTCCGGCAAATGTTCCTTGGGCGGAGAACGCACCCACGTGCAACTCATAAATCACAGCCTCTTCCCAGGGACGTCCGTGCCAGTTTCCGTCAGTCCAGTCGAACTCGAGAGGATCTATTATTTCGCTGGGTCCGTGAACATCGCGGGGCTGGAACCTCGAGGCTGGATCGGGGACTCGTAAGCCTTCATTGATCCGATATTGGTAAAGAGCGCCGGGCGGAATGGCTGGAGCAATGAACTCAAACCAGCCACCATCCTGGCGCGACATCAAAAGGCTCTGAGGAATCTCCTGCCCCAGGCGTACCTCGACCCTTTCTGCCTTTGGCGCCCATAGGCGGAAGCGGACGCTGCCGTCCTCGCGGCATTCAGCGCCAAACGGCATGACGTGCTTACGTTTCATGCCGCCGGTCGGTTTCGCGAACCTGGTCTCTCTGCCTCTCTACGAGCAAAGCCAAAGAACGGGCTTGTAGTTCGTACGTTCTCCCCGCGTCGTAAAGCAGGCCCGGCGTGCGCACGGTCTGGCACGAAGTGTCGATCAATGCAACCCACACCATTCCCGACGCGACCGTCGGCAACTGGAATGGAACTGGCTCATGATGCGCGTTCATCAACAGGAGAAAATTCTGGTCGGTTACGCGCTGCCCTCGCTCGTCCTGCTCTTCAAGGCCTTCGCCGGCCAGAAATACGCCCAGGCTCCGGGCCGATTCGCGCCCCCATTCTTCATCCGTCATCTCGCTGCCGTCCGGCTTCAGCCAGAGAATGTCCTTCACCCCCGCGCCCTTGATTGCTCTTCCCTGAAAAAAGTTTCGCCGGCGAAAAACGGGATGATTCTTCCGCAGCGATATAATCTGGCTAACAAACTTCAACAACTCAGTGTCTCTGGACCCGTTGCTCCAATCTATCCAACTGATCTCGTTGTCCTGGCAATAAGCATTGTTATTGCCCTGCTGGCTATGGCCAATGGCATCTCCCGCCAACAGCATGGGCACGCCCTGCGAAAATAATAAAGTCGCCAGGAAATTGCGTTTCTGTTGGGCCCGAAGTGCATTGATCGCTGGATCATCGGTGATTCCTTCGGCGCCGCAGTTCCAGCTACGATTGTTGTCGGTACCGTCGCGATTTCCTTCTCCATTCGCTTCATTATGCTTCTGGTTGTAGCTCACCAGGTCGAGGAGCGTGAAGCCATCGTGGGCGGTCACGAAATTGATGCTGGCGTATGGACGCCGCCCGCTGCGGGCGTAGAGATCGCTGGAACCGGTGATCCGGTAAGCGAGCTCGCCGATTTGTCCACCATCGCCTTTCCAGTAGGAGCGAATGACGTCACGATACCGGTCGTTCCACTCCGCCCATCCCACGGGAAATTTTCCAACTTGATATCCGCCTTCGCCGAGATCCCACGGTTCCGCGATGAGCTTGACTTGGGAGAGAATGGGATCCTGGTGAATTATGTCGAGGAACGCTCCGAGGCGGTCTACTTCGTGCAGTTCGCGGGCAAGCGTCGCAGCCAGATCAAAACGGAAACCATCCACATGCATCTCCAGAACCCAATACCGCAGACTGTCCATGATGAGCTGCAAAACTCGCGGATGCCGCATATTCAAAGTGTTCCCGGTGCCGGTATAGTCCATGTAATAGCGCGGGTTGGCGGGCGCAGGCCGGTAATAGACAGGATTGTCAATGCCGCGAAAGGAAAGTGTCGGCCCCATCTGGTTTCCTTCTGCGGTGTGGTTGTAAACCACGTCGAGGATTACCTCGATCCCCGCGGAATGCAGCGACTTCACCATGGTCTTGAATTCGTTCAGTAATCCGGTGGCGGAGTACCTCGGTTCCGGCGCAAAGAAGCCAATGGTGTTATAGCCCCAGTAATTTCGCAGCCCTCGTTCAACCAGCGGCCGGTCATCCACAAAACAGTGCACGGGCATGAGTTCAACGGCAGTGATTCCAAGTTGCCGGAAATAATCAATGATGGGCGCCGTAGCCAGCCCCGCGTAAGTGCCTCGCAGAGTCGGGGGAACATCCGGATGCAAAAAAGTAAACCCCTTCGTGTGCACCTCATAAATAATGCTTTCGTGCCACGGGATGCGCGGAGGACGATCCGCTCCCCAAGTGAAGGCTGCATCCGCTACGACTCCTTTCGGCATGCCGGGGGCACTGTCGCGGCGGTCAAACGACATATCTTCGTTTCGATGACCAATTTTGTATCCGAAATGTGCGTCACTCCATTTCAAATCACCGTCAATCTGCTTTGCGTAAGGGTCCAGCAATAATTTATGGGCGTTGAAGCGAAGCCCTTCTGAGGGCTTATAAGGGCCATGTACACGGTATCCATACCGCAAACCGGGGCGAGCCTCAGGGAGATAGCAGTGCCAAACCTGATCGGTCTGCTCCCGCAAGAGCACGCGGTGAAGTTCGCGACGCCCACTGGCATCGAAGAGGCATAGTTCAACGCTCTCCGCGTGCTCCGAGAAAATGGCGAAATTCACGCCTTCGCCGTCCCATGTCGCGCCTAACGGATAAGGCCTTCCAGGCCATGTGATGGGAGCAGTTTGACCGAGCAATTGAAGTCCTCAATTTAGAAATGCGACAAACAAATCCCGCACTATGACGTTATTACTTTACAGGAGGATGGATGAATCCGCTTTTCAGAAGGCTTCAGATAGCCTCATTTTGAAGCAGTATCGGGGACGATCGGGGAAATACTGTAGTTCCAAGAAAATGTTCGGGATTACTTCCGATTCAGTGCCCGTTCGATTTATGATGCGTGGGAATGACGGCGGCACGAGTTTTTATCGTTTCCTCGTCTTAGGCCGGTCGAAGCGGAACGATGTCAGACCAGGCCACGCCGTCTTCGCCGAGCGCTATGTTGAATATTCCGCGTTGATTCGAACATATTCGGCTGTGAGGCCCGTGGTGAGAAACATAAGATTTGCCGATCCCCGGCGGAGCCGTATCATAACATCGCATTCGGGCTTTGCCAGTTCTGCATGAGCCTCGCTGCCATTAAATGGAGTGCCGCTGCCATTGCGGCATACTTTCTGTTTGCCGATAAAAATATCTACCTGATCCGGATTGACGGGTAAACCGGACGCGCCGATCGCGGCCAGAATGCGTCCCCAGTTTGGGTCGGCGCCGGCCCAAGCGGTCTTGACCAACAGCGACCGGGATATTGCTTGCGCTACCTTGAGCGCTTCGACGCGATTTCTGGCTTGAGTGACGTGAAGGCGAATCACATGTTCCACCCCTTCGCCGTCAGCAACGATCTGTTTCGCCAAAGTTTGGCAGACAGCCTTCAACGCGTCGTCGAACTTCTTACGCACTGGACGGGCCTTCAAGGAAATTCCACTCGCGCCGGAAGCCATCAGGAGCACCGTGTCATTGGTTGAAGTGTCTCCGTCAATCGAAATATTGTTGAAGCTCTCTTCGCAAGCCTGTCTCAGCGATTGCTTCATCACGGGCCCGCCGGCAACCAGGTCGGTGAAGATATATACCAGCATGGTCGCGAGTTGCGGATGAATCATCCCGGCGCCTTTCGCAACGCCTGTAATGCCGACCCTTACCCCTCCTATATCAAACGCTGCGGACGCTACTTTCACTTTTGTATCCGTGGTCAGGATGGCATGGGCAAACCCGAGAAGCGCTTCCTGTGATGTCCTTCGAGTAGCTATCATTGCGGGCAGCTTCGCCGCGATTTTCTGCACCGGCAGCGGAACTCCGATGATGCCGGTGGACGAAGGAAACACCTCCTCGGTACGCACGCCCAGCAATCTTGCGGCTTCCTCACAAACCCGCTTGCACGCTCGCAATCCCTGCGACCCCGTAGCGCAATTGGCATTGCCTGAATTCACGATCAGCGCACGGATGGAACCCCTGGTGGACGCAAGCGACGCCCGGCCGACGCTGACCGGTGCAGCGACAACTCTATTGCGAGTAAACATCGCCGCCGCTTTTGTGCCGGCGCATGCCTCCACCAACGCGAGGTCGTCGCGCCCGCTCGCCTTTATCCCGGCTCGCGCCGAAGAAAAGCTGAAGCCTCTAGGGATGTAGATGGAACTCCCGGGCAGTACAGTTTCGGTCATACCTGCAGCTTGACCAGCCATGAAGCGGGTTCGGGAAGGATCGCGAACTTGGGAATCTCGCCGCGCACCATGGCAACTTCGTCGCAGCGATCGAAGCGCGGGCAGACGCAGCAGTCCTTGTGAATTTTATCGGGAAGGTCTTCCCGCTGGGCAACGGAGAAACCCATCTGCGCGAAAAAATCCGGCTTACGCGTGAACAGGCAAATACACTCAACGTGATGACGCTCTGCTTCCATCATTAAAGCTTTAACCAGTTGTTCGCCGCCTCCTCGTCCCTGATGCCGCGGATCTACGGTGATGGAACGAACTTCGGCCAGATGCGTGCCGTAGAGATGCAACGCGCCACATCCAATAATCTGGTGGCGGTCTTCCAGAACAACAAAGTCGCGCACGTTCTCGCAAATTTCCGCGAACGTGCGGGGAAGCAGGGTTCCGTCCCCGGAATAGGCGCAAATCAATTCGTGAATTCGCTCGGCATCGGGAAGTATGGCTTCACGCGTTCGCATGAACGTCCTCCCGCATCGCCGCGATTCTCTGCTTTGCATCTGCAATGGCATGTTTCACCCTCGCAGGCGCTGTACCTCCCGGAAGATCGTGTATTGCGAGCACCGAACCCAGCGTCAGGCACGAATAAAAATCCTGATCGAAAGCCGGATTTAATTCCCGCAGTTGATCGAGCGAAAGATCACGAAGTTCGCAATTCTTCTCAATCGCTATTTGCACCGCCTTACCGATCTGCTCATGAGCCAGCCGGAACGGAACGCCACGCTGGACGAGGTAGGTCGCCGCCGCCCAGGCATTCATGAACCCGGATTCCGCAGCCTGTTGCATAGGCTCGAAATTGAACTCCACTTCGCGCATCCATCCGGTAATCAACGGAAATAATGCTAGCAGAGCGTCAGCGGCCTCGAATAACGGCTGCTGCATCTCCTGCAAATCTTTGTTGTAGGCCAACGGCAATCCCTTCAATGCGACCGTAAGCGCGGTGCTATTGCCAATTACGCGGGCGGCCTTGCCTCGCGTCAGTTCAAGCAGATCGGCATTTTTCTTTTGCGGCATGGCGCTGCTGCCGGTGGAGTAAGACTCGGGCAAATGTATAAATCCAAACTCCTGGGTGGAAAACAAGATCATCTCTTCCGCCCACCTGCTCATGTGAATGGCAAGCAGCGAGAGTACATTCGCAAATTCGATGACAAAATCCCGATCACTGGTTGCGTCAATGCTGTTGCGAGTGGTGCGATCGAATTCCAGCGATCGGGCCATCGCCCTGCGGTCCAGCGGAAGCGTTGCACCCGCAACCGCACCAGACCCTAATGGGCACTCGTTTAACCGTTTGCGGCAATCGGCGAGCCTGCCTGCATCCCGCAGAAACATCTCCAGATATGCCAGAAGCCAATGCGCCACCAGAACAGGTTCGGCCCGTTGTAAATGAGTGTAGGCCGGCATGGCCGAATTTCCGGCGCTCTCCGCGCGGGACATCAGGACAGAAACCCATTCCGCTATTTCAGCGGTTAGCTGGTCAATCGCGGCCCGGACATAGAGACGCAGATCAGTTGCAATCTGTTCGTTGCGGCTGCGCCCGCTATGAAGCCTGTAGCCTGCATCCCCGATGATCGCGACCAGTTGCTTCTCCACGAAATGATGAACATCCTCAGCCTCGTCGTCTTCCAGAAACGCCGCTGACTCTGCGCCGCGCCTTCCAATTTCTTCCAGGCCTTTGAGAATTGAAATGAGATCGTCCGACGTAATGATCCCTGCGTCCTTCAGGGCCTTGGCATGCGCACTGCCGGCAGCGACCTCATAAGCCAGCAGGCGGTGGTCAAAGCCGAAGGAACGTTGCCACTTTTCGAAAGCCGCATCGAGGGGCTTCCGAAAGCGGCCGGACCACATTTTCATCACGCGACCTCGGCTTTCACGGATTCGGATTTCGCTTTCTCCATTAACGCTCGCGAGCGCGAGGGCAGTCCCAATATCCGAATAAATCCCGCCGCGTCCTTCTGATCGTAGCTCTCATCCATGGTGAACGAAGACAGATCAGTCCGATACAAAGAATGTTCCGATTGACGGCTTACAACGGAAACGTTTCCCTTGTAGAGCGACAGCGTGATCGAGCCTGTCACGTTTGATTGAGTGTTCGCGACGAATGCGTCGAGAGCTTCGCGCAATGGAGTGAACCACAATCCGAAATAGACAAGCTCAGCATATTTCAATCCAATATGTTGTTTGAAGTGTGACAGATCCCGCTCAAGGCACAAGGCCTCAAGTTCGCGATGCGCTAGAACCAGCAACGTCCCGCCCGGCGTCTCATAGCAGCCGCGAGACTTGATGCCGACAAAACGGTTTTCTACCAGGTCAATTCTGCCCACCGCATTGCGGCCTCCGATTTCATTCAAAAGCTCAACCAGTGGAACCGGGTCCAGCTTCATTTCGTTTACCGAAACTGGGTTGCCTTTCTCGAAGCCGATGGAAACCAGTTCTTCCCGGTCGGGCGCTTCCTGCGGAGAACGGGAAATCTGCCATGTGCTTGCGAAAGGGGGGTTCGACGCATCTTCCAACTCCCCGCCTTCGTGACTGATGTGCCAGAGATTGCGGTCGCGGCTATGAATTTTCTGCCGGCTCGCTTCGACCGAAATGCCACGCTTTTCCGCATAGTCGAGACAGTCCTCGCGGGATTTCAAAGACCACTCGCGCCACGGAGCGATAACTTTGAGATTTGGTGCGAGCGCCTGATACGTCAACTCAAAGCGAACCTGATCATTGCCCTTTCCGGTGCATCCGTGCGCAACAGCCGTGGCTCCTTCCCGCAACGCAAGTTCCACCTGGTGTTTCGCAAGTACCGGACGCGCCATGGACGTGCCCAGCAAATACTTGTGCTCGTACACGGCGCCCGCCTTCAAAGTCGGGAAGACATAGTCCCTCAAAAATTCGTCTTTGAGATCTTCGACGACAACCTTGTTCGCGCCAGTCTTGTATGCCTTTTCAACCACCGCGTCCAAGTCATCCCCCTGGCCCACGTCACCGACCATGGCGATGACATCGTAGGCGTAGTTCTCTTTCAGCCACGGAATAATGATTGAGGTATCCAACCCTCCGGAATATGCAAGAATAATTTTTTCAGGCATTTGCGTTCCTAACCGGCATGCGAGTATTCTCGCTGCCCATCAATGAAATCATGATGGCCTTCTGTACGTGCAGACGGCTCTCCGCCTGATCGAAGACGACGGAGCGCGGCGAATCCATGACCTCATTGGTAATTTCCTCGCCGCGGTGAGCCGGCAGACAATGCATGAATACGGCATGCGGCGCGGCGCCAGAAACCAAGTCGCCATTAACTTGATAAGGAGGGAATATTCTCGCGCGTTCCGCTTCCTCATGCTCGTGGCCCATGCTGGTCCAAGCGTCGGTGTAGATGGCGTCGGCGCCCGCAACGGCTTCGTGCGGATCAGTCATCAATTCGATCTTCGCACCAGTGTGGCGAGCGATTTCTTTGGCATCGGCGACAATTTGCGCATCGGCGCCGTAACCAGCCGGGGTTGCGATGCGGATCTTTGACCCGATGGAGGCCGCCGTCAGCAGTAAAGAGTGGGCGACATTGTTTCCATCGCCGACATACGCGACGACAATGTTTTTTAAGTTTCCGAAACGCTGTTGCAAAGTAAAGTAATCCGCAAGCGCCTGGCATGGATGTTCAAGATCGCTCAGCGCGTTGATTACCGGGACACGCGCATACGCCGCCATTCCCTGAACTGTGCTGTGGGCAAAGGTACGCAGCACGATTCCATTTACCCATCGTTCCAGATTGTGCGCGATGTCGCTCAATGTTTCGCGGGCATCGAGACGTCCCGACGTCTGGTCAACAAATGAAATAGTGCCCCCCAGGCCGGCGACTCCCGCCTCAAATGTGAGCCGTGTGCGCAGCGAAGGCTTTTCGAAAAACATGGCAATGTGCTTGCCGGCAAGCGCGGTGCGAAAATCCGCGGGATGCGACTTCAGCCGCGCTGCGAGACCGAAAATACTATTGATCTGGTTTCCATCGAGATCTCGAATGGAAACGAGATCCTGAGGCATAAAAACCGCGCTGGCTGGCGTGCGGCCTATCCGCGGACTGCTCATTGGCTGGCTGATCACTTTCAGTGTCTCCTTTTCTTTGACTCTCTTTGCTTCATCTTCATCGCCAAAATCGGCTTCGCAGAACCTGCACTCAACGCCGAATCCAACTCACGTATTACCTGATCCACGTGCTTCTTCTCGATGATGTAAGGCGGCAGGAATCGCAAAACCGTCTCATGAGTGCGGTTGATCAGAATTCCGCGCTGCAACAATTGCGCAACCACAGCCTTGGCGGTTGCAGAAGAATCCAGTTCCGCGGCCAACATCAGACCCATTCCCCGGACTTCCAGAACGGAGGAGCGCTTGCTCTTCAGAGTGTCCAACTCCGCGTGGAAATAATCTCCTAATTCGCGAATATGGCCCATCATTCCGTCGAGAATGCGCAGAAATTCGATGGCTACCGCGCAGGCCAGGGGACCTCCGCCAAATGTCGTACCATGCAACCCGGGATGCATTCCGCTCGCAGCCAGATTCGTGGTGAGGATCGCGCCCAGCGGCAAGCCCGCTGCCAGAGGTTTGGCCACCGTAACAATGTCCGGCTTGATTCCATAGTGCTGGTAGGCAAAGTAGCGTCCGGTCCTTCCCAGGCCGCTCTGAATTTCATCCACCAGCAGCAGAGCTCCGGTGCTCTCGCTCAGTTCTCTCGCCGCCTGAAAAAATTCGCGGCTTAGCGGGCGAATTCCACCTTCCCCTTGAACCGACTCTACGCAAATCGCACATACACTCCCATCGAACTGACGCTTCAAGTCGTTTACATCATTGAATGCGACAAAATTAACTCCCGGCATCAGAGGCGCGAAAGGATGCCGATACTTTTCCTGTCCGGTGGTCGCCAAAGCGCCGAAAGTGCGTCCGTGGAAAGAATTCTCTAGAGCCAGCAAGCGCCACTTTGCCTTGTGACCGTTATTATTCTGTGCGCGCGCATGGGCGCGAGCCATTTTCAGCGCGCCTTCCCAGGCTTCAGTGCCGCTGTTACAAAAAAATGCGCGGTCCAATCCGGAAATTTTCGTCAGGCGCTTTGCAAGCTCGGCCTGGTATTCATGGAAAAAAAGATTCGAAACATGGATCAGCTTCCCCGCCTGACGCATCAACACAGCCTTGACCGCGGGATGCCCATGCCCCAGCGCGTTCACGCCGATTCCGCTCAAAAAATCTAAGTAGCGGTTGCCCTCCGAATCCCACAGGTATACGCCGCGTCCTTTTTCGAAGAGGATTTTGTGCCGGTCATAGGTCGGCAACAACAATTCCTTTTCGGATTGCATCACGGAAGCGAGGCTCATGCTCCAATCACCTCCGTGCCGCATTCCAGCTTGGTAAAATAAAACTGCGGCAGGATGTCAGCTTGGGCCGCGGGCAAAATTCGCACGCGTCCCACGCCCTTCTTCAACGCCTGGCTGCACGCTTCCAGTTTCGGAAGCATTCCCCCCCCCATCACCGAAGCCGCGACCAGAGCCGCCACTTCCTTCGTCTTGAGCCAGGGAATAACTGATCCCTCAGCGTTCTTCACGCCCGGAACATCGGTAAGGAAAATCAACGCATCGGCGTGACATGCAGCCGCACAGGCAGCCGCCATTTGGTCGGCATTCACGTTGTAATATTCCCCATCCGAGCCCAAAGCCAGCGACGAAAGCACCGGGATGCCGCCCTCGCCCCAAATCGCTTCAAGCCAACGCGGCTCCACGGAACAAATTTCTCCTACAAATCCGAGGTCACGGCCTTCCGTCTGCTTCTTGCGGGCGCGGAAGCTCATGCCGTCTCCGCCGCACAAACCAATCGCGGGATTCCCCGCCGCTACAATCGCGGCCACGAAACTCTTATTCACAATACCCGCGAGAACCATCAATGCGACGTCGCGAGTTTCCGCGTCGGTGATGCGGAGGCCGTCCACAAATTCGCTTTGCTTGCCGAGAAGTTTCAAAGTGCGGGTGAGAGCGCTTCCGCCTCCATGAACGACGGCTACTTTATGCCCATCGCGCGCCAAGTCCACCACTGCGTGAGCACATTTGTAGAGGGTTGACTTGTCCTCGAGCGCCGCACCGCCAATTTTGACGACAATTTTCACTGAAGGCCTTCTTCCTCATTCCATCCGTACATTAAATTCATGTTCTGTACGGCTTGTCCCGCAGCCCCTTTGAGCAAATTATCCACGCAGGAAACCAGCACAAGCCGCCGTCCATCTTGAGCAAGGCAAAATCCGAGATCGCAATAGTTCGTGTGCAGGGAAAACCGAATCTGTGGAAGACTCGGCGTCGCAAACACCCGCACCCAGCGCTTATCTCTGTAGAATTCGCGAAAGCATGATTCAACTTCCGATGGTTCCATCACCCGATTCAGGTGCACATAGATCGTCGAAAGAATCCCACGGGGAATCGGAAGCAGATGCGGAGTGAAAATCAGTTCGGCGTTGTTCAGACACAACTGTTCGAGAATTTCCCCGATATGACGATGCGTAAATACCGAGTAAGCGGAAAAATTGTCGGCCACAGAGACGAAGTGGGTACGCGATGTTGGCTCTTTCCCCGCTCCCGAAACTCCGGACTTTGAATCCGAAATAATTCCGCGCTCGCGATCTACAATTCCGGCCTTTAACAACGGAGCCAGTGCGAGAATCACCGAAGTTGCGTAACATCCCGGATTCGCCACCAAGACCGCGTCCGGAATACGGTCGCTATTCAATTCCGGCAGGCCGTAAACCGCTTTTTTGGTCAACTCCTCGGCCTTCACGCCATCCTGATCTTTGAAGTTATAGATGGCTCTATGTTGTGCCTGTTTCAGCCGCCACGCGCCGCTTAGGTCAATCACGCGCAAGCCGTGTTCCAGCGCCGCGGGGACCAGCGCGCGAGACGCGTCATGCGGCGTCGCCAGAAAAAGCAATTCGATTCCATTTTGTTTTAGCTCGGCCCACGAAAGCGCTTGTAGCGGATGACCGCCATTCCCCGACAACCCTGGAAACATCTCCGCCATATCCCCGGCTTCGGTTTTGGCTGACGCTGATTCCCTGGGACGGCGCAGCAAGACCGGCATATCTACCCGCGGATGATGCGCGAGCACGCGCACGAGCTCCAGCCCGGAATAGCCGGTCGCGCCCATCACCGCAGTTTTGAGTTTTGCCGCCATTAAGCAAGCATCTCCTGAATTCGGCCTTCGATTTTTCTGGCCGCTTTCTTGTCGGCGCAGATGATTAAAATTGTGTCGTCGCCGGCAATGCTTCCAATCGCCTCCGGCCACCCCTCGCTGTCGAGCGCGGCCGCAACCGGCTGGGCGCTGCCCACGCTGGTTTTGGTCACGATCAAGTTCTCGGCGGCGCGAACATCAAGAACAAACTCGCGAACCAGCCGCGACACCGGAGGCAACGCAGGATCGGAAGAATTGTCCCTTTGGCCGATCGCATAACCTTCCCCGGTCTTGACCAATCCCAATTCCCGTATATCGCGCGAAAGCGTAGCCTGGCCCACCGCAAACCCGCGTTTTTTCAGTGCGCGTTGAAAGTCCTCCTGGCTCGCCACCGGGCTTTCCTGCACCAGTTCCAGAATCGCTCTTTGCCGCAATGCCTTGCTCATGCATTTATATTCATGCAAATGGATAACTATTCATATGTTAAAGGTTTTAGGGATGCTGTCAAGCAAAAGTTGAGGCGTTTGCGCGGCAGGCGAGCTGCGCGCCGAAATCTCGAGCGGAGCAAGGTAACTGATCTGCTGAGACTGGTGCCGGGAGGGGGAATCGAACCCCCACGGGCCTTTCAGCCCTCCGGATTTTAAGTCCGGTACGTCTGCCAGTTCCGTCATCCCGGCGCGCGCTTATTCTAACTGATCGGCGCTTGCTATCATCCCTGCGTGCCTGCCGCCAAGCTGCTCTTACTGATTGCGGTCTTCTTCCTCACCAGTCTGGTGAGCGTTGTAACCGGCAGTACTTCGCTAATCACGATTCCAGTACTGGTCGCCCTTGGAGTCGAGACCCACGTCGCCGTCGCGACCAATATGCTTGCGCTGACGTTCCTGAGCGCAGGCGGATCAATTCCATTCATGGGCAAGGGAATCATCAATCGGCGCATGCTGCCATTGGCGCTGGTTCTCACGGTCGTGGGATCAACGTTGGGCGCGTTGCTCATGCTGCATTTGCCCGCGCGGGCGGTGCAACTCACGCTGGTCGCGGCCATGATTGGAGCGATAGTGCTAACGCTGATGAGGCCGGACTTCGGATCACGAGCGACCGCATCACGGGTTTCCGTCCCAACGCAGGCCGCGGGGTATTCCGCAACTTTCTTGCTGGCTATTTACGGTGGCTCCATCAGCGGGGGCTACGCGACCATGCTCACGGGGGCGTTTGTGTTCTTCTTTGGCATGACGTTACTGGAGTCCGTCGCAACCACAAAAGTCGTGAATTTTTTCTCCTCTGGAGTGGCGACGTTGGTTTTCTTTTGGCGCGGCGCCGTAAATTGGAAGCTGGGCATCATTTTGGGAATCGTGACGTTTGTAGGCGCCGCTTTGGGTAGCCGCTTCAGCATGAAGCTCAGTTCCCTATGGCTTCGCCGGATATTTGTTACCGCGCTTCTGGGGATGGCGATAAAGATGGTGTGGGCTGCAATGGCTCATTGACGGACGATGGCTCCAGCCATTCGAACAGCCACGTCGCGGAGATCGCTCCCGCAACCTCGGCTGCCATAAAGGGCAGAACGTCAATCGGCCGAATTCCCGTGAAACTGTCCGTCATTGAACGCGCAAGCGTGACTGCCGGATTGGCAAACGAAGTGGATGCGGTAAACCAGTATGCGGCGGTAATGTAGGCGCCTACGGCCAGAGGAATCGCCATTGCGGATTTGATCCGCAAACACCCCCAAATGACAGAGAGCAGTCCAAAGGTGGCGACAAATTCGCTGATCAATTGCGGCCATCCGGCGCGCGGATGGTGCGAAATGGAGAATAATGGTCGCGCAAACATTGCATGCGCCAGCAGAGTACCCAACCAGCCGCCGGTAAATTGCGCGGTCACGTATAGAGGAACTTCGGACCATTCCATCATCTTGCGCACCCCCATCGCCAGGCTCACAGCGGGATTCAGGTGTGCGCCGGAAATTGGACCGAAAGCCAATATCAAGGCCACCAGCGCGGCACCGGTGGCGATGGTATTTGCCAAGAGTGCGAGGGCGACGTTCCCACCGGCCAGCCGCTCGGCCATGATGCCGGAACCGACCACCGCCGCCACAAGGAACATGGTCCCCAAAAATTCCGCCACCAAACGCGAGGGAAGCTTGCCTCTCATTGGTGGCCAATCTCGTTGACTTCTCTCTGAAGCGAAAGTCGGTCAATACTGGCAAGCGGAAGGCAGAGAAACAGGCTGATTCTGCGGTCGAGAGTTACGAACGCGTCACGATATGCGCGCTCGATCTTCATTTTGGTTCCTTTAACTAGGGCGGGATCGGGAACGCCCCAGTGAGCCGTGAGAGGCTGACCTGGCCAAATGGGGCAAACTTCTTTCGCCGCATTGTCACAAACGGTAAAAACAAAATCGAGCGCGGGTGCGGCCGGCCCCGCAAACTCCTCCCAACTCTTGCTCCGCAGGCCGGTTCGCGGCACGTGAGCTATCTCTAATTGCCGGAGCGCTTCCGGTCGAACCGCTCCCAAGGGATGGCTTCCGGCGCTATAGGCGGTAAAGTTGGCGCCCGCCTTAAAGTTCAGAATGGCCTCCGCCATGATTGAGCGCGCGGAATTACCCGTGCAGAGAAATAAAACGTTGTAATGCGGCAACAAAATTGGCCCCCGATTGAACTATCCCCCCGAAGCGCAGCAGTCAGGTCCGCAGCCAGCCGCAACCGACACCACTGGCTCCGGCAAGTTGTCTTTCAATACGACAAACACCTCCCATTCGTTGCCGTCGGGGTCGCGGACCCACGTTTTGTCCTGTGAGGCATAACAGCAATCTATCTTCATTTCGTCGCGGGTGGTCAGTCCGGCCGCCGCCCATTGGTTGCGGACAGCAAGAACTTCAGCCGTGGACGAAACCTGAATTCCCATGTGCGATAAAGCGCCTGAGTTAGCGAACGGAACCTCGTTCACGGTGAAATTCAGCGGCGGATTGTGGACATCGAATTTCGCATAACCCTTCCGCACCTTGCTGGGTTCGATTCCAAACATCTTCGTATAAAACGCCGTGCTTGTTTCCACATCGCGAACATTGATTGCCAGATGCGCTTTGAGCGCCGGGACATTGATTCCTTCCATAACAAGAACCTCCACATATTCGCGCCAGCGAATATGTGTAAACGCTACTCTGCTTATACATATCTGTCAAGACGAATATATTTGTGGTAGCGTTTATTTACCGTGACACCCATTTCCCTGGATCGCTTGTTTCGTGCCCTGGCCGATCCCACCCGCCTGAGATTGCTGAACCTGATTTCGCAAGGTGAAGTCTGCGTCTGTTACTTCGTGCAGGTATTG
>JBOGLA010000015.1:0-6565 GCA_050746185.1 Terriglobales bacterium | reverse complement strand
GGGACGCCCGTCGCTCCATCGAGAGTTTATTGTGACTTACGGTCGAGACGTTGAAGATTGAGATCAGTTCCCGGTTTTCAGTTTTCAGTTTTTAGTGCCGAGCTTGACGGGCGGGGACGCCCGTCGGTTCATCGAGAGTTTGTTGTGGCGTACGGTCGAGACGTTGAAGATTGAGATCAGTTCCCAGATTTCAGTTTTAGTTTTTAGTGCCGAGCTTTGCTCGGCTTGACGAGCGGGGACGCGTCGGTTCATCGAGAGTTTGTTGTGGCGTACCTTATATGCGGTAATCTATTGGGTTCTGGAGGAAGCATTTGCGCTCTCTTGACCGGCTTCAACCGTTAGCATTGTTCGTTTTGCGGCTGGTATTGGGCATAATCATGGTTGCCCACGGGTTCGGAAAGGTGTTTGGGGGCCTTTCTCACCATGTTCAAATGGTGCGCGGCCTGGGCTTGCCGGGATGGCTGGCTTATTTTTCGGCGGCCGCGGAATTCTTCGGCGGAATCATGGTCATTGCCGGTTTTTTTACCCGGTTTGCGGCGTTGGCGATCGCAATAGACATGGCGGTCGCGATCTGGAAAGTTCACTGGAAGAATGGACTCATGGCGGATCATGGATACCAGTTTCCGCTTGCGCTGGCGGCAATTGCGTTTGCGCTGATTTTTTTTGGGGCGGGGCCGATTGCTTTCGACAGTCTGCGCGGGGGCGGGCGGCTGTCAGGGAAGAAGTGAGATAGCGCAAGGTCCTGCCGAGCTTCGCTCGGCTTGACGGGCGGGGCGCCCGTCGCTCCATCGCCGATTGCGTGTTATTCGTCTGCGACTGGCACTCGTTCTTTATTCCACCAGCCTTGCAATTTTTGCTTGCGCTCGAACATTTTCTTCGCTTCACCGCGCAGTTTTGAAATGAATTCGTAGCGCGATTTGGTAAACCAGGGGACTTTATGGGGATGGCATCCATACTTTTCTTTGTATTTGCCTTCGCCGCCCCAATCGTAAACTTCCACGCCACGCTGCTTCCAATAGCGCATTGCATACCAGTGAATGAGTTCGTTGGGACGAAGGTGCTGGCTGGAGCGATAACTGGCATTGCCCCAGAATTCCGCAATCTTGTTGAAGCCGGGAAAGATGCCGCTGGCAATGGAGCGGCCTTCAGAATCGCGCGCGCGAAGCAATAAAATTCGGCCGGTGGGTTCAAGGTTCCCGATGAGACTGCGCACCCGTTCGAGGTTGTAAGTTGGAACCAATTCTTGTTTTGCGAATACGTCTTTCAGTTGTTCGTAGTATTCACCGGCGAATTCGAGGTCGTGAGCTTCTTCGATGGTCACACCGTTCTTTTCTGCTTTCCGGATGCAGCGGCGGCATGCGCTATCCATTTTGTCGAAGAGTTCAGTCTCGGATTTCGTCAAGTCGGTGCGATAAGAGGTGTAGGAACTGCATGCAAATCCCAATGCGTGGCCGTCTTCGACGGTGAAATTGGGATCAGAGACTTCCATGTGCAGGCATTTCAATTCATTCCAGGAAAATTGTTCGAGGGCGGCCAGCGCCGCGCTTCGGGAGGCCCCGGGCATGAGATTGAAACCAATGTAAGGGGTGGTCCAACCGGGGAATGAACTCCCAAGAATTTTTACGCCGAGGCGATTGAAAGTCAGGCCGGTGAAATATCCCGCAATGTCGTTGCCTTCGTGCAACTGGACCAACACGGGGGCAGCATCCTGGGTGTGGCTAATGAAGCGAATCCACTCGCGCGTCTGAAAAACTGTGCGGTCGGGAAACGCGTCGAGCGAACGCCAATCAGCGGTTTCGAAATCAATAATCTTGCATTTCATGAAGAATCCGGAATTTGTAGTTTAGCCCAGGCGATTCAGGGCAAAGAAGGATGGGGTAGCGCATCTGTTACCCGCGTAACCCCCGAATTCGCATGCAGATGGTCGTCTCCGGCAACTATTAACAGTAGGATTGTCGTGAGATGAAGAGTGTCAGCGAAACATGGGATCGCGTCGCCCAAATGGATTGGGAGGAGCGGCGCGCGCGGCTGGCTCAAGAGATCAGCAAGAGGGCAGATTTGGCGCTGTATCGTTGCGGCCTTCTCTCAGATCGAAATCAGCCTGGGAGCGCTGCTGTTCCAGGACAATTTTTCTTCGCTGGGGCGGAATTGCGTGATCGCATTTCTCTGCTCAAAGAGAAGTTGAGCGGCGAAGTGGAAGGCATTGTTCGGGAAGCGGACGAAATTTGCCGTCATCGCTTTCGTCTTTTAGGGTATGAGAACCTCGACTACGGGGCCGAGATTGACTGGCATCTCGATGCGGTCCACGGCAAACGCGCGCCCATGAAGCCCTGGTTCAAGATTAATTTTCTGGACTTCGATGAGGCCGGAGATCACAAGATTATTTGGGAGTTGAATCGTCATCAGCATCTGGTGACGCTGGCGAAGGCGTGGCGTTTGACCCACGATGAACGTTATGCGACTGAGGTGCAAGCGCAGTGGTATTCGTGGCGGCGGGCGAATCCTTACCCGATGGGCATCAATTGGGCCAGCAGCCTGGAAGTTGCGTTTCGCAGCCTGTCATGGATCTGGGTGCTTTCACTGATGGAAGAGTCAGTGGAAGTTGGAGGCTTTCGCCGAGATGTGATCGGCGCGCTCGCGCGCAATGGACGATATATATCGCGGTATCTTTCCACTTATTTTTCTCCAAATACGCATTTGCTGGGAGAAGCGGTTGCGCTTTTTTTCATTGGGACTATGTTTCCTGAGATCGCTGCCGCAAGCCGGTGGCGCGACCATGGTTGGCGGATCGCGCTACGGGAGGCGCAGCGGCAGGTGCGTCCTGATGGCGTTTACTTCGAGCAATCGCTCTATTATCACGTTTATGCACTGGATTTTTTTCTGCATGCGAGGATTCTTGCGGAGCGAAATGGGATAGAGATTCCGGCTGAGTATGATGCGGTATTGCAGAAAATGCTGGATGTGATGTCGGCGGTGTCGCAAGCTGGTCTAGCGGAGGGGTTCGGCGACGATGATGGAGGACGCGTTTTTAATCCCCGGCGCAATCGGGCCGAGTATCTGACGGATCCGCTGGCGGTGGGCGGGATATTGTTTCGGCGGAATGATTTGTTGCGGAATGTCGGACTGACAGAAGAGGCTGTTTGGCTTTTCGGCGAGCGGGGAAGCTCGGACTTCGATAGATTCGTGGGCAAGAGCGGCAAGGCTGGGTCTGCTTCGTTCGGTGCGGGAGGAATCTACGTGATGGGCAGCGGCGAGAAGGCCCCCCTGCAAATGATCGTTGACGCGGGTCCACAAGGCACGGGGCGGAGCGGTCACGGTCACGCTGACGCACTTAGCCTTACGGTCGCCGTGTCCGGACGCCGGTGGCTGGTTGATCCTGGAACGTTTTGTTATGTGTGCGAAGAGCGTGACCGGTTTCGGGGAACGGCCGCGCACAATAGTCTGGCCGTGGATGGAATGGATCAGGCGGTCCCGGACGGGCCGTTTGCATGGAAATCCATTCCGCAGGTTAGTTGCGAACAGTGGATCGAAGGCGAAAGCTTTACGCTATTTGCGGGAAGTCATACAGGCTATATGCGGCTTGCGGACCCCGTTCTGCACCGGCGGCATATTTTTCATCTTCATGCCAAGTTCTGGCTGGTGCGAGATGTGGTGGAAGGGCGTAGCGAACACTTACTCGAAATCAATTGGCATTTTGCTTCGGATGTGGCGCTCGACAAAATTGCAAATGGATTCATTTCTCGGCCGAAGGATCTGTTGTGCGCGGACAAGGCGGGAGTGGAAGGTCTGACGATTCTTCCGGTGGAGGGAATGGGATGGACAGACACAATCGAAGCTGACAGCGTATCACCCGCATACGGAAAAAAAGATCCGGCGCCCACGCTGCGTTTTAGCCGACGCGCGAAGCTTCCCGGGGAACACGGGACTCTTCTGCTTCCCTTGGCCATGCATGAAGAGGCTGGGAAACTCTTGTGTGTAAGACTTTCTGAGAAGGACAAGTCTCCCTCCGTTTATTGTTACGAAGGCCAAGGCGGGAAGCGCTATATGATCTTTGCCGACTTTCAGGGCGGCCGCTGGAGCTGGAACGAATGGACCAGCGATGCCAGATTCCTGTGCTTCAGCCTTGAGAATGGCCGGCTCGCAGATTTGGTTTTTTGCGAAGGCCGTGAGATTAGCGTGAAGGGAATGCCCGTCTTGCAGCATCCGAGGAGGCTTGAGCGTTTTGAATGGGACCGTCGAACGGGAAGCATTTTTTCATCGGATAGCGCCGAGGCGAACTCGATTTCAAGCGCACCGCTGGAATCGTTCACTTCGATGTCGTAGCGAAATCGTAATTTAGGCTTGGTGGACGAAACGGAATGTGCGGAATTACTGGAATAGTGCAATTTTACCGGGGCGCGGAGGTTGATCCTCAGGCGCTCCGGCGGATGTGCGCGGCAATGGCGCATCGCGGTCCTGACGATGAAGGCATCTATACACAGGGCAGGGTGGGGATTGCGATGCGGCGTCTCAGCATCATTGACGTGGTCGCGGGACACCAGCCACTCAGCAACGAAGACGGCACGATCTGGATTGTGTTTAATGGCGAAATCTACAACCATGCAGCGCTGAGACAGCAATTGGAGGCTCGGGGGCACCATTACCGCACGCATTGCGATACGGAGACTATCGTTCATCTTTATGAAGAATATGGGCGAGATTGCGTCCAGCATTTGCGGGGCATGTTTGCATTCGCGATTTGGGATTCGCGAAAGCGCTGCGTATTTGTCGCGCGCGACCGGCTGGGGATAAAGCCGCTCTACTACCGCGCGACTTCAGGATCATTTTTATTTGGTTCGGAAGTAAAAGTAATATTGGCTCATCCGGGCATGAAGGCTGCGGTCAACCGCGCGGTACTTCCGGAATATCTGGCGTTCGGCTATATCTCGGGCGAGGAAACCTTTTATAAAGGAATCCGCAAACTCATGCCGGGGCATACTCTCGAACTCGACGAGAACGGCACGATCAAGATACGTCAATATTGGGATCTGCCGATTCACGGAGAAGACGGGTCACGGTCTGAAGCGTATTACGTCCAAAGATATCGCGAGATGCTGGAAGCAGCGGTCAGCAGCCACTTGATGAGCGACGTTCCTCTCGGAGTATTTTTGAGCGGCGGCGTGGACTCAAGCGCGGTAGCCGCGCTGACGACGAGAATACGACGGGCGCCGGTTGAGACATTTTCGGTGGGATATTCGGAACACGCGTACAGCGAACTGCCGCACGCGCGAGCGGTCGCGAAACACATTGGCGCGGTTCATCATGAAGTCCTGGTGAGCCGGGACGGTTTTTTTGGCGCGCTGCCTCATCTGATCTGGCATGAGGATGAACCGATTGTATGGCCTTCCAGCGTCGCGCTTTTTTTCGTGGCACGCCTGGCCGCCGAGCATGTGAAGGTGGTGCTAACCGGAGAAGGGGCGGACGAAACACTCGGCGGTTACACGCGCTACGCCTTCACTCGCAGGAACGCAGCGCTTGACCGGATTTATCGAAGCCTGTTTCCGTCAATTTTTCGAGAGTACATCCGTGAGTCCGTTTCGGATTCCGCCGTGATCGGCGCTACGATACGCCGCAAGCTTTCCCACACGTTTTTAGCTTTGGATGGAAACTCGTGGTCATCGTTTTATTTCGATAATTTTTTCTCGGCTTTCAGCGCGGCCGAGCAACGCGGCCTTCTGACGGAAGAAGTCGCGGCGCAATTTGGCGAAGACGCGGCCTGCCGGAACGCGTTGGGTTATTGGGAACACTCGTCGGGCGACATGCTTCAGCGGCTGCTTTACACCGATATCAAGACGTATCTGGTCGAACTCTTGATGAAGCAGGACAACATGAGCATGGCGGCTTCCATCGAAAGCCGCGTGCCTTTTCTGGATCATGGCCTGGTTGAATTCGCCGCGAATATTCCGGTGAAATTTCAACTGCGGGGATTGGCGGGCAAGCAGGTCCTCAAGAAAGCGGTCGAGGATTTGTTGCCACATTCAATTATTTACCGCAAGAAGCTCGGATTCCCAACGCCGTGGAGTGGATGGCTTGCGGGCACGCAACTGGATGACGTGGAGAGTTTACTTCTGGAAGCGCGCAGCATGGACCGCGGGCTATTTAAGGGTGACGCCGTGGAGAGATTATTTCAGGAACATCGGACGCATTACCGGGACAATTATGACCGCATCTGGCGGCTGCTGAATCTGGAGTTGTGGCAACGGGTTTGCGTCGAAGGAGATTCGCACGATTTGCCTGATGAGAAGACACATCTTGGACACCGGCTGAGTGCGCTCACATGATCTGCCTCAGTTCAGCACCAAAAGACCGCTCGGCGTGAAAAAACCGTACACCCCTCAGGGCCGAAAGTATAGGATTCCCAGGTTAGCGCCAAAGAACGGCGCGAACCTGGGGCACCAGGCTCAGGCATGATTACGTATCCGTAAATACGCACGCCGAAGCGGCGCCGCATCTGCTCTAAACACTGAACGAACAGATCGCAAATATCCGGGGAAGTGAAATTCGCCTGGCGGCGATAACAACTGAA
>JBOGLA010000014.1:0-50521 GCA_050746185.1 Terriglobales bacterium | reverse complement strand
CCAACCGCGTACTCCCCAGCCAGTCCGCATGACGGTAGTGGCTCAATCCCCAGGACAAGTACTCGGCCGTGGCTCCGCCGGGTAACGGCACAAATGCCTGCTGTATGACCTGGGCCTTCATCATCGCGAACTTCTTGCCCAACGGCGAGTATACGATTTGAAAGTAGGTGCCGGATTGATTTTGTTCCACCATCCGTCCCAGAGCATCGTAGGTCAAGGTAGTCGAGTCAATTGACGCGGTCTTGGCTTCCGCATCCCAGGTGTAGTTGTGGTAGGGGTCGGTCAAAATGTTGCCCTTGGCGTCATAGCTTACGTTGACCCCGCCGACGTTTTGGATTTGGTTCGTTGCAGTCACGTATAGGGGGACCGGTCCTCTCAGGTCCCGGCGAAATCTTGTAGGCGCCGGGTCTTGGACGGTTCACGCTCAACGCTGGCGTAACTGCGCACCCGAATATTTTCCGCGCGAGAGGCATCTTTATTTCCCACCTAAGTGAATTTAATCATGGCCCCGGGCTTGAGCTGATCGAGCGACTTGGCATCCGCGACCGTGAAGGGCAGGACCATGGGCGTCCACGGAACCGGGAATCTCCCGCCAACAGACGAGCATGGTTTTCTACACTCAGTACAACACCGCTGACCGGATGCCATTGCTCGGCGTGAACCGATACCGAACGCAGCACCACCGCAAGCAACAGCAGGAGAGTCAATCGTCCGCGATTTATTCCCGTTAATTTCCCAAGAGCAGCCAGCGGCTAATTTCTGGCGCCGCCAGATCGAGCAGTCACTCTCGTAGCTGGGACCCGCAGTTTTCCGCCAAGCCGGTAGCGATGCCGCTCGATCCTGGTGTATTCCTTCTCGAACTCCTTAATTTCGAGGAACTGATTGGTGCCGACATCGGAAAATGTCTGGCGGGTACCGCTCGCGGGCCACCAGATTTCCACGCTCGCGATGCGGGCCTTCTTGCCAAGTCCAATGTGCTGTTGCAAGGGTGAGGCTCCGAACGAACCGCCGCTTCCCACTGTTCGAAAAATGAAACGTTGCTTTCCGCCATTTTGCACGGTCAGTTTGATCCGAGCTCCGATCGCGGCGCGATTGCTCTTTACTCCAATCAATTTGATGGTTATCCAGTCATTTCCATTGCCCGGATTTTCAAAAAGACGCATGGCGTGCCGATCGCCGGGGACCGCGCCGCCGATTTCCTCCACGATATCTTCCTGTCCGTTGTTTTCAAGATCGGCGAAGGCGATCCCGTGTCCTTTGTGCAATTCGCCCGTTCCGGAGGAAGCGGTCACGTCGACAAACTTCTTTCCGCCCTGATTGTGAAACAGGACATTCGGAAGAATATCGCCGTATGGTGGAGTTCCCGTGCCGAGATAAAAATCGAGGAATCCATCGTTATCGAAATCGCCAAAGTTTGCTCCCATGGGATCGTAAACGCGGTCAAGCCCGGTCTCGGCGGTGACATCGCGAAACGTGCCATTCCCCTCATTATGATAGAGCTTGAGAGTCTCCACATTGTGCGGAAGCCCCAGCTGGCTGTGCAGTACTTCCTCCGGCGACATGTAATAGCTGGTCACGAATAAATCCGGGAACCCATCATTATCGTAGTCAAAAAACCAGGTCGCAAAGCTCATCCACGGCGCTTGAACGCCGGCCTGCTTGCCGACCTCAGTAAAGGTACGATCGTGGTTGTTGTGATAAAGGAAATTGTCGCCGCCGAGATTGGAGACATACAAGTCCATGAAGCCGTCGTTGTCATAGTCGGCGGCGACGACGCCCTTGGAAAACGCGATCCGATCCACTCCCGCGGACTGCGCGATATCTTCGAAAGTCCCGTCACCTTTGTTGTGGTAGAGCCGGCTGGGGCCTTGCTCATTGCCGATAAAGAGATCGAGGAATCCGTCGTTGTCGATGTCAGTCCAAACCGCGGCCTGGGATGCAATCGGCGCTGCAAGGCCTGCGCTTTCGGTAACGTCGGTGAACGTTCCGTCGCAGTTGTTCCGCAGCAAGGAACTGCGCATGGGCGACTGCCATGCGCCTCGCAGAACGAAAATATCGAGGCATCCGTCGTTATTGTAGTCCGTCTGGATGAGATTCAATCCGCCCAGTTGGTCTCCCAAACCGGCTTCGACTGCCCGATCGGTGAACGTTCCATCCCCATTATTATGGAAGAAGTGGAGAGGCTCACATTGGTCGTAGCTGGATGTCACGACATCCAGCAAGCCACTATTCTCAAAGTCGTCCACGATAAGTCCGCCGGCCATCGAGAAAGAATTCAGGCCGGCGGCTGGTGCAACGTCCGTAAATCGCGCAACGTTCTCTTTGGACGCGAAAGCTGACGGAGAAATCAGATACTTCCTTGGCACGCCCGAGGGGTACTCCCCCAGGGTCATGTAGGCGAGATTGAGAAGCCATCTCACTTCCTGGCTGTCGGATTTTTTCTCGAGAAATCGTGTCAGATACTGGATTGCCTTCTCCGAATCTTCAATTTTTTTAAACCGGAATGGTTTGGGCGGGGGGAAAATGCAACGATCTCCGGGCTTTCGGTATACGTCGTTCTCCATTTCGCTCTTATGCAGATAGGCGGTGCCCAGCACCTCCTCCAATTCCGGACGCATCTCGGGAGCCTCGGTCGCCGCCAATTTGTAAGCTTCGAGCCACTCCTCAATCGCCGGCGCCATATCGCCCTGGTAGGCGAGGAGTTGAGCCAGGGAGTAATGAACCCTGCCTAGTTGATCGGGCCTGGTGGCGGCGTAGCTATCGGGATCGTTCGGGTCCAGGAGTTGCTTGAGGTGGTCTGCTGCCTTAGCAAGGGTCTGCTTCCGCACCTCGCAAATGCTCTGCAAACTGCGGTCCCAGTCGGGAGGCTTAGGGAGTGTCCGAAAGGCAACCTCCGCCTCAACCGCGCCCGACACATCCGGGGGGTAAGCAATCTTTCCGCGGCCTGCGATAGCAAGCAAGGCTGTAGGGCTCATGCCCTGACCGCTGCCCGCGTTAGGTGGAGTTTCCTGTCTTGCACTCTCAGAGGACGGTTCGGCGGTTGTGCCGGCGCTGGGCGCTCCGACCTTTAGTATTGCGAACCCAGCCGGAATTTTGACTGGCCCCACAAATTGTCCGCTAGCAGCTCCATTCAGCGCTTCCCTGAGCTCACTTCGGAGTGTTGCCGGATCGATTTTTCCCAGAGAACCAGCATTTGGCGCGCTCGGGTCGATGGATTTCTGCCGGGCCAGCGTTGCAAAATCTTCGCCGGCTCGTAAGCGCTGAAGAATTTTCTCCGCTTCCGTTTGGGAATTAACCACGATGATACTGAGATCCCGGGTTTGAGCAGAGCTTCGTGCCGCCACGAGCACTAAGAAGAGTATCGTGACGACACAGTTTACGACACAGCGAAGCGCGGGATTCAGCTTTTGTTTAAGCGGAGCTTGTTGCGGGGACAAGCTCACTTCCACTTGCCCGTGCCTTCGACGACGGTGATATAACGATCCACGGGAAGATTGGTAAATCGCTCTGCGCTCTGTCCGAGTCGAGGCCATTGTACGTCCAGCCAGTCGATATTCCCGCGATTGCCCAAACCAAGCAGCATACGGGAATCGTGAGAAGACATGAAACTTCCGCCGCCAACTTTCATGCGGCTCCGCGTCAGATCGCCTGCCTTATAGGTCAAACGCGCTCCGATCGCATCCCGGTTCGATTTTGTGCCAACCAGCTTGACCCCCAGCCAATGGTTTTGTTTGCCAACGTTATTGCGGAGCAGAACGGGCGCCCCATCGTTGACCGCAATCAGCACATCGATACCGCCATCATTATTAAAATCGCCCACCGCCATGCCGCGGGCCGAGAAAGACTTGGCAAACACCGGACCGCTCTCTCCGCTCACATCTTTGAACTTACCTCCCGCGTTCCGAAACAGCAGGAGGGGTTCATGATACTTCACCTGGCTGGAAAATTCCTCGACTAGATCATCCGGGAAACCGTTGGCCAAAAACAGATCGAGATCTCCATCGTTGTCGTAATCGATGAACTTCATTCCCCAACCGCTCATCCACCGGGTTGCCATTCCAACTCCAAGACGCATGGCCTGATCATCAAACGTGCCGTCCCGATTGTTCCGATAGAGCGAGAAAATCTCCTCGTCTATGTTTGCGACGAAAAGATCCATCCAGCCATCTTGGTCGAAGTCCGCTGAGTCAACACCCATGCCGGAACGGGCGCGCCCGTCAGCACTGTAGGCCACGTCGGCTCGCAGGCCGGCTTCGTCAAAGTGTCCATCCCCTCGATTCACATACAGGAAATTCCCGACTGTGTCATTGGCGACAAATAAATCCATCCATCCGTCATTATTCACGTCGGTTGCCACCGCTCCCCACGCTTTTCCAAGGTGAGTGGCGATCCCGGAATCCCGGCTTACGTCGGTGAAAGTTCCATCTCCATTGTTATGGAACAGCCAGCTCGGCCTGGAAGGGAAGATGCGCGGAATGCAGTAGTGGCGTTTGCCGTCAGAACTGATACCGCATCCGCTGGTTTTGTCGAACGCAGCGAATTGGCCAACGAACAAATCCAGGCGCCCGTCGTTATCGTAGTCGAACCACACCGCGCTCGATGCCCACCCTTCGACGCTTACTCCAGCTTTCTCAGTGACATCGCTGAAAGTTCCGTTCCCATTGTTGCGATAGAGGATACTGCGACCATATTGCGTGACAAAGAGGTCCGAAAATCCGTCATTGTTATAGTCGCCAACGGCGACTCCCATTCCGAAGCCTCCTCCACTGACGCCGGCCTTCTCGGTTACATCGGTGAAGGTGCCATCCCGGTTATTTCGATACAGAGCATTACTCAAGGGCTGCGGCGGAACGAAAAAATCGCATTTGCCGCTATTAACCAGGTAGATGTCGAGCCAGCCGTCATTGTCATAGTCCAGGAATGCGCATCCTGGGCCGGTGGACTCCGGCAGATACTTCTGAGGAGATCGTGCGGCGTTGTGAACCCATGTGATCCCGCTGACAGAGGAGGGAATTTCCTCAAACACAGGAAGACTCTTCGCGGTCTGGCCCAGAGCGCCACGAGAAAAGGCGCGAGATCCGACGCTCCACACGAGGCCCTGGAGAAATTGCCGCCTGGAAAGAAAGCGGGGAAGCGTCGAACACAATGACATAGATTATCCTTTTACCATAGTTTTTAAGACCTGGAATATCGGCCAGACCTTCGCGCGATGCAGGTTCCCCCGTGCGTCGTGTTACCATGACTGACGCGTTCTGTGATTGCCGTGCCGATGCCTAGAGTTGGCAATCTTGCCTACCCCCAACGTTTGATCCTTTGTGTGGTCCTCGCGGCGGGGTTTCGCCTCGCTTCGACCGCCAAGGCCCAAGGCCCCAACAATTTCGAGACTCTTGCCGCAAGTGCGGAGTCCGCTCGCGATGCGGGAAAAATGGACGACGCAATTCGCGATTATCAGTCGGGGGTGGACCTACGCCCAACCTGGGTGGAGGGATGGTGGTATCTCGGCACCCTGCTCTACGACGCCGATCGTTTCGCGGAGGCCGTTCCCGCGCTCCACCATGTTATCGATCTCGATCCCAAGGTCGCCGCCGGCTGGGCGTTTCTTGGATTGTGTGAATTCGAAACCGGGGACTATGTCGACGCCTTCAGCCACCTAAAGACCGCCAGGGAGTTGGGCTTCGCGGAAAGTCCGGATGTCGAGAAGGTCTCGCTGTACCATCTCGCGCTGCTGCTCAGTGTGCACGGCGAATTTGAAAGCGCAACCGGTCTCCTGGTGAGTTCTTTCGGACCCAGCCAATTTCCGGAGCAAATAAAGATAGCTCTCGGGCTGGCATTGCTTCACATTCCGCTTTTGCCGGCCAAAGTGGATCCAGCAAATGACTCGCTGATTCACGCGGCGGGCGAAACTGCCGCATTACTTGCTGACCACGAGCTTGACGCGGCGTCTCAAAGCTTTCAACAGATGCTGCGGGACTATCCCGAGACTCCTTATCTCCACTATGAGTATGGCGTAGCACTGGCGGCGGCATCACGGGACGAGCAAGCTCAACTTCAGTTGCGCGAGGAAATCCGGATTACGCCCCGCAGCGCAGCGCCGTGGATCGCCTTGGCGACGTTAGATGTGCATCGCAACAGCTTTACAGAAGCTGTAAGCGCCGCCCGGCGAGCGGTGGAGTTGGCACCACGCTCGGCCGTTGCATATCAGGCCTTAGCGCAGGCATTGCAAAGTCAGGGCAGATCCGAAGAAGCGGCGACGGCCGCTGGGCGGGCCCTTGAACTGGCGAAGCAGCCTGTCGATGTCGACGCCGCGCAGATCAAAAGGTACGCGCTCATCCGGGTTGAAGAAGCCGCCAGAAATTCGGACGGAAGTCCGTTGATTCCAGCGACCGCGATGTCGTTGCCTTCAGCCAACTTCGAGGAGCTTGTCAGCGTGGCGGAATCTGCCCGCCAGGCCGGCAGGCTTGACGAGGCAGTCACGTCATATCGGATTGCTTTGAACCTTCGGTCTGACTGGAATGAGGGCTGGAGACAACTGGGGACCTTGGAGTACATGCAGGGCCATTACCCGGAAGCCATCTCTGCGCTGCGGCAATCGGTTTCTCTTGACGGGAATCTACCGGACACCTGGACTCTGCTCGGCCTGAGCGAATTCGAGGTCAAGGACTACAAGAATTCTCTGATCCACCTGGGGCGAGGGCGCGCCCTGGGATTTAGCGGAAACGCGGCTGCCGTCAGGATTTCCCGCTATCATCTTGCGCTGTTATTAAATCTCAATGGCGACTACGATGGCGCGCTCGCTTTGCTGATTCCAGAGGTTGGGCCGGGCGCATTATCGGAAGAAATTCAGTTCGCCATGGGAATCGCCCTGCTAAGAATACCGGCTCTTCCCGGGCAGGTGGATCCCGGCCGCCGTTCGCTGGTGAATTCAGCCGGTGAGGCAGCGGCGCTGCTCTCGGGAAGCTACTACAACAAAGCCTTTGAAATTTTTCGTCAGCTTTTGACCCAGTATCCGGATACGCCGTTCCTTCACTATGCCTATGGGGACGCCTTAGCTTCGGTGTCCAGTTATAACGAAGCCCAGATTCAATTGAAGGAAGAGACGGAGCTGAATCCCACGAGCGAACTTGCTTACACCCGGTTAGCCACGATTGCTCTGACCCTGCACCGGGCTGCGGATGCGCTCGAGGTTTCCAGGAAGGCGGTTACGCTCGCTCCTGAATCCGCGGAGGCGCACTATGTGCTCGGGCGCGCGTTTCTTGAAGAAGGAGATGCCGCCGGGGCGATTCGCGAGCTTGAGGCTGCCAGCGGCCTCGCGCCCAATAGTCCGAAGGTGCACTTTAGTCTCGCCCGCGCCTATGCGCAGGCCAATCGTGCCGCCGACGCCGACCGCGAGCGAACAGAGTTTGAACGCCTAAATGGCGAGCGGGCGAGCCAGCCAGGATTCAAGGGGAATGGAGAAGCGCGTGGCACAATTGATGACGCCCCTGCGCCGTCGGTTGCGAAGTAGTAGCAAACTATGGTCGAAAGGGTAGGTAATCGTTTACTGAGCCGCCGCGCTTGCGCCGACGCCAGATTCTGGCCTCCGGGAGCCGCGATATCTCTTTCGAACAATTTTACGTAACTGAGTTTTTCTGCTTGACAAACTATTTAGCTTTAACGCTTAATAGCGCGCAGCCGTGAAGTAATGTTTTCCTACTAGGGCGGAGGCCCAATAAAATGCAAAGGTTCGCTTGGTTTCTGTTGGCCTGCTATTTGTGTGTCGCACTTCCGGTAAACGCACAGAAAGTTACCGGTACGATCTCCGGTGTTGTGACTGATACGGCCGGCGCCGTTATTCGAGGGGCTGCGGTTACTGCGCGAAATACTGGCACCAACGAGGTGCGCAAGGCTACCACGGACGCAAGCGGCCAATATGCGATCACCGATTTGGCGGCGGGAACCTACGACGTCTCCATCAAACAAGCGAACTTCAAGGAATTTGTCAGTAAAGGGGTGGAGCTGTTCGTGTCCAGCACCTCCACCGTGAATGCGACGCTGGCAGTGGGAAGCGTAAACGAAACCGTCTCGGTTGAGGCCAATGCGGTGCAGGTGGAAACCTCGAGCGGAGCGGTGGGTAATGTCATTGAGGGTAACCAGGTTCGAGAATTGCCGCTCAATGGGCGCAGCTTCGCCCAGTTGACACAGTTGATGCCTGGGGTTTCGCCGGCGTCGAACTTCGATTCCAAGCACAAAGGCCTGGAGGCCGGCGTCGATTTCTCGGTAAACGGCAACAATACAACCGGTAACATCTTCATGGTTGACGGTGTCAACAATAACGACGTCGGTTCCAACCGCACAATTCTGATTTATCCCTCGATTGATGCCATCCAGGAATTCAAGATTCTGCGAAACAGCTACGGGCCTGAGTACGGGCAGGCCATGGGCGCGATCATCAACATCACCACCAAAGGCGGGACCAACCAGTTTCACGGCGGCGCCTACTACTTTGGACGCAACGATGCGCTGAACGCCACGGATTATTTCAATAATCTTAACCATGCGCCGAAAGACAAGCTGCGCCGCAACGATTTTGGCTACAACCTTGGTGGCCCGATCATCAAGGACAAACTGTTTTTCTTCTGGTCGCAAGAGTGGAACCGCGAGCTTCGCGGCAAGTTGCGCAGCGCGAACGTCCCAACCGTGGCCGAAAAGATGGGAAACTTCTCGGGGCAAACGGGGGCCACGCCCCTTCGCCCCGTGAGTTGCGACGCTATACCAAAGCTCGGAGGCGTTGTGACATCAACTGTGCCTTCCATCTCGCCGACGGGCCAGCTGATTGCCGATCTCTTCCCGGATCCGAACGTCGCTCCCTCGGCTGAAGTGAATTGCAACAACTGGGTTCAGTCGCTCACATCGCCGATCTACTGGCGCGAAGAAAACATCCGCACGGATTACCAGATCTCCAAGACTTGGAGCCTCTTTGGGCGTTTCACCCAGGACCACTGGCAACAGCCCTCTCCGAGCACCCTGGGCTACTGGGGAGATGATCCATATCCATCGGTTGATCCGAATTGGACCCAGCCCGGCTATCAGGCGACAATCAAGCTGACCAAATTATTGGGCAGCAGCGCCGTCAATGATTTTCAGCTATCGTATGCCGCCAATCGAATTACAGTGACCCGGGGCGGAACTAATCCCGGCATCGTGCCCCAGATTAATGCGTCCTACCAAACGTATTTCCCAGTCAGTGACAAATACCTCGGAAACCAGGTGGGATACCCGATTTTCTGGGGCGGTTTGGGCTCTGGCAACGTAGGAAGCTCAAGCGCCCTTTGGAATATGGGACCGTGGCACAATAACGAAGAACTCTATATTGCAGAGGACAATTTCTCGAAGGTCCATGGAGCGCACACTTTTAAGGTGGGCTTCCTTGCCAGCAATAACCGGAAGAACGAATTATCCGGCGGCTCATCCGGTGAGGCTCCGGGTTACTGGGGCGTCGCCTCGAATGGTAGCGGCAATGGCGCGTTCGACGTTCTGAACTCCAATGCAACGTGGGGATTCGGCGAAAGCCAAACCAACCCGTTTGCCGAGACCCGCTGGCATGACTATGAGACGTACTTCGGCGATACCTGGAAGGTGAAGCGCAACCTAACTTTGGATTATGGCTTCCGCTGGTCCTTCATTCGCAACCCATTCAGCAGGATCAACAAGATATCAAGCTGGCAGCCTAATCTTTATAATCCCGCACTTACGGGCGCTGCCCTTGCGTGTGATGGGCTGACGGTTGTGCCCGGAACCAACCCCTGTGCGGCCGCCGGCTTCACCGGCGGAGTAGCAGGGCCCAACCGTTCGCTGAAAAACAACAACAATCACATGGTCGCTCCACGCCTTGGAATCGCATGGGATCCCATGGGTGACGGCAAGATGTCAATTCGTGCCGGCGTGGGTCAATTCTACCAGCGCGAGCGCATCAGCAACTACCTGTACCTTGCCACCAACTCGCCCTTCTCAGTGGCCGCTGGCGGAACCCGTCCGCTTAGTGGCTCGGTCCCCGCCGGTTCCTTGACCTCGTCCGCTTCTCCGAGTTGGGGCATGGATCCAAGCGATACTCAGCCCAATACCTGGCAGTGGAACCTGACGGTCGAGCGTGAGCTCTATCGGGACAGCAAGCTGGAACTTGCTTACGTTGCCAACAAAGGCGGGAACATCCTCTCGTACAAGGATGTAAATGCCGCCTTGCCCGGAAAGCGGGTGGACTTTGCGCTGAATAATACTAACAATGACCGCTTCGCGACAAGTTTCGGTTCTATCAACTACGCGCAATGGAGCGCGTACTCCAACTACAATGCCCTGCAAGCTCTTTATCGGACACGTATAAAGACCATAGACGCTCAGTTCGCGTATACATGGTCTAAGTCTCTCTCCGATACCGACATTACCAACAGCGGCAATACGAGTGCGACCAGCAGCATAACCAACATTGCCAATCAGGGCATGGATTACGGTCCGACGCCAATTAACCGCAAGCACGTTTTCACATCCAACATCGTCTACACCCTCCCCGGCCTTGTGGGCCGTTCTGCTCCCACGAGACTGGCGCTGGGAGGCTGGGAGGTGGCAACCATTCTCGATTATGCCAGCGGCCCAAGTCAGACTATCTTCGGCCTGAACGGCGGCGCGACGAATGCCCCTGGCGGGATACAGGGAACCGGCGTTAACACCAACCAGAAGCCGAACTTGGTGTTGTCCGATTGTCGAGCTCACGGCGTACCGAAGTACGAGTGGTACAACCCTGCGGCCTTTACGCTAAACAACTACCAGATCGGGACCTTTGGAAACGAGCGTACCGGTTCTTGTACTGGACCGGGACTCGCCAACACCGATTTTTCCGCGTATAAGAACTTTAAGATCACCGAGCGGGTGAATGCGCAATTCCGCCTGGAGTTCTTTAACCTCTTCAATAAGGCCCAGTTCCGCGCAGACCAGCTTGGCGTTCAATTGGCCAGCGGTGCAGTGGCTTGCACTGCTGCCGCCCCCTGCCCGGGTTACGCGACCAACACGGTCCAATGGAACTTCAATACGCCTGGCCAGGGCAACACTACCACCTTCGGGAAGGTTACAGGTGACCGCGGGCCACGCGAAATTCAATACGCTTTGAAGATTACTTTCTAATCTTCTCCAACCTCAACGGTGGGACTTGACGACAGTCAGGTCTCATCGTTTATTCTTAGTCTCAAACATGCTTCCCAACCGCTGTTCGTTTCTTCTTTTCCGCAGTTTCTCGCCATCCAAGATCAGAATGTCGCTGTTATTGTCTGCGCTTCTCGCCGCGTTTGGTTTTTCTGACATCGGCTTCGCTCAATCTTCGGCGCATAGCAAGACCACAAAGGCTCCATCGCAGGATAATTTCGAGCAGCATTACGACGCCGCGAGAACCTTTCAACTCAGCGGAGACCAGGATCGCGCGGCAGCAGAATACCGCTCATTTTTGATAGAAGCATTGAGAATCAGCGCCAAGGCGAACGCCGGCCTCGGTCAACGAGGTCGGGCGGCAGAACTGTTCGAAGACGCCCTGCGCTTGCCGCCGGATGACGCTCAAACGCTCCTGGAATATGCTCAATTGCGCTTTGAGCAGGACAAACTGCCCGAGGCGCGTTCCTTGGCTGAGAAGGCCTTGGCGGCGTCTCCGGATAACGCTCAAGCTCAAACGCTTCTGGGCCAAGTCTTGTTTGCCCAGGGCGATTACAAAGGGGCTCGCGAACGTCTGGAACAGGCAGTCGTCGGGGCTCCCGGTTTTGATGTCGCGTACCTGCTGGGTATTACCTATATCAAGCTGAATGACTTTGATCGCGCCCGGCTGGTTTTTGACGATATGGTATCGAGCTTTGGAGATACGGCAAAAATCCATATGATGTTTGGCCGGGCCTATAAACAAGGAGACTGGGAGGCTCTGGACTATGCGGTTAGAGAGTTGAAGGTGGCGATCGCCAGGGACTCGACGGCGTCTCATGCGCATTATCTCCTTGCGCTGGCCTATATGGATCGTGACGGTGAATCGGGGTTCCCCCAAGTCGCGACGGAACTAAAGGCGGAGCTGAGAGTCAGCCCACAAGACGCTCGAAGCCATTATCTGCTTGGCTACATTGCGATGAAACAGCACGATCCCAAGGCTGCGGAAAGCGAACTGCTGCGTGCGGCCCAACTGGATCCCAAGAATCCCGATCCGCTTATTTACCTTGGCCAGATATACGCGGACGCAGACCGCGACGCCGAGGCCGAGAGTATGCTGCGGAAAGCCCTTGGTCCATCCAGCACAATTTCGCCAACCGATTATTTGATTGGCCGGGCTCATTACGTTCTGGGCCGGGTCTTGCTGAAGACTGGCCGGAAAGAAGAAGGCGAGAAAGAACTGGTCGCATCCCAGGTTATCCGGGACCGAATGAACCGGCCAGAGTCGGTGCGCGATTCAAAGATAAAGAGCGATCCGGAGTTGGCGAGTGTCTCTGAAGCGACGCCTGCCGCCAGTCCCGCGGATACGCCCGAAGTCCCTCCACAGGCGCGAGAAAGAGTTCAGGCATATCTCGACCAACTCAAGCCTGCCATTGCCGACTCCTACAACAATCTCGGCGTGATTCAAGCCGGCCACAGTGCCTTCGCAACCGCTGCGGAGAATTTTCGCAACGCGGGTGAATGGAGCCCTGGGCTTGCGACCGTGGATCGCAACTGGGGCATGGCTGCGTTCTATGCCAAGGACTATCAGGAGGCGGTCCCCCCACTCACTCGACAACTGCAAAAACAACCGGAAGACGTCAAAGCCAGAGCTGCGCTGGCCCTCAGTCTGTTCATGGGGCAGAATTTTCAGGAAACACTGGACATTCTAAGGCCGATTCAAATCGAAGCCGACGGCGATCCCGGGCTTGCCAACGCAATCGCTGTTTCGCTGGTTAAGACAGGCGAATACGATGAAGGCATGCGGCGGTTGAAGTCTTTGGAGGAAGCAAATCCGAATTCCGCGGACATCCACATGCTGATGGGATCGGCGTTCGCAGACCAGCATGAATATGACAACGCTCTGGCCGAGTATCGAAAATCTTTGGCCATCGACCCCGGTCAGGGCCAGGCTCATTACCTTGAAGGATTAACTCTGATCCGAAGCGGCCACCCGAAGGATGCCGTGGACGAACTTCGCACGGCACTGAAACTAAATCCTTCGGATGTATCTGCCAAATACCATCTGGCATTTTCTCTCATCCAGATACAGCAGAAAGAAGAAGCAAAGTCCCTCTTACGGCAGGTGATCCAGCAGGATCCCAAACGGGGAGATGCCTACTATGAGCTGGGAAAGCTTCAACTCCAGCAGGGCGACACGAAGGCCGCGGTTCTAAGCCTGGAAACTGGCGCCAAAGTGAGTCCCGACGCCGACTACATCCATTACCAGCTGGCAATGGCGTATCGGCGCGACTCAAGAGCCGAGGACGCGGAGCGCGAAATAAAGCTTTATCAGGTTCTGAAGGATCGCCAGCGAGGGCGCGGGGATGCTCCGCAATCTGACTGAGAGGGTGCTTCCGCTGCCTTCCATCCTCATTATTCTGGCGATTTGGTTGTGCACAACTTCTTTCTCCCAGGCACAGAAATCCGCAGTTCCAGCTAAATCTTCTTCGGCGCTTTTCACGGCAAAGTTCCAGCTTGACCATGGCGACCTTGAAGCCGGCGAAAAGACTCTCTGGGACATTCTTTCTAGTGACCCCGCGAATGAAGACGCGCTTACGATGCTGGGTATCGTTCGCGCGCGGCAAACGCGCTATGCCGAATCCGAAGCCCTGTTCCGGCGAGTGCTTCAACTCAACCCAAAGTCGGTTGTCGCATCCAGGAATTTAGCCGAGACCCTTCTGATAGAGGACAAGCAGGACGAGGCCGTGGAACAGTTCAAGCAGACGATGCAACTGGCCCCGCAAGATTTAGGTTTGAAAATTAAAGTGGCAGAGCTAGATCTGGCGCGGGGAAATTTCGCGGGGGCCCTGTCTACTATCAATACCATCAAGTCCGACAGGCTGCCCCCTTCAGTCGTTCCACTTAAGGCGGCGAGCCTCCTCGGCATGGGTCGGAGGTCGGATGCAGAGCGGTTGCTACCGTTGGTTAGGCGCTCTCCCAAGTCCGCAGTTGAGCTGGCGCAGGTGTTTGACGAGGCAAAAGATCCTGATGCAGCCCTGAGGTCGCTTGCATTCGTCGATCCACCCGCAAAGGCCTTGGCCGCTAGAACGTACTATTTGAGGGGTCGTGCGTTTCGGCAGAAAGAAGAGACTGCTGCCGCTATGACGAATTTTCGGCGGTCTCTTGCGACGGATCCGAAGTCGGTGGAGACCATGAGCGCCATGGCCGAGATATTGGCATCGGAAAATAAACACGCGGACAGTCTGGCAATTCTCGAGAAGGCCAGAGTTCTGAATCCCGACTCGACCGATATTCTGCGCCATGTGATTATGGAGGCCATGAGGGCTGGTGAGAATGATAAGGGACTGGAAGCCGCTCAAAATCTTCTGCGCGAGAGTTCCGCACTGGATGACCGCTATCTCGCCGCGAGCGTGATGCTCCAGCAGAGGCAATATCTGCCGGCATCCCATTTGTTCGAAGATTATGTGGCACAACGTCCCCAGGACGCGAAAGCCTATCTCGGTCTGGGAATGGCATACCTCAATCTCTTGCGCTATGCAGACGCGCGTCATGCCCTGGAGCATTCCCTTCAGCTAGCGCCAGATCTGGCAGAAGCTGAGTACCAGCTAGGGGTGTTGTTTGCCCAGCAGGGTCGCCGGCAGGAAGCGACTCAATATTGGGAAAAAGCCGTCGAATTGCAACCTCATCACGCCCAGGCCCTGTTCAGTTTGGGAACCATATATCTAGAGGAAGGAGAACTTGAAAAGGCACGCAATTCGTTTGTGCAGTCATTGGCGGCAGATCCTGGCAACATGAAAACGGAATACGACCTAGCCCTGGTGTTGAACAAATTGGGGCGTTCCGAGGAAGCCAGGGAGCATTTTGATCGCTATCGCAAGATGGAGGATCAGGAACACATCACCAGCGGAAATGCCCCCGACACGACAGAGCATCCATGATGTGCTGATGACTCAATTTTGAGGAGCTGCGCCAGATGATTTTGTAGAAGTAGCGGCCGGTCTCCCGGCGAATGGGATTTTTTCTGTGATTCCCGTGCCCTCCACGATGGTGTAAATGAAATCGGAGGCCAGGTTTTGGTAGGTTTCTTGGCTTCCGCTCGGCCAAAGAATATGCGTGAAATCTATTGAAGCCTCGGAGCCCAGCCCAAAGTGTAAGCGCAAATCGTTCTGCGAAAGGTAGCTGGATCCACTGCGCACCTCGCGAATCTGCGATGCTCCACCAGTTGTCAGAGTTACGCGCGCTCCAATGGCGGCCCGGTTACTCTTGGACCCCACGAGTCGAAACATCACCGCATGGTTTTCATTGCGCGTGCGGTTTATAAGCAAAGTCGGAGGCTCGCCGACGTTCAGGAGGAGCACGTCCAGTTTGCCATCGTTATTTACATCTCCGATAGCCAACCCCCGGCGAGAGGCTGGAGGCAGCTTGTCGAGTCCCGCCAACGCCGTCACATCTTCAAACGTACGGTCGTGCTTATTTCGAAACAGCAAGAGCGGTTCGCGGTAGGGAGCGCCGCCTTCAATGAGGTCCATTTGGGGATAGACGTGGCCGTTTGCCACGATGATGTCGAGCCAGCCGTCATTATCCACGTCAAAGAAAGCGGTCCCCCATCCTACCTGCCGAAAGCTCGGCCGGGCTATTTTGGCGGAGGCAGCAATGTCGGTAAATCCTCTATCGCCCTGATTCCAGAATAATGCGTCCGCCTCCTCGCTGAAATTGGTCACAACGATATCCAACCGCCCATCGCGGTCGAAGTCGCCGAAATCGACGCCCATTCCCGACCGCTCCTGGCCTTCGAGGCTCAGCGCCGCCCCAGCCTGCAAGCCGACTTCTTCGAAGGTGCCATCATGCTTGTTGTGGTAAAGATAATTCGGTCCGCCGTCATTGGTGACATACAGGTCCGGCCAGCCGTCGTTGTCGTAATCAGCCCAAATTCCCTGCATTCCCAAATAGTGGCCGGGATCGTCCACGCCGGCCTTCCTGGACACATCTTCGAATGTTCCGTTTCCCCGATTGTGGAGAAGGAAATCTGATTCTCCCGCGTGACCTCGACGAGCGCACTCCATCGTCACTCCCCGAATATCGCATAGTTTGCTGTCGTACTTTGTCAGCTTGTCGATGTCGACATGCAAATATCGCGGCACGAAAAGGTCGACAAAGCCGTCGCGGTCATAATCTCCCCATGCCGCTCCCATGCTGTAGCCACTGAGCCGGACGCCCGCTTTTTCCGTCACATCCTCAAACTTGCAGTCTCCCAGATTGCGATAAAGCACGTTTCCGCCATAGCCAGTCACGTATAGATCCTGCCGGCCGTCATTGTCGAAGTCAGCCACGGTTACACCCATGCTGTAGCCCTTTCGAGTCAGGCCCGCGGCTTGTGTGACGTCGGTGAATTTCAGATCGCCGGTTTGGCGATAGAGGGTGACCATGAGGTCTCCACCCTCGCGATAGCGATCCACCGACGTGCCGTTGGCGATGACTATGTCCAGCCGCCCGTCGTTGTCGCAATCGATAAACCCCACGCCTCCGCTGGTGGACTCGATCACGTACCGGTTCCCCGGTTGTCCTAGATGGGCGACGCCAAGACCCGCGGATTTGCTGACGTCTTCAAACTGCGGTGGTGCCTGCGACTGGGCAAAGCACACCGCAAAAAGACTACATAGGGTTGATGCCCGAAGAAGATTCGCCGAAAAGAGCTTCAGTGGGTTATAAATCAACGGAATCTCAAATGCGCAGCTGACCTCAAACCGAGATTGGGCGGAGAGGCGATAGACGAACAACTATTTCACGGCCCCGACCTTGCCCGCGGCAATGGTCGCGGCGGTGCTGTCCGTAAAAGGCGTTTTCTGCTTGACGCCTTCTCCCTCGACGATGGTGTAGATAAAATCCGTCGGTAGATTATTAATGACATCTTTCTTTCCGCTGGGCCAACTCACTTCCGTCGTGTCGATCACGTTCCTTTGTCCGAAGCCAAAATGCAATCGGAGATCGTTTTGCGAGAGATAGCTGCTGCCACCGCGCACTTCATCGAACTGCGGCATGCCACCGGTGGAGACGGTGACGCGCGCACCGATGGCCGCTTTATTGCTCTTCATTCCGATTAACTTAAACAGCACGGCATGGCCGGTGTCAGGCGTGCGATTGATAAGCAGCGTGGGAGGCTGTCCGACGTTAAGTAACAGAATGTCGATTTTGCCGTCGTTATTTACATCTCCGAAAGCTGCACCACGCCTTGATTCGAGAGGAAGCTTGTCGAGCCCCGCGAGTGCGGTCACGTCCTCGAATGTGCGATCATGCAAGTTGCGGAACAACAACACCGGTTGGCGATACGGAACGCCGCCTTTCACTAAGTCCATTTGCGGGTAGACATGTCCATTCGCGATAAATAGGTCCAGCCAGCCATCGTTGTCAAAGTCGAAAAATTTAGTGCCCCATCCTACCAGCGGATAAGTGGGTTGAGCGATATGGGAACTCCAGGCGATATCGGTAAACCCTTGAGCGCCCTGATTCCAGAACAGTAGATCCGCCTGCTCGGTGAACTCGGTGACAATGATGTCCAGCTTTCCATCGTGATCGATGTCGCCAAAATCGACGCCCATCGATCCTTCCTCCTGCCCGTCTCTACTTAGAGCAGCCCCGGATAACAGTCCAACTTCCTCGAAGGTACCGTCATGCTTATTGTGGTAGAGGTAATTGGGGCCGGCATCATTGGCGACATAAAGATCCGGCCAGCCATCATTGTCATAGTCCGCCCACACCCCCTGCATTCCGAAATAGTGTTTCGGATCGTCGACCCCGGCTTTCTTGGACACGTCCTCGAAAGTTCCGTCTCCTCGATTTCGGAAAAGGAAATCCGACTCTCCCGGCAGCCCCCATGGGCCGCACTGAACCGGAATGCCACGGAACTTGCAGGTCTTTTCGTCGCTCCCGAATTGCGGGAGTCTGTTGACGTCCACGGAAACATAGCGTGGGACAAAGAGATCGACGTTGCCATCTCGGTCGAAATCCCCCCATGCGGCTCCGGTGCTGAAGCCTCCGACGCGCAAGCCCGCTTTATCGGTTACGTCCTCGAACTTGCAGTTCCCGAGATTGCGGTAAAGCACGTTGCCGCCGTAGCCAGTGACGTAAATGTCTTGCCAGCCGTCGTTGTCGAAGTCGGCGACGGCAACACCCATGCCCCAACCCTTGGTGGTGAGGCCTGCCTCCTTCGTGATATCGCGAAATTTCAGATCACCTTCCTGGTGGTAAAGGGTGATCATTGGATCGCCACCCTGGCGATAACGGTCCACCGAGGATCCATTCACGGTAATGATGTCGAGCTTGCCATCGTTGTCGCAGTCGATAAACCCTACGCCGCCGCTCATGGACTCTAGAATGTAGCGCTTTTCGGGAGTGGAATTGTGCGGTACGGTGAGACCTGCCTGACGGCTTACATCTTCAAAACGGGGCGTCGATTTGGTTGGCACTGAATTCTGCGCCAGACTAGAAACTACAAGGAAAATCAATGATATAGCGGTACAGATTGCGCCCATGAGATTGGTGTATTCTAACAAAATGTCGGTGCGGGTGCGACAGATCATCAGCTGTGTTCTACTGATCTTCGGCGGCGACATTATCTTAAATTCCGCTGAAAATCCTGCGCAGGCTCAGGCAAAACTGCACGCTTCCACTATTCATTTCTCAGACGTGACGGCCGCCTCCGGAATTAAGTTTCAACACACTGTCTCTCCGGAGAAGAAATATCTGATCGAATCCATGGCCGGCGGAGTCCTTCTGCTTGACTATGATGGCGACGGCTGGCTGGATATCTACTTCACAAATTCTCCAAGCGTCGACATGGCGCTTCACGGACAAAAGGCGAAAAGCGCGCTCTACCACAACAATCATGATGGCACGTTCACCGATGTCACCGACAAAGCAGGCGTAGGGTATCCCTGCTGGGCCATGGGAGGCGCGGTTGGCGACTACAACAATGACGGATGGCCTGACATCCTGATCACGTGTGAAGAGGGGATGGTGCTCTACCGCAATAACGGGGACGGCACATTTACAGATGTAACCAAGCAAGCCGGGCTGACGGACCCGCGATGGTCCACCGGTGCGGCTTTTGCCGACTACGATGGGGACGGCTTCGTTGACCTCATGGTCTCGCGCTACGTGGAATTTGATTTGGCGAATCCGCCCCAATTCGGAATGGGGCCTACTTGCCGGTTCCGCGGCATCCCTGTGCAATGCGGACCTCGGGGGATGAAAGGTCTCGAAGACAGCCTTTATCACAATAATGGTGACGGTACTTTCAGCGACGTTTCGAAGGCGGCGGGAGTTGACGATCCGCACGGATATTATGGACTCGGCGTCATCTGGAGTGACTTTGCCGATAGTGGTCGTCCCGACCTCTTTGTAGCCGACGATTCCACGCCAAATTACCTTTATCGCAACGATGGAAAAGGACACTTTACCGACGTCAGCTACATTTCAGGCACCGCAGTGAGCGCCGATGGCGGCGAGATGGCGGGCATGGGCGTCGCTATCTGCGACTTCAACCATACCGGCCGTTTCTCTATCCACGTAACCAACTTTGAAGATCAGAGCAATTCTCTTTATCGCAATGATGGAAACATGACCTTCACCGACGTTTCCGACGCCGCTGGTATTGGGTCGGTCACCGTTCCCTACATGGGCTGGGGCACCGGGTGCGTCGACTTCGATAACGACGGCTGGCCTGATCTATTCGTCGTTAACGGGCACGTCTATCCGCAAGTCGATTCACTACAGGTGGGAATGAAGTACCGTCAGCGCAAACTGGTATTTCGGAACCTGAAAAATGGAACCTTCGCAGACGTCAGCGACTCTGTGGGACCTGCTGTCGCCATCCCACAACCCAGCCGTGGCGCGGCTTTCGGAGACCTATTCAACGACGGCAGAATCGATGTCGTCGTGGAAAACATTGACGGATCGCCGATGATTCTTCGCAACGACGACACCAGCCAGAATCACTGGATCGCATTTCAATTGATTGGAACCCACAGTAATCGGCTCGCCCTGGGCGCAAAAGTGCGGGTCACCGCTGGCTCTTTATCGCAAGTTGACGAGGTTCGCAGTGGAGGCAGTTATCTGAGCCAGAACGACCTCCGGCCGCACTTTGGCCTGGGTGTCGCGAACAAGGTTGACCGGTTACAGATTCAATGGCCTTCCGGCGCCACCCAGACCTTGGACAATCTTGCAGCTGACAAGTTCTATAAGGTCATTGAAGGCAAAGGGATCATGCCAGACGAGTCAAACGTGGGAAGTCCCAGGAACCGGTCGCTCCCGGTCGCGAAATAGCCGTGCGGGTAGCCTTCAAAATTGGCGCATGCGTGTTGGTGGTGGCCTTATGCTTCGTGCATCTCAGGCTCTGGAGTCAGAATCCCATACATCCCCATCCCGCCACACTCTCCGAACAATTGGCTACTGAAGACCGCCTCAGAAAACCGGGATGGTGGCCAACTAAGGGAAGTTTTTCTCGCAACGATTTTGTGGGGGATGCCGCATGTTCCGGCTGCCACGCGGACATCGTCGCCATTCAAAAATCGACCGCGATGGCTCAAACCTCCAGCCGCGCGTTCAATTCCCAGCTTCTTGCTGAACATCCCTTGAATTACAAACTTGGCGATTATACCTACCAAATGAAGCGCGACGGGAAGTTTGCGGAGTACTCGCTCATCAACGGTACTTCTTCATTTCAGACCGCGCTGCAATGGGCATTCGGCATTCGCATGGGGCAATCCTATCTCTTCGAGAAAAATGGCGGAATCTTCATGGCACCGCTTACCTATTACCCCGAGGCCGGTATCTGGGATTTCACGGTGGACCAGCCGCACGCAATTCCCGATTCCCTCGACAAGGCCGTCGGCCGTCATCTGCTCGACGACGAGGTTCGCGGATGCTTTAACTGTCACAACACGGCGGCCACTGTGAGCGACCACTTCGATCCGCAGCACTCGACTCCGGGTCTCACCTGCGAGGCTTGTCATGGCCCCGCGGCGGATCATGTTGCCGCGGCGAGGGCTGGCGTCGCGGAACAAGGGACCACCATGATCCTGAATCCTCGCCAGCTGAACCCGGTGGATTCAGTGGATTTCTGCGGTTCCTGCCACCGTACCTGGTGGGATGTGACGCTGACGCGGGCAACCGGGTTGAAATCGCTTCGTTTCGCGCCCTACCGTCTGGAAAACAGTCGCTGCTGGGGCAAGGGAGATGCCAGGCTGACTTGCATCGCCTGCCACGATCCCCACCGCCCGCTGGAACGAACCGCGTCTGCGTATGACCAGCGATGTCTAAGTTGCCATGTGAATTCCATAGGCGCAAAGCCTACCGCGGACCATCCCGGAGCGGCCTGCCCCACCGCGCGGAGAAATTGCGTGAGTTGCCACATGCCGAAGTACCAGGTAATAGATATTCCGGTGAAGTTCACCGACCACCAGATTCGGGTAGTGCGGCAGAATGAACCAATGCCAGAGTGAATGAGTCTGCAGATTGTAGAGACGTAGCTTGCTACGTCTGCTGGTGGTCGGGTGGCACTAGCGAACCTGTAACGCCGCACGAGGAAGGTCCGTAGTACCGATGTGACTGTTCTCCGCGTCTTGTACCACTACCCTTACATATTTGGCACCGGCCGGCAATGAAGAGGGGACATAAAACGAGACTGGCTTGTCCCATTGATTCTCAAAGTTCTTATCGTCAACCAATATCTCCAACACTTTTACCCTGTGCGTAATGACGCGGTCTCTCGCATCAAGGCTTGCGGTCACGACCGTCACTTCCGAGCGGCGCTTCCCGTTGGTCGATAGTTGCCAGTCGAGTCCGCGACGAGCGATCTCTATGTTAAACCTTCCCGAATCGCGGCCTTCTGGAACATAGGAAGCCTGCACTTCAAGCGACCGGTAAGTCAGCGGACTCATAACTGCTCGCGACAGAACGCGATCAATGTGCTCGTCGGAAGGAGGAGTATCTTCAACCGCGAAATATCCTTTCCGGGCCAGTACTTGTAGACCCGGATTGCGGACGACAACTCGAATGTTGCGAAACTTGCCGTTCCAGTCGCGATTTGTCGGGTAATAAGCCAGCGCGTATGAAGCTGCGCCTTCCTCCGAACTCAGGGCGATTAGCGCATCGAGGTCGTTGCGATTTCTGAATATCCTTCCACCGGTTTCGGGGGCGATGCTCTCAAAAACCAACTCACCTTCGAATGAATCGTCCCACGGCGTGAAAGCTTCGAGTCCGCGAGGGTTGACAGTGTAGACCGCCACCCGCGCGTCGAATAAAAGGTTTGCCGTGTCTCCGACGGCATTCGCAAACCTTTGCCGATCCTTGGGCTCGATGTTCAGAGAAATATTGATCACGGGGAAGCCTGGCCCCACCCACACAACGTTCTTGCGGCCGGCAAACTGATTGTTGGCGGCGGCAATCTGTCCTAATGCCCACAGCGTTTTAGACATACGCTCCGCTACGCCAGTGAATTCTGCGTGCATTAAGCTAAACGGCAATTCCGCATGGCGACGATGCAACGACTGAATGAGCGCGTGTGGGTCCTGGGTATAGTCTTGTAGCAGATCAAGCCGCTTCTGCCCCAATATCATGAGCGACGTCGGCTGGCCTAAGACCGGCCCATGCGCAGCTAAAAATTTCTGGATTTCTTGTCTTGCGTATGCTTGATCCGTTATTTCGCTGTTCAGTTCATCCAGGACAATGATGGTGAGACTCGGGGCACGGGCAGCCTCTGTGCTCGTCTCTTCTTTTCCGACGCGGCTTTTCGTGATCTGTGCCGCGGGAGGCTCGAAGGTGGTAATTGTCTGAGTCGCACCATCTTCGAGAATTGTGAAATCGTCGCGAGAAACATTTCGCACGGGCTGACCGGCTTTGTCGGTGACCACAACGTCCAGCGTCACCAAACGCGAACTGCCGCGGAAGACCGGAGTTTCATCCTGAGCGTGTACTCTGTTCAATGGGAGAAAGAACAGGGCCGCAAACACAACAGCAATGAGAAACTTTGCTAAACAATGCCTTCGTTCGGCGCAGAAAGGTAGGGTAAGAGTTCGCATTTTTGTAATTTAGAAATATAGGGGCCCGAAAATCAGCTACGTAACTTTCGAATGAAGCGCGTTCTCAGGGATCGGAGCCGCGGTTACACGAACCCAAGAGTTGCGTCGAGCGATTTTTTACTTGGGTTGAGGCGGTGGAGTCGTTGGTTGACCCAGAGTGTCGCCCTTTCCAATCGGATCTCCGCGCATCCCTCGAGCCGCCTTTTCGGTTGAGGAATCCAGCTGTGAGTATCTAGCTTTATCGGCGCGATCTCGCCAGAGTTGGTAGGTATTCTGGGCTTCGGCGATTTCATCTTTTGAAACACTATTATCCGCGGCCACGCCATCGATCGTGGGATCGTAGCCGTCGGCCACATCCCGCGCGGCGTCGGCCTTTCCGTTCAGGAAATGCTTGTAGAGGTTGTCCTCCATCTTCGCATTCAATTTTTTGGCTTCCGCCGCAATCTCCTTCCAATCGGCATGCTGAGCATTCGCAACGTCACCCATGTTCTTGCCGGATTTCAACTGGGCCGCAATGTCATCCATCTTTGTGCCCGACTTAACCAGTTGGTGGGCAATGATGAGGTCTCCGTAATTTATTTGCATGGTTCGACGTTCCATCACCAGATCGGGACGCTTCGCCTCAAAGGCATCTGCCACCGTAATGCTGACCACGCGGCGGCCGGTAGCATCCGTCGCCATTGCCGTAATTTTGTGTAACTGTTTTTCCGCCTTTTGCTGATCATTGCTGAAGGCCGGGATTGTGATGGCAAGGGCGAGGATCATAACCAAGGGTCGAAGTAACCATTTCATGTTTTGGTACCTCAAAATAGGAGTTTAAACTCAACGAATTTTGCCGCATCTGCTCTTTTCGAGCGCGAGATACAGATGCCTCGCCGATGAAACTGGCTGGGCATGACAAGCAAAGGTGCACATTCTCAAAGAACTGTACCCGCCCAATTACTTCTCAGCCTTTTCCGCCGCTATAACCACTGGCACACTTACGGTACCGATTTTTTGCGATGTCCGGTCGAGCACTCCAAGTCGCAGATCATAAGTCCCGGGAGGAAGCACAAGCTCCTGGTGTAGCGGGAGTCCGGTGTTTTGCAGTGCCTGATATTCCTGGGGTGGCAGCGCGGCATCCATAGTGTTCCCAACTTGCCCAACGATTTCTCCGTGCGCATCCAGCGCCACTGCCATGCAATCGATGAGCGCGCGCTTGCGATTGTCGCCGATGTCGGTGAAGTTCAGCCCTTTAAAGTCAATGCTGTAATCGATTCGCAAGGCCTTCCCGGTCGCGTCGGGAGGCTGGACTCGCGCTGTCACAAACAGCATGGTCGACTCCGGCAGTCCGGGTTGCATGGCCGCCGCGAGCAGGTGCGCCCCGCTCTGCTCGACTGCGTCCTGAGGCCGGGTTGGATAGTAACCGGGACGATAGGCCAGTTTGACGGAGACACGGTTCAGTTTGATCTCGACTCGGCGGAATCCCTTGTCGCTGTCACTTTTCTCCGGCGTATAGGCGAGTGTGTAGTAGTTGGAACCTTCCTCCAGGCTGCGCACGATCGAGCCGCGAACATCGTTGTTAATGAAAAACCGGCCACCCGTCTGATCCGCCAGCTCGAACATCGAGGTACGCTCGCCAAAACGAGTATCCGACTGGTTCATGAGCATGAAGTTGGAGGCGTCGGTACTTGAAGGATCGACAAAACTCCTGCTCTGCTCGGCTCCCACTCCGATGTCAACTCCCTCGGTCCGCAATCCACGAACGTCGATGGGGTAAATCGCGATCCGCGAAGTTGCCATCACCGTCGTCAGGCGGCGGATAACCTCCTGATAGCTGAAACTGGTGGTTGTCAGATCCGTGACGGGCGCCCCGGCCTGGGTAGTTCGATCAGCTGCGCTCAAAATGGTGCTTCGGGATGGGCGAAGGCGAATTTCAAACGAACCGGAAAGCCAGACCAGGTTCTTTCGTCCAGGATACCCCGCAACTGCACGCGCAATCGCAGTCATGGCATCAATAGTAAAGGTCGCGCGCTCGTCATTGCGGATCCCGTACAAGTTTGCCGTCGCAGCCGTGCGCTGCCCGACGAATCCTATAACAGGCTTGTTGTCCGCGAAAGCCGCCGCAAGGTTCACCCCGTGACCGGAGGGTCCGCTCGAAGGTCCAGTCATTGAGTCTGCCACCGCGTATCTCCCGACTTCTTCCGTGACGCCCTGGTCCTGTTGTTGCTGAAGCTCCGTCGTCAACAGCGGCGAAGCCTCCCGCACAATCTTTTCTGCCGAACTTACCAGTGTCTGGGGATCGTCGGTGACGCCTTGCACCATGCGCAGACGCGTGCCCAGCACGAACAGCGCGTATGGTTTCCCCCGAGGCACCGACTTCAGAAATTGCAACATCTGTGCTCGGGCATAAGCCTGATCCTGCGGTGGGGTATTGAGAAGATCGAACAGAAAAATATTGAGAGGGGCGTCGGCTTTGGCAGTCACGCGGTTGCTGAATGTCCTCGGCGGGAGGGGATTTTCAACGGCCACCTCCGGCGCTGCCTGAGATGTATGCGCCTCGAAAACACGAATCGTCTCCCGTTTTCCATCTTCAAGCAGAGTGAAATCCCCGGCTTTCAACCCGTGCACCGGAGCGCCTTGCGAATCCATCACCGAAACATCTATGACCACGAGTTTCGCTTCGGAGTGGAACACCGGAATATTTTCGGGACGCGCTTGCTGATCGTTTCTGCTCGGCGGCAAGGGAGAATTAGGCAGAGCAGCAACGGTTGCCGCAGGAGCGGAATTGCGTCCCGCGTTCGAAGCTTCCATGGCGGCCGATGCCACGGCAGGCAATCGCCGTTCCGTCGCCGGAATGCTGGCCGTCCCCGTAGTCGCAACTTCAGTTCCAGGAGGAACCGGATGCCCAGTGCCAAGATTACTGTCTAAATAGAGCAGGTAGACAGACAACTGATTGTAAGTTTGTTCGTAAATGTTCAGATCAAAAGAGGTCCCCGACCCCGATGCCGTCCATGCTCCCCACTGCCGCATGGCGGGGATCATGGATGGCGGAGCGGACCGCAGAGCGATGGCCGGAATGTGGGCGCGCTGGAATTCCCGGGCATCGACAAGATATTCGTCGGGATTAAAAGCAGGCGCGCCATTAATAAGGCGGGCATCAACGTTTCGCGCCGTAATTTCCATGGGCACGGAGTGTAATCGCAAAGTATCGGAAGCCAGCGTCAGCCAGTTGGCGAGTCCGATATCTTCCTGGGAGAGAGCGTAGACTGGCGGTGTCCGGCCGATGCCCTCCAGGCTGATCATGGCGCGGATTTCCCGGCGCTGGGATCCCGTCAACTGCCGCAAGTACGCCGAAGAACCCCGAGAACCATGCTGGTGCCCGGAAAAAGCGACGAAAGTCAATGATAGCCGGTGCGGTACGGAACCAACGGATTCCGCGAGGAAGGGAAGAAGAGCCAAGGTCGGCCACTGAGTGTCGGGACCGTCGGCGTCAAAATCAATCGGCGCTCCCACCACAATCGTGCCCGGTTCGCTGCCAGGCATGGTGCAAACTAGATTGGGAAGGTCTTGCCTGAGAATCGTCTGCTCGGTGAGGTGGTCACGATCGCAGCCGGCTGCCTCAAATTGCTCCCGCAGCTTGCGCAGCCGCTCGGCTCCGGTATCGGGGACGGCCTTCAGACGCTCTTCCAGTACGCCCCGGTGAACCCGCAAATAGACAATACTGCTTCCGAGGCAAAAGGTGGAAACGACAGCAAACAGCACCACTCGAAGGACACGGGGCATGACAACACCTTCTGAGGGAACCTACTGTATCATGATTGAAAACCCTCTGGAGCGGTGTTTGTGGGCATTTGTGGTCCCAAGACCGGCGGCTCATTCGTCATTCCGAGGCCATGAACTTCGTGCTATTCAGCTCGCGCGTAGGCACCGTTTGAGCCCAATTCCTGCATCAGAGAGGTGTCGACAAATTGCCACAGGGAGGGTAACCAGTATTTGCGCCCGACTGTTGGCGGTTCTAATTTGCCTCGGCTTCGCCGTTCCGGCCTTCTCTGCGGAAGCTCAGTGGATCGAGATCCGCTCCCCGCACTTTTCGGTTGTCACTGATGCCGGCGATAAACGCGGCCGGGATGCGGCTGCTCGATTCGAGCAGATGCGCGACGTCTTTGCGTCTTTGTTGAATCAGGCGAAGGTCAATACTCCGATTCCACTGCAAATCGTCGCCTTTCGCAGCAACAAGGAGTTGCGGCAGTTCGCCCCCATCTTTCGAGGCAAGGCAACGGAGATTTCCGGGCTGTTCCTGGGCGGTACGGACCGCTGCTTCATCCTGCTGGATATGTCGGCTGAAAATCCGTGGCAGGTGGTCTTCCACGAGTACGCCCACCAGTTGATGAATGGAACGCTCTCCATGCAGCTCGATCCCTGGTTCGAAGAGGGTTTTGCGGAATACTTTCGCGGCATCACGGTTGACGGCAAGGAAGCGGACGTGGGAAGGGTTCCAGACGACGAGTACGCTGTCCTGGCAAACAATAGTTGGATGAAAATTGCGGACTTGCTCCGGGTGCAGCAGCATACCAAGATCTACAACGAAAGCGGAGACCGCCGGACCGTGTTTTACGCCGAGTCGGGAATTCTCGTTCACTATATCTACGACAATGCCTTGCTTCCCAAGGTGGCGGTCTATTTTGATCTGACTCGGAATCAACATGTCCCGGTGGAAAAGGCGGTCCAGCAGGCCTTTGGAATGAGCGCGACCCAGTTCGACACGGAGTTGTATGGATACGTAAAGGACAATCGTTTCAGGTATTACAAACTGGCAGCCCCGCCGGGAATTGATGGAAAGAGATACACCAGCGCGCCGCTGTCGACGACGGATGCTCGCGTGGTTCTTGCCGATATCCATCTTCACTCATCCGATTATCAAAAAGTCGCGAGGGACGAATTCGAAGCCGTACTTCAAACCGATCCCACTAACGCAGGCGCTCTTCGCGGCCTGGGTTACTCCTACCTGATACAGCGCGACTTTGCAAAAGCCGCGGAGTACTTTCACAAGTCCGCGCAACTAAACTCCAACGATCCGAGGGTCTTGTACTATTCCGCGCTGTTATCGCAAATGGAAGGCTCAACTGCCGGGAACGATACCGGGCGGCTGGAGTCCATGCAGAACGAACTCGAGCGATCCATCAAGCTCGATCCGGATTTCCCGGACGCCTACGGCCTGCTGGCGTTTACCTACATGTCGCAGGGCAAACTTGACCAGGCGATGCCCGTCCTCCGGAAAGCCATCGAGTTGAGTCCCCGCAACGAGCAGTATCGGATCAATCTTGCGCATTTGTATTTGCGAAGCAACAAGATTCCCGAAGCGACAGCCATTCTGCGGGACTTGCAGACCAGCAGTGATCCGAAAATCGCGGGCCAATCCACTGCAGAACTGGCCCAGATGCAGAAATACATCGACCGGACACGGGCGGCACAGGAAACTCCTAGGGCTAACCATGAGCCTGAATCATCTCCTGGGCCAGAGAACCCGAAATCCGAGGAGGGAAAACAGGAAATCGCTTCAAGTCCGGACGCCGCAGTTCCCGCAAAGGAGACTGCGGCATCCACCGGGCGATCTCCCATATTTCATACGGGCACCTCCCTGGTGTTGGTCGATGTCTTAACCCAGGATTCGAAAACGGGCCTTCCGCTGAATGAACTTAAAAAGGAAGACTTTCGAGTTCTAGACAATGGCCACCCCGTGGATATCGTGACCTTTGACAGCGGAGCGCATTACGGTACCCGCCCGATAGCAGTATGGTTTGCGATGATCTGCAATCAGAAGCACTGGGACGAGGAAGGCTCCGGTTTCATGAGGGGGAAAGCTGGGCTTCTCCGCCCCGCACTTGATCACCTCGACAAACGGGACACCGTTGGAGTGGCTCACTGGTGTGACAACGGAGAGGAAGCGATCGACCTCGTCCCTACAACAGATCGCGATGCGCCCATGGCCATGATCGAAGAAGTTCAACATCGCGATCCAACCGAAGTCGGGAACAGGACGGGTGAACTCTCGATTCAACGGATGCTTCGGCTGATACTCGCCAATGCGCATACCACAAAGCCCGAACCCCTCCCTGTAATTGTTTTCTTGTACGGCGATCACAGCGGCTTGCCGTATAACGAGATCGAATCTGTCGCAGATGACTTGCTTGAAACGTCAGCCTTCGTTTATGGCATCAATGATGGTGCAATTTCACCGAACGCCCTCCCGCACAATACTCTCGACGAGCAAAACTATGTTGCCCACTACCTCAGCGTGGCCACTGCCGGACAATTCTTTTCCGTCAAACCAGCGATGTTCGCAACCGCACTGGACGACATTCTGGTCCAGGTCCACTTCCGTTATCAGGTTGGGTTTAAACCTGCTGCTGTGGACGGCAAGCGGCACGAACTGACAGTGGCGCTTGCCGATGAAATCAAAGTGCAACACAAGTCGGTGCGCCTGCTCCATCGGTCAGAATACATACCGACCGCAAAATAGCCTTATAGCTTATGGAATTTCGAGAAGTATCCGCTCCCACCCTGAGACTTGGGTGGTGAATAGTATAAGTTCGCCGGGTGTGGCCTTCGGAAGGATTTTCAACTTGCTATGTTCGCATTTGTATCCCGCAACTACACCAGCCGTCAGAATCGTGGCCGTAAGAAAAACAATATCAGAACAAGAATGCAATTCGACAGGTGAATAGTCCACTGCAATCCGCTCAGGAATCGGCTCAGGTATGGAGACTGCAATGCGGCCACTTGCATCTGCGACCGCAGCCCAGGACTTAACCTGTCGGCCTGTGTCCGTCGAAAAGTCATACCGAGCGATACGCGCTTAAGGGGCTTTCCGTTCCTTGCATCTAATGAGTAGGACCGTTAGGTGGCGGCTTTCATTGTCAGTCACCTGGGCCGCGAGAGCACTTACTGAAAATAGCATGAGTAAGATGAACTGCAGACATAGGTGGGGTCTTAACATCACAGCTGGCTCGTTTTGATAATCGGTTTCTAGCGAGCTACTGCCCGGCAGTCATTCCAACTCCATCGCCACAATTCATCGTGCGCCCTGCGCGCCGCGAGGGGCTCGGCGTCCGAAAACGTAGAGTGCCTGAGGCGGCATGGTTATCTCGAAAGCCCAAGCTCCTCGCTTCCTCTCGTCACTTCACCGTCAGCGGGATGGCGCCGGTTGCGTCGGCATGAGCATTAGTTCCGTCGCCGGCATTACTTTCGGTAAACGCGTAAACGTTAATGACGTAACTGCCGGGGGTTGTGCCGCCGCTTGGGGTCGTGGTCGTCGTCATGGTGCTGTTGTTGCCGCCGCCGCAACTCGTCGCCGCGCTCAATAAGATGATTGCCAAAAATAACGCACAGACTAACAGCCGTTTGCGACGTCGCATATGTCCATGAGCCGCCGAGGCGGGGATCAACAATCCCATTGCCAAAGGCAGCCAGATGGCCAGTTTATTCATAGGACGAGATGCGGGCGGCAGCATCACGTCGGCCGAACTGGTATTCGTCGTCGTGGTTGCGGTCACTGTGACGGTCTCAGAGGTGTCCGCGCTGACTACATACTTATCCAGGGAGTCAGTGGTCGAGATCGCACAACTCGCCTTCGGCGCGGTGGTAGTGCAGGAGAAATAGACGTAGCCTGTGCCGGACATGAGCATTGGTGTAAATGTGCTGGTATTGCCTGTCGTCGCACCGGCTTTCACGCTGATGGATGGAGGAGTGCCCATCATCGGTGCAGGGGGAGCGGCGGCCGTGTACTGCCGAACGTAATCCACCAGCATCGGGGCCTGGCTGCCGGTCTGGGCGTCAACTGGGGTGCCAAGCGTTCCTCCCACTGCCATATTCATGATCAGGAAGAAGGGATTGCTGGGATTAGTGAACGGCCACATATCGCCGGTAGGCAAATCCGATGGAGTCACAATAAAGAAGGGGTGAGCCGGGTCGTCCACATAAAACTGCAACGTGTTGGCCGACCAGATTTGGCCGTAAGTGTGAAAGGCCGTGTCCACCTGCTGTCCAGCGGGAAAGGTGAAGGCCCCGCCTTTGCCGCTGCCGCCTGTCAATTGGGTGTGAATAGTTGAACGATTGCCGGTTGCGCCGGGCCCACCTATGTTCGAAGTAGCGGGCCAGTTCTCCATGATGTCGGACTCGCCGACGGAAGGCCACGAAACGCCGGGCTGTGAGCCAAGCATCCAGAAAGCGGGCCACAAGCCTGCATGGGATGGAAACATTAAGCTGGCTTCAATGCGCCCGAAATTGAATGTCCGCAGGCCCTGCGTTTTCAGCCGGGCTGAAGTCCACGTGTTTGCGGAAGGCGATAACACTTGGATTGCCAGGTGACCGCTGCCATCTATGTAAGCGTTAGGTGTGCTGGAATTGCAGGGCGCGGTGTTGGAAGACGGATCGCAATAAGTCTCAAGCTCGTTATTGCCGAAGCCCGAATTCCCGGTGTCAAAGGTCCAGTTGGCGCTATTGATCGGGCTGTTCAGACCACCGTTGAACTCATCGCACCACTGCGCAGTCCAGGTCACAGCACCGACGGTTGATGGCGGAACGCCTGCACACTGAGCGGTAGCTTGTCCTGCGCACACCAGAAATCCGATCAGGAACGGAAGAAGCGAAAGTGAAGACCGCTGCAACGGAATCCGCATGCATGTACTGCACCACACCCGACAAATAGAGTCAAGACAATGGAGCAAACATAAGGGCGAAATTCTGCCCTACTTGCTGGCGGTGGTGGGAGCGACGGCCAGGGGAACATCAAGCGTGCCGATCTTCTGCGATCCCCGGTCCATCACTCCCACTCGAAGACTGTACCGGCCCGCTGGAAGCGCGAGCTCCTGCGACACGCCAAGACCGGTACGCAAAGAAGATTCGTACTCCGCCAGCGACAGGGTGGCGTCCATGGCGTTCGAGATCTGTCCTACCGGTATGCCCTCCTTATTAAAGGCGACCGCTATGCAATCGATTACAGCACGCTTTTTGTGATCCGGCGTATCGGCGAAGTTTACGTTCTGAATGTCGATGGTGTAGGTGATTTTTATTTTCTTGCTAGCGTCGTCCGCAGGCAGCACTTGGACGGTGAGTGGAATGACCGTGGACGCAGGCATTCCCGGCTGCATCGCCACGATTAATGGACGCGCAGTCAGCGTTGGAGAACTTTGGTCCGCTCCAGAAAAATAGCCCGGACGATATGCCAGCTTCACTTTCTCCCGGTTGACCTTCACCTCGATCTTGCGGAATCGCGGGGTCGCCTCCTCCTTTGGAGTATAGGCAATGGTGTAGTAGGTGGAACCGTCGGCGATGGCGTGCGCTATTGCACCTCGTACGTCGTTACCCCAAAGAACCTCCCCTCCGGTTTGCTGTGCGACTTCCTCCATCGAGCTGCGTTCGGTAAAGCGCGTCTCCGACTGAGTATTCAAGTTCTGCTTGTACGCCTCCGGACTATCCGTTGCCGTCAAGCTCGCGCTCTCGGCAGCGCCTATCGCGATATCGACCCCTCCCGGCGTTAGCCCGCGAACGTCGATGGGGAACACAGCGATGCGGGCCGTGGCGAGCGCCGTCGTCGCGACTTTAACAGCGGCGCCAAAGTCCGGCGTGTCTACGAGGCCCGTGGTTGCTGATGAATTTGCCGAATTCAAATGGTAGAAATCGATGCCCGAAGGCTTCAGCCTTACCGGGAAACTCCCTGACATCCAGATCAGATTCTTGCGGCCGGGATAGCTGGTAACCGCACGCGCCAGGGCCGCGAGGGCATCCAAAGTAAAGTTCACGCGGTTCGAGGTGCGGTCGCCCTCCATCATTGCGTTGGAGCGTTCGCGCGCCTGGGAAAAGCCCCAATCACTGCTCCCGGACTGAGCGCCTCCTGTAGTTCCTGCAGGAACACCCCCACCGGGCGCACTCCCGTCGGGCGACGCGATCCGGGAAACGCTTTCGGCAGCCCCTTGAAACTGTTGGCGCTCCGCTTCCGTGGTAAGCAGCAGAGAACGGTCGTTAAGAACTTTCTCTGCAGCGGCAACTAACGTTCCGGAATCTTCAGTGAATCCCTGCACCATGACCAGTTTGCCGGAGAGAACAAACATCGCAATGCGCTTGCCCGGCGGAAGTGTCTTCAGAAACTCAATGGTCTGTTTGCGGGCGTGGGCCTGGTCGGAGACGGGAGTGTTCAGCAGGTCCAGCAGCAGGATGTTTAGAGTATCCTCCGCGGGAACAACCACGCGGTTGGTGTATGTGTTAGGAGGCAAAGCGAGCGTTGGCGGCGCTGCGGTCTTTACATCTACTCCCTTTGGAGCAGGCACGTGCGCCTCGAAGGCACGGATCTCTTGTGGTTTGCCATCCTCCATAACGGTAAAGTCCGACTGTTGTAGTCCCCGTATCGGCTGGCCTTGCGCATCGGCGACAGCAATATCAACCTGCACCAATTGTGCCTTGGTATGAAATGTCGGGGTAGCGATTGTCCCGGTGACCGCAGCGTAGAGGTTTCCCTTTTGCTGAACTTCCTTAGCCGCAGGAGCGGAATCTGGCTTAGGAACCGCCAAAGCTGGCGCGGATGCACCGCCGCCCGGCGCACCACTCACACTGGCCACGACCGTCGCCGGGTTGGTTCGCGGCACCGAAGGCCGCTCCAGGTGAACTTGTCTTACAATGTCCGGCCTCGATCCGAAGTCTTCAATGATGAGTTCATGGTTTTTGCTGAACCCCAGCTTGGCGGAGCTGTAGAACAAACCATCTCCATTCCCCTTTCCATCCAGGTTTAGCTTGACGACAGTGAAACGGTAATTTCCGGGGATACTTCCTGGATCTTTGACTCGCGGTGCTACCAGGAATATGGTGTTCGCGGAAGTTTGCACGGTCGCCAGTTTGATGCCATAGCCAAGATCGAGACCAAAACGCAACACCCCCTTTTCATTTTCGTCAGAGAGCGCATCTGCCAGAGCCTCCTGACCTCGCTTTTTCAAAATCAACTCGAAGCGATTGAGCTCTCCTGTAGTGGTTAGACGGTCGATCTTTACTGAAACATCAACTGGGCTAGTGGGGAAGACTCCGGCGGTATCCACGATCTTGCCTGAATAAATCCCGGCCGCGATGAGCGGCTTGCCCAGGTTCCGGTCCAGGTATAGGACGTAAACGCACAAGAGCCTGTAGGTGTCTTCGTAGGTGTCGATATCAAAGACGGACTGAGTAGTTGCCTGCGCTGCTCCGTTCAGTCGCTGGGCGGGAATGGCGGAATGAATTGCCACGGCAGGAATGTGCGCTTGTTGAAAAGGTTTGATGTCAGCAGCGGGATTTTCGTGCGAGGCAGCAATTCCGTTTTGCAGCGGAAAGCTGGCATCGATTATGTTATCAACCTTGTCTGGCGCACTCACTCGCAACGACTGGGAAGCAACCTGTAGCCAGGTAGCCAGGGTGTCGTCCGTTTGAGCCAGCCCGAATACCGGTGGCGTTCTGCCCAGATCGTCAACATCCACCATTGCCTGTATGCTCTTGCGTTGCACGTCCGTTAAATGTGAGGTGTACCACGATGCCCCTGCCGCGTGCTCATGTCCGACGAACGCGGTGAACATTAACGTAAGCCGGTGAGGCACATGGCTCAGCGATTCTGCCAGAAGTGGCAGCATGGCCAACGAACTCCATCCGCCTGGTGTAACCGGATCGGGCGAGGCGTAATCTGACCCGGCACCCACAACAATCGTTCCCTCTTCGTCACCGGGCAGGACGCAGATCAGGTTCGGAAAATCCTGATTGGGGACTTGTTGTTCGAGCAGCTGCGGGCACCCTGCCTGCTGAAACAGATTGCGGAGAACCCGAATACTCTCCGCCTCGGTGGCGGGTGCAAGCTTGAGGCAATCCTCAATCAACTGCCTGTGTACGCGCACGTAAACTACATTCTCAGCGGTGCAGACTGTTACCAGAATTACCAGAACGAGGGCGCGGCGGAGCCAGTTCATAATTTCAGTCCATAAATGAACGAATATTACAAGTGAATTCAGGGTAGCACCAATCCCAGCTGGGTGCTATCTCCATACCCACCAACAGCCACGCCGTTTGTTGGAAAAATGACTCTTGCAATCGAACTACAGCACGCTTTTTGTGATCCGGCGTATTGGCGAAATTTACGTTCTGTGAATGTCGATGGTGTAGGTGATGCCGGCGTCGTCCGCAGGCAGCACTTGGACGGTGAGTGGAATGACCGTGGACGCAGGCATTCCCGGCTGCATCGCCACTATTACGTCTTTGTCGCCACGCTCATATTTCTAGCGCTTGGCGTCTGGCTCAGCGGCCAACTGCGCTTTCTCGCGTCCTGGCGCAGCCTTATCCTGCACGACTATGCACGAGCCATCGTGACCTATTGCTCGCTGCTGTTTGCCAACATCCTTGGCCTCACGATCTGGATTGAACGCAAGTTCTTTCTCCGTGACACCGGCCGCAAACTCAAACACCACGATAAGCAAGCGGGGCGGTACGCAGTCCCGCCAGCACTCGCCTGGTCGCCCGTGATTTGCTCCATGCGGAACATTGAAGACCCCGGCCTCTTCCGAGACGCGGCGGACAGAGAAAGCGATAACCGTAAATCACAAGATTTCACTAACGAGGCGCTCTTTCGATCAATTCTTTACGGACGACAGGGAAACTATGTACCGCTTTCGATAGATTCACGCGTTTGCCGCAGAAATTGATTGACTTCGCTTTCGGAGGGTTGGTTCGCGGTGCCGCCCAATCTTTGAGTTGACAACGCGCCACAGGCAGCGCCAAAGCGCATAGCCTTCTTTAAGTTTTTTTCACCGAGCCACGAATGCAGGAATCCCGCATTAAACGAGTCTCCCGCGCCGGTTGTATCCAGGGCCTTCACGGGAAACGCCGGGACGCTAACTATGTCATCCTTCTCGATCGCCATGCATCCGGCGGGGCCAAGTTTCACGACAGTCATTGTCCGCCCATTTTGCAACGCTCGCAATGCTTGAATCTTTTCTCGGACGCCGGTGATTAATTCCAACTCGACTTCATTCGGCAGAAAAATATCCACTTCGCTTAGAACGTCAACAATATCGCTTCCCCACTGCTCGGACGGATCGAATCCGGGATCGAGCGACGTGGTAAGCCCATGGCGATGCGCGGACGCAAACAGGGATTTCAAATCCGGGCGCAGTTCTTGTTGGAGGAAAAATGATGAGATATGCAAATGGCAATAAGCGCCCAAGGTAGCTTCCGAAATATCGGACGCCCGAAGGGCGGCAATCGAGCCCAGATAAGTTACAAGGGCGCGATCCTGAGCGCAGGAAATTGAAACGGTAATCCCCGTCTTGATGAAGCTGTCCCGCAGGGTTGTAGAAATGTCGATATTAAATCTTGACAATTCGCCGACACAAAAGTCGCCGAAAACATCGGTGCCGACTTTAGAAACAAAACCGACGCGATTTCCCAGCCGGGCCAGTCCAGCCGCGCAAATTGCGGACGCTCCGCCCAGCGTGGGCGACGCGTCCTCAGCCAGAACTTCTTTGCCCAGCCTGGGAAGGGCGCTGCAATTTTGCAATACCAAGTCTACGTTCAGTTCGCCGGCAATAAGAATTTTCATCATTAGTCTTTAGTCTCTGCCGCGGAGTTTTCTAGCCATGAAATCTACAACCTGCGCGACTGGATTCATCCCTGAAACGGCGCTACGAGTCCTCAGCCGGCAATTCGAAATCAATTAGGTTCCCGCGGAATCCCCGGGTCTTCCACGCCCCGAATGCGATCCCAACAGCCATCCATATCACGCCCGCTATCTTGGCGGGACGGCTGAGATTTAGCCACAGTAATAAACAGATAAAGAATCCAGCGACTGGGGGGAACATCTGCCAGAACTCCTTTTGCGGCCCGCGCAGGAAATAACGGACAAATGCGGCCGCATTCACTCCCATGAATGCGATGAGCGCGCCGAAATTCAACATCTCGGCGCCCAATCCATAGCTGATTATGAATGCTCCAACAAGTGCGACCACGCCTACGAAGATTACGTTGTTCCGCGGCACGTGCCGTTTCGGATCGACGGCGCCAAAAAACGATTTTGGCAATGCGCTGCTGCGCCCCATTCCATATAGCAATCGCGCCGCGCCGAGCTGTGCCCCCATCCCTGAACCGAAGTTAGCAACCAACAAGGTAAATCCGAGAATTGCAAACATGGGCTTCCAGGCCCGCGCCGCGACATGGACGAATGCTGTATCAATGTCCGGAAACGGCTGCGAGGCGGGCCAAATTAATTGCGCCGCATACACTTCAATTGCGGACAGAATTCCTATCGCCAGGCAGGTGAATACCGTCGCCAATAAAATATTGCGTCGAGGATTATCTGCCTCTTCCGATAACGTGGAAATGCCGTCGAAACCGATATATGTGAGTACCGCAATAGACGTACCTCCCAGAACAGCACTGGTGTTCCACATCCGGGGATCGAAAAACGGCCGTGTGAAAAACGACGAATCATCGTGAGGATGCCCAAAAATATACCGGGCCGCTACCACAAAAAAGATAGCGATCACTATTCCCATCCCCGCCGCCAGCCCGGTATTCACCCGCGCAGACGTTTTAACGCCTTGAATATTTAGGGCCGTGAACAGAGCGGCAAAGAAAATGGCCCATCCCCAATAAGGGATACCGGGAGCAAAAACATGCGCCTGCTGACTGCACCAGATCGTGCAGATCATCGGGTTCAACATGTAATCCATCACCATGCTCCACCCGGTAACATATCCAAGCGCTGGATTAATTTCTTTTCCCACATACGTGAAAGCAGATCCCGCGCTGGGATATGCGCGGGCCATGCGTCCATAACTGATTGCAGTGAACAGCATTGCTACCATCGCAATCAAAATTGTCGTGACGACATGTCCGTGGCCCCGGTCGCTCAGCACTCCAAAAACAGACATCGGAGCCACCGGTTGTATGACGATGATTCCGTACAGAATAAGGTCCCAGAGCGTGAGCATTCGCTTGAGGCGCGGTCCAGCGGAAGATGAGACGGTATCATCCATTTTCAGGAATTTCCGATCCTCAAAGCAGTGCGAGTAACTGACGGAACCGATTCGCTGGCTGAATTGATAAGAACGATTCGGGACGCGAGCAGGGAATTATATACATCATTCAAGCGCCAGAAATATGGGCGTTTTCAACAGTTTCATTAGTCGAAACCAAGAAATCCTCCTTTTCTGCTTGACAGTATAATCTGAAATAAAGCAATATTCATACGTTTTAATAAAAGCATTCATTACGTTTAGGTATTTTTCACTTTGGATTGTTCTCTTGAGGAAGCGGAGCGTCGCCGATCGGTTTCTTGTCTCGTAGGTTGTTATGATTCAGAGGCTAATCATGAAATCTCTCTCCATTTGGTTCTGTCTTTTTGCATTTCTCCTCGTCGCGCCGGCAGTTCTGGCTCAAGATACGGCCTCGATTACGGGTGCAGTGACGGATAGCAGCGGCGCTGCCATCACCCGCGCTCAGGTGACGGTCATCAGCACCGCGCATGGCATCAACCGAACGACGACCACCAACGGAAGCGGAGATTATGTATTCGCTGCATTGCCGATCGGTCCCGTTAATCTACAGGTTACTGCTGCAGGATTTAAAACGTATCAGGCTATGAATGTGATTCTGCAGGTAAGTGAAAAAGCGCGGGTGGACGTGACCTTGCAAGTGGGCGCCGAAACCTCAGAGGTAACAGTCGAGGGCACGAGCGTCGCTCAAGTAGAAACGGAGTCTTCGGATCTAGGCAGCACCGTCAATGGAAAAGAGATCACCCAACTGGAGTTAAACGGTCGTGATTTCAAGCAATTGATCACGCTCGTCCCCGGCGTCAGTAATCAGACGGGATCCGATGAGGGCAACGTCGGCGTCTCCGCGAACACGTCCTTCAGCGTGAACGGAGGCCGCATTGAGTACAACAATTGGGAACTCGATGGCGGCGACACCATGGACAACGGCAGCAATAACACTCTGAACGTCACGCCTAGCATTGACGCGATTGCCGAATTCAAAGTTGAAACTTCCAACTACGGGGCGCAGTACGGGCGAAACGGTTCAGGGACGGTCGAAGTCGAGACGAAATCGGGCACCAGCGCTTTTCATGGTGACCTCTACGAGTTCGTGCGTAACGATATTTTCAACGCCACTCCACAGTTTCAGACTTTCGCGCCTCCCTACAAGAAAAATGATTTTGGCTTTACTATTGGCGGCCCGATTTTCATTCCGAAGGTTTACAACACGAACAAGCAAAAGACTTTCTTCTTTTATTCGGAAGAGTGGCGTCGGGACCGTGTTCCAGCGACACAATTCAGCGCAACAACCGTTCCATCTGCCGCGGAACGCACAGGGAATTTCAACGACGTTTGCCCGGATCCGTCCGGCAGTATGGCGAACTGTCCCACCGTTCCCGGTTCGGGCGGCGCTTTCTTTCCCGGCAATCAGGTGCCCATCAGCGACTCCACAGTCGTTCCGGCGCTGGAAGCGCTCATACCGACGCCCAACATCGGGACGAACCAGTGGTTTCAAACTCCGACGCTGCCGACAAACTGGCGGGAAGAACTTTTTCGAATCGACCACAATTTTAGTGACAACGTTCGCGCCACATTCCGCTACGTCCACGATTCGTGGGTGCAGGATTATCCCGTACCACTGTGGACAAGCGGCACCAGCTTCCCTACCGTACAGACTAATTTCAGCGGTCCCGGCGTAAGCATGGTGGCTCGCCTCGAGGCGACGGCATCGCCAACCCTGTTAAACGAATTTGTAGCCAGCTACACGACGGATCACATCACCACGAGCCTCATAGGCCCATGGCAGCGTCCGTCAGGCTTTCCGCCAATAGGAATTTATGACAATGGGTTTGGCGGAAAAGTGCCTGGAATCAGCCTGAGCGGCGGGCCTTATAACTTCTCCGAAGATCCGGGTTACGTTCCCAACGGGCCATTGAATTCCAATCCCACTTACACCTTCAAAGATGGCGTTACAAAGATAGTTGGACCGCATAACCTCCAGTTTGGGGCCTACGCCGTAATTGCTCAGAAAAACGAGATTCCGCAACCGGCGTTTGGCGTCAACGGCTTGTTGCAATTTACGACAGGCAACGCGGTAACCACGGGAAATCCGTTCGCCGATCTGCTGCAAGGCGATATCAGCACATTCACGCAAGAGCAAGCCGCAATCAAGATGTATGAGCGCTACAAGATTTTTGAGCCTTATTTTCAGGACGATTGGCGCGCTACGAAGCGTCTGACATTAAATCTGGGTGTGCGCTTCAGCTTCTTTGGGACTTATCGCGAGAAGTACCACAACGCGTGGAATTTTGATCCGAACTTCTACGTACCGGGCGCAAGTGGTATCGCCACCGACGGAAGCGACACCGTCACAGGGAATCCTTACAACGGCTGGGTGCAGTGCGGCGTCACACCGGGGGTTCCTGACGGTTGCATGAAGAATCATTGGTTCAATCCCGCGCCCCGAATCGGATTCGCGTTTGACCCGCTCGGCGACGGCAGATGGGCTATCCGCGGCGGCTTCGGCATGTTCTACGAACACACGGACGGAAATGAGGCTAACACGGAATTGCTGGAGCCCTTTAATATCAAGACTCAAACCGCTAGTGTCTCCAACGTCGCCGGCTACTCAGCACTCACTCCGGCGCTTTTGGGAACGGGTTCGACGACCCCGCTGCATTTCGATTCAATTCCGAGCAAGGCTGTGTGGCCTTACATGGAACAGTGGCATTTGGATATTCAACACGACATTGGAAAAAATACGGTCGCGACAATTTCATACGTCGGCAGCGCGGGCGTCCACCTCACTCGCGGCTACGAGTACAACCAGATGCGACCTGTGCCTGCGGAACAAAATCCCTACGGTCCAGGACAGACCATCAGTTCCACCGACTGTGGAAACGTCACTTTCGATCCCACGTCGGGCCAGGCAAACGCGATGGTGAATGGATTTTCAAATACGGGAGGCTGGGCGAACAATCTCGCAGTTGCTTGCGGCCTTACTCCCGCCGATCCTTATCGTCCGTTTGTTGGAATCGGAAGCATTACCAGGAAAGATCAAACGGGATCGTCGAACTACAACGGCATGCAAGTCTCCTTGCGCCATAATATCGGCGGTCTGCAACTGAATGTCGCCTACACCTATAGTCATTCGATCGACGATTCGTCAGACTACAACGACACCGGCTTCCTCAATTCATATAACCTGAACGCCTACCGCGCCAGCTCCAACTTCGATCAGAGACACAACTTTAATATTGGTTATGTCTACGATTTGCCATTTTTCAAGGGCAGGAACCTTACCGGCAAACTTCTGGGCGGATGGGAATGGTCGGGCATAACCACTATCCAGAGCGGAACACCATTCAGCGTTTACAATGTCGGCGAGTCAGGCATCGCTTATTCTGACAATGCCGGGGTGGGAAATGGCGTAGCCAGCGGCGGTTCGTATCCTGACGTTGTCGGCAATCCACGTAGCGGCGTCTCCGGCGGCGGGGGCTTGAACCCTCCGCTGCTCTTTAATCCCGGGGCATTTGTCGCGCCCACAGGGCTAACGTTTGGCAATGCCGGCCGCAACATTCTCACCAATCCGCATCGCACGAATTTTGATATGGCACTGCTGAAACACTTTGCTATTACCGAAAGCAAGTATTTTGAGTTCAGGGCCGAGGCGTTTAACGTGTTCAATCATACGGAATGGGCGTGGTTGGGCGGGGACGCCGGCTCGGCCGCGGACAATGCAAATGGAAGCGGACTTACAGGCGCGAACTCGGTTGGGTGCTATGCCGGCTCGAATCTTTCTGCCGGCGATCCCAGTTGCGTTGGCTCAGGATTTTTACAGCCGAACTCAGTACACAATGCACGCATCTTGCAGCTCGCATTGAAATTCATCTTTTAGCGTTTTTTGGATTAATCGAGGCTGAATGCTTCTTCACAGCTTCTTATTGAGCATTGCGGAATTAGTGACGTCCCTAATCGTTGTCATTTCGAGCGGAGCAAGATTGTGAGCAGAAGCGAACAATCTTGCGGAGTCGAGAAACCCTTCGGCTTCCGCTCAGCGCAGGCTCTGCTGTTTTGTCGCCCGGCAGAACAGCAGGTTCCTCGACTGTGTTTCCTCAGTCGCGCCGCGTCTGAGGAAACTTCGCTCCGAATGACAGCTTTTAGTTCTTGTCACTATATTGTGCAATCCTTAATAGGTTAGCCCCGAGGCTTCTATGACCCGGACGGCTAGCGTTATCCTTGAGCCATGCGCTATTTTTTCTGCTGGATAGTTCTTGTCGGCTCACTATGCTTGACTCTTCTAACAGCGGCGCAGACGGGATCGTCGCCATCGAAATCGTTGCTCTCGCCGATTTCTTTCCAAGATGTCGGTCGCGAGACGGGCCTCAATGTCCCTCATATTTCCTCGCCGGATAAGCAATATATCGTCGAATCCATGAGTGGCGGAGTCGGCCTGATCGACTGCGATAATGACGGCAAACTTGACATCATTACCACCAACGGTTCCACCATCGAACGTTACCGTCATGGCGGCGATCTCATGATCACTCTTTATCACCAGGACGCCGGCTTCAAATTTACAGATATCACCGTCTCCGCCGGTCTGACTCGTAAAGGATGGGGCATGGGCGTCGCAGTTGCTGATTATGACAATGACGGTTTGCCCGATATTTACGTTACCGGCTATGGTGGCAATGCGCTCTATCACAACCTCGGCGGATGCAAATTTGAGGACGTCACCGACAAAGCCGGGGTCGCCGGGGGCGGTTTCAGTACCGGAGCGGCATGGGCAGATTATGACCGCGATGGAAACGTGGATCTTTTTGTTTCGCGATATGTGCACTTTGATATCAACAATCTGCCAGCGTTCGGCAGCAATCAAAAGACTTGCCGCTTCAAAGGAATCCCTGTGCAATGCGGCCCTTGGGGGATGGAAGGCGAGACTGACTTGCTCTTCCACAACCGTGGCGATGGAACATTCGAAGAGGTTTCCAAGAAAGCAGGCGTCAACGACAAGGATCGCTATTACGGGCTTGGAGTGGAGTGGGGCGACTATGACAATGACGGTTGGCCGGACTTATATGTAGCCAATGATACCGGGCCTAATTATCTCTACCGAAATAAGCATGATGGAACATTTGAAAATGTCGGGATGATTTCCGGCGCGGCGGTGAGTGGAGACGGGCTGGCGCAGGGTTCCATGGGGGTGGACTGGGGAGACTATCTGAATGAAGGCCGCCTCTCGATGTTCGTTACAACATTCGTCGAGCAGGCTGACCTCTTATTCCACAATCGGGGCACGCTCGCTTTTTCAGACGTGAGTTTGGAAGCCGGCTTGGCGCATGCTACTTATCCGTTGGTGGGCTGGGGAACCGGCTTCGTCGATTTCGATAACAGTGGCTGGCTTGACATATTTGTAGCGAACGGACACGTCTATCCGCAAATGGATCTGGTGCCTGCCGGCACGCCTTACCGGCAACCGCTACAGCTCTTTCGGAATAAACGCGACGGCGCCTTCGAGGATATATCCGGCGTCCTTTCGACGATTCCTAATGAATCGCGCAGAGGCGTGGCGTTTGGAGATCTCAATAATGACGGCAACGTTGACGTGGTCATTGAAAATACGGATGGCCCGCCGACCCTATTGCTCAATGAGAGCCGGAACAATAACCACCGGGTGCTATTTAAGCTTGTTGGCACAAAAAGCAATCGCTCGGCCATTGGAGCTCGAGTCACCATAACCGCGGGCAATTTGAAGCAGTTCAGCGAAGTTCGGGCCGGGGGAAGCTACCTTTCGCAGAACGATCCAAGATTGCATTTTGGGCTGGGCCACGAGTCGAAAATAACGAAGATGAAGATCCATTGGCCCAGCGGCAAAGTGGAAACCATGAGCGATGTGCCTGCGGACTTTATATATACGATCAAAGAAGGCTCGGGAATCGAGCAACAAGTGGCATTACCAGGTGTCGCAAGTCATTAAGGACGCGTTCCTCCGGGAGAGACTCGCGATTGTTTTCACCTGACCCGTGGAATTCAGCAATATTCACTCGTTTAATAAAGGATTTAATAACGTGATTCGAATGAAGATCCTACAATTTTCAGCCCGCGCCGTCCTGTGTTTCACAATTGCTTCTCTCCCTGTCTTTGCTCATTCCGCGGAGCGCGAGCGCTTCGATACCGGAAAGCTCCCGCTGCATCGTAACTGGGAAATTCAATCATCCTGCCAGGATAAGTCGGATGGGCAAGAAATATCGAGTTCGTCTTTTAGTCCCAGTGGCTGGCATCATGCGGAAGTCCCCACCACAGTCGTGGCGGCTCTCGTTGCCGACAAAACTTATCCGGATCCTTATTACGGGATGAATTTGAAAAGATTTCCCGGCATGGATTATTCGAGCGCGACTTTTTTCGCTAACCAGTCTATGTCCGCAGATAGCCCTTTCAAGTGTTCCTGGTGGTTTCGCACTGAGTTTACTTTGCCGCGATCGTCTGAGCGATCCGCCAAATGGCTGCACTTCGACGCGATTAACTACCGGGCAAATATCTGGCTAAACGGCCGGAAGATGGCAGGCGCCCAGGACGTGGCCGGAACCTACAGGATATTTGAATTCGAAGTCACGAAATATCTTGTAAGCGGAAAGCCGAATACGCTGGCCGTAGAAGTTTTTGCTCCCGACAAAGATGATCTCGGCATGACCTGGGTGGACTGGAATCCCACTCCTCCAGACAAGGATATGGGGTTATGGAAGGATGTTTACCTCACGACCACTGGGAGTGTTTCGTTACAACATCCCTTTGTGACATCGAAATTGTCATCTGACTATAAGAACGCTTCGCTAACAATATCAGCGCATTTGCAGAATGTTTCCAACCAGGCTGTGACCGGCAAAGTACACGTCCGAGTGCAGCGGATCAGCGTCGAGCAACAAACGTTGCTTCAACCTGGAGAATCGAAGACTATAACTTTTACTGCCGATCAATACCCACAATTACAACTTGTGCATCCTCGCCTGTGGTGGCCCTACCAGATGGGAACGCCCGAAATGTATACCGCAAAATTTGAGGTCACGACAGGAGGCCGCGTATCGGACAACACGGAAGTGCGTTTCGGTGTTCGTGAAGTCACCTCCCAGTTAGGCGACAAGGGACAGCGCCTTTTCACGGTGAACGGCCGCAGAGTATTGATTCGGGGAGCCGCGTGGGCGCCGGACATGCTTTTGCGGTGGTCCCCCGAGCAAGCCTCGGCCGCGCTCGAATACACGCGTGACATGGGCTTAAACGCGATTCGTTTAGAAGGCCGCATGGAACGTGACGAATTTTTCGATATGGCCGACCGCCTGGGAATTCTGATAATGCCAGGGTGGACATGCTGCGATATGTGGGAGCGCTGGAAAGAATGGACGCCCGATACAATGAAAATTGCCGCAGCTTCGCTCGCCGATCAATTAACTCGCTTGCGCAATCATCCCAGCGTATTCGTCTGGCTCTACGGAAGCGATAACCCGCCTCCAGCAAATGTCGAAACCATGTATCTCCAGATTTTGAAGGAACGGAAGTGGCCCAATCCGTCGGTGTCTTCCGCGTCACAGCAATCAACCACGGTGACTGGGGCATCCGGCGTGAAGATGACTGGCCCTTATGATTACGTTCCCCCGAACTATTGGTTAACTGATACCCAGGCGGGCGGCGCTCGCGGCTTCAATACTGAAACCAGCCCGGGCCCGGCCATTCCCCCGCTCGAGAGTCTGAAGAAATTTATCCCTGCCGATCATCTGTGGCCGATAGATGAATATTGGACCTATCATGCCGGGGGAGAGCGGTTTACGAATATTGATAAATTCATAAACGGAATGGATCAGCGATACGGGAAAGCGGCCAACCTCGAAGATTTTCTGCGTAAATCGCAGGCCATGAACTATGAAGCTCAACGCGCCATGTTCGAGGCCTATGCGCGGAACAAATATGTTTCCACGGGAGTCATACAATGGATGTTAAACAATGCGTGGCCATCTCTCATTTGGCATTTGTACGATTTCTACCTTGAGCCTGCCGGGGGGTATTTCGGAACCAAGAAAGCCTGCGAACCTTTACACGTGCAGTATTCCTATGATGACAATTCGGTCGCCATTATTAATGGCTACGACCGCGAAGTAAAAGGATTGAAGGTCAAAGCTGGAATTTTCAATCTCGATGCAAAACAAGAAGCTTCTGCGGAAGTTACTCTGGATGTTCCCGCGGACAGCAGTTCGAAGGCTCTCGCTTTGCCGGCGGTAAAAAGCATTTCGACAACGTATTTCCTGAAACTTGATTTGTTCGACGACCATGGCAAATTGCTGAGCGACAATTTCTATTGGTTATCTACCAAACCCGACGTGCTGGATTGGGCGAAGAAAGAAGACACGGTTTACACGCCGGAAAGCGCCTATGCCGATCTTAGCGGATTAGGCAGCCTGCCGCAGACACGTGTAACCACCCAGGCGCGAGTGGCTGCACGCGGAGAACACAGAGTCGCGCATGTGGTGGCGAGAAACACAGGATCTCAGCTTGCATTCATGGTCCATCTTCGCCTGACCAATTCCAAGGGCCAAGATATTGCGCCAATTTTTTGGGATGATAACTATGTCTCATTATTGCCAGGCGAAAGCCGTGAACTGACGGCACGCTTCACGTCGTCAAGGAACCAGCCAGTCGAACTCGCGGTTGATGGATGGAATGTTCTTCCAACCAGCCATGAAGTTTTAAACAAATCGGCTAAATGATCTGCCGCAACTGATCGGAGACGGTATGCGTAATTGTCTGGTCGCTTTGATTTTGTTTGCATGCAATATCGCCTGCTGGAGTCAGTCCAGCCTTTCAACACGTTGGGAGGAGTTGACTGCCGGGGACTTCCGCACGGCGATTGAGCGCTCCCAACACACCTGCCTGCTGCCTTTCGGAATCCTCGAAAAACATGGACCGCATCTTCCGATCGGAACCGATCTCCTCAATGTCCGTTATGCGGCTTTAAACGCCGCGCAAAAGAGTTATGCCGTAGTCTTTCCGGAATATTATTTCGGCCAGATTTTTGAAGCGCGCCACGAACCTGGCACTATTGCATATAGCAGCCATCTCCAGCTGGAGTTACTTCAAGAAACGTCCGACGAAATGGCCCGCAACGGCTGCAAGAAGATAATCGTAGTGAATGGCCACGGCGGAAACGAGAATCTTTTGCCGTTTTTCGCGCAAACCCAGTTGGAAAAGCAGCGGGATTATGTCGTTTATGTGCTTGGATTAGTAGAGCCGCCGTCGGGACCGGTCAAGAAAAAGACTACGCTGGATATGCACGCGGGCGAATCTGAAACCTCGAAGATGATGATCAGCCGTCCTGACTTGGTGCACATGGATCGCGCAGGCGACGAATCGGGAGCCGACCAGGCACGATTGCATCTTCCTGATGGTCTTTATACTGCGATTTGGTGGTACGCACGTTTTCCCAACCATTACTCCGGCGACGGGTCCGCCGCGACGCGAGAACTGGGAGAACAGGAAATGAATGGATGGGTTGCGGCAATTGTTAAGGCAATTGATGCGGTAAAAGCAGATCAAACCAGCCTGCAACTTCAAAATGAATTTTTCGAGAAATCAAATCATCCGCTGGACACGCGGCCTTGAAGACCCTATTGCGATTCGCGCGCCAGCTCGGGACTTGGCAGCGCTCCGCTTTCCAATTCTTGCTGCCGTTTGCCGCGCGCGGCGTTCATAATTTCGAGTGACTTTCCCATCTCTGCCCGGCTTTCCCGCGATCTTCCCATGCGCGACAGAATCTGCCCGCGAACATAATGCAGACTCTCACTGTCCGGTGCGAGTTTAAGCGCCGCATTAATTTCGCCCAGCGCCTCCGCGTACTCCCCACGCTTTTGTAATAGTCGCGCCAACTGGTAATGCGAGCTGGTCATGTAGGTATTGATCTTGAGCGCCTTGCGAAAGTTCCTTTCCGCATCACTGTCTTTTTGTTGCTGAACATAGATCAGTCCAAGCTGATCGTAATTCTCGGCTACATCCGGTTCAATCGCGACATCTTGCAGAAACTCCGCTTTCGCCTCCGAAAGTTTTTGCTGTTTTAAATAAGCGAGGCCGAGATTGAAGTGTACAAAGGGAAGCTTGGGGTCTTCTTTCTCTGCCTGCAAGAGCTCGTTTACAGCTTCGCTATATTCCTCGCGATTGAGATGGGCCTTGCCCATTAACAAGTGAAACTCTGCCGAATTTCCACCAATTTCGACAAGCCTGCCAAGCGCATGTTCTTCCAATTGCGGCCGTCCAGCTTTGTTAGCGGAAATCCCTAAGACATATAGATAGCTCAAATCGCTGGATTGCTCGCGCCACAGCGGCTCTAGAGCGTCCACTGCTTCGGCATATTGTCCGGTGAAAAAGTAGCTTAGTCCAAGCAAATGGCGTGCCTGCGTGGATTGCGGCAGATCGCGTACGGCAGCCTTAAAGGGGGGAATCGCGGCGTAGAAATTGCTTTGCCGGTAGTATGTCAGTCCGATATTGAGACGAATTCCCGCGAGATCAGGTGCGAGGACTTGAGCTTTCGTGAGCATTGCCAACGCGCTGTTCCATTGCCTGCGCCGCATATAGACTACGCCCAGGTTCGCGTAGGCGCTGGCGGAGTTGGGATTCATGGCCAACACCGCGCGAAAGCAGCGTTCGGCGAGGTCGAGTTCCCCCCGCTGTAGTGCGGCTTGTCCCGTACGGAAAACTTGCGCCGGCCCTTCCCTTGCAGCGGCAGTTTTATCCTCTGAACCTGAAGCAAATCGGGACCACAGCCCAACAAATAACGCCAGGAAAATTGCGGTTCTTTGAAACTTAACCAGGTTTGATTTGTGAAACAACATCCTAGAAACTTTCAGCCGGCTCTCTTTTTTGTCGACTCCCGGATCATAAGCTGCGGATCCACCTTTTTGTGGGTCACCGGAATCGTTTGTTTCTCGATCACCGCATTGACGCCTTGAAGTGCCATCCCGACCGCGATTGCTCCCATTTCTTCCATGGGCTGACGGATCGTGGTCAATGATGGAGAATATAGGCTCGACACCGCCACATCATCAAAACCAATTACAGAACAAGCATCAGGAATAGCCACTCCGGCCTTTGTGAGCGCACGCATCGCTCCGAATGCAGACATATCGTCAAAAGCCATGAGCGCGGTGAATTTTCCCCGGTTCAGAAGTTGTTGGGTCAGCTCATAACCAGCCGTGAAACTCGATAGAGGATCGCGAGAGTTCGGCAGATCAAGCACCAGCCTTGGATCTATTCCCAACTTATTTGCTTTCGCGCAGGCGCGTACTCCCTCCCAGCGCGGCAAGGTATCACCCAGACTTCTCGGACCCCGAATGAAAGCTATTTCTCGATGGCCCAGCGCGCAGAGATGTTCCAACGCCGCGTACGCGCCAACTTCATTATTTACAATCACTGAACTGATCGAGTCGCCTTCGAGTTCACGTCCTATCATGACGGTTGGGACGCTGCTCTTTTCAAGGTCGGCCAGGACATTGATATCAAGAAAGAGCCAGTTTGCGACCACGATAAGGGCCTCAACACGCCGGTCAAGAAGCATTTCGAGATATCGCTCGAACCGGCTCCGCTCATTGTGAACGTCGGTCAAAATAGGGAGGTAAGAGGATTGGTAGAGCGTGTTTTCGATGCCCCGCAGAACCAGAGTGCAAAATGGGTCGGTCATGTCGAAGATCATGGCGCCGACAGTATGACTGCGCTTGCTTCTCAGCGACCGGGCAAACTGGTTGGGACGGTAACCGAGTTTTTTCGCCGCTGATTCGATCCGCTCTTTTGTGGCCGCAGGAATGTAACGAGCCAGCGGAGCGTTATTGAGGACAAGCGAAACCGTAGTTGAAGAAAATCCGCTCGCCTTCCCTACATCCCGAATGGTTACGACAGAGCTGTCGCTTGCAGACGCTTTCCTGGGTGACCGATTCATACCGTTTCGTCTCGCGCCGCAACGTCAGGACCAGAATCATCGTCAAGGGAGGTCTGGCGGGGGAATTGGACTCGATATGAGGGTTGCCGTCGCATGTTTAGCCCGTTTATTAAATCCATTTATTGAAACGAATGAGTATCGCGAGAATTATACTTTTGTGTCAAGTCTAATTTCGCCCGTGTGTCATACCACAATAGAAATGTCCCCGTCTTGTCCACGATAGAAATGTCCCCTGTCATTACCATGCAGAAGAGAAGGCTGGAGTGCGCATGTTGGCATAGCCTTGTCTCCAAGGATGATTTTTCGGA
>JBOGLA010000013.1:0-78486 GCA_050746185.1 Terriglobales bacterium | reverse complement strand
CACTGAAAACTGAAAACTGGGAACTGATCTCAATCTTCAACGTCCCGGCCCAACGTCACAACTAACTCTCCATGGAGGGAGCTCAAACCTCACCCGAGCAAATCACCACAAAACATAGCCCTTACGGGCATTCCTGCCGCTGATCTAGCGTTTGTACACAGACCTTCGGTACTGTCTCTAGTACTTTAGTTACGTTTTCCGCCAAAGCCCGGACTCCCTCTGAGAAACTGCCTCCTAATTGTACCCATCTAAGCTCATACCACAATATCTGGACATAATGTGAAAGTCATCGTCGGTTACTTTCCGTAAAACCCCCATAAAACCCAGCAAAACGCGGAGATTCACTTTGACCTGCTGCAAATGGGGGCTGATATATGCTCGGTCCACGTAATTCACTCGAAGCGGAATTTTGCATGACGGCGTTCGAGGATTAGTTTCCCAAACTTTTCTGCTGCGGCAGGCGTGATTCTGTGGGAAGGATTTTGATCTATGGCCGATTCGCGTGAGGTTATGAACATTCGCCAGGCTTCGCAGTACCTGGGAGTGAGTCCCGACACGCTTTACAAGTACGTCGGCGAACAAAAGATTCCTGCTTTCAAGCTGGGCAACCGCTGGCGCTTCAAAAAGTCGAGGCTGGATCAGTGGATGGAAGAGAAGTCGAGCCACATGGAAGTGAAAATGAAGAATAAACCGAAGGCGGCTTCCAAAGCTGCCGGGCAATCGTAAAGGCGGACACATGTTTGGAATGGGATCAAAAACGATTGTTGGCCTGGATGTGGGGTCTTCGAGCATCAAGGCGGTAGAACTCAAGAAGGGACGCAACGGCATCGAGGTAGTCCATTTGGGACTGGAGCCGCTGGCGCCCGACATCGTAGTGGACTCCATGATCGTGGATTCGGGAACCGTTTCCAGCGCGATCTCCAAGCTGTTTGCTGACAACCAAATCAAGACTAAGAATGTCGCCACCGCGGTTAGCGGCCACTCCGTCATCGTCAAGAAGATTTCGCTGCCATCCATGAGCGATCAGGAATTGGCTGAAACCATCCAAAAGGAAGCCGCGCAGCATATTCCCTTCGACCTCGCCGATGTGAATCTCGATTATCAGATCCTTTCGGAAGACGTGGGTAATCCGCAGATGGACGTTTTGCTGGTCGCAGTCAAGAAGGACAAGATTCTCAATTACACCAACGTACTCTCGATGTCGGGCCGAAGTCCGGCTATCGTGGATATTGATGCTTTGGCGCTACAGAATTGCTACGAGTACAACTATGATCCGGCGCCAGGCCAGGTGGTGGCATTGTTGAATCTGGGCGCCAGCGTCATGAACATCAACATCGTGAAAGGTACAACGCCGCTGTTTCCGCGCGACGTCAGCGTAGGCGGGCACCAGTACACAGATTCGTTGCAGAAGGAACTGGATCTGAGCTTCGAGGACGCCGAATCCCTGAAGCTTGGCCATAAGGTGGGTACGGTCAGCGAAGACGCGAAGAATCCGGTGCTGCAGCAAGTCACCGAAATCATCGTGCTCGAAATCCAAAAAACTTTCGACTTTTTCCGCGCCAGTTCGGCCGGCGAACACATTGAAAAGATTTACCTGGCAGGGGGGTCTTCAAAGGTTCCTGGGTTAGTCGAAGCCCTGCGCCAGGAGTTTTCGCTGCCGGTCGAGATATTCAACCCGTTTCAAAAAATCGCGCCTCCGGTAGATGGACCGGCGGTGGGATTGATCGAGCAGAATGCCGGCCAGTTGGCAGTAGCTGTCGGTTTGGCATTAAGGAGCTTTGAAGACTTATGATCCGAATCAATCTGCTGGGCGCATCGAAACCGAGAGGCAAACGCGGAGGCGCATCCACTGCCGCCGTAATGGAAATGGGGGAGGCAGGATCCCCAAAATTCAAACTGCTTATCGTGCTGGCCGTCGTGGCTTCCCTCAACTTCGCTTACTGGTACAGCCTGAATAAGCAAAGCAAGAGCATCGCAGTCCAGATGTCCTCGGCCGAGCAAAAAAACCGCGAGCTCTCGGACGTGAAAGCCAGATACATGGAGCGGCAGCGGCAGGCCGACAACTACAAGCGCCGCGTTGACGTCATTGACCAGTTGCGAGCAGCGCAGATGGGGCCGGTGAATCTTCTCAACACTGTGGGCGCCACCGTGAACGGCACCGAAGCCGTGTGGTTGAACACTATGAAGGATCAGGGCGGAAGCGTAGCCATAGAAGGCATGGCTCTGAGCACCGACGCCGTCGCCAACCTGATTCAGAACCTGCAAAAGACCGGCTACTTCAAGACCATCGAAATCAAAGAGACTTATCAGGACGAGTCGCTCAAAGATATGCAGGCATTTCAATTTACCTTGACCTGCGAAAAGTTGAAGGCCTAAAGGCGGAGAAAATGGGGAATTTTAACGAATTGTCGGGTCTTAAACAGTGGGCGGCCCTGGTCGCTGGTGCCGCGCTCGTTAGCTTCGCACTGTACTTCACCGTTTTCAAGAGTCAACGTTCTGCGAACGATTCCGCGCAACAGAAGCTGCAATCCAAGCTCCGGGAAAACGCGGAACTGGAAGCTTACCGGCCAAAGCTTGCCGAAATCGAACGTCAAGTGGCGAGCTTGAAGCAGCAACTCGACATCGAACGCCGGATCGTCCCCGACGATAAAGAAGTGGACACCTTCATGAGGATGCTCGACTCCGAAGCTCTGAAAGCCGGAATCGAAGTGCGTCGTTACACCGCAGAGCCGGTGGTTTCCAAGGAGTTCTACTCTGAACTTCCCTTTGAAGTGGAGCTGGATGGGCCTTACTATTCGGTTCTAAACTTCTTTGACCGCGTCAGCAAATTAGAGCGCATTGTCAATGTCTCCAACCTGCTCGTGGCCAGCACAAAGAAACCGGGCGAGGCAAAAGCAAAGCACACTTACAACTACGCCGCGAGCGAGAGCATTGTGGCCACATGCACCGCAACAACGTTCTTTAGTCACGACGCGCCGGCGCCTACCATCAAGCTGGCCAAAAAGTAAGGGAGCCCTATGAAGCTGATTGTCGCAATTTTGGTCGCGGGGATGACGACGGGAGCCGTCCAGGCGCAAAATCCCAACATCATTACCAGCACGCGGAACAAGCTGGCGAACGTCCAGAAGCAGAGGACCGCAGACTCGAACGAAGCCCTCGGAATCGTCAACGTCAAAGCTGCGAAATCGCCTTATAGGTCCGCGAAGCCGATCGCGCATAAAGCGCCGAAAGCTCATCAGTCCGGGCAGGCCGTGAACGTAGAGAACACTGCGACGCCGCCTGACAGTGTCACCGGCGAGCCTCAGGCGATCAATATCACCGGACGCCGGGATCCTTTTGTCAGCCCGGTAGTCAGCCGCACCATGTCCGGTTCCGGCTGCAACACCGGCAAACGGTGCCTGGCCATTGATCAGATCAATCTGCGTGGCGTCGTGAAATCGGAAGACGGCATGATCGCGGTCGTGGTCAATGCCCTCGACAAAGCTTATTTCCTTCACGAGAACGATCCCGTCTTTAACGGATACGTAGTGAAAATCACCGGGGACTCAGTCGTTTTCAAGGAGAGCGTGCAGGATAGGTTCGGAAAGCCGTTTACCCGGGAAGTTACTAAGAAAATTTTCACGCCGGCGGTCTAGGTCCGGCGCGGTAAAAATCTGTTCGGAAAGTCACGGGTAAGCAGAGCGCAACCCGTAGGGAGAAGCGAAATGCGAAAGCAACTGCTGGGTATTTTTCTACCGCTGCTGGCAATGGTTATGATGGCAGCGGCCGAAACTCAGAGCACGGGCGTAAATCAAAACAGCCATGCCTCGCTGCAGAAGGTCAGCGTACTGCACAGTGAGGATGGAATCACCCTGGAAGTCGTCGCCCGCGGGCAACTGACCCCCAAACTCGAAACTCTCGAGGCGCCTGCCAGGCTTGTGATCAACCTGCCGAACACCTCCATGGCGACATCCGTGGCTCACATAAACGTGGGCAGCGATGGCGTAAAGGACGTCCGCATCGGCACCGATAACCAGCCAACTCCCACAACCCGCGTGGTTCTTGATCTGTTGCAGCAATGCCGCTACGAAATCGTACCCGGCGCTGAAGGCAAACTTTTGGTAAAGCTGCATGCCTCGCCGGCCGTCGCGAAGGCCGTCGCCCCGGTAAAGTCCTCGCCAGTTGCGCAGAAAACTGTTGCCCCTGCTACAGCGCCGCTTCCTGATCTCAAGCAGGCCGTTGCAGCCAATGTGCCGGCGTCAATTTCGGCCGCTCCGGAAGAAACCAAAGCTGCTCCAGCCACCGCCAGCAATTTCGTCGTCGTGGAACCGTCCTACAAGCCAAAAGCGGCAACCCCGGCTACGGAAGATGCTTTTCCGGCCGTGACCGAGCCACCGGCGCGGGCCGTTCAAGCCGCCGCTAAGTTCGTCGAGCGCCCGGACACGGATTTGCTGCAAGCGCCCAGCGCATCCATGCAGTCAGATGGAGCCACGGCGAAGGCCCCCGCCACCAATAACCTGGCTGCCGAACAAAAAGCGCAGATGGCGCAACAGCATCCGGTCATGGGCCCCAAGTACACCGGTGAGCCGATCTCAGTCAATCTGAAAGACGTTGACCTCAAAGACTTCTTCCGCCTCATCCACGAAATCAGCGGCCTGAACGTAGTCCTCGACCCCAACGTCCACGGAACCCTGACCATCGTCCTCGACGATGTCCCCTGGGACCAGGCGCTGGATATCGTTTTGAAGAACAATGATTTGGCGCGGCAGTTGGATGGAAATGTTTTGAGGATCGCGACCGTTGATACGCTGAAGAAGGAAGCCGACTCACGCCGCGAAGAGCAGGAATCAGAAGCGCTGGCGGTGGATAAAGTCACGGTCACCCGCTTCCTCAGCTATGCCCATTCAAAAGATGTAGTGCCCACGATAAAGAAGTTCCTCAGCCAACGCGGCGACGTGATCTCGGACGATCGCACCAACGCCGTAATCATTTCAGACATCCCTTCTGTTATGCCTGGGATTGACCGGTTGCTCACGCAGCTTGATCGCAAGACTCAGGAAGTTGAAATTGAAGCCCGCGTCGTGGCTGCAACCCGCAGCTTCGCGCGCGACATAGGAACTCAACTTGGATTTGGCTGGGGCAACGGAGCCAGCGCCGTTGGCGGCGTCGGAGGGGTTGGAACCTCACCGATCATTGTTGGTCCCGGCGTTTCACCTTTTTACCAAGTGGTTGGAACGCCCGGCGGCACCTCCGGCACCCAGATTCCGCTGTTCTCGAATCTCGGCGTCACCAGCCCGACGAGCGGTCTCAGCTTCATTACAGCCAGCAACCATGTTCAGCTTGATGCGCTGTTAACGGCGGCCGAGTCTCGCGGCTTGCTCAAGATCCTGTCACGCCCGCGAGTGGTCACGCAGAACAATATTCAAGCTCTGGTACGCCAGGGCGTCCGGGTCCCAATCGTGACTCAGGCGCAGTTGGGCGGACCGCCAACCGTCACCTACGTGGATGCTTTCCTGCGGCTGACGGTGATTCCGCAGATCACATCGGAAAACACCATCTTCCTCAATGTTGACGTGGAAAACACCACGCCTGACTTCGGACACGAAGTGCAGGGCAACCCGACGCTGATTACTCAACAGGCCACGACGCAGGTCCTGGTCACGGACGGCGGCACGGTCGTAGTGGGCGGCGTTATCCAAACCAATAACTCGCTCAGCGTTTCGCAAGTGCCGCTGCTCGGAAGCATTCCGTACCTTGGAAACCTTTTCAAACGTACCAACGTCAGCACATCGAACCAGGAGCTGATTTTCTTCATTACTCCACGGATTATCGAAACTTAAAAAACTTTAAGTCGAGATAAAACGCCGCCGGCTCTGAAAAAACAGTCAGAGTCCGGCGGTTTGAGTTTTTGGAGCGGTTGCCCCGGGTTCGCGTCCGTCCTTTGGACACTAACCCTGGACTGGGGGATTCCAGGTTAGCGCCAAAAACGCGCGAACCTGGGGCACCAAAAAATTACTCTCTCATGATTCAAAGAACGGATGACGGCGGGGAACCCTCCGACAAGCTCAGGGCAGGCTCTGGGGCGCCGAAAAAACTACTCCGGATTGAATGGGTCACCGGAAGATGTGCCATGCCTCGCGGAAGATTTCGAGATCAACGGCTCTCGATGCACCGTTAGATGGCCCATGAGGATAAAACCGCAGATCGGTACGTGAACAAATGGCGCCGACAGGCACGAGATACCATATGTCCAGCGGGACGATATAGGCGACGAGGACGTCAATATCGGCCGCGGAAAGGATGACCTGCCCAGTGACCGTCGTGGTAACGCGGTAGCGGCCCCGGACCTTGCACGCGGTGGAGCGCACCTGAATGCGCCACAAACGCTTTCCGGAATCGAGGATCACGTCGTAGCGCTCGCTCTCTCCCCAGGGCTTGGCGACGCCAAAGCCGAGGGAGGCGGCGCGGAGCATGAAGGCGAGCTCGGCAGTTTCTCCACGGCGCTTGGCATGGCCTTTGAGTTTGAGTTTCTTCTTCTTCTTCTCGGCAGGTTGCGGACCTTCGGATTGGTTTTCCATAAATGCGCAGAAAAAAGGCCCGGGGATAATAGGCATGGGCCTTGATCTTTTCCTTTTATAAATTTTTATAAATTTGAGTGAAATAAAAGCGCGAAATAAAAAAGGCGCAGCCGGATGGCCGCGCCCTTTATTAGATTGCTAATTTAGCTTCTAGTTACATTATAGTCCTTTTGTATAGCTATTGGGCCACGCCGGGCCAAACTATTTTCCGAATGGATGGAATGAGTTGCGGGGAAATGGGGTCGGGAGGGGGCTTGACAAGATTTTGGGAAAGGCGGCTTTTTGGCTGTTGGTCTGGATCGCCCTTTCATCACGACTGCGGGAAATCGTCGAACAACTTGGCTCTGAAGGGGCATGGCTTTAGCCATGCCGTAGGTCATTTGGATTTGAGTATCGGCGCGGCTGAAGCCGCGCCCCTTCAAAACTTCTTTCCCAATATCGGGCGGCCACGGCCCCGCGCATCCCACACATCGCAAAGTACGCGAAGTGAAGTGTCGGGCACCGCCAAATCAGGCCGATTTCTTTATTGGAGGGGGAAACTCGATTACTTTCCCGCGCTGTTCCGCAGGAATCCAAACCGTTCTTTTGTGGAACGTGCTCGGTATGTAGAACTCGATTATTTTTGCGGTTCCCATAATCGTTTTCCCTTTAGTTATAAACCCTCGAATCGGCGCTTTGTTGCACGCTCGTGACGCAGTGACGGGAGCAGGTTCGCTCCCGTTTTCTGCGTTCTGTCACCCCGATGACAGCATCCAGAATCACGTTTTTGTTCGTTACAAGATTTGATTCAGGAAGGGATGTTTTGTGGCGCGGCAGTTGTCACTCGATTGTTAAACGGTTGTCTGAGGATGCGGGATTGCGTGCTTCGCAAAGGGGGCGAATATCGCGCACGGAGTTTTTGCGGTAATCAATCGTTCGGAAAGAGGCGTGCGATTGAGATTCCCGTTCCCACCTTTCGAAAATCGCGAAAGGTGGGGCAGCCGATCTCGTTAGGATGCTTAGAAAAACAAAATCTCGCCAGGGTGGGCCAGCCCGCCTGGGCCGCCCGCCAGGTCACATTTCGATGTCTAAGGCAGCGAGTTGCGGTATGGCATCCTCTGCTAGTTTGAAAAACCCCCTATTCACCTCCAAACCGATGCTCTTGTATTGCAGGGCGCTCGCAGCTGCTATGGCCGATCCAGATCCCATAAAGGGATCCAGAATTAGGCCTTTTCCAAGGGGCAACGCTGCTCTCACGATCCTGCGCACAAACGCTTGCGGTTTAAGAGATGGGTGCGGTGCGATTCTGCGTTCTTCACCTCGGGCCGTGTTGGATATCAAGAGATCGGACATGGGTGTGTTTTTTCGTGGTCGACGTAACGCACCCGTGCGCCATTTTCTTAAATTTTCCCTAACCAAACCATCGCAGGGCTTCCGGAATATGAGCCATGGCTCCCAACAGCATCGGGGCGTTACAGAAACTTTCGGATATTTTGTGTGGGCACCCTTCGGGCGATCGCCCCCTCTTAGGGTCTTTACGACCCGAGCGATCTGTCCTCTGAGCTCGAACCCCTCACTCACAAAGGCATCGATCACTAGATACGACAATAAGTTTTGCGAAGACATTATCACGAGGCCCCCCGGCACCAGGACCTTGAGTAGGAGTGGAGCGAGCTTGGTATGGAACTGCACTATCTTCTCGTGATCCGCTTTCGTCAAGACGGTAAACCGCGGCATTGGGCTACGTTCTCCGCCGTCGTAGTTCTGTGGCAATCTCCAAATACCCTTGCCGTTACGTTTCTTTTCTAACTGTTCGGGTGTGTATTCGAGCACCCCAAACGGAGGGTCTGTGACGACCCCGTGAATGGTTCTGGCACCACGCCGCTTTAGCCACTCGAACGCGTCAACGTTGAATATCTTGTAATCGCCGCGCTTCATTTCCCGAAGAACTCACTTATCACGTCCAATAGCGCTGTATGGCGATTGGCTCGACGGAGTTTGTCATTTGCCCCTTTCTCTACCGCCCTAACGTAGCTCACGGCCTGTTTACTTACAATGGCGTGTTGGTCCGCGAACCTTTCCTCAATCTCGCCTTCAAATTTTTCCAACGCTTTCCTTAACCGACTCGCGCTCTTGACGGCAAGCCCTTTTCTCATTAGGTGATTGAAAGCGACAAAAGTTGTGTAAAAGTCCGTTTTGTTTTTCCAGCGGGTATCTTTGATCTCAGGCAGCACCTTCATTACAGTCGCCAAAACCTCGCTGAAGAGTCGCTCTCCTTTCCGTTGATCCGGGAACTCGTCCTCGTAGTCTTCGTATTGGGCGTAGTACGAATCAATAATCTTGGAGCTCCCGCCTTGTGGCCCATGCAAAACGCCTATTAAAAGTTCGCTGGCAAATTCCACGTCGCCCATTCGGCGGATCATCGCCGGAGTCACTATCCGGTTCTCCGCCCAGTACTCATTGTCGGCTAGGCGAACGGCGAGACGGGCGAAGGGGCCGGTGTATCTAGCGTTTCTAAGCTCCTGAGGCTTTAACGGAGTGAGGTACCGATTCAGACGCTCAAACATGTCCCTCAATTCGGCCTCGCTGTCTGTGGACAGATATCGAACTACAAAGTGATAGCCGTAGAACTGTCTTTTTTTTTCAGATGGAAGCTCTGAGAAAGTCAAGTCCTTCCACTCCGCGCCGGCAGGTAGCATATCGAGGGCAAATTTGTTGTGCTCCTCCTCCTTGGGATCCTCATCTGAACCTATAAACTGCAGCACGGCCCTTATTCTCTGTTGCCCGTCAACAATCGCGTATTTTGTTTCGCCATCCGCCGACGTGGATTGCTGTACGTATATTTCCGGAATTGGGAGTCGCATCAATATTGACTCGATCAGCGAACACTTTTGCCTTGCGGCCCAGACCGGCTTCCTCTGATAGGGGGGTTTTATCTTAAGAGTCCCATCCCGATACCGGTCTCGAAACCAACTAAGCGGTTGCACCGAAGATGTGAATTCCATAAGTGTTTTCCTTGTTTAGTCAGCCATCGAACTGAGGACTTGCTGTAACCCATATTTGTGATACATCTCTGCATGGTGCCAAGTTCTGTATAATCTGCCGCTAACATTGCGACGGGTGAATTCCGAAAAATGAGAAAGTGTCCTGAAGGCGTTGAACCAGGTTGTCGAGATGTCCAAAACGGGCTTCAGTGCCTGGGGAAACGACACACGATCGAACTTCAAGTCTTCGGGGCTGAAACAGCCCCAATAGATATCCCTCCTGCGCTGTCTACCCCACTCATTATCGGCACCTAGTCCTGCGGTCCGTCGGGGGTAATGCCAATTCAAAAGGGCCAGCCACAAGCCGTCGAAAAGCCCCTCGTCAACCACGACAACATCAATATCTGAGGACGGCAGAAAGCGCCGCGAAAAAGTATCTGGACTCAGGCTAAAGCCCATCTTTGCGCTTCCCACGATCCTAATGTTCCTGGCGTCGACGGCAAGTTTGCCGGAAAGGTGATGGTAGAGCGTTTCGGCGTTGGCTGGCCGTTGTCGAAAAACGTATGGCGTGCCGCCAAACACGTACTGCGTAACTATCCGATCAAGCGGTTCCGACCGCAATAATTCGCGAAATTCATCAACTTCCAAAAATGGCATGCAGATTATGGCAGACGGGAAGATGAAGTTTACAGTAAATCGGCTGGTCTTCGTTGGGATTCTTCGCAAAACTAGGGAAGCGAGCACCGGGCGGCCCGGTGCCCCAGGTTCAGTCCGTTCTTTGGTCGCTAGCCTGGGTTGAAGAGGGCTCGTCCTTAGCTACGGCGTTTTTTCGTTCGAACGCGAATCTGCGAGGAATCTGCTTTTCCCAGTCCGAAGCAAAAGCAGATTCCTCCGGCCGAGGCCGTTCGGAATGACAAGATCAATATACAGGTCCCAGATTGGCGCCAAAAAAACGGCGCGAAGGTATATCTACTGTGGGGGCACACTGCCGAGCAAGCTCGGCTGGACAGCCCCTTCGACTTCGCTCAGGGCAAGCTCGGGGCGGCTGTCCCCACGTGGCTACTTCTCCTGCTCCAGGGTTGCGTTGACGTTCACTTGTCCGCTCGACACCGTGATTTTTCGCTCCCAGGGCATGAATCCGCTTTTCTTCACCGATATCTGATGCTCTCCTGCCGCGACTCCTACGGTGGATGGCGTGCTGCCGACGTAGTTGCCGTCAATCTCGATGTCCGCGCCGCCGGGAGTGGATGTGATTCCGATCTGAGTGGGGGTGACGGCGGCGGCGGCGACGACAGGGTTAGCGGTTGCCCCTTGCGCTTGCGAAGTACTTGCCTTCTCATCCTGAAGCGGAGTTTTGCCGGTTTCCCCGCGACAATCCGCCCGAGCCTGTCTCAAATCGTCAGCTGTGAAGTTCTGGTTTAGCACGATCACTTCTGCCCCGCGGGCCTGCAAATTGCGAACGTCATGATCGGTCAACCTTCCATGAAAGGGAAATCCGTCGGGCAATTTGCCCTCGATGTATTGGAACTGCTTGCCACGGATACCGAATGAGTATAGGTGACTCGTTACCTCGTCGGCGGGTCCCATACGTTTGAGCAGCACGCAACTGGCTTTGGGCGCGTGTCCGGCACCGCTTTGAGGAATGACGGCACCGGATTGCGCGAATGATAGAGGCAGCCCTAGCGAACAATAGAGGTAGAGACATACAGCGAGACGAAGCGCGGCTTTCATTGGTCCTCCAATGTGAGGATTTAAAAGGTAGTGCGGGGCCTGTGTTTCCGGGGAAGTCGAAAGATACTCTCAGGGTTAGGGCGAGTCAAGTTTGCTTTAGGGTTCCATTTGATGATGGCACGCAAGTCGTGCCTTTCCCACAGTTCAGGTTCGAAATGCATAGGTCCCCGTTCGGCTTCGCGCAGGGCAGGCTTTCGTTGGGATTCTTCGCTGGGGCGAAGAATCCGCTGCCTCAGGATGACAGGGGTTGGGGTCCGCGCCGCACGACCCTTATTTTCCCCACCTTTCGAAAAGACGGGGACAAATGCGACACCTGGCGTAGGCCAAAATGCAGATTCCTCGCGAGTGAGATTAAAGGAGTAGTGATGCTGGGGCTCGGAATGACAAGGATTATAGGGCGGACTGCCGCGCTTTTCTCGGCATGGACAGCCGGGGACGGCTGTCCCAGTGCGATCGGAAGGGGTCATTATGGGGCAACGCGGATGAGCCTTTCATTCTCTCCGGTGGTTTCGATGGCGATCTCGATGTCGCGATCTTCTCTGAATCGGTCAAATTTTTCTCCCCACTCGATCAGCAGAATGCTGTCTTCCGCCATCAGGTCGTCCAAGCCGAGAGTTGCAAGCTCCCGTTGCGTATCTATCCGGTAAAGATCAATGTGATAAAGCATCGCTGCCGGACCCCGGTATTCGTGAACCAGGGTAAAGGTTGGGCTGGTGACTTCGTCTTCGGTGGCTGCGTTGAAGCCGGAGGCGATGCCTTTGACCAAAGTTGTTTTCCCGGCGCCGAGATCGCCGCGCAACAAAATCAGTTTAGGAGGGAGAATTTGTGAGGCAAGTTTCCGGCCGAGAGCGGTGGTTTCGTCCGCTGAATGGGTGGTGAATTCCATCATTGGGATTCTATATGGGGTAAGTTGGACGGGCGAGGACGCCCGTCGCTCCATCGGAATTTTGGGTGCGCTGACCGGGGGCGGCGAAGGGTCAGGGCTAGCTTTTTGCCACATTGAATTGATGGGACCGGATGCCGATGAAGCTGCGGTCGGAGACGGAATCTACGACCATTCTCAGGGTACGGTGATCGTCGTCTCCCAAAGCGATGAAGCGGAACGGCTGTAAAATGCCGTCGTTGGCCCTGCCCATGGGATTCAGCATCTCGGCCATGCCCTGCACCGGGCCGGATTGCGTCTGGAAGGCAACCTCGACAAAATCGCCCTGATCCAGAGCTTTGGCGAGCCTTAACAATCCACCGGTGATGGAGATGGTCTGAAGCCTGCACTTGGCGCGATTTCCGTCTTCGAGGGTCACCAGGGCTGAAATGGCGCTTCCGATGTGAACTCGCGTGGCCCGGCGGTCGGCGCGGGGTTGGGGGAAGTGTGTCATATCCAAAACAACTATGGCATGGCGGGGGTGGGTACGGGAGATTACGGAAGCGCGTGTACGGATTCGGCGTCTGGGCGGAAAGGGGCATGTTACCGGTGGTTGGATCGCGTGGGGCCGGTTGTCCGCCGCGTGACTGTTAATGGATTGAATCCGGCCACTTCACAAAAGCCGCAAGGGGTCGCGCGGACAGGAGTGTCCGCCCCACACGATCCCGTCTACTTTCTTGTTCCCGGCTGCTTCAGGACGGGCGAGGACGCCCGTCGCTCCATTGGACTAGTACGAAATTCCTGTCATCGTTTTGGGTTCGACGAAACGCTTCTGGCAGGGACTTGATCAGGTCGGTTGCCACCAATCCATGCTCGCCCATGCTCTCGCGGGCTACGTCGCCGGACAGGCCATGAAGATGAACGGCGGCGATCACGGCGGCTAATACCTTTGATGGATATTGGGCGATCATTCCCGCGACCATGCCGGTAAGAATGTCCCCGGTGCCGCCTGTCGCCATTCCCGGATTGCCGGTGGTGTTCACCCAAACCTCGCCGTCGGGTTTCGCGACTAATGTGCGATTGCCCTTCAGCACGACGATAAGGTTATGGCCGCGAGAGAAGTCGCGAGCCACGTTGAGGCGGTTTCGCTGCACCTCCGGTATGCTGCAACCCACGAGCCGCGCCATTTCTCCCGGATGCGGCGTGATGACCAGCGTTTGGTTATTGGCGTTCAATTCATGCGCGCGCCCTTCGAAGGCGTTCAAACCGTCGGCATCGAGCACCACCGGAGTTTTTGCACTCGTGACGAGTTTGCGCACGCATTCGGCAGTTTCGTCGTTGCGGGAGATTCCGGGACCAATCGCAAGCACTGTTTTGTTCTCAGCGAACTCGAGAATCTGATTCAACGCACTGAGTGCAATAGCGCCGGCTGGCGTTTCCTCCAGCGGTTCGGTCATCAGCTCGGGATGAAAGCTTGCCACGGTGGTAAGAACTGATCGCGGGATGGCGGCAGTACATAGTCCCGCGCCCACTCGCAAGGTTGAAAAAGCCGCCATCGCCGCCGCGCCGGACTTTCCGAGCGAGCCGCCAATAACGAGGACGTGCCCGTACATTCCTTTGTTGGAATCAGCGGGGCGGGGACCGATGAGCGGCGCAACTTCGCGCGCGGTAATTACGTTGAGATTGAGCGAGGAAACAATCGCTTCGTCCGGCGAGCCAATGGGAGCAACCGAAATCGGGCCATTGGTCAAACCTGCGAAAATGTGGGCGGGCCGCGGAGCGGTGAAAGTTACGATAGCATCGGCGCGAGCAACCAAACCGGACGGTTCGGCCGTCGCGTCGGCATCCGCTCCCGAGGGAATGTCCACCGCAACAACGGGCGCGGTCGAAGAGTTGATCGCGGCGATGGCTTCGGCATACAGTCCGGCGACAGGCGGCTTGAAGCCAGCGCCGAGAATTGCATCCAGCAGAACGTCCGAGTTGAATAGCGCTTGCGCCTGGTGCGTCTTCAGGTCGTCATTCGACCGCATAATCTCCGGGCGAACGGGAAGCCGGCTGAACATTTCCGCGGCATCGCCATGCAGCGCGGAAGGGTCGGCGAGAAGCAATACTCGAACCTGTTTCCCTGCGTCGTGCAGCTTTCTCGCCGCCGCCAGTCCGTCGCCGCCGTTGTTGCCTTTGCCGCAGATTACCCCAACCGATTTTGCGGACGGATATTTTTCTAATACGAATTGGGCGACAGCGGCGCCGGCGTTCTCCATCAGCGTAAGCGACGGAACGCCGAAGCGCTCAGTGCTGACGCGGTCAATCTCACGCATCTCGGCCGCGGTGACGATCTTCATGGCAAGGCTCCGCCGGTCTCCGGCGGTTAAGAGGAATTTGAGTCTACCATCGCCTTGAGGGAGCGGCTTTTAGCTGCGCAGCCCCGTCAAATCTTTTCTCCGCTGGTTCGAGCAGGCATTGAATCCGGAGAGAAAAACAGTTTCGAGTTTCAAGTTGCCAGTTCCCAGACGAGATTCGAACGTGAACCGAGAGTTGAAACCTATAAATTCCGCACCCGTCCAGCCTCTTTCAAAAAAACGTCTTCGCCAAAAGCCCGATGTCTTTTGCTAGTCCCCCGGCGCCAATTGCGGCTTGGCCTGATTCATCTTCTGCACCTTGCTGTGCTTCTGGCCATACGTGAAATAAATGACCAATCCGATCACGAGCCAAATGATCAAGCGAAGCTGCGTCCAGTAGGACAGGGAGACAATCAAAATGCCGGAAAAAATGATGGACAGGATGGGCACCAGGGGGACTAAGGGAGTCCGGAATGGACGCGGCGCCGAGGGATGCGACCTGCGCATAACCCACACCCCGGCGCTTACCAGCATAAACGCCAGAAGTGTACCGACACTAGTCATTTCGTCCAGAATGTTGAGCGGTATCAGCGTTGCGAGAATGGCAACAAAGAAGCCGACGACGATGGAACTGATATACGGCGTGCGAAAACGCGGATGAATCTTGCTGGCCCACGGCCATAGAAGCCCGTCACGCGACATCGAGTAAAAAACTCGCGATTGGCCGAGCAACATCACGAGCATAACGGTTGCAAGACCGCCGAGCGCGGCCAGTTCTACCAGGAAGGTCGCCCACTGATGTCCGGTGACGCGTATGCCGATGACAACCGGGTCTGGGACGTTCAGTTGCTGGTAGGGAACCATGTGGGTCAGCAATCCCGACACCAGGATGTACAGAACCGTGCAGATAACCAACGATCCCAGGATTCCAACCGGCATGTCTTTCTTGGGATTCTTTGCTTCCTGCGCCGCGGTTGAGACTGCGTCAAACCCGATGTAGGCGAAGAAAACAACGCCCGCGCCGCGAAGGATGCCGGACCAGCCGAACTGTCCGCGCACGCCCGTGTTGGGAGGAATGAAGGGATGCCAGTAGTTCGGCTTCCAGGCGTGTGCGTACAAAAACGCGGTTGCCAAGGCGATGAATATGCAGACCACCGCAACCTTCAATATGACGATGGCGGTGGTGAAGTTCGCAGACTCTTTGATTCCGATGACCAGAATCGTGGTGATGCACAGGATGACCAAAAAGCCGACATAATCGTATTTCAACTGCATGGCAATGCCGAAGAGCGTGAAATTCGACGTCGGCATGACGGGCAGGTTATATCCGAGATCGTGGAGAAAAGCGCGAAGGTGACCGCTCCAGCCAACTGCCACGGTGGCGGCGCCGAAGGCGTACTCGAGGATTAAATCCCAGCCGATGATCCAGGCCACCAATTCCCCCAGCGTGGCGTAGGAGTACGTATAAGCGCTGCCCGCGATGGGGATCATGGAGGCGAACTCGGCGTAGCACAGGCCGGCGAATCCGCAGGCAATGCCGGCAATGACAAAGGAGATCACAATCGCCGGACCGGCGAATTGCGCCGCGGCCTGGCCGGTGATCACAAAAATTCCCGCGCCGATGATAGCGCCTATGCCCAGTGTGACGAGATTCACCGGGCCGAGGGCGCGCCGGAGACTGTGTTCTCCCGTCTCCTGTGACTCGGCCATCAACTGGTCAAGCGGCTTTGTAGCCAGCAACTTTGCCATCGGTTAATCTCTCCTTCACGGCTGCGCGGCGATGTTGCTCCGTGACTGCATTTTCCAGGCGAAGTACACCGGAATTCCCAACAGCACGATGATCAGGCCGGGCCATGTGTACTGCGGCTTATAGCGCAACAGTATGACATCAATAAACAGCGCCATAAGAATATAAATCGCGGGCAGCACCGGGTAGCCCACAGCCCGGTAGGGCCTTTCCGCGTCAGGACGAGTGCGGCGCAGCACGAACAGTCCGAGGATGGTCAGGATATAGAAGACGAGGGCGGCAAAAATGATGTAATCCAGAAGCTGGCCATAGCTGCCGGAAACACACAGTATGCAAGTCCAAACCATCTGTACCATCAGAGAAATCGCGGGAGTTTTGTACTTTGGATTCAGTTTGGCGACGCGGCGAAAGAACAGGCCATCTTTTGCCATCGCATAGTAAACGCGAGCGCCTGCAAGAATCAGTCCATTATTGCAGCCGAAGGTCGAAATCATGATGGCCGCAGCCATCAGCAGGCCGCCGATGTTGCCATACATCTGCGTCAACGCGGCGGTGGCAACTCTATCTTCGGTGGCGAATTGAATACCGCGCGTGAGTATCGTGGCGCCGTTCTGAACACCCTGAAGCGGAAGCACATTCAGATAAGCAAAATTGCATGCGATGTAGAGCGCGGTAACGGCGGCGGTGCCCAGCGCGAGTGAAAGAGGCAGATTGCGGCTGGGATTCTTTACCTCGGCGGCGGTGAAGGTCACGTTGTTCCACGCGTCGGAAGAAAACAGCGAGCCCACCTGCGCGGCCGCGAGAACGGTGAGCGTGCCGACAGCCACCACGGGTCCGCCCACTCCGACCTGTATCCAGTGCTGCGCGCCCAAGCCTGCGTTGTGCCAGAAATTGCCGTGAAAATTTGCGGCGAGCGCGTGCGCATTTCGTCCCACAAATAATCCCAGAAATATCAGACCCAACAGCGCCACAATCTTGGCAAAGGTAAAGATGTTCTGGATAAACGCGCCGGTCCTGACGCCGAAAATATTAACCACCGAAAGCACAACGACAATCAAAACGGCGATCAGATTTTGGGTGTTCAGCCCGATATTCATGTTTCCCAAAACCATTGGGCCAATATGGATGGGAGGAACGCGGTAGAAAAACAGAATCCAGTTGGTGGAAGAGATCGAGGGGAAGAAGACGCCGAGAAATTTGCCGAATGCCACGCCGACGGCCGCAATGGTTCCGGTCTGAATCACCATGAACAAAGTCCAGCCATAAAGAAATCCCCACAGCGGGCCTAACGATTCGCGCAGGAAAACGTATTGTCCGCCGGCGTGCGGCATCATGGCGGCGAGTTCGCCATAGCTCAGGGCGCACAGGACGGTCATGAAGCCGGTGATTGCCCAGGCTGCGATCAATAGCGCGGGAGAGCCAACCTCTCTTGAGATTTCAGCGGCGACAATGAAAATCCCGGATCCGATCATGGATCCCATGACCAACATGGTGGCGCTGGTGAGGCCCAGGCCCTTTACCAGGCCCTTGTCCTGCGTGACCGAATTTTTGGGGAGATTGTTTTGTTGGGGAGCCGGATCTGACGTGCTTTGAGTTTCGATGCTCATTCTCTATCGTCTATATTTGAAGGGGCATGGCATCAGCCATGCCGAAATCTAAGTTCGCATCCAGACGGCGCGGCTGAAGCCGCGCCCCTTCAAAGCGATCCGCGCTGACTTTATTCCACAACGACTTTAACCCAAGATGCGCAGAAATTCCTCTACTGATTTGCGGGGCTCCAGTATCAAGTCGGATATCACCGCCACGGAATCGGCTCCCGCATCAATGACCGAGCGGCAATTGGCACGGGTGATGCCTCCGATCGCAACCAGCGGTTTGCCGGTGAGGCGCCTGGCGTCGCGGACTCCTTCCAACCCAATTACTGGATCGGGATTCGCTTTACTCGCAGTGACGAATACCGGGCCGATGGCAATGTAGTCGGCGGAAGTCTTGTCAGCAGCCGCGACCTGTTGCGGATTGTGCGTGGATATTCCGAGCAAAAGATTTGGGCCAATCACTCTGCGCGCGCCGGCGGGCGATAAATCGTGCTGGCCGAGATGGACACCGTCGAATCCAGCGGCAACGCAGAGGTCAGCGCGATCGTTCATGACGAGTTGGGCCGATTTCCCGATGAGCCGCTTCAGTTCCCGCGCGTGGTCGAGCATCTCACGCGCGTTTCCGGACTTGTTGCGGTATTGAAGAAGAGCAGCTCCGCCTGCGACCATTTCCTCTGCCACAGCAACTAATCTTTCGATGGAGCGCCGGGCGTCCCCGGCGGACATGACGGGCGGGACGCCCGTCTCTCCATCAAAATCTTGAAACTGCGCGACATCCAATATCGGATAAAAGCGAGTCATTATGTGTGATCACTATTGTATCAAGGCATATCTTGATTAATCATGATATATAGTTAGAATACAAACTTAGAGGAAATACATGCCCAGAACGAAGAAATTCACTCCCGAGATCGACGCTCAGTTGTACAAGGAGTTCGTCTCGGTCGCCGAAAAGAATGGTCAGACGAAGCGGCATGTTCTTGAGCAGGCGCTCAAATTCTACCTGCATAATGTGGTTCCATCGCAACACCTCGTCCGCGCCGAGGTCATGGGCGCATTCGAGCAATCGGTCGCTCGCAATCGCGATTTGTTAAAGCGTCTCTCCAAATAGATGACCGATTATCTTACGGTAGCGGAGGTCTACCGGATGCAGCATCATCTAATCGAACTGTTTGGCGGCATTCAAGGCGTGCGTGACCAGGGCGCTGTCGAAGCCGCGGCTTTTCGCCCCCAGACCGGATACTACAATTCCATCGAAGAGGAAGCCGCCGCGATGATGGAATCCTTTGGCAACAATCACGGCTTTCTCGACGGCAACAAACGCATCGCTTTCACCGCCGCCGATGTTTTTCTGCGGAGAAATGGGTTTTATATTGATGTAAGCCCCGACGCAGGATATGAATTCATCTACGGCTCGATGGACCATCAAGAATTCCGCTTCGTCAAGATTCTGGAATGGATTCGGCGGCACATCACGCCCCTGGTTTAGAAAGTTTTCGATGGAGCGGTCGGGGAAGATTTCAAAATCCAGAATCGCGTACAGGCGGGAAAGGGTAAACATGCGGGTTTGGACGAGTACCTTCTCCAGGTCGCCCTCGAAATTTGCGAGCGCCGGCGGGCTGAGGCCCGCCTCGACAGCCGAGGGCGGCTGTCGCCACGTGACCGGTTAACTATGGCTCTTCATCTTTCTTCTTCATCTTTACTTCTTGGCAAGGAAGCGCTCGATGAATGTCGTGTCCAGGTTTCCGGCGCGAAAGTCCGGGTCGGCGAGAATTCGACGATGCAGCGGAATCGTGGTGAAAATTCCTTCGACGATAAACATTTCTAAAGCGCGTGACATGCGCGAGACGGCTTCAACCCGATCTTTGCCACGTACGATCAGCTTGGCGATCAATGAATCGTAATAAGGTGGAATCGTGCCCTCGGCATATGCCGCCGTATCCACGCGTACCCCAGTTCCGCCGGGCGGATTGAATGCGGTGATCTTGCCCGCAGACGGCGTGAATTTCTCCGGGTGCTCGGCGTTGATGCGACATTCGATGGCGTGCCCGCGATGCACGATTGGGCCTTGCAGCACGCTTTCCAGGCGTTCACCCGCGGCGATGAGGATTTGACTTTTCACCAAATCCACGTCGGTCACCATTTCCGTGACCGGATGCTCCACCTGAATGCGGGTATTCATCTCGATGAAGTAAAGCTGGCGGTCTTCGTCCATGAGAAATTCGATAGTGCCGGCGTTTACGTAGCCGATCTCGGAGAGGGTATGGGACAACATTTTCCCGATCCGCTCGCGCAGTTGCGGGGTGACTTGGGTTGATGGCGATTCCTCAAGCAATTTCTGATGACGGCGCTGGATGCTACATTCGCGCTCGCCCAGGCTGACCACGTTGCGATATTCGTCGGCGAGAACCTGAAATTCGATGTGGCGGGGACGCTCAATGAATTTCTCCATGTAGAGGTCGCCGTTGCCGAATGCCGCCGAAGCCTCGGACTGCGCCGCTTTGAATAGATTAGGCAGCCCTTCCTCGTCGCGCACGATTCTCATGCCGCGCCCGCCGCCTCCCGCCGAGGCTTTTATGATTACAGGAAAACCGACCTGCCGCGCCCATTCGAGAGCTTCGCCATCGCTCGCCAGTATTCCATCGGATCCCGGCAGAATCGGCACGCCTACTTTTTTCATAATGGCGCGCGCCTTCTCTTTTTCTCCCATCATGCGCGTGATTTCGGGCGGCGGACCAATAAATTTAATGTTGCAGGTTTCGGTCACTTCGGCGAAGTTGGCGTTCTCGGCCAGCAGGCCGTAGCCGGGATGGATGGCATCAACGTTGGCGATTTCCGCGGCACTGATCACGGCGGGAATGTTGAGATAACTCTGCGACAGGGGCGGCGGGCCGATGCAGATCGCCTCATCCGCGAAGCGAACTGCCAGCGAATTGCGGTCGGCTTCGCTGTAAATCGCGACGGTGCGGATTCCCAATTCTTTACAGGCACAAATTACGCGAAGGGCGATTTCTCCGCGATTCGCGACTAGGATTTTGTTAAACATTGGTTTGGATGGCGTCTGACAGTTCTAGCTGAACGTTTCTGAAGAGTCTGGAAAAGCAGGTCCCTCCACTCCGCTTCGCTCCGGTCGGGATGACAGTTTTTTTTCTTTCGCACGATGACAGTTTTTTTTACTTTCGCACGATGACAGTTTTTTTACGTTCGCACGATGACAGTTTTTTTACTTTCGCACCCGGATGGCGAACAACTCCTGTCCATATTCGATTGGCTGGCCGTTGGCGATGAGTTTTTTCACGACCTCTCCGGCCACGTCCGATTCGATTTCATTCATGAGCTTCATGGCTTCGACGATGCAGAGAAGCTGGCCGACTTCTACGATGTCTCCCGACTTCACAAATGGAGGCGACCCGGGCGATGGCGATTCGTAGAATGTGCCGACAATCGGCGACCGCACCATGTGGAACGGTTCCTCGGCGGCGGGCTCAGGCTCTTTTGCCGCGGGCACAGAAGGAGACGATATGGAAGGCGAGCTTGCAGGCTCCTGGGCGAGCGGCGCCGGGTGCACCGCAAAAAAAGTAGATGGCGCCGGCGCGTGAGCCGGTTCGCTGGAGCGCTTGATGCGTACCTTAACATCGCCGCGCTCCAGTTCGAACTCAGCGATATCCTTTTCGATTAAGAATTCGATGAGTTCTTTGATCTCTTTTTGGTTCATAGGCGAGGCGGGTTCTTCCAATTCTCGACGCGGCTAAAATTGGATTCCATTCGGCACCGCGCGCCGGCACTTTAAAGCGTGATCAGTTCCTTAGTAACGGGCGTCAGGACTTCGCACCCGGTTTGCGTAACCAGAACCATGTCTTCGATGCGGATCCCCCATTTGCCGGGGATATAAATGCCCGGTTCGATCGTAATCACCATTCCCGGCTGCAAAACTTCATTCTGGTTGACGGCAATGCGCGGCGATTCATGAATCTCCAAGCCCACGCCGTGCCCGGTCGAGTGGGTGAAATATCTAGATAACACATGTTTTTTCAGCGCCTTGCGGGCTGCCCCGTCCACTTCGCCGACGCCGGCTCCCGGCTTTACGGCTTCGATCGCCGCATGCTGCGCTTCGCGGACGGCCTCATACGCACGCTTCTCTTTAGTTGTCGGACTGCCCATGTGAATCGTGCGAGTCATGTCCGAACAGTAGCCCGCGAGTATAACACCGAAGTCGCAGACAACGAACCCTTTGGCGGGAATCTTCGCCTCTGAGGCCCGCCCGTGAGGCAACGCCGAACGCTTCCCAGAGGCAATTATTGCCGGGAACGACATCTGTTCGGCGCCGGCTCGGCGTGCGGCATATTCGAGTTCCGCCGATACTGCGTTCTCGGTGACTCCGGGCCGTAGATTCTTAAGCACCGTGCTGAATAAGTTCCCACCCATTTGGACGGCTGCACGAATCAGCTTTATTTCCCGCGCATCCTTTATCGTGCGGGCTTGCTCGATCAGCGGCGGCGCTTCTTTGAGGGTGAATCGCGAACCTAGTTTTTTCGAGAGTTTCGTCCGCGTCGAGACCGTCATGTGTTCACCTTCGATTCCGACGTTGCGGGCGCGATTCCCGGCAGATGGTTGGATTGACTCCAGCAGCCACTCCGCAGCCGATAGTAGCGGAGACTGGCGCGCGATCGTAATCGGGACCGCCTTGACTTCGTCTTTCGCCTGCGCGATGTAGCGTCCGTCCGTGACGAAAACGCTGCGAATTTCCGTGAGAACCAGAACCGCAGAGCTGCCGGTGAATCCACAAAGGTAGCGGATATTCGGAAGATGGGTGACCAGCAATGCATCCAGCCGATTCCGGCTGAGCAATTCCTGTATTCGCTTCCGGCGACTTCGGTAATCCATGGATAGATTCTAGCAACCGGCTCTACGCTTGGGGAGAGAACTGCATCCAAGAAACCCGCATGATCTGGATAAAAAAGCTGCCCTTACTGATAATCATTTCCTGCGCGGGCGTCTGTTGCCCGACCAACTGGGCCTGCGCCCAAGACAGTAGCGCCAATTTACCCGACAGCCCCTCGGAGGTGGCCGCAAGTCGAGAGGTAACCTGGCGGACGCTGCCCAGAGATTTTCTCAAGGATCAAAAGAACATCTGGGTTGTCTTTCCCGGCCAATTGGCGCACGGGCGGCATTGGGCGCCGACGCTCGCGATCATTGGCGGGACGGCGGGATTGATATATGCGGACCCTCATGCCATGCCGTATTTTCAATCGCATTCGGGCAAGCTGGATGACCTGAATGATACTTTCGACGCGCCAATTACCACGGGAGAAATAATTGCCCTGCCCGCTTCGTTTTTAGTCGCCGGCTATATCCGGCATGACTCCTACGAGGTGCAGACGGCGCAACTCGCCGGCTTAGCCTATGCCGACAGCGCCATCGTAGACCTCGCGGTGAAGGCGGTTACACGCAGAGAGCGGCCTTCCGATGTCCCTCCCGGCGCATCGTTCAATGACACCTTCTTTGCCGGCGGCAAATCGCCGTTTAAAGGCAGCAGCTTTCCATCCGGACACGCCGCTGGTGTTTTCTCGGTGGCAACCGTGGTCGCCACCCGCTACCGCACTCATCGTTGGGTGCCGTGGGCAGTTTATGGGTTTGCGGCAGTTGTCAGCTTTTCCCGGATAACCACCAGCGCACATTTTCCTTCCGACGTATTTCTGGGGGCGGCGCTCGGCTACACGATTACCCGCTACCAGGTGCTGCGGCCGCAATGAGCATGTTGGATTTCCGTACGTTTAATCTGTCATTCCGGGTTTAGATTTGAAGCGAGTTCCCTGTTCAGATAGGAGCAGGCGGCAGTTCTCAGTTCCCAGGCAAAGACCGTTGAACTTGCGATTTTGAGCTTAATCGCATCAAAATCCCATGATGTTATAGCCGCAATCCACATAAATTACTTCTCCGGTGATTCCGGAGCTTGCGTCGGAGGCCAGAAACACGCCGGTAGATCCCACTTCACTGACGTCCACATTGCGTTGCAGGGGCGAGCGTTCGGCGTGCGATTTCATCATCTCGCCCAAGCCCGATATCCCGCGCGCGGCCAGCGTTTTGATGGGCCCGGCGGAAATGGCGTTGACTCGAATCCTGTGCCGGCCCAAGTCTTGAGCAAGGTAGCGAACGGTACATTCGAGAGCTGCCTTGGCCACGGCCATGACGTTGTAGTGCGGCACGACTTTTTCCGCGCCGTAGTAGGTCATGGTGATGATGCTGCCGCCATCGTCCATTAACGGAGCGGCGGCGCGCGAAACTGCAATCAGGGAGTAAACACTGACATCGTGAGCGATGCGGAAACCTTCGCGCGTGGTGTTGACAAAATCATTTTTCAATTCATCGGCGGGAGCATAGGCCACGCTGTGGACCAAAACATTCAGCTTGCCATACCGCTCCTTCAGTTGGACGAAGAGTCGCTCAATTTCCGCGTCGCTGGATACGTCGCACATGAAAGCTTCGGCGCCGGGCAAGGACAGAATTAAATCTTTCGCCTCCTGCTCCAGTCGCTGATTCTGGTAGGTGATCGCCAACTTCGCGCCCGCGTTGTGCAGTCCCTGCGCGAGGGACCAGGCAATGCTGCGTTTATTGGCAACTCCGAAGACGACAGCGGTGCGGCCTTCAAGACTGAATGACATTCGCTCTCCCGATAAGAGTGAGAAAGAAGAATACCGCAGATAGAGGAAGGACGAGAAGCGGTGGGCAGGTCAGTTTGATCTCTGGAACGCAACAACATCTTTTTGCCGCGAACTGGATTGCTCGTCACAATCAGCTTCTCTGGTTCCGATCCAATAGCCAAGGTCTTGAAAGATCACACCAAGTCATCTTAGGAATTCCATCTGAATAGCTGAGCCCGGCCCACAATCCTCGCCCTCTCTCGTGCGTGACACTAAAGGCTAAGGCCATCGGCCAATGCCCTGCATGCCTCTCTGCCGGCCACTTCTAGGCCTTCGGAGACCTAGCCTCGGTTACCACAAAGACGGAAACTGGCGGTGCTGTTCGATGTTTCCAGTTTGATGGAGACAAGAGACAGTTGATGTAAATCCCCTGTCGCATGCACGTGGAATGCGGCCCGCAAGAGGCTTCCGTGAGAGAACTCCGCGCCCCATGGAGAGTTTTGGTCTTCGTTTTAATTCTTATCTTTTTTGCCGGCATTTCGCAGGCGGCTTCGAATTCACCGGGCAAATTGGTTCTCAGCAAAAGCTCGATGAATTTCGGAACTGTCGTAATGGGCAGTGCGACCCAGGTTATCGAACGGATTTCAAGTCCCAGCGGTTCAGCGGTCACCATCGCCTCGGCTTCTATCGAGGGTGTCGACTTTAAAATAAGCAATACCACTTTTCCCGTGACCGTCACCGGGTGGCGGCCAGTGTATTTGGTAATTACCTTTACGCCGTCCGCGATCGGTAACAGCTCCGGATCGCTCGTAATTTCTCTCGACGGAAGGACGCCCTACGTTACGGTCCCGCTTTACGGCGCTGCGGTAGGTCAGGGACAATTAGCGGCAAGTCCTGCAAACATCAACTTCAGCGCCGGCAGCGCCAGCTCGCAGATGATCACCGAAACCCTCACCAATGTTGGCGGCACGAATGTCACTCTTCAGCGCGTGACCGCCAGTGGCAGCGGTTTCAGCGTGCAGCCGCCGTCCCTGCCGCTGATGCTCACGCCCGGTCAAAGCGCCACCTTCGCGGTTTACCCCTCGGCATCTTTGGCAGCCAATGCAGGCGGGAGCATAACCATCGCCTGCTCAACCGGGTGGTGGGCGCCCAATAGGAGGGGGGACTATCAGAATGCTTCATACGGCCCTTCGCAAACTTCGCTTGTAATCCCGGTTTCTGAGACAGCGGTGGTGACCGGCCAGCTCACGCCATCACCTTCGACGGTCAACTTCGGAAGCGTACAAGTCGGGACGACTCAGAATTCGCCTGCGACGGTGACCAACTCGGGCGCAGGCCCGGTCACGATTACTCAGGCTACCGCGGCCGGATCGGGATTCAGTGTCAGCGGCCTCCCGCTGCCCATGACGCTCACCCCCGGCGAGAGCGCGACGTTTCTTGCATCGTTCGCCCCGCAATCCGCCGGGGCCGCCAGCGGACACATCTCTGTCGTCTCCAATGCATCGAATTCGACTATGACTATGCCTTTGTCCGGTAGCGCGAACGCCCCCGGACAGCTGGCGCTGTCTCCGGCGAGCCTGAATTTCGGAGATGTAATCGTAGGGAAAAATCAGCAGTTGACGGCATCGTTGACGGCAACCGGATCGAGCGTCACAATATCTTCTGCGTCGCTCAGCGGTTCAGAATTTACCTTGGGAGGGATCCAATTCCCGGTCACCATTCCGGCGGGACAGAGTACTTCCTTCAATGTAACCTTTGCGCCGCAAGCCGCCGGCGCCGCCTCCTCGAGTATTACGTTCGCGGGTACCGCGTCGAGCGTGGCGGAATCCCTTAGCGGAGCGGGAACCGCGCCTCCGCAACACAGCGTTGCCCTTTCGTGGTCCGCCGACAGCAGTGCGGTCGCCGGATACAACGTTTATCGTGGTACCCAAACCGGTGGTCCCTACGGCAAGTTGAATTCAGCTCCATCCGCAACGACCACATATGGCGACACCGCCGTGAGCTCGGGACAAACATACTTCTACGTGACCACTGCCGTGGATAGCTCGGGCGCGGAGAGCACGCACTCGAACGAAGTCCAGGCGGTCATTCCGTCCCCATAGCCGGGAGTCAAACCGGATTCCGGTTTTCAACAGACCAAAGGTTCCCGGATGTACTAATGAGACCTTTCCCTCCCGTCCGCGATCTTAGACACTACCCGCCATGGACGCGCCCTTCCCCGAATTTCTCCGCAGAGGCTTGATCTGCGTGCTTGCACTTTCCACCTTCTGGTTGAATCCGGATAAGGCTTTCGCGGCCCGCGTCACAGACGGCGACTCGTCGGGCATTGCATACGGCTCCGACAGGGTCACGGTTAGGCCACAAGTCCTTCATTTCAAGAATGTCGTGCCCGGGCAAATTTATACCCAGCAGGTCATGCTCACAAACTTCGGCCGTTCTGCCCTAGTAATCTCCAACATCCGTCGAAGCAATTCAATTTTCAGTATCCACGGGGTGAAATTGCCTTTGAAAATCAGCTCAAAGCAAAGTGTGGCTGTTGTGGTGGAGCTGGCGGCGTCTCGCAAGGGGAGCTTGCGCGGTAATTTCACGTTTACAACCAGCCACGGTAGCCGCCTGGGGCTGTCCGCCGTGGGGGATCGAGCGCGGGTGGGACTCGTCTCGAATACTGCGAATTTGAATTTTGGCAGCGTGCTTGTGGGGTCCGGCGAGAGTTTGCCCGTTACCCTGACCAATACCGGCTCGACCAGCCAGACGGTGTCGGGGGTATGGGTTTCCGGCGGCGAATTCGGCAGAACTCAACTGAATTTGCCGATGATGCTGGCCCCGGGAGAGAGCGCGACTTTCGGAGCGACCTTTGCCCCGCGCTGGGTGGGAACAGCCTCGTCAAGCATCATCGTGGGCGCACTCGGCTCCAGTCTTGCGATTAACCTTAGAGGACAAGGCTCAAAACCTGGACAATTAAGCGCGGCGCCGGCAGTGCTCAACTTTGGAAACGTAACGTCCGGCACACGCACAACGCTTTCTGGACAGCTCCAGGCTCTGGGTTCCACGGTTACGATCTATTCCGCGGGCATTACCTCAGCAGAATTCGCGTTGAGTGGACTGTCATTTCCCCTAACCATTCCGGCGGGCCAGAGTAAGTCGTATCAGGTAACTTTCTCTCCGGCTTCAACCGGAACCGCGTCCGCGACTCTTACTTTCCAGAGCGCGACGGGATCACAAACCCAGGAAGCGCTGACAGGCGGGGCTGTGCCTGGGCCTCAGCAACACCGGGTAACTCTTTCATGGAACCCGAGCGGCGCCGGCATTGCTGGATATAACGTGTACCGGGCGAATGCCTCTGCCGGCCCGTATTCCCAGCTTAATTCCTCGCCCGACTCCAACACTTCGTACTCGGATTCCTCGGTGCAAGCGAGCCACACTTACTATTACGTTACGACGGCGGTCGCGGCCAACGGGAAGCAGAGCGCCTTCTCGAATCAAGTCCAGGTCGTCGTCCCCTGACATATCCCCTGACATATCCCACGACACCTGAATACCGTGGAATCCACCAGTCGCGGTAAACTGCGATGGGAAGGCTTTGCACTAGATTGCCCCGTGGGCATGAGGGGCCTCGACATCTGGCAAATCGCACTTGAATGATCCCAACATTGCGAATGCTGCCTCATTCGAAAGTAAGGAACTGAACGTCCGCCCTGGCTTTGCCGACATCTGGAACGTTCCGTTAGAAACCGGTGGACGGGTTCTTGACGACCTGAGACGAATCCTTTCTTCCGACGAACAACAACGCGCGCTTCGGTTCCACGCCGTGGAGCATCAGGAATTGTTTGTTGCGGGCAGGGGGATTTTGCGCCAAATACTTTCCTGCTATCTTCGCGTGCAGCCGGAAAGCCTCATCTTTCGATACGGCGCGAAGGGCAAACCTGATTTGGAGGGCCCGCCGGGATTACATTTTAATCTCGGTCATTCCGGCGGCCGGGCAGTCTATGCAGTCGCCGCCGATCGCGTTGGCGTGGATATCGAATTGGTGCAGTTATCCCGGGATTGGCAAAAGATCAGTCAGCGATTCTTTTCGCCGCGAGAAGCCGAGGAACTGGCGAGCCTCGATCCATCCCGACAAATCTCTGGCTTTTTTGCCTGCTGGACGCGAAAGGAAGCCTACATAAAAGCTGTCGGCGACGGTCTAGCGATACCTTTGAATAAATTCTACGTTGGCGCCAACCCAGTGCACACCGAAGGCGCGATTGAGATTGATATTGATGCCGATACCGATAAAGAGAAGCTTACTCCCCGATGGTATTTCAAAGATTTGAAACTGGGGGAGCCGTTTGCCGGCACAATTGTTACGAGATTCCCAGAATGCCGGATTCGATGTTTCAACTTTGACCGAGCCGAGGATTGTTTGAGCTTCGTTAACGAAGCGCGAAGAAACTCATAAAGGAATAGCGAGACGCGCCGGGAACGAACTGCCGCGCGGAGGCACCGAGTCATTTAAACTTCTCGGCCTGCTTCAAGGACAAGCCAACCGAGTCCTTCTCAGAAACGATGGGTGGCTCTTCCAATCTCCAAGCGATGTTCAGCTCCGGGTCATTCCAGGCCAGCGTCCGCTCGAATTCGGGATAGTAAAAATCAGTCGTCTTGTAAAGCACGTGAGCCGTCGCGGACAGCACTTGAAAGCCATGAGCCAAACCCGCCGGTATCCATAACATTTCGTAATTCTCGCCGGATAAAACCGCGCCGTACCAGCGTCCAAAGGTGGGCGAGCCGATTCTCAAATCAACCGCCACATCGAAGATCTCGCCGGCAACGACACGCACGAGTTTTCCTTGAGGATGCTGTATCTGGTAGTGCAAGCCTCGCAGGACATTCCTGGACGAACAAGAGTGATTGTCCTGAACAAAGCGTTCGCGGATGCCCAGTTCCGCCATCTTGTTTTCGTTGTAGGTCTCAAGGAAAAAACCACGGGAATCCCTGAAGACTCTGGGTTCGACTCGCAAAACACCGGGCAGAGAGGTTTCCAGAACCTTCACCGTGCTGCTCCGCAAGTTACGATAAAAATATCGCGATGAGTGCCGTTCAAGGAGTCAAAATACCTTTTCGTTGAGAAGCTGTAGGAGATATGCGCCGTACCGATTGTTCTTCATAGGCGCCGCGGTGGCTTCGAGTTGCGCCGCTGTGATGTATCCATAGCGGTAAGCAATTTCTTCGGGGCATGAGACCATCAATCCCTGACGGGTTTCGATGGTCTCGATAAAATGAGAGGCTTCGAGCATGGCTTCATGAGTTCCCGTATCCAGCCAGGCCATTCCTCGGCCCATGACTGCGACTTCGAGCTGGCCCCGGCGCAGATATTCCTTGTTTACATCGGTGATTTCCAGTTCGCCGCGTGCGGATGGTTTCAGCGCTTTGGCGATGTCAACCACCTGATTGTCATAGAAATAGAGTCCCGTCACGGCATAGCGGGATTTTGGCGCCGCCGGCTTTTCTTCCAGGCTTAACGCCTTTCCGGACTCATCGAACTCAACCACGCCATAACGCTCGGGATCATGGACGGGATAGGCAAATATCCGCGCCCCCGTCATGCCATTTCCCACATTCGTGAGGCTGGTTGCCAGATCATGGCCGTAAAAGATGTTATCGCCGAGTATGAGGGCGCAACCGGCGGACCCAATGAATGATTCCCCGACTAGAAACGCTTGCGCAATGCCTTCAGGCCGGGGTTGAGCCACATATTCAAAATTCACTCCGAAGCGGGAGCCGTCTCCAAGAAGCTGCCTAAAGCGTGGGATATCGTCCGGGGTCGAGATTATTAAAATATCGCGGATGCCCGCCAGCATGAGTGTGGACAGCGGGTAGTAAATCATCGGCTTATCGAAAATCGGCAGCAGGCTCTTGCAAACGGCATGCGTCACGGGATAAAGGCGGGTGCCGGAACCTCCGGCCAGAATTATGCCCTTGCAACTGGAATTTTGCGTGGAATTCGAACTAAGCATATTGTGATTCGTGCAGTTAGACGATAGCATTTCAGACCGAGTATTGCTTTGCCATCCACTGACGATAACTGCCGCTGGTGACGTCACGAATCCATTCTTCATTGGCTAGATACCACTCGATCGTTTTGCCGATGCCGCTTTCGAACGTCTCTTTCGGACGCCATCCGAGTTCCGACTCGATCTTGCGCGCATCAATCGCATAGCGCCGGTCATGGCCCGGCCGGTCCTGAACATACGTCAGAAGTCTTTCGTGTGGGACGGTTGGATCGTTGGGCCGCAGATCGTCGAGAATCCTGCAAATTGTGCGCACGATCTCCAGGTTCTGCTTCTCATTGTTGCCGCCGATGTTGTAGGTCTCACCCACTTTCCCTTTTGCGATGACCGTTCTAATGGCTTCGCAATGATCCTCGACGTAAAGCCAGTCGCGAACATTCTTGCCATCTCCATACACCGGGATGGGCTTCCCTTGTAAGGTGTGCAGGATCGTAAGCGGAATTAATTTTTCGGGGAACTGATAAGGTCCGTAATTATTGGAACAGTTTGTAGTCAGCACCGGCAAGCCGTAGGTGTGATGATAGGCCCGCACTAAATGATCAGAAGCCGCCTTGGACGCGGAATACGGACTATTTGGAGCGTACGCGGTGCTTTCATTGAATCCCGGATCGAGGAGGCTCAGTGATCCGTACACCTCATCGGTCGAAACATGCAGAAATCGAAAAACTGATTTCGTTTCGTCCGGCAATTGCCCCCAGTATGCCCGCGCTTCTTCAAGCAGACTGAATGTTCCATTCACGTTCGTGCGAACAAAATCGTCGGGCCCATGGATGGAGCGATCCACATGACTCTCGGCAGCAAAATGCGCAATAGCCCGGGGCTGGTATTGCTGCAACAGGTCGAAGATTAACTTCCGGTCGCAAATGTCACCCTGTACAAACCGGTACCGGGGGTCATCCTTAACTGTTCGGAGATTGCCGGGGTTTCCGGCGTAGGTGAGTTTATCCAGATTGACGACGGAATCTTCTTCAGCGGCGAGCCACTGCAAAATAAAATTCGAGCCGATAAATCCAGCACCGCCCGTCACGAGAATTGATTTAGTTGGCATTCAGATCAAGAGATAGTGTCATGGCTTAACCACGAAGGACACAAAGTTAGACGAAGGAACCAGTTAAATTTGGGCGTTCGTGATGCATTAACTTGTTCTGCCAGTTCCAAGTTTCTACTTAGAAAGCCTTTCCACAACCTCCCTCGGAACGGGACGCGACTTCATTCTTTCCGGATTTGCGGGATCGGCTCCCGTCCATACCCTGGTTTCCACACCCTCCACGGCAAGCACTTCGCCTTTCAAAAACCAATGCCGAATCAGGAAACTGCTCTTGCGCCATTCCAATATGCTTGACTCGGAGTGCAATTCATCTCCGAATCCGGATGGCAAAATAAACTTTACCTTCAAATCCACAATCGGGATACCGATGATTCCGTACTCCTTGAACAATGCGTGCAACGGCAATCCAGCATTCTCGAATAGACTTGAAGTGCAATTGTCGAACCATTTCAGGTATTGCGGATAAAACACGATCTTGGCGGGATCACAATCTCCCCACTCGACCCGAAAGCGTTCGTGGCTGACAAACATTCTCGCAACTCTTCCCGGATACAGAACTAATCATTTATTACAGGTTGCCGGAATATTTTACTTCAGCCGGATGTTAATGTTTGTAAGTTGAAATGACTATGCGAACGCAAGTCGGCATCGTGGGAGCGGGGCCTGCCGGACTCGTGCTTTCTCAACTTCTTTACCTTCATGGTATTGAATCGGTGGTTCTGGAGAATTGCAGCCGTCAACACGTCGAGGAGAGGGTGCGCGCCGGGGTTCTTGAGCAAAACACGGCTGACCTAATGAACGAAATGGGAGTGGGCGAGCGGATGAGGCTCCTAGGCCTGATCCATCACGGCATTGAATTGCGCTTTGGAGGGCGCGAACATCGCATTGATTTTGCCGATCTCACTGGAAAAGCAGTCACCATTTACGGACAGAATGAACTCATTAAGGACTTGACCAATGCGCGTTTGCAGGCTGGGGGCCAGATTATCTTCGAGGCCGAAGACGTGAGCGTGCATGACTTGGAGACTTCAAACCCCAAAATTCAATTTCGCGATAACGGGCGGCCGGAGACGCTTGAATGCGATTTCATTGCCGGCTGTGACGGCTTCCACGGAATTTGCCGTCCCGCAATTGCGACGGCGCTAACATCGTATGAACGCGTTTACCCCTTCGCTTGGCTGGGAATTCTGGCGCAGGCGCCGCCTTCTTTCGAAGAACTCATCTATTGCCATCATGAGCGCGGATTCGCCTTGCATAGCATGCGCTCTCCGCAGATTACACGTCTATATTTACAATGCGATCCGGAAGAGGACATTGCGAACTGGCCCGACGACAGAATTTGGACCGAACTTCAGACCAGGTTCGAGACCGCCGACGGCTGGATTCTCAATCGCGGTGAAATTGCACAAAAAGGAATCACTGGAATGAGAAGTTTTGTTGCCGAGCCGATGCAGTACGGGAGGATGTTTCTAGCAGGGGATGCCGCCCACATCGTTCCGCCCACCGGCGCGAAAGGACTGAACTTGGCCGTCGCCGATGTTCGCGTACTGGCCGCAGCCGTTGTAGACTTTTACCGCACCGGACGCCGCGATTTGCTCGACAGGTATTCGGAGACATGCCTGCGCCGTGTGTGGAAGGTACAACGCTTTTCCTGGTGGATGACATCAATGTTACATCGTTTGTCCGGGGATAACCCATTCGACCAGAGGCGGCAACTGGCTGAATTGGATTACGTGACTAGTTCGCGCGCGGCGGCCCAATCCCTGGCTGAGAATTATGTCGGTCTGCCGATGGATTAGGATTTTGCGTTACCAGTGTTTTCTCATCTTTTTTCTCGTATCACGGAGGATGCGCCTTGAAGACAAGCTCGCAAAAGTTGGTCGCAACGCTAGTCAGTACTTTCTTAGTGTTATTCGCCTTTCAATCTTCCCCAGCGGAAGACTCCTCCTTTCATCACGCGCCGGCGTCGGCCAAAAAGTTGAAAAATCCGCTCAGCGGCCAGCCCCAGGCTGTTGAGGCGGGGGCTAAAATTTATGCCAATACCTGCGCGAAGTGCCACGGCGTAAATGGCCAAGGGACGGGAAACGTTCCTCCACTGACGGAAGGTCCCGCTCAATCGGCAACAGATGGCGAGATTTTCTGGTTCATCACCAAAGGCGACATCAACAATGGCATGCCGTCCTGGAAGAGCCTTTCCAAGCAGCAGCGTTGGCAAGTCGTCAATTTCGTGAAGGCGCTGCCAAACACTCCGAAAGTTGCGGCTGCCCCGGCAAGCGCCGCTGCAACCGGAGCGATGAGCCCGGCCGAAACCAAGTTAGCCTCGCCACAGGCTCCATTTACCGATTACCGGTTCGAGCAGCCCGGCAACGTCCGCAAGATTACCGTTCAGGATCTGCCCGCTCCATACGCTACTCAGTCCTCGAACAACGGACCAAGTGTCGTTCCCCGCCCGAGCGACGCGTGGCCAAAAGCTCTCCCCGGATTCAAAGTCGAGCAGTATGCAACCGATCTTGATAATCCAAGGCTGATCACAACCGCGCCGAATGGCGACTATTTCGTTGCCGAAAGTGATCCTGGAAAGATTCTCGTTTTTCGCGGGATTACCGCCGACGGCAAACCGCAAGAGACCCAAGAGTTTGCCTCGGGACTAAAGCGGCCCTACGGCATCGCTTTCTATCCTCCCGGCCCGAATCCCGAGTGGATATATGTTGGAAATACGAATGAAGTGATTCGGTTCCCGTATCAGAATGGCGACTTGAAAGCGCGAGGCGCCGAACAGCACATAGCCGACCTGCCCTATGGCGGGGGGCACTGGACGCGCTCGATTCAGTTCACTCCGGATGGCAAAAAGATGTTCGTTGCGGTGGGATCCGCCTCGAATGTGGACGATCCCGACACGCACCCGCGCGAGAAGAATCGCGCGGATATTCTGGAGTTCAATCCGGATGGCTCCGGCATGCGCATCTATGCGTACGGAATTCGCAACGCCGGAGGCGGACTCGCGATCAATCCCAAGACGGGGGAACTATGGTGTTCGGTCAATGAGCGGGATGCGCTCGGCGACAATCTGGTCCCCGATTACATCACGCACGTGGAAGACGGCGGCTTTTACGGCTGGCCCTGGTGGTACATGGGTGGGCATCAGGACCCGCGGCACAAAGGCAAGCATCCCGAATTGAAGGATAAGGTCATCACCCCGGACGTTGTGCTGCAAGCGCACAATGCCTCGATGCAACTTACTTTTTATGAAGGCAAGCAGTTCCCTTCTGAGTATCAAGGCGACATTTTTTCCTCCCAACACGGCTCGTGGAATAAGTCAGTGCGCGTCGGATACGAGGTAATTCGGATTCCGCTGCATCAGACCGGTCACGCGACCGGCGAATACGAGGATTTCCTGACTGGCTTCGTTGTTGATAATGATCACGTGTGGGGACGCCCGGTTGGAATCACAGTCGCCGCCGACGGCTCGTTGCTAGTGACCGACGACGGCTCAGGCTCCATCTGGAGAATTAGTTACATCGGAAAATAGAGAGAGTCCAAACGTCATCCCGATTGGCGCCAAGGGTGATGTGTGATATGAAACTTTCACGCGCCGCCCATCGCATTTCTCTTGGACCCAGGGACAGTTCGGATCAGTGGGCTTGCTCATTCATTGACTTGCCCGGCAGGACCCGCCTAACATGGCGCAGTCCGACGATTGAGCAGACGCAATGATTGATTAAGTGGATGATTGAGCGAACCATCTCGCACTACCGCATTATCGAAAAGCTCGGCGGCGGGGGAATGGGGGTCGTATACAAGGCTGAGGACACTCGCCTTGATCGCTTCGTCGCCCTGAAATTCTTACCCGAAAACGTAGCTCAGGACCGCCAGGCCCTGGAACGGTTTCGCCGCGAGGCCAAGGCCGCATCCGCGCTGAATCATCCCAATATCTGCACGATTTACGATATTGGCGAGGAAAACGGCCAGGCATTCATCGTGATGGAGTTTCTCGACGGCGCGACGCTGAAGCACCTGATTGCCAGTCGGCCGATGGAACTGGAACGCATCCTGGATATAGGCATCGAGGTTGCGGACGCGCTCGACGCCGCTCATGCAAAAGGCATCGTTCATCGCGACATCAAGCCGGCGAATATTTTCGTCACCACGCGAGGACATGCCAAAATTCTCGATTTCGGCCTGGCCAAAGTTGCTGCGCGCAAACCGGAAGCGGTGTCGGTCGAGGTTACGGCTACTTCTGTAAATGAGGAACATCTGACAAGTCCGGGCAGCACTATGGGGACAGTTGCTTACATGTCGCCCGAGCAAGTTTTAGCCAAGGATCTGGACCCGCGGACCGATCTGTTCTCCTTTGGAGTCGTGCTGTATGAAATGGCTACAGGCGTGTTGCCTTTTCGCGGGGAAGGTTCGGGTGCAATCTGCGATTCCATCCTTCACAAAATGCCCGCTGGCCCGGTGCGACTGAATCCCGATCTCCCATCGAAGTTGGAAGATATCATCTGCAAGGCTTTGGAAAAAGATCGCGACGTTCGTTACCAGTCTGCCACAGAACTAAGAGCCGATCTCAAGCGGTTGAAGCGCGATAGCGAGTCACAGATGCTGAAACTCCCCTCGGAAACGACAGAATCACGCAAAGGGCGCCGTCATCGGATGCCGCTGATCTTAACTGCGGCGGGATTGCTGCTCGCGCTTCTGGCTGGCGCCTCACTTCGGATTTACTACTCGCGTGATCACTCCCCGCAAGCCGTCAAGATGGCTTCAACGAGCTCTCCGCAAACCATTGCGGTGCTTCCATTCCACGACATTTCAGAAGCAACGAGTGATAACTGGGCCATCGGAATCACCGACGCCATCATAAGCCGCTTAACCTCATTGCAGAACCTGGCCGTGAGGCCGACGACATCTGTCTTGAAGTATGCGAAAGAAACTCCAGATCCAACGGAAGTCGCCAAAGCATTGGGTGTGGATAGCATCCTCGAAGGCACATACCAGCGTTCCTCGCAGGTAATTCGGGTAACGGTTCAACTGATCGACGGCCGCACCGGAACCACCAAATGGTCGCAACGTTACGATCTGCGGAACGCAGACATACTGAGCTTTGAGGACCAAATCGCGAGCAAAGTGGTCGAAGGCCTCAAGATCGAAATCTCTCCCACTGAGCAAGAGGCAATACAAAAACCGGCGACGACGAACGTGGAAGCTTATAACGACTATTTGCAAGCGCGCTTCTATCACAACGAATATCTAATGCATTCTCGGCTCGACAGTATCGAAAACGGCGAGCGTCTGCTTACGCGTGCGATTTCGTTGGATTCGAATTTCGGAGACGCCTATGCGCTGCTTGCGGGGTTTGACATGATGCAGAGCGCGAACTTTGCTAAGGATGGCGCGGCGAATCTGAAACGCGCCGTGGTTGCGGCACAGAACGCGGTGAAGATCAATCCGCAGTCAGCCGAAGCGTTGATTGCTCTAGGCGGTGCGTATGCCGAACAAGGCCGGGAGCAAGAGGCTATCCCTCTTCTGAAGCGGGCGGTTGCACTGGTGCCAAACAATGAAAGGGCCTGGCAAACGCTGGGATACTCATACTACTACGCGGGTCTCAATGAGCTCGCAGAGCAAGCTATGCGCCGGGCAGTCGAATTGAATCCAGCGCCTTCCCAGCCTCACTGGATGCACGCTCGCATGCTTCTCTACATCGGCAAAGCGCATGAGGCGGAAGAGGAAATGCGGCAGGTGTTGGCGAACAATCCGAATCAATACAAAGCGCTCGCCCATCTTGGTGAGTTTCTCTACTATCAAGGACAGATCACTGAAGCCGAAGCGGACGTGGACAGAGCGGTTGCGCTCGGTCGCGATTCCTCCGACGACGATGCCCGGTTACTGGCAGCATTCGTTTACGCATCCCGCAACGAACCGCAAAAGATCGACCCAAAACTGTTGAAATACCGTCCAGAACAGCTCATTGATGGCGATGGCGCCTATTACGAGGCTGGAATTTATGCTCTGCTTGGCGACAAGCAGCATTCCCTGGAATGGCTTAAACGCACGGTTGAGCTCGGAGACGTCAACTATCCTTGGTTTGAGCGAGACAAGAATTTCAATAGTCTGAGGAATGAACCGGAGTATCAGGCCATCATGGCTGAGGTTCGCCAGCGCTGGGAGGAAAACAAGAAAGAGTTCGATCCTGCCGATGATTGAGGGTACTCGAGCCAAGAGTAGGCTTGAAATGGGCCACGCCGGTGAAGGGAACGTAGACTTGAAGAAAGGCGGAGGCTCGATTTAGCGGCGCAAAAATAGGTCCACTCACCAGCTGATGCGCATCAACGAAAGTGATTCCCTCAGCAATCGGGTATGCGTACTTAGCTTGCCATTCTGAATTTTTATCCAGGACGGCGATGCCAAGAGTTGTAGCTGCCCTGCTTGTTCCAATTCCGCATATTGTTCGACCGTCGGTTGTTGGGGAGATCCCATTTGCTTCCACGCAGTGAAGGAATTGCTGTGCGTGAGGTCAATGCGATAGTACTCAACCAGCGCTTTGGCCGCCTGGGGAAGATGCGCAAGCGTGAGATTGACCTCGGCGTCGGGCGCAGGCAGATCCTCATCGTGATAATTCCAAAGGAGCACGTCCACTTCGCGCTCCCGACGCGCCGCGAGACCGCTCACATCCGGCGCGGCCGTTACGCCAGACTGCTGAATTTCCGATGCGGGAATGTTTGCGCCGCTGATCAGTGACACACGGGCGCTGCCCATAAGTCCGAGCATGCGAAACGCGTTGAGAATTGGCTTGTCAATTCCGTTCGTGGCCAATTGCCGCAACCCATCAAAATACGGTTGATCGTCGAATTGGAAGGACCACGTGACCGCTCCGTCGCAGCGAACATGTTCCTGCTTTGCAAGGTCAAAAATGGCGTTCAGGACAACAGCCGTATAGGTCGGGAACAATGGCCCGTTCCGGTATGCGTTCTGCGGATGGTTTTTGGCCGAGCAGGCGGCGCACCCTTCAGGATCGTTCTCTCCCAGAATGATGGGCGTATTTTTCCACTCAGCGAAGCTAGCGACAATCTTGAAACCTGAATCAATCGCCCTCAACTGGGTCGCCATACCCATGCGAACGTGGCCGTCCACCATCTCAGGCCGGCCCTTGGGATGGAAACTGATAAAGGCTAATGGCGAACCGGTGCGACCCGTAGCGAAATTCTTTTCGTGCGCGCAATGCGTCAGAAATCGTCGTAGAAATTCAGCAGCGTGTTCCCCCGATGGCCCGGTGGTGTCCGGACCGCCTACTCTTGCCGATGGCAAGGCACGGAGAACAGCATCGGCGGAGTAATCATATAGCTTAAAGTAATCATCGGTCGTGCCCTTCCAATAGATTCCGTCAGGCTCGTTCCACACCTCCCAAAGCCACGTCTTAACTTCCGCATCTCCATACCGCTGGAGCAAATGACGGGTGAATGCGTAAATCAGATCGCTCCACTTCTTGTAGTCCTTTGGCGGATAGCTCCAGCCGGTTTCGAACTCGCCTGTGGGCCAACTGTGCTTGTAGGGTATGGGGTGCGTGGAGAGCGCCTCGGGCATGAAGCCAAGTTCAATCAAAGGCTTCACTCCCGCTTCGCGGTAGGCGTCGAAAATCTTATCCAGGATGACCCAGCTGTAGACAGGGTTCCCCTTTGAATCCTCAGTGTATGCATTGGTTGATCCCCACTTCAGGGAGCCCACGCCATCGCCGCTGGTCAGCAAATTGTGCGTGCGAATATAAACGGGTACTGGGCTTAACAAGACCAATTCATGCAGGAGCTTTTTGCCATGCGGGCTATAGGTATAGTTTGGCTCGTCGTATCCAAAAAAACTCCACACCGACGGGAGGTCACCACCTGCCTTTGCGAGATCCACACTGATGGAGACCGGGGAGCCCTGTTCCTGCGCGAAAATCGCCGGAACAAGAAACATCAGCACGACCCCAATCGCGATGGCGTGCCGCTTTATGCGAGATTGTCTTGGTCTTCGAGGCAGTGCCAATTTTTGTCTGCAAGCACCTGCAACGCAAAAACGCATATTCGAATCTCTCTTTGGGAGCTGTTTCAAGGCGGCCTTTATTGATAACACAGAAATAACTTGGCCCGACATGCGACGTTCCGAAAATCGAACGCCCTCTTGATTCATAATCAGCTGAGTAAGTGCATTTTTTTCCATTCCTCAATCATCTATATCAGCCATGGAAAACGTCGCGCGCCCGGCCTCGTGGAAAATTCTTCTGGCGTTCGCCACTATTTATTTTGTATGGGGATCCACGTTTCTCGCCATTCGCGTCGGCGTGCACGAAGTACCTCCATTTCTCCTGGCAGGGCTTCGTTTCTTTGCCGCCGGAATAATTCTCTACGCATGGTTGCGCGCCACCGGGACTGCCTCGCCAACCCGGCGGCAATGGGTGGGCGCGACTCTGTTGGGAAGTGTAATTTTTCTTCTCGACTACGGTTGTCTGTTCTGGGCTGAGCAGCGAGTGCCGTCGGGCATTGCAGCCGTCATACTGGCCAGCATCCCGGTATTTATGACCCTCCTCGAAATTGTTTTTCTGCGAACGCAACGCCTTACGTTTCGCCTGGGGCTGGCTCTGCTGATTGGGATTGGCGGCGTCGCCGTGCTGATGAATCACTCGCTAAGCCTCGGCGGAGTTCCGATTGACCGCGTCGGCGCTACTGCCTTGATCCTTGCTTCCTTCAGTTGGTCGGTGGCCGCGATTCTTACCCGCCGCATCCCTTTGCCTGATTCGAAGCCCATGAGCGCAGCCGCCCAAATGCTCACCGGAGGAGTTCAATTATTTTTGCTGGCGGCGGTTACCGGCGAATTCACGGGGTTTCATCCGCGAGCAGTTTCGCCGACAGCATGGTTCGCGCTCATCTACCTGATCATTGCAGGCTCAATTGCGGGATTCACTGCATACGTCTGGCTGCTTCATTACGAATCTCCCACCCGGGTTGGCACGTACGCATACGTAAATCCGGTGGTTGCGGTCATTCTTGGATACTTTGTCGGAGGGGAAGCCCTCGGCCGCCGCACCCTGTTGGGAACGCTGCTGATCCTGGCCAGCGTGATAACGATTACGACGACACCGAAGAAAAGCAGTGGAAGGCAGGAGCGCGCCGAATTGTCGGTTGCGGAAGCGGAGTGACTAGAGCGCTAGGACGGCTTCGTCATTTTTTCCGGCTTCATTAAATCGTCGAATTCTTCCTTGGTTAAATACCCTAGCTTCAGCGCGGCCTCAAAGAGGCTTGTCTTCTCCACATGCGCTGTGTGCGCGATTTTGGCGGCTTTGTCGTATCCGACCTTCGGCGCCAGCGCCGTCACCAGCATCAGCGAATTCTTCACGTACCAATCAACTTTCGTGCGATCAACTTCAATCCCCTTGATCATGTATTCGACATAGCCGTGGCATGCGTCAGTAAGCAGCGTGACCGAATGAAGGAAGTTGTAAATGATCACTGGCTTGAAAACGTTAAGCTCGAAGTTGCCTTGCGAGCCCGCGAATCCGACCGCGGCCGTCGCGCCGTGTACTTGCGCGCAAACCATGGTCATGGCTTCGCACTGGGTCGGATTGACCTTGCCGGGCATGATGGATGATCCCGGCTCGTTCTCGGGGATGGAAAGTTCGCCGAGGCCGCAACGCGGGCCGGAAGCCAGCCAGCGGATGTCGTTCGAGATTTTCATGAACGACGCGGCCAGCGTCTCCAACCCGCCCTGCGCAAAGACGATTTCATCATGCGCGGACAGCGCCGCGAATTTATTGGGATGGGAACAAAAAGGAAGTCCAGTGAGTTCGGCGATTTTCTTCGCGGCGCGTTCGGCAAATTCAGGCGGGGCATTCAGGCCTGTACCCACCGCCGTTCCTCCGATGGCGAGATCGTAGAGGCCGTCGAGAACCTGCTCCAGGCGCTTGATGTCGCGCTCCAGCAGCGACGCCCACCCGCCAAACTCCTGCCCGACGGTGAGCGGCACGGCGTCCTGCAAATGGGTGCGTCCGATCTTGACTACATCTTTGAATTCCTTTGCCTTCGCTGCGATGGCATCGTGAACATTCCTGACTGCGGGAATCAGCGCGTTCTTCACCCGTTCCGCCGCCGCAATGTACATCGCTGTCGGAAACGTATCGTTCGATGACTGCGACATGTTGACGTCGTCGTTGGGATGAATTGGCTGCTTCGATCCCATTTCTCCGCCCGCCAGTTCAATGGCGCGGTTGGAGATGACTTCGTTGACGTTCATATTGGTCTGCGTGCCGCTCCCCGTTTGCCAAATCCGTAGCGGAAACTGATCGTCAAGTTTGTCGGCGATGATCTCGTCAGCGGCTTGAACAATGAGCTTTGCCTTGTCGGCGGAAAGCTTGCCGAGATCCTGATTCACCAGCGCGCACGCTTTTTTCAGAATGCCGAAGGCACGAATCAATTCCGGCGGCATGGTGTCGCGGCCGATATTGAAATGCAGGAGCGACCGTTGGGTTTGAGCTCCCCAATAGACATTGGCCGGGACCTCGATTTGTCCCATGCTATCGGATTCAGTACGGGTGCGAGCGGCGGGTTTGGCGGAAATTGGCATTTGAATCCAGATAAGAACGACGATTGATCGGGGAACTCCGAATTATAACAAGGCGAACCTGTGCTCGAGCGGGGGTTCCCGATCCTGCGCGAGGATCAATTCACCACAAAGGACACGAAGTTGCACGAAGGTTAAATCTAACGGGTTTTCTTCGTGTACCTTCGTGTCCTTTGTGGTCAATCGAATTAGAAATCCCAGCTATTCCGCCGCCGGACCCTTCCCCCTTAGCCACGTGCTAAAATTCTTCTCTTCCACTCTCATCCACTTCCAGCGCCAGGGATGCGATTCATTGCACAACAAACAAATCTCCGAGGCCGCGAAGGAAATTCCCGATACACTGCCGCGTGCCCAAATCGAACCTGTTCCCGAGACGCGCGTTGATGTTCTCGTAATCGGCGCCGGTCCAACCGGTCTTGCCTGCGGAATCGAGGCGCAACGGGCCGGCTTTCGGGCGATCGTCATTGACAAGGGATGCGTCGTCAATTCGATCTACAACTATCCCGCGAACATGACATTCTTCACCACGCCGGAGCTGCTTGAAATCGGCGACATCCCTTTCAGCACCGCGAATCAAAAGCCCACGCGCCAGGAAGCATTGGAGTACTACCGGAAAGTGGCCGAACACTATCGCTTGCCGATTCGCCAGTACCAAAAAGTGGAGACCGTTTCAGGTACCGACGGCGAGTTTCAGGTCACTACCAGCGACCGCCTGGGACGCATCTACGATTATCAGGCGCGCAAATTGATCGTCGCCACGGGCTATTACGACCTGCCAAATTATTTGGGAATTCCGGGAGAGGATTTATCCAAGGTATTTCATTACTACCGCGAGCCGCATCCGTTTTTCGATACTGACGTTCTGGTGATCGGAGGGAAGAATTCAGCGGCCATTGCGAGCCTGGATTTCTGGCGGCATGGAGCGCGGGTTACGCTGGTCCATCGAGGCACCAAGCTGCACAATCATGTTAAGTATTGGATTCTGCCGGATATCGAAAATCGCATCAGAAATGGCGAGGTCTCTGCGTATTTCAGCACGACCGTGCAGGAAATCGGCGCGGATTACGCCGTACTCAGCACTCCGGACGGCGTGATTGAGGTGAAGAACGATTTCGTGTTTGCTTTGACGGGATACCATCCCGACTACGATTTTCTGCGCGCCATGGGCATCGAGCTTTCGCCGGAGTTGTGCAGGCCGGTCTGCGATCCGGTGACGCTTGAATCGAATGTGCCCGGAATTTATGTCGCGGGGGTAATCGTGGCGGGATCGAGAACCAACGAGATATTCATCGAAAATGGACGCTTTCACGGCCAGCAGATCGCCACCCACTTGCGTCAGAAATTGCAGCCAAGCGCGAATGCGGAATACGCCGACGGCAATACGTAGCGCCCGGTTCGCTTATATCATCGCTTATGAATTCTGCGGCGTTGGGGCGCCCATAATTTCTTCAGTCTCCGCGATGAAAGGCTTCCACTTCTCGGGACTCGGGGCCTTCGTCGCCAGACTCACGATTACCAGCGCCAGCACCGACACCACCAGCGCCGGGAAGATGGCATCCCGCTCCGCCCATGCCGGGGGCAGAAAATGCTTCCCGCCATAGTTCCATGCGATCGTCACGGCCGTTCCCACGGCGATAGACCAGACCGCTCCCGCGGCAGTTGCCCGCTTCCAAAAAAACGCCGCCATTACCACCGGGGTGATCGCCGCGGAATAAATAGTGTAAGCGTATAGCGCCATCGCCAGCACAGAAGTCCAGTACGCGCCCTGCGCCAGCGCGAACAAGCCCAGCAACAGAACCATTATGCGCGACAGCAGCAGGATTTTCGCCTGCGATGCATCTTTATTAATGAACCGTATGTAAACGTCATTGATCAGGTTCGTCGCGGGAGAAAATAGAAAATTATTAGCCGTGGAAATCACCTTCGCGAAAATGGATCCCATCAGGAGCGCCCCCATCAGCGCGGGCATGCCATGGCGGGCTACAAATGGAATCATCTCGCGTGGCTTGTCCGCCACTTCAGGATTCGTGCCGAACATCGCCGTCCCAATCACCGCTATCGCGATAATTACGGTCTCCAGAAATAGCGTCCCCACAATCCATCCGGCAACCGCGACTTTAGCGTCTTTTGCGGACTTCGCCGAAAAGAATTTCTGATACATGCTCTGGTTCCCCAGCATGAGCAGGAATGTAGGAACAAAAAATTCCATCGCGCGGGTGAAAGTGAGGTGTCCCAATACCTGGAACCGGTCCGGAGGCAATGCGGCGTGCAGCCCCGCCCAACCACCCACTTCGTGGAACAGCATTGGGGTCGCGACCAGCGTGGTTCCGGTCACCAGCACTCCAATAAATAAATCCAGATACGCCACCGATGACATGCCCGCCATGGCCGTGAACACAATCACGAATCCCGCGACAATGTACATGCCCACCGTGTTGTCTATGCCGGTTGCGAGATGAAGAATGTCTCCGCCGCCCTTCAATTGATACGAGGTGATCGCGGTATAAGCGAATAGAATCGCGATGGTTCCGAGCACCCGTGCAGTCGCGTTGTAGCGGGTCTCCAGCAAATCGGGCAGTGTATATTGCGCAAATTTTCGCGCTCGCGGCGCAACAAAATAAATGATGAGCAGGCCCGCCCATCCTCCCGCTGGCTGCCACAGCGCGGCGAACCCATTCTTAAATGCGTTTTCGGCGCCCGCGAAGAGGCTCCCCGCGCCTATCCATGAGCACAGCAGCGTGGCGATCAGCACATACGAAGGCAGACTGCGTCCCGCAACAAAAAAGTCCGCCTTATTCTTCACCATGCGGCTGCGAAAAATGCTGACGCCGAGCAGGACCGCGACGATGCCGATCAGAACATCTACATAGAGATTCACAATTTGGCGACCTTTGAGGTTGAGTGCATGCTTCGACCTATCCTGATGTTCGAGAAGACAACAAACAAAGAGAAATTACCACCGCGGATGAACCTGGGGCCGAATCCGCGTGTCATAAATATGCCGCACCGCGTCCATGACCGCAGGTTCGAGAACCGGCAAATCCGACGCACGGCAATTATCCGCAACTTGCTGCGGGCGTTTGCCTCCAGGGATCGCGCAGCTCACAGCATCGAACATTAGGATCCACCGCAACGCAAACTGGCTCATCGAAAAGTTGTTTGGCAGCACGCTGCGAAGCTCCTCGACCGCTTTGAGCCCGGCGCCGTAGTCCACGCCGGAAAATGTCTCTCCCACGTCGAACACTTCTCCATGACGATTGAAGTTGCGATGATCATCCGCGGCGAACTTTGATTCCGGACGAAACTTTCCGGTCAGCAATCCGCTGGCCAGCGGAACCCGCGCAAGGATGCCGACCTGCTTCTGCTTCGCCCGCGGAAAGAAAAGTTCAGCGGGCCGTTGCCGGAAGCAATTGAAGATTATCTGTACACTCTGCACATTGGGAAACTCAATCGCTTTCAGCCCTTCTTCCACCTTCTCAACGCTGACACCATAGAATCGAATCTTGCCGGCAGTCACAAGATCATCGAGAATCGCGAAAACTTCAGGCCGGTAATAAACCTCAGTTGGCGGACAATGGAGTTGAAGCAGATCAAGGCAATCCGTCTTGAGATTTCGCAGGCTGTCTTCAATCCATAAGGCGAGATTCTCCCGGCTATATCCTTCCACCGTCTGCGCGGGCAGGCGCCGCCCGGCTTTGGTAGCGACGATGATCTTGTCCTTGCGGCTTTTTTTAACTTCCGCAATCAAACGCTGGCTTCGGCCGTCCCCGTACACGTCGGCAGTGTCCAGAAAGTTAACGCCGCAGTCAATCGCCTTATTAAGCGCGGCCAGAGCCTCCGCATCCGATACGTTGCCCCACGACCCTCCAATCGCCCAAGCTCCGAAACTGATTTCGGAAACCTTCCAACCGGTCCGCCCGAGCTGACGATATTTCATTGCAATCCCTTTGGTTTGCCGGCGACCGGGCAAAAGACAACCGATGACTGCAAACTGGATGAACGCAGTGTAGCAGCCGCCCGAAGTCGAGCGGTCTTTCGGGTTACACCGCCTGACGGCCGAGCTTCGCATCTTTAGGATTCAGGCATCTTTAGGATTCAGGCCTCTTTAGGATTCAGGCATCTTTAGGATTCAGGCCTCTTTGCGCTGGGTATATACTTCATGACGAAATGCGGCACTGGTTCGGTAGCTTCGCATTGCAGCGGGGCATCTTTAATATTTATTTTCATAGCCCCGTATAATTTTCGCCAGCCGTACGATTAGCCAGTTTGGCTGGCATGGGCTTGATCTTGATCCAGGAATAATCGAGCCCGGGGAGGTCGTCCGTGGATTTGGCACTCATTCGCGTCATATTTGTTGTTTTTGTAGCCATCACTTGTTATCTCGTGCGGCCCTTTTCGCTGCCCGCGAACGTGGACGCCGGAATCGGGATACTCATCGGCGTGGCCATTGTTGTATTCGAGTGGCGGTTGCGCGTCGCCAGTCTCACTCGTTTAATTGGCGCGGCCATCGGCAGCGTTTTGGGTATTTTCGGCGCCTACCTTTTCGCGCTCGTCATTCGAGACAGCATTCCTGCGGGCCCAACTCAAAGTTTTCTTCAACTGATGGTCATGTTGTTGATGGCCTATGTTGGGCTGGTGGTGGGAGCCAATAAGGGCGATCTGCTCAACCTCGCTGCCCTGGGAGGCATCTTCGGCGGCGAAAAACACGGGAAAACGGCCTACAAGATTCTCGACACCAGCGTCATTATTGACGGCCGCATTGCAGATATCGCCGAGACGGGATTCCTCGACGGCGTCATCCTCACTCCCCAATTTGTTCTTCGCGAATTGCAATTGGTCGCTGACTCCGCTGATTCCCTGAAGCGCAATCGCGGCCGCCGCGGCCTGGACATCTTGCAGCGGCTCCAAAAGATCGCTTGCGTGCAGATTCAGATTGTGGAAGACGACTTTCCCGCGGTTCGCGAAGTAGACCTTAAGCTCATCGAACTGGCCAAGGTTTACGAGGGGAAGATCATCACCAATGACTTCAATCTGAACAAAGTCGCTCAACTTCAGGGAGTCGAGGTTCTCAACATTAACGAACTCGCGAACACTTTAAAACCAATCGTGCTGCCGGGTGAGACTATGCGGGTCTTCATCTTGAAGGAGGGCAAAGAATACAACCAGGGAGTCGCGTACCTGGATGACGGCACCATGGTGGTAGTGGATAATGCCCGGAAAATGATTGGAAAGAACGTGGATGTGTCCGTCACATCCGTTCTTCAGACCACAGCGGGAAAAATGATTTTCGGCAAGTGGGATGAAAAGTCAGGCGCGCGTCCCGACTCCAGGCCCGCCATCGCCGTCAATTCGGGCATAACAAGCGAAATGAAGGCGCCTCAACCCATTATCGCCATTCGCACAGTTGAGAATAGTTGAAAGCGGATGGATTCGTTCCGCGGCTTAGTGCTCAGGAGCAACGGAAATCACATTGATCACCGTGCCTTGCAGGGTTCCCGTAACTATAGATCGCCGGCCTGCCAACTTATCGAGCGCCAAATCTTTACCTGCAAGCGTATAAACCTTGTCACCCTCAATCAGTTCGTACTTAGCGCCATTCAGCGCGCACAATCTCGCGCATTCTGAAGCGCTCTTTCCCGGATAGCGCTCGTGTTTCGCGCCGCAATATTCATCGGTCACCATGCCGGTAAAGCTCGCCGGGGACGCCGCTTCAGCGTCTGCCGCTCCCGCGGCAAATACAACACTTGCGCCCGCCAGCACAATCGCCAGCGCCAGTGCCGACGCCAGCACGGCGAACGTGCAGTAACCAATCAACGGCAACCATGAATGATTATGAAGGCGGCGCATATGCAGATCCATGACCCGTCGAGTATCGTCTCTTCCACCGGAAATGAACATCACTGCCAGCATGTAGGCTTTACTAAAACTTCCTGTAGCCATAGGGTCGGTTCGGCGCACCCTCTGGTTTGAACTGAGACTCTGGCCCTCGTATACTGATCGCCCCCATGAAGGTGATTGTTATCATTCCCGCTGCGGGGTTGGGTACGCGCATGGCGTCCTCTGCGGACTCATCGCGAAAAAAGGGGAGTGCGAAGCAATTTGCTGAACTGGGTGGGACGCCGATTCTGATTCATACAATACGTAAATTCTCCGCTACACCGAGTCTCTCCGGAATATGGATCGCATTGCGCAAGAATGAAATCCAATCTTTTCGCGCGCGATTAGACAAGGAGGGCTTGACCGACATCCAGTTGGTGGAAGGCGGCGAACACCGGCAGCACTCCGTCGCCAAAGCCCTGGCTGCGGTCACCGCCGCGCCTGAGGACATTGTGCTTGTCCACGACGGCGTTCGCCCCTTTGTTACCAATCAAATTATTCAGGACGTGATTCAGGGAGCCATGAAATATGGCGCTGCAATTGCCGGGTTGCCAGCGGTTGATACCGTGAAGCAGGTGGATCGAACTGCCGATGGCGCGATCATCACCGCCACCATGCCGCGCGAGCGTCTGGTCATGGCGCAAACACCTCAGGGCTTTCGGTATGATGTTCTTAAAAAGGCATTCGATGAAGCGGATGCAGACGGTTTCCTGGGGACGGACGAGTCATCGCTGGTTGAGCGCTCGGGACACGAAGTTGCCGTGGTGATGGGCTCCGTAAGAAACATTAAAATCACGAATCCATCGGATTTAGAACTCGCCGAGTTTTATCTTAAGAGCGCGAACTGATCGTGATCCGCCGAAACTGAGAACTGGAAACTGAGTTTTCTTAAATGGGAATCATTACTTGAAACCAAAACTTCGTATCGGCTACGGCTGGGACTCTCATGAGTTCAGACGCGGCATTCCGCTTAAGATCGGCGGCGTCACGATCCCTCACTCAAAAGGATTGGGCGGCCATTCCGATGGAGATGTTTTGCTGCATGCAATCACCGATGCATTGCTTGGCGCCGTTGCGGCTCCCGACATTGGTTCGTTGTTCTCACCATCCGACTCGCGCTGGAAGGGCGCTGACTCCGCTGTTTTCCTAACTGAGGCGTCAAGACGAGTTCGCGCTGCCGGCTACGCCGTTGGCAACCTCGACTGCACGCTCATCCTGGCTGCGCCGAAGATCGGTCCCCATGCCGCCGCGATTCGCGCTCGGGTTGCGGAATTATTTCGAATTCCGGAAAACCGCGTCGGCATTAAAGCCAAAACGCCGGAAGGCATGGGAACGGACAATGCCGCCATCGCTCATGTGACCGTCTTATTGAATTTAGAGCCGACGAAAAAGAAACCTTCCAACGCCCGCACGAAAGCCCGCAAGAAAATCTAAAAAACTCGGCGAAGCCTCACTCAACAGAACACCCACAGAATGTAAGTTTTCCAAAAACTTACCGTGCGCTAACCACAGGACGGTCTTTCCGTCCAAGAGTGTACGCGTCACTCCCGTAACACAGAAACTTTTCGGCGGGAGATGCGTACATCCAGCCACGACCATCGCACCGCGATGCCGTGAAACACTTCGGGGCAAGGGGATCGCGTCCACTCTCGGTTTGGCGGCCAGGTGCGCGCGATCCCCAAGCGGGACCGGTTTTGCGCCGTTCCTTCTTAGCCCCGGCAACATTGTAGGCTCTGCATAATTAAATTCAAGATTTTCGGGCATGCGGGCCCTGGCCGCCGAGATCGCTTCCCGACGCTGATCGGGAAAGAAATGGAGTTTCCATGAAAATCTCGAACATTCCCCGGGCGTTCGCGATCGCAATCGCTTTGTTGTTGACTGCGAGCGCTTTCGCCTCTAATAACAAGGGCCTGGTGCAAGTGAGCACAACGGTAACTGTAAACGGAAAGCTTCTAGCGGCGGGCGAGTACGTGGTTATGTGGGATGGCACCGGTCCCAACGTGCAGGTCAGTTTCGTAAAAGGCAAGAAAGTTATGGCGACCGCGCCGGCCCATGTAATTGATCTGAATAGTTCACCAGCCGCAGACTCTGTAGTGATCAATAGAAATGATGATGGCAGCAATTCTCTGGCGGAGATTCGCTTCGGAGGAAAAAAGAAGGCACTGTCGCTTGAGGAGACAACGCCTCAGAGCTAGATGGTTCTAGCGAAAAGGGGCAGGTGCTTCCCACCAGGTTCGCTCATCCCCGACATCTTCGTTTTTGTTTTTGGGGTGGGCAGGTGAGGACACCTGCTCCTGCGCATTCGAACGGTAAAAGCTGCTGCTAGAATGTTAATGCAATGGTCTTGCCATTCGTCCGCGATCTCTTTGCGGACGCGGAAAAACTGCCTGAGTTTGCGCGTGCAGCCTCCCATATCAAGGAGGGCGCGGGGCGGATTGGTATCTCCGGGTTAAATCCTGCCGCCAAAGCCCTGATCACCGTTTTACTGCAAAGATCTACGGGCCGACGGCTATTTTTGATAGTGCAAGATAACAAATCCGCTGAGGAATTTGCCCCGGTCCTGCAAGCTTTTTCTGAACTCTTAGGAGCGCCAGAAGCAGATTCCTTCGTCGTCCTGCCCGCCCGGGACGTCTTGCCGTTTCAAAACCTCTCTCCCCATCCCGAAATTCAGGAAGAGCGCGCCGTAGCTCTGTGGAAGATTTCTACTGGAGCGGTCTCCACCATTGTGGTACCGATAGCCGCCGCGGCGCTTCGCCTGCGGTCCGCCGAGTATTACGCGAACCTGGCGCGCACCCTGAAGCGCGGAGAAACGTTCGATCACGAGGGATTGCTGGCCCACTTGAATACCGTTGGGTATAGCCCGACCGATGTAGTTGAGATGCCCGGCGAGTACGCTCTGCGTGGGGGAATTCTGGATGTCTACTCACCCGAAGCTGACCGTCCCGTGCGAATTGAGTTTTTTGGCGACGAAGTAGAATCCATCCGAAAGTTTGATCCCGAGTCTCAAAGGTCTTCCGACGCAGCGGACGAAGTTATATTGCTTCCGCTGACCGAAACTCCAGTTACCACGGAGATCCTTACCGCGATTCATTCCCGCCTTTCCGGGAAACGCACTGCCGGATCTGAAGAATTCTTGGAGCAGGCGGTGCGCGCCGCTGGCGTCACCACCTTCCCCGGATGGGAGTCTTATGCCGCGGTGGCCGGGGCCACTCACAGTATTTTCGATTTAGTGCCGAACGCAGCGGTGTTGATTGACGAACCGGCGGCGCTCCAGCCGGAGCTCGATCATGTCTGGACGCGAATCGAAGCGGCGCACGAAGCCAGCGGCGTCGGAGCGCTTGTAAGACCCGCCGATTTGTATTTCTCGCCGGATCAGTGGTGGGAAACTGCCGGGAATCTTCCCGGCGCGGATCTCGAGCATCTCGCAATCACTACGGCGAAGAGCCAGGAGGCTCCCGCCGTAACCCTGCACACGCAGCCCGTGCAGCGGTTTCACGGCTCCATCCCCACGATGCTTGAAGAAGTGAAGAAACAGATATCCGAAGGCAGGCGGGTCTTAATCGCGGTATCGAATACCGGCGAGGTCGAACGGCTGGCGGATATTTTCAGCGAGTACGGAATCTCCTACCGCCTCGGTAGCAGAACTCGTGGCGGAGAAAGCTATGCCGATGAGACTGCCTACTTCGCGGGCGAGGTGCTTGCCGCCACACTGGTGAAAGCGTATGTCCCCGACGGGTTTGTGCTTCCCGAGGCGAATTTAACGGTCTTTGGCGCTCGCGACCTTTTCGATGAGTCTGAATCCGTCGTCACCCGTCCCCAAAAGCAACGGTCGAAGGTCTCAGCGTTCCTATCCGACTTTCGCGATCTTCAGGTCGGTGACTATGTTGTTCACGTCGAACACGGCATCGGCCAATACCAGGGCTTGAAAGAAATCAATCAAGGCGATGGAAATGCCGAGTTCATGTTGCTTGAATACGCTGAGGGCGCCCGCCTTTACGTTCCTTTGACCCGGTTGGATCTGATTCAGAAGTACCGTTCTTCGGAAGGCGCCAAACCCGCATTGAACCATCTCGGCACCGCGGCCTGGACGAAAACCAAGGCTCGGGTTCGCAACGCCATGAAGGATATGACCGACGAACTGCTCAAACTATATGCCCAGCGCAAGGCAGCGCAGGGTCACGCTTTTCCTCCAGGCAATGAATGGATGCGCGAATTTGAAGATGCATTCGAATACAACGAAACCGACGATCAGAACTATGCCATCGCAGACGTTAAGCGCGACATGGAATCGCCGCAACCGATGGACCGCCTTTTGTGCGGCGACGTGGGTTACGGCAAAACCGAAATCGCCATGCGTGCGGCATTCAAAGCAGTCAGTGACAACAAGCAGGTCGCGGTTCTTGCCCCCACAACCGTACTCGCGTTCCAGCACTACGAAACATTCAAACAGCGCTTCGCGGCCTTCCCCGTAACTATTGAGATGATCAGCCGCTTTCGGAGCGCGAAACAGCAGAAAGATATCCTCCAGAAAGTTGAATCCGGCAAGGTTGATATCCTGATTGGCACGCACCGGCTGCTTTCGAAGGACATAAAGTTTACAGATCTCGGACTTCTGATCGTGGATGAAGAACAACGGTTCGGCGTTCGCCACAAAGAGCGTCTGAAGCAGATGCGCAAGGAAGTGGATGTTCTCACCATGTCGGCAACCCCCATCCCGCGCACCCTGCACATGTCATTGGTGGGACTGCGCGATATGAGCGTGATCGAGACGCCTCCCAAGGATCGCATTGCCATCCAGACGGTGGTCGCGAACTGGGACGAAAAGCTCATGCAGTCGGCCATTGAGCAGGAACTCGATCGCGGCGGCCAGGTCTACTTCGTGCATAATCGCGTGGATACGATTTGGGAAATCGCTGCCAAGCTTCAGGAATTTGTGCCCCGCGCGAGAATTCTCGTCGGGCACGGCCAAATGCCGGAGGGCGAACTTGAAAAAGTGATGCTGAAGTTCATGCATCACGAAGCCGACATCCTGGTCGCGACTACGATCATCGAAAATGGTCTCGACATCCCGCTCTGCAATACGATTTTGATTAATCGCGCCGAACGCCTCGGCCTGTCTGAGCTTTATCAATTGCGCGGCCGCGTGGGACGCTCCAATCGCCGCGCCTACGCCTATCTTCTGTTGCCTCGCGAAATCGAACTTACCCCGATCGCGCGACGCAGACTGGCCGCGTTGAAGGAGTTTTCCGACCTGGGCGCAGGCTTCAAAATTGCGGCCCTCGATCTCGAACTGCGAGGCGCAGGTAATCTGTTGGGTGGAGAACAGAGCGGTCACATCGAAGCCGTAGGATTCGAGCTTTACACGCAGATGCTCGATCGTGCCGTCCGCGAAATGAAAGGCGAGGCACCTGCGGACGAGGCTGCAACTCAGCTGAACCTCGGCGTGAACATCCGAATTCCAGCGGAATATATTTCCGAAGAAAATCAGCGTTTGCGAATGTACAAGCGGGTTGCGGCGATTGAAACCGAATCGCAATTGAACGAGGTAGGAGCGGAGCTGCGAGACCGCTATGGCGAACCGCCTCCTGCCGTACGCAACCTCTTGGACTATGCTTCACTCAAGCTTCTGGCGGTGGACGTTGGAGCCACAGTAATCGAGCGGAAGCGTGATTTTATGACTATTAAGTTCCGCGAGAATGCGGCGATTGATTCTGAGAAACTGGCGCGCTTCGTGTCCACGCATCGCGGCGCGCAATTCGCGCCTGATGGAACCTTGAAATTTTCTCTGAAGACCAACGAGCCCGCGGATGTTCTCCAGCACCTGCAGAGATTGTTGGAGGATCTCGCCGGGACCAACGCGTTACCATCAGTGGTATCGTAGAAAATCCATCGAGCTATCGTTATGGGCATGAAGGTTCGCAAGGCAGTCATTCCATCAGCCGGCATGGGAACGCGTTTTCTTCCCGCAACTAAAGCACTGCCAAAAGAAATGCTGCCGCTGGTGGATAAACCCATCATTCAATATGCCGTCGAAGAGGCTCTGGCCGCGGGCTGCGACCAGATCGTTATCGTCACCAGCCGCGGCAAACAATCCATCGAAGATCACTTTGACCTTAGCTATGAGCTCGAGCGAACTCTAGAAGACCGTGGCAAAGCCGACCAGCTTCGCGTGGTACGAGGAATTTCAGAGATGGCTCACGTCGCTTATGTGCGGCAAAAGGAATCGCTCGGTCTTGGCCACGCAGTGCTGATGGCGAGGGAAGTGGTGGGAAATGAGCCTTTTGCGGTGCTGCTTCCCGACGACGTGATTGACGCAAACGTTCCCTGCTTGGGGCAAATGATCGAGGTCTTCGACGAGACTCAAACTTCCGTGATCGCAACCCAAATTGTCGAAGGCGAAGCAATCTCGGCGTATGGAGTGCTTGATGTAAAGCCCACCGAAGGCCGCTTCAAGGGCAAATTGTTCGAAATTAGAAATATGGTCGAGAAGCCGGCGTTGAAGGACGCTCCGTCAGATCTCGCAATCATCGGACGCTACATCCTGACCCCGGGTATTTTTGAAACCCTATCGCAGACTCGAAAAGGCAGTGGCGGCGAGATCCAACTGACCGATGGCATCAAGTTGTTGCTCAAGAAAGAAAAAGTGTATGCCTATGTTTTTGAGGGGAAACGTCACGACACCGGAGACAAGCTTGGCTTCCTGAAAGCCACCGTGGAATTCGCTCTGAAGAGAGAAGACTTGGGAGAACCGCTGCGTCAATATTTAAGGACGTTAAAGCTCGACTGAGACGCGTGAGTCTCACTCACCCTTGAGACCTCTTGTCATTCCGAATGGCTTTGAGGTCTCGCCTAAATGCAGATCCCTCGCTGCGTTCGGGATGACAGTTTATTTATTAAATGCGTTGTTACGTTGTCATTCCGAATGGCTTCAGCCATGAGGAATCTGCACTCAGCCGTTTTTCATCTTCCTCGATTTCTCTTCCACGCCGTCCGCCAATTTCTTTTTGTGGTCATCCAACTTCTTCGCCACGTCACCATCCGCCAATCCCAGAATCTGCGCCGCAAGAATCCCGGCATTCGTTGCACCAGGTTTTCCAATGGCGACGGTCGCCACAGGAATGCCGGCAGGCATTTGCACGGTTGCCAGCAAGGAATCCAGGCCATTCAGCGAAGTGGACGGGATCGGGACACCAATTACCGGCAAGGTCGTATGCGCCGCGATAACGCCCGCCAGGTGCGCCGCCCCGCCGGCGCCGGCGATGATCACGCGGACACCGCGCTGCGCGGCCCTTCTCGCGTATTCCGCCGTACGGTCCGGAGAGCGATGCGCCGACGTCACATCCATTTCGTAGGTAATTCCAAATCCCTCGAGCGCTTTCGCCGTTTCCCGCATGATCTCGAGGTCCGAGTCGCTTCCCATCACAATTGAAACCAGTGGCTTGCTCATAGGGTTCATTATCCAGGATGATCGAAATTTCAGATCACTTTTTGAGTGCTCTTGCCCCGATGTCCCTTCGATAGTAAGCGCCCTCAAAATTAATCTTCGCAACCGCTTCGTAAGCCCGCTTGACCGCAGATTCCAATTCCGCGGCGCGGGCGGTCACGCCTAAAACACGCCCGCCGGAGGTGTAATATTCATCTCCAATCCCGCTGGTGCCGGAGTGAAATACCTTCACCCCATCCATTCGCTCAGCCTCTTCAATCCCGGTGATCTTCTTTCCAATTTCAAACACGCCGGGATATCCGCCCGAAGACATAACAATACAGACCGCAGCATCCGGCGACCAGCGGAAATCGCCTTCGCTCACCCGCCCATCTATCGAAGCTTCGAGCGCGTCCAGTAGATCACTTTCCAATCGCATGAGAATTGGTTGCGTTTCCGGGTCGCCGAAACGGCAATTGAACTCAAGCACCATCGGGCCGCGCGCCGTCATCATCAGCCCACAGTAGAGAATGCCTTTGTACTCCGCGTCCTCCGCCTTCATGCCTTCCACCACCGGGCGTGCAATGTGTTGCACCAGCCAGTTCGTCATCGGTTCATCGAGCAGCGCGCTCGCCGAATAAGCACCCATGCCGCCTGTATTCGGACCGGTATCGCCGTCGCCAATTCTCTTATGATCCTGCGCCGCCGCCAGCGCCGCTACGCGCTCGCCGTCACTCAAAACCAGAAAAGAAACTTCGTCGCCCTCGAGATATTCCTCCAGCACCACACGCGATCCGGCGCTGCCCACCATCTTTCCGGTAAGCATGTCTGACGCGGCCAATCCCGCTTCGTCCCTGGTCTGGCAGACGACAACGCCCTTCCCCGCCGCCAACCCGTCGGCCTTCACAACCACCGGCACGGAGAACCGCGGCAGGGCGTCGCCAACTTCTTCGAGCGAATTACAAATGGCATAGTGGCCGGTTGGGATTCGGTGCCGCTGCATGAATTCCTTCGCAAAACTCTTGCTCGATTCCAGTTGCGCCGCTGCTTTGGTAGGCCCGAAAATCTTCCAGCCGCGCCGTTGAAATTCATCCACGACCCCAAGCTGAAGTGGCAACTCGGGGCCGATGACTGTCAGGTCGGGCCGAACCCGGTTCGCCAGCGCCACTAATGAATCGAGACTCTTCTGATCCGCCGGAACGCACTCCGCCAGGCCGCCAATTCCGCCGTTTCCCGGCGCGCAAATCAACTTGGTTACGCGCGGAGACTGGCTGAGTTTCCACGCCAGCGCGTGCTCCCGGCCTCCGCTCCCAATCACCAGGACTTTCATGGTTTGAGAGAACAGGGTAGGAGGCAAAAACGCCGATGTCAAATTGCGTTTGAAGTTTTCGCAACTGGAGGCGACGCCACGCGGTCTTTTCCCCAGTTAACTGTAATTAACTTTCCGCCGTATAATTTCGACCAGTGATCACCGTCTCCAAAGAAGACTATCTAAAAGCAATTCTGGAAGCCGAGAGCGAAGGCGAGATGGTGATTTCCGCCACTCTTGCGCATTGGCTTTCGGTTTCGCCGCCCGCCGTCACCATGGCGATGCGCCGTTTGAGGAAAGACGGATTAGTGCGTGTACAGGGGGATGGACACGTCAGCCTGACCCCAAACGGGCGCAAGATTGCACGCAAACTAACTTTGCGCCATCACCTGATCGAAAGAATGTTATCGGAAGTGTTTGGCATGGAGTGGTACAAGGTTCACGACGAGGCCGAGCGCCTGGAGCACGCCGTTTCTCCTGATTTTGAAGCAAAGTTGTTGGGCAAGCTTGGACGAGGAGGCTCTTGTCCACACGGCAATCTTAGCGAGTTGGAAAGCCCCGCGAGCCGCCGCCGCCGCGGTTTGCTGTTGCTGGCGCACGCTGATGCCGGAAAAAATTATCGCGTGAGCGGCATCTACGAACGGGACCGCCGTTTGCTGGAATTCCTTGAGCAACGCGGCATCCGTCCCGGTGCAAATCTTCATGTTTCAGGCCGCAATTACGATCAGACGTTAAACTTGACCACGGAAGCAGGCGCCGTCGCCCTCGGACGTTCGGCGGCGGAAAGAGTTTGGGTAGCGGTCCAATCCCGCCGCCCCCGGCGCAATTCGCGTGTCACTGCCACATAAATTTGTTGTTGAGACGAGCCTGGGATGAGCATCTCAGGCAGTGACGATGGAGCCGTTAGCGACGAGTCTCGGGTCCGGGCTGGACGCCAACGGAAGCCTGATCTCGACTACCAGGCCGCCATTTGATCCATTCGCCGCCCTGACGGTACCACCATGCAAGCGGACGGCGCGATCGGCAATCGCCAAGCCAAGGCCGACCCCGCCCGTCCCTCGCCCACGGTCGTCATCAATGCGGTAGAAGGGCAAAAACAATTTGTTCAACGCCTCCTCCGGCACGCCGCGACCGCAATCCGTAACCCGCACAATCGCCTCCCGTCCGTGGATCGTGTCCTCGCATTCCAGATACACCTGCACCGCGGTATCTTCCCGCGTGTAACGCACCGCATTTCTTACCACATTTTCAATCGCGCTATTCAAGAGTCCGGGATCCCCAATCACTACATAATCGCCCGTGATTGAACATTCGACGCGGCAATGACGGCTCTGCGCTTCGAAGGCGGCGTCCTGTGTAATTCCGCGAACCATTTCAGCCAGGTGAAGCGGCACCTTACGCATGGTTTCGCCGCCGCTCTCGAGTCTCACGATGGTGAGCAGGCGGCCAATCAGTTCATTCAGGCGATTCGCCTCAAGATCAATCCGCTCGAGAGCGGTTTGAGCCCCGGGCCCGGTTCGCTGCCGCGCTAACTCGAGCGCGACATTCAAGCGTGCAAGCGGCGAGCGCAATTCGTGTGAAATATCCTTCAAAAGGCGGCTTTGCGCATTTACCAGGTTTTCAAGGCGCTCCGCCATGGTGTCGAAGTCGCGAACCAGTTCAGACATTTCATCGTGACCGCGCGATGTGTGCTCGCCCGCCCTGGCGGTCAAATCGCCGGCTGCCAATTTCTGAGTTGCCGCTCTGAGCCGCACAATGGGAGACGTCAGATATCGGGTCAGAAGATAGCAGACGAGGCCGGAGCAAAGGATGGCGATCAGAATTCCGAGCAACGGAACGCCATGCGGACCGAACCGGGTGCGCGCAACCGGCAACTCGATAACCAAATTATAAGATTGGCCATCACTGGCGGTAACCGAGGGCCTAAGAAACTGTATCGGCCCCATCCTTCCCCAAATGCTGTCGGCGGTGTGAATCTGCCCCCGTTCCACTTTCTCGATCCACTCAGGGGCGCGATGTCCCGAGAGGTCGTGTCCCTGCTGATCGAAAAGGAAAGCATGGACATGTTGGGATTCGCGGAGTCCACGCAGGTATCCGCGAAGTCCTTCGGAGCCTCCGGTCTTGTATGCCTGCACAGCATCATTGAGAAATTTCTGTTGCAGAGACTCAATCCCCGCAGCTTCACGCGGAGGCCGCAACGCGAGGGTCACCAGAATGGTGGTCACCAGGAACAGGGCGAAAGCGAGCCAATAAGAAAGGAATATTTTGAGGAAAAGGCTTCTCATTTGGCGTTTTCCTCAACCCTGTCGCGGGCAAGCGTAAAGATGTACCCGACGCCTCGAACCGTTTTGATCAATGCGGTGCCGTTGTCCGAGTCGCCCAGTTTCTTTCGCACCTTGCTGATGTGCATATCAATGCTGCGGTCAAAGGGGGAAAACTTGCGGCTCAAGACGGTATCCACCAGTTCCTCGCGAGGAACCACGCGTCCGGCCTCTCGCAGCAAGACTTCCAACAGATTGAACTCCACCGAAGTGAACTCGATGGGCACGCCTTTCTGCCGGACGGTTCGTGTCGCGGGATCAAGTTCAATTTCGCCCACCCGCACCACATCTGGAATCGGCTCGTTCGGAGGAGTTGTCCTAGTGCGCCGCAAGATGGCGCGAATGCGAGCCACCAGTTCCCGCGGGTTGAATGGCTTTGGAAGATAGTCGTCCGCTCCGATCTCGAGCCCCACGATGCGGTCAACATCCTCGCCGCGCGCCGTCAGCAATAAGACCGGGATCTTCGATGTGCTTCGAATCCGGCGCAAGACGTCAAGCCCATTGAGTCCAGGCAGCATAACGTCCAGCACCACGAGCAATTGCGGACCGCTGAGAGCCCGTTCCAGTCCGCGCCTTCCATCAAAAATTGATTCGACCTTGAAGCCTTCAGGTTCAAGGTATTCCGCTACCAGGCTGCACAGTTCAACGTCGTCGTCAATGATCAGAATTTGATCCACGTTGGCCATTTCAGTTTCACACAATGCAACCGGCAACCGGCGTAAAGAATTGTCAAACCGGCGGCTGCGCCGGTTTACAAAACTTTACTCCGGTTGACCGTCTCTTTACTACATTTGCGCCGCAGACGTGTTTCTATCAGTAGAACAAATCAGGACGGCCGGCAGTGAATGCAGAATTTAGATTTCAAGCAGATGATTCAGGAGGATTAAACGTGAAAAGAAATAAATTCAAAATGTTGGGCGCGGTGCTTGCGCTTCTATTGATGGCGGGCTTCGCGATCTCTCAAGACGCCGGCACGACCACGGGCCCCGGGCCTGGCGCTCATCGCGGCTTCCGCGGTGGAGAACATATGTTTGGTTTCTTCAGCAAGGCGCTGGATCTTACCGACGCTCAAAAGGCGCAAATCAAGCAGATTATCTCCAACGAAAAACCAACGCTTCACCCGCTGATGTTGCAGGAAGGACAAGCGCATCAGCAGATGATGCAATTGGTAACCAGCGGCAACTTCGACGAATCGAAGGCCCAAGCGATCATATCGCAGGAAGCGCAGACCCACTCGCAACTGGAAATGGAACACGCTCGGATAATGGCGCAGGCGTATCAGGTTCTTACTCCTGACCAGAAGACGAAGTTTGCAGAAATGCAGGCAAAGCATGCCCAACGCATGCAGCGGTTCATGCAACTTCAGCAGTCAAACGGGCCAGCAACGCCAAATCAGTAGAGGGGACCGGTGTGAGGAGTTTTCCTCCTCACACCGGCTGCAATTCAGTGAAGGGAGACAATCCTTGGCCACCGCAGTTTCCACCGATTTCATCAGCATTGTCGCATCTGAAATGTCGTCCGGCGTTGAACGCGCAGTTAAATACTGGCTCGCTCAAATTGATCAGATTGTGGCCAACGACACATTAGCGCCTTATCTAAAACTGGCCGCGATTCGAGGCATTCTTCAGAACTATAAGGGTCTCGCCGGAAAAGAATCTTGAAATAAGCGTGCGTTTGAGGGAAAGGAGAGGGTCGCGGATGTTTGCCGATATCGTTTATTCAACCCTGGTCCTGTGCACATGGTTTTTTCTTGGCGGCTGGATACTTGTACTGCTTTTGGCGTCCGCCGCGGCTTTTCGCGAAGAGTTGTCTGAGGCCTGGCCCGGCGAGTAAAACGAAAGGTGACAGAAACAGGACTATGTTTCGTGTTCCTGTTCCCTCTCTTCCTCGATCGAGAGTGGCCACATCTGATCTATTCCGATCGCTCCCAGAAGCATGCTTGAAGGCAAATACAAAGCCCTGAGTTGCCATTGGTCCGCAGCCCACGTGCCGCAACCGGCGCCCGCCAGGTATAGAACCCATATGGCAAATATGAAACGCGCTTCGCGGCTACTGTCTTGACGCTTTCGGCGATGCTCGTTACCGGATGAGCTTATCGAGCGCCTGCTCAGGTCGTAGGCAGTAAGAAGTATCCGGGCCACCAGTTGAGCAAGCTTGTTCAGCATGCCAGTGACAAACGTTGTGTGAATTGTGAGCGGCCCGATCCCGGTCAAAGTGGCAGTCTGCAATCCCATGGCGGACGCCAGCATTGCGAGCTCCACATAAATCGCCGCAGGCGAAGGCGCGACGGTACCAGAACGAATGGAACCTGCCAGCAGCGCAGCTTCTATCGCCAGTGTGACAGAACCGATCCGTCGCAAGCCAACGCGCGATCCGATTTCAATCAGGATGCGTCCCAGAATCGAGCCCAGGAAAAAAGCGGCGACAATACTCGACGCGAGGGCGGCCTCATGCCAGTTCCGATGCACAAACTGCTCCGCTATGCGCACCGTGGTCCCCGTCATGTGAGCGGTAAAAAGACGGTATATGGCGAGGAATCCGACGATATCCACGAATCCGGCGGTGAACGTGAGCCATAAGGCAACCACAGATTTTGCGCGTCGCCGCCTCGAACCCATGATTTTAGCCATCAATTTTGGACCGCATGCGCCAACGTTATTCGCTGCCAAGCATCAAACATCGTTATCTATTAGGATTTGGCAATCTCGTGAGATGCATGAATCATTTTCCGCGGCTTACACGGCTGCTCCTGGGCTTTAGCCTTGCCGCGTGTTTGGCTCCGGCCGCTTCAGGTTACTCCGTCCTTACCCATGAAGAATTGATTGACCTGGCCTGGAATGATTCCATCCGCCCCTTGCTGCTTGCCCGCTTCCCTCAGGCAACCGCGGCCCAGTTGCGCGAGGCTCACGCCTACGCCTACGGAGGTTCGGCAATTCAAGACATGGGCTTTTATCCCTTCGGACAGGCATTTTTCAGCAACCTCACACATTATGTCCGCACCGGAGATTTCATTGACTTCCTGTTCCGCGACGCCCGAACCGTCAATGAACTGGCTTTTGCCATTGGAGCGCTGTCGCACTATGTCGGGGACTCGATCGGCCATTCGGAGGCGATAAACCCCGCAACCGCAATCGCCTTCCCCAACCTGGAGCACAAATTCGGGCCCAGCGTGACCTATGATGAAAGTCCGCACAGTCACATTCGCACCGAATTCGCATTTGATATCGGCCAGTTGACCAATCATGCGTTTGCGCCTCCGCCATATCTGCGATTCATCGGCTTCAAAGTGCCTCGAAACCTTTTGGAGCGAGCCTTTTTTGACACTTACGGCTTTCGGTCGCATGAAGTACTGGGCCGCACCCGCGCGGCCCTTCGCAGCTACCGGACTTCGGTGCGGAGTTTTATCCCGGCATTTGCCGAGGCTGAGGTGGTGCTTCACCGAAATCAATTTCCGCCCAATCCCAACGACGAAGCCTATCGGGTTTTTGCCGAACGAGTTTCTCGCACCAATTACGACCGGCATTGGGCTCGCACATATAACGGGCCCGGATTCAAAGCGCATTTGCTGGCGGTTTTGGTGTTCATTATTCCGAAAATTGGAGCAATTTCCGATCTCGCCATCAAAATCCCGACGCCTGAAACCGAGGAATGGTATCTGAAAAGCGTGAATCATTCGGTGGATTGGTATCGAGAGATTCTCGATAAAGTGAGGACTGGCGCCGACAATCCCCTGGCGCTCGCGAATCTTGACCTTGACACGGGCAAGTTGGTCAAACCCGGAGGCTATCCTCTGACTGATAAAACATACGCCGAATTGCTCAAGCGGGTTACCTCGAAACCGCAGCGGACCATTCCCCGTGCATTAAAGCAGAATATTCAGAACTATTACGCGGACCCCAACGCCCCAATAAGCACCAGAAAAAACAAGGAAGCATGGGAACACGCAACCGCACAATTAAAGGTTCTGGATCAAATGAGAGCCAGCTCAGATCTGGAGTAGTTCGAAGCCTGTGTCTCCACCTATTTAAAAAATTAGCGGAAGCAGCCTCCAACTGCGGCTTTGATACGCATCAAACGATCTCCCAAACTCCGACTTCAACAATTTCTCTTCATGGCGAATGCGCGTGGCGACGAACATCGCAGCGATGCCGAGAATGGGCCATACAAGTGTGCTGTCGAAAACGAGCGCCATTCCAGGCGCAGCCAATAGAAGACTCAGATAGAGCGGATGCCGAATCATCCGGTAGATGCCCGATTGCACGAGTTGATGTCCTTCTTGCAAGGTGACGTACGCGCTGAATTGTCTTCCAAGCTTCGCCAGCGCAAGAAGCCGAAGCGCGATGCCGGCGGAGCAAAGCAGCAGCCCGACGTAGCGCAACATCCCAGGATCCTTGAAGGTAAATATCTGCCTGCGATCCGCAAAAGGAAGGAACCAGATTAATCCCAGCGAGGCCAGTGCCAACGCTCGCAGAACCACCGGCTGACTTCCGACCGGCAGTCGTCCCCGGCGAAGAGCTTGCAGATCAAGCCGGAAAAGCAAAACCATTCCGGCGCTCACCAACACGGCCAGAATCAAGCCGGCACGAGCCGGACTGGCAAAATAATCTCGCCACGCGGCCAAGCCCCATCCCAGAAAGAGCAGCAGCAAAAATGTTAGAAGCAAAATCGTCAGCGGCAGATGATTGCGGTTCACCTCAGGGTTCCTAGGGCAATTGTGATTGCATCCGCGAATTCCTCCAGACCGCTTTTCATGATGCCGTTCGTAATCGGTTATTCTGAGATACTGGAGTGCATGATGCCGCTGAGCAGTCCCAAGTTGCGCGTGCCGCCCATCCCGATGGGCTGTTTGACGATGTTGGCGTTCCTGCCGGTACGGATATTTTTGCTGCCAATCTCCCTTGCGCGGAGCGCGTTTATTGTTTTCCGCGACGGATATTTGCCGGGGGCTCAGTCCACAGACCCGTTGACCACCTCGGTATCCGGTAAGCCAGGATAATTCTTTTATACTATTCCGCTTTCCCGGCGAAAGAGCTACTTTGTGAACGCGGCCGCGCCCCTTAGCGACGTCTGCCATTCCCGCAAATTTATGCGTCAGCGCCTTCTCGTAAGCCTGATCATTTTTCTGGCCCTTTCTGCCGGCTACCTCTACGCCTTTCCTCAAGCTAATCTCATTTACCCGATCGTTGTTTTTTTTCACGCAGCCGCAGGTCTTGCAGCTACGATCCTGCTTTTGATTTTGTTGATCAGGCTGCTGGGCCAGGCAACTGTTCTCTCAAGAATTGGATGGCTTTTAATTGCCGCAGGCGGGATTCTGGGATGCGTTCTGATTTACACGGGCACAGCACGCGCCGAATGGAATCTTCTCTATGTCCACATCGCACTGTGTCTCGCCGGCGTCGGAATTCTTTTTGCCGAATGGTGGGGCACTCGAAGCCTGTCCGCGAATACAAGTGCCAGATCGCTGATTCGCTCCGCGATATCTCTAATATTGATAGCCGCCTTGGGCTATGGCGCTTGGTATCTACGGGAAGCCCGCTGGCAAACGCGTGCGCAGATTCAAAATCCCGAGGATTCTCCCGCGACTATGAATGGAGAAGGCGACGGCCCCAAGGGGCCGTTCTTCCCCAGCTCCGCGCAGGTTTACGGCAATCAGAAGATTCCGAGCAAATACTTCATGGAATCTGACTCGTGCAAGCGTTGCCATGCCGACATTTATACGCAGTGGTTCAGTTCCATGCACCATTTCTCTTCTTTTAACAATCAGTGGTACCGAAAGAGTGTCGAGTACATGCAGGACACGGTCGGAACCAAGCCTTCCAAGTGGTGCGGCGGCTGTCACGATCCGGCGGTGCTTTACAGCGGATTAATGGATACTCCGATCAAACAAATCGTGCACCGCCCGGAGTCGCAGGCTGGACTTGGCTGCATGATGTGCCACTCCATTGCGAGGGTAAAGAGCACAATGGGGCAGGCAGATTTTTATCTGGAATATCCCAAACTGCACGAATTGGCGGCCAGCAAGAACCCTTTCGTCCGCGTCATGCATGATTTTTTGGTGAAGTTGAATCCCGAGCCGCACCGGCGCGTCTTCCTAAAACCGTTCATGCGGACGCAGACTGCTGAGTTCTGCTCCACCTGCCACAAGGTGCATCTCGATGTCCCAGTCAATCACTACCGTTGGATTCGCGGATTCAACGAGTACGACAACTGGCAGGCCAGCGGAGTGTCGGGTCAGGGCGCGCGATCTTTCTACTATCCTCCAAAGCCCGCGCAATGCGCCGATTGCCACATGCCCCTCGCCCGCTCGAGCGACTTCGGAAACGTCAATGGATTTGTGCATTCGCACAGGTTTCCGGCGGCGAATACGGCCGTCCCAACAGCCAATGGGGACGCCAAACAACTCGAGGTGACGGAGAACTTCCTCAAGAACGGCATTTTGAGCGTGGATATTTTTGCGCTATCTCCGGACCGGAACCAAACCAGCTCCGCTGCCGCCTTCCAGCCAGAGACTAATACAACTTTTGCGGTAGGAGAAGAGGCGGAGTCGAACATAACCCCCGCAAATTTGACGGAGGTCCCTCCGGTGACGGCGCCGTTGAATCGGGTGCAGCCTGTCGTCCGGCGTGGAGACACGCTTCGCGTGGATGTGGTGGTTCGCACAAAAAAGATCGGTCATTTCTTCCCCGGCGGCACTGTGGACGCCTTCGACACCTGGCTTGAATTGAAGGCGACCGACGATAAGGGCCAGACCATTTTCTGGAGCGGAATGGTCGAGGACAACGGAAAAGGTCCGGTTGAAAAAGGCGCGCACTTTTACCGCTCCTTGCAGATTGACGGGCACGGGAATCCAATCAACAAGCGGAATGCGTGGGCGACTCGATCGGTTGTCTATGTGCATTTGATTCCGCCGGGAGCCGCAGACACGGTTCACTACCGGCTGCATATTCCTGAAGCAGCTGGCAACAAAATCACATTGCACGCGCGGCTTTGCTACAGGAAATTCGCCTGGTGGACTACGCAATTCGCTTTCGCCGGAGTTCCCGATCCCGTCCAGAAGCCGGGAACCGAAGTCAGCAGTGGGTTTGACGACCGGAAATTCGTTTTCACCGCCCCAGTGAAAGATGCGTCGGCGGAGAAACAAGAAATACCGAATCTGCCGGTGGTTGCCTTGGCGGAAGATCAAGTCACGTTGAGCGTGATTCCCCACAGCGCTCCGGAGCCAAATCCCAAAATCGTTCTTCAGTCCGGTGATTGGCACAGGTGGAACGACTACGGGATCGGTCTTCTCCTACAGGGAGATTTAAAAGGCGCCGAGGCGGCATTCCGCAAAGCAACCGAGGCCGCTCCAGAGAATCCGGATGGCTGGGTGAACATTGGACGCGCCGCAGTGCAGGAAGGCGATATGGACCAGGCGCGTACCGTTCTGCAAAAAGCTCTGGCTCTAAGCCCGAATCTCGCTCGCGCCCACTACTTTTACTCCAGGGTTCTGCGAAGTGAGGGTCGCTACGATGACGCGGCGGATCAACTGCATGAAGTTCTCGCACAATACCCGCGAGATCGCGTCGCGCTGAATGACCTGGGCCGCATTCTCTTCCTGCAGCGGCACTACGCTGCTGCCGTGAAAGTTCTGGATTCGGTGCTGGCCATTGATCCCGAGGATTTGCAGGCACACTATGATCTAATGCTTTGCTACAACGGCCTGGGAGACGAAAAGCGGGCGCACGATCACGAGGTTCGCTACTTGCGATTCAAAGCCGACGAATCGTCGCAAACCATCACCGGACCGTACCGGGCGACGCATCCGGAAGACAACAACGAGCGGCAGGCAATCCACGAACACGTTTCGGTGCCGCTGCCCATTCTCGAATCGGATCATGGCGAGAAGCGGGCCGCCGCTCACCGCCGGTCGCAAAAAGACATCGCAGAAGCCGGGGTTCCCAAGTAGATGCGAAAACTGATCTTCTTTTTTGTTGCAGTCTGTTTCCTCCACTCTGGTTTCGCGCGCGCTCAGCGAATCCAGTTTCGCGACATCACCGCGCAGGCGGGAATCCATTTCAAACACAATAACGCCGCTTTCGGAAAGAAATACCTGCCCGAAACCATGGGTCCGGGGTGCGCGTTCATTGATTATGACAACGACGGCTGGCCCGACATCCTGCTGCTGAATGACGAAAACTGGCCGGGCCACCCCGGACCTCGCTCCACGCTTAAGCTCTATCACAACAATCATGATGGGACTTTTACCGATGTGACGCGCAAGGCCGGGCTGGCAATCCCGATGTTCGCTCTGGGCGTGGCCGTTGGCGATTACGATAATGATGGTTACGACGACCTATTCATCACTGCGCTAGGCCAGAGCCACTTATTTCACAATAATCGCAACGGCACATTTACTGATGTGACCAAGGCAGCCGGTCTTTGGGGTCCCAATGAATTTTCGACCGGCGCGGCCTGGGTTGATTACGACCGCGATGGCAAGCTCGATCTGGTAGTTGCGAATTACGTGCAGTGGTCCATTAAAGGCGACCTGTATTGCACGCTCGATGGCACCCACAAATCCTATTGCACCCCGGAATCGTATCAAGGGGCATCGGCGCGACTCTGGCACAATCTGGGCAATGGCAAGTTCGGGGATGCCACGAAAAAGGCTCACTTTTACGATCCCACTTCGAAGTCCCTGGGAGTGGCGATCCTCGATTCCAACAACGACGGGTGGCCGGATATCCTGCTGACCAACGACACCCAAGCCAATAAGCTGTTCATCAACAAACACGACGGAACATTCGAAGAAAAAGGCGTCTCTGCGGGCATTGCCTTCAGCGAAGATGGCGTCGCGCGCGCCGGAATGGGTGTGGATGCCGCGGATTATGACCGGTCCGGCCACGCGAGCGTCGTCATTACCAACTTCGCCAACCAGATGCTGTCGCTGTATCACAACGAAGGCAACGGCCTGTTTGTGGATGAAGCGCCGAGTTCGGAAGTAGGCCGCGCGACCCTGGTTACTCTGGGATTCGGATGTTTCTTTTTCGACTACGATAACGACGGCTGGCCCGATATCTTCGTTGCCGACGGGCACATTGAAGATCAAATCGAGCGCGTGCAGAAACGCGTCGCATACGAAGAGCCTCCACATTTGTTCCGGAACCTTGGCGGCGGACAGTTTAAAGAAGTAACGGAATCCATGGGCGCGGCGTTCGCCAGTCCTAAAGTGGCGCGGGGCGCGGCTTATGCCGATGTTGATAACGACGGGGCCCTGGATGTCCTCATCACCACCAACGGCGGCCGGGCTTACCTGTTTCACAACGAAGGCGGCATCAACCACAGCCTTCGGATAAAGCTGGTCGGAACCAAATCCAACCGCGATGGGATTGGCGCCGTCGTTCGCGTGGCCGCCGGTTCCGACAAGCAATGGAAGATGCTTTGCAGCGGGTCGAGTTACCTATCGCAGAGCGAACTGGTGCTGACATTTGGCCTGGCCAGCCACGCCAAAGCCGACGCAATCGAAGTGCAGTGGCCAAGCGGACACACGGACAAACTTACCGGCGTCGCCGCAGGGCAAACGATCACTGTGCAGGAAGGCAAGGGCATGGTGGCCTCCAGAAGCTACAGCAAGTCCTCGGCGGCGACCGCGCGGAAATAGAAAAACTGGCGGAGAGAGAAATGGTGAGCGCGGTGGGACTCGAACCCACGACCCATGCCTTAAAAGGGCATTGCTCTACCAACTGAGCTACGCGCCCACGTTATAAGAATCTACCACAATCGAAATTACCAGATTGCGCGGAACGCGACGGGTCGAACCCGGCCAGTGTCCGGACAAACCAGTTGATCGATTCACCCTGCGCGCTCAAAAAACACGTAGCGGCGGGTGTCCTCACCTGCCCGATTGAGAACACGATGAGGGGCACGACAACTCGAATCTTAAGATGGACGCTCCGATTTCCCATCAACGTTTCTTTCGCCCTTGATGTATAAATAGAAGGCTTTTTCGGGAGAGCGTCCGATCTCAGCAAAATGATCATTCCCCAGTCTCGCTGTTTTCTTACCACCGATTGGGGGCTCAACTTCGGCTCCGAGCCCCAGATTGTTCGAGCTTCACTCGGCACATACTAAGAAGCAAAACGTAACCAACAGGAGAACCATGCATCTTCAAAGATTGATAAGTCGGCACACCGCGAGGGCAGTTGCGATCGCAGCGTTCTTTATTTCAGTTTCGTTTATGTTCGCGCAATCCCCGCAAACCGCCTCCCGTCCCTGGATGGACAAGAGCCTGTCCCCCGATCAGCGGGCGGACATGGTCATGAAGGACATGACCCTCGATGAAAAAATGCAGCTTGTCCATGGTACGGGCTGGGGCGTCCTGCGGGGAGGAGCGCCGGTTCCGGCGAGATCCAATCTGGGCGCCGGATTTGTCGAAGGCATTCCCCGCCTCGGCATCCCTGACATTAACGAGGCCGATTCAGCCGTCGGAATCCGCATGGCCGCCCTTCAGAGCCGCTATGCGACCCTTCTTCCTTCCGTCCTCGGCCTGGCGGCGACGTGGGATACCGACGCGGCTCATCTTTACGGCTCGGTAATTGGACGCGAGCTGCGCGACCAGGGCTTCAATATGTCCATTGGCGGCGGCGTGAACCTTGCCCGCGAGCCGCGAAACGGCCGCAACTTTGAATACGCCGGCGAAGACCCGATTCTTGCGGGAACCATCGTCGGTCATCTCGCGGAAGGTGTTCAGTCCAATCAGGTGATGGGCGATATCAAGCATTACGCCTTGAACGATCAGGAAACCGGTCGCAATATCCTCAATGCCATTCTTGACAAGCGATCCATGCGAGAGACCGACCTGCTTGCGTTCCAGATTGCCATTGGAATTGCGCATCCCGCCGGCGTGATGTGCGCATACAACAAGATCAATGGCGATTACGCCTGCGAGAATGACTACACGCTGAATCAGGTCCTGAAGAAGGATTTTCGGTTCAAAGGTTTTGTGCTGTCCGACTGGGAGGGAACACATAGCACGGTGAAAGCCGCGCTCGCCGGACTGGACCAGGAAGAACCCGGCGACGGTTACTTCGGCGCCCCGCTGAAGGAGGCAGTTGAAAAAGGTGAAGTGCCCATGTCGCGCCTCGACGACATGGTTCATCGCGTTTTGCGGAGCATGTTCGCGACGGGAGTGATTGATAACCCGCCCGTGCGCCGCGTGGTTAATCCCTTCCGCGGACGCGACGATGCTCAGCACATCGCCGAAGAAAGCATCGTGCTGTTAAAGAACGCCGGAAACCAACTTCCGTTGAAGGCGGACGAGATTAAATCCATTGCGGTGATCGGCTCTCATGCCGACGTTGGAGTTCTTTCCGGCGGAGGCTCAGCGCAGGTGGACGCGCCCGGAGGCAATGCCATTAATCCCAAGCCGGGGCCCTCCGTTTGGCAATCCGTAGTCTATTTTCCCTCCGCGCCGTTGAAATACATCCGCAGGAAAGCGCCCGCAGCTCAGGTTGAGTTTGATGAAGGCAAGGACGTGGACGCCGCCGCCAGCCTCGCCAAAAAATCCGAGATCGCAATCGTCTTCGTGAATCAGTGGATGGCCGAAGGTCACGATGCGCCGACGCTCTCTCTTCCCGACGATCAGGATGATCTGGTGACGGCAGTTGCCGCCGCTAATCCTCACACCATGGTCGTCGTCGAGAGCGGTGGACCCGTTACCATGCCCTGGGTGGATAGAGTGCCTGCGATACTCGAGTCCTGGTATCCCGGCATCGGAGGAGGGCAAGCGATTGCCAACATACTGTTTGGCGACGTCAATCCGTCGGGCAAACTTCCCATCACCTTCGCCGAGAGCGATGCGCAACTTCCTCATCCGCAGATTCAGGGAATGAATTTATTGCCGCCTCCCGGGAAACATCGGCGCGGTGAAATGCCGCCCTTCGACGTCAATTACACCGAAGGCTTGAAGGTTGGTTACAAATGGTTCGAGGCAGAGAATAAGCAGCCTCTATTTGCATTCGGCCACGGACTTTCCTACACGACTTTTGCCTACTCATCTCTGAAAACAGATGGAAAACAGGCTATCTTCACGGTTAAAAATACCGGTCCGCGTTCCGGCGCGGAGGTGGCCCAGGTTTATGTCGAGCTTCCCGCGGATGCGGGCGAGCCTTTCAAGCGATTGGTGGCGTGGCAAAGAGTGGAATTGTCGCCGGGAGAATCAAAGGACATTGCGCTGACTCTTGACCCGCTCTACCTCTCGATCTTCGATGTTCAGAAAAATGGATGGCAACAGCCGCCCGGCGAGTACAAGATTCTGGTTGGGCCATCTTCCGACGACACGCCGCTAAGTGCAGGCTTCAGCCATTGATGAGTAGATGTGAGGTTTTTGCGTTCTGGAAGGCCCAAAAAAGTCACGTGCCAGGCACAACAACCGGCGTTGCCACCTGGCACGCATTGCGGGGGGGCCGCAAACCCAAATTGGCCTGCTTGCCTCTTGAGGTCAGGTTTAACCCAAGGCTTACATTGCCACGGCTTGCAGACTTTTCCTGGTAACTCCCCAGGAATGGAGGGAGGGCGAAGCAGTCTGAGGTCCCGCAATGCAAACTCTATCGTTTTATCGGGTCTTTACAATTACCCACGTGGTTTAGGCAGTGAACTTACTTCGATTGGGCTAGTCCACCCCCACGGAGCTTTTGTTCAAACTCTTCGGCATAGGTCGCTGACACTCCTGTCCGCCGCTCTTGATGCTGGCTGTGGCCCAAACGCCGGGCGAGGACGCCTGACGCTCAACACCCACGTTACCGTCAGTATTCCACGTGCACTCGAAACGTCGGAATAATTACTGGGCCGCGATCCCGGTTATAGGCAGGATTATTTATATGCTGTAAGCCCGGCGCGACGTAAATCCCGCGCCACACATGCGCGGTGTAATAAGTTTCGAGGATATTTTCCCGTCCATAATTGAGCGCACCATCGCCGATGATGAACCCGTATCCGCCCTGCGCCAGGTAACTTTGATGGTCTTTCGAAATCGCACTCGAATCGAAAGCGATTCCGGCGCGATCTTGTTTGCGATGCCAGAGAGAGCCGTACACGCCCAAACCTTCCACGAAAGTCGAATCAATTTCAGTGTAAGCAAAGGATTCAGTCCTGCCATTGTTCCATCCCCAGCGCGCGAAGGCGACCAAGTCTGAGGTCAAAGATTGCTCGATGTTTATTCCGAAACCATATTTCTGAGTGGTGCGAAACGGATGCGCAGTGATGTCCGGCGCCGCAATCTTTCCCTCTTCAAACTGGGCAACCGCGTCCCGATACACTCCCATGTTGGCATGGTTGGAAAATCCAAGCAGGCGCACGATCCCCGATTTTTTGGGGATCAGCCCATAGCGCAATTCGAATTCGACATTTTCCGCGCGGGCCTTGCGCAAATTCCACACCAGGTCAATTCCATTGGCGACTTTTGGCATTAGGGCTTCGGCAAAACGCAACCCCCAATTTCGATCCTCATAATCGGCAACCATCCCCCACGTGTACCCGCGGGTGTCGGCCGCGTAGTCATAAGCGCCGTTGTTATCAATTGCCCAGTTTTCAAATTGCAAATGGCTGTCGGAACCGACCGAATTCAGGTCGAAGAAGTCCACCATGCTGAACTTTCCCGCGTGAATTTCCAGACGACGCGCAGGTAGCTCGTCAAAGACGGAAAGTGGCCCACGTTCATTTTCGATGCTTTGACCGCCGAATGAAAAGACCTTATCAATCATCACCCGGGCAATATACGGCGCCTTGCTCAGCGAGGGATTTCTGACCACATCAAGATTGGGAAAACCGGCCACCCCCAGGCTGCTGCTGAGGCCTTCTTGTCCGCTTTCTTCGATATCCAGCAGGACCTCCGTCGAATCGTCGAACCTTAGAGCGGTGTAGAGGGTCATGAGACGCGACGTTGCCTTCTCATAGTGTGGGTTCAGGCTATTCTGGCCACTGTACTTGGCGGGAAAGCCAGGATGTGTCTGGAAAATGAAGTTCATCTGTCCCGATATCCAAAAGGGACCTTTCTCGAAATGCGGGAACATGGACTCCACTTTGGGATCGGAGTCGTGTATGGATTCATCGGTGGTGGAATTTTGACCCTGGTTGGGAGGGGGACTTTCCTGCGCCCACGCAACGGCGGCGGCGCTTACGATGAAAAGCAGACACGTGGCCGCATACCAATTTTTAATTTCGCAGATTTTCTTCAGTACGCAGCCCATAGCATTTCGAAACCATCAGCGTACATGGTTTCGATGAATAGATAGTTACAGTTTGGGGACTGAATCGTTGCGTTGGAGGCCGGGCCGAGGCCATTCGATTGTAATGAAAAGCAGAATTTGCGCATCATTTTCGAACGTCTTCTGCAGTCTGGCAGCATTTTCTTGACAGAGAAGTGAGCTTTGCCGTTCAAAATCCGTCTCCGCACTTTCCCCTAGGCTCTCTACCCCGAATCTGGTACACTGTAGGTGCGTTTGATATATCGGTTGTTGAGCAGCTTCTTGCAAACCAGCTAGCACTGCCCTTAGTACCTCCGAAGCATCAGCGTAAAATCAACAAAAAGGATACAAGCAACAAATGGCAGAACAAGGAACAGTAAAGTGGTTTAACGACGCCAAAGGCTACGGCTTCATCAGCCGTCAGAGTGGCGAAGATGTATTTGTGCACTTCTCGGCGATTCAGGCAGGAGGCTTCCGCAGCCTGCAAGAAGGCCAGAGTGTTGAGTTCGAGGTAACCAAGGGACCAAAGGGCTGGCAAGCTGAGAACGTTCGCCCGCTGTAAAGCGGAAACATCTCAATAACAAACGCGTGCTCGCGACCATAAAAAGAAGTGAGCACGCTGTCATAATCTCTCCCCCGCACGAAACGCGCTTCGACTGGAGCTCTCCACATGCAGGATGAATCGAAGGCCTCGTTTGCGGTCATTCGCCACAACGTTCGTACATATGAATCGGGCGGCGTCATGGCCGTTATTAAAGGACGCGTCAACGCCGAGAGCGCGCTTGGCCAGTTTGAACGCTCACAGGCATCCGAAGACAGGCATGCCGGGTGGCGATATTTCCTCGAAAAGACCGATCTTAAGGCCGGAATGAACCCGGCGGAAGCGACCAGTCTGCGGCAGATGCGACTGGAAGTCCGCGAATCGGAAGCGCAACAGATTTCCGATCAGGCCGTCCCGTTTCCCTCCCGGCAGAATTAAAAAACAATCTTGCAATTTTTCGCGGGAAGTCCTCAGCGATCACCCAAAAGCGGCCAATACAAACAACAAGGTCGCAGCTCTGGGACGAAGGCTTGACTCCGAATCAAGTCAGAGCTAGCGTAGTTTCGAGTAATGCGCGATCCTGGAGGCCCGCCGTGCATTTTTCGCCTCTCTGTTTATTTCTTGTCGGTGTCCCTCTCCTGCAAGCCTCGGAAAACACGGGGATCAAGATGACGATCCGTCGCGTTTTTGCTGGAAATCCGACTGACGAGACTATCTACGTGCAGGGAGACCGGAAGCGGATGGAATTTCGGAATTACTCGGGGCAGCGAAAAGCAGATGGCTCACAACAATGGTTATCCGGGCCGCGGCTCGCTGCCCTTACGCGGTGCGATTTGGGGCAAGTTTTTGAGTTGAATCTTGATGCCGCCGAATACGTTTCAGCACCTTATCCTCCGAAACCACTGACTCAAGCAGAGATCGAGGCGCGTGGATTAGGCAAGCAAGACATGTCTCCGTCCAGAAAACCGACACTGCGAATCGAGACAACTACGGTGGACACAGGCGAGCGAAAAGAGTTTTTTGGACACATCGCAAGACATGTCATCATCACCGGAAAGCAGATTCCGCTTGAAGGCTCCCACTCCGAACCACAAGAAACGGTGACGGACGGATGGTATATTGGCCTTGACCCTCAAGTTTCGTGCGACCGGAAGTTAAGTAGGGGAAAACGAGCCCACAGCTATTTGGTGGCAGGGAGACAGCCAGCTGAAAAGCCCGAATTTGTGGATATCGGGGAACCAGAAACGGGATTCGCCGTGCAGCTAGTAATGGTTTCGAAAGGCACGTACACGCTGCCGGACGGAACCATTAAGCAGACTGATTCAAAGAGTGAAACGCTAGTGACACATCTTGAGCTAGGGTCGCTCGATCCCGGGCTCTTCGAAATTCCTCCGGGATTCAAGCGTGTGAAACACATCGAGCGAAACCCAGGAACACCAACATCCTCCAGTCAAACGATAGACTTATGGGAACGCTTCAAAGGCAAGGTGGTTAGCCTCTTTAACCTTTAATTAGACTTTGCCTGAACAACAGCGGGCAGGGTAAAGCGATCAGAGCTCGAGGCTTCTATACCAACCGGGGGATGGCGGTAAACTTTGGCCTGGTAAAACTGTTGTAGAGACGTAGCTTGCTGCGTCTCTACCACCGTAAAGCCTTCATCAAGGCGGAGGTCAGTAATGCTGCCGCCTCGTCTCCCGCAGGATCGTTGCGAAGTGCCTGCCTCCGAAGCTGAACCCTTCTTCCAACCGCCCGGTGACGGCCAGTTTTGCGTCGCGTCCGGGCAATCCAAAGTTATTGCTGAAAACCCACATGCGGCCGGTGCCGTCATCCAACTGAAAGACGCCTGCGCCCATGGCGCCGAAGGAATTAGTCACGCGCCCCGCGATGCTGATTTCTTTGCCCGTAAAACGCCCGGGAGTCTGATCAATCCGCGCAATGCTTTCTCGCGGCGGACAACCAGCTAGCAGCAAGGTCGCGAGCGCTAGCAGAATGACAGTAACAATCTTTGGATATTTTCCTTGCACGGCTTTCTCCTCAAACTGAGTTGAGATCAATGTTACCAACACGCAGGGAATTTAAAAGTTTCCCCTTGGGCCGGCGTAGGTACTTCCTTTATTCCCTTCCAAGATCAAGAACGCAATTTTGTGCCCTTCGGTGTCTAATCCTTCTGGTACGCAGGTTGGGTAGACGCTTCCCGTTCTACCGATGAGTTGCTTCTCGAAGGAGGCATTATGCGGTTGCCGAGATATTTTCTGTTGCTTGTATTCTTGTCTTCTCTGTCTATTGCTCAATCCCCTGCCGGGTCGGTTCGCCTTCCGGTGAGAAGGGTGGTTCTGTACAAGAACGGCATGGGATATTTCGAGCATTCTGGCCGGGTAAACGGAAACGAGGACGTGAATATTGACTTCACGACCGCCCAACTGAATGACGTTCTCAAATCGCTCACCACGCTCGATCTCGGCAAAGGACGCATCACCGGCGTGGCCTACAACTCGATTGATCCTCTGAATAAAAGGCTGGGCGCGCTGCGATTGCCGTTGGGGGAAGACACGACGACGGCGCAGTTTCTGGACGCCATGCGTGGCGCTCGAATTGAAGTGCATAGCGGCTCGCTCAGTGCGACGGGAAAGTTATTGAGTGTTGAACAGCGAGAATTGTTGGGGAAGGACAATCAGAAGATCACGGTCAATCAAATTTCTCTGGTAAGCGATGTGGGTGAGGTTCGGGAGTTTGACCTGACTCCGGAAACAATTGTCCGAATCGCCGAAAAAGATTTGAACGACGAAGTTGGGCACTATCTGAGTCTGGTTGCGTCCACGCGAGATCAGGACCTTCGCAGGCTGACGATTTCCACTCAAGGAACAGGAGAGCGCGACCTACTGGTTAGCTACATCAGCGAAGTTCCTATCTGGAAGTCCACGTATCGAATTGTAGTGCCGAAAGACGGCAAGCCCCTGCTGCAAGGATGGGCAATCGTTGACAACACAGTCGGAGAAGACTGGGATAACGTGGAACTGTCTCTGGTTGCGGGCGCACCGCAGTCATTTGTGCAGGACCTGTCGCAGCCGTATTATGCCCGTCGTCCGGTGGTTCCGATGCCGGAGAATGCGATGATCACGCCGCAAACATTTGAGCCGGAGATGGAAGACAAAGCTGCACCTCCACCGCCTCCAGCGCCAACGATCATCAATGGACAGCTGGGTGGCGTTATCGGCGGAATTATCTCCGGAACGAGGTCCGGCGCCGGCGCGGGAGTCGGCGGCGGAGTTTTCAAAACAAAAGCTATCAGTGCCGACGCCTTGGAGCAGGCAAACAATAACGTCGCGAATTCGCGTGAACTCGGCGACCTCTTCGAATACCGGTTGCCGGATCGAGTTACCATTCATAAGAATCAATCGGCACTCGTTCCCATCTTGCAGTCTCGCGTCGAAGCTGAAAAGGTCTCGGTATGGAATCCAGAGAACAATTATGTCCTGCGCGCACTCTGGCTCGATAATACCAGCGGGCTCACGCTTGACGGCGGCAGTTTCAACGTCCTCGAAGACGGCGCCTTCGCCGGCGAGGGCCTCATGGATCCGATCAAACCGGATGAAAAGCGATTGCTTTCCTACGCCGCCGACTTAGGCGTTCTGGTGGACACGAAGCAACAAGAACAAAGACAAAGAGTCACAAAGGTCATGATCAATCGCGGCGTTATGACCTGCACCAGCCAGGAACAACAAGAGATGACCTATACCGTAAGGGATCGCGACACGTCCCCGCGCACCGTGATCATCGAGCACCCGATCCGCGAAAATTGGAAGCTCGATAAAGAAATGCAGCCGGAAGAAAGTACAGTTTCATTCCATCGTTTCCGCATGAAGCTTGAGCCAAAGACAACCGCAAGTCTTGTGGTCAAGGAATATCGTCCGAACTATACCCGCTATGAATTGACCAATCTCAATGACGAGCAGATTGGATTCTTTCTTCAGCAGAAGATGATTAATCGTCAAGTTGAACAGGCTCTCCGGAAAATCATTGAGCAGAAGAACCAGGTCGCTGCCCTGCAAGCGGAAATTGATTCCCGTCAGGCGCAGATCACCAGCATCGCAGAAGACCAACAGCGAGTGCGCGAGAATATGAAGGCGTTGAAAGGCAGCATTGAAGAGAAGACTCTGGTGCAGCGGTACGCTCGCCAGCTAAACCAGCAGGAGGACCAGATTGATTCGCTACACAAACAGATTTCAGATCTGAAGCAAAAACGGAGCGAGGCGCAGAAAGTCCTGAATAATTCGGTGCAACAATTGTCGCTTGAGGCGGAGGTCTAAATTAGTGGGAATTTAATGTAAGGTGCTCCGTCAGCGAAATTCAAATTACAATGCTCAAATTGAATGGCTTGATTTATGAAATCCGCAGCAAATTTATTGATCATGCTCGCGCTCCTTGGGTTGGCCGTCCCCGGCGCGGCGGAAAAACATTCCATGTCGGGACTCGTCCTGACGGTGAGTCCCTCGCATCGCTCAATGACTGTTTCGTGCCAGAGCGTTCCCGGCTACATGGACGCTATGGCGATGCCTTTCGACGTTCGCGACCCAAAAGTGCTCGAAGGAGTAAAGCCAGGCGCGACGATTGATTTCACGCTCGTGGAAGATGGAAATTCGTCGTATGCGGAAAGCATACGAGTTCGGCAGGATCGGAAC
>JBOGLA010000012.1:0-61710 GCA_050746185.1 Terriglobales bacterium | reverse complement strand
GTCCCGGCCGAGGTCCAGGCCCGCGGCGCTGGCGGCGGCGATCCAGAGTTGGGCGATCTCATCGTCGGTATTGAATTCGAATCCGTAAACCAGACTTAGCTTCTGAATCGTGCGCATGGTGACAGCGGAAAGAACACCTAGATCGGGCACGATGGTCATCAAACCGCCGAGGCCGAAACCGGCGCCCTCGATCGCGGCAATTTTCATTCCGCTGCGAATGATGGAATCGGCAACGATATCGAGTTCGCGCATCTCCAGCGTGAATACGCCGTGATATCCGCTGATGGGCATGCGGTATGCAGTGCGCAACTGAAGCAGAAAACTATCGGGATTGACGCGCACCGTGGAATAAGCCCGCGTGAGGCCGCCAACCATGGCTGTCTCAACCCGACGGCGAAGCCACGATTTCCGCTGCTCTGGCATTCGTTCCACCTTATCGCAGCGGCGGCGGGAATGCTATCGGGAGAAGCGTGTAGCGGGAGTGGCGAGGGGTCAGTGGCGAGGGGTCAGTGGCTAGTGTTCAGTGGCTAGCGATCAGCCCTCGGATTGTGAAACCCTCCTCATAGTCGGGGCCGGTAATGCTTCGTGTGCTAGCATCATCCTTACTCGATGGCGACCGGAAAACTTCAGATCATTCCGCTGGGCGGCCTCGGCGAGTTCGGCATGAACTGCATGGCCGTTCGCTGGGGCGATGACATTATTGTCATTGACGCAGGCCTCATGTTCCCCGAAGCCGAACTCCTGGGCGTGGATATCGTTGTTCCCGATATCTCTTATCTCATCGAAAACCGGCAGCACGTTCGCGCAATTGTTCTCACTCATGGTCACGAGGATCACATCGGGGCGCTGCCATGGATTCTCTCCGAACTGAATGTCCCTGTCTGGGGCACCGAATTCACCCTCGCCTACGTCGAGGACAAACTGGATGAGCACGGCTTACTCGATAACGCTGACCTGCGCGAAATCACGCCCGGAGAGCGTTTCAAGATCGGACCCTTCACTATTCACCCAATCCAGGTCACCCACAGCCTGGTGAATTGTGTTGCGCTGGCCGTGCATACGCCGCTGGGGGTCATGATTCATACCGGCGATTTCAAAGTGGACCCGACGCCAACCGACAACCGCCTCTTCGACCTCCATTCTTTCGCTGAATACGGCAAAGAAGGCGTACTGGCTCTTTTTCAGGATTCTACGAATGTCGAGCGCAAGGGATACACGCCCAGCGAGCGCGGAGTGCGGCGGAAATTCGACGAAGTCTTCGCCCGCACTCAGCGGCGGTTGTTTATTTCGTGTTTTTCTTCTTCCATTCATCGCATCAAGCTCGCCGTCGAACTGGCCTATGAACATAAACGCAAGATCGCCTTCATTGGCCGCTCCATGAACAGCTCGGCGGAGATCGCCGAAGACCTCGGATACGTCGAAATTCCTGAAGGCCTTCTCATCCATGCCGGAGAAATGAAGAACTACCCTCCGGAGAAGGTTTGCGTCTTGATCAGCGGAACTCAAGGCGAACCCATGTCCGCCTTGTCGCGCGCCGCCGTGGACAATCACAAGCACGCCCGCATCGAAAAGGACGATACCGTGATGCTTTCATCGCGAATCATTCCCGGCAACGAGAAGGCAATCTATCGCATGATTGATCATCTGTTCCGGCGCGAAGCTCACGTCATTTACGACGACGGCTCATCGCCGCCCGTCCACGTCAGCGGCCACGGCAGCCAGGAAGAACTGCGGCTGATTATTAATCTGGTGAAGCCAAAATACTTCATTCCGATTCATGGCGAATATCGCCAGCTAAAGCTTCACGCGGAATTGGCCGCCGCCATGCACGGATCGGTTGGCAAGGTGATGCTGATCGAAAGCGGCGATATTCTCGAATTCGATGAACTGGGCGCGCGCAAAGCCGGACGCATCAACGTCGGCCGCGTATGCATTGACTCCGGCTCCCGCACGGATGTTGTAGAGGATTTAATAATCAAAGACCGCCGCCATCTCAGCGAAGACGGAATCGTGCTGCCCATCATCGCCATCAACAAGCTTACCGGCCGCGTCGAGAGCTCTCCCGAAATCGTGACACGCGGATTCTCGCCCGGCGAAGACGGCTTCATGGGCGAAGCCCGCCAGATCGTCATGCAGACGCTGAATATGTCGAGCGAGGAAGAAAGAGCCGATTACGGCGTGATCAAAGAAAAAATCAGAACCGACCTGAAGCGCTATATCTCCAAGCAAACCCAGAAGCGCCCACTGATTATGCCCGTGATCCTGGAGATTTAAGGAATCTGCATTTTCCCGCGTTAAGTTTTGCTCGGCGGCGTCCTTCGAAACGCACGTAGGGACGGACGCCCTCGTCCGTCCAGCCCAGCGTAGGTCGAAAGCGAATTAAAAACCCTCAAAGATTTGTCGTTCCGAACAACTTCGGTTGTGAGGAATCTGCATTTACGAGAGGATCCACGTTGCTCGCATGACGCAAACGCGGCTCGCGCGTTATCCCGTTATACAATACCGGCACTTGGCATAATGAGGATGCACGAATGAAATGGAACACTCCTGGAGGATAGTGCGATGGCGCATCGCAAGCGTGGGTCATGCGGTCTTTGCCGCGACCATGATCTCCCTCGGGATACTGGGCCTGATCAAAGGCGATTTCACGGTGTTATGGGAGCCGGTACCTAAGGGTGTGCCCGCACGCGAGGTACTGGTGTATCTCTGTGCCGTCATTTCCCTGGTATCCGGCATAGGCCTGCTCTGGCAGCGCACGGCGATCCCCGCTGCCCGCGTGCTGCTCGTCTATCTCATCTTTTGGTTGCTGGTGTTTCGAGTGCCCGGCCTCTTCCGCGGGCTCACCGTGGATGTTTACTGGCCATGCTGCCAGATCGCCGTGACGATAGGGGCCGCGTGGATACTGTATGCCTGGTTCGCCGCCGACTGGGACAGGCAGCACCTCGCCTTCGCCACCGGCGACAAGGGTCTGCGGATTGCGAGGGTGCTATACGGCCTCGCCTTGATCCCCTTCGGGCTGGCCCATTTCGCATATGTGAAGGAAACCGCCTCGCTGGTGCCTGGCTGGTTGCCGGCACATGTGGCCTGGACGTATTTCACGGGCGGTGCATTCATCACTGCGGGCTTGGCGGTGTTAATCGGCGTTTATGCACGGCTGGCGGCCGCACTCTCAGCGTTGCAGATTGGCTTGTTCACGCTGCTGGTGTGGGTGCCCGTCGTGGCGGCAGCCGGTCCTAAAAGCGCCTTCCAATGGAGCGAGACCGTCATCTCTGTGGCGCTGACGGCCGCCGCTTGGGTGGTAGCGGATTCCTACCGCGGCACGCCCTGGCTCGAAGCCTTCCCCAGATTTTATCGAACATCGCAGTAGACTGAGGTGATGCTGGTGATGTAGTACCCCGCCGCACAGCTTGGGAAATGTTGCCGTAAGAGCCTATATTCTTTTCTGCTCCGATCGAGGAGTCCAAAAATATTTGCTGTACATATGAACATGAAAATTTGTGTCCTTGGCCTCGATTGCGCCGCGCCCGAAATTGTATTTGGCGATGAACGTTTAGTGAATATTCGGCGACTGATGAATTCGGGAGTCTACGGGCGGTTGGAGAGCGTCGTTCCCCCAATCACGGTTCCGGCATGGATGTGCATGGCCACCAGCCAGGATCCCGGATCACTCGGTGTATATGGGTTCCGCAATCGCAGCGATCATTCCTACGACAAACTCAGCTTTGCAAATTCCGCCTCCATCACGGCTCCCGCGATCTGGGACTACCTTTCAAGGCAGGGAAAGAAATCAATTATTGTCGGTGTTCCCCCAAACTATCCTCCGCGACATGTCAACGGCATAAGCGTTGGATGCTTTTTGACGCCGGATACCGTCAAAAACGACTTCACTTATCCGCCAAACATAAAGCCGCAAATCAATGCTCTGGTGGGCGAGTATCCCGCCGACGTCAAAAATTTTCGTACCGACCGCAAAGATTGGCTCAAGAAGGAGATTTTCGACATGAGCCGCAAGCAGTGGGAGGTCGTGCGCTGGTTGCTGAAAGAGAAGGAATGGGATTATTTCCACTTCGTGGATATCGGGCTCGACCGGATGCACCATGGCTTTTGGAATTATTTCGATCCCAAGCACGTGCACTTTGAACCGGGCAATCCTTTCCAAGATGCCATTCCGGAATATTACCGTTGGTTGGACGAACAGATTGGCGAGGCCCTTGAATTGCTGGGGAAAGACACTATTGTTCTGGTCGTCTCCGACCACGGGGCGCAACGCCTTGATGGAGGCTTTGCCATTAACGAATGGCTGATTCGCGAAGGATTGCTGGTCCTGGAAGAATATCCCAAGGGGATCACGCCGTTCGAAAAGCTGCGAGTGGATTGGAGTAAGACGCGAACCTGGAGCGAGGGCGGATATTATGCGCGCGTGTTTTTTAACGTGCAGGGAAGAGAACCGAAGGGCATGATTTCTCCAGATGAGTATGAAAGTTTTCAAGACGAGATGAAGTTCAGGCTGCAAGCTTTGCTCAATGACAGAGGCGAGTCAATGAAGTCTTTGGTATTCAAGCCAAAAGACCTTTACCGGCATGTGCGGAATGTTGCGCCGGATTTAATCGTGCATTTCGGCGGACTCTGCTGGCGCTCAATCGGAAGTGTGGGGCATGCAACAATTCACGTGCAGGAAAACGACACCGGGCCCGACGCCTGTAATCATGCGCAATACGGCATGTTTATTTTGTCCGCCCCTAACTGTTCATTGCGCGGTGAATATCAGGGAGCGCGGTTGCTGGACATTGCCCCGACGCTGATGGATTTGGCAGGCTACGAAATTCCCGAAAGCATGCAGGGGCACTCGCTGCTCGCGAAAAGCTGACGCCAACGGCCTGATTCAACCACGAAGGACACCAAGGTACACGAAGGAGATGTCCTTTTACGCATTTGGAATTGAAGGGATATTGTGATTTGGGCTAGGCTGTTGCCAATGAACACAAAAATACGAATCGCGATTGCGCTTTGCTTGTCACTCATGACTATCGGTTGCGGCGGCGGCAGCATGAATACCACGGGAACCACCGGAACCCCACCTTCGCAAGGCATTGACCTCACCGTAAACAACATTACGAAGGGTCCCTTCTCGGTTGCGATGTCAACGTCATTTCAACCGGCGGAGTGGGACTATCAGTTTTTTGCGAACTACCCTTCGGCGACGACTCCGCTGAATAATTTGTCGTCTCAACACATTCGGCTCCAGCCGGTTTCCCAGGGCGTCCCAGAGAAGGCCGATCATAGTTGGGACTTCTCGACGTTGAATGCCGTTCTCAATCCGGTGATCGGCGTTGCCGATAAGAGCCCCGAACTTCAACTGGCAACCGCTCCCGCCTGGATGGACGATAGCGGCGGGTCTTTGTTGCCCGCTCATTTCTCCGATTTCGCTGCCTACTCGGCGGATATGGTTGCTTATTACAACACGACCACCGGTTTCCAGGACGCAAATGGTAATACTCATTCCCGAACTCCCGTCACTCCCATCACTTACTGGGGCATCTTCAACGAGCCGAACTTTAACAACATAGACTCCACGGAATATACGCTGCTGTACAACATGACGGTTCCCGCGATGCGCGCGATTGATCCCACAATCAAATTTGCGGCGGTGGAATTAGGGGATTACGACGGACTGGCGGCAACTTATCTTCCGGCGTTCGTCAACAACGTTTCAGCGCAGGTGGATGTTCTGGCGACCCATTTCTACTCCACCTGCAACCAGATTGATTCCGACTCGAAGGTCTTTTCCACAATTCCAGGGTTCGTTTCAGAAGTAAAGACCATTTATTCGCTGATGGGAACCAACTCCATGCTCGTCAATGTTCCGGTTTGGGTAACGGAAAATAATGTCAACGCCGATTACGACAAGGGAGGCGGCATTAGCGCCTGCAACGGGAATAAGTTCGTAACCGATCCGCGAGGATCGAGTGCATTCTTCGCGGCCTGGAGGCCATACGTCTTTTCGCAACTGGGGAAGGCCGGCGTGCGAACGCTATATCACTGGTCGTTCGACGGAGATAAGCAATTTGGCGAATTCAATGACAGCTCCGGAAATCTGCAATTAAGTTATTGGGTGGATTACTGGCTGGCTCGAATGTTTCCAGCCACTGCGGGGTCGAACCTGCTGGATTTTACCAGCGGCGATAATTCCGATATTGAAGTGCTGCCGGTGCGGAATGCGGACGGCAGCGTGGTCGTCATGGTGGCGGACTATGCGGTTGCGAATGCATCAGATAATAACGGCCGGGGCGTTGCTCGAACTTTAATTGTGAACGTGAATGCGTTAGGATCGTTCAGCAGCGCCAGCCTTCTGACGATTGATACGAATACGAATTCGTCCACCGGCCCAACCGCGGAAAGCGTCGCTCCCACTTCCCCGATTACGATCACATTAGGCGGATATGGCGTCGCGTTTCTGAAATTGGTTCCGTAGTGATTGTGTCCCGCCACATGCCTACTGTGGTGGCTTCTTTTTCTTCCCAAACAGCCCGCCAATTGAGTTAATCACGGAGCCCGCATTCTGTCCGCCAACCTGTTGTCCTGTCAATCCTCCGAGTCTGGATTTCAACTGGCTTCGCATCATTCCCTGAATATCCGGCACGAATCTTGGCGATGAACTGGTTCCTTCAATCATGAATGGAAGCGTCGCCCCCTTACCTCCCATTCCCGCGAGTTGCGTCAACCCAGCGACCATGCCCCCGGTCAGGCTGGCATTCATCTTGTAGTTGAGCGCATTTGACGGGCTGACAGTGCCATTGCCGGTAATCACGCCGAAGGATGGGACATTAAGGTTAATATTGTCGGTCGTAGTTCCTGCGGGCGACATATGGACATCCGTACTGAAATTTTGAATTAGAGTGTCCTGGCCCTGAGGCGCGCCGCTGAGCTTTGAAACTTCCGAAAGCTTCGATGCAAAATTGAATCCCGCAAGCTTGGTATTGGAGAGTTTCACGGGACCGGCGATCACCAATTTGTCGAGGGGTCCCGAGACCGTGAAGTTTGCGGACAGCGTTCCCCCCTGAAGTGACGAACCGGAGGGAAGCGTTACTCCCAGCGCAGGGAGCAAGGTTTCGAGATCATCTACTGGCATTCCGTCGGCATTGATCCGCATGTTCAGGGCCGGGGGTTCCCCCTTCAAGTCAAAGGAACCTGTGATCCGCGCGACTGCCTTGCCAACCGACGCATCGGCGGACGTTAGCTCGCCAGTCTGTGGTTGCAATTCATAATTTGCGGTGTATTTGACGTCCACCGCCCGACCCGCGGGGCGTCCCTTGGGGGAGAGTTTCAGATTATTTCCTTGCATCGTTCCGCTGGACTTCACCTCATGGCCATCGGAGTCCAAGGTCGCGTCAAAGTCGGCGACGCCGGAAATGCCCGACGCGGGAGGCACGAATCCGGAGGCGGCGAGGTCGAGCCCCTTTATGGCGAGCTGGGCCTGAACCGGGGTCGTCGCCGCATCCATTGCATTAATGGGACCAGCTTTGCCATCCAGTTTTAACGTACCGTTGCCCGGCAGGGTTGCAGAAAGGGTGAAGGGAAACTGCGACGTCATCGAGAAATTCTCAACTGAAACATTCACATTCTGATAAACGGTGGGCTTTGCGGACGAATTCGCGGTTCCCATGCTCAGGGACCCGTCTTTCACGCTAAGTTTTCCCACCGAGAGATTCGGATTCGAGGATTCAGAAGGCTTGGTGGCGCTCTTGTTTCCCAGCGTGGAGAAATTCCACTTCCCCGAGGGTGATCGAAGCAGAATCACCTGAGGTTCCACCAGAGAAATATTAGTAATTTGCAACGACTTTGAAAAAATTAGCGGAATTATTTGCACGCCCACAACCAGCGTCTTCGCGCGGACAAAAGGAGTCGTGCTGAACGCGGGATCATCGGCAATGGAAAGATCGTCGGCGGAAACCCCTCCGCTAAGAATTGAAAGCTTGAGGTTCCCGATCTTCACTTCGCGGCCAATCGCCGACGAGATCTCGGTTTCGATGCGCGGGCGAAAATCATTTACGTTGATGACAAAAGGAAGGGCTACGACCACTACCACAAGAATTCCGATGATAATTCCGATGATTTTAAGCGCTTTCATAAGCGTCCTCCCCATGCTTCGTCGTTGAACGGAATGTTTGGATGTGGTTTCTTATCGAGGAGTGGCCCAAAAACAAACCTGCTCTTCATTCGACGGCCAGCCTGGAAAACAAATCGCGCCACGAGAATCAACCAACCTGCGCATGTTCGCGCGACCTGATCCCCGCAAGTGCCTGTTCCAAATCCGCGATCAGGTCCTCGGCATTCTCGATGCCTACCGATAATCGAATCATTTGCTCGGTGACGCCCATTTTGCGGCGGTGGTCGGCGGAAATCATCGCATGAGACGTCAGGACAGGAATACTCACCAGAGAATCCACGCCGCCCAAACTCGGAGCCAGGGTAAAGAGGTTCAATGACTCCGCGAGGCGTTGCGCGTCCTCGCCACTTCCATCTATTTCAAAGCTCAGGACGCCGCCTCCGCCTCGCATCGTTTCCATTGCCAGAGCGCGCTGCGGATGCCCTTCCGCAAAGGGATAGTAAACCCTCTTCACTTTGCGATTGAGCGCAAGATACTCCGCCACGCGCAAGGCGCTTTCATTCTGGCGCTGCACCCGGACAGCCAGAGTCTTAATACCCCGCAGCATCAGCCACGCTGCATGCGGATCCATGTTGCCGCCGAGCGTGGTGCGGGTGGAGTGGATGATATCAATCAGGTCTTTGCGTCCAGCCACGGCTCCGCAGATCAGATCGGAATGCCCCGCAAAATATTTCGTTCCCGAATGCATCACCAAATCAATTCCATGCTCGAATGGGCGCTGATTGATCGGCGTCGCGAAAGTGCTGTCAATTACGGTGATCAGGCCGTGCTCTTTTGCCAGAGCAGCGACTCTCGGCAGATCCACCACCTTCAGCGTAGGATTTGTCGGCGATTCCAGATAAAGTAATTTCGTGTTTGGACGGATGGCGCGCGCATGCTGATCGTACTTGGTAGTTTCGACGAACGTCGTTTCCACCCCCAGCTTCGGCAACCATGAGGTTAGAAACTTCGTGACGCCTCCGTAAATGTCTTCCTGCGCCACGATATGATCGCCACTCTTCACCAGCGCCAGGATGCTGGTGGTAATAGCGTTCATTCCCGAAGAAAATAATAGCGCGGCATCGGCCCCCTCAAGCTCCGCGATCGCGTTTTCAACAACCGTGTTTGTGGGATTGCCATATCGCGTGTAGAACATGTCGGTTGAGGTTGCTCGAACCTGTTGATCGTTGTCCGTTACCTGGAACGTGGAAGTCTGAAAAATGGGGGCAGACAGAGGGCCATTTTTCTTTCCAAGCTCGGTCCCCCCGCGAACCGCTTCAGTTTCCGGATGACGCTTATGCCGTTTCATCGGGTTATTTCCCCCCTCGTTTATTGATATCCGGTGGCTATGAATTAGATCAATAGTAATGATAAGACTATTCTCCGGCGAGATGCAGGGCAAGCGCGTCCCAATACAGTTGGAGCCTTTTGCGGCGAGCACTCTGATATTCTGGTTCACCCTGCATTTCCCGATTTAAGCTCAAAGTTAAGCAATTTCCTCATCGAATGGAAAAGCAATTTATTTCCGAGGCGGAGTCAATTTCCGGATCTGCATCCGAACCGAAGGATGGATCGTCTGAATTGCGATGCATCGGCTGCGGAAAAATCGGCGGCACGCCGACGAAGAACCTTCGCTGCGACGATTGCGGCGATTTGCTGGAAGTAATTTATCCCAAATGGAATTTGGGGGGTCCCGGCGGGAAGCCCGATGCGGACGCGCTTAAGTCCGTTTGGCGGGAGCGTCGTACCTTGCGACTGCCCTTGGACGAAAGCGGCGTTTGGCGATTCCGCGAGGTTCTTCCCACTCTTCGCGAGGGGAACGAAGCTATTACTTTACGAGAAGGGAATACGCCGCTGTATTCCATGCCGCAGTGCGCGGCGAAGGCCGGCGTCGAGACTCTTTTCGCCAAGCACCAAGGCATGAATCCCACGGGATCTTTCAAGGACACCGGGATGACAATGGCCGCATCCATTGCGCGCCAGGATGGTTTTCGCTGGGTAGCCTGCGCTTCCACGGGAAACACTTCGGCATCCATGGCGGCCTATGCTTCGCGCGGCGGCTTGCGCGGCCTGGTGCTGATACCCGACGGCCAGATTTCGTGGAGCAAGCTCTCGCAGGCCCTGGACTACGGAGCCGTAACCTGCCAATTGAAGACGGACTTCGATGGCTGCATGCGAGTTTTGAACGAAGTTGTCCAGCATGTGCCGGTATATCTCCTAAACTCGATCAATCCTTATCGCATCGAAGGGCAGAAAACGGCGGCCATTGAATTGTTGGAGCAGTTGGACTGGGAATCTCCCGATCACGTCATCGTCCCCGGCGGAAATCTGGCGAACTCATCGGCACTCGGAAAAGCATTTCTCGAGATGAAGGAACTGGGCTTTATTTCAAGTTTGCCCAAAGTTTCAATCATCCAAGCCGAAGGAGCGAATCCGCTGGTGCGCGCGGTGCGCGAAAATGCCGGAAAGGAATTAATTCCTGTGCGAGCTGAAACCTTGGCGACCGCCATCCGTATTGGCAATCCAGCCTCGTGGAAAAAGGCCGTGCGAGTGCTCGAAGCGACCGGAGGCGCTGTCGAGCAGGTGACTGAAGTGGAGATTGCGCTCGCCAAAGCCGAGATTGGGGCGGAAGGAATTGGTTGCGAGCCCGCATCCGCTGTAACCCTCGCTGGACTTAAAAAATTGGTAAAGCAAGGCTTCGTCAAGCCTAACGAGCGTGTGATTCTGATCCTGACCGGACATCTGTTGAAAGATCCTGATTTCACCTTGAAGTTTCATCGGGGAGATCTATTCCCCGGGACCGCTAAAAATGCTGCTATTCTTGCGCAACAGCGCGCGCCTATAGTTCTCGAAGCGGATGCCAAGGCGGTAATACAAGTCCTGGAGAAATTCGGTAGCCTGCCGGACAAGGCAAGGATCTAGCGACGGCCTGTACCTCGTAATTCACCAATGATCAGAGCCAAAAGGCCATCATCGCCCGCGAGTTCGTTCAAGATCGTCCTTCCGGGAACGTCCGCGAATCTCGGCCCTGCATTCGATGCTGCCGCTCTCGCTCTGAAATTATTTCTTCAAGTTAGCGCGAAGGCATCCGGAACCTACTCGATCCTCGCTACCGGAAGCGATGCGGAAATTTGCGGCCGTGTTGAAAACCACCTCATCCTGACCACTTACCGTGACGTGTTGCTTGCAGAAAGAAAGTCGGTCCAGCCATTGTCTCTTCGCATCAAGAACGAAATTCCCATCGGCAAAGGCTGCGGTTCCTCGGCTGCGGCACGCCTCGCAGGGATTGCCCTGGCGGCTCACTTCGGTAAGCTACGCTGGTCGGACAACCGCATCATTGGCGAAGCCGCGAGCCGCGAGCACCATTCGGACAATGCCGCCGCATGCTGGTTCGGTGGACTGGTTGCCGCGCGAATGGCGAACACCCGCGAAGCGCAAACCGTCCGCATCAAGCCAAAAGGGAAGTGGCCGCTGCTGCTTGCGATTCCAGATGAAAGTCTGGCCACCGAAAAGGCGCGCCAGGTGCTTCCCGCTCAATACAGCCGGGCGGACACCGTCACGAACATTCAAAATTCCATGATCCTGCTTGCCGCTTTTGTTCAGGGACGTCCGGACCTAATCTCGGCGGCCTTGGAAGATCGCATGCATCAGCCGTACCGGGCATCGCTCTGCCCACTTTTGCCGGCCCTGCATGAGATGCAAACGAAATCCGGAATTCTGGGGGTGGCATTGAGCGGCGCGGGTCCCTCTGTGCTGATTTTCATTAATCCGAAGGCTTCAATCGCCCAGGTTAAGGCACGCGTGCTGAGACACCTCCGAGCGGCTGGGCTCTCCGCGGAAGTGGTTTCCACCACGATTACGGAGCGTGGAGGAAGTTCGTCGTTCCGTTTAGGGCGCAGGCAATAGCCGCTTTTCTCAAGCACGTCTCGGTCGAGGCTCCGAGCTGGCTGCCGTCGAAAACTCCGTCGAGCTTGCTCGACTTGGACAGCCGGGGGCGGCCTGTCCCTACGTGCGCTTCGGCACCCGGGCGCGGCTGTTCCTACGTGCGCATCGGCGTGCCGTCCCCCGAATGTTTCGTTCCTGGCTCACTGACCTCGGCTGGCAGGCGGGATGATCCCGTTCATCCGCAAATATTCGACCATTTGTCCGTAGTGGTCAAGAGGATGAGCGATTGCTAGCGTCGCCAATCCAAGTCGGCTTGCCTTGCCCTGGCCAAACGGGCTCTTCACCGAATCCGACAAGTTCTTGTCAGCGAGCGATGCTTCGGCTTTGTGCAGATATGCGAAGGAATCTTTCAAGAATTTCATGATCTCTGCCTTCGATTTTACTGAGTCGGGACCATTTTCACCGCCGAGCTCGACGGGAGGCTTTTCTTCGAGGATTGCTGCGGCGAGAATGTAGTTGACTGCGGCGACGTGTTTCACCTGTTGGGCAAATGTGCGCACACCCTTGAACTCTCCGTTGGTCGGAGCAAATGAATACTTGTCCTCCGGCATGGCATCCGCCGCCGGAACGAATTCGCCTTCCAGATTCGTAACCGCGCGATCCATAATCTCGCCCGGCGTATGCGGAGGCTCCATCTTGGCCTGTGCCGCCGCGATACCACAGCCCGCAATCAACAACAGAGACAAGCAAAACCAGTTCAACATTTTCATGAAGCTCTCCTTTTTAAAAGTAGAGACGTAGGTTTCTACGTCTTTGGTTAAGCAAGGGGAGAGACGTAGCGAGCTACGTCTCTACAAATCGAATGTATCTAGTCCCGGATCACGGACGGCGCAAACTCCATTTCGCGGTCTGAAAGCCGGAAGCGTTTTATCGTAAACAGTCCTGCGATCAGGGCCAGGGCAGAATACATCAAAGTCCACGGGATTCCGACCTTGGCCGCCAATGCGCCCCACGCAGCGCTGCCGATCGCCATGCCACCTTGCAGCACGAGCAAGTATAAAGACAGCGCTCGCGCCCGCAGCCAGGGCGGCGACATGGTTTGCGCCGCGACATTCAGGCACGCCAGGATTCCGATCCATGCCGTCCCGCTTGTGAACAATACCAGACAAAGCCAGCTGAACGTTTGCACGCGTCCTGCCGCAAATGTCATCAGAGCGAATATTACGATTGCGACCGCGACTACGCCATCCACGGAGAGCCGATTCCGGAGACGAGGCAGCACCGCCGCGCCCGCGAGGGCTCCCAGCCCGAACGATCCTAATAGCAATCCGTATCCAGTAGGCCCGTGCGGACGCGCCAAAATCGGAAGCAGCGCCAGCAGGGAACTCGCGGCCAAACTGAAGGCTCCGGTCCGGATTAGAACACAACGCACCAGCGGCGCGCCGAATCCGTAACGAATCCCGGCATGAATCGCCGCGATCACGTGGCCTGTCTCGACGCGCTCCGGCGTGGGTCGCCGCCAGCGATATAAAAAGAAAATCACTCCGAAAAAAGAAAGCGCGTTCAGAAGGAAGGCAATTCCCGAATTGGTTGCGGCGATCACCAACCCGCCGATGGCCGGCCCGACCGACCTCGCAACATTGAAGCCGACGGAATTCAGCGCCACCGCCGATGCGTGTCGCCTGCGGGAGACAATCTCCGGGGTAATCGCCTGCCATGCCGGATCATTCATTACCGCGCCCAGGCCCAGAACGAATGTGAACCCCAGCAATACCCACGGCGTGATGTGATGGATAAGACTCAGCACTCCGAGCGCGGCGGACGCCATCACCATCCAGCCCTGCGTAATGAGCAGAAATCGCCGCCGATCTACGATGTCTGCGAGGGCCCCGGCGGGCAGGATGACCAAAAATACCGGCAAAGTTGTTGCGGCCTGCACCAGGCTCACCATGAACGGGGACATGGTAAGTTGAGTCATCAGCCAACCGGCGCCAACGTTCTGCATCCACGTGCCGGTGTAAGAGATGACGGCTGCAATCCAGAGCGAGCGGAAAAGCGGTTCACCGAGCGGCGCCCAGGGCGATTCCCCGCGCGTAAAGCGTTCGGGCAGACTTCCCGGCAACGGACTGTTCAGCGAATCTGCCACAAACTATTCTCCAGCTCCTTGAGGAAGGGCGCTCGATGTGCCGCTTTCGAACGGCCATTGTCTGCTGCGGCCCGCTCTAATCAGGAAAATGGCAACCCCGGTGAGCACAATCAACAAAGCGTAGCGAAGTTGCACGAGCGATCCCGCGCGTGAAATCAGGATAAAGACAAATCCAATAATGGCTGCGAGTGCGGGAAGAGGATATAGCCACATCCGAAAGGGACGTGCCAGGCCGGGCTGTTTAACTCGAAGAATAATCAATCCAATTGCCTGCAAGAGGAATTGAAGCGTGATGCGGATGACTACCAAAGCGGCAATTACGTCGGCAAGCGGAGCGAAACAAAATAACAGTGCCACGCCCCCGAGCGCCAGAAGTGAGACATGCGGAAACCGGTATTTGGGATGCACCTTTGCGAAACTGCGAAAATAATTGCCATCGAGAGCGGCTGCGTATGGCACGCGCGAGTATCCCAATGTAAGAGAAAAGACCGAGGCGAACGCGGTCCACATCACCATTCCCGTGACAAGATTAGCGGCCCACGGACCGTAAATCCGGCGCATGAAAATTGAAACTACATACAAGCCATTGGTGGAATGGGATGGGTGGGCAATCTCCTGCCAGGGAATCACTCCCAGGATGCAGATGTTCATCACTATGTATAGACATGCGGTGAACAAAATAGATAGCAAGAGCGCTCGCGGAATTGTTTTCGCGGGATCTTTCACCTCGTCGCCGAGGAAGCAGACGTTGTAATAACCCCAATAATCATAGGTGGCAATGAGAGTAGCAGAGCCTAATCCCAGAAGGAAGTTGCGCGACAGCCTGAATGCGCCGGCGGGAAACGTAAAGGCCAGAGACCGGTCAAAGTGGGTTAGTCCGGCGACGATAATCCAGCCCACGGTTAACATCACTCCGAGCCAGAGAGCTTTCGACAGCCAACCTATGCTGGTTACCTTGCGATATAGAAGAAAAACCGCAATGCCAACAACCCCGACCGACAACAGCGTCGCCCCTGAAATTATCCAGTGAAGATGCAACGGACCTAATAACGGAACTTGCGCGCTCCAGTTCCGAACCGCATACTGGCGCTCCAGTGCCGGCCAATAATATGAGGCGTAGCCGGCGAGTCCGATCGAACCCGAGGCAATTGAGAGCGGCGCGGTGAAAGAAAGCTGCCAGATAAAAAGAAAAGAGAACAACTTTCCCCATCGCTTCGAGCCATAAATCTCCCGCAGGTAGCGATACGAGCCACCCGATCCCGGCATGGCCGCGCCTAATTCGGCCCATATCAATCCATCGCACATGGCAAAAAGAGCGCCCGCGATCCAGCCCAGCATTGCCTGCGGACCTCCCATGGCGCCGACGATCAGCGGCAATGTGATGAATGGGCCGACGCCAATCATGTCGGTCATGTTGAGGGCAATTGCGCTGGAGAGACCAATACCTCGGATCAGCTTTGGGGAAGAATCGTCGGCCTGAGATGGGGGCTGCATTCAAAAACGGTGAAGAAAACCTGACAGCTGAGAACTTAGAACTGGAATCTGATGATTTCGCGTTATCACGCGAGTCTGCTAACGCGCCCCTTCAAGCCTCTTCATGCCCTTGCTACTTTTTCACGCGGCTGCTAGTGATTATTGTCATGTCCTGCGCTGAGGATGTTCACAAAAAGACGAATCGCTCCCGGCACTCCGTCCGGAATTTGGCGGAAGAACGCATAGCCGGTGTAGATGTAAACGCCTTTTCCGTAAGACGCGCGCAGCAGTCCACCTTCCTGCTGAGGTTGCCCCGGATCGTGACAGGCCAGCAGCGGCTTGAAATGGTCATCCCATGTTTCCATGAAATAGAGGCCGCGCTCCTGCACCCACCCGCCGAAATCACGAGCGGTAATCTGGTTTGGATAATGAAAGAGGCTGTCTTGTGGGTCGAGAATCTCCACCGGAGCCTCTTCGACGGTGACCCGTTGGTGGCTCAATTCCGCCGGGAAAGGCGGGAGATGTTCGTTATTAAAGTCGGCCGTGCCCGTGTTGTACTGCACCAGCAGAGTGCCCCCATCCGAAACGTATTTCAGCAGCTTCGCATTGTTGGTGACTAGCTGTTGCTGCGTGTCGTAGGCGCGAATGCCCAATACGATGGTCCCGTATTTGGATAAATCTTCACTCGCAATGTCTTCCGCGGGAAGCATGGTGACGTCCATCCCAACCTGTTTCAGCACGGTTGGGATGTCATCGCCTGCGCCCATGATGTATCCGACCTTGAGCCCCGGCGGAGTTTTCACATCCACCATGCTGATCCGCTGCATAGCCGGTTGATAGTAGTAAAAGCGGCCAATATCTTCCCGGGTAACCAGGGTGTAGCCATCCGTGAAACGCCTGCCGTCGGACTCCAGCACAGCGCGGACCTCTTCTCTTCCTTCCTTCAACTTGTCCGGGAATATTTCGAATTCAAGATCCTGTTCTTCGCCGCGATGGTGAAACGCAACCGCCATCTCTCGTGGCTCAGCCCTCCAGCCATCGGGAACAGTCAGCCGCAACTTTCCATTGGCTAATCCGGAGACATTGCTGCGAATCCCTACTTTCACCTTCTTGCTGGAGTTCTCCGTCGTCGCAATAACCTGAGTTCCCGGCTCGAGCATCACCGAAAAGGCAGGGGCAACGGCAAGGCTGGGATCGCGCTCTTTACCATCCTTCTCCATGAATGGAACCCGGACGGTGGCGTCAATGGCTCCTCTCGGACCATCCGTCCCCTTAACCTGGAAGCCCATGATCGCCAGATCGGCGCGGCCTGTGACGCGATAGTCAAGGTGAACTCGTAAAGGCGGCGGAGGAAATGGCAGGGTCGCGTAATTCTCATCATCAATTATGTTGACGCTCTCGGTTTCCGGATCGTCGCGATGCCAATAGGGCCGGGTCACTGGCGCATCCACCGGAACCCTCAGCCGGAAGTTTGCATAAAAATCTTCGCCCGGCTTCACAAAATTGCGATTATCGCCTCTATAAGTTCCGGCAACCCAATTCTGTGCGGATTCGAGCGACAGCTTCTCGATCCTCAACGGATATTTCGACCCGTTGTGAAACTTGACCAGCACGGTCAATCGCTGCCCCAGAGATACCACAGTGAAGGCATCGGCTTCAGACGGCAGTCCGGACTCAGGTCCCTTCGGGGGAGCGACGGTCGCCCGCAAAGAAATACCCATGGCGAGGTTCGCGGCGGTTTCGCATTGCTGGTGTTTTTCTCGCAATACCGTCAGCAGATCCAGTTTTTGATTTGAATCCAAGGAGCTTTCATCTACGTCGTGTGCAAGTCCTCCCAGATGATTCAAAGCTGAGAGCAGCGGGCCGGCCGCATGACTAGGATTGACCTCGCTTTCTCTGGATGCGGTCTCGATCTCCGTTTGTACGCTCTCCAGCCCGGAATGAAAGTGCGGTAATTTCGCGCTGTCATCCCCCAAGCGCTTCGCCAGTCCGGGAAGGGTTGTATCAATGCCGTCGAAGAAACTGTTTTCGTGACCCGAAATGCTTTTCGGAAGCACTGAATCCACAAGTTTGTAATAGGTGTAGCGGGGACCGGGACCAATGGTCCAAGCGCCCGCGCCCTGCGAAAGCTGATGCCGCAAACCCTCAATGGCAAACTGCGCATACGACATTCCGAGAAGGGGGTCCACCTCCCCGGTGTTGAGTTTTAGCGTGTAGTTTTCATCGGGGCAGGTACTGGCTCGGAATCCGCAGACGTTCCCGATGTAAAACTTCTTGGCCTGCCAGGGCAGGAGCCCGTCGGCGATCTGCTCTGGAAAGCGCTTTGGATCGGCCGCGGCGCGGAAGGCCTCCCGAGTCAAAATGGCGGAAGCCTGGTGGTGCCCGTGTCCATCGCGCTCAGTACCACTGAAACGCGCGACGAGTACATCCGGACGGAAGGTCCTTATTACGCGCACCATATCGCCAAGCGCGATATCATGCCCTCCCCACTTCTGAAATGTCTCTTCGGCAGTCTTTGAGAATCCGAAATCCGCCACCCGCGTAAATCGCTGCATCACTCCGTAATAGCGGTCGGCAGCCAGCAATTCCAAAGTACGCAAATCGCCAAGCACATCGAAAAGATTGCTGCCAATCTTGTTCTGCCCGCCCTCGCCGCGATTCAGCGTCAGCAAGGTAGTAGTAACGCCTTTTCCGCGCGATTCCAGAGTCAGCATTCCGCCATCTTCATCGTCGGGATGCGCGTCTGTTTGCAGCAAGCGGCCTGTGGTCTGCAAGCGTCGCAACATTTCTCTTAAGCCAGTCGCACCCTGATCCACCGGCAGAGGCTCGTCCGGATTCTGCGACTCGGCTTTCTGCTCTTCTTGAGGGGCTGCCGGCGCGTGCCGTGGCGAGGTTCGGGCGGAATTGGCCTGGGCAAACGCACCCCGAATCATCGAAACATTCGGCCAGAACAAACACAGCATCAAAGGAAAAAGCGCTAACCGTGCGCACCGGTAAAAAGTCCGTGTACTCCGTGCCGAATCCGAACCGCTAATTCGATTGGACTGTGTGTGGCGGGAAATCGGGAACAAGATTTCTTCCTTGGTTGAGATTTGTGCAGCGTTCGCCGGATGATGGCGAATCACAATGGTAACGCAGCATTGGGCATGAAAAACGTGCCTAATTCTGCGCCGATAGCTCTTCGGGGTTCGGTTATGGTAGGCTCCGGCGATTCCAGCGTCAAATATGATGGCGAGTTAATTTAAGATGTCAATGTGTCTTCTGTCCTGGCGATCCCGAATCTCAAATCCATTCTGCGGCGGCCGCCGGTTGTGATTTCGCTTTTGACGATAGTGGCCCTGCTCGCGTTTTTCGCGGTCTCCCACCTGGTTCACCGATTTCGAGAGGAGCAGAAAGCTTTGGCCCGCCATTTATATGCGGAGGGCCAGACCGCAATGGAAACAGGGAAGCCGGCGCGCGCCGTGGCATATTTTCGCGCGGCACTGGAATACAATCGGACTGACTTCCAATATCAACTCAATCTGGCTCGCGCCCTGCGCGATACCGGACTCACTGACGAAGCCAAATCTTACTTAATGAACCTCTGGGAAAGTTCCCCTGACGACGGCACCGTAAACCTGGCCTTGGCACGCCTGGCCGTTCGTGAGAATTCCCTCGCGGAGGCCATCCACTACTATCACAACGCCACCTACGGATTGTGGGAGTCAGATGCCGAAACTCACCGCCGCAATGCTCAATTCGAGCTCATTGACTTTCTGCTGAGACAAAACGCCCGGCCACAGGCCCTGGCTGAATTGATTACCCTGGCTGCCTCCCTTCCTCCCAACCCGCAACTGGAAATACAGGTCGCGCAAAGATTTGCAAGCCTGGGAGACTACGGCCGTGCTTTTTCCGAATACGAAGCCGCGATTCATCATGACCGCCAGAACGCCGTTGCCCAGGCCGGCGCAGGCGAGGCGGCCTTTCAGTTACGCCAGTATGGTACTGCTGAAAAGTATTTGAGCGCTGCTGTCAGAATCGATCCACAAAACGAAAACGCGCAGGAATTACTCAAGACCGCGAGGCTGACGATTCAAATTGATCCCTTCATTCACCGAATTTCGAGCGCGGAGCGAACCCGCCGTATCCGTCTGGCCTTCTATCGCGCTGGACAACGGCTTGAAAGCTGCGTCAATACTGAAACAGGTCCAGAGGCGAATTCGGAACCAAGCCCGCAAAAGGCGGAGACTCAAGCAAACAACACTGTCAACCAGAAAGGCAGTCATGCGGATAATTCTTCTTCTGATCTCGCCTCCCTGCACCAGAACTGGCTTGCGATGAAGCCCCATCTATCTCGCCGACGCACGAGCATTGATTCAGACGAGGGCGACCAAATGATGGATCTGGTTTTCCAAATTGAACAGCAGATCCCAACTTCCTGCGGAGCGCCAACAGATATTGATCAGGCATTGCTCCTGCTCAGTCAGAATCGTGACGGTGTGGATCAATGACGCAAGTGGCGCAAAGCGAGACTGCTACTTCTTCCGCCGCCTCACCCGCCGTGCTCTCTCTGGGCTCGAGAGTCCGCAAATATGCCCGCAGCGTCACATTCTACGAAGACCATTTTTTCCTGGTGCTGGCGGTTTTCATTGGCTTGTTCTCCGGCTTCGCCGTAGTCTGCTTTCGCCTCGCCATTGATTGGACCCGCATTGCCTTACTGGGAGCGGTGCCTCAGGCTCACAGCCTGCGGGTGCTGATTGCGCCGGCCGCGGTCAGCCTTCTGCTCGCGGTGATTGTCATTCATGTTTTTCCGCTGGTTCGCGGAAGCGGTGTAAACCAGACCAAATCGGCCTTATATATTTTCAATGGCTACATACCGTTTCGTACCGCCATCGGAAAGTTCCTGACCTCGGCGTTGGCGATTGGAGCGGGCCACTCTTTGGGCCCCGAAGACCCGTCGTTGCAGATTGGCGCGAGTCTGGCCTCGGCGCTGGGCCGTCGCCTGGAGCTCTCCCGCGAAAAGTTGCGGTTGCTGGCGCCGGTCGGAGCTGCCGCCGGGCTGGCGGCCGCCTTCAACGCTCCCATTTCCGCGGTTCTGTTCGTGATCGAAGAAGTCATTGGCCGCTGGAGCGCGGGGATCCTTGGTTCCGTCGTGCTGTCGGCAATATCGAGCGTGGTCGTCGTGCGCTGGTTTCTCGGATCCCAACCGCTGTTCCGAATTCCGCCGATCAGCCTCGCCCGTCCAGCTGAACTGATCGCCTACGCCATTCTGGGATTAGTTGGCGGCATCGCCTCGGTGATTTTCGCCAAAGGCATAGCGTACTTCCGTCCGCGTCTCAGAGCCCTGCCGCTCAAGACTCAATACTTCCAGCCCGCGATCGCCGGCTTGATTATTGGACTCATTGGCTACCTTGGCGCGCCCCAGGTGTTGGGCGCCGGATACGAATACATGGACCAGGCCATGCATGACCAGTTCACATGGGAAATGCTGGCTGTGCTTGCCGGATTGAAGATTCTTGCGACCACACTCTCCTTCACCACGGGCACGCCCGGAGGAATGTTTGCGCCCACGCTATTCATAGGAGCGATGCTTGGAGGAGCAGTCGGCGGCATTGAGCGCCATTTTTGGGGAGCGCATCTCACCGGTTCCACCGGCACCTATGCCTTAGTCGGAATGGGAGTGCTCTTTGCGGGGTTCCTGCGCGTTCCCATGACTTCTGTATTCATGGTGCTTGAGGTCAGCGGCGAATACTCCATTATTGTCCCCGTTATTGTCGCCAATACCGTTGCCTATGTTCTTTCTCGCAGCCTGCAGCCGGTTCCGATTTTTGATTTGCTTTCCCGGCAGGATGGACTCGATCTGCCCTCAATGGAGGAGCAGCGGGAGGAGAGCATTCTTCGCGTGGAAGATGCGATGCGCCCACCGGACGGCCCAATTCTCGATTCACTGCAGAGTGTATTCGAGGCAAGCCAAAAAATTCAGGCGTCCGCCGCAAGTGTTTTTCTGGTGCGCATATATCCGAATGGGTGGAGGTCGGTTAAGAAAGAATTTCTGCAGCAGGCCGTGAGCGAGGGAAAATCCGAGCTGACCCTTGGGTCAATTCTGGGCACTCAGCCTCTGCCGGTTCTGCATCCCGATCTCCCGTTGGATGTTGCGTTGCGCTTCGTGAGCCAAACGGATCTGGTTCCGGTGGTAAGCAGGGCAGATTTTGGAACGCTCGAAGGAGTAATTTCGAGCGACGCGGTTCTCTCGAAGTATCGCCAATAGTTTGCAATTCCTGTTGGCGAAAAAATACCCACCCTCCAAAATAGTGGAAGGTGGGAGTGGCTGCTCGAACCGCCGAGCGGCCGGGGAAAACATATCGCGACGTGCTAATTGGGCAGTAGTACGGCGTCAATCACGTGAATGACGCCATTCGACTGGAACACGTTGGGAATTGTGACTGTCGCAAGATCGCCTTTCTCGTCTTTCAAAACGATTTGCTTGCCTTGCATCATTGCCGTCAGAGTTCCGCCACTCACCGTTTTCAGCGTCGCTTGCCCGTGACCTTCTCTGATTTCTTTTTTCAAATCCGCCGCGCTGAGTTTGCCGGCGACCACGTGGTAAGTGAGGATCTTGGTAAGCATCTCCTTGTTTTCCGGTTTCAACAGGTTATCAACCGTGCCGGCGGGAAGCTTGTTAAAAGCCTCGTTTGTGGGAGCGAATACTGTGAACGGCCCAGCGCCTTCCAACGTCTCCACTAATCCTGCTGCTTTTACCGCCGCAACCAGGGTCGTGTGATCCGGGGAATTTATCGCATTTTCGATGATGTTCTTGCTGGGATACATTGCCTGCCCGCCCACCATCGGGTCCTTCTGAGCCAGCGCAAAGCCGGCCAGTAGCGCAATAACTCCTGCTAACCCCATTATTTTCTTAACCATTAAATTGATCCTCCAGTTTTTTCAAATCGCCTTCATTACAAGTACGCCGGCAGGAAGGCATTGGATTGCATGATTATTGGTGCATAAAGCGCCGCGCGCGGTTATACTCTGGCGCTGCATATTTTGCTTCAGGAAGTTCCGCGCGGGCGATGTTGGCGAGGAGGATCAACTATGAGTTGGATATCTAAACTGGTTTTGGGGATATTAACGGCTCTGGCTATGCTGGTGCTTACGTTTGTGCTTCCAAAAGGAAATTCTCTACAGAATGCTCAATTGGTGCAATTTCCTTTGACAGTTGGAGTCTGGGCGATCTTCGTTCTGCTTTTCGTAAAACTGAAATAGCGCTGCGGCGGACTCCGGCGATGGAATCGGCGCTGATTCATTTGGAGCGCCCGTCCTCCGGAATCAGTTGATAGCTGACAAAAGCTACTTTCGAGCTGTCGGGCGACCACGATGGAACGTTAATGGTGCCTTGTCCGCCAAATAATTTTGCCAGTATGCTGATTTTCTTGCCGCTCATATTTTTTTCCTCGAGTGAGATCATGCGCAGCATCACATCCTTATTCTCGGGATGGCCAATGACCGACTTGTCATAAGACAGAAAAACCATCCACTTTCCGTCCGGCGAAATGTGCGGGAACCAGTTGTTGAAGTCGTCTGAAAATATCTGTTCCTGATCGCTTCCATCGGGCTTCATCCGCCAGATTTGCATGTGACCGGTGCGCTCGGAGTTGAAGTAAATGTATTTTCCGTCGGGAGAGTATTCCGGTCCGTCATCGAGTCCCTTGGCGGTGGTCAGTCGCGTTTCCTCGCCCCCCTCCGCCCTAATGCTGTAGATGTCAAAGTCGCCGTTTCGCTCTCCCACGAATGCGAGCGTCTTTCCATCGGGCGACCATCCATGGAAATAAGATGGCGAATATTGCGTAATGCGCCGCGGCTTGCCTCCTTCGAACGGCACAATATAAACGAGGGATTGATGGTCTCCCTGTGAATTGTCGCTGAGGGCGATCCATTTCGCATCCGGAGAAATCGCGTGGTCGTTGTTGCACCGGTCGGCGAAATCAGTGTTGATAATCTCAGGCACTCCGCCCGCTACCGGCAGTCGCTGAAGATGGCCGTCGCGATTGAAGATGAACGAAGTTCCATCATGCGTCCAATTTGGCGCTTCGAATCTTCCGCGCGCAATGTACGCGACTTTCCGGTCGGTGGAAGCAACTTCAACGGTTTCCAATGTGCTGTACAACTGCGGTGAGGTCGCCGGGTTCGGAGGCGAAAGCGTCTCAACGCTAACATTCGAGAACACGGCCTTTTCAACCGCATCCTTGTCGTGCGAACAAAGGCCAATGCCAACGTAGAAACTTCCTTGCAACGGAATTGGCAGCCACCCTCCTTCCACCTGGAGGTTCTCGCCATCCTTTGCCAGTGACATGTACACGTAATCGCCGCGCTTCACGATGCGCAGGCGTTTTGGCGCCGAAATGTTTGACTGAATCTCGTGAGTAACGTCGCCCGCCGATTCGCGATATTGAAGAGACGTCAATCCGATGCCGTGCAGCGCAATATCCGCGTAGGCGGAGTCCGGATCGAGGCTCTGGCGAAACATCAATACCGCCTTCCGGTGCGGGTTTCCGCCCTGTCCCACGAACGAGATGTCAGCGCTCAATGCAACGTCTCCGGAGAGCTTTTTCCAAACGAACTGAAAGGCGTCGGTCTTGAACCAGATATTTTCTCCACTGGCCGTCAGTGTGTAAGCGTCCTTGCCTGGATCGTATTCGACCGTGCCGGGATGAAGGACCTTGCCAACGTCTCCATGACCTTCAAATAAACCTGGACCGGATTGTGCCATGCCCGCGACAGCAAGCATCGCGAAAAGGAGGAGCACGGCAAAATGTGCGACGCATTTCTTCGTCATCAATCCTCCCCGATCCACCCCGACAAACTCTCGGTCATCTGGCCGTGACACTTTAACATAGCGACTCGCGTTGTTCGCACACGCATTTATCAGCCACGCCAGCGCCAAACTGATTTAGTATTCCGGCATGAAAAAACTGACCGTGATCTTGATCGTGATTTTAGGCACGCTGGTATCCGCCCCCATGCCGGTTGCGCAAGATGGAATGTTAGCTGCGACTCCTCCCATGGGCTGGAACAGTTGGAACAAGTTCGGTTGCCATGTAAATGAATCCCTCGTCCACCAGATCGCGGACGCAATGGTTTCCTCCGGAATGAAAGATGCGGGTTTTCAGTACATCGTCATTGACGACTGTTGGCAGCGCAGCCGCGATAAAGATGGAAATATTGTCGTTGATGCGCAAAACTTTCCCTCCGGAATCAAAGCCCTCAGCGATTACGTGCACAGTAAGGGCTTGAAGTTCGGCATCTACTCTGACGCCGGAACCAAAACGTGCCAAGGCCGCCCCGGCGGCCGCGGCTACGAGTTTCAGGACGCGCGCCAATACGCCGCCTGGGACGTGGACTATTTGAAATACGATTGGTGCAGCACCGGAACCCAGGATGCGCCTGCCTCCTACGCGTTAATGCGGCACGCGCTCGACGCCTCCGGCCGGCCGATCGTTTTCAGTCTTTGCGAATGGGGAAAAAATAAGCCGTGGCTCTGGGGAAACGGCATCGGAAATTTATGGCGCACCACCGGCGACATTCAGGATAGATGGAGCGGGGCGAAGAAGTGGCCCGACGGCAGTTGCTGCTCCAACGGGATGACCGCGATTCTGGATCTTCAAGACGGTCTCGAAAGTTATGCCGGGCCCGGACATTGGAACGATCCTGACATGCTTGAGGTGGGAAATGGCGGCATGACCGATACCGAATATCGCTCCCATTTCAGCCTCTGGGCGATCCTCGCTGCGCCTTTGATCGCAGGCAATGACCTGCGGGACATGAAACCTGCGATCCATGACATCCTCACCAATAAAGAGGTAATTGCCGTGGATCAGGACGCCTTAGGTCACGAAGGTCGCCGCGTTCACAAAGATGCTGATCTAGAAGTTTGGGCTCGGCCTCTTGCGGGCGGGAATCGCGCCGCAGTTCTATTCAACCGCAGCGCAACCGAACAGCAGATGACTTTGAACTGGGAAGATATGGGCTATCCCAAGCATCTCTCCGCGGAAGTTCGAGACTTGTGGCAACACAAGGAGCTGGGGAAATTCACCGGAACATTTTCCGCCGCGGTTCCGTCTCACGGAGTGGTCATGGTGACCCTGAAGCCGTAAGCACAGTAATTCGCTTCTCCGTGAAGCTTAAATTTTCACGCGACCTGCTGTCCGCAGCCCGTTGGAACTGGGACCTCAGCGCCCAACTCTCTGGTCGAAAAACTTTGCCATCAGTTCCAGAGCCTCTTTGGTTTCGGGCAAGTGAAACTGATACCAGAAGGCATGTGGCAGCGCTTCAAAGACCACAAGTTGAGCATCCACTCCTGCCCGCAACAAAGCACGATGAAAAATCGTGGTGTCGCTCAGCAGCAAGTCTCGCGTGCTGGTGACCAGCAGAGTCGGAGGCATTCCGGTGAGGTCGGCGAACATCGGCGACAGCACGGGATCTTTGCGATTGGTATTCGCAGGATAAGGCTCGTCGGATGGACGGTTGGGGTCCGTGGGTTGCAGTTCGCCGGGCAGTCCCTGGAGTGTGAATATCTCGCGCGAATCGCTGGGGCGGCTGAAGTCAGCCAAGCCGGAGAAAATGCCGAGCGCCGCTGGCAGCGGCAGTCCCAACTGCTTTAGCCGAACCGCGACTTCAGCGGTCAGGATTGCTCCTGCCGACGTGCCAAAAATTCCAATGTCGTGCGGCTTGTAGGTCTTGAGCAATTCCTTATAGACCGCAACTACATCGTCCACCGCGGCAGGAAACGGATTCTCCGGCGCCAGGCGGTAGTAGACGGTAACAACTTTGGTCTTCGCCAGGCTTGCTATCGGCACTCCCTCAATCAGTGAGCCGGAGTCCACGACAAAGCCTCCGCCATGCAAATTTATGAGAACGCGTTTTCGGTTCGCTTCGGGAGTGCTGAGCGGCGTAATTATATCGGTGCGGATGCCGGCAATGGTCATTTCCTTCACGTTCACCGGATAGAGCTTCCGCGCCTCAGCGGCGTCGCGCTTGCGCCATTCGTCCACGTGTATGCGTTGTTCCGCCAGCGTTTGCGGTCCGGATTTCTGGTCCGCCAGGGAAGCCAGCCACTTCTGAGCCTCGGGGCTGATGGTGGACGGCATTGGAATTACCCGGGTCACGTGCGCCGTCCCATCCGGATCAAATGTGGCGGAGTCCTTCTGCGGGGCCGAATTCGATTGCGCGCCGGACTGCGCGGCCAGCATCGAAGCAATGACGAAGGCAACGACCGCACCGTGCGCTAAAAAGTAAAATTTCATATTTTTCGCTCTTTGGTTATAAGTGCCCGCTCCTCCGGCGATTCCCGAATCGTGTCCCGCGAGTAACCCGCCTTGTATCTTCGATTCCGATACGCAACTAGGATGAAGGTCGCGTGTTCGGCGGGAGAGGCCGTCCCACCTTAAGGCGCATTTGAGCCTGACGAAAGATCGGCACCCACCCCCTCTCTTTTCGACGCCGTGGAGAATCGAAGGCCTTTTGAGCCTGCATGTTCAAGGCGGGCGCCAAGAGTTTACTCGGAACGAAAGCTGAAACCGCAGATTAACTCTAGGAGCCGGTCATGGACAAGTCGTCGCGAGAAGATTTTCTGTGCTGCGGAATTGATGTGAATGCGTTTCGCATGGGACGGATACAGCTTCAGATCCGGGAATAGGGCTTCGCCGATCCCCGGCATGCTCAGCAACCATTAAAAGAGAGAGGTTCTCCTGCACCTCTCCAGAGAGAAAAAACTGCTTGACGGGGAAGAGAGAATCTTTCGCGATTTTCGAAAGGCGGGAACGGAGGACCTCAATCGAAAGCGCAAACTGCCGCGGATATACAACCTCTTCGGTCGCCCTGGTCTTGCGGCCGTTACTTAACCGTTAAGGGGTGACATTATCTCGTTGCAGTTAATACGACATTTTCTTATTGCAACAACATGAGGATTCAGCCGTGGATTAAAGAAGGCGGACCAGGACTTCAGTTTATTGTTATCAGTTTGTAGTTCGCAGTTTATAAAGCACACGAGGAGAGCGATAGACTGCTTTTATGCCCGAACTTCCTGAGGTCGAAACCATTGCTCGCGGACTTGCGCACCGGGTAACAGGCGAGGTGATCAAATCGGTCTGGCTCGGGTCAAAGCCGGAGCCGTTCAAGTCCTCACCCGCACAAATTGTCACGACCCTCGAATCCAGCCGGATAGCGGGCGTTCGAAGGGCTGGTAAGCACATCGTCTTCGACTTAGATCGTGTGGCGCGGACGCCCCCTTTTGCGAAAGTCAGGAAGCGGGGCAAGGGGCATTCCCAGGAGGCACCATCACAATGGATCGTTCATCTGGGAATGACGGGAAAACTTCTGCTATGCGGGCCGGAAACAGAAATCGCAAAACATACTCACGCCATCGTCGGCCTGGCCTCGGGCCGCGAACTGCGGTTTGTTGATGCGCGGCGATTCGGGCGCCTCAGCGTTGCCGATTCTTTCGAAGCAGCCGGGGCCGAACCGCTGGAGATCGAACTTGAGCGATTTCTCACTTTTTTTCACTCTCGCAAAACTCCCATCAAGAGTGCGCTGCTGAATCAAACTTTGCTGAGCGGCGTGGGAAACATCTACGCGGACGAGTCCCTCTTCCGTGCCGGCATTCGCCCGCGCCGCCGCGCCACGTCACTCACCAAAAAGGAACTCATCCGTCTTTTTCTTTCCCTGCGCGAGGTTCTGAAGGAAGCGATCGCCGCGGGCGGATCGTCGGTCTCCGATTACGTAAATTCCGATGGTGAAGCGGGATTATTTCAATTTCACCATCGGGTCTACGGGAGGGAAGGAGAGCCTTGCCTGGTCTGCAAATCTCCCATTAAGCGGATCGTAATTGCGGGCCGCAGCAGCCACTATTGTCCGCACTGTCAAAGATGACAGGCGAGTACGCCGTCGCTCCATCGGATCCAGCGCTGCATTGAATCCCGTAAACCAAGAGGTGATACTGTAACAATCCGCATGCCCAACTTTTCCATCGGCGTTGACCTTGGCGGCACAAACCTTCGCATCGCGGCGGTTGATGAGAACGGGACGCTGCTCGAAAAGGTCACTCTGGGTACCGAAGTTTCGCGAGGCCGCGCACCGGTAATTGCAAATATGTGCGAAGCCATTCACCGCTTAAGTCAAGGGTATGAGGGGGCATCTACCCTCTTGGGAGTCGGTATTGGGGTACCCGGAATCATTGACGTTCAAACCGGCGTGATGCGCGGGGCGGCGAACTTGCCGGGATGGGCAGGCGCATCGGTTAAGGCGGAGATTGAAGGATGCCTGCGCGCCCCGGTAATGTTGGAAAATGACGCCAATATGGCTGCCCTGGGCGAGAAATGGCTGGGCGCGGGACGGAATGTTGCGCACTTGGCGGCATTAACCCTGGGTACCGGCGTAGGCGGCGGCTTGGTCTTCAACGGCCGCATCTGGTCCGGCATGACAGGAATGGCGGGTGAAGTTGGGCACACAACCGTCGAGCCGGACGGCGTCCAATGCGGATGCGGCAATCGCGGATGCCTGGAGCAATACGCCTCCGCCACCGCCATCGTCCGAATGGCAAAAGAAGCAGGCGCGCATGGCGCTTCGGGACTCCGGCACGCAGCCACTTCAGACGCGGAGTTCGGCGCCAGGGCAATTTACAACCTGGCGATCGAGGGCGACGAAGACGCGAAGAAAATATTTCGAGAAATGGGCCGTTGCCTTGGGATTGTTGTATCTAATTTAGTCAACGTCCTGAACCTTCCGATGTACGTCATGGGCGGCGGAGTCTCGAGCGCGTGGGATGCATTTGCGCCTTCCATGTTCGAGGAATTGCGTCGTCGTTCGGTGGTCTACTCGGCAACGGCTCCAGAATCATCGATGAGCGAGGGCGAGGGAGCTTCCGCAATGGTGGAATCAAGCGGGCCGGCGAAGACGATCATCACCAGGGCTCTTCTCGGAAGCGATGCTGGATTGTACGGAGCTGCGAGGCTCCCTATGGTAATGGGATCGTAAGCCTTTTAATTATTTCGCTGCGAACTTTACCTTTGCCACTTCCAGCGGCGTGAGTCGGCGAAATTTGCCGGGATGCACGTCGAGTTCCAGCGGTCCGTAGCGCACTCGCTTAATTTTTTCCACGTGATGCCCAATTTCTTCGAACATGCGCCGTATCTGGCGATTCCTACCCTCAATGAGCGTTACTTCATACCAGGGATTCTCCGCTTCCCTGATGATCCGAATATTGGCGGGAGCGGTTCTGACTCTGCGTCCGCGATCGGACGCAATAGACAGGCCTTCACGTAAGCGAGCGAGTCCTTCTGCCGAGGGGGTTCCGGCAACCTTCACCATATAAGTCTTGGGCACATGAGAAGCGGCCTTCATCAGGAAGTTCGCAAACTCGCCGTCGTTGGTCAGCAGCAGCAGGCCTTCGCTTGCGTAGTCGAGGCGTCCAACGGGGTAAACCCGCGCCCCCACGCCGTGGAGCAGGTCCATCACCGTAGGCCGTCCCTCGGGATCTCGTAGCGTAGTTACGTATCCTTTGGGCTTATTCATCAGCAGATAAACATGCCGCCCCGCGCGATGCAGCAACTTTCCATTTACCCGTATGTGATCTTTTTCCGCGTCTGCTTTGCTGCCAAGTTCAGTCACGATGTTGCCATTCACAGACACAAGCCCGCCGGAAATCAGTTCTTCCGCTTTGCGCCGCGAAGCGATGCCGGCGGCGGCGATGATCTTTTGGAGGCGTTCAATGGGCATGAAATGCAGAGTAACAGATAGACTCTGGCAGCAGTTCAGCGAAGGCCATGAAACCTTAGCCGTTACCGTCCAACGGAAATCTCTTTGCCGGAATACTTCACAACCTTATCCGGGTTCCCCGTCGAATCAACTCCCACGCCGTGATTCTCTCCTACAAACACAACCTGAAAAGTGCGGGTCTGCAGCATGCCCGGAAATTGTCCTTTTCGATCACCGATGGTTAGAGATTGCTTTGCGTCATCCCAGTGCAGCGGAATAGTCGCGTAAACGCCCTTCTCGTAATCGTATGCATCGTTTTCGTCTTCGTAGAGGGTGAAGTCGGCATCCGACCCGGGATAAATTCGCAGTTCAATTGGATCGGCGGCCTTTTCGGTTGACCACTCTTCATCCGGCCCCATGGGGACAATCGAACCAGCGCGAACATAAAGCGGAAGCCGGTCGAGCGGCGCTTCGGCGTCAATCGCTCGTCCGCCGTCAAGCGAGGCGCCAGACCAGAAGTCGTACCATTTGGATTGCGGTAAATAGAGGTTTCGCGTGGTTGCGGCAGGCTCAGTCACTGGATTCACCAGAAACGCGGGACCGTACATAAATTGATCGCCAACGTTCTGAGCGCGAACATCAGTGCGAAAATCCATCACCAGCGGGCGCATCGGCGTATAGCTTTCGCTGGTAGTCTTCCAGGCAAGCGAATAAATGTAGGGTAACAGGCGATACCGCAGGCGATCGAAATTCACCAGGATTTTCTTCGCCTCAGGCCCGTATGACCACAATTCATTCTGATCAGTTTTGCGCGTCCCGTGAACTCTCAGGATCGGATTAAAGGTGCCGTACTGAAACCATCGAATGAAAAGCTCCCGGTAAGCCGGGTCATCAGGGTCGCCAAATACAAATCCGCCGATGTCGGTGGTCCAGTAAGGAAGTCCGGATAGGGCAAAATTCAATCCCGCGGGAATCTGCCGGCTGAAGCTGAAGAAATCGGAATTGATGTCGCCCGACCAGGCCGTCACCGCATCCCGTTGCGAACCGGCAAACGCGGAGCGAGACAAAATGAATACACGCTTCTTTTCCGCTACGCTGCGCTGCCCCTGATATACGCCCTGGGTATCCAAAAGAGGATAGATATTTACATAACGATTGCCGCTGCCGATAAACAGCTTGTGATTCAGCAGAATATTTTCTTCCTGGCCCTCCGTTTCCGGCTCTGTCGTATCCATCCACCAGGCGTCAATGCCCAGGCTGAACAGACCTTTGTTTACCTGATCCCAATAAAATTTGCGCGCTTCGGGATTGGTCGCGTCATAGACGGCCATGCCGGAGGCATGGTGTGGAGGCTTGGCGAATTTGAATTTATCAACGAACCACCCTTGTTTGTCCATGTAGTCGTAATTGCTCGAGGCGGGCTCGAAGAACGGCCAAATGGAAATCATCAAATGAAAATTCAATTTGTGAAGCTGATCCACCATCGCTTTGGGATCGGGATAATTCTTGTTGAAGACGAATTCACCTTTGCGAGTCCACCAGAACCAATCCTGCACGATGTCGTCCACCGGGATGTGCAAGTCCCGGTATTTTTGCGCTACGCCGAGAATTTCTTCCTGCGATTTGTAGCGGTTTTTGCATTGCCAGAAACCGTACGCCCATTTCCCGAACATGGGCGCCTGGCCCGTCAGTTCGCGATAGCTCGCGATGACCTTGTCGAGATCGGGTCCGTAAAGGAAGTAATAGTCAATGACATCGGCCACTTCAGAGCTGATGTACAAGTAATTGGCGAAGCGGTTATTGAAGCGGCTGCGCGAATCGTTGTTCCAATAAATTCCGTAACCATTGCTGGATACCAGGAAAGGAATCGAGATGTTGGTATTGTCCTGCGAAATATCAACCGACTCGCCGCGGTAATTCCACACCCCGGCCTGATGCTGGCCCAGCCCATAAAGCCCTTCATGCGAACCGTAGATGTTGATGAAAGATTCCGCCCGGTACGTATCTTCGCCATTGACTTTGACGGGCGTAAGCTTTCTTGTGGCTTCCTGCACCAGTTGCCTGCCTTGCGAATCACGATAGGTAATCGAGCCGTCTTTGCGAGTGACAACGACTTTCAATTGTGACGTGGTAAGCGTCACGTCGCTGTCGCCGGCTTGCATGGTCCATTGCACTTGCGGCCAGGTTGTCTTGGTGATCACGTAGTCGGGACGCCGTTGAAAGGAAGACGTCGGGGAATAGAGCACATGGATAATAGAATCGCTGCATACTTGCAGCTTCAAAGTGCCCTGCTGCATCGTAAAAACCACGCCGTCAGCCTGCTGCTGCACGCCTCTTACCGGATTCGCCGGGGTCCACTGCGCATGGAGAACCGGAACCAGCTTGAGTAAAATCGAACACAACGTGATTGCCAAAGCGCTTTTTATTCGCATAGTTATGCCTGGTGTTCTGTACAGAGAAAAAACTTTGCGCATCCGCTCATAAGGACGACAAGCCTCATGCTTCGGGAAACCGTGCGCCTTCCTTCGCTTCGCAGCTACGCCCACGGGAAATACCGCACGGAAATAAAGTTAAGCGAAAGCTCGTCATCTTAGTCTATGATCGTTAGCGTTTACAATGGCGATTTTGAGCTCCCGTTTAGCCAGATCCAAGGGAAGCGGAGATAGAAGGTAAGAGGAGCTATATCTTAGCTTTTTTTTTGCACCAGGTTTGCTCGTTACCCAAACTATTCGGGTGGGGAGGCCGCGTCCCTGGGTCAAGGAAAGTGTTTCTCCGGCGTCATTTGAGGCAATAAGCACCCGCAATCTTTAGGCTGGACGGATTGGGCATGAACCGAAAGACGACTCTTTTCGATATAGCCGATGCCCTCGGAGTCTCGACCGGGACGGTGCACCGCGCGCTGCACGACCATCCAGGGATCAACGCAGAAACAAAGAAGAAGGTATTAAATGTTGCGAAGTCTCTGGGCTACCGCCCAAACCTCGCTGCCCGTTTCCTTGCATCCGGTCGCGGCCTGAAAGTTTCGGTTAATACCTTACAAGGAACGACATCTTTCTGGGATGATGTGCGCGCCGGTATTACTGAAGAGTCCCAGTCGCTCCCCATGGAGAACGTGGAGCTCATATTTCGCACCTATCCCCGGCTTGGGGAGGGAGACGAGGAAGCGTTTAAAGCCGCCCTGAAAGACAGAGTGGATGGCGTCATTATATTTCCCAGCGTTGCTGAGACGCTCCGGCCCTATATCGCTACCGCGTCGCAGCTTCATATTCCAACTGTTTGCGTGGCCACGGATGCGCCGGATTCCGAACGATTAGCGGTAGTCTCCACGGATACTCTGGCCAGTGGGGCCCTTGCCGCTGATCTGATGGGAAGATGGTTGCGGGGAAGCGGTAAAGTTGCGGTGACCCTGAGCGGTCTTGCTATCACCGAGCATGCGGATAAGTACCGCGCATTCCAGAGCACTTTGTCCACGCTGTATCCCGCCCTCCAAGTCGAGCCGCCCATCGAGGATCATGACGTCGAGCCGGAAGCTTACGAGAAGTGCCGCCAACTTTTCGAAGCGCACCCCGATTTGGCCGGAATTTACATTACAACGGAAGCTTCCATTCCGGTGCTTAGAGCTGCGCGCGATGCTGGCATATTGCACAAGTTGACCATCATCACTACCGATCTGTTCCCTGAATTGGTCACCGAAATCAAGTCAGGCGCAGTCGCTGCCACGATCTACCAGCGCCCTCGCACTCAGGGACGGATGGCATTCAGGACTTTGTACGAGTTTTTGGTGGAAGGAAAAAATCCACCCTTTCAAATCACCTTGGCCCCCCACCTGGTAATGAGAGGCAATCTCGATTTCTTTCTGCAAAAACAGTCCGAAATAAATGCGTCGAAAAAACTGATTGACGAGACCGAAGAGCCGGCTCTTGGGTCTGTCAGGTGATCAGATCATTCCGTGTCGCACCTTCTTATACGAGCTCGAACCAATTGAGAGTCTTGACACGATTAAAAGACGCGGAGTACAAACGTTCGGGCATACGTGCAACAAGTTGTGCGGAGTGCTACGGCGGAAGCCCGCCCTCCGTGCCGTACAAGCGCGACATGACGAAAGAAACCGGATCGTTTTCGCGGGACACCGCTCGTTGATTAGACGTTTTCCGAACAACAAGGAAAAAACTCGTGATGCTACTTCTTGCATTATCGGTTCCGGCCAGACTGGTGCACCTGTCTGGGATTGACGTAGCGATTATTGCGTTCTACTTCGCCCTCGTCCTCGCAATCGGTTTCTACCTTAAGGGGCAGGCCAACACCGGCGAAGATTTCTTCATGGCCGGCCGGGAGATGACTGCATGGGTCGCGGGCCTGAGCTTTCTCTCCGCCAACCTTGGCGCCCTGGAATTGATGGGTTGGGCAGGGTCCGCCTATCAGTACGGCATTCTGGCCACGCACTGGTATTGGATCGGGGCGATTCCGGCCATGCTCTTCCTTGCCCTGGTCATGATGCCGTTCTACTACATTTCAAAAACCCACTCGGTGCCCGGATATCTCAAATTGCGTTTCGGCGAGCCGAGCCGCATTCTCTCGGCAGTTTGCTTCGCCTTCATGACAGTTCTCATGAGCGGCGTCAACATGTTCGCCATGGCTAAAGTCATGCAAATCGTGCTGGGGTGGGACCTTAATTTCAGCATTTGGATTTCGTCTTTGACCGTAGCGATTTACGTGGCATTGGGCGGGTTGCGTTCAGCGATTTTCAATGAAGTGCTGCAGTTCTTTTTAATCTGGGCGGGAGCCCTGATGATTCCCGTCCTGGGTCTGTACGAAGCCGGAGGCTGGAGTCACCTCAAAGTAGAAATTGCACAGCGTTTTTCCGCGCAATACGTACACCTATGGTCAGGTCTGGGTCACTTCAGTACCAATCCGATGGGCATCAATTGGGTCGGCATTGTGTTCGGCTTGGGCGCCGTTATCTCAATGGGCTACTGGACGACCGACTTCCTGGTAGTGCAACGAATTCTTGCGGCCAAAGATCTGCGCAGCGCGGAAATGGCGCCCATCATTGGCGCAGGCTTCAAAATGCTGGTGCCGATCATCGTCATCCTGCCCGGGCTGCTCGGCCTCGCCGTACTGCCCATGCATCTCACCGGAGAAGCACAGGCTGCCGTTACCGGCGGCCACAGCTACAACGATGTTCTACCCCTCATGCTCGCCCGCTATTGTGGGCCGGGACTGCTTGGCCTCGGCATCACTGCCCTGATTGCGGGATTCATGTCGGGAATGGCCGGCAACGTCAGCGCCTTTACCACGGTCTGGACGTATGACATTTACCGTCCGCTTATTAATAAGCGTGCCAGCGATGCGCACTACGTGAGCATGGGCCGCTGGACCACGATCATCGGAGTTTTGATTAGCGTCGGCACCGCTTATCTGGTGATGCAATTCGCCAGCATCATGGATTACGTGCAGGCTCTTTTCAGCTTCTTTATCGCTCCGCTGTTCGGCACCGTCCTTCTCGGAATGCTCTGGAGGCGCGCCAGCGGATGGGGCGGATTTTGGGGATTGCTTTGCGGCACAGCCTCTTCCGTTGGCATGTGGACCTGGGTGAAACTCGATCCCACCGCCCTGCGTTACGTCGCGCTCTCGCCCGATGCTAAGGGGCTCGCCCAGGATATGTACCAGGCACTTTGGTCTTTCCTTGTGTGCGTCATTGTGACAGTGTTGGTGAGTCTTGCGACCAAACCCACGCCTGCCGCCGAATTGACCGGACTGGTTTACGGGTTGACGCCGATTCCGGAGGTCAGCAACGTGCCTGTCTACCAGAAACCATTATTCTGGGCGGCTATCGTTGTGGTGGTGTTCTTTATTCTTAATATCATCTTCTGGTAGGAAAGGTTACAGCATGAGCGGTAGAACGATTTCGATCTGGTTCTTTATAGGATTGGCGCTTCTGGTCAACGGAATCCTGATTGTTAGCGCCGGAATTTGGGAAATTTTCAATCCGCCCGAGCATCCCGTTGTCTTGTTTAACTTGCACGCCAGTGTGTGGTGGGGGGCGGTCCTGTTGCTCGCCGGTCTCGCCTATTGCGTGCGATACGCTCCCAGGCGAACATAAATCGTCTAGAGCCCTCCCGGGGGGACCGATATAGGCCGAAAACCCCACAACCCCCAAGCCAACCTATGCCTCAAAGGGTGGTACGGTGAAAGCTTCCCTATGCCGGCGCCATCTAGCCCAGTATCCGCTCCAAAACCTTCTGACCAGCCGTTTTGGCGAAAGAGGCCAGTGTTTCTCCTGGGAATCGCCGCGTTATTGGCAGTGGCGGCAGGAGGAATAGTTGTGGCGGCGCGGTGGCCGTTTCGCAAGAGCGCGATTGTCCAGGATTTGGAAGAAGCCGCCTCCGGCAGAGTCGAAATCCGGACTTTCCGCCACACCTATTTCCCGTATCCGGGGTGCGTGGCGGAAGGGCTAACATATCGCCTTTCTCCCAACGCGCCGCCTTTCGCCACCGTTGAAAAGCTGACAATTCAGAGCAGTTTGCCTGGCCTCTTCGCCGGCCGTGTTCGGAGAATCCGCGCCGATGCTTTACATATCTACGTGCCGGCCCCAGGATCCAAAGAGAAATTCCGCGGACTAAACTCGGGCACTACTCACGTTGGCGAAATCATCCTCCACGATGCAGTTTTGGAAGTCCCGAGAAATGAGGTTACGAAGCCCGTGGTCAAGTTCGTGATTCATGACCTCACTATGGGCCCCGTCAGCGTGGATAGTCCAATTCATTTCTCGGCAATGCTTTCAAACCCGGAACCCCCTGGAGAGATAGCCGTTTCCGGGCAATTCGGCCCATGGAAGGGCCTCCAGACATCTGTTGCCGGAGATTATCGTTTCGAAAATGCCGATCTAGGCGCCTTTGATGGCATTGCCGGAATTCTGTTCTCGCAGGGAAAATTCAGCGGAGTCTTGCAGCATATTGATGTGGCGGGAAAAATAAGTATCCCCGAATTCGAAGTTGCGAGAAGCCAGCACAAAGTAGCGTTGGACTCTGACTTCACCGCCTACGTGGATGGCGCGAATGGAGACACTTTTCTGAACCAGGTTTCGAGCCGCTTCCTGAAAACCACAGTGATTTCTCAAGGGAAAATTGCGGGCCATACAGGACAGAAAGGCAAGACCGCAACCATTGATCTCCAGGCTCAAAACGGCAGGATCGAAGATGTTTTACGCCTGTTCACCCAGGAACCTCAGCCCCCTATGGCCGGTGGCCTCAACTTCAAAGGAACAGCCGTCCTGCCTCCCGGTCCGATTCGCTTCTTGAAGAAGATTGAGTTGGAGGGCGATTTTGGCATCAGCGATAGCAATTTTACCCACGGCGCTACCCAGGAAAAAGTCAATCAACTCAGCCAGAGCGCAAAGACCGAAGACCTCGAGAAATTGAAGAGCAGGAATAAAGAAAAGGAAAATGACAACGCCCCCGCTCCACCCGTCCTCTCCGACTTGCACGGGCATGTGATATTAAAGGGAGGCACGGCCACATTCTCGAATCTCTCCTTCTACATCCCTGGCGCGCATGCGCAAATGCACGGCACTTATAGCCTGATCAGTGAAAAGATTGATCTGCATGGGACTCTGAAAATGGATTCAGACCTGTCTGACACTGCACACGGAGTGAAGGCGGTGATGCTGAAAGTGCTCGACCCATTTTTCAAGAAGAAACACGGAGGATCGGATGTCCCTGTAAAGGTTACGGGGTCTTACCACAATCCGTCGTTTGGAATGGACGTTGGAAAGGCCGGCAAGCGCTTGGTATCCGGAAAATGATTCACTGAAAACTGAAATTCGAGAACTGATCTTTAACATTTCTGAGTGTCCGCGCATTCCAGGAGTTGATCTCTTCAATTCTCAATCAGGACTGTACCTTAAAAAATTCTCAAAAAAGCTGTAGAACCTGCCTCAGGGTTGCGCTATTATTCCCGCATATGAAAAACCCTGTGCCCCCTCACAGCCTGCGTCTGTCAAACCCCTGTGTTCACATTGAAGCTGCAAATGATTGCGATGGCTCGGTTTGCCATCAACCGATTTTCAATGAAGACGGTGGATTGAACTATATCGCCCCTCACTTCCATCTGGTGGAATGGGACTTCGATATTCCTGAGCCCCGCATTTACGCTCTGTTCGGCGATTTGCTCCCGTAACGGCGCGCCAAGCGTGGGACTCTCTGATCCACATGTGTCTCTTTTCCATGAGCTGTCTAGGCAGGTGAAGACACCTTGCCCCTACGCAGCATCTTGTCTTGGCGGAAATCAGGTAGGCCCAGACGTCTCCGTGTGGGAAGCGAGCGCAGACGGCAAAAAATTGGGTCAATTCAAAAGCCGCGTGGCGCGACTAAACTAAGGGCGACCTATCCCAGGTCGCCCTGATTCAAAGGCCATAGCCTAAGCGGCTCTTCCCGGCCTTCGTTTCGCATTCTTTTGGCGGCCCGGCGCTTCGACTATTTCTTCCGAGTATTCCCCCCCGCCTTCATTCGCTTTAACGTTGATGTCTTTAGAGAGATCGGTGAGTTTCTCGTCCGTCTCTTTTTCTTCCTGCAAGGTTTCGTTCAACAATGATTGCTGCTGGGATTCGCCGAGCAACTCCGCGAAAGCGATAACCGTGCCATAGGCAGCGATCTCGTAGTGTTCGACCCGTTGCGCCGCCGAGATCAGAGCCGCATCAAGAACTGCATCCTCGAATTCATCTGCCAACTCCGAGCCTTCCTTCACGAGGCCTTCCATGCCGACGCATTTCTTGCCTTTTGGGCTCTCGTCAAGCGACTGGAATATCTGCTCCAACCGTTCCACGTGCCCCTTTGTCTGCTCCAGGTGTTCTTCGAAACCTGCGCTGAGTTCCTCCGAAGTCGCAGCCTTGGCCATCTTCGGAAGCGCTTTTACCAGTTGGGTTTCCGCATTGTACAAATCCCGCAACTCATCTATGTAAAGTTCCTTCAACGATTGGTTTGCCATTTCCGTCTCTCCTTTTTTTAAGTTATTAGAAGTAACTCACGCCAAAATCACAAATTGGCGACTCGCTTATTTGAATTCCCAATGCGTTTTTGATTCATTGAACTTCGCAGAAGATGGCCAGGCCAGCCGAACAAAATATTTAAACCAGGGTCTCCTGAGGCCAACACCATTAAATGAGGTTTTGTCAGTGCGCATATCTCCCTATCGGCCTAAGGGGTCCGCTCACTTTCGTTACCTGGAACCGCATGGATATTCTTGCGTGGCCACCAGTTCAAAGTTAATCTAACCCCACTGAAGGATTCCGGACCCGCCAACGCTCGACTGGCGGTAATTTACAATCCAGGAATATTTGCAAGCGGCGCGAGTCCAGGTGACTTGATACGAAAAGTCACCAACAAACGGACTGCGCTCTTCCGGATGCAGTTCTCTCCTAGCTGGTAGGGTCCAAGCGATTTGGTTTGGGCTGGATCAACCGTCCCTAAAAAAACTGTTTTGAACACTAGGAAGCGATTGGTGGGAGCCTTGGCAACAATCTCGCCCCAATTTGGGAATTCGCTGCACTTCCTAGGGTGGAAACGGTAGATCCAAGTTGACCTCGTAGGGTCAACAACCTAATCAACAGTAATAGGTTACCGTCGCGAAAGATTTCCGCCGGCGCGGTTTGGTTCCGTTTTGGGACTGGAATAACCGGCGTGTTGACCGCTTTCACGATTTAAGAGGTTGCGGAAAATGGGCGCAATAGGGAAAGAGCTTCGTAGGGGGCGTTTTTCCCCAGCCTGTTAAGTCGTGGGCCAGGAGAATTTGAATGAAGTCTCGGATGCTTGCCTTCCTCCTATTTGCAGCTATTTTGGCGCCACGACTTGCAGCGACTGATTTGCCCTTGACCCCCACAACCACTCTCGCCGCGGAGACCGGCAACAACACCAGCGCTGCGGATTCCTTCCTTCCGCAAACTAATGGCAACGGGGGCGCTGGGAATGTCAGCAAACTTGATGTCCATAGCTTGCTTTATCCGGGAGCGACCACCAAGGTCATTGCGCATTTCATGCCGTGGTGGGGAGATCCCCGGCACATTAAGGTGGGATACAGCTCCCACGATTCGGCCCAGATTCACCGGCAGATTATGGATATGATCAGCCGCGGGGTGGACGGCACAATCATTGACTGGTATGGCCCCGCGGACTTCACCGACCAGACCGCGAAGCTGGTAATGGCCGAGGTCGAGCAACATCCGGGATTCACCTTCGCCATCATGATAGATAAGGGCGCAATCGGCCTCAGCCCATGTTCGGGTTGCAATCCCCAACAGACGCTCATTTCCCTGGTTCAATACGTCGAGCAAACCTATGTCCCTTCACCGGCCTATATGAGAGTGAATGGGCAGCCCGTAATAACCAATTTCGACATGGACCTGCACTACACCGTGGATTGGGCTGCCGTGAAGGCCGCCAGCAGCACCAATCCTGACTTCATCTTTCAGCACAAAGATGGATTCACCCACCCGGTCAGCGGAGGGAGTTATTCCTGGGTGATTGTGAACGTAACCGACGATGGCATGGATTACCTTTCCCAATTCTATGACGCGGGCCTGGCTGTCCCGTCGAAAGAAACGATTGGCGCCGCTTACAAAGGCTTCAACGACACTCTGGCCTCCTGGGGAGAGAACCGAATCATGACCCAGCAGTGCGGCCAGACCTGGCTGGAAACCTTCAACAAAATCAACAGCGTCTACAACTCAACCAATCAACTCGATGCCGTGCAGCTCGTGACCTGGAACGACTATGAAGAAGGCACCGAAATTGAGACCGGAATTGATAATTGCGTTTCCGTTTCCGCCAGACTCACGGGCAGCGCGTTGAACTGGCAGATTTCGGGAAACGAAAACACCATTGACCACTACGTCGCCTACATCAGCGCCGACGGGACTAACCTGATGCCGCTCGATGACCTTAGCGTAGGCTCATCTTCGCTGGACCTTTGCAGTTATTCGTTAGCCCCGGGAAACTATACCGCTTACGTGCAGGCCGTAGGGAAACCCACCATTCGCAATCAAATGTCTGGGGCGGTCAAGTACACGGCCCAATGCGGCGTAACGGCCACCGGCGGCGCCGGCGGTTCGGGTGGTTCCGGAGGTTCGGGTGGGGCAGGTGGCTCAGGCGGATCCGGAGGTTCAGGTGGATCGGGAGGTTCGGGAGGTTCGGGAGGTTCGGGTGGCTCAACTCCAGCAACTGTCAACGCCACGCCTGCATCCCTGGCCTTTTTCTGGGGTCAGTCAGGAAAGTCTCGCGTGACCGTGAAAGGGTCTTCGCAATTACCTGTTTCTCTTTCCTGCGGCAATCTTCCGTTCGGAGTGAAGTGTTCATTCTTCCCTGCATACCTGCCTGCGGGAAGCAATGCAACGTCAAGTCTCACAATCACCACTCTGTCCAAGGCCGCTTTAGGAAAACACTATCGAAATGGGATGCTCATTGCCTTTTTCCTCCCCACTTTTGGACTCGGGGGGCTGGTGATTTCCGGCGCGTTTTTCACCCGGAGAAACCTGCGACGGTTCCTGATGCTGCTTTCACTCCTGACGGCAATCAGCATCCTCACATCCTGCGGCGGAGCAGCCATCACCCCACTGACCCCTTCTTCCTTAGCGAGCACTTCTTCCCATGCATACAGAATTACCCTTAACGCGACCGCCGGAGGTAAAACGGTTTCAACCCAGGTTGCGCTCGATCTGAGATAAAACGGGGATAGGCATTCTAACGCCAGGTAGTTCCCGCGCTTGGCACTGCGGAAGAAGACTTGAAAGGGACGACTTACAGCCGCGCCGACTCTCAATTCAAAAGACTTAGGCGCGGCTGAAGCCGCGCTCCTCCAAAGCCTCATTTGCCCCTCAAGCAACTCCGAACCTTAATTCCGCGTCGGAGTGCCTGTAGAGGACCGTTCAATCCTGATGATGCAAACCAGTCTTGTGCCGGCACGGTGCGCGCTCTTGTGCGCGATGTTGAGCGCACTCGCTCTCTGTCTTACCGGTTGCGTCGGATTGGCGGCGGTCCCCTCCACGCCAACTATCAATTCCTTTGCTGCCAACCCGGCTGTCATCGTTACCGGACAAAGTGCTGCGCTGGCCTGGAGTTCCACCAACGCCGACTTCGCCACGCTAGATAACGGAGTCGGGCAAGTCAGTCCGAACGGGGGCGTTACCGTTTCTCCCTCCCAAACCACCGTTTACACCCTCACCGTGAAGGGTCCCGGAGGGACTGTAAGTTCCCAGCTCACGGTCACCGTCAACACCGCCGCCACCGTGAGCATAACGGCAAACCCCACAACCATCTTCGACACCCAGTCAACCGTGCTCACGATAACTGCGACCAATGCGGTTAGTGTTGTCATTACCGACAATGTAGATGCGAACAAATACACTCTCCCGGTGAGCGGCGGAACCCAGACCGTGAGTCCAACCGCCACCACGATTTATACCGCAACGGCCACAGACAAGAACGGAAAAACCGCTACCGCAACCGCTACTGTAACCGTAAATCCGCAGCCGACTTTTCAAGGGTCCGTGAATCACATTCTCTTCATGATGCAGGAAAATCGCAGCTTCGATTCATACTTTGGGATGTTGAATCCCTATCGCTCTGCGAGTGGCTTTAACGTCGGCGATGATGGCAAGACTTACGATGTGGACGGCATAGACGACAAGCTTTCTACCATCAGCAACATGGACGACGAAGGACAAAGCTTCAGTCTGTTCAAACTGAAAAGCACCTGCATTGACGATGATTCTTCGGCTTGGGTGCAGAGTTTCGGCGATGTAAACCGCTTCGATTTTACGCCCACGCGCCCGACTTTGATGGATGGTTTCGTTCACGTGGCCGAAAATTATGCCAAGCAGAAATCCGGCGCCGGTGATTTCACCGACACCGTCGGCCAGCGGGCAATGGGCTATTACGATCAGGACACCCTGAATTACTACTACTACATGGCATCGCAATATGCCTTGTCGGACCGATGGTTCTCTCCGGTGGCCAGCGAAAGCATTCCCAACCGGCTCGCGACCTTAACCGGCGGCACTACGCAAGGCCTGGTTCACGACCCGGGATCCAACGAGGACAACCTTCAGGTCCTGCTCACCATCCCGACAATTTTCGAGGAACTGGACGGCGCTTCCGTGTCGTGGAAGATCTATTACACGACCACTCAGGATCAGTGCACGGTTGGACAGTCGGACTGTCCGCCTTCGACCCTCCAATATCCGAAATTCCCCGCAACAACATTTACCTATTTCAAGTATTCATTAAATTTTCTGAATGTGAATCCCGGCGGAGGGCCGTGTCCGGCGCCGACACAGAATTCAGGGCCGGCCGTCGGCGATCCAAAGAACAATTTCTGCATTGACACAAATCACATTGCGCCCATCACGCAGTACTTTACCGACCTCCAGAACGGCACGCTTCCAAGCTTCGCCTGGATCGAACCCGGCTATAGTCACACCGACGAGCACCCCGGTTCAGGAGAGTCAGTTCAAGATGGACAATCCCACGTGGCTAACATTTTGAACAGTTTCATAACCAGTCCGTCTTACAAAGATTCCATCTTTTTCTTTACCTACGATGAAGGCGGCGGACCCTACGATCACGTGCCGCCCGTTCCGCACCATACCAACGACAACACCGACCCCAGTTTGGGCATTACTACCGATATATCCAGCATCGCCGTGAATCCCGATGGGTACATTCCATGTGTACCGCCCGGCGGAGCGCCGCCGACGCTGCACTGTGACCTGCATCCCGGCGACCCCGGCGTAAACCCCGGCGACGCTCCGGCTTCGCAGGGCTTCGCCGCCCAGCTTGGTTTCCGGCTGCCGAATATCGTCATATCTCCATTTACCCGCAAGCACTATGTTTCGCACATTCCTATGGATCACACTGCAATCATCAGGTTGGTTGAAACAAGATTTCTAGGAACCTCCGCCCATCTCACGGCCCGGGACAACACCCAGCCCAGCTTGATGGACTTCTTCGATTTCACGAACATGCCGTGGGCAGTGCCGCCGAATCCGCCGCCGCCAACAAGTTCCGGCACCTGCGACGCCGCCAACATGGGACCGTAAAGGGAATTGATGGTGGAACGAAGGGCATCCTCGCCCGTCAAATCAAAGCGCCCAGAATCGTTTTCTGTTTTGCGATTAACGATTGCAACCCTTCGCGGGCGAGTGCAATCATTCCGGCAAACTGGTTTTCATCGAAAACTTTATGTTCGGCGGTAGCCTGCACTTCAACAAATTTTTGTTCTGCGGTCATGACGAGGTTCATATCCACGTCAGCCCGGGAATCCTCTTCGTAACAAAGATCAAGCAAAATTTCCCCATCCACGATTCCCACGCTGACCGCGGCGACAAAATCGCGGAGAGGAACCTTAGCCAGCGTCCCCGCTTGCACCAACTTCTTTAGCGCGAGGCCTAATGCCACGAAGGCGCCGGTTATCGAAGCCGTCCGCGTGCCGCCGTCGGCCTGAATTACGTCGCAGTCAATCCACACGGTCCGTTCGCCCAGGCGCTGCGTATCGGCGACGGCGCGAAGAGAGCGTCCGATCAATCGCTGAATCTCATGAGTGCGGCCGCTGGGCCGCCCCTTGCTCACCTCGCGAGGAGTTCGGGTCAGGGTAGATCGCGGCAACATGCTGTACTCCGCGCTGATCCATCCCTTGCCGCTGTTGCGCATAAACAGCGGAACCGATTCTTCAATAGATGCGGTGCAGATCACCCGGGTATTGCCTACGCTGATCAGGACCGAACCTTCTGCGGTATTGATGTAATCAGGCACGATTTCAACCGGACGCATCTGTCCCGGCGCGCGTTTATCGGAGCGATAATGCATAGGGCGAGAATTGTAAACGCGGACAGAGCTTTCTAAAGAAATTTAATCCATCATCGAGAACGAGCCTAAAATGCAGCTCCCTCGCCGCGTTTGACAGGGTTGGTGAGAGGCGGCGGACAGAGCCTGCCCTGAGCGAAGGCGAAGGAAGTTTCCGCCCCAAACGGGCCAAGACAAAGAAGAAAATAAGGTCATGGGAGGAGATTTCGAAGGTTACCTCAGGTGTGGGAAATGCACTTGTAACTAAGGGACGGCGGAGGGGCTGGGCTATAATCTGGGGAGCGTTCTCTCCCCAATCCGAATGTGTCTTTGGACAAAGGGTTTGGGCTCTTGAGTTCGAACATGAATGCTCGCCTCAAGGACCAATCCGACCTGCAACTCCTAATCGAACTGGAACCTGCCCGCGGGGTATTCTTCCGCAATTTAGCGGACACGCTACTGGGGCGCGAAGTATCGCCTCTCGAAACCACAACCACGCCGGGGCGATTCTGGGGCGATGTTTTTGTGCCTACCGGACTGCCCTGGGGCGCGTTCATGGAGTCCATGCTGTGGCATATCGCGGTGCTATCCGTGCTATGGACCGTGGGGCAAACATGGTTTAGGCAGGAACAGATTCAGCAGCGCAGGATTGCGCATGAGTCGCTGACGTATTATCCGCCCTCGAAGACGTTTCCGGCGCTGCGGGGGAGGGGGCCAAGGGTTCGGCAGCGTCCTGTCAGGCCGCGACAATCGGAGGCGTCCCCGTTGCGAGTTGCGCGGGAGCGCGGTCACAGGACGATCAAACCTCCAGATGTGAAATTAAGGGGCGAGAAACGTCCGGATGTGATGGCGGCAAATTCGTCTCCGGCGCCGCTATTCGCGCCGAAGCTGCCCGAATTCACGGTGCCGACGGGTCCCTCGCCGGCGATAGCTCCGGCGCGGGATATTGGAAAGGCGACGAGCCGCCGAATGAATCTAGCGCAAGAATCCGCGGTTGCGCCCGCGCCTGATGTTGGCGAAGCAACAACGCGTCGGATGAATCTGCCACAGGCTTCAGCGGTTGCGCCGGCGGCGAATATCGGATCCGTTTCGGCGCGCCGCGCAATGTCGGGGCCGAGCGCGCTGGTTGTGGCTCCCGCTCCTGATGTGCAGGCTTCCCTCAGCAAACAATCACGGGCGAGCATAGGGAATCCGCGGGTGGTGGCGCCGTCGCCGGAGTTGAGTGGACGGAGCGGTTTTTCCGGTAGGGAGATGGCGGCTCTGGCGCAGCCGTCGGTGGTTACGCCGACAGCTTCGGCAAATGGATCGGGGATTGTCAGCAGCGGGCGGATGAGCTCGCGAGCCGCAATGCCGGTAGTGCCGCCCCCGCCTTCGGTCAATGGCGAAGGTGAATTTGCGGGCGGGAAGCAGGCGCTGGCGTTGTCGGCGGGTTCGGCGGTTGCTCCGGCGCCCTCGATTCGCGGCCATGGCGGGTTGGGAGGAGTTAGACGTTCGCACGCGTTGCCGGGAGGAGGGATTCGGGTAGTCCCGCCGCCTCCGTCGGTTGGATCGGGGAGTACGGCTGGAGGTGAGCGGATCGCTTCTCTCTCCGGGGGCACGCATGTGGTGGGTCCGCCTGCATCCCTTGGCGGACGTAGTTCGGCGACGGGACGGACAGGAACTTCGCTATCCGCGGGCGGTCAGCGAGTGGCGCCACCGGCGCCGTCGGCAGGGTTGGGAGGAGCGGGAAGCGAAATCAGAAATGGGCCGGCAGGATCTTTAACGAGTGGCAATCAGCAGGTTCTGCCGCCTTCCGCGGCTCCTGACAGCGGGCACGATTTCGCGGCAACTGGTTCCACGGGCGTGGAGGCGAAAGCGGTTCCACCCGCGCCTGAACTGGGCAAGTCCGTGCCCCCGTCAATCGAGCTTCCCATACGTATCATTGGCATGGCGTTGAGCCTGCCGAACTCGTCGTACTTTGCCAACTATGAGGTCTTTATCGCCGAGAGACGGATCAGGAAAGGCGACCCTGAGCTGATCAAGCTGGTTTACGAATCGTTGCCGTATCAGCCCCGGCTGGCGGACTACGGTCTGGATAATTCGAAGGTGTATCGGCTCCGAGTGACCCGAGATCCCACGTGCGATGAGACCCTCCTGCAAATGACATGGCCGGAAACGGACGAATCGCACTCAGGATCGAAGTACGCAACGGGTCCGCCGGCACTGGCGCCTAATGATAAGAACAGCTTGCTGCCGTGTTACCGGACTACGGCTGACGACTATCGAATTGCGGTCACGCGGGACCGGTGATAAGGGAAAGCAGATTCCTCGCTTCGCTCGGAACGAGAAAGTGGCTTGGTTTGAGCGCACTCGGAGGACTTCCAGTGGAGCTTCTCTCCACTGCCCCGCCGAGGGCGGCGGGCAAGAGAAAAAGTAGGGCTGCAATGGGACGCACGGTTGTCCCTCCATTGACAATCAGCTCAGTGGCGGCCCCGAGAAATAAAGTTTAGGGCGCCGGTGGTGTTTTCCAGACATCTACGACTCCGATGTAGCGTGAGGCCGGAGGCGGACCGCTCCACCAGTACGGCGTTGAATAGAGAAAACCGTAGTCCTCGCTGCGATCTATTCCGATATAGTATCGGCCCGGCGTGTTGGGAACATTGATCGTGATCGGCTTATTGGACACGCTGGCCGTGCAGTCGGCGGCACTTCCAGAAACGCCAGGGCTTAGGGGAGGAATTCCGCTGTATGCGCAGGCTTGCGGGCTTGCTTCGGTATTCAAACCAACCTCGATCTGGTCAATGCATCCTGGGCAACCGGGGTCGTTGAAGATGGTGTAGTTGAATGCGACGGTCACGGGATTCGGGCTGGTTCCACCGCTTTCGATCTCGAGCACATTGCCTGGGGGCGAGAGAGCGTTCGTGCCATTAACGGACGACAGCTTAACACCGGAGATAATCGCCCCGCCCCAGCTTACCGTACTGCTCACTGAATCCACTGAAGCAATCACGATAGGCGCGGGAGTCGTTGGAAATGCCGATTGGGGACAGCCTTGAGTCGAACCGTCGAATAGGATATCGAAACGGCCAGTCTGCGCCGGGGCGGTAAGCGTAAAGCCATCGCTCAAACCACCAAAGGATCCGCAGACCTGCGGGCTCGAACCGGAAAATCCGAAAAGGAATTGATCGTTCTGCGTCGAATTGTCGTCGGCAGAATAAGAGCCAGGAAGGTAGTTGAAAGCTTGCGAAGGAGTGACTACTCCCTGCTGATAGCCGCTAGGAGGCAAGTTCGCGCCGCTTCCAGAATTTACCGAGTAGGTCCCATTATCCTGCGTGTCCTGCCCAACGACCGGCAATGGCAGGGAGAAGGCAGAATCCCCAACTGTAAACTGAAGCGGGTAAGAGCCACTGGAAATTGCCGTACCGCTCAAGCACCCGGCCAATATGTTGCTGTTTGAGACTTCGTTGATTGGCACAAATGTTAATCCACTATTTAACGACGCAGGAGTAATCACACTCCACGATCCAGAAACGCCTTGATAGTACATGGGCGTCGTTGGATAGGGCATGTAGCAATTCTGGGCGCCGGCATATGCCGTTGCCAGGTTGACGGTAAGAGCCAGATTTACGCTTGCCGTCTGCGAATTCGAGTCCGTCACCGTGAATGGTATTGACCAGAGGCCTGCCTGGGCTGGCGTTCCCGAAAACGTGCCGGAAGCGGGATCGAGTGCCATGCCCACTGGTAAGACGCCGCCTTCTCCGACCGACCATTTGTAAGGCCCGGTTCCGTCCGTTGCCGAAAGACTCAACGGCACATACGGCGAGTTGTACTTGCCATTCGGCAAGGCCGTGGTACCGATCACCGGGGCAGGCGGTGGATTAACAACCAGAGTGTAGTTAGCGGTGGTTGTGTCGGGCGGGTTTGCGCTGTCTTGCAATTGAATCGTGAGCGAAAAACTTCCCGCTTGCGTCGGCGTTCCGGAAATCAAGCCGGTGGCCGAATTCAACATGAGTCCGCCGGGCAGAGAACCGGCGACGATGGTCCAGGTGTGCGCCCCCGTAATGCCTCCGACGGATTGTAGTTGTTGGCTGTAGGCAGTACTCGCGGTGGTTGCAGGCAGCGATGGAGTCGTGATCAGAAGCGCGAGGGGCGGATTTGTCGGATTGCCGCCATTTTGGAAAACCGTTTGCGTGTCCACCGCATGCGGAACTGTGGCGGGAAAAATTGTAGAGATCAGGGTATTCGCGGTGAACGGGATCGTCGCCGGACTCGGATTCACCAGCCGAATCGTAATGTAATCCGTCTCGCCCGGAGCCACAGTGATGGAAGCTTCATTCGGCGCGGAGTTGGTAATGTCCGGATTCGCGAGATTGGGATCCGATGAGCTGAATAATGCCGGGTCCACGATATTCGCGACTGTGACCCAATGATTTTCGGCGGCGAGCTGGCAGTTATTGGCGGCCGGCGTCTGATAAGGCCGGTTCACAATCAATTGCAGAACGATTCCATTCGGTGGAACGACCGTATCGGCAAGCTTGACCGTGTATGTGGAAGTCGTGTTGCCATTGTTCGTGATGGGGTACGAAACGTCGGCGATTGAGCCGTTCGTGATGTCCGGATTCGTGATAGATGGATTGGTGATCGAGGGATTCGTAATATCAGGATTGGTAATGGATGGATTGGTGATTGAAGGATTGGCCGCGCTTTGATTGGTGATGCTCGGATTGGTGATGCTTGGGTTGGTAATGTCGGGATTCGTAATTGACGGGTTGGTGATGCTCGGATTGGTGATGGATGGGTTGGTGATGGACGGATTCGTGACTTCACTGTTGGTAATCGAAGGGTTGGTGATGGATGGATTGGTGATGCTCGGGTTGGTGATGGATGGATTGGTGATGTCGGGATTGAGAATCGTAGAAGCAGTGAGACCGTTGTTGACTGGCGATCCACCGATCTGATTGATTTCGGTGACACTGACATTGATCGTCGCTTGCGCATTGGTCGAGGTCACAAAGACGCTCCGAGACACCGAAGAAAGGGCAGGCACGGTAATGTCGAGCGTAGTGAGTTGGGAAAATTGGAGGAAGCTTGCCTTGCCTCCCGGCGGTTGGTTCTGAATTGCGAAGCGGAAGAATTTCTGGACGCTCGTCAGGTTCTGCGCTTCGACAGCGAACGCGCGCTGGAAAAGCACCGTCTGGCCGGTAACCGGATTGGTTGTGGTTCCGAGAGGTTTCGCGTTTCCGGGTGCGCCGACGATGAGGCCGCCAGTAATCTGAGCCGTATAAATGTTCTGATTGCGCATGCCTTCCTGTCCAACCTTGCAGGCGGGAGGAGATTGGCTCGGGTCAAACAAACTTTGCGGGCCTAGCGAAGACGAATAGGGCGGCGTGTAGTTTTCCCAATTGCCGTCGGCGGGAGGCACAACGTCACGATTGTCAGTCCAGGCGGCGTGGAAAGTGGGATTGGAACTCGGCGTCAGATTGTATGCCCAGGATTTTCCGCTGGGCACAAATTGGGGCGAGGGCACGATATCAATGTAATCGCCGAGGAAGGGCTCGGTTCCCTGCCCGAACAAGGGAAGATTCGGCGGATTGAACTTGAATTGCTCAATGTTGCTGCCGTCGAAACAGCAGCCATAGGCGTATTGCGAGACCAGCACGGAAGGGCCAAACGCGGGTATGGGAAATAATCCCAGCTCAAGCACGCGAAGGTCAATGGTGTGGCGGCGAAGCGTCAGTCCACTATCGTCAACGTATTGCGTGAAAACGGCGGCGGGATCGCTGGGCAGTTCGCCTTCCGGCGTGAGCGTCGGGATATATACGCCGGGTTCACTGGGGCTGGGGTTGAAGAAGTCCACGTAGTGGTCGAGGCGAAGGTCGTAATAAAGAAGAGTGAGCCTGCCGTTGGCGAAAGAAATTGCCGGCATGATCTGATGACCGCGGCCGGATGGATTGGTAGAACCCTGTCTCGGATTGTCTATTGGGATGGGCGGAATCCAGTGCGTACCATCAAGGGAGCCGGTGACGACAATGCGCGCATCGCCGGCGGGCCCTACGCCGCGCGCTGAAAATGCGACATAGGCGATGCCGAAACCATCCACCGCAATCGAGGGATACGCGTTGGTGCGGAATGATGTTTCGCTGGTGCCCTGGTCGAAGGGAGTGAAGGTGGAAATTTGCACCGGGGTCCCGAACGTCTTGCCCGCGTTGGCGGATTGGGCAATCATGATCGCGTCCGGCGCGCCCGTGGATTTGAACTGACGCCACGCGACATACACTTTGCCGTTGATCGGATTGATCGCGATGGCACTGCCCTGACTGGTAGTTGTGCCCTTATTCAATTGAATTGGGGTGCTCCACGTTTCGCCGCAGTTGGTGGATCGGGTAAACATCAAGTGAGTGGGATCCGCATTCTCTTTGGTAGCTGCAAGAAAATCGGTATAGGTGACGAAAATATTTCCGGCGGCGAAAGACTGATGAATGGTGGTGTTGTTCGGGCCGGGAAAAGTGAATGAGCAGGTAGAAGCTCCGGAGCGTGGAATGTCCACGGCCATGGAGGGCTTGTCCAGAAACTGTGTGCCGTTGCCCGTCGCTACGATTTGAGTATCAATAAAAGAGATGGGATCGCCGTTCTCCTGGTTATTGAGGTCCATCAGGCGGGAAACAAAAACGGAACTCAAGCCTCCGGTGCCGCGATTGAAGGCCAGTCCCGCGTAATAGAACATTCCATTGGTCCCCGCGCGTACAACTGGATCGGCGGCAGCCTGATAACCAAGAGCCTGCAATGATCCCGTACATTGAGCGACTGGCACGGGACAACCCGGCAGCAGAGTGCTCTGCCAGGTGAGTCCACCATCGAACGACTTGAAGAGGCCGAGCCAGGCGTCGCCGGTTTCATTGGTTAATTCTTGAGCGAGATCAACCGTGCGGTAATCGTTCGCGCCCGCGAGAATGTGCAAAGGATTGCGTGTCGAAACCGCCATGGAGGGCTCATTCTGCCGCTGAAGGAAGGGATCGCCGGTCGGCCATTGAGTTCCGGAGACCATGTTGACGTTCGCTCCCGCGACCTGGGCGTGCAACGGCGAGGGGGCCACGAAGAGGAATAGCGCGGCCAGGAGAAGCGATATCGGGGCCTTCAGAGAAAATTTCGGAGGCAAGTAAGCCTTGAAAAAGAGCGCGGGATGGAGAGTACGAGCGGACATTCATTCACTCCCATGGTCGTGACAGAATCCAGAGATAGCCCCGGACATCATCACGAGCCTTGATGGACTGCGGATTTCGGGTGGAACAGGTTGCGGAGTTGAAGCGCGAACAACGGAAGTTTCGCTGGTTCAGCGAAATGTGTCAAGGTAAATGATGTATTTCATCGCGCCAAGCTTAAGGAAAAAGCCTTAGATGGCGGCCTAAGAGCCAGCCGACGGCTAACCCGCTTTGATTAGTCTATCGGATGGCCAGCTTGTCGCCAGTTATTTCAGCGATGCGAGCCGCTTGCGGGCGTCGGCGGCCAGCGGATCGCCGGGAGCCTTTTTCTTGATGTCGAGAAAAGCCTTATAAGAATCGGCGGCGCCGGAGCTTTTCATTCCTTCCTGGGCGCGCCCCTGATAGTAATAAACCGGCGGCAGAAAATGATAGCTGGGAACGTCATCGAGAAATATGGAAGTCGCCTCCCCTTTGCGTTTTAAGCATGTGTCGAATTGCGATGAAGCTTCGGGGAATGCGCCGGAATCAAGATAAGCTCTGCCAAGATCGAAGTGGGCGAGCCACATGTCTGCGAGTTTTTGCGCTTGCTGAAATGTCTCGATCGCGTCTTTTGCGTTTCCGTGTGCGAGTTGGGACTCGCCTTCAAGAATCTTCGCGTAAGCCTGGGAGTCGTGCGAGATGCGTGCGGCGAGGTCGGCATCCATCAGGCGCAATTTTGGATCCTGTCCGGCACCGAGATACACGCGCCCGGCGCGAAAATATACGCTTTCGTCTTTGCTTCCTTTAGCCGCGGCATCGGCGGATGCGATAGCAGCGCTGTTTTTACCCAGCGCCTGCTGGACGACGGCAAGAGCGGCTAATTTGTCGGAGGCGCTTTCGACGTCATGGATCGCCTGATCGCCGATGACGCCTTTGCTCAAAAGATCCTCGGCATCGGTAATGCGGCCTTCGTAGGACGCCAGATCCGCCAAACCCGTGGCGGCTTTCGAAGCGCCCCGCGCGCTGAGTGACTGAAGTTTCTGCCAGGTAGCGGTTGCGTCGGCAGGTTTGCCTTGTCCCAACTGAGCGAGCGCCAATCCCTCATAGGCTTTCTCGAATGACGAATTCATTTCGAGCACGGTCTGTTCTTCTCTGGCGGCGGTATCAAAATCACCGGCGTATAGAGCGTAGAGCGCCACATTATTCCGCTGGACGACGTTCTTCGGAGAGATTTCGATGGCTTTCTTTCCCTCCTCCAGCGCCTTCGCCATATTCCGCGTATAGAAATATGCGAGCGCAAGGTTTGCATAGCCCGCGGTATCGGAAGGGAACTGATTGACCAGGGCCGTGTATTCCTCGATTGCCTGCAAAGGCTCGCCACGCATCAGGTAGTAGCCGCCGCGGGTCCTATATCTTTCTCGTTCGGTCATGCGGTCAATCTTCGACATGGCATCGAGATAATACTTTTCCGCGTCCTCGTCGTGCCCCAGGTTGGCTTCCACAGCTCCGAGGCCTGCGTAGGCGCGGCCCAGATTCGGATCCAGCTGAATGGCATGCTGATATTCCCTGATCGCGTCATCCCACTTGCCCTGATATTGGAAGGCTTGTGCGGCGGCGTAGGCGTGCGCGGCCTCGAGCGAGCCGGCGGTGAATGTTTCAGCGGCGGTCAGTTGAACGGATTCAGGAGTTGTATCGCCGAGTGCGGCGCGGATGCCGGCGGCGAGCTTGCCGGCCGCGGCGAGGACCTCCTGCTTATTGTCGGCTTCAACATCTTTACTGACGATTGGCTTGCCGGTCGCGGCGTCCACGGCTTCGACGGAGACTTTGTAACCGGAGCCGGAGGGTTCAATTGAGCCGCCGACGACGACACTGATGCCATCCCGCACGGCGACAAGCTGCGCGGTCTTCTCGGTCAATTTCGCGCCCGGATCAAGCTTTGCCGCCTCGCGCTGTGCCGTGATCCGGTTGTAGGAACTGATGAAGGGAGCGCCTTCGAGAGCGATACCGAGCATGGGCTCGAGCGTGCCGTCAAAAACGGAATCACCGGTCTTATTCTCGAAGTCAGAAATCAGCAACGTGACGGGTGCATGCTTTTCAGTAATGGTGGGGAAAATCCTGTTTCGCAAAAGAGCGCCGGCAATCACGAGCACGGCAGCCAGAGCCACGGCAATCCATTTACCGTATCTGGCGAACTTGCCCGGAGGCGCGGAGCCCGCATGAGTGCCGAACATCGTGCCGGCGGCGGTTTCGCCGGCTACGCCGAGATCGGCGAGAATTTGCACCGCGCTGGAATATCGTTTGGCGGGGTCAATTTCCAGGCACTTCATCACCACGGCGCTCACCGCGGGCGGAATCGAGGGATCGCGTTCGATGGGGGGGCGGGCGCGTTCCTGGGTGCGTTTCAACAGGCTCGCCATCGCCGTGTCGGCTTTGTAGGGAGTAACGCCGGTCAGTAGCTCGTAGAAAATGATTCCCACGGTGAACAGATCAGAGGGCACGCCCGCGATCTGGCCCCGCGCCTGCTCGGGAGACATATATTCAGGGGTGCCGATCAATGCGCCAGTCTGAGTCATGCCTGAGGTTTCAGCGGATCGCGCGATTCCGAAATCCATTACGGTAACGCGGCTGTTTGCGTCCAGCATGATGTTCTGCGGTTTGAGGTCGCGATGAACCACGCCTTCGGTGTGTGCGGCGTCGAGGGCTCGGCAGACCTGCCCGATAACCTTTATCGCTTCGGCGGTCGCTAATTTTCCTTTCTCGTTGAGCAGCGATTTGAGATCGCGCCCTTCGATAAAGTCCATGGTGATGTACTTCACCCCATTGGCTTCACCCAGATCGAAAAGCCGAATCACGTTTCTATGAGTGACCTGGCGGGCAAGGACAAGTTCCTGAGTAAAACGGGCAAGGATCTCAGGATGGCTGGCAAGATCGGCGCGGATCATCTTAAGAGCGACCAGGCGGTTGACTTCGCGGTCTCGGACTTTATAAACCGCGCCCATGCCGCCTTCGCCCAGCAGTTGCAGAATTTCGTAACGGGTGCCGATGACGCTCCCCGGCGCGAAATTGCTGAAGGCGGAAGGGGAAGCTGGAGTAGACACGGCTTTGGGTGCGGCTTGCCATCCTGAGGTTGAGGTCTTGTCAAAGGCGGGGTCCCCGGTTGTGGCAGCATCCCTGGTCATCCGACCGGCAGAGACCGGGGCGGTCACGTCCAACGCAATTGTCTCAGGAGAAATTGCAGGTCCCGGGACGAGAGAAACAGGCAGAATGGTCGTGCACTTCCTGCACCGGATTTCTCCCGAAGGATTCTCGGTCCCGCACTGAGGGCAAAACATGACCTGCGTCCTTCTGAATTATTGAGCGGAAGCTAATTTATTGAAATGATCTTCGCGGTTCCAGCCCTGCCTTGGGTCATCTCATGGACCAGTGCCGGCACTGAAGATCGAACATCACGGTTATCGGCATTGTACCCCCAGTGGCGTTCGAGGCCGCAGAAGCTTACGCGGGTGTGGCGGTCTTTCGCGGGGGATTGAAAAATGGCAGCTTGACTACCGTCGCGGGCACAGTCCGGCGGACCGCTTCGATGGTGATTTCCATCTCAAGCTTCGTTCCTTCCGCGGCCTGCTCCGATCGCAGGCTGCCCAGTGCGATCATCTTCTTCAAGACGGGCGACCAGGTAGTGGAAGTTGCTTTGCCCACCTGCTGCTTTCCGGAATACAGCGGCACATGAACTCGGGAAGCGGTGCTGGGAACCTGCGGAGCCAATCCCATTTCGTCATACGACTTTTCGACCGATGGCCAATCCACTTCGAGGCCAACCAGGCGGCGCATGTTTCTCTCTGACTTCAATTGCTTTTGCTCCTTGAGAAGGGCAGAGCGGCCGGTGAAATTCTCTTTGTCGAAGTGAACCATGCGGGCCATGCCGAGTTCGAAGGGAGAATATTTTTGCGATGAGATTAAAGCCCGTTTGCTGGAAATGTAATCTACTTCGAGGAGCAGGAGTCCAGCCTCGATGCGGGCGATGTCGAGCGCCAGCATGCCTACGGCATGGATATCGAACTGGCGACCAGCGTCCATCAGGGCGTCCCAGATTTTTGTTGCACGATCCCACGGGGCCCAAATCTCGTATCCAAGGTCGCCGGTGTACCCGGTGCGCGAAATATCAACCGGCACTCCAGCGATTTTTCCTACCGTCATGCGAAAGTACTTCAAATTTGCGATGTCGGCTTCGGCTACTGATTGCAACAAGTGGGCTGAAGTTGGACCCTGAAGGGCGAGTGCGGCAACCTGCTCCGAGATGTCGGAGATGTTTACATCGAGGCCGATGGCATTTTGCCGGAACCAGCGCAGGCTGGGATCGGCGGCGGTCCAGCGATATTCGTTTTCGGAGAGCCGGGTAATGGTGCCGTCATCAACCACTTTGCCTTCTTCGTCGCACCAGCAGCAGTAGATGACCTGGCCGGGATGAACTTTGTGGATGTCACGAGTGATGACACGGTTGACGAAGCGGGTCGCGTCTTTGCCGCGGATGAGGTACTTGAAAAGAGGGCTGATATCAATCAGCGCGGCCGCGTTTCGAATGGCATTGTATTCATGCTCATGATGAGTTTCGTAGGCGCTGACGGCGTAGTATCCCGACCACTCGCGATAGTTCAGGCTCTGGCAGAGGGGAAATGTTCTCTCGTGCAGGGCGGTCCCGATGGGCAAGGCGGCTCCTCGATGACATTAAGCTACCATGCGCGGGCAGTGGGGAGTGGTCGGGGGGTAGTGACTCAGTTCGACAAAAAGCGAGCCGAACGCGCGATTGTTGAATCGCAAATACGCGATGCCTCGCGCGGCCCGCCCAGATCCTTCACTGCGCTGAGGCAGCTTGTTCAGGATGACAAAACAAACTAACCCACTACCGTTCAGACTGATAGGTTGTGGGCGGGGAACAATTGGATATAATGGCGCGTCTCGCGGGCTTGATTTGCTCCTGGTGGAGGCCATATGCGGCTGGCTTTGGAAACACGAGAACTCGGTCGAGTAACGATTGTGCGCTGCAAGGGGCGCATCACCGCGGGAGCTGAAACGGAATTGTTGCGCGCTCACGTGGTCAATCTTTTGCGCGACAGAAAAGCGATCGTTCTGAACCTGGCGGAGGTTGATTTTGTGGACAGCAGCGGTTTGGGCACGATGGTGCGGTCGCTCACCAGCGCTCGCCAGTTGCGGGGAGATTTGAAGCTGTGCAACGTGCCGGACGTGATCCAGAAAGTTCTGAAGATGACCCATCTGGATAAACTGTTTGACAGTTGCGAATCGGAAGAGAAGGCGGTGGCAGCATTTTACCGGCTTAGCGGATCGTGGGAGAAACTCAAGACAAGCGGACCCAGTGTTTTGTGCATTGATAGCAGCGCGGACGTTCTGGCGTACCTGCGGGAGTTATTGCGGCGAGCGGGATACGACGTCTATACCTGCAATAACCTGCATGATTCTTTGATTCTTATGAGAGTGACTCCGCCGGGTTTGCTGCTGCTTGGGCCGGGAGTCGCGGCGGCCGCGGCGACACAGGAGGCCTTCCAATCGGCCTGCGCGAAATTGCCGGTGATAGAACTGGGAAGCGAATTCTCCGCGCTCGATGCGGGTGAAGCGGCATCAGGGTTGCTGGAGAAAATTGGGGCGCGCATGAACCAGCCTGCGAGGTAGCCTTTCCAGCATCTTGGCATCCAATTCAACCTACGACGTAATCGTAATTGGCGCCGGCCACAACGGCCTGGTCAACGCCGCCTATCTCGCGCGCGCGGGCAAGAAGGTGCTGGTCCTGGAACGCCGCCATGTTGTGGGAGGAGCGGCGGTCACCGAGGAAATATTTCCCGGATTCAAGTTCTCAGTTTGTTCATATGTGGTGTCGTTGCTGCGTCCGGAAGTTATTCGCGATCTCGATCTTCCACGGCATGGATTAGAGATTCTTCCCCTCGACGGCACCTTCACTCCCATGCCGGACGGCGATTATCTGTGGCGGATGAATGATCATGCAAAGACACGGCAGGAGATTGCGCGGCACTCCCGCCTGGATGCGGAAGCTTACGACGATTTTGGCAAGGCCATGCTGCAAAGGTGCCGCTTCGTAAAGCCAATTCTCAGCATGGTTCCTCCCGACCCCTACACGCTGAACCCACGCGAGCTCATGAAGCTACTTTTTCTGGGGCGCCGCTTTCGTGATCTTTCCCTTGGCGATCAGTACAACCAGGTGCAACTGATGACCATGAGCGCCATTGACTTTCTCGATCAATGGTTCGAAACGGATGTACTGAAGGCGACGATGTCGGCGTCCGGAATCATCGGCACGTTTTTGGGAGTGCGCTCCCCGGGTACGGCGTACGTGCTGCTGCACCATTACATGGGAGAAATTGACGGGGCGTTTCGCTCGTGGGGATTCGCTCGCGGAGGTACCGGCGCCATCTCGAATGCTATCGCGGATGCGGCGCGAGAGGCGGGAGCCGAGATTCGGACCAACGCGGGCATCGCCAAAATCATCGTGAAAAACGGCAAGGCGGAGGGAGTGGCGCTGGAGAACGGCGACGAGATTCGCGCCGGCGTGATCTCATCGAGCGTTGATCCCCGCAATACGTTTGTGCGAATGATCGAGCCGGGAAATCTTCCCGATGAATTTATGGAGGACGTGAATCGTTATAAATTCCGCGGATCGTCGGGAAAAGTAAATCTGGCGCTCGATGCATTACCCGAGTTCACATGCCTGGCGGGCGAGGGGCAGCATCTGCGCGGAGCGATTTCCATTTCGCCCAGCGTGGATTATATGGAGAAGGCATACGACGAGGCGAAGTACGGTCGCTATTCTCGCGGCCCTTATATAGATATGGTGATCCCAAGCCTAACCGACCCGTCGCTCGCGCCGCCGGGCAAGCATGTGATGTCATGTTTCGTGCAGTACGCCCCATACAAACTTACCGAAGGAAACTGGGACGAAAAGAAGGAAGAATTCGGCGACAACGTGATCAACACGATTGCACAGTACGCACCTAATATTAAGAATCTGATCAGCGGGCGGCAGGTGATCACGCCTCTCGATCTGGAGCGGGAGTGGGGACTGTCGGAAGGGAACATTTTTCAGGGAGAACTGTCGCTGGAGCAGTTGTTCTTTCTGCGTCCAGTGCCGGGATGGGCACGGTATCGGACGCCGATATCCAACCTTTATATGTGCGGATCAGCCACTCATCCCGGCGGAGGGATCATGGGAGCGAGCGGGCGGCTGGCGGCGGTGGAAATTCTCAAGGACTACAAGAAGGGCCTGGCATAAGCCGTGCCTGCGAATCGCGACATCGTCATCGCAGGCGGCGGCCACAACGGACTGGTCGCCGCTTTTTATCTGGCGAAGGCGGGATACAAGACGGTGGTTCTGGAACGCCGCGATGTGGTGGGCGGCGCGGCGATTACAGACGAGTTCTATCCCGGATTTCGATGTTCCACGCTTGCCCACATGACGGCTCCGCTGCAAGCAAGAATTATTCGCGACATGGGATTAGCGCGGCATGGGTTGAAGATGATGCAGCCGGAGGTCCGCGTCTTCGCCCCGGCTCGCGAGGGGCGCGCGCTCGTTCTTTATGGAGACATAGAAAAATCGAGAGCGGAGATCTCCAGGTTTTCGGCAAAGGATGGACGCAATTATCTCGAATTCCAAAAGTCGCTGGCGAGTCTGGCTGACGTAATTGCCGATCTGCTGCCGGTGACTCCGCCGGATATGGATCATCCCAGCGCAAGCGATCTTTGGTCTTTGCTGAAGACGGGCAAAAAAGCGCGCGGGCTTGGCCGCCGGGAGTTGTATCAGTTGCTTCGGTGGGGACCGATGCCGGTCGCGGATTTGATTGCGGAATGGTTTGACACCGAATTGCTAAGAGCTGTTATCGCCGCTCGCGGAATTTTTGGAACCGCGCTCGGTCCTCGGAGCGCAGGGAGCGCGATGATGCTGATGTTGCGCACCGCTTGCGATGGAGAAGCGTGCGGCTCGGCATGGTTCGCTGAGGGCGGGATGGGCGAGGTCACGCAAGCGATGGCAGCGGCGTGTCGCGAAGCTGGAGTCGAAATTCGCACCGGCGCCAGCGTGGCGCAAATTCGCGTGAAAGACGGCAGCGCGACTGGCGTCGTGCTCGACAGCGGCGAGGAAATCGCGGCTCGCACCGTCGTTTCTAATACTGATCCGAAGGCGACGCTGCTTCGCCTGGTTGACGCTCAGCATCTGGAGCCCAGCTTCCTGGAGAAGCTAAGCAACTTCCGGACTCACGGAATGCTATCGAAGGTGAATATTGCGCTGTCCGGCCTTCCGAAATTTGCCGGGGCTACAGAGGAGGACGCGCTGCGCGGACGCATCCACATCGGTCCCGAAATTGATTACCTGGAACGCGCATTCGATGCCAGCAAATACGGCCAGTTCCCGGAAAAGCCGTATCTGGAAGCGGTGATTCCGACTTTGATGGATTCAACTCTTGCGCCGCCCGGCAAGCACGTCATGTCGGTGTATGTGCAGTTCACTCCATATCAACTGCGTGGTAGAGATTGGAACAGCCAGCGCGACAAGTTCGGCGACACGGTTATCAAGACTTTGGCGGAATACGCCCCGGACTTGCCCAGCATGATTCTTGGATATCAGGTCATAACTCCAAAAGACTTGGAAACGACGTACGGAATGACGGGGGGTCATCCATTTCACGGGGAGCTTTCGCTGGATCAGTTCTTCACTATGCGTCCTCTGCTCGATTGGGCGCGCTACCGGACGCCGATTAAAGGCCTGTATTTATGTGGTTCGGGAACGCATCCGGGAATTGGATTGTCAGGCATGTCTGGAGCCAATGCGGCGCGGGAAGCGGGGAGAGATCTTAAGAGATAGGGACTGTTCCGGCCTCGGTCGCGTCTCTTTCTTGTGCAGAAATGTTGTGCCGTCTTGGGACGGAAGATGCAGTCGTTGACTGGGGAAGTGCGCGTCCGTAAGATGAAGCGACCCGAAAATCAGCCAGGTTAGCGTCCAAAGGACGGACGCGAACCTGGGGCACCGGCATCGTTGGGTCAATCCAATGGAATCAATCGCCGCGACATTAACGTTTAAAGGCAAGATAGATCAGCAAAATCCCTCCCGCGATGAACCATAGGCGGCCAAGCCAGCGGGGCATCTGGCGTTTGTTTTCGCTTTTCAATCCTGGAAGACGAACGTGAAAACTATCGGCGAGTAAGGCTGGCTGGCCCACCCTAGTTCGATTTTGGTTTCCTCAAACATCACAACCATGACGGCTGCCCCATCCGTCGCGATTTTCGACGGGTGGGGATTCGTGGCGATTGTATCAGGAGGTTTTTCCCATC
>JBOGLA010000011.1:0-18500 GCA_050746185.1 Terriglobales bacterium | reverse complement strand
TAGCAGATGGACGGCGGTTCCGTGCGTTGACGATTCTGGATCTGTTCACAAGGGAAAGCCTGGCCATTGAAGTAGGCCAGAGTCTAAAAGGGGAGGATGTGGTTCGAGCCTTGAATGTTATTCAGCAATAGTCCGTATGTGAGCCGGATGTAATGTCTTTGATAAAGTCCTTCGACGTGCCGGATACAGAGCAGATCGTGCTGCCAGCGAATTGATGGTGGGCGCTGTCGTTTGCATCTGCCGCTTGATCGCGCTAAAGGACGAAACAGCAGCGAGGAGTGCCGAAGTTGTTATTTTGCGATAGGAAGGGGAGGAACGCGCGGAGAAACGGGTGTGGTTGCAAGTTCGGGATTTGGTGGGGAGACTGCGGCGGTGGAGATCCTGTTCAAACCCATGCCTGCGTACACTGAAGAAGCCAGGAAAATGCGCATACAGGGTGAGGTATTACTAGACATTGTCTTCGAAGCCTCCGGGACAATTCGCGTGACGCGTGTCGTCCGCGGCCTGGGCCATGGTTTAGATCAATCCGCTATCGAAGCTGCCGAACAGATTCGCTTTAAGCCAGCATTGCGGGATGGCCGGCCCGCGGATTCACGCGTTATACTGCATGTTATATTTCAACTGGCTTGAGCCACCTCGCCAACAGTCTATGTCAAAATCAGGTTTCGTTGTATTTCTTGCATCCCTTGCGTTTCTCGCCTGCACTATATCTCCGTCCTCAATGCTCGGCCAGGAGCCTGGTTCGCACGCCCCGGAGCGATCTGCTCAGGGCCGCTCTCTATCCCCACCGTCTTCTGCATCTACGCCCGCATCTTTCAAGCAGGTGATTGATACAGTGGTGCAACGGGAACGCTTTTTCGTAGCACAAATGCGTCACTTCCATCCTCTCGTTGAAACCTATGTCCAGAACCTCAAAGGCAACGAAGAGAAGGCCGTTCCGGTCAGCGATCAATATTTTTTGGGCAGACTTCAGATCGCGAATGGCCCAGAAGAGGTCGGATTTAAGGATGAGCCCGGATTTCGCCAGCATTTCATGTCAAAGTTGACCGGCCTGTTTCGAATGAAGTTTCTGCCGTTGGGTTTTGCGCAAATGGTGATGCTTGACGACGACTTTAAAGCTAAGGATTATAATTTCGGCTTCGTTAGGCGCGAATTTCTCAGTGAGGTTCGTTGTCTGGTGATTGACGTCCAACCCAAACAAAAATCATCGAGTGGACGTTTCATCGGAAGAATGTGGGTAGAAGACCAGAACTACAATATCGTTCGCTTCAATGGGACGTACGTCTCGCGTCCGCACGAGCGACCCTATCTCCACTTCGATAGCTGGCGGCTCAATTTGCGTCCCGGGGTTTGGCTACCCGCATACATTTACAGCGAGGAATCCAATACGGCTTCTTGGGAAGGTCACGATTTTCATTTCAAAGCGCAAACACGCTTGTGGGGATACGACCTCCATCGTCTACGGGGCGATTCGGAGTTTACTCAAATTGTGGTGGATGCGGCGCAGGGGGTCAAAGATCAAAACGACGGAGGGCAGGACGCCTCACCTCTCGAGAGTGAACGGAAATGGGAGCACCAAGCCGAAGATAATGCAATTGAACGATTGCAAAATATCGGGCTGCTGGCCCCGCCAGGGGACGTTGACAAGATATTAATGACGGTCATCAACAACTTGATCGTCACCAACAACCTTGATATCGAGCCGGAGGTCCGTGCCCGGGTCCTGCTCACTACCCCTTTGGAGTCGTTTACCGTCGGACACACCATTGTGCTTAGCCGCGGCCTGCTGGATGTGCTTCCGGATGAGGCTTCGCTAGCGATGGTATTGGCCCATGAATTGGCGCATATAGCCCTAGGGCATCGCCTCGATACAGAGCTCGCCTTCGGTGATCGTATGTTCTTCCCTGATGTAGAGACGTTTGAGCGGCTGGATTTTAGACGTTCTTTGAGTGATGAAGAAGCAGCCGATGCTAAGGCGATGGACCTGCTTGCAAAATCGCCTTACAAAGATAAGTTGGGCAATGCAGGACTTTTTTTGAAACAGCTGCAGCTCAATGCCCCGGTGCTGAGGAATCTGATTCGACCACACTTCGGTGACCGTCTGGTCTCCGGCAAGACAACGCGAATGGCTGCACTGCTCAGCTCTGCCCCCGATCAGGAACCCGAGAGGACCGACCAGATCGCAGCGCTGCCTTTGGGAGCACGCATCAGAGTAGACCCCTGGAGTGACCGGGCCGAGCTAATAAAGACGACGCCCGTAGCTCTGGTCTCGCCGCGCGAGAGAATGCCGTTTGAAGTGTCTCCCTTTTTCCCGTTTTTGAAGCGGTCGTCCGGGGACGAGTCCACCGCGGCGACCACCTCCCCTCGCTAACCACGAGCAGACAAATCCCAAGTTGCGCAAAACGCGGCCACCCGAAGGGCTCTCGTGAATAGCAGGCGTTCACAATTGGGAAGGCCGCACACTGGAATCCGCTTCCCCTGGAAGACTTCGCTGCCATTCAGAAAATTCTCCAGCCGTGCAATCCGGGTTTGTTGCGGCACTATCCGGTGAGCCCGAGGGTCAATTCCGTGCAGAATGACGATGCCGATTGCGCCGCACCCATCACCCTCGAAGCGCCGGCACAAGCGTAGCTATTCTGACCCGGTTCTGCTTGCCGGGCTCCGAACTTCAAAAACACTTCTTCCAGATGTCGTTAGTCTCCCAGCCAAATTCTCACTCGGCGTGCACAGCATGCCGCGGTCGTCATGTGGACGACTCCCTAGATTGAGTTGTCACCATCTCAGCTATGCGCATGGTAACTCCAGTGACCCGACCCAAGATGTCTGCCTCTCCCGGGTAGCGGACGTGACGGGCTGGCAGTCGCGACTGGGGGACGGAATGAGGATCGCCAATCCGAGACGCAACTGGCACACTCGGGGATTCGATTAGGGGCCAATTCCATGCGGGATTGTCTGAGAAAACCGCTGCTCGGCCGTGAGTGGTAGCGGTTGAGAAAATCGCGGACTGATTCACCTTGATGTTGCGCTACGCCTTCTCCCCGCACGTGGCACACAACTCGCACCTAGGGCCGCAGAGGTGTTGGAGTTTCTCGTCGAACCAGATTTAATCAGGGAACCGTTGTCCAGTTTTCGACCACTAACCTAGGAACTCGCGCAAACTCTCGTGTATTATTTGTGACCAGCTTCAACCCCAGGCTTCTGGCGTGGGCCGCAATGAACAAATCGTTGGCCCCGATCACTGCCCCCAAGGTCTTCAAGGCGGCGCGAATCTGAGCATAGTGCGGAGATGCTATATCGGGAAGATCCAGAACCTCGACGTACCCTAGAAACGCACTCAGGGCCGCTTCATCCTGCCGTCGTCGCGGGGACACTTCGACCCCGAACAAGAGTTCCGACTTCGTGATTACAGAGATGCATACATCACTGACCGGAACTTTCTGTAGGCGCTTGAGAACCGCATCGTTGGAGCGCTTCATGATGTAGGAGCAAGTATCCGTATCCAGCATGTAGCGTGGCATTACGGCTCACGCTCCTGCACGGGCAGATCTTCGACTCCTTCCATGAAACCCGCTGACGCAACCGGTCCCTCACCTAGATAGGAAGTCCAATCAAACGGCCGAGGAGACAGAACCACCTCGCTCCCTTTCTTGCGTATGAACACCTCCTGTGTGCTGAACTGGAATTCCTTGGGCAAGCGGACGGCTTGACTCCGATTGTTCATAAAGACTTTTGCTCTGCGTTGCATGAGCCCTCCGGATGCGAGGATTGTTGTGGCATATACATGAGTATATGCCATCTAATACTGTTGCGCCACCCCCGCACCGAAGAGGCTCGACATCGGGCCCGTCTAATGGGCCGCCAATTGGAGGAATATTGTGTCGCTGCGAACACAGCCATCTGGCACACAAACCCTCCCCTCTTGACTACCCAACTCGAGCGGTAAGCGCACTGATTGCCTTAGTTATGCTGGCTGGCTTTGCACTTGCGGCGCATGTAATCTACGCGGTAACGGAAATTACGACGGCACGCTGAAAATGTCCGTGCGCGATGGGGTTCGACTCGCCGGATGTTCAGACGCGAATCTGCGCCGGAATGGAGTCGGCCGGCCTTCGCCTCGACCCAGCGAAAATCAGGAAACGGTCGGTCGCGAAGGCCAGATCCGCACAGACGAATGCAAGTTGCTCACCTATGCCATCCCAACCGACGAAGAACTCCTGATTGCCAGAAATACAGTGCGCGTCATCTTGGGTGAGCCACATCCATCGTAAATCGGTATTAGTTGTGGTCAGTTGGGTCAAGTTCACCGCCGCTTCCGCTTGTCGATGCCATATTAGTGAGCGTAATTTTGGCACTTGATCTGCTGGTTCAGAAATCTCTCCTTCGCGTGTCCGCCGATCTTTTGCAATCTTGGCACTCGACCAACCACATCCATGGCAAGACTGAACCGGTCCATGTTGTTTTGATGGCCAACTCCAACGGTGTGTTGGTTCTGCCCTTTTCCTTGTAGCCCCGAGCTGACTCGTGGGAATTGAGCGACGTTGTACCCTCGTTCCATCCTTTTCGAGTGACATCGTAGCCGATAGGAATTCGGTCAGGACGCAGGTAGCTCACAAGACGGGCAGAGCCGAGACTTCCGCCAAGACATCCTCGTAAATCAATGACAAGACGGTCGCAACCTTGTGCTTTGGCTGCTGCTGCATCCCCGCGTCCGCTTCCATTACACGCCGACACATGCTTCCTGGGTCAACTTGGGTGGAATGCTTCTTCAGCATCCTGGGCAAGCAGGGGTTGTCGCCCAGTCTGCATACCTCCAACCGCGAACTGAAGGAATTTCTGTTGGACTACATTGCCCGTAACAGCGAGAATCCCAGGCCGTTTGTGTGGACCAAGGGACCGGAAAAGCCTCAGCGCATTATCCAGGCGACGAAAGAATATCAAGCGACGCATCCGAAGAAGCGCCGCCAGGCTCGCAATACTATAAAGAACTAACTGGCCCGAGTACTAACCCGCTCAATCCCGATCGGCGGTTCCAGCGGCCCCATCAAGGTCCATACAATCGAAATGGATATGACCGGAATCAGGCCAAAGAAAATGAACGCCGGCAGAAACGAATAGTGGTCGATCCACGAGCCGGCAAGAAGAGCGAAGACCTTTCCGCCGCCGCCGGAGGCCAGAGCCGCCAAACCGGACGCGGAAGCAATCCGAGGGCCTGCTAAGTTCCGTCGTTCAAGAGGATAATCAATTCACGACATTATGTATTTCACAGAAGGAGACTATTCATATGGCACAGGACCTTTCGGCTTATCATTATCCGATTACCGTGAAACGGCCCAATGCAGCCAACTCGAAAGCCTTGCTGACGAGAGCGGAACGCTCGGGGTCCGCAATGATCTCTTTATTGAAGTTCAAATATCCAATTGGAGCAACGAAGAGCCAACGCCCTGCCTCCAGCCCTTGCTTCATTCGAGACTTGGTCTTTTCCGACAGTGCCACGGCCTCGCTCCTGCTCTACTTGGATCATGGCTCTGCTGAGGTCACCGGCGCTTTGACACGTAACACTCTCACCGCGGCCCCGAATCCGAATGTCGTCGAGAAATTGACTAACCAGAATGGCGGCTCTGTAAGTGGCGGGACGACGAAAGGGACAGTCAACACTACTTCGACACGTCAATACGCCTTAGCTGGTTACGTGGATACATCTCACGGCAGGGTTGATACGCAGGTGAATCAATATATCCATTTCGGAAATTTCCAGAGATTTAACGTTGTCGGCCTTCTTGGAGCTAACCCCGGCGCCGTAGATGATCAAGACATTTCTCAAACTACCATCATCACCTCTCGATCCACAGTAAGAAACGATGGAAACACATGGGCGAACGTGAAGCAACTCGAATGGCCGCTAACGGCGAACATCTCTTTGATCACCAATTCTGACGGCAGCTTTACGCAAACGGCAAAAGTCGAGCAAGGATATAATCGCAGTGATATCCGAATCCCGAATGGTGCGCCAACCTTTTCCAGCGTGCTGTCAAATCAGGTCGCAAGCCAGGACACCTTGTTCCTCAGTTCATCGTTCTCAATAACTGGAAATCAGGGGCAGACTAGCTCACAGAAATATTTCTATGGGGATACGGCCGGAGTCTGTTACAGCAAGACTCTTTCCGCGACGGACAATGTGCTTAGCGCTGTCACCAACGGGGAGGGATGCAAGCATTGATCGTGACTATCTTGAAACGCACATCAGTGAATGGAACCCCTTGGAAGAATCGCGATACCAATTGGGGATTTCAGGGTCAATCAATTTACAGCTGGTCTCACGAGCGGCTGATTGAACCTACCTTGCTATTTTTTGGGGGTAGCAAAGCAAGCAGAAAAAGCCTCAATGTCGATCGGCGGTTCCAGAGGCCCGATCAAGGTCCATACAATCGAAATCGATGCCAGCGGAATCAGCCCGAAGACGAAGAACGCCGGCAGAAACGAATAGTGCTCGATCACCCAGCCAGCGAGCGGAGCGGAGACCATCCCGCCGAAGCCGGAGCCAAGAGCGGCCATACCGAAGACGGAGGCCACCTTGTCCGCTCGGAATAGGTCAGCCGGGAAAGCCAGCATAATTGCTGCACAGCCATTGTACCCGAACATCGCGACGGAAACGAACGCCAGGGAGACGAACGGATTAGAAACCAGCGCGGCGGGAATGGCGCAGGTCATCAGAAGCGCAAACAGGGACAAGGTTCCCTTCCGCGCGACTGTCAGCCCGACACCCCACTTCAAGACGGCTCCGCAGAGCCAGCCGCCGACGAAGTTGCCGATCCCGGCGCCGAGAAACGGAATCCAAGCATATCTGCCAATCGAGGCCAGGTCGAAGTGGCGCGCTCGCTTGAGATACTCGGGGAACCAGAAGACATAGAAATACCAGGCGGGGTCCATAAAGGCTTTGGATAAGGTGAAACTCCACACAAATCGAACCCTCAGGAGACGCCACGGCGGCATGGGCCTAGTTGCCTTTGCCGCTACGGCAACGGCCGGCGAGTAATAGATGCAAATCCAACCGGTCAACCAAACGAATCCGGTGGCGCCCACGAATGCGAACGCCGCCCTCCAGCCAAACTTCAGGACGATCCAAACGATCAGCGGCGGAGCAAACACCGCTCCGAACGCCGAGCCGCTATTAAAGATGCCGGTGGCCAGCGTCCGCTCTTTGGCGCTAAACCACTCCGCCGCCACCTTGACCCCGGCAGGCCAATTCCCCGCCTCACCGATGCCCAGTAAGAACCTGCATAATCCCAGCGATACCGGCCCCAAGATGAACGCATGCGCCACCGCGGCGGCCGACCACAAAGCGGTTGATAAGGCGTAACCCACGCGTGTGCCAAGGCGATCGATAATCTGTCCCCAGATCGGGTTCATCACCGTATAAGCCAACATGAAGGCGAAGATGATCCACGAGTATGCAACCGCGCTCATGTGGTAGCGGACGATTAGCACAGGCGCCGCCACCGAGAGCGTCTGCCGATCGAGGTAGTTAATCACGGTCGCGGTGAAACCTAGGCCGATCATCACCCACCGGGTAGGTTGGTTATTCGTGGTCATCGAGATTCCCGCTGTCGCGTCCCGCCATCTTGATGCGAGCCGCCGATTTATCAAGTTGGCGAAGTGGGGATTAGGGCCGCGCGCCGCCGTTGTGGTCGTGGGGATCATACCTCCGCCGGTACGCGAGGGGTGTTATTCCGACCCGCATCAGGAACACCTTGCCGAAGTAGCTTTGGGAGCAAAATCCCACTCTCTCACTGATGTCTCCGATCGGATCCCTTGTCATCGCGAGCAGAGTCTGAGCTTTAGTGATCCGGAAATCATTTAAGTACGCCCGAAAGGATTCGCCCGTTACGGTCTTGAAGAATCGCATGAAATACGAGCTGCTCATGGCACACAAACGCGCGGCATTCGCCACCTTGATCCGGTCGCCGTACTTCTCATCGAGAAGGCGAAACAAGGGCTGCAAACGTCCCAAGTCGCGCTCTCGCCGGGTGAGGCTGTAATGTCGGCGCGCGTACTGCTTGTAGTGCTGCGCCAAGTAGAGCAGGAGCATCTTCAAATCGGTCTTGACCGCCAGTCGGGCCAGGTCGCCGCGCGCGGGAAGGGCGTGGTGTATCTCCAGAATTAGTTCGAGAACACGGCCCGGCAGCCTGCCGGACGCGCGGATGACGTGGGGGAAGCTGGAATTCTGGCACAAAAGTGGCAGCAGATAGAGCTCGGCGTCACCGCTGGGTTCCGCTCCCCGAATGACCTCCGGTTGGAACGTCAGAGATATGATTTTCACCCTGGCTGCGGGCTGCTTGGGGTTGGCCAGAATGCAGTGGTAGAGATTCGGGCCGAGAACAATCAAATCCCCGTGCTTGACGCTAAAAGACCGGGTCTGGATCTGGATATCCGCGCTTCCGTAATAGATGTAGATGACCTCGGGGTGCTCGTGTCGGCGTTTTCGCACGTCATGGCGCGAGGTATAGACGTGAAAGCCGACCTGGACCGGGAAAACTGAATCCGCGAATGGGTAACTGCTGATTCCGTCGGCATTAATGGTCGGCTCGACTAACGGATATGCATCGAGCCAAGGGATTTGTCTTGGCCTCATCTGGAGCTCAGCCCGAGTGTACCAGCAACCAAAAATGGGGCGGCTACGGATCGTACCCGCTGAGCGCTCAACGTGTTGAACCGGTCGATGCCGGTTCGAAGAGATATAGGACCGCATCGCCCGGGAAAGGTACCGTGAATGGCTGCCCGGACAGTCCACCCTGCACCGTTCCCGCGGGAATTGTTTTTCCGCTGGCAGGGTTGAACCATTCGACGTTGAGAGTGTTGCGCGTCGCCGACAAGTTGACCGTAAACGTCCCGCCCGAAGGGGCGAAAACCAGGTACTCCGCTCCGGGATCCGCGGGGTTCGCGAGGCAGTAGCTGGTCGATGCGAGACTTCCGTGGGGCAACATGCTAGCCATATTCATGCGATTCGCATACCGCAGCGTATAGCCGAGATTGTCGCGCAGATTGTCGTACTTTGGATCGGGAGCGGGGCAGATCCCATTCACAGGATGGGGACAGACATTGCGTTCGCCTGGTGCCCAGTTAACCTCGTACGGGTCCATAAAGAGGACCGCAGCTCCGTTCGTAAAGTTCTCCCAAATGTAATTCCGGGCCTCCCGGTTTAGGACGTTTCCAGCGGAATCGACAAAATGAATGTAGTAAAAGGAATGATCGCTGTCATTGAGGATGACGTGCCCATGGTTGTCGGGTGGAGCCACCGCTCTTGCAGTACACCCCACCGAGGGAGCAATCCAGTCCGCAGCCGTGCTGTAGAGAAAGGTGTCGTTTCCCGGACATTGTAAGCCCCCCAAACCGACTGGGTGCCGCAAGGACTTGGGAGGATACGTTACTCCTTCCCAGGTACCGCCAGCTTCATAGGCATGGATAAGGCCGATCATGTGCTCCTGCCACCATAGGGACGTAGGTGGCGCTTCTTCGGAAACCTCCCAAAGAACATTCGGCAGGTCGTTCAGAGTATCGATCACCTTTTTCACGTACGCGTCCTGATAACGCACGACGGCATTGGACTTGGTCATGGTCATCGAGTTCGTGCCGGTCTGGCCGCTGTGATCGCCGTCGTCCACGTCGTTCACGTTGTTGCCGGCGCTGTATGGGTAGCCGTCGTTTTTGCAACGGCTATCGATCAGTTGCAAGCCGTCGAACAACTGCACAATGCCGTAGACCCCGTTGTGCTGCAACTCTATTGCGCGAGCCCGCAGAAGGTCGAAATAAGCCTGGTTGAACTGCGAAAGATCAAAGGCGCGCAGGCCATTGGTCGCGAGCTGCTTTCCATCGGGCCCTCCGGTGCGTTTCCACGGGAACGGTGAGAAATACCATATTCCGTCGGCTCTCCAGCCGCAGTCGATCGGCAAATCCTTCTTCCAGAGGATGGTGACGTTTTGGCCATGCGCCTTGAGGAACATGACATAGGCGTGGAAGTCGATTGGGGTGGGCGAGATGCTTGTACCCATGTTCTGAAAGTCATTCCATGTGTGTGAACCGGTGAGAAATACCACCTTGCCATTTCTGGTAGTGAAATAATGACTATTCTTTTGCCCTACCCAGAGTGGACTCATAGACCCGGCAGTTGCGGTCTGCGCGAACAATCCGCAAGCGCTAATGAGAAGAAAGCATGTGACAACGATCAGGGTTCCCGTGACACCGAGATCGGCGGCCTTTCCGCGCCTTCGGGGTGTTTCAGCGATTCCATACATTCGAGAGCGGCTCATCTCTATCCTCTTGTCGACAACGTCTCGAGATCTCCTGTCGAGTAGGGTATCCACCGACATTTTCGATACGACCGGATTCTAAACCGAGCCTGGAGACGGTGTTTATAAACTACACGCAGTTCTTTGTAAGAAAGCTGCCGCCGATACATGTATGGCTGTGGTCGCTGAGGGCGTTCGAAGGGCTCTCCATGGCTCATGTAAGTTGTTTGATGGTTTCGATGGCTCGCCCGTAAAAGTCGACGCTGCCGAAGTTACCGCTCTTAAGCACCAGAGGAATTTGGAAGCGACCTAGGGAACGGCACAAGGGCACGCCAGGCTCGATATTGCGGCCCACCTCAAGGGCGCCCATCTCCATGGTCCGACCGATGGCACCGGCGGTTTCGCCTCCGGAAACTATCAGGCCCGCAGGTGGCGCCGCCTCAAGGAACTGGAGCGCAATCCGGGCCAGCGCGTAGGCGATCCGGAGTCCGGCTTCGGCAGGACTCACACCAGCCTCCGCAGCCCATTTCCGCACCGACTCGATATCAGAGGGAGTAGAGGCGGTGCGTAGGAGCACCGTGCTCCCGGGCGTTGGCGCGGGGACCTTCGCTTCGCCGGCAAGCAGCAAGAGCGGATCGAAAACACACGCCCGGACGCCGTGCTGTTCCAACCATCGGTTCTGTGCGCTGGTTGCGTGCGAACAACTGCCGGCCACGATAAGATATCCCGATCCCCGGCCGCTCAACAGGCGGAGCGTATTGCCTTGCGGGCTCCACCAACCCCGCTGCCTCCAGACGGTGGGCAGCTTCATGCCAAGCGCCGAACTACCGCTGATGAGCGGCAAATTTGCAATGACCTGGCAGACGTTGTCCAAGTCTGCATCGGAGATGCAATCGAGAATGGCCATGCCACAGCCTTGTTCGCGAAGCCGCTGCAATTTCTCGAGAGTGACCGGGTACTCCGCCAAGCCGACCTTGCGATGGGTTTGCGATTGAAGGTGGGAAACCAGATCGGGGTTGCGCATCGGCGTGAGGGGGTGATCACGCATTGGCGATTCCGAAAGAAGCTGCCGGTATACGAAGTGGTGACCCATGTAGGTGGTCCGCCCATTGATGGGAAGCGCAGACAAAGCAACCGTGAACGGCTGGCCAGTCTCGTCCAGCGCCGCATCGAGCGACTGACCGATGTTTCCTTCCGCGGTGGAATCGAATGTGCTGCAGTATTTGATCGCGATCACGCGCGGTTCAAGTGCGTGCAGGTCGTGGACGGCCTGCCGGGTGCGGCTGTAGGCCTCATCCGCACACAGAGCGCGGCTGCCCGTGCCCACAATGACTGCCTCAAACCCTTCCGCCCATCGCTCAATGGGTCCTTCCAACACAACGACCGTGCGTAATCCCTCGCCGGACAGCATACCTGCGAGGTCTGTGGCGCCTGTATGATCGTCGGCCACCGCGCAGAAGATGGGCTTCATCGGAATCTCCGCCTAAGTTCGGCGACTTGCGTCTGCGAGAGAGCATGACCGCGGCCCTCGAGGAGGAAAAACAGGCGCGCCTGTTCTTCGATCTCCTGCGCCAGAGCCGCGGCTTCCATGAGGGTCTGGCCGATGGCGATCGACCCGTGGTTGCGCAGCAGCATTGCATTGCTGACGCCCGCCGTCTGTTCCACCGCCCGCGCCAGCGCCGGGTCGCCGGGAGGATAGTAGTCGGCTACGGGCAGGCGAGGCAATCGCATGGCGTAGTACGGGGTGTAGATGGGAATGGCATCTTCGACGTTCAGGTTTTCCAGGCAGGAGACAGCTGTCGCATAGCATGAGTGCAGATGCACTACGGCAGAAGCCTCAGGTCGCCGGTGGTAGATGGCGAGATGAAATGGAAGCTCTTTGCTGGGCGGCAGGCCGGAGAGGGCGGTTCCGTCGAGCCCAGACTCGGAGATTGATTCAGGAACGAGATCGAAGAAGGACGAGTTGGTGGGGGTCACCAGCACGTGGTCCCCTAGCCGCACGCTGATGTTTCCGGCTGTGCCGAAAGTATAGTTGCGGTCGTAGAGTGAGCGCGCGACGGATGCGATTTCATGGCGTTCGTTCATGGGATCTCGACAATGGCGCCGCTGCAGGCGGCGTCGTAGGCCGCAATGGTGCACATAAGCGATCGCAGATTCTCTGCACCGCTCTGGGTAACGTGGCCGCGGCCGAGCATGGCGTCGGCGCATTCCCTTTCAAACAGGTAGAAGCTCTCTACGTACTCGTCGAACGCACAGAAGCTCTCATCGGAGATAAGCCGGTCTCCCTCGCTGATTCTCAACCGGCCCTCCGGGCCGCGCGTCAGAGAGCCTTCGTACCATGCCTCTGCCTCCGAGCAAGCCAGCAGCACGCATCCCTGGGTCAGAGCGGAGTGTTTCCAGCCGGCTTCGACGACCGCGGTCGCGCCGGAATACTCATACACGGCGTGGGCGACGCTTTCCCCGGCTACCGCTGGATTCAAGCGGTGCATGCGGGCATGCACCCGTTTCGGTTCACCGAGCAGACTGCGCATCATGTCCACTAGATGGCTCCCGTACTCCAGCCAGACTCCGGTCTTGGCCTCCTTCTTGTACGCCTCGCGCGGCTCGGTCGGAATCAAGTGTTCGACATGCAGCAAGGACAGCTCGCCGAATCTTCCTTGGAGAAACTGTTCGCGCACGCGCTGGAACCAGGGCCGGTAGCGATGATTCTCGTGAACCGCGAAAATGCGCGGGCTCTCTTGCATGGCGGCTACCAGCCCGCGCGCCTCCTCGAGCGTGGGGCAGAGCGGCTTCTGGCAGATGACGTGAAGGCCCGCGCGCCGCGCCGCCAAGCAGTCGCGAGCATGCATTTCGGGCGTGGTCAGGATATCGAGGAAGTCAAGCTGCTCGTGGGCTAGCATCGACTCCAGATTCTGATACACGCGCGCGCCCGGGACAAACTCCGCGCGTCGCTGCTCGGCGCGGGAGAGGGTTCGGTTGCAAAGGGCCACAATCTCTACCTCCGGGATGCGATTCCATCCCCGGAGATGAAATTCCGAGATCATGCCACAGCCATGAATGGCACCGCGAAGCTTAGTCATAATTTATCCGGGCAGCAGCGGCTTCAAGTGCGCCGCCGCGCGCCTGGGAGCGCTCTCTGCCTCTGGAAAGGGATTGCATTCCACCGACAGATATCCGTCATAGCCCAGCGCCTCTAGTACGCGAATATGCTCACCGAAATTCATCTGTCCGTCCCCCGGCGCCCCGCGATGACTATCCGCGAGCTGCACCCACGAGATCCGTTCGCGACCGACAATCATGGCGGCGGCCACGGATCTCTCTTCCAGACTGGCATGGTAGACGTCAAAGAGTATGTGCGGCTGCACATCAGGAAACGAGCTAGCAAATTCCATCGTCTCCGCGACAGTATTCAACCAGTTCGACACGTAACGGCATTGCGGTTCAATCGCGAGTGCCACGCCACGCCCAGCAGCGTACTCGAGCAGCTCCGTCAGGCTGGCCCGCACCGCCGTCACGGCTGCTGCCCGCTCGGGCCCGACGGGCATCTGGCCCCGCAGGCTGCCGATGTTCACCTGGGCGTTGAAGCGTGCGGCAAAATCGATGACTTCCCGGGTACGGCGCACGGCCTCGCCGCGAAGTTCCGCGCCGCACGCATTCAAAGACAGGCCGTCCTCCTTGCGTAACTGGCCTGTGCTTATGGCGGGAACGGCCAGCTGGTATGTGGCGGCGAGCCGCTCGATCTCCGCAGAATCCAACTCGGCCGGATTGCGCACCATAAGTTCGGCGGCGTCATAGCCGAGCTTGGACAGAGTGAAGAAGGCGTGGTCGAGTCCCTCGCCGCGGAATGCCGCCATGTTTGCATCACGCGTATCGGGAGTGGCGACCGTGAATGCGAGTTTCATCAGGTCTCCGAAAGGCCGCCCGTATCGCCTCCAGACTCGTTTCGAGGCTGCTGAAGACGGGAATCCCGGTACGGCGTTGCGCTTCTTCGCGGAGGTGCGCCATTGAAACCTGGGCGAGCACGACGCAATCGAAAGCGGCAGCACATGCTTCCAGGCTCTCGATTACAAGGCGATCGTGCTCCGCTGCGTCGCCGTTCAGAAGCGCTGTGTATGCGCCCGGGGCCAGGCAAATCCGAACCTCTGTGGCGCCGTGCGCCAGCAAGAGACGTCGGGTGACTTCCATGGTCGGTTCAAACGTGACCATCGCGGCGATGCGCCGTCCGGCCGCCGCGGCACAGCGCGCCATCGGCTCGTCGATCTTTAACACCGGGATATGGATCTCGGCCTCTAACCGGCGCAGATCTTCAGCCGCGGCCGACGAACAAGTGACGATCGCGGCGGCCGCATGATACTCTTGCTGCGCCGTACTTACGAGGGCGGCAATACGCCGATGCGCCGATGATCGCTCCTCCCGGTTAAAGTAAGTCAGAATTCCATCATCCAGCAGATTTATTAGGATGAACTCCGGCGCGTGTTGATGGTAATAGCGTATGATGGGGGCGATCGCCGCCGGTGAAGCGTGAATCAGACCCAAAGTTCTCTGGCCCTCAGACTGCATCGTATGCGCGCCTTCTCCCCGTGGCATCAGCGTACAGAATGTTCCAGGGTAACTCAAGTGCTTTGGCTTACTCATGATCCAGCCTTTGCTCCACTGCAACAGGCCATGTTTTGAGCGGTTTAAGAAAAGACAGAGTGATCACTGAGAGCTAGCTTTGTCATAAAAACCGGTAGCTTCTTGATACGTGAATCCGCAGTTCGGGCGGTAGGATGGACGATGGGCGGCATCGAATCCGCCAGAACCCGCGAACTCATCATGGTTCCTACAGAAATTAAGCAGGGACTCTAAGCGTGCCGCTTCTAGCCCGCGGCACCCTAAGTAGCTACGGCGTGCGGACCCCTGCCCTGCTGGTGGACTTGGACGCGATGGATCGGAACCTGCGGCGCATGGCCGCCTATTTCCGGGACCGGTCCGCCAAGCTCCGACCGCACTTCAAGGGTCACCAGGTCCTCTCGCTCGCATCGCGTCAGGTTCAAGCCGGCGCGATCGGCATCGCATGCGCGAGGATCGAGCACGCGGAGAAGCTCGTGAGCGCGGGTGTCCAGAATGTCCTGATCGCCAATCAAATCGGTGGCGAGGGCATGGTTCGGACGTATATCGATCTTTCCCGTAAGGCGCCAGTCATCGCCGCGGTCGACAGCCCACACTTGGTGGCGGATATGGCGCGGCTCGCGGGGAATCATCGCTCCGCGCTGAATATCGTGGTGGATATCAACCTAGGTTTGAATCGCTGCGGCGTGACGCCGGGAGCGGCGGCAGTGGCGCTGTCAAGGGTGGTGTTGGAAAAGGGGCTGTCGTTTCGCGGCCTAATGGGATATCGCGGCAACCTTCGGCTCCCGGCCGGACTTGAAAAAAAACAACTCGTAACCTCCGCGATGGAGACCTTGGTGGCAACCAAATGCCTGTTGGAGCAGGACGGCATTCCCGTGCAGATGATCAGCTCCGGCGGCACAACAGATTACGCCATTGTGGGTGGTCATCCGGGAATTACCGAGGTCCAGGCGGGCTCCTACATGTTAATGGATCAATGGAAAGCACAATTTGCCGCAGATTTCACGCCGGCGCTCAGCATCATGACGACGGTGCTGAGCTGCAATGACAACGGACAGGTGGTCACCGATGGGGGCATCAAGGCAATGAGCGCCTACCGGGGATCGCCCAAGGTCAAAGATATTCCGGGACTGGCACTGAAGGCCTTGCATGCGGAACATTGCCTGATGGAGATTACGGATCCTTCAATCACCATCGAGGTCGGGGATCAGCTCGAGATTTGGGTTGAGTACCTCGATGCCACGATCAGCCGTCATCGTCAAATGTACGGTTTCCGAAACGGCAATCTACAAGAGATTTTCGAGATCGAACACTGAGGCAGGTGGAATGGTACCAATCCAAAAAGCTCACGGCCGCATCTCCCCAGCGGAATTCGATAAGCTCTTTCAGGAACTGTGCAACTGGGGGAGATGGGGCGACAACGATGAGCGCGGGACGTTAAACTATATCATACCCGAACATCTGTGCGCCGCCGCCGCCCTGGTGCGAACGGGGCGGTCGGTTTCGTTGGCGCTGCCCATAAATACGGTGGCCGGACCCGACAACGCCCGGCCCGCGGTTCACCACATGGTCCAGTTGCACGATATTGGTTCCGAGCGCAGCGAGCCGCGCTTTGCCCGGGACTACCTGGCCAGCGAAATTCACGGCAATGGCCGCACGCACATCGACGCGCTGTGTCATATCGCATATAAGGGTCTGCTTTATAACGGCAAGCCAGCGTCCTCTTTGACCTCCGACGGCTCTTCGCTCCAGGACGTCGCCGTTTACGCTCAGGGCATCGTCGGGAAGGGCGTCCTGCTGGACATTCCCCGCCTGCGCGGCGTCAAGTGGATCGAGCCCGGCGACGGCGTATCCTATAACGAGCTATTGGAGGCCGAGGCCACGCAAGGGGTGCGACTGGGTGCGGGCGACATCCTGCTGTTTCGAACCGGTCATCACCGTCGGCGGCTGGAGATGGGGCCATGGGACAACAGCTATGCGGGTGAAGGAAGAGCCGGACTGTACCCTGATGCCGTGCGATTGCTACATGAACGGCAGGTGGCTGCATTTCTTCCCGACGGGGACGGGGAGATGGTGCCGAGCAACGTCGACGGAGTGGCCCATCCGATTCATGCACTGCAAATTACGTCCATGGGGATGGCCTGCGCGGACAACCTTCAGTTCGAAGAACTGGTTGAGGTCTGTGAGAGCGAACGCCGCTGGGAATTTCTGCTGGTGGCGGCTCCGTTAAGGATTCCGCGCGGGACCGGCTCGCTCGTGAATCCGTTGGCGATCTTCTAGTGTAGCGTCTCCGACCACGTCGGTGGTTCCTCCACAAGTTACGTGTCGCAGCAGCTTGAAAGCGAGTGTGCGATGCGGTTGCGGTCAATGCTCGTCCCCGATGCGCTGCACCGTCGCCGGTACAATTTCATGCGCTGCATGCCGGACCCTTCTAGTGCTGCGGTGGTGTCGGGTACTGGTGCCGCTTCGCGTCCGCAGCTTGACATCTTTATAATTCGCCCATGAGATGATTGAACATGGAAAAACGGACCTTGCGAATCTTCAAATATATCGGCCCTGCCCCTTACCATGCCGTTTGCACGCGCTGCAATGAACAATTTCGAGTGACTCATGACAAGGAGTTCACTACGAAGGATGCTACGCGAGTCATTCAAGAGCAGTTTGATGCGCACAAGTGCAAGCGCGTAGATAGCAACCGAAACGCCCTGGGGATTTTGCGCGAAGCGGACCGAGAAACAAGTAGACTATTCCTCAGGTATCCGTTCCTGCATTGCCAGAAAATGCTCGTATTTCAAGAGCGCAGCCAGCGGTTTGTCGTTGTCTTGAATCACGAGTGTCTTATCCAATTCACGCAACTGGGGTTACGTTTAACGCTCGTAGCCGCCTGATTCCGACGTGTTGCAAGTTCGGGTCTAGATACGGGATTGAAACCTAATTAGCTTTCGCCATATCACTCTGTGCTTTCATTTCGAGTGCCTTTAAGAAACTAATTCCTTGTCAACTCGCGCATTCGGTTTCTTCTCCGGCAGTAAAGAGCAGAGTTCCGCCAGCGTCCATCGCTGGAGTCACGCGCAAGGTAGTATGTACGCGACAGAAGTTGCAATGAAAGAAATAAAGCGCCACCTGATGCGCGTGTGGTTCTCGAACCTCTTAGAAAATCCATTCTTCAGCTACATGAAACGGCGTATCCCCATTCGCATCGAAAGGTTCTGTCTCCTTAGACGCCAAGGCAAGAGAAGCTCTTGCGAATGCATCTGCTGCAATAACTAAAGCTAATGGTGTGAACCTGAGAGCCGATGCCATAGATAATACGGCTTCATGCAGCCTCAAAGCGATTAGGAGTAATCGAGCAGCGAGTTCGCGCCCAAACTCCACGCTCTGGGAACTACTTGAGGACAACAAGGATAAGTTCATCGCTGATCTAAACCCTTTGGCGGTGATCGGCCCCCCGAATCCTGACACAGAATGAGAGTTAGTATTTTCGGCAGAATCTAGAACCTGAGGAAGGGAGATTCGCCGTGAAGAGGAAGCGATTTTCTGTGGAGCAGATCGTAGCCGTGCTGAAGCAAGCCGAGGTGGGGGTACCGGTGGCGCAGTTGATCCGGC
>JBOGLA010000010.1:0-26249 GCA_050746185.1 Terriglobales bacterium | reverse complement strand
GTCGAGGAACCTGCTGTTTTGCCGCCCGGCAGAACGGCAGGTTCCTCGACTGTGTTTCCTCAGTCGCGCCGCGTCTGAGGAAACTTCGCTCGGAATGACAGTTTCAATTCTTGTCGCTATATTTGCAATCGTTAATAAGTAGCGATGAGACTCCTCATCGCCTCATGGGCAATAAATTACCATAGCCGCTTGTTTAGAAATTTGCGCCGCGAGTGTTTTCACGTCTGGCGCGGCAGCGACCAATTGACGAATCATCCTCATGTCGAAACCCTTCCCAACTTCAACCAACACTGATGCCGACAGCCAGATACCGCCACTTGCTGCTCGAGATTTGGCGGCGACGACGACAACTTGAAAATGCCTCGCTCGCGATCCGAGCGGGACAATCTGCAATCGAGGGTCATTCGCGACCTATGTCCGAACAGCATCATCCAGATCCTTGAACTCCTGCGGGCTCAGCTCACTGGTTCCGTCTGTCAAAATCCCAGACCACTCCAAGTTAGCAGAGACCGGAATCTTTCTCCTGGGCCTCGGCCAGAGCCGCGCCAAGTAACCAGTACCAGACCCAGTTTCCAGCCATGCGGCATCACTGCGGCACCAGCGCCGGCAATGACAAGAACTCTCGCACACGAGCGTTCACCACTTGCCCGCCCTCGGTCAACAAAGTCTCGCGGATGATCTCGTCGCTTTCCGGCGGACGGACCCTTCCATCCTTAACTAAGTTCGTAACGAGTGTCGTGATGTTGCGGGCATACATCTGGCTCGCATGATAAGGCACTCCCGACGCGACATTTACAGCACCGATGATCGTGACTCCATGCTCGATTATGGTTTGTCCAACCTTGGTGGATTCGCAGTTGCCTCCCCGTTCCGCGGCGAGATCGAAGATGACCGATCCCGGCGCCATGCCCTTTACCATTTCCGTAGTAACCAACACGGGCGCTTTTTTCCCTGGGACGACCGCAGTTGTTATGACCACATCACTTTCCGCCACAACCTTGGCGAGAAGCTCGCGCTGGCGCGCATAAAAGGCTTCGTCCTGCGCGGTGCCGTAACCTCGTGCGTCCTGTGCGTTCTTGGCTTCGATTGGTAGCTCGACAAAGCGCCCTCCCAGGCTTTGCACCTGCTCTTTGACTGCGGGACGCAGGTCGTAAGCGGAAACCACCGCCCCCAGTCGTCGCGCAGTGGCAATTGCCTGCAAACCGGCGACGCCAACTCCCATCACAAAAACTCGGCCAGGCGTGATCGTGCCCGCGGCTGTCGTTAACATTGGGAAAATTCTAGGTAACACATCCGCCGCCATGAGGACAGCCTTGTAACCCGCGATCGTGGCCATGGAGGATAAGGCGTCCATGCTCTGCGCCCGGGTCGTTCTGGGTACAAGTTCGACGGAAAAAGAAGTAACTCCGGTGGCGGCAATCTGTTGCACGGCTTCCGCGGATCCCAGAGGCCTCAAGAACCCGATCAGCACCTGGTCCTTTCGGAACAACGCCAGGTCTGCCTTTCCCGTGATGTCGTTGGCGCCATAGCACAGCACCTGGACAATGATGTCGGCAGCCTCGAACACGCCCGCGCGCGCGGTTTGAACCTTGGCACCCTTTTCGATGTACGCAGAGTCGCGATATCCAGCCTCATCGCCCGCACCCGCTTCTACCAGGACTTCAAATCCCGCTTTGGTAAGGCTTGGTATAGCCGCGGGCACGAGAGCGACGCGACGCTCGTTCGGATACGACTCCTTGGGGACACCGACAATCATCAGCCTTCGATCCTTTCAAGAACAATGGGCGAAAGGAAAAAGTACACAAAGGCCAGCAATAAAACAATGCAGAAGATTGGCGAAGACGATTTTGAAAAGTAAACCGAGGCTAGATTCGCTCGGAACGGTCAACCGTGGGCCAGATTTGCTTTATCACGATACAGGTTACGAGCGTAATCAGAAAGGCCGCAAACTGCGGATGAGCCGGCCAAATTGATTTAGCGATGCCAAACCACAAGACCCCGATTCCAACGGCGGTCGCAATGAGTGTCGCGGCTAGTGTACCGCCCATAGAGGTCCCTCGCGCAAACTACTAGATTATACGGCGCTCGGATTGGTTTTGTTCCGTCTCAGATTGACAGACTGCTCCCTTGGCGGTCAGTCCAGCGCAAAGGTTAGCTTCACTGGTTAAGGCAGATGATCCAGATAGCAGGGTCCCGACGTGTTCTGGGCCGGCGGCGTTGGCGGCGTCTTCCAAGGCTCGTTCACCATGTCAAGAAATTCGGTACCCATATGGATTTGTGCCGAATCGCGCGCGGTAAGGGGATTCAAATTAAAGCGGTCTTCTATCAACTTCAAAATTGCCGTGTTGTCGGCAGGAGTGTGTGAGACGAAATTCTGTTTCGCGAAGGGCGAAACCACAATCAGAGGCACCCTATAGCCGGTGTGATCAAATTGGCAGGTCGGGCCGCCGACAAGCACGCATACATCGGGACCCGGGTTGCCCGCAGGCGGAGGGCCCTGGAAAAGATCCACCGGGCTGTTGAAACTGTCGGGCACGGGCACCGGCGTATACGGGGCGACGTGATCGTAGAAGCCTCCGAACTCGTCATAGGTGAGGATAAAAACGGAATCTTTCCAGCTTGAACTCGGGTTCGCCGGCGTTCCCATCACCGCGTCAATGAGGGTTTTGACGTAGGCGGCGCCTGCCTGAACGCTACAGCACGGCGTCGGGTTCTGGGGTGTCGGGTCAAAATCAGCAGCGTGCTCGTCCAAACCAATGGCGGATGCGGGCTCAACCTGCGCCACTTGCGGAAGAGTCCCGGCCGAGGCATCAGTATAGAACTGTGAAATCGGCACTATGTTTTGCGGATACTGATTAACGATAGTTTGCCCATACGTAAAGTCGTGGAGATAACTGATCTGATAGAGGCACTGCGGACGGGTATCGTTGGCGGCACAGCTCAGCGTACCGTAAGTATGAGGATTTGGGTCGGGGTAAACATACACCTTCCAGGTGATGCCTGCGTTTTGCAACTCCTCAAAAATAATCGGCGATGGGATTTGCATGTTGTCGGCTGAATCCGTTCCCAACGGATAGGCGTATCCATAAGAAGTCCCGGAAATCAGATACTGGCGATTCGGATTGGTTCTACTCATGACCGGCGAAAACCATTCATCGGACGTGGCAAAGTTTGAAGCCATGAAGTAGTAATAATTCAAATCGCTGCCATCGTAGTAGCCCATCGCGCGCACGCCATTCGTATCCATGAACTGCGGAATCGAGCCATCGCCTACCGGGGCTCGCGAATCGTGGCCCGTAGTCCAGACAAATCCATCCAACGTCGGGTTCCCAGTCACGCCCGTTGGATCGTTATAGTTCCAGTCCACGTGGCTCTCATTCCATGAAGGGCTGGGATTCTCGACGCACATGGTTTGCAGGTGAAAGGAAGTCACGGTACTGGAAGGATCCCACATGCAATCCGGCGAACTCGAAGCCGGAGGAGTAAAAGGATCAGCGGGATTACAACCGGGATTTGTCGGCGGCGGCCCTGACGGCGCGTTCGTCGGAAACTGTGGCAATCCATTGAAGGCCTGGTTCTTGTAGTGGACGTAGCCATCGTCGGCCCAATATTGCGGCAGGGCGCCGAAATAATGATCGAGAGAGCGGTTCTCCTGCGCCAGGAAAATAATGTGATTGATCGCGCTTTGCAGAGTAAGCCCAAATGCGGCAGTGACGGCGTCAGATGTTGAATTCGTGACTTTGAGGTTGCACGTGCTGTTTCCGGAACACGCTCCGCTCCATCCCGCAAAGGCGCTCTTCGCGCCAACTGCCGCCGTCAAGGTTACTGGTGTATTGTCCGGGAAGCTGGCGGCGCAGGTCCCCGGGCAGTTAATTCCGGCCGGACTGCTGGTGACGCTTCCCGATCCGACTCCGGTGAGTGAGACGGTAACCGTTCCCAACTGAGTAAATGTGGCAGTAACTGAACTCGATGATGTAATCGTAAACACGCAAGGACTGGTGTTGCCGCTGCAGGAACCTCCCCAGGCTCCTAACCCATATCCGCTGCCGGACGCCGCATTAAGCGTCACCATCGAGTTCTGCGGGAAATTCGCCGAACAGGCTCCCGGACAATTGATTCCCGACGGGCTGCTGGTCACGGCTCCCTGCCCGGATATTGTGACCGTGAGCTGAGATGCCAGCGGTTGACTGAATGCCGCGTTGACGCTGGCCGCACCGGTAACCGTGATATTGCATGTCGTGCTGTTGCTGGTACAGGCGCCACCCCATCCCGCGAATACATATCCCGTGCTGGGAGACTCGGTCAGAGTCACCTGCGTGCCTTGAGAGAATGTTGCCGAGCATGTGCCGGGGCAATTGATGCCGGCGGGGCTACTGGTCACGGTTCCTGACCCGGACACGGTAACGGTGAGCTGTGGTAAAGCTGTTTGAGTGAAGGTCGCGGTGACGGCACTCGCCGCGCTCATCTTCACGGTACATGTGCCCGTGCCCGAACAGGCGCCCCCCCAGCCCGTAAACGTGTATCCCGCCGCCGGGGTTTCCGTGATCGTCACCGAGGCGTTCTGCGCGAACGTAGCGGTGCAGGTCGAAGGGCAGTTGATGCCCATGGGGTTGCTGGTTACTGTTCCAGTGCCGGAGGTTGGCCCGGTCACCATCAACTGGAAGGTGGTCGGGGAAGGGTTTTCCGGCGGAGCCGAACTGCCTCCCCCGCAGCCGACGAGAAGCAGTACCGGAACGATGACGAGCAACGATAAAGAACGTCGTAAATAAAATCGCATGAGCCGCGGAAACTCCCGTATGTACAAACCACAGATCGGCTATAGGATGAGGCTTTCACCTTAACTGGTTGGCCGCCGGAGGCGCTGCGAACGGGAAAGTGGTCGCGCAAATGTTTGCACAATATGGGCGATTTAACTCGCAGAATTCGGGCGAGTGATGGCGCCTTCCGATGCCGACAGCACGAGGGCTCCGTATTTGGCAAATACTCCTGCTGCGTATCGTGGTTTGGGGGGCTTCCAGCCTCCCATTCTTTTCTGGATCTCGTTGTTATTAATTTCCACATTAACTAAACGGTTAGTTATATCAATCTGAATGATGTCGCCTTCGTTTACCGCGGCGATGGGGCCTCCGAGAGCCGCTTCCGGGGAAACGTGGCCCATCATCAAACCGTGGGTGGCGCCGCTGAAGCGGCCATCGGTCAGCAGGGCGACAGAGTCGCCAAGCCCCTCTCCGACGATGGCTCCGGTCACACTTAACATTTCGCGCATGCCCGGGCCTCCTTTAGGGCCTTCGTTGCGGATCACAACCACGTCTCCAGCACGAATTCGCTTCTCCGTAACTGCCGCCATTGCTTCTTCTTCCGATTCGAAAACCCGCGCCGGACCTCGATGCGTCAATCTTTCGTGGCCGCTGATTTTTGCAACGCAGCCTTCGGGAGCGAGGTTTCCGCGTAGAATGACCAGCCCACCCGTCTGCTTGAGTGGCTTATCCAGCGGCGCAATGACTTCCTGCCCCGGAGTTTCGATTGCTTTTTCACTTTCCGCCGAAAGGCTCAGGCCGGTTACAGTCTTGGCTGCTCCGTTCAAATGTCCGCCTCGCAGAAGCCGGCGCGTCAGCAGGCGCACTCCTCCGGCACGATGCATGTCTGCCGCCACGAAGCGCCCTGAAGGCTTCAAATCCGCCAGCAGTGGAGTGCGTTCACTGACGGTTTGAAAATGATCAATCTCGAGGGGAACGCCGGCCTCGCGCGCGATTGCGAGCAAATGAAGCACAGAGTTGGTTGAGCCGCCGGTGGCCGCGACTCCCGCAATGGCGTTCTCGAACGCAGGCACGGTAAGAATATCACTGGGCAAAATCCCATTTCTCAAAAGGTTCATCACGACTTCGCCGCAGCGAAATGCGATTTCATCTTTTTTTGGGTCCATCGCGGGGACACTGTTAAAGCCCATGGGCGACAGCCCAATCATTTCCATTACCGTGGACATCGTATTCGCCGTATATTGCCCGCCGCAGGCTCCCGCGCCGGGGCAGGCTACGTTTTCGAGTTCATGTAAGTCTGCGTCTGTCATTTTTCCAGCGGCATTGGCGCCCACCGCTTCGAACACGTCTTGAATGGTTACGTCTTTCCCGTGAAACGAGCCAGCCGCGATCGTGCCGCCGTAAAGAACCATGCCGGGAATGTTCAATCGCGCCAACGCCATGGCGGCGGCGGGGATTGTCTTGTCACATCCAACCACGCAGACGACGGCGTCGAACAGTTGACCGCGGCAAACGAGTTCAATCGAATCCGCGATAATCTCGCGGCTCACCAGCGATGCCCGCATGCCTTCGGTGCCCATGGTTTCGCCGTCGCTGATGGCAATGGTGTTGAACTCCATCGGGGTCCCCCCGGCGGCGCGGATGCCTTCTTTCACCTTCGCCGACAAGCGCCGCAGATGAAAGTTGCACGGCATGGTTTCGATCCAGGTATTGGCGACGCCAATCAGAGGACGGCGAAGGTCGCTGTCGGTGAACCCGATAGCCTTGAACATGGCGCGGGCTCCCGCCTGGTTTCGCCCATCGGTAATAGCGCGGCTGCGATGTTTGAGGTCCATAGGTTGAAAGTTATATCAGAGGATAAAGACTACGGGCAGAAGAAAACGAACAGCTACTTTAATCGGATTGGCACAGACGACGCCTTTGCAATTGTTAATCCTCTTGTTGGCGAAAACATACCGTCATCCATGTGCACAGTTAATCGCAGGAGGCACACTCTAGGCGCCCTGGGATTCTCAAAGTCAGATTGCGCTGAATGCATCAGCTCTGGCCGGTCTTCCAAAGATCTTCGACGGTGTCAATGTCGTCGGCGCCTCCCGGAAAATCTACATATTCGACACGACCCTGATAGGTTGCGATGATTCGTCGGGCGCCTTCGTCTCCCCGCAAAGCCCCCAGAGCGGGGAAAACTTCTTTCGAAAAGATTGCGGGAACGCCTCTCGTCCCGGCATAAGAAGAAGCCGTAATTGCCGCCCCGGATCTTTCATGTTTCTCTAACAAGTTGATGAGGATCCGTGAGTCTAATTTAGGTTGATCACATACAAGAATCAGCACCTTTGCTATCGCCGCATCCAATGACAACGCCATTTTTACGCCGCAGTTCAGGGATGAGGCCATCCCGCTTGCCCACCCATGATTGCGGGCAATTCGAACATCGAGTCCGTCCAATTCGGGCTCAAGCTGTTCAGCATCTGCTCCGAGAACCGCTACAACGGGCGAGCAGCCCGCGTCTAGAGCCAGAATCGCTGTGCGCTTAAGAAGCGACGTACCTTCTATTTGAATTAGTTGTTTGGGCTTTCCCAGGCGCGTAGAACTTCCCGCCGCAAGGATGATCGCGGCGCATGACCTCTTATCCACGGAGTTTCTCAAAGGGAATAATGGCCGAAACGCCCTGTAGATGACCGGCGCTTGAGCGCGCATGGATCGCGGCCTGAATCTCCGCAGCGATCGAAAGCGCGATGACGACGGGACTACCTGCGCCCAAATCCAGACCGACCGGAGAATGTAATTTGCCCAGGCACTCCGCGCGGCTAAGGCCGACCTCGTCGGCAATTTCGCCCACTAACCTGCCAGTCCGAAGACGCGGCCCCAAAATCCCCAGGTAACAGAGATCGCGCGGCAGCAACTGTCGAAGCAGCGCACGATCCTGAATATAGCTGTGAGTCATGATTACCGCCGAGCTATCCGGCCCCAGTTGTAGTTCTGACAAATCGAAAGACTCAGCCCGGGCTGGCATGACTTTCACCGCAGTCTTGAGGCCGACGGTCGCGTCCGCACTCGGAAATCGTTCTCTGGTTGCAAGATGAGCCCGCGCATCCGCCACGGTTACATGCCATCCCATCATGTGCGCAAATCCTGCGACCGGAATGGCATCGTCGCCGGCTCCAAAAACAAATAATGCAGGGGGCGGGGCCACGTACTCTGCGAATAATTCTAAGCTATGACTTCCGCTTCGGATGGTGACGTAATCCGAGCGGCGTTGCTTTATGGTTTGTGACGCAATTGCGAGAAGCTGATTCCATTCAGCACTGCCGCGATGAAACGGAATGTTGTTGCGCAACAATTCGCCGTTATCGCGCAGCGCTAGATGCGCGCCTACCGCGATTTCCGGATCATCACTCCGCGTAACCGTGATTAGGGAGACGTCGAACCGGCCTTCGGTGCCCTCCCGAATCGCCCGCAGTGCGAGGGAAGCCGAGTTCGCGCGCTCAAGTAATAAATAGACAATTCCGCCGCACCCCAGGTTGCGGGGAGATGGATTGTCCTCATCGAAAAAGGTTTCGTAACGCTGGAGACTCGGCCCCGCTTCAGTCAACCACCAGGCTTTTCGAATCACTTCACCTTCGAGGCATCCCCCGCTCACCATACCGCAGCGGCGGCCATCCCGGGTGATCAGCATGCGCGCGCCAGGCTTGCGGTATGACGACCCCTCGACGCGCACGACGGTGACCAGAACAAACTCGGCACCGGCTGCGCGAGCACCGTCCCACAATTTCAGCAATTCCCGCAATTCTGACATGGTCGTTAGATGGTTCTCGGTGAATCGTCAGCCGCAAGTTATCAGCTGAAACGGCCTGGTTCGCGATTTGCTAAAAATATTGGATGACGCCGGCCATCTCGGCTAACACCTTTCATCATCGAAATTTTCTCATATTTGAAACGGATGGTTTGAAACGGCTGGAGCAGTCGCAAATTCCGCTGGAATATTGCATAATCGGGCATCAAAACACCGTCTGTTGCTAAAGGAGAACCTATGACTCCGTTAGATGATCCTCCCGAGATGAACGGCATGGATCGTGACAAGGAGAAGAATCCATGTTCGGGCGAGCGTAAGGATCGTTCCGTCGCGGGATCGCGATGCGATTGGGACGTCACTCGCCGCGATTTTGCCAAGACCGCCGGCATACTGACAGGTGGAATGGTTTTAGGCATGCCTATGCGTTCGGCCCGTGGGGCGTCCGAAATTAAAGAAAGCGCCCGCACCGCAATTCCCTTGCAATTGACAATCAATGGTCAGCACCATAGCTTGTCTCTCGATCCACGAGTAACCCTGCTGGACGCACTTCGCGAGCACCTCTCCCTGACCGGAACAAAAAAAGGATGTGACCACGGCCAATGCGGCGCATGCACGGTATTGGTGAATGGCCGGCGCATCAACAGTTGCCTTTCGCTTGCAGTTGTGCATCAAGGCGACGATGTCACTACGGTTGAGGGTCTGGCCGACGGCGACAAATTGCATCCGGTGCAAGCGGCATTCCTGGAGCACGATGGTTTCCAGTGCGGCTACTGCACGGCGGGGCAAATTTGCTCGGTCGTCGGACTATTGAACGAGGCTAAGAAGGGCGCAGCCAGCGCCGTTACCGCGGATTTATCGAAGACCGGCGCGGTGGAACTCTCCGCGGATGAAATCCGCGAACGCATGAGCGGAAACATCTGTCGCTGCGGCGCTTATCCCGGAATCGTGCAGGCCGTTCAAAGCGTTTATCGCCAAGGTTAAGGCTGCAGCATTTGGAATGCGTTTTGGAGCAAAGACATGAACCCCTTTGAATACCAGCGTGCCAGTCACCCGCAGGCGGCAGTGGATGCACTCGCCGGATCGAAACAAAGCAAATTCCTCGGCGGCGGCACTAACCTTATTGACCTGATGAAGTCGGGGGTCGAACAGCCGGCACGGCTTGTTGATATCAATCGCCTTCCGTTGGCCGACATTACGCGGCTGCCAAATGGCGGGCTGCGGCTGGGCGCGCTTGCCCGAAACAGCGACACCGCTGACCATCCGCTGGTAAGAAAAAATTATCCGCTGCTATCCCAAGCTATTTTGGCAGGGGCATCTCCGCAGCTTCGAAACATGGCGACGAATGGCGGAAACCTTTTGCAGCGCACCCGCTGCTATTACTTTATGGACGCGGGATTTCCCCAATGCAATAAGCGGTTGCCGGGAAGCGGTTGTGGCGCCATCGAGGGATATAACCGCATCCACGCCATTCTCGGCGCCAGCGACCAATGCATCGCGACCCATCCGTCGGACATGTGTGTCGCGCTGACCGCGCTGGAGGCGCAGATTCGGGTACTGGGGCCGAAGGGCGAACGCACCATCGCTATGAAAGATTTTCACCGCCTGCCGGGAACCACGCCTCAGGTTGACACCAATCTGCATCCCGACGAGTTGATTCTTTCCATTGATCTTCCGCCTTCGCCCTACGCCGCTCATTCTCATTATTTAAAGATGCGCGACCGCGCCAGCTATGCGTTTGCGCTGGTTTCTGTCGCCGCCGCCCTTGATCTGGAGGGCGATACGATTCGCGGCGCCCGATTTGCGTTGGGTGGCGTGGCGCACAAACCCTGGCGTTCCCAAGAGGCAGAAGCGTCGCTGAGTGGGCAAAAGGCGAGTCCCGAAGCATTTGCGGCAGCGGCGGACCGCGCTATTCAAGGCGCAAAGACTTATCGAAATAATGCCTTCAAAGTGGAAATGGCCAGGAAAAGCATCGTGCGCGCATTCACGGTGGCCGGAGGTCAGGCATGAGCATCGTTGGAGAAGCAATTACCCGGGTAGATGGAAAGTTAAAAGTCACCGGCGCCGCAAAATATTCGGCCGAATTTCAAGTTCCGAATGTTGCTTATGGCGTCATGGTATTGAGTACGATTCCCAGCGGCAAGATCGCGAGCATGGATGTTTCCCGCGCGCAACGGGTTCCAGGAGTGATTGCCGTATTGAATTCTTCGAACGCCCTGAAGCTACCGCAAGGCGGGAAAGCCGGAGTTCATCCCCCCGCCGGCCGCGTGCTGTCATTGTTGCAAGACGATGAGGTTCATTACAACCGGCAGCCGATTGCGCTGGTGGTGGCGGAAAGCCTGTATGCAGGGCACTACGCATCCTCTCTCATTCGTGTTCGTTATGAACCCACAGCGGCCAAACTTGACTTCATGGCCGATATAAACGACTCGCATCCTGGCCATCACGGAAAAGATCCTGGCCGCGAAGACCGCGGCGACATGGCTGCTGGAATGTCGCAGGCAGAAGTCACGGTGGATGAGATTTACACAACTCCGATTGAAACGCACGTCCCCATGGAGCCACACGCCACCATTGCCGCCTGGGATGGAGACCATCTGACGCTTCACGATGCCACGCAGTACGTCAGCGGCGTGCAGTCCACGGTCGCGAAGACCCTCGGCATACCGGAAGACAATGTGCGCGTTATTTGTCCTTTTGTCGGCGGTGGATTTGGATGCAAAGGGTCAACCTGGTCGCATGTGCTGCTGGCGGCGATGGCGGCGAAGCAGGTAAATCGTCCCGTGAAAATTGCGCTGGAACGGCCGCAAATGTTTGGTCCCGTCGGCGCCCGTCCTCAAACTTATCAGCACATTGTTCTTGGTGCGACCCGCGACGGAAAGCTGACAGCAACTCGTCATGATGTGCACTGCCATACTTCCGTTATCGAGGACTTTCTTGAACCTTCCGCAGTCGCAACGCGAATACTCTATGCATGTCCGAATTTAACAACTTCTCATCTAGTGGTTCCACTCAATTTGGGCACGCCTACTTTCCAGCGCGCTCCCGGTGAAGCTACCGGGACCTATGCGTTGGAAGTCGCCATGGACGAACTCGCCTACAAACTGAACATGGACCCGCTGCAACTTCGCTTGGTCAACTATGCGGAAGAAGACCCGCAATCCAGGAAACCTTTCTCAGGAAAGCATCTGCGGGAATGTTACGCGCAGGGCGCAGAAAAATTCGGCTGGTCCAGGCGTAATCACGAGCCCCGCTCCATGCGCGACGGAAATCAGTTGATCGGTTGGGGTGTCGCGACAGCCACTTATCCCGGCAATCGAGCTCCAGCTTCCGCATTAGTCCGGCTGCAACCGGATGGAAGAGTAACCGTCGCCTCGGGCACACAAGACCTGGGCACGGGAACCTATACCATCATGACCCAGGTCGCAGCCGACGGGTTGGGAATTTCACCCGACCTTATTGACGTAAAACTCGGAGACACTAATCTGCCTAAAGCGCCTGTATCGGGCGGTTCCATGAGCGCAGCCAGCGTCACTCCAGCGGTGAAAGCTGCGGCGGCGCAGGCACGACTGAAGATCTTAACCATGGCTTCGGCAGACCTGCAATCTCCAGTTCACGGAGCGGCCACCGAAGATTTGGACTTCAAGGACGGCAAAATCTTCCGCAAGTCATCTCCCGATCAGTCTGAAACCTTCGTTGCGGTGCTGGCGCGAAATGGCAATAAACCGGTCGAAGCCACTGCCGAGGCGCAATCTGCGGAGGATGCGCACCGATTTTCAGCGCACTCTTTCGGCGCTGTTTTTGCCGAAGTTTCCGTGGATCCCGATCTCGGCATCGTGCGCGTCCGAAAGGTGGTCGGAGTTTACGACGTCGGAAAACTACTCAACAAGAAAACCGGCGCCAGCCAATTCATCGGCGGAATTGTTTGGGGAATCAGTCTTGCATTGTTCGAAGACGCGGTCGTTGATCCGCATACCGGCCGCATCGTGAATGCAAATCTTGCCGAGTATCACGTTCCAGTAAACGCCGATATCGGCGAAATTGACGTTTCCGTGATTGATATTCCCGACATGAACTTCAATCCACTGGGAGCCCGCGGCATAGGTGAGATTGGAATCACGGGCGTGGGAGGAGCGGTTGCAAACGCGATTTATCACGCAACCGGCAAGCGGATACGCGAACTCCCAATTACTCCGGATAAGCTGATGGCTTAGGCCGGGCTGCCATTTGTTCTTCATTCCCTCCGCCTGAGCGGAGAACTCAGGAAGGCCTGCACCACATCCGCTGATCCTTAAGCAATGCCAACGTGGCTTCTAACCAGCAAAAGTGATTGATCGTCTGCCGCGTGGCCGTGGAGATGGGCAGCATCCAGAATCGCCTGGAGAGTCGTGATGGGAAGATTACTGGCTGTGCCGGAAAAAACGGACTTCACACCAGCCAATCCGAATTCCTCATCCTTAGTGTTCTCCACCTCAAGCATGCCGTCCGTGAGCAGCAGAAACACATCATCGCGAGCGCACTGCACCGACCCGGTGACAAACTGTTGTCCGGAAAACATTCCTAGAGGCAAGTTGGAGCATGCAATTTCCGAAACATTTTTGGTTGCGGCATGGTAGTGGAGAATCGGGGGATGTCCCGCCAGGGAGAATTCAAGTCGCTGCCCATTCCATGCCAGGTACGCGAATGTCACAAACATTTCAGGCTTCTTGATTGGATAGAGGACGGAGTTCAGGTGTTCAAGCAGCGCCGCACTCGTTTCCGCGGAAGATAGTTGCATGCGGGCCGCGCTCTTGACCATGCCCATCACAACCCCCGGAGCCACCCCGTGGCCCGACACGTCAGCGATATATGCGATCCAGCCCCGATTGCTTTCAAAAACATCAATCAAATCGCCCCCGACCTCGCCACTGGGGAGCGAGCGCCCGTGAAAGTCGAAGTTGCCAATCTTCATATCAATGACGGGAACGAGCACGCGGTGGATCTCGGTGGCCAGGGTCATCTCGGCGTGAACCCGGAAATAGCGTCTTCCCTCAACGATCGAAACGTAAACGAAGCATCCATAACCCAATCCGATGGCGACGATTGTTGCAACTCCATTCAGAGCAAGCCGGCTTTGCAAGCGGGCGATGTCGCTAGCACCCATTGGGATTGCCTGAGGCGTGTCCGGAAGCAGGTGGGCCAGAGTACCCATCAGAAAGAACTGCACCGCAAATAGCGGCAAAAACGCCTTCCACATCTGCTTGCGAAGAATAAAACCTGCCGCTGCGTAAGAAACAGCGAATGCACCCGATAGAAAAAAAGACAACGCGAACCGGAACGCCGGTTCGCGTCCCATATCCATTATGTCGTTGGTGAATGCGATGGTGCTGAAGATGAAAAACACTCCTAGCATGAAACCGACAACGGATTTACGTGGGATTGTTCTCCAGAATGATTTGGTTGTTTTCATTGTTACGCGCAGCTTACCCGAACACCTCGCGCCCTAATGAAGCGTTGCCATGTTTACCGTCACAAAGAGACAGCTCGACACTCCGATCGAAGTAGCGCGAAGAGTTCTTCCATGTGTTCCTGGCGTGTGCGAAAGTTTACAGGATTAATGCGAAACCAAGTTCTTCCTTTAAGTTCTGTAGTTGAAATCCAGAAACGGCCGCTTTGCTCGACTCGCTGCGCCACTTCCGCATGCAGATTCTTCGACTGCTCCTCAGAAATCGGCCGGCCCTTGTAACGAATGCAGACGGCCGACATTGGCGGTAGGCTGGCCGGTTCGAACTCCGAATCTTTTAGGGCCAGAGTGTAAAGAAACTTGGCCTGGCGAACGTTGTTGTCAATCCACTGGCCGATCTGGCGGGTGCCGTATCGTCATCCACACTTTGAGGCTGCGAAATCGGCGCGATTGCTCGAACCCGTGAACGTAATATTGATAGCGTTCGCCGTCCTGGTCGAGCTCATCGGTGAGATAAGAAGGCTTCATGCCGAAGGATTCGGTGAGTCGCCGCTGATCCTTGACCAGCACCGCTCCGGCGTCGAATGGAGCATAGAACCATTTGTGAGGATCAATGGTGATGGAGTCTGCGAGCTCAAGTCCACGGTCGCGCATCGGCCACTCTTGCGAGAGCAACATGCCCCCGCCGTAGGCGGCGTCCGCATGCAGCCACATGCCTTCGCGATCAGCTATACGCCGCAATTCGCGGATATCATCCACTGCGCCTGTGTTCGTGGTTCCGAAGATCCCCACAATGCACATCGGGCGAATCCCATTTTTCTTGTCCCGGGCAATCGCCTCTTCAAGACCATCAATACGAACCTGAAAATTCCCATCCGTCGGCAGAGGACGCAACGCATTTCGCCCGAGACCGACGCAATCCACAGCCTTATCCACAGAAACGTGCCGCTCCTCGGATGCGTACACTGCCCATGGTTCGCGGATGCCATCGTGCTGTGCCCGGTCGCCGGTCACGGCGTCACGTCCCACCTTCAACCCAATGAAATTGGCCATCATTCCGCCGCTGGAAGGTAGAGGTACTGGCCTAACTGGACCAAATTGGACCATGACGCAAACTGCCAATTCCTTGCAAGTGCTTGAAAGAATTGGCGGGGACGACGGGACTCGAACCCGCGGCCTCTGCCGTGACAGGGCAACAACGGGATGTAACTAATTGATATTAAACGGTGTCGGCGGACATCGTTTGATATAGGAAGATACCGTAGGTCATTTCTTATCGTCCCCTTAACGTACCCGGATTCTGATCATTTCTGATCTAGTCCCTATGGACCCTGCATCGGGCATTAGGCGCGGTTCGCTGTTGATGCCCGATCCGATGCAGTTGTCACACCGTCAAATTGACCTAATGGAATGGACCCATCCGGGATGATTGTAAGCTTAGTCCCGGAGGTAGTTCCCAATGACGATGGTTAGGGTTGGGCTGGACATTGCCAAGCAGATCTTTCAAGTGCACGGAGTCGACCGGACCGGCAGGGTGATGCTGCGGAAGCGACTGCGGAGGATCGAGGTCGCGACCTTTTTTGCCGGAGTTGAACCCTGCCTTATTGGGCTAGAGGCCAGCGGTGGAGCGCACTACTGGTTTCGCGTGTTGAGCCGGTTGGGACACACGGTACACCTGATCGCTCCACAGTTCGTGAAGCCCTATGTAAAGTCGCAGAAGAACGACGCCAACGATGCGGAAGCGATTTGTGAAGCGGTGAGTCGTCCGAGTATGCGATTCGTTCCGGCTAAGACGGTCGAGCAGCAAGATTTGCAATGCCTCCATCGCGTGCGCTCGCGACTCATCGGGTGCCGCACACAACTCGTCAACCAGATGCGTGGGCTGCTGGCAGAGTACGGGATTGTTCTTCCGCAGCATGTGTCTCAGCTGCGGCGCCATCTTCCGGCACTGTTGGAAGATGACGCCAACGAGCTAACCAGTTCTGGCCTGTGCTTGTTTCACTCCCTCTACGAAGAACTGGTCGACCTGGAAACTAAGATCGCCGCTGCCGATGAGCGAATCGCTCGGGCCTTCCGAGAGAATGCGGAGTGCCAGCGCATCGCAGCAGTAGAGGGCATCGGGCCAGTGACGGCGACGGCGGTTGTAGCCGCGATCAGCGACGGCCGAGCCTTTCGGAACGGACGGCAGTTCGCTGCCTGGCTGGGTCTTGTACCTCGACAACATTCCAGCGGAGGCAAGGCGCGTCTATTGGGGATCAGCAAACGTGGCGACCCCTATTTACGAACGCTGCTGGTGCATGGCGCCAGGTCCGTGGCGAAGCTAAAGACCGATCGCCGCAGTTGCTGGATCAACGACAAGCAACAGCGACTGGGAACGGCAAGGGCTTGTGTCGCAGTCGCCAACAAGAACGCGCGCATTATTTGGTCTCTGGTAGCTAAGCAGCGGGTGTATCGCCGCGCAGTTTAGGTTTCGCAGTTAAGCAGTTAAAAAGATGTCCTCAGTCGAGATGCTTGAGTCGCACGTGATGGCGAAAGTGGTGAGACCAGCTTCTTCAGAACCTGCGGGGGGCAGGGCCTTTCAAGGCCGTTGACCTGATTAGGAGAAGAAGCGCAGATTCCATCAGGGCCCGGGAAAGATCAACATCTTCCCACCAAGAGGCCGGATATATGCACGCGTCTCTTTCACACGTCGCGATCCGTTCGGCCCTTGCAACCCGGATGGGTCCATATATGCCCCCTAAATTCGTTCACCTGGAACTTTCACTTTCCGCGTAAGTCGAGATTGAGGCTTTCCGACCCCGTCAAAGTTGTATGCCCCGACCTTTACGGTCAAGATTGTGGCTGATATTGTTCCCCTGTTCCGCTCGCTATCTCTCAAATGCTCTTGCGGTTTGAACCGCTCCCATTTTCTGTCACAAACGAAACTAGAGGTTTTGGGCAGTGAAAATGCCCGCGCTTGATGTGAAAAAGGCGCCGGGTGACAAGAGCTGTCTCTGAAAACAATCTTACGATCTGGACCGTGCTCCAGAGTCAAGGCTTCTAGAGAAAAAAGTCCCTGATACGAAAGCTGCAAACATTTCGTCGTAACATTTAGCAATGGAGCGGGTTGAGCTAGGCATCGGATCGAACGGTACTGGCCCAGTGCTCTGTGAGCAATGAACCGTCTCCAGAAAGCACACCTTCGAGAGCTACTATTTCGCATAAGCGTACTATTGAAAGGGCTGGATGCGCTTGTTGAGATTGCCGGCGGGATTGCGCTGTGGGCCATTAAGCCGAGCCTCATTGTTCGACTGACCGCAGTTCTCACACAAGACGAGATTATTGAGGATCCAAACGATTTCGTTGCTAGTTATTTGCGCCATGCTGCGGCCCGCCTCTCGATCAGTGGCGAACACTTCCTCGCGATCTACCTTCTGGCGCATGGCGCGGTAAAGATGTTTGCCGTTGTGGCCCTGCTCAGGAACAAGCTCTGGGGTTATCCGCTGTCACTCGCCGTCTTTGGCGGATTCATATGTGTATCAGGTCTATCGCTTTACGTTGACTGGGGGCGTGGGCCTGATGGTGCTGACCGTTTTCGATCTAATCGTGATTTGGCTCATCTGGCTCGAATATGGAGCTGTGAAGACAGGTGTCGTTTGCTCCAGATGGAGTAGTAACCTGGGTCGGTTGGGGTGCATCCGGAGAGCGCCGGAGCTGAAACTCTCCTGTTGCGAGGGCAGTTGAGCCCGCCAAGGAAAGATCAACAAAACGGAACCAGCCATCACGAACGCCTTTGAGGACCGCACAACATCAAAAATCACGGCAAACTCCGGTAGATGATCGGCATAGAGGAAGTTTTCATCTTGTACTTCGTAACCAGCCAACGAAGCGTCCCGCTTTGTTCAAATTGAAACCACCCGGCGTGAACTCCATATGTAAGCCATATGTATGTGTGGACTGTTCCAGCATCGGGGTAAATGGGAATGCCGATGCTTCTCCATCAGTGGCGTGATGGTGGATGACGTACCCTCCGATCAGATATCCCAACGTACCCCCGACAAGCACGTCCGAAGGAAAGTGTTCGCGGGCGGTCACACGGCTTGCGCTTACCGCCAAAGCAAAAGCGTAGGCGCCGATTTGAACCGGCTTGCTCGGGTACTCAGAGGCGATGACTCGTGCAAAGGCAAAGGTTGCAATTGCATGGCCGGACGAGAATGAACCGTCTGTCTCGTAGGAACGCGTGCCGTGAGGCCAGAACCCGCCACGGCCGTTACCTTCGTTGGGGCGCTCGCGGTTCGTCGCCAGCTTCAACGCTTCCACGACAAGCAACGAGTTCACGATCGCTTCTTCTCCCAAACGCCCCGTCTCCGCAAGGTGATCGTTGTGCTTCGCGGACCCGAGCAAATAGAGCCCAGCGGCTCCCCCAAACCGTCCCCGTGGCGTCACGAAACAGACCCAGTCGGTCTCCAGTTCCCCTGGTTAGGATGCATTAAGACGCTCTTGCGCGGGATGGGTCTGTCGCCGTAGGCCCCGAATCGGTAATGGAATCGCTTTGGTTGCGCCATTCACCGAGTCTCATCGCGACTCCGACAACCTGGCCGATGACTTCAGCTTCCTGTGGGTACTTGAGGACGGTCGCGGCAACTGGCGAAAGCGGATGCGGCTGTAGAATAATTTCCTCGCCGCTAGTGGCACACCAGCAGCAAGTATGTCCTTCACGCGTCTCCACGAAGTAGATGGGACGCTCGCATTCAGATTTCCAACCTCCTTTGGCAACGACGTTCCTAGATTCGTCCACCTGCAAGAAAGTCCCAGGAGGCAGTAGAGGATGCATAGTCAAATCTTCGCTGCCGATGTAGCCATAGGTGTATTCGCGATTCGCGAACTGTTTCAGGTAGCTTAACGGGACCACACCCCATTTTTCAACCATTCGGCTGAAGTTAACTGTGTGGCGACTGTCGAAGCCGGGATCAATGTGCACAGGAAGGGTAATGGCCGAAACGTTTCCCAGTCCGCCCGAAAAATGAGAATTCGCGGGCATCGACACGTCCATGTCTTTCGCCATGCCATTGAGATCTATGCCAAACCAGGAGAGAAGCTCTCCGACATCCCTTCGATAAACTACGGCAAGCGAATAGAAACGATAGATGCTCGGTAGAATCGCCTTGGTTTCTATATCGGACAACCGGCTAGGGGGAATTAGGAATTCAGCGTTATTGTATTTATTTGCTATTTTCGCGGTGGCATCTTCGACATCCCGCATAGTCAAACCGAGTTGCCCCCGCAACAAGCGAAGGTGATGGCCACCAGTGAGCACGATTCGCCTTTCGTTGCTAGATCGGTTAAACACGAACTTTTGCCTCCTCTTTTTAGATGCCCAAAGGGCGATTCACGGAGATCCCGCACCCGGTAAGTATGAAGAAATAGAGATACACCCAAGGGGCGTAAAGGCGTTCACTATTCGGAATGTGTTCGGCTTTTGTAAATAATCGTGACCCAATGTTTCGGTCCGGTAGGGAAATCGTAAAATTGGGTTCTGAGTTTAATGGTGGGCCATTACCATTTATGTCTGGAGAGATCAGAGCGGTATTGGTCACACGCGATGTGCAGATGATCGACGTTTTCTCGAACAGATTCCGCAGTCTAGGAGTCGAAACGGAGAGCGTTGACGACCTGACAGCCGCGTCGAACAGCTGGCTGAGATCGAAGATAGGAGCGATTGTCCTCGACTTTGATGGCATAGGAGACGAGCTCCCAATTTTTGCGGAACTTCGCAAAAACACATCTAACCGGGAGGCGGTTGTTATCGGGGTAGCCACGGGACTCCCAAACAAACAACTCGCTTTCAAGAACGGCGCGCAATTTATACTGCCGCGTCCTTTCGCCGCTGAGGACATTGATCGTGCCTTGCGCGGAGCGCATCGTCTCATACTGCAGGGGCGCAGAGAGTATTTCAGACTTAATATCTCGCTGGATGTTGTGGTTCGCAAACATTCGGGAACGAGAATTGAATGCAAAACTATCAATCTTTCCCGAAAGGGGATGGCAATCACCACACCGGAATCGTTCCAAATTGGAGAAGCGCTGAGCCTTAGCTTTCTAGCACCCGCCACTCAAGTCGGTTTAACGGCGGACGCAACAGTGGTTTGGGATGATCGACATGGCAAAGCAGGCCTGCGATTTGACGCTATCGGCGAACACTTCGAAGAGCATCTGTACGCCTGGCTCGATGATCAATGCATGCTCTGGCACAAAGTGAGCTAGCAACTACGAGGGTGGCTTGACGTCAATACTGCTAGTCGAAGATAGCCGATTCGTGCGAGTTGCTACGGAACGTACTCTGATTCGCGCGGGGTACTCTGTGATTAGCGTCGGTGACGGCGAAGAGGCGCTGCGCGTTGCGGCCGAACAAGTCCCTGACCTCATACTGCTGGACATGTTATTACCGAAGATCGGAGGACAAAGGGTTCTCCAGTCGCTCAAAAGTAATGTTGCTACGGCACACATCCCGGTTATTGTGCTCAGTAGCCTGGCCCAAGCGAATGAGGAGAGGCTGAAGGAAGATGGCGCGGTTGCCTATTTCGAAAAATCTAAGTTATTGGTGGGGAATACTTCGGATCTTCTTGTGAAAGCGATTGCCGCGGCACTGGCCCTCTAGTCGCGCCGTATATTAAAGTAGCCGCGGCGCGTACGGCGTGCCCTTGAAACAGAGACTGCATGTTGAGAAGCGGTGAAAGTGCTTTAGCGCGCGTGAGCCAGCAACTCTCCCACCTCGAAAAACGAGACTGGGAGCTTTGGGGAATAGTTTCGCTAACGACAATCCTGGTGAGCACGACGCTGCTTGCGATCTTGTTTCATGCGGCCTTCTTTCAAAACGAGAGCATTCACTTTGAGCTCACGGTCTCCCGGCCTTTGGTAATCGGACTTTTTGTACTTCTCGCTCTTCTGAATACCTATCTGGTAAGAAAGCGGATTGAGGTGCGTCGCCTTCGGGAGCAACTGATCTCAAGCACCCTGCAAGCGCACATCATTGAGCAGCAATCGTTCATAGATCCTCTGACAGAGATATATAACCGCCGCTCCTTGGACGAAGTCGCCGGACGTTTCATCAGTTCCGCAATACGGTTGAACAAACCGCTTACATTCTTGATGGTTGACGTCAATGACTTTAAACAGGCGAATACCAGGCTAGGTCACCTAATGGGTGATTTCGTGTTGGCCGAGATCGCCGGGGTGTTAGAGGCGTCAATACGCGGTTGCGATTCGGTGATCCGGTACGGTGGCGACGAGTTTCTAATCATTTTGGCGGATAGTACAGCCTGCGGAGCCCAGGTTGTAATCGACCGGATCGGGGAGCGTCTTACAGATTGGAACGACGCGGCCCATCTTGATAATTTCAGAGTAAGTGTGAGTATAGGTATTGCGGAGTGGCACGATGGAGCGACCATGGACGAGATGTTGGAACTTGCCGATCAGCAGATGTACGCGCAGAAGAATTCCCGTCGCCGCTCATGATTTTGCGCCGGGATGTCACCCGCGGGAACCGCAGCAGCATTCTATGCCGCACGGGAACGCCCGTCGTTCTCTATGCTCCGGTTAATTTTCAATCGGTGTATCTGCCCTGAGTATCCAATCCTAGTGAGGAGCGCACCCACGCCTGCTCCCAAGAGAAAAACGCCGATACCGAGCCAAGCATCCATGTAAACGAAGATTAGCAAAATTTCAACGCAGTGGCACGGATCGGCACGAAAATTTACGAAAGCCGAAACCAGCAAAATTTATGCGGGTCAATTGGGCATCTCAAAAAGAGCTTGCCCTTTCGGCCGTGGGGTTACCGACCGGTTCTTGTCGCACCTGGAGTCTCGACGTCCAACTATCAATCGTGTACTTTCCCCTTAATGTTAAGGGTTGCATAGATGTTGTGACGGCGGTTGGGGAGGTTGCTGGTACGTGCGTTGCAATGTCCAGCAAGCCGGAGCTGAACCTCGCGCGAAAAAGATTGGGCACCTGTTTGAAGTGGCGTCTAATTCCTGCGAACAGTTCGGAGGTCTGCGCTACACTGTTGAAATATCCAGCCTTTTCGGCTATTGTCACACCCTCATCCCATACGGGCCCGTCGCCGCCAGAACTAAGCGAAGATCGTGGGTGTTGAATATTGGCGATCTCATGGGCCAGCAGAAGCGGAATTACAGAGTCATCCGGCAATATATTGAGAAGGCCGCGACTGACAATGATTGTGTGTCCCACGCTGAATAATTCAATGGGCGTGGTCAAAAGAACGCGGCACCCAATATCCTGCATTTGAATGCCGTTTGCGGCTAGGAGCCGGCTAGCGATGGCGTCTAGTTGTTGCTCCACGGCGCCCGGATTAGCCAAGAGCCCTTGCTTCTCGAGGCGGACCACTAAGTCAGGTTCGCCGGAGATGGCATTTGTCTCTCCAGTAGAATTCTGGTAGCCCCAAATGAAGATGTGACCCCGGTAGTGGATGTCGGTCTCTGCGTCTCGGTCAACCTGGCGCCATGTGCGGTCTTCGTCGAAATATGAGTAGGAAGGCAGCCACATTCCGGGCGCAACTTCTTCGCGTGAACTGTCGAAATGAAGGTACAGTGGGATGCTTCCGACGCCGAAGATTCGCCTTAGCGTAAACCTCGGCACCGTTACCGGAGTAAACGTGCCTCTAATTCGGACAATGTTAAGATGCGATTTCTCTACCCATATTTCCCCTTCAAATCTTCCTTGATGGCGGGGCTGTTTTGGCGTAACGGAAAACAGAAGACACAGCCTTTTGTCACATGTAGTCTTTTGCAAGAAGGTGAGGTCGTACGTGTCAGCATCGAAGTCTTCGAGGTCTACAAAGAGCATGTCGAGGTAGCCATCTGGGTATACGGCGACCTTGTTTCCGTTGTTGAGGCGTATTTTTCTATCTCCCTGGCCTTGTCCAAATAAAAAGGACTGGTATCCGCGTCGGCCTTCCCCTGATTCTTGATAACCACGTCTGAAATTAACTGTACTCAGAAAGTATGCGTCATCAATTGGACTCTCGACTTTAGTATTTGTCCAAAGACTCTGAAGGTATGTTTCAAGCAGAGGATGTAAGTCTTGGAGTCCACTGATCATATCTCGTTCGTTTTTAAAAATGCGATTTGCGACCTGTTCTTTTCCCAAGCCAGCGAACTCGACGCGGGCGTTGTCGCGAACAGTATCTTGGCTTCGCAAAAATGGTGCGAGAGTCAACAATAAAATCGATGAAAGCAGGGCTTGCGTTTTCATGCATGCTGTGCTAGCGGGGTCATTGAGAGTTAGCGACAACTAGATTATTTGCCGCCCCAAAACCGTGAATAGCCGAAAGAGCAAGAGGATAAATCCTCCACCAACCTTTGGTGGGAGACTTACGTTTATAGTGATAACTAAGATAGACGGAGAGTGCAGTTACAGGTACGGCTAGGGCATACATTTTACCTCTGGTCGGGTGACCGCCGAGTAGGGGGTTGACCTCTCTACAATGGGACGAAGTGGTGCATGTAAGGGTCGTCTCCGCATCGGCGATCGCGGCAAGTACCTGAATTGTATTAAGTATGATGAACTCGCGATTAATGGTTCTCGGGTTGTCGTAGGATTCAATTGGCAGGTCACGCACATTGAGAGGGGTAGCTCGAACCGTTTGTGAGGTCACAGGACTGTTAGTAGTGAGTGGAACTGTCAAGGAGACATCTGGTGAGTCGGGGAGAGGTACTTGCTGTGCATTCATAGGCTCCGGGCCCAAAACCGACGAGGCAAGGAAAGTGATGATCCAACCGACGCGGGAGATGGCCCCTGTGAATTTCCTCGGGCGGATCCAGATGGAGTCAATTAATCTGCAGACTGCGTTCATAAGCTGCTCTGTAACTGTGGAGTATAGACATGAAAGAACACCATGGAACGGTCCACACTGTTTTTTTACGGAAGCCGGAATTCAGCCCCCGTAATCTCGCTTTCACTTGATTGACATGACTGAAAGTTGTGCCAGCTGCGCCTGATCGGTAACCGCCAGAGCTCATCCTCGGGTACTCGTCTCATTATGTTCACGAACGTCGCGGAAGATCGGCACCAGAACAAAGCCACACCAACAAGCACCGGGGAGGTAATGAAAGAGCGGTTTCTGACGCAAGAAAGCCCACCCAGTTGAATGTAATGGCAACTTTTGCAACAGCTAAGGAAATCTGAATAAGTCAGTTTTTGATAAAGCGATGGATCGTGCTGCAAGCCTGGGAGGAGTCCTGCTGACGACATTCGACTCGGGTTTCTCGACTTCGCCATCACTAACCTCCAGGCGAACAGGAACTCGCCCGGCTCCACACAGTCGCTGTCGGCAGCTTCCGACGGCTGAGAAACAGATTGACCAAGCCCAGATCACAAACAACCGGTGCGCATTCTTCCTCAGTCCTCGGTAATGCAGCTTCACAAATCCGAATTTCAACTTCATCACCTGAAAAGGCTGCTGCACCTTCGACCGCACGCTCGATTCGGTCCGGTTCCTGGCTCGCTCCAGTTCGTCAATCCCGTTCTTATAGCGTTAGCGACGGTGCGTGTGGGTCCTGCGCCCGAGGGGGCGCACGTCTTGATCACGCCCGTTTATCCGCGATAAGCCTGATCCCCCCATACTCGGGTTTCTTCCCCGTGCAACAAGTCCGGCAGCACCGTCGAGTCCGCCACATTCGCCGCCGTGGCCCCCGCGGTGTGGATGATCTTGGTCTTGCTGTCCACTCCCACATGGGCCCTCATTCCGAAGCACCATGGATTGCCTTTCTTGGCCTGGTGCATCTCCGGATCGGTTGCTGCTCTCGGTTCTTGGTCGACATGGGTGCGTGCAGGATGGTCGCGTCCATGATCGTGCCTCTGGTGATGCGCACTCCCCGGGCTTGCAAGTGCAGAATTTACCGCGCCCAGGATCGGCTCGCCAAGTTGATGTTCTTCCACCCAATGGCGAAACTTTCAAACTGTGGTTTCGTCGGGCCCTGGCTCCTCTCGGAAATCGATGGCTACGAACTGCCGCGTCACCGCCGAGTCATACAGCGCCTCTTCGACTACCGGGTCCGACAGGTTGAACCACTACTGCAGAAAATAAATCCGCAGCATCCCGCTCCACTCCCACCGGCGGCCGCCCATTCCCCGGCTGGCGTCGAAAGCCAGAGGAGTGAGATGCACTTCGGCGCCGTTCGTTTTTCGTAAAAAACTGGCTCGACTATTCTCGGCGAGTATTTTAAGAATTAATTTATAGTATCTAGCGGAAGTTTGTTTGAGAGGTTCGACGCTTTCCGTAGGAGGAGGCGGAGCCCACCTGAGGGGTGTGATCTTGGATGAAATGAGCGCGACATCGGCTGGCACGGAACTCAGGATTTTGCGTGGACGCCTCGGTTTAACCATGCGGGATGTCGAACGGGCCAGTGTGAAAATCGCAGAGAACCATAGCAACACCGAGTTTCTTATTCCTCCTAGTCGATTATCCGATATAGAAACCAAGGAGATCATACCCACTATTTACCGATTCTATTCGCTCGCGGCTATCTATCACCAGGACATGCGGACTTTGCTTTCATGGTTTGGAGTAGATCTCAATGACATACCGGGGGATGCCGATGTTGCGATGCCCGCGAAAACGCACATATTTGACTCTCTCTCCGCAATTTCCACTGTTAACATGCCCATTCGTCTCGACCCAGGTTTCGACACTCGTTACACTTCGAGCTTTACCCGGTTTGTCGAGAGGTGGGGGATCGTTCCGGTGGCGTGCTTGAAGCAATTTCTCACCCGTCAGTACACCTACGGATACGTCGGCGCTGAAGATTTCACGATGTATCCAATCTTGCATCCAGGAACCTTCGTACAGATCGACGAATCAAAAACCGAGATTATACCGGGGCCCTGGAGCTCTGAGTACGCCCGCCCAATCTATTTTGTGGAAACACGAGAAGGGTATTGTTGTTGCTGGTGCACGTTACGTCGTGAAGAGCTCATTCTTCAACCACATCCGTTGTCGTCGGTTAATGCCCAGTTCCTCAAATATCCTCACGACGCCGAAGTCATCGGCCAAGTCGTGGGCATCGCAATGCGGCTCGAGGACTGGCGGATTGAGTGAGCGGCTCCCCGAATCCTGACACAGAATGAGAGTTAGTATTTCGGCAGAATCTAGAACCTGAGGAAGGGAGATTCGCCGTGAAGAGGAAGCGATTTTCTGTGGAGCAGATCGTAGCCGTGCTGAAGCAAGCCGAGGTGGGGGTACCGGTGGCGCAGTTGATCCGGC
>JBOGLA010000009.1:0-3037 GCA_050746185.1 Terriglobales bacterium | reverse complement strand
TCGGATCTGCTGCGGCGCGGCATTGTGCGGCAGCGCTGGACCATCTCCACTGCTGCGGAGTCCGACCAATCCGGCGCGGACAGGATTCAGCTCCGCGTAGCGGAGCGCAACTCCAGAGATGGGAGTCACCGAGGGGACAGGAATAAAATCGCCCTTGCCAGACGTGTCCGGTGGCGGACTGGCGGGCGTTCCGCTTCCCAAAATGTAAAGGATGTCTAGGGACAAACTGTAAACCATGTCTTGGGACTAGACAAAAAGAAGGCTTGAATGGGCCACCAGCGTCAATAACACTGGTGCGAAAGCATCGTTCATCGAGCCACGGAGCGGTCCTTGTGTTCTCAATTGCACGCATGCGGATTGGCGATATAAAGATCGCAACGAGTATGCGCACTAGAACTGCACGTCTAAGGACGAGGGTTACGAGTTTAGGAGGATAGCAATGCGATTCGCCGTGTGCTTATGTTCAGCCTTGATACTGTCTGCGCAAGTGACGGCTCAACAGTCCGCCCCGCTCGACTCTAAGGTCTCAACCATTTTGCCTCGTATGAATGATCATGCCCTGCATACGCGTGAGGCAGCTTTTAAAGACATGCTGGCTCTGGTACGCGAAGGGCAGAAGCAAACCACGGAGCCCGATCATGCGGCTGCTCTGGCTAAATTCTTGAAGCAACATCCTGAACATGCCGACAGGATCAAGCTCGGTCTGATTCAGTTGCTGAAAGCTGACAATGCCGACTTTCAGGGCGAAAACACGCCGCCGGGAACATATACAGGGGCCGATATGGAGCATTACGCCGAGGTCGTACATGTTGTTTCATCTCTAAACGATGAGAGGGCGATACCCGCGCTTGTGAATGCCATGGCAACCGGCGGAATGGCCCAGCAGGCAATATTCCAGTATGGTGACAAGGCACTCGCGCCAGTGCTTGAGCAGCTCAAGCGCCAACCAGACCCGCACTCCGCTTCTGACTTGCTGGCGCAGGTCTCAGCGCTCGAGATGAGTTTCGCGCTGCTGGCGCAACGGGGAGATCCGGCCGCTCAGGCTGAAATACGAGCGCTCATTTTCTTATATGTTAAGGCCCCATCGTCGAACACGCGAAGCATCGCAGTTCAGGAAATTGACTGCCTTCCCGACCGACAGAACTTTGTTCCATTGTTAACAGAAATCTCAAAAACTGATCCTGAAAGATATCCGGGCGAAAAACCACTCGACGGCGGGGATAATAATCAGTTCTACCCAGTGCGAGCTGACGCAAGACGCGTGCTGCGTCACATCAAGAATGGTGAAACGTGCGACCAACCGTAACCAACCGGCGGGGCTGTAGATGATCAAGACGTTGTACCTGGTTCGGAGCGGCTGATGGGCGGCTGGTAGTTGAGACTACCATGGGGCTGAAGATGGTTGTAGTAGTCGGTCCAGGGAGCGAGGGCAAGGTTGCGCTGCTCAGAGTCGGGCCAATGGATAGCGTAAGCCCACTCGCGCAGTGCGGTCTGAATGAAGCGTTCGGCCTTGCCATTGGTTTGTGGCGAGTAAGGTCGAGTGCGGCGGTGTTTGAGGCCCAGTTCGCAACAAGCGCGGCGAAAGTGGTGGGAGCGATAGCAGCTGCCGTTATCGGTGAGCAGGGCGCGAACGGTGATGCCGTGGCGGGCAAAGAAGTCCAGAGCATCGTGCAGAAAAGCGATGGTGGTGTCGGTCTTCTGATCGGGAAGGATGCGGGTGAAGGCGAGGCGGGAATGATCGTCGACGGCGACGTGCAAGGCCTCCCACCCGGGATGTTTGTGCTGGCCGCGACGACGGCCGTCGCCGCGCCAAGAGACTTGCTGGAAGCGGGTCATGCCCTTGATATCGAGATGCAGCAGGTCCCCGGGAAATGGATGCTCATAGCGCACCACCGGCGGCAGCGGGTGCAGGTCGCGCCAACGACTGAGACGAGCGCGGCGCAGAATGCGGCTGACGGTGGCCGGACTGAGTCCCGTGCTTCGTGCGATCTGATAGGCCGGACGATGCTGCCGGCGAAGCTCGACCACCAACCCCGCCTGACTAGACGAAGTGGCTCTGGGACTGCGGTGCGGACGCGAGGAACGGTCGCGCAATCCGCCCGCTCCTTCGCTCCGATAACGGCGAACCCACTTGGCCGCGGTTTTGACGGTGACATAGAAAGTAGTGGCCGCCGCCGTCAAGGTCACCGCTTGTTCGACGACGTGCTGAACCAAAATCTCTCGACTGCGTAGGGTGAGTCGGGCATTCTTATGGATGTCCATTCGGTCTTACCTCGGAAACTGGATTGCTCGTCACAATCAGCTTCTCTGGTTCTGTTCGAATGGACAACGTCTTGAAAGATCACAGGTGGCCCATCCTTTCGATTTTTTTTCCTTCCCTATTTGGAAAAACGGTGGCCGGCTGGCCCACCCTGTACATTTGGTTTCCTCAATACCATAACCACAAAGGCTGCCCCATCCGTCGCGGTTTTCGACGGGTGGGGATTCGTGGCGATTGTATCAGGCGGTTTTTCTCATCCGAAGTTGAGCCTTCTGCCGTTCATCTACAAGTACGGGCCCTCGCTCGTCATTCGCGCAATGACGAAAGCTGCTCCACTTCCACTGGTGGGGTTCCGAGGACTAATCCTCTCGTTACCGGATTTCGATGCATGTAGCGCAACTTCTCGATTCGCTTCTTCTCCGTGAATACTACGAAGTCGTAAAAGCGACGCTGCCATATGTGACCTTCTTCTACAGCGGACGTCCACAGACTGTCTGAGATGGATTCGCATGTCCGCGAAGCTTTCTCAGAAACTGGCGCGCGAAACTCTGCTTTAGGGCCTGCATCACCACGGATAGGTTGGCGACCTTTGGTTCACTGAGGAGCAGATGAACGTGCTCGGGCATAACCACGTATCCTACGACAACAAAGCGATACCGCTTCCGCGTTTGCTCTAAAGTGCGGAGGAACAGATCGCGATTTCGAGCGGTGCCGAGCAGGGCGCGACGCCGAAAGCAGCTGGTGGTAATGAAGTGGAGGTACCCCGCGCCGTAATAA
>JBOGLA010000008.1:0-37309 GCA_050746185.1 Terriglobales bacterium | reverse complement strand
CGGCCCAGTTCTTTTTTGCTCAATCCCGTTCTCCCCAATCGCGGTTCCTCCTTCTACGAAGGAACTCTAAATAGGGGACGCTTCTAATGTGGTCTCATGGGGACACTTTCAATGTGGTTCAACACGCAATGTGGAGAGGTATGCTTTGGCTGGCGGCTTTGGTTCGGTGGGACTGACGCAGATTGCTCATATGTACGCCGATATGTTACAAGCCAGACATGCGTAAATGGATGAGCGACCGCATGAAGCGCCGCAAGAAAGACCCGCAAGACGCCCCGCAAGACAAGAAGCAGCCTGCGCAGGCACCGTTGCAGCCTGCATACTTCGATGGCGAGGCCGCTTCCCCCGCTGCGCCGGACCGTCAGGCAGGTCAGCCGCCGCAGGGTGAGGCTGAGAATCCGCAAACCAAAGCAGTTGAGCCCAGGCACAGGGAAGCAGATGAAGAACGGCAACCTGATCAGGCGCCGCGTGAAACGAAAAGCGATGAAATCGCAAATCCGGGTGCCGGTCCGGCGAAGGTTCGTCCTACAGGATCCGTTTCTCGACCGGGGCGCCGCCGGCGGGGAAGGGGCGGCCGAGGTCGCAGCGGTTCTCGACCTTTGGCGGCGCGACCGGCAGTTGCAATCTCATCTGAGCTTCCGGCTGCCGGGGATATTATCGGCGCGAGCCAGTCCGGCACACAGCCAACTCAGTCTGGCGAGCCGGTGCAATCCCAGACACCGCGCGTTCCAAAGGGAGTGGTGGTGCTGGCCATTGGATTGCCGGGTTCGGGAAAGAGTTCGTGGTTCAAGCGCCACAACATCGCGCCGCTTTCCAGCGATCTGTTGCGGGCGCTTTTGTTTGACGATCCCACCGAGCAGCGATTCCAGGATCTGGTGTTCTCGAATTTGCGATCCATGCTGAAAGCCCGGCTGATCGCCCGCCGTCCCATGAACTATGTGGACGCGACGAATCTCACCTCCCACGACCGCCGCGGATGGATCAAGCTCGCCCAAGATTACGGATATGAAGTTCAAGCGGTGTTTTTCGACGTGCCCCTCGAAGTGTGCCTTGAACGTAATCGGAAGCGCGAGCGCGTGGTTTCAGAAGACGTAATGCGGCGCATGGCGGCGAAACAAAAGCCCCCCACATTCGAAGAAGGATTTTCAAAAATTACCGTCGTCCGCGTGAAGCAGAAGGAATAACTGGGTGTGCAGTTTCGTTTTGAGTCGGGCCCTTTTTAAAATGCTTACCATCTGCGGTTGAATCAGGGCCATCTTCAATCCGCGTTGTTGACCGCAACTTCCTCTGCCCATAAAATCAAAATGGTGGCAGTAATTCCGCTTCCAGCCGCGCCTCGTTGCCCCCTCGTTCAATGGTAGGACAGCAGATTCTGGATCTGCCTATCGGGGTTCGAATCCCTGGGGGGCAACCAATTCAATCGGAAATTTTTTGCGTCCTGCTTAACCTCTAAAGCGTTTTCAGCCGAATGTTTTTCCCCGCCGTCCCTCCAAGGCGTGTACACTACGTGACGCTCAGGATAGCCGTATACAAATCCCGACTACTTTTGGGGGAACAATCATGAAGATAAATTTAGTGAGAGCTTTTGCAGGAGTGTGTGCGCTGGCGATTGGCGCCGCCATAGCCGCGCCCGCAGGCGCGCAGATGACGGAGGTCAAAGAGAAGCCGCGGATGTATTCTTACGTTGCCAATTGGACCATACCCCGCGCTCAGTGGGGAGACATGGAAAAAGCGAACACCGACGACCAGAAAATCCTCGACAAGGCCATGGCGAGCGGGACCATTGTCGGATATGGCTACGATGTGAATCTGGTTCACCAGCCTGACGGCGAGACTCATGACGATTGGTGGTCGGCGATGTCGCTGGCCGGGCTGCTCAATGTGCTGGATCAGTTCTACGCGTCCGGAAGCGCGACTTCTCCGGTTTTGGCGAGCGCCACAAAACACTGGGATAGCATATACGTCAGCCGATACTACAACTGGCATCCCGGAACGTGGAAGAACGGGTACACATCCGTGTCGTCTTATAAATTAAAGGCGGATGCGCCGGACGACGCGGTGGACGTGCTCAGCAAGAACCTGGTCGCGCCGCTGCTGGAGAAATTGGTGGCTGATGGCACGCTTCACGAATACGAAATTGATACCGAAGCGGTCCATACCGATGCTCCCGGCACATTCTTGATTGTTTACCTGGCGGCCAACGCCGAAGGCCTCGACAAGGTCAACGCGGCGATACGGGCGACCCTCAAGGCGAACCCGCTGCATGGGCCCGCATTTGGCTCCATGGTGGACTTTGACGCTCACCGCGACTATCTGGTCCGCACCGACGCCACCTACAAATAGACGCGCATTTATTCCCTGGCCTGCGAGCGGCGCGAAGCCTGCGCTGCTCGGGGGTCTGAGTCTGCAACCGCGCCTGGACGGTGGTTATGCGCTTTGCCGAAGATGGTGGACTGAAAATCTCGAGATGGCGGCCGTCACCTGATCCTGTTCGTGGTCGGTCAAATCGTTGTAGAAGGGCAGGCGAAGCAGCCGTTCGCTAATATCCTCAGTAACCGGACAATCCGCAGGACGCGCCGCAAACCTCTGTCCCGCTTGCGAAAGATGAAGCGGGACGTAGTGGAACACGCTGAGGATGCCGACCGATTTGAGATGTGAAATCAACAGGTCTCGATACTCTGCCGTCGGCAGCAGCAGGTAGAACATGTGATAGGCCTGTTCGCATTCCGGCGGTACCACTGGCATTCTCACATCATTCTCCAGAGCCCAGCTTTTAAACTTTTCATAGTAACGATTCCAAATCCTCCGCCGCTTGGCTTGGATGGCGTGCCTGCCTTCCAGTTGGGCGTAGAGAAATGCCGCCAGTAGATCCGAGGGCAAATAACTGGAACCGAGATCCACCCATGTGTATTTGTCCACTTCACCGCGGAGAAACCGGTTGCGGTTCGTACCTTTTTCGCGGATGATCAAAGCCCGTTCGATCAGATCGGGGTCATTAATGAACAACGCTCCGCCTTCTCCGCAGGTAATATTCTTGGTCTCGTGAAAACTCTGCGTGGCAAGGCATCCGAATGTCCCGGTGTACTTGCCCTTATACCGGGCGAATAGACCGTGGGCATTATCTTCTACCACGCGAACCTCGTGACGGGCGGCGATGGCAAGAATCGAATCCATTGCGCAAGGAACACCTGCGTAGTGAACCGTGACGATGGCTTTAGTTCGCCGGGTTATCAGTGATTCCAAACGGCTCTCATCCAGGTTCAAAGTGTCGCGGCGGATGTCCGCGAATACGAGACGGGCTCCGCGTAACGCGAAGGCATTGGCGGTCGAAACAAAAGTGAACGATGGAACAATCACCTCGTCCTGCGGGCCGCAGTCGAGAAGCAACGCCGCCATCTCCAGCGCATGGGTGCATGAAGTGGTGAGCAGAGCTTTGGGGACGCCGAGCTCCTGCTCAAGCAATGCGTGGCACTTGCGGGAAAATGGGCCATCGCCGGATGCATGTCCATTGGCAATCGCCTCGGCGATGTATTTGTACTCGTTACCCGCGAGGCAGGGCCGGTTGAATGGGATCCGGTAGGTCATCGCGGCGAGGTGAACCACTTGTGAAAAGTGTAGAAGGAATGGCGAGGTTCAAACCCTATTTGGCACCAAACTTTCTGCATAACGATGTTGGTGACTTGGGTTGAAATAACCATCCGGTGTGCTCCCTGGGAACTGCACCATTGCAAGCTGCAAAGCATAAGGGAATGACAAATACCGAGCCCCTGTGAGTGGGGTGCCACCGCATAGAGCAGGCCTTCTCCCTCTTCCCGCGAGTTGAGCCTCAACGTTGCGAAGCCGGCAACCTCGTTGTCGCGTTCGGCGACGAACACTTGTTCCGCAACTTCTTTCAAGACGCAAGATCGCTTTGCCCACGACACATAGGCTTCGTCACATTTGCGCCGGTCCAGCCGAGGATCGGCATGATAGTGACCAAGATATCCTTTGAAAGCCTCCTTCGCCACAGCTTCAATCAGCGGCTCGTCCTCGGGTTGAAACCGCCGCACCTGAAATCCACCACGGTCTTGGGGGATGGCACGCTTGACGAGATCAAACCCATAGTAGATGAGAGTGTCGGCGAGATAGAACCCTTGCGCCTCCATGCATTGTGCTGCGGCAAGATCGCCCGTGGGGCAGCGTGCGATTAGCAACTGGATATCGCCCGTCATACAACAACGTAAGATTTCATCGAGGTTATCCGTCGTTACTTGCGGCGCGCGCGCCACACGAACGCCAAAGCGCTCGCTTTCAATATCCAACATCAGTAGGACTGGCGATTCGGTGCCCGTAACCATACCTTATTCTGCTCCCATCTTCTTGGCGGCATTCTCCCACTCTTGCTGGCGGGGGTCGGCAGCCTTTAGAGTGGCATCGCGGATGACGTAGCATGGGCGGTCCATCATCCGGAAATGCATCCTCGCCAGGTATTCGCCGATAATTCCCAAAGCAAAGAGTTGCGCTCCCGAAAACACCGCAATGATCGAGGCAAGAAACGGAAAACCAGGCACTGGGCTTCCCTGCAAAAAATATCGAACTAGTACGTACACCAACACTCCCAAGCCAAACAACGTGAACGCGAAGCCCAGCAAACTGGCCACCTGCAACGGAAGCGTCGTAAAGCCGGTCATCATGTTCAGGGCGTGCGTGGCCAGCTTGCGAAAAGTGTATCCCGACTGTCCCTGTTTCCGCGATTGGTGGCGAACTGGCGTGGCGGCAAAGCGATTGGTGCCCCAGGCCAACAACACATCTATTGACACAAAAGAACCTTCGTAGTGATCGAAAGCTTTCGCCACCTCCGCCCGGAAAGCCCGGAAGGCGCCGACCTGCCGCGCAATTTTCGCGCCCATCACATTTTGCAATGCGATTTTAGTCACCAGCGAGGCCAAGTCGCGCCCCAGGCCGTGTTGTTCGGACTGCGGCGTTCCATAGACAACATCATAACCCTGCCCCAGCACGGCCAACATTTTCGGGATCTCTTCCGGCGGATGCTGAAGGTCGTCATCCATGGTGACCACAACGCTATATTTCGCCGCGCGGATTCCGCACAACAAGGCGTTATGCTGCCCGTAATTTCGCATCAGGTTGATGCCGCGAATCCAGGGATACTGCCCGGCCAATTCGCAAATTACGTCCCAGCTGTCGTCGGGGCTGCAATCGTTGACCAGGATGGCTTCATAGTCCGGGGTGATTCTGCGGAGAACGGTGTCCAGCCGTTCAATCAATTCGGGCAAAATCGGGCCGCTGCGGTATACCGGTACTATTACCGATAGTCCCGCGCGGGCGACATTGCCATCCGGCGTGATATGGAGATCCTCTTTCTGGTCCAATTTCATTCGCTACGCTCTGACACGGGTCGCGATTCATCCTAAACCGCTTCCTAGCGGGCAGGCGGGTATTCTACTCGATTTTCTGATTGGGCCGAAAAGGAAAGCCCGACCACATTCGCCCGCCATTTGTTAAGATCAGCGACCATGCCCATCACAGGGGGAAAGTGGCGATTGGTATGTGAGTCTGCGGTGGTGGTTCTTATCCTCTCTATTTATGCAGGCCCTTCGTTTCGGACAAGAGCCGAATTGGGATCGAAAGTCTTGCCCCCGATTTTTGGGCCGGATCTCACTCTTTACCTTAATCTGAGCGAGGTTAGAGCAATCGGAGGGAACCAGGTTTTGGATCCTTATTATCACCTTCCGGTACGGGACAAAAGTACGGCATATCTGAAATTCAGTCTGGCGACCAGGCTGTTCGGCGAACTGGATAGAGCGCTCTCGGGAAGAATCTGGACTGCGGTGTTGATGTGGGACGCTCTCTGGTGGGGGTTGCTCAGCGGAATCGCTCTATGGGTTTTCAAGAGAAACTTACCGACCAGTCCGCCGGGCTTGGCGATCGCGTACGTGGCGCTGCTGATGCTGGTCAATGTAACGGCACTAAAGCCTTTGGCTGTCGCGTGGTTTCACTTGCCATCGCTCTGGGCTTTCCAGAAGTTAAATCTTCCTTTCATGCGTGCCTTTTTCCCCGTGATTCCCAGTTGCCTCGTGTTGGCCTATGTGGGATTGCAGATAGAAGCGCTGAGGCGGAACAATCTCATTTTGTGGGCCGCCATGGGCGTCCTCCAGTTGATTGCATTGGGAGTTTTCCCATTCGCCACCCTGATGATGGCGGGCCTGACCGGTGTCAGCGTAGTTTGCCGGTTCTTGTCTGCAAGGCGAAGCAGAGACTGGCAGATTCCGCTGGCGTACGGCTTGACGTGCGCGTTCTTGGATGGTGGATTTTTATGGCACAGCTCATTAAGCGTTAACGAAAACCAGCCGGCTGCGCTTCATCTGCAGCCAGAGCTATTGCCGCACTTGATTGGCGGGAGTTGGGCGCTTCTGGTTGCTTTGACAATTGCTATGGGCTTCAGCAAGACGCTCGTCCCGGAAGTGAAGTGGACGCTAGCCGGCCTCGGCGCAACTAACGCGGCAATGTTGCTGGGGGATGCCCTGGTGCCCGCGACGAAGATCCAACTCTCCCAACATGCCGGTTACTTCGTGCAACTGACGATCGTGACCCTTGCTGCGTTTATCGCGGCCGCCGGGCGGAACGTATCCAGGGTCGTTACCGGAGCCCTCTGGGTTGCTTTGGGAATCATCCTGCTGAACGGAGTTTTTTCAGCCATAGGGGCCTACCGGGGATTTCTCCCAGCCAATTGCGAAATAGCAGGCCTTTCGCGATTGCCAGATAAGTGGATGCCCGGGGATGGGGACCTGGTGATAGCCCGTTCTCGAAACGTGGACGACGACTGCGGGTGGATGGTTCTCTTAACGAAAACGCCGGTGTTGTACTGCACGGATGCGAAGCTCGTTCTTGAACCACAACAGGACCGGGATATACATCGCCTCCGCCAGGCTCTGTACCTTTACTTCACTGGCCAGGATAGCAACTCCCTGGAGCGCGAGCTGGCCGGACCCGATCCTTCGCCCGAAATGCACCGCTTGGGTTATTGGGCCGCGGCCGCATCATTGTCAACCGACGAGCGAAATCAAGGGATTCACGACATCCAAACCGAACTGATTCCACGCCTTGAACAGGTTGCCAGACATGACGCAGCCGTAGACGATTTTTTCCATCAATTCCGAAGAGTCGTTGTGATTGATCATGCGAAAGCACCCACGTTCAATGACAAAAGGCTGGCTTCTCTGTTGAACTTTGAAAAGGAGCAAACCATCGGCGATCTTGTGTTGCTCTACTACACTCCCAGGTAGTTTCGGTTTCGCCTTGTTCCGGTCGCCCCTCTTTTGTTTCCGGACGCTGCCCTGGCAGTTCGCTTTCTGCGGGAAAATCAGGCGCCCGCTCTTCCTTTACATCACTTCGCTTGGGCCAGTACACTACTGGTTCCGTCAAAGTTATTTCTTTGCGCCAAGGAGGTGGCATGGCTACGACAGGGAAGATTGAAATTACCGAGAAAGTGAAGCAGATTATCAGCGAGCAGCTTGGAGTGGAGGAAAGCGAAGTGACGCCCAGCGCTGCATTTACCGATGACCTGGGCGCGGACTCGCTGGATCAGGTGGAACTGGTCATGGCGTTGGAAGAGGCCTTCAGCCTGGAAATTTCCGACGAGGAAGCGGAGAAAATTCGCACCGTCCAGGATGCGATCAACTACGTGGAGAAGCACGCGAAGGTCAAAGCATAGGCAAAGTACAGAAGGTTCTTTTCCGCCAGGCAGCCGTGAAAGCTGTTTCCGCGTCACTTAAGACCGCTATCGCTGTGAGACATCAGCAGGCAAGGAGAACGAATGGCAGCCGTTGAGGAGAAAGTAAAGCAGATCATTGTGGAACAGTTGGGAGTGGACGAAGGGGAAGTCACGCCAAATGCCTCATTTGTAGATGACCTGGGCGCGGACTCCCTGGACACGGTCGAGCTGGTGATGGCCTTTGAAGAGGCTTTCGAGATCGAGATTCCCGACGAAGATGCGGAAAAAATTCGCACCGTGCAGGACGCCAACGATTACATCGGGAAGCATGCGAAAGGCGGGAAGTAGTTGGGACGAAGGGTCGTAGTCACAGGAATAGGTTTGATCTGTGGAGTCGGAAACAATACGGAAGAAGTGTGGCGGAACCTGCTGGCTGGAAAGAGTGGCATTGCCCGGATTTCCCAGTTTGATCCCTCTCAGTTCGCCTGCCAGATAGCCGCGGAAGTCAAAAACTTCGATCCTCTCGACTTCGTCGAAAAAAAAGAACTGAAAAAGATGGGCCGCTTTATTTACCTGGCGCTGGCGGCCACGGATGAAGCCATGAAAGCGTCCGGACTTGAGGTCACCGACGACATTGCGGACCGGACCGGGGTGCATATCGGCTCCGGCATCGGCGGGTTCGATGTAATTGAACGGGAACACTCGAATTTGTTGACCGGCGGCCCGCGAAAGATTTCCCCTTTTTTTATCCCCGCGGCAATCGTAAACCTGGCGGCCGGGCATGTGAGCATCCGCTATAACGCCAAAGGCCCCAATGAGGCTACCTGCACGGCCTGCACCTCGAGCGCCCACTCGGTTGGGGACGCATTCAAAATCATCGCCCGCTGCGACGCGGACGTAATGATTGCCGGCGGTACCGAAGCCGCGATTACTCCGATGGGAGTGGGCGGTTTCGCCGCCATGCGGGCGCTTTCAACCAGAAATGACGCGCCCGAGAAGGCGAGCCGCCCGTGGGACTCGCAACGCGATGGCTTTGTGATTGGGGAGGGGGCAGGGATTCTGATTCTGGAAGAACTCGAATTTGCCCGCCGGCGCAACGCTAATATTCTCGCGGAAATTGTGGGATACGGCATGAGCGGCGACGCCCACCATATAACTCAGCCGGCGGAGAACGGCGACGGCGCCTACCGGGTCATGTTGAACACGCTAAAAGATGCGAAGATCCAGCCGTCGCAAGTCGGCTATATCAATGCCCACGGTACTTCAACCGAGATTGGCGACAAGTTGGAAACCATCGCCATCAAGCGCGCGTTCGGCGAGCACGCATATAAGCTGGCGGTCAGTTCCACGAAATCCATGACCGGCCACCTGCTCGGCGGCGCAGGTGGACTTGAGGCCGGCGTCACGGTTCTGGCCCTCCGCGACGGCGTATTGCCTCCCACCGTGAACCTCGAGACTCCCGATCCCGAGTGTGATCTGGATTACGTTCCGCAACACTCTAGAAAAGCCGACATTGCGTACGCGATGTCGAACTCGTTCGGCTTCGGCGGAACGAATGGGGCTCTTTTGTTTCAGCGTTGGGCCGGATAGCATTTCGACTCCAGCCCGATGTTCACCAGTCACGTTAGTACCGCGACCGTTTATCCCCCGGTAACGTGTCTTTTGTCACCGGCGGATTGTCCTTCCGGCCTTTGCTAAAGACGGCGACCCAAGCCAGAATAGGGTTTCGGGCGAGGCATTCCCCGTTTGACTGAATCATAGCCCAACCGATGGAAAAGAATCGTGAGATGACTTCTTCAACCATAGCTCCGCATCTCGTCCCCACAAAAAGGTCCGCAGCCCGGGTCGCATTGGTTGATATTGCAACTCCTGGCCGCGCCATTCTTGCCGACTGCTTCCGGCAATTTGGCATGGAGTCAGTCCAGATGTCGGCAGAGGCGGCTCTCAGGCTGAAAAAGGAGAAATTTGAAGCCTGCGTGGTGAGCATGGGGCCGGGGACGAAAGAGGTTTTGGAGTCGGTGCGCACGTCTCCCTCGAACAGCCGCATGGTCATTTATGGATTGGGCGGCGATGTTCGAGAAGCGATGAAGTATTCCAAATATGGCATCAATGCCGTATTCAATGATCCGATTGAACGGCCAACGGCGCTTAAGTTGGTGCGCGCGACCCAGATGCTGGTGCACCACGAATTCCGGCGCTACGTTCGAATCCCGGTAATCACGGAAGTTTCCATCGTTTTGAGCGACAACCGGAGGTTCACAGCTTCCAGCCAGGAAATCAGTTCCGGTGGAATGTCCCTGAAGAACGCTGAGGAAGTGTCTCCATCGCAATCCATGGAGGTCTCGTTCGCGCTGTTGACCCTGCCCCGAATATGGGTTCGCAGCACCGTGACGTGGCGCAAGCCCGCGAGCAAAAGTTTCGGAGTTCGCTTTGATCCGCAAGACGAACGCCGCGCGCGAATCAAGCAATGGATTGACGCATATCTGGAGTGCTAGCTGAACCTCTGCTGTACGAAACGCCCGCCCGCATGACGGCAGCGACGTTAATTCAAAAAGACTGACAGTCGCGCCCCTTCAAACCGTAAAACGCTAAGAAACATTCTTCCGGAGCCGCAATTCATCGTATCGCAAATCCTCGGGTGATCACTGTATTGCCGCTCCGCATCAATCGAAATATCCTTATCGAAGCATGAAATCAAAGTATGTAGAGGACGAATCTCATCCCAATATTTCAAAGGAGGCGACATGAACTGGGATCGAATTGAAGGGCAATGGAAGCAGATGAAGGGTTCTGTCAAAGAGCGGTGGGGCAAACTGACCGATGACGATTTGAACGTCATCGGCGGCAGAAAGGATCAACTCGTGGGTCGCGTCCAAGAGCGGTACGGCATTGCGAAAGATGAAGCCCAAAGACAAGTAGACGAATGGAACAAAACACTTGCCGAGCAAAATCAGGAAGAAGTTGATAACAGGTTTAACCGCAAAGCCAGCTAAATTTGGAAGCCGGCCTGCTCAGGCCGGCTTCGTCTATTTCTCCCGATCACTTCTGTCGCGCAACTCACGTCAAATCCGCGGTAACTCTTAGCTTTTGGTTCGCCTCATGCCCCGCCAGCGGCAGGGTCACCTTCACGGTTGTCCCACGGCTGTCGGAATGTATTTCCAGGTGCCCGTCCAGTTCGTTCACCCGCTCCCGCATCCCGGCCAACCCCATGCCACTTTGCATCCCATTCTTTTGAAGAGGCGTCAGGATGTGCGAGGGTATTCCGCGTCCGTGATCGGTAACCTCGAGGATGACCTCTTCGGGCAGCAACTCAACTCTTATGTCAGCCCCTCCGGCCTTGGAATGACGATGAACATTCGTCAGGCTCTCCTGCAGGACGCGGAACAGCGCGATCTCCACGGCTTCGGGTAGCCTGGGGAAATTAGGAGCCATGACGAAGTTAACCGGGATGCCGCTTCGCTGCGAAAATCCGCTCACAAACCATTTGGCTGCGGACGCGAATCCAGCTTCGTCGAGGAGGGGAGGATGCAGGAGATGCGACAGCGTGCGTGTCTCGGCAATGCACCGTTCGAGAATCTCGCTGCATTCGGCGTAAAGTCCGGCTTTGTCGCGGGTGTTGGGCTGGCCCATCAGTTCAATCGTCATTTTCAATCCCGCCAGGTACTGGCCCAGGCTATCGTGAAGTTCGCGAGCAATGCGCCGCCGTTCCTGATCCTGTAGGTTCAACAGGCGTCCACTCAGGCGCCGTATGGCGCTTTCGGCATTGCGCCGAGCCGTTACGTCCACCGAGATGACTCCGATTTCGTTTACCTGCCCGTTTTCGCTGCGTATGGGGAAATAATTCACCAGCCAATGGCGCACCTCCCCGGGCTTTCCGGGCATTTCGCCGGAAATTTCCCGATCGAATATCGGATTGCCGCTGCTGATCACTTGATGGAAAGCAGATTCAGCATTCAACGCGCGTCCACCGAGTATTTCCGCGACGGAGCGGCCGACAAAATCAGATGGAGCCATTCCCGACATGGTCGCAAGGACCTCGTTGATCCGGCGATATCGCAGGTCACGGTCTAGAATCGCAAAACCCACCGTCGAAGACGAGAAAAACGCGTTCAGCGCTTCGCGGCTCTGCCGCGCCTCCTGCTCGGTTCGCCGGTGCCGGGTGAACTCAAGGTTGAGGAGATAAAATTCAGTCGCCAGCAGAAGAAGAGCTGCCACGAACGCTACAACGAGTATTTCAATAGTGTTTCTGTAACCCCGCTGCGACTTAGCCTGTCGCTCCGCCAGCAGGCGTCCTTCACTGTCTCGAATTTTCTGAATCTCGTCGTGAATCTGCGCTCCGAAAACGCTTGTCTCTTCCGTAATTTGAACCTGCCGCCCCTTGTCTGGTTTACCACTGCGTCGCAGTTCAATGGATTGCGACAGAAGGGCGCCGTTGCGATCCATGAGCGACTCCAGTTCATCCAGGTCACTTTGCCGCTGCGGATTGTCAGCCGTTAAGTTCCTTAAGCTCTTGAAGTCCTCGGGGATATCCTGGAGGGCGGCCCGGTACCCGACCAGCATGTTCTCTCCGCCTTCGAGAACATAACCGCGCCTGGAGTTGTTAGCTCTTAGAGAACTGGCGCGAAGGTCCCCCAGCCGCGTTTGGACTTCGTGAGTATGGGCGACCAACCTTTCACTGGCAACCAGAGAGTTCATGGCCTTGTAAGCAAAAAACCCGATGGCCAGCAATAGGATTACAGCCGCGATAAAGGCAATCCATGCGATTCGCCGGAAAGAATGAAACATTCGGAACCCAGCCTCTTTCACAACTCGAACTGAAACCAAAGTCTGACATGTAATCATATAACGTCGGCTTCAAGATGGGCACCTCAGTAGGGCATGAATGAGGAGCATGTGCCGAGCCGCTTGCGAATTTTTGGACACCACTCTTCAGGTAGAATTGAGAGGCGCATGTCATCGGCTACGCAGTTTGTGCAGATCGAGGTCGCCCCGCCCCTTCGCCAGCCAAAACCGTCATGGTTGCGGGCCAAAGCTCCCGCGGGAGAGAACTTTCATCAGCTTAAGAAACTGGCGCGCGGTATGAGCCTGCATACTGTCTGCGAGTCGGCGCAATGTCCGAACATTGGAGAGTGCTGGAACCACGGCACCGCAACCTTCATGCTTCTGGGCAATCTATGCACCAGGAGATGCGGCTTTTGCGCAGTTCCCAAGGGACGACCGGAACCCATTGATTGGGATGAACCCCGCCGCGTCGCCGAAGCCATCGCCACCCTGCGCCTGAAACATGCGGTCATTACGAGCGTGAACCGGGACGATGACAACATCGGGGGCGCGCGCATTTTCGCCGAAACGATCCGGCAGATTCGGCAGACGTCACCCGGTTGCCGCGTCGAAGTGTTGATTCCGGATTTTCAGGGGCTCGATGAAGCCCTTCAAATCGTCCTCGACGCCGGTCCCGACGTGCTCAACCACAATACCGAAACGGTTCCGCGGCTTTATCGCGCGGTACGTTCGGGCGCCCGTTATGAACGCACTCTAAGGTTGTTGGAAAATGCCAGAAACCTGTCGCCGGGAATCGTGACCAAGTCAGGAGTCATGGCCGGCCTGGGAGAAAGCGCGACGGAGTTGATCGAAGTATTTCGGGACCTCGGCGAACGCGGCGTCGGCATACTGACGGTAGGGCAATATCTTCGCCCATCCCGCGACCATCTTCCGATAGCGCGTTTTTATACTCCCGAGGAGTTTGATTATCTGAAAGAAGAAGCTCTGCGATTCGGCTTCCAGCACGTCGAATCAGGCCCCATGGTGCGGTCGAGTTACCATGCCCATGAGCAAACCGAGGCGACCCTGAAGTACTCGACTGCCTGACGCGGCCCAGCGAGTGAATTGCGCGGGTCTAGAATATTTTCACGTGAATCGTTAGATACTTTTTGGGATTCTCCCGCATTGCCTTAATCAATGACCGCGTTTCCAGGATCATGTCATTCGAATTATTGAAGAGAGATGGATCGCGCATGAGTTTGCCGACGGTGCCTTCCCCGGCATCCATGCGGTCGGTGAGATCAGACAGCTTTGCAACCGTGTCCTTCAGCTTATTTGCAAATTCCTGATCTCTGGCGAGCGTCCCCAATGCGCCCTTGCCCGCGTTGATATCGTCCGTGAGTTTCTTGACGTTGGCAATGCTGTCATTGGCGCCATTGTAGAGTGACGGGTCCTTCAACAATTTCCCAGCCGTTCCTTTGCCCGCGTTCAGATCGTCAATGATCAGATTCAGCTTGTCCACGGTGGCGTTGGCCTTCTGATAGAGCTGGTCATCGTAGAAGAGCTTGCCCAGAGTTCCGTTCCCGGCGCTTAACTGGCTCACAACGCCCTGAAACTGAGCGACCGTGGTGTTGATGCGGTTGTACAAAGTCGGATCGTAAATGACTTTGCCGATTGATCCCTGTCCGCTCTCGACAAACGCCACAATTCTGTCGAGGCGCTTCACCAACGCGTCGAGGTTCTGAAGCGTTCCCTGGCTGGCACGGACCACGTCCTGAATGTCGGGAGTGTCGCGCGTGGCAAGCACATCGCCATTTTTGGCTTCGGGACCGCGAGCCATCGCACTGTTGATGTCAATATAGGTTTCGCCAAGAACTCCGGCTGTCGCAAGCGCTGTTACGGAATCGGTGTGAAGGCTGTGCCGGTAAACACTGCGCACTTTCATGGTCACTTCTACCGGCGTCAGCCGTTTGTCAGGATCCGTGACGATTCGGAGGCCGGCAACGCTGCCAATATCAACCCCCTGGAGGCGTACCGGCGCGCCTTCACGCAAGCCTCCGGCGTTATCAAAATAAGATTTAAGGATGATCTTTTTGGTGAAAAAACCGCCGGTGCCAGTCATGAGAAGAATCAGAACTCCGAGCGTAATGCTGGCAACCAGGACCGTCAGTCCGACCTTCAGTTCCGACCATTTCAATTGCTTTTGGCTAGGCACAGGGTCTCCCAGGCAACGCTTAAGACGCAGAAAACTTTACTCGCTGCAATACCAGAAGAATTGGCTGATCATAGCAGACGGTCAACCGGCTTCCCAATCCAATAGCGTTGAAGTGCGCGAGTGAGCAGTAAAGCCGCAGAATAAGCCGCTGCTCCGCACAACAAGGTCACATTCAGCCCAAATTGAATGGCCACGAGAATCGCCGTGACGGAGCCGAGAACACTGGCTGCGGCGTTCAGAGCCCACGCCCATTCCACCGGTCCTTGATCAGCGCTGGCAGTTTCGGAGACTCGAAAAATAGTTGGCGGACGGACGAGCGCTCGCAAACCGGCTGGAAACGGCATCCCCATGATGAATCCCACCGGGACCAACAGTGCCGCGCTCACAAGCAGCTTGGCGTCAAAGGGCAATCCGACCAGTGTATTCAAGAGCCCGGGGAGGAAGGCGACGTAAAGCAGCAATTCTCCGACAATCATGATTAATGGCTGCCACGATTTAGCGGAATCAGACAACCACTTTTTCGAAAGCATGCTTCCTGCGCCGCTCGAAAGCAGCAGGAGAAATACCACGACGGTTAAGGCGTAAGTAGGATGGCCTAGAAACAAAACGAAGCGCTGAATGAATGTGATCTCGACGATGATGTATCCCAAACCGATTGCGACAAAATACAGCAACGGAAGTATCGGCCGCCTGCCTGGCGGGCCTCCGCCGATAGAGTGGGGGCTGATGGCGAGGGGAATGATAAGAAATGCCAGCACCGCCATCAGTGAAATAGCCAACACCATCAGCAATACGGCAACGCCCAGGTTTACTTTCCAGTCAATTCCCTCGTGCGAGGCCCGCGGATTGAGTACCTGCGCCAGTTTCAGCGTAAAAAAAAAGAACGGCGCGTTGTCAGTCACCGGCGCGACATTGTATGCGTATTGTCGCGCAAATGCATACGGATCATTACTCGCGATCAATCGAGAAAACGGATTCTCGGGGTGCTTTGACGGGAGGTATTGAGCAATCAGGATTGGATTGTCGGCTAAGTGTGCTTGAACGGCTCTTTCTTCCTCCGGGGTGAAAGCGCTTTTTTTTGCCAGCACGGCGACCGGGATGCCGTCTTCGTCGAGATCGCCCTCAGAGACGACGACGAAGTTTCTGCCGGGATCCTTCACGCCCAAACTGTGCAGCGCTTCCATTGCGACTGACACCACTCTCAAGGCCTCGCGCGGGCGCTGAAATTCCCAGCGCGTGATGGCAATTATTCCGTCCGGCTTCAGGTGGTCGAAATATTCCCGAAAAGCTTCCACCGTGTAGAGATTATTTTCACTGAGGGCGAATGCGCCGGCGGCAGTGGAAGCCCAGGTATCCACCAGCGTCATCTGCACGACGTCGAATTTCTGTTTAGCATTGCGGACAAATGATCGCCCATCTGTCACAAATATGTGAACATTGGGCCGCTCGTAAAGATGGTAAGAGTAGTCGGCGTAGCGGTCGCGCATGACGGTGTCCGCGATGATGGGATTGATTTCGATTCCAGTCACGTTGGGGCTTCCGCTGGCGACAGCCCGCAGCACGTCTACTCCTCCTCCGGCTCCGATGATCGCGTAGCTGCCATGAGGCCGCAGGACATTCGCAATGGCGGGCGGGGCGGCCATGAGATTCTTCTGCCATTCAGAGCCGTTCCATTTCGTCGGATCAGCGTTCATGATGAAGGTATTCGCATCGGCGTCAATCACGATCGCTTTGGCATCATTCACCCGGTCCACTTCCACCCGGGAAATAGCGTTCCACCGGGCGAATTCGACGAGCGAGCGGTCGCGCAAAATTCCTTTCGCATAAACCACGTCAATCAAACGGCCCGAGTAATTTGCGGCGATTAACACAACAAGCCCAGCCCCCAGGACAAGGGCCCACTTGCGCGAAACGCCGTTCGGGGTCCAGACGGCGGCAGCCAGAGCCGCTGCCACCGCCGCGACCAGCACGGTATTCGGGCCGCCCGTATGGTTCAGCAAGGGAACAACCCCCAGGCAGGCCATTGCGCCGCCAAAGAGATCGGCGCCATACATTCGGGAAATATGCGATGGATGCCGCGCGAATATTGTTGAAAGCTCCAGCCCCGTAATAAAAAAGGGCACTCCTGACGCCACATAAATCGCGCTCAGCCGCAGAAAGTTCTCTCCAGTGATGCTCAATGAGACCGGTAGATGCAGAACGATCTCAAGCACCAGCGGAATGCAAATCGCATTCACAATACAGAGCCAAAAAATCAGTTTGCGGAGGTCAAATTGCGTCAATCTTTTCTTGCCGAGATGGGAAAAAACTCCGCCAGCTCCGAGTCCGAGCAACGCAATAGAGATGGCCAGAAACGCGAAGTGGTAAAACAAAATCACGGAAAATAGCCGGGTGAGCGCCAGTTCCAGCAGGAGAGCGGCAAAAGTGCTGAGAGCGACCCCCGGCAGCAGTTGGCCGGTTCGGAGGTCTTGCTTTTCGGTTTCAATATTGACGCTAACGGCGGGTTCGGCCTTCGAGGACATAAGATGATGAGAGGGAATGGCCGACAGTCTATCAGACGGTGAGCGCCATTCTGAGCGAAGGCCCGCTTCCGCCCGTCTGGGAAGAGCGGTCACGTAGCGGCGTCAAACGTCTCACATCCGTGCTTCCAAAATGGATGACCATGGGTATATTTTTTCGGCGAAAAAATTCGGCGGCCCAACTTGAAAGTTTTGGGTGACCAATAGAAGAGCCATTCTGCGCAAGAAAAAACGCCCCAAGACCGATTGAGTCTTGGGGCGCAAAGTTTGAGCAACCCTCCCCCGAAGTTTGCTCACAAGGAATATAGCGGTTCGCGGTTCTTGGTTAAATGGCACGAACGGGCCAGATGACTGGCACGTTGCGGGGAAAGCGGTGCAGTGTCGGAAACGGCTTTGAGGGGGCGCAGCTTCAGCCCGCCGACTGTGGAATATTGCTGATTGCGAACTGCCCCAATCAAGCCAAAAAGAAGGTTTGAATGGTTCACGCGCTCTTTTTTCAATGCGAGTCGCGGGGCACTTTTGCTCCGCTCCGTCCGACGAGAAAATCCATATCCGCTCCCTTGTCCGCCTGCAAGACATGCTCGGCATAAAGGCGCAACCATCCCCGGTCCGGTAAGGAGGGAGGGGTCCATTGCGCGCGCCGGGATGCGAGCGTGCTCTCGTCAACCTCCAGATGGAGCGACCTTGCGGGAAGGTCGAGGGCAATCACGTCGCCGGAGCGTACCAACGCCAAAGGGCCGCCGGCGGCTGCTTCCGGACAAACGTGCAAGACAACCGTTCCGTAGGCGGTTCCACTCATTCGCGCGTCGGAAATGCGGACTATATCGGTCACGCCCTGGCGAAGCAGTTTGGCAGGCAGTGGCATATGGCCAACTTCCGACATGCCGGGATAGCCGCGCGGCCCGCAATTCTGTAAAACCATTACGGAGTTTTCGTCAATTTCGAGGCTTTCATCATTGATGCGGGCACGGAAATCCTCGATGTTTTCGAAAACCACGGCGCGCCCGCGATGTTGCAGCAGGCTGGGGCTGGCGGCTGACAATTTGATGACCGCGCCGTCGGGGGCAAGATTGCCGCGGAGTATGGCGATGCCGGCGTTTGGCTTGAAAGGCTCGGCGAAACTGTGAATGACGTCTCGATTCCAGCAAGGCGCATCGAGAACATTTTCCCAAATTGATTTCCCATTCGCGGTCAAGGCATCGCGGTTCAGTACGCCCGCTTCCCCTAGTTCGCGAAGAACCGGAGGCAGGCCTCCAGCGTAGAAGAAATCTTCCATCAGGTAGTGGCCTGATGGCTGAATATTGACGAGGCAGGGCAAGCCATTTCCCAGGCGGTCAAAATCATCGAGGCAGAGCGGCACGCCGATTCGTCCAGCGATGGCGACCAGATGAATCACGGCGTTGGTTGATCCCCCGATGGCAGCGTTCGCGCGAATCGCGTTTTCGAAGGCTTCGCGGGTCAGAATTCGCGACATGCAAAACTCTTCCTTTACCATTTGAACGATGCGGCGGCCGGTCATCTGCGCGAGGGTATTACGGCGGGCATCCACGGCGGGAATCGCCGCATTTCCGGGCAGGCTCATGCCGAGCGCTTCCACCATACTTGCCATGGTTGAAGCGGTGCCCATGGTCATGCAATGGCCTTTCGAGCGATGCATGCAGCTTTCCGCGGCGAAAAATTCTTCGGTCTTCATTTCGCCCTTTTGGACCTGATCCGCCATTTGCCAGACGCCGGTTCCGGAACCTATGTCTTTGCCGTGGAATTTCCCCGAAAGCATGGGACCACCGGAGACACCAATAGTTGGCAGGTCACAGGAAGCAGCGCCCATAAGAAGAGAAGGAGTGGTCTTGTCGCACCCCATGAGCAGCACCACCCCATCTATCGGGTTGGCGCGGATGGACTCTTCAACATCCATGCTGGCGAGATTGCGAAAAAGCATAGCCGTCGGCCGGATTAAAGTTTCGCCGAGGGACATGACGGGGAACTCCAGTGGAAATCCTCCAGCTTCCCAAACGCCGCGCTTCACAAATTCGGCAATCTCGCGAAAATGCGCATTGCATGGGGTCAGCTCCGACCAGGTATTGCAGATGCCGATCACGGGACGGCCATCGAAGAGGTCAGCAGGCCAACCTTGATTCTTCATCCAGCTCCGGTATAGGAAGCCGTCGCGGTCTTTCCGTCCGAACCATTCCTGGCTGCGTAGTTTTTTCATTCTGCCTCGATCCCCAAACTTAAAAACAGAAATGGGGGTTCCCCTTCGCGATTTACTCTTTTCAGGCGGTTCGATGATAACGGAAAAATGCCGGCCGATGCAGGAACGGGTCAGGTTGATGACGAGAATCAGACAGATTTCCTCAAGCCTGAGACATTACCAGGCGTGGGGGGCGGCCTTATTTAACCACGAAGGGCACGAAGGTACACGAAGGAAACCGTGGATTTGAGCCTTCGTGCTATTTCGTGTTCTTTGTGGTTGATTTCAACCCAGATTCAATCTTGAACTTGACGAAATGATTTGTCGGCATGATGATCAATGGCCTCATCAGAAGAAAACAATTCAGGAGTCTCTGACATGGCGCCCGACTTTGTGAAATCGCGATTTAGAAGTCTTCCTTCAACTCTTCTCCCGATAGTTACCGGGGTGATCTTATGCATTGTATTCGCCTCGGCGACTCAGTCAGCTGCGGACGCAAAAGCGGGCACGCTCAGGATTTACTTTGTGGACGTCGAGGGCGGCCAGTCAACTCTATTCGTCACGCCTTCCGGGCAATCGCTCTTAATTGACACGGGATGGCCAGGTCATAATGGCCGCGACGCCGATCGCATTGTGGCGGCGGCGAAGGATGCGGGAATCAAGAAAATTGATTACGTCCTGATTACGCACTTTCACGAAGACCATGTGGGAGGCGTCCCGCAACTCGTGGAGCGGATACCGGTGGGAACATTCATTGATCACGGCGTAAACCGCCAGACCACAGATGCGCCTACGGTAGCGGACTATCAGGCCTACAGGAAGGTTTTGGCGACCGGCAAATACAAACACATCACGCCAAAGCCTGGGGACCATCTTCCTATCAAGGGGATTCAGACAACGGTTGTCAGCGCGGATGGAGCATTGATTGACAATCCTCTGCCCGGCGGGGGGATGGAAAATCCTAGTTGTAAAGACGCCGAATCCTATCCAGCCGACAAAACGGAAAACGCGCGTTCGCTGGGGACGTTGATTACTTTTGGCAAGCTAAGAATTTTGGACTTGGGTGATCTTACCCATGACAAGGAAGTGCAGCTGATGTGCCCGATTAATAAATTGGGGAAGCTTGACATTTATATTGTCTCTCATCACGGATGGTCACAGAGCAGTAGTCCGGCGCTGGTATATGGAATTGATTCGCGGGTGGCGATTATGGATAACGGAGCAAAAAAAGGCGGGACGCCTTCGGTGATTGACATCATTAAAAAATCCCCGCATCTCGAAGACCTTTGGCAACTGCATTTTTCGGAGGAAGGCGGGGCCGAGCACAATACCGCGGCGGAATTCATTGCCAATTTAAGCGACTCCCCCGATCCCGGAAATTATTTGGAGCTGACCGCACATAAGAATGGCAGCTTCGACGTTTTCAATTCCCGTACGCAGAAGACCAAACATTATCCGGCGGAGAAGTCCCGCTAAGCCTTGAAGAGCTACAAAATTGCAGTTATTGAAGGGGACGGCATCGGCCGCGAGGTCGTCCCTGAGGGCCTGCGGGTTCTGGAGGCGGCGGGCCGTCGCCATCAAATCAATTTTTCATGGAATCATTTCGATTGGAGTTGCGAGACCTACCTGAAGACTGGCCGCATGATGCCCGAAGACGGGCTGGAGCAATTACGCCACTTTGATGCGATTTATCTCGGTGCGGTCGGCTATCCGGGAGTTCCGGACCATGTTTCGCTTTGGGGCCTGCTCATCCCAATTCGCCGCGGATTCCAGCAGCATGTGAACTTGCGGCCGGTACGGCTCCTCCGAGGCATCCAATCGCCTTTAAAAAATGTTGAAGCCGGGGGGCTTGATTTTGCGATTGTCCGCGAAAACAACGAAGGCGAGTATTCAGAAGCCGGCGGACGGTTGTTCCGGAATACCGACTCGGAACTTGCGATTCAGGAAGCCGTTTTCACCAGCCGCGGATGCGACCGCATTATGCGATACGCATTTGAGTTGTCGCGTGGACGCAAACGCCACGTCACTTCGGCGACCAAATCAAACGGCATCGTGCACACCATGCCTTTCTGGGACGAGCGTTTCCAGGCGATGGCCAGGGAGTTTGCAGACGTGCGCACCGATCAATATCACATTGACATTCTGGCGGCGCACTTCGTATTGCATCCCGAATGGTTTGATGTAGTCGTTGCATCGAATCTTTTTGGGGATATTCTGTCGGACCTCGGGGCCGCCGTCGCAGGTTCCATCGGGTTGGCGCCATCGGCAAATCTCAACCCGGAACGAAACTTTCCGTCAATGTTCGAACCGGTGCATGGGTCGGCGCCTGATATCGCCGGGGAGGGAATCGCCAATCCGGTGGCGCAAATCTGGTCTGGCGCGATGATGCTTGAGCATCTTGGCGAGGAGGGAGCCGCGAGCGCAATAGAGACCGCACTGGAAGCAGTTCTGGCAGATTCGGCGATGCATACTGCTGATCTCGGCGGGAAAGCGGGAACCCGAGTTGTTGGGGAGGCAATTGCGAACCAGGTGATTTGAAGGAAACCAGGGCTTTCTGTCGTGCCGTGGCGCATCTGAACCCAAATCGGCACGGCTTCACAGACTGCTGAAACCCGGTTTGTGGCGAGTACGAGCTTTGAAGGGGCGCGGCTTTCAGCAGCGCCGACAATCGAATTCAAGCATTTACGGCACGCTTGAAGGCGTGCCCCTTCAAAGCTAGCCGTACAAAGCAAGTTCCGCACGCTGTTCAGCCGTGCCCTTGGCTGCGGCGATTGTTGACGTCAGATGAGTTCATCCTCCGAAGTCGAGCGCAGCGCCCGGCGCCGTATCGCCAGCCGGCTTCTGCCATTCCTGTGGTTCCTGTATGTCATTGCCTTTCTTGACCGCGTGAATGTCGCCTACGCCGCTCTGGAGATGACGCACGATCTGGGTTTTAGCGATCGCGTATTTGGACTTGGCGCTGGGATTTTTTTCATCGGATATGTCCTGCTGGAGATCCCGGGAGCGCTCATCGTTGAGCGCTGGAGCGCGCGGCGATGGATTGCCCGCATCATGATTTCGTGGGGAATCCTGACTGCCTTAGTTGGACTGGTGCATACGTCACGGCAGTTTTACGCGGCGCGATTTCTTCTGGGGATGGCAGAGGCAGGTTTTTTCCCCGGCATTATCGTGTACCTCACACACTGGTTCCGTCAGGAGGACCGGGCAAAGGCAATTGCCGCGTTCATGACGGCGATCCCGCTATCGAATATTTTCGGTTCTCCTCTTGCGGGTCAGATTCTGCGGTTGCACTGGTTTGGATTGCAAGGCTGGCGCTGGCTTTTCATCCTCGAAGGCGTTCCGGCCATAATTTTCGGGGTGGCGACGTTCTTTTATCTTACCGATTGGCCGGGCGAGGCGAAATGGCTCCCTAAAGAAGAATGCGAATGGATTACCGGCGAATTGGAGCGCGAAAAACAAAATACCGCAAATCTCCGGCAGTACAGCATTTGGCAGGCGCTTCGACAGCGGGATGTGATTTTACTCACCTTGATTTATTTTATGGGCAGCACCGGAATCTACGGATTCATCATCTGGTTCCCTACGATTTTGAAGCGAGCTTCCGGCCTGTCAATTCCGCAAGTCACGTTCTTGGTCGCTCTCCCTTATATAGGCGGGTTGCTGGCAATGCTCCTGATCGGCTGGCATTCCGATCGTACTCGCGAGCGGCGCTGGCACACTTCGATGTCCCTGTTTGGGGCGGGAATTTCGCTGATTTTAGCGATCACATCGGCTCCCCATTTGTGGATACAGTTTGTTTTCTTCATCTTCTTTGCGGGATTTGTGCACGCCTACCAGCCAACATTTTGGACTCTGCCCAGCACGTTCCTCAGCAAATCTGCGGCCGCAGCTTCGATTGGGTTGATTAATTGCCTGGGTGGTTTGGGTGGGTTCGCAGGTCCGTTCATCATGGGTTATCTGGTTACAAAAACGGGATCGTTTGTTTCAGGGCTGGTTTGGCTGGTGGTGAACCTATTCCTGGCGGGAATATTGATCTTGTGCTTGAAGAGGTATGCTTCGCCTCGAATTGGCGAAGTGCGGCCAATTCAGCAGACTTGATCAGAGCGAGGCGGTGACCGGATAGAGGAACACTGCTACAGCCCTACTTCAATTCTGGAGCGGGGATCGAGCACGTCGCGCAGAGAGTCGCCGATAAAATTGAATGACAGCACTGCAAGCATGACGGCGAGAGCCGGAAAAATGACGAGGTGTGGAGCATCGAATAAGTGGGAACGACCGTCATTTAACATTGCGCCCCAACTTGCCGTGGGCGGAGGGACGCCGAGCCCGAGGAAACTCATGGTGGCTTCGGCGAGAATTGCTCCTGCCATTCCGATTGCGGCCTGTACTACGATCGGCTGAATAATATTGGGCAGTATATGTCGGATGATGACTCGCAGGTCAGTCGCCCCGAGCGCTCTTGCGGCTTCCACAAATTCTCGCTCTCGCACCGACAGCACTTGTGCCCGCACCAGCCGCGCGTATCCCACCCAACCGCCGAGAGACAACGCCAGTATCAGGTTGAAGATTCCAGGCCCCCGAAAAGCCACGAAGGCAATTGCCAGCAGAATTCCCGGGAAAGACAAAAAGGCGTTCATCACCACGACATTTACAAAGCGATCAATTCCTCCGCCGTAGTATCCGGCGATGGATCCAATAATTAATCCCAGGGTCAGCGACGCGGCGACAACGCAAGTTCCGACCAGCATTGAAATGCGGGCTCCGTAAATCAGGCGGGAGAGAATATCGCGGCCGAGTTCGTCGGTTCCGCACCAATGCGCCGATGATGGAGGTTCCAAGCGTAAAGGCAAATCAATATGGGCAGGATCTTGAGGAGCGATCCAGGGTGCAAACAGGGCGGAAATCACAAAGACAACAACCAGCAGAATGCCCGTCGCCGCCAGGGGGTTGTGGCGGGCATTTCCCAGAATCTGTCGCTGGAACGAGATGGACGGGGCGGACATGGTGAACTCTAACCTTCAGCTACCTGGCCTTGAGTTCGCCGTGAAGTTGTGCTTTCATGAAAGAATATCTCGGCCGCGTGGCGGTCCGCGCGCGCGCCGTAACCTCCAACCCTTAGCTTACATTCCAAGGAGGAAAATCATGAGCAAAGTTTCGTATATTCCCAAGGATTACAACTCCGTCACACCCTACCTGGTTATCAAAGGCGCGGCCCGCGCCATTGATTACTATAAGAAAGTTTTCGGCGCGACTGAAACTGTTCGCATGAATGGCCCGGACGGCAAGGTCGGTCACGCTGAGTTGAAGATCGGAAACTCGCATATCATGCTGGCTGACGAAAATCCCAGCATGGGGCAGGGGTACACCAGCGCGGCCACCATCGGCGCCAGCCCGGTTAGTCTCTACGTATATCTTCCCGACGTTGATCAGGTGGTTCAGCGCGCCGCGGCAGAAGGCGCGAAAATCCTGAAGCCGGTGCAGGACCAGTTCTACGGCGACCGCTCTGGCTTCATTCAAGATCCATTCGGGCATCTGTGGGGCGTTGCCACTCACGTGGAGGATGTCTCGGAGAGGGATATGCAAGAGCGGATGGAGAAGATGCAGGCAGCGTAGTTTGATTGGATAGGAGGCGGGGTGGCTACACCCGCCTTTTTTCCGATTGTTCCCCCCTTCGCCGGCGCATTAAAAGTAAGTCACCATACTTCTAGCCTGAACTTGCAATGCCTATGGATCGCCTCAAAATCGGCGCGGTTCGAGGTAATCAACTTCGCTCCATAGCAGCGGGCGGTGAGGGCGATGAGCACATCGAAGTGCAGATCGCGTAGCTTATGCGGTTCGAATTCGGTCCTTACGAAGCTTTTGCAGAATGCGGCCGGACTCGAGCCCGTTGTTCTCAGTCGGCGCCTAAACGGCGAGTGCGGAGGTGGTCAACCAGGATGGACGTGTCGTAGATAACGATGTCAGTCATCGAGGCCACGCACCACCCCGCTCAGCGCCGCATAAAAAGCCCGCGCCTCGACGCTCTCATGCTCCAAACGCCGCTCCACCAGTTCTCCGGATTCGGTGTCTACCATTGCGATCTGCTGGTAGCGCGTATGCAAATCACACCTATAATCATCACCGTGTCGGCTCCTTTCCTCCGAGCCTTGGCTGCTTCGAGCAGCTTCCAAGTCTACTCGCTCGTTAGGAGCCGACATGTTATCTCATCAGGCGACCCGGCAGCCCGCCCGCCCTCCTCGACAATGAGGGACCTCCGAACTCCTCAGTCATCCATCCCAGTAAACTAACGCCAAACGTATGAAACCCCGGATAATGCCATGCACCTTGAAGTTTTCACATAGCTGCCGGGTCAGGCCAAGCATCCTTCGGCGGACTCTTTCTGTCCCTTTTCTGATAACCTAAGGAACGTTTTCAAACGTTCTTATGAGCTTTTCCGCCACCATCGCGCCGGGTTCCAAGCCAGGCTCCGGGGTCTTCCCGACGCTGGTCTTTGTACAGGGAAACGAGCAGCGCACCATCAACCTTGATCACAGCCCTTTCACCGTTGGACGAAAGGTGGATAAAGACCTTGTTATCGCCGATCCGCGGGTTTCGCGTGAGCATGCGCTCATCGTCTCCGAGAACGGTCAGTTCAGCGTCATTGACCAAGGCAGCAAGCACGGCACTTACGTCAATGGGGAACGAATCGAGCGCAAGATTCTGGAACGAAACGACCGCCTTGAATTTGGCGTCCGCGAAACTGTGTATGTCGTTTTCAATCCCCAGCACGAAACCTCCAACACTGCCCGCGATTTCTTAAGCCAGATTTCGGGAATCCACATTTCAGACGAGACCACCGATCTGGAGAAACTGACCTTATTCCTGGAAGCGGCGCGCAAATTAAATACCGTTGGCGTGCTGGACGAAATTCTGATGACGCTTCTCGACGTGACCCTGAAACTCACGCGGGGGGAGAGGGCGTACGTCTTCATGAAAACGGCCGAAGGAAATCTTCGGCTGGCGGCGGGGCGCAACGCCAAAGGCGAGCCGCTGCTCGATGACAAAACGATTTCCCACTCCATTCTCGACGATGCATTGAAGTCCAATTCGGAATTCGTGCTCACGGACACCAGTCGTTCACTTGACTTATCCGGGAGACAGAGCATTGTCGCCTATGACCTTCGAACTGTAATCTGCGTCCCTTTACGCAAACCGCAGGTTCAGACCAATCGCGAAGCAGTGGAAACACCTTCAATGTCCGCCGAGGTGATGGGCGCCCTCTACGTTGATTCGCGATTCGCGTCCCGCGACATCTCGACGGTGAGTAACAACATTCTTCACGCGATCGCCACCGAGGCCGCCTCGCTCATTGAGAATGCCCGCCTGGTGCAGGCAGAGGAGACGTCGCGGCGTTATCAGCAGGAGCTTGCGATTGCGGCATCCATCCAGCAGCGATTGATGGCCGTCACCATTCCGGAAGTGCCTTTCGCCCGGCTCGACGGGAGGAATCTCTCCTGCAAAGAAATCGGCGGTGACTTTTTTGACGCCGTGAATACCGAAGACGGCTTGACCGTGGTGCTTGCCGATGTGAGTGGCAAGGGAGTTTCCGCGGCCTTGCTTGCCTCGACTCTTCAGGGAATGATCTACTCCCAGATCATCGCTCACATGCCGTTGACGGAAATTGTAGCCGCGGTAAACCGGTTTTTTACTCACAAGCATATTGGAGAGAAATACGCGACCGTAATTATTGCCCGCATTCGCCGCGATGGGGAATTGGAATACGTGAACTGCGGACATGTTCCACCGCTGCTGGTCTGCAATCACGAAATTATTCGTCCGGGACACGGAAATTTGCCGGTGGGATTGTTAGCCGAAGCCGCTTATGAGAGCGATCGCTGCAATTTGCATCCGGGTGACCGGCTGGTGATGGTGACGGATGGAGTGACCGAGGCGGAAAACGCTCGCGGCGACTTCTTTGATAACGAACGCCTGGAAAAAGCGGCGCAGAAGGGATCGCTGGAAGACATTTTTGCGGCGGTTACGGATTTTTGCGGCGGAACGCCGCTCAACGACGACTGCACCGTGGTGGAATTGGTCTATACCGGATCGGAATCATCCCAGGTAGAGACTTAGCTTGCTGCATTTCTCGCTTTTTTCAACCTTCCACGACCACGGAGAAATTCGTACCTTCCCATCGTCCTGCCTCAGGCCAATAGAACGTAAAGACGATCTCAGTCCCAGGGTTAAGATTGGATGTTGGCAAGTCAGCGGCATACATTCCAAGACCGGTGTCGCGAGTGTCCACATCCGTAACGGTCTGCCAACCGTCGCTGCTCCAATGAACCCGCGCCGGAGACAACAGGGCCAGACGCAATCGTTTTCCTTGCGGCATGCTGCGAGCCTTGTTGTTGAAGCGCCAACCAAAGCGGGTTGATTTGATATTTTGGACGATATATCTCTGCGCAGGCTGGGGAGGCTGATCAAATATTTTGCCGTCCCTCAACGACCGACGAAGTTTTATGTATTCAGAATGAGCCCAGACCAACGGGCACGCTGAACCCGAAGGCTTCCCAAAGTATAGTTCGAGGTCGGGGATGTCGGGGCTGTCCCACACTTGCTCGGGAAGCAGGCGCGTTCCCTGCGTCGAATATTCCATCATCTTCAAAAGCTCTTCGGCCTGCTGGCGCCGCCCGGCGGCAAGTTCGTAATGCGCCCGCTCGCCGGCCAGCAGAGGCCAGGGTCTTCCAATGCCGGTGCCGTCGAACGGGGATCCGTCTTCATGTTCGCCGTAACCATCCCCGTTATAGCGATACCAGCACGGCCCCTGCGGAAGTTGCACTCTCAAAACCGCGTCAATGACTTTTACGGTATTCAAAATTCGGGGATCATCAGGAGCGCGAAGCCCGAAGCGTACCAGGGCCAATGCGTCGGGGCTGATCAAATCCATAGCGGATTCGCTGCCCTGGCCCGGCGGCCTGTTTTTGATGGGGACAAAACCCTGGAGCGGCGAAGCGGCTCCATCACTCTCGGGCGGCGCGATGCGGACATAATACCCCTCCACCCCAACCTGTTTCGCCAAAGCTGTGTTGGTGCTATAGATCCAGCGCTCGACATTGTCATTCCAGTTGTCGGCGGTTTCGCGCAGATAGATTGCGATTGCTTGTTGCCCCACTGCGTCCGCCAGATCCGCCGCCGCCAGCAGCGCGGAAATTTCGACCGCCAGAGTAAAGGGAGAATATCCGGCATCTTCCTCCCACCGGTCCTGTTGCGTGACCGGGCCGTTCCGAACCAGAAATGCGGCGGCGCGACGTACCGTTTCCCACCACCGGTTCAGATCGCCCAACTCCAGCGAAGCTTCGCGGCGGAGCAAATCAATTAGCAGAATCGGGAAGGCCGCCTCGTCCATCTGCAAGCCGCTCCAATAGGGACGGCCGTCGAGCCACATATTCTGAGCCCAGTGGCCGTCGGCCTCCTGCGTGGATTCCAAATATCGAAGCACACGCACGGCATCGGTTGGCGCGCCCGCAGCCAGCAAGCCGCACGCGGATTCCACCAAATCGCGCGGCCACACCAGGTGATAGCCGCCGAGGTCTTCGTCACCCTTATTGAAACCCCAGGGAATGGAAAGGCTGGCGATAATGCCGCCCAAAAAATCTTTTGATTCGTGAACCCGCAGCACAGCCGCGCTGGCGCGATATAAATCTCGCTCGCGCGGCGGCTCATCAAGTTTAAGAAGAGTGTTCTGCCACGCGGCCCAATGCCTGGAATAGTGAGAGCGTAGCTCGGAGTAGGGTTCCAGGAGGCTGGCGCGAACCTGCTGTCCCGCTTCGGACCAGATGCCGCCAAAGCCGATGGCCATCACGAACTCGCCGCCGCAAGCCTGCAAATCAACCTCGCCGGTGAGAGCGATGTTTCCATTTTCGGCGCGAGTGTAATCCCATGTCATCTGGTAATGTTGATCGAGATCCTGCCAGCCATCGGAGGAGCCGACAAATCCCACCGACATTTTTCGCCACGGCACCGAACATCCAAAGGCTAGCGAAATTCCATTACGTTCCGCGAAAAGCATGGGAATACCTTTGTAATCGCCGGTCCATCCCGAATTGTGATCGCCGAAATTCCCGAGATGCGGAGACAGCAAAGCATATACGTGGTAGTCCGCGAGAAGTCCTTGCATCGGCACGAAGCGCACCTTCTGCAACACTACGTTGCGATACGGATCGGTGAGCACTTCCTTTTCGATCCGGTATCGGCCCTGCATGTCAGTATTAGTTAGTTCGTAAAGAGGCGTTCCCGGCTCGCCGACGCGGCTAAGGAACGTGCAGTGGCGCTTTTCTTCCGACATAAAACCCTTGCCGTCGGTGACGATAAGCCCCATATCCCGCGTGCACGCCTGGTCCACGCGCGGGTAATAAATTTCATTGAGAATGCCGTGGCTGATGGTGAACCATACCCGGCTCTGCTGGTTTAATGAAGTCCCAACGCCGGTTTTGGCGCTGGAAGTCCACCGCGGCGGTATGCCAGGCCAGCCCGGAGCAAATCGTTCAGAGTCGCTCATTCGCGTTCGAGGCCCACCAAAAGAGGAATCGAATCCATTTTTCCACATGAACGCATTATTTGTCTTTTGCCGTCACTATCTAAGCGCGAATAATCTCCAAATGGGTCCAGTCGGCGTTTTTGGCCAGCAGAGATCCGATCCGCTCGTCGAGAGTCGCCAGCTTGCCGCGGAGATGGGCTGCTAACCCAAGCAAATACGCGTCCGTTATTTGTTGATGTCCTCTCAGGCGCGCCTGAAACGGCTGAACAGCCTTCGTGAATGCAATTTCATCTCTCCAAAACCGGTGTCCCGGATGATTGAGGTTAGCGCTGAGAAGTCTTGAAGCTTCCTGTGGGGTCACCGCATGTGTGGAGAAAGACGGATTGGACACAATTCGTACGAAGCCTGCTTGCGTAAAAGGGCAGGTTGCCCATCCCATCCGGCCTTTCCGCAGGAACCATTGCTGGACGCGATCATGGGCCTCATGCTCAGGCCACGCGAGTGCGACTAGCACGTTTACATCCAGCAAGAGGATCATTCGAGTTCGGATTCAAGTTGCTTAACCTTCCTGCTTGTGATGAGTCGCGAGCCCCGAGGAATATCGAAAACTTCCAGGCCGTTTACCCTTCGCGTTGGAGTCGGGATTCGTAGTCCTTTTTTGACCAATTCCGAAACTGCTTTCCCTACCGCCATCGCACGGGATTGAGCGTAACTTCGTACTTCCTCAAAAACATCATCATCTATACTCAAGGTAGTCCGCATCCTCGTATGATGTCATGCTATACAATTGATGTCAACATCATCGTTTAAGCATCATACACAAGGCGTGATGATCGCGGCTTAATCCAATTTAATTTTCCCGCATATATCGCCATTCCAACCACGGCGTCAATGCCCATCGTGTGCAATTGTTCTACTTCTTCAGTGGTTGAAATCCCGCCCGCCGCGATGAATTGTCTGGACGTGGCAGCCCGCAGGGGCCGAAGCGCGTCCAGGGGTATGCCTTGCATCATTCCCTCTGTTTCGATATGAGTGTACAGAAAAGCGTCGCAATGGGAATCGAGCGCCGCGATCATATCCAACGGGGAAATTGCGGTAACTTCGCGCCAACCGCTAATCGCCACTTTGCCGCCCCTTGAGTCAACCGCGAATACCAGCCGATCTTTTCCGACGGCGCTGGAAACGGTCTCGGCGAATGCAATATCAATTTTGCCCTCGCGAATCAAGGTTGATCCGAGAATCACGCGCCGCGCCCCCATTTCCAGGATTTGCCGGGCTCTTTCAACGGATCGCACTCCACCCCCAACCTGGCACGGAAGACGGTCCAGGAATTGCTGTAACAGAACATGATTGGTTCCGCTTCCTATCGCGGCGTCGAGGTCAATCAATTGCACCAGCGGAAACAGCGAAAATCGCTCGATCCATTCTTCGAAATTCTCAAACTCAAGCGCCTTCTTTTTTCCTTGCACCAACTGGACGATTTTCCCATCCATTAAGTCAATTGAGGGTATCAGCACGCGCGCCTCATCGGAATTCCGGCAGTTTGCAAGCGCTGTTTTAAGTCCGCAAGGGACTTTAAACCGAAGTGAAAGATGGAGGCCGCTAATGCCGCGTCTGCATGACCGCTCTGAAATACTTCAGCAAAATGTCCGACATTTCCCGCTCCGCCGGACGCGATCACCGGAATCCTCACCGCATCCGCGACCGCTCTGGTTAACTCGCAGTCAAATCCTTCCCCGGTGCCGTCCCGGTCCATTGAGGTGAGCAAAATTTCTCCTGCGCCGCGATCTTCCGCCTGTTTCGCCCAGACCACCGCATCATTGCCCGTGGGTTTGCGTCCTCCCTGCACCCAGGCTTCGAATCCATCTGCCCCATTACGCTTGGCGTCAATCGCTACGATCGCTGCCTGAGAACCGAAGCGGTTGGCAATTTCGGTAATCAGCGCAGGATTCGCAATGGCCGCGGAATTGATACTGATCTTGTCCGCGCCGGCATCGAAAATTGCCCCCGCATCGTTCAACGTGCGGATTCCGCCGCCAACGGAAAACGGAATAAATAATTGACGCGCGGTTCGTCGGACGGTTTCAATCAAAGTGTTTCGTTTTTCGTGAGTCGCGGAAATATCCAGCAGCACAATTTCATCCGCGCCGGCTTCGCTATGGGCGGCGGCCAATTCAGGGGGATCCCCGGCATCCTTGAGATTCAGGAAACGGATGCCCTTGACGACGCGACCCGCGTCCACGTCCAGGCAGGCGATAATTCGCTTAGTCAACATTCTGTTCCGTTAAGATTTCGGGGTCGCTAGTTTTCGGAGAATTCAGCGAGCAAAAATTTTCCAGCAACTTCAAGCCAATCCGCCCTGATTTCTCGGGGTGGAACTGCACGCCGAAGAGATGATCTTGTTCCACGACCGCGGAAAACCTTCCCCCATATTCACATTCAGCGGCGGTGTTTGGCAGTAACGGAACCCGGTAGGAATGTGTGAAATAGACAAACGACCCGGAGGGAATCCCCTGTAACAGCCGCGAGGAACCGTCGCGAAACTCCAATTGGTTCCATCCCACGTGCGGCGACTTTACCGAGGCAGGGAAGCGCACGCACTCGCCCGGCCAAATTCCCAGGCCGGGTACTTCCGGGGCCTCCTCGCTGGATTCCAGCATCCATTGCAGGCCAACACAGATTCCAAGAAAGGGCACATGGCGTTGCATGGCTTTTACGATGGCATCCCGCAATCCGGAGTCGGTCAGATGGGACGTGGCGGAAAAATGCCCCACTCCGGGCAACACAATCTTTTCCGCGCGCGAAACGATTTCCGGATTAGCCGTGATGACCGAATCCGCCCTCACCTGATCGAGCGCTTTCTTGACCGAAGTGAGATTCCCAGCCCGATAATCAACAATTGCGATCATTAGTTAGAGTAATCCCTTGGTGCTCGGAAGCAATCGAGCCATCTGGCGGTCACGCCAGCAGGCAGCCCGCACCGCCCGGGCAAAGGCTTTGAAGATGGCCTCAATCTTATGATGATTGGAGCGGCCATAGAGAATTCTTGCATGAACGTTGGCGTGCGCGCCCCGCGCGAATCCTTCAAAAAAATCAAACACCAGTTCCGATTGCAAGTCTCCTACGAGGCGCGTCTTCACTTTGGCGTCTATAACCGCAGCCGTGCGTCCGGAGAAATCAACCGCAGCGAGAGCGAGAGTTTCGTCCATCGGCATAACAAAATATCCCGCGCGCAAAATGCCGCGCTTCTTTCCCAAAGCTTCGGCGAAGGCCTGTCCTAAAACGATTCCCACGTCTTCGACGGTGTGGTGTTGGTCCACGTCCAGGTCGCCCTTTGCTTCGAGTTGAAGGTCGAACGCCCCGTGATGCGCGAACAGCTCCAGCATGTGGTCGAAGAAACGTATTCCGGTTGCGATCTTGTAACGGCCCTTGCCGTCAATGTTCAAAGAAAGGGCGATGTCGGTTTCTTTGGTGGTGCGTTTAAGGGCGGCCTTTCTCATCGCCGCACCTTCTGCCGGACACCGATTTCTTCAAAGACTTCCCGCAATGCGATGAGCATTTGATCGGTCTGCGCCTTCGATCCCAACGTGATGCGGACGCAACCCGCGCACCCCGGATCGCTCGAACGGTCTCTCACCAGAATGCCCCGTTGCCGCATTTCGGAAATGAATGTTGAAGATTGCGAGCCAAAATACATCAGCACAAAGTTTGCCCGGCTTGGCCAATAGCGCACTCCCCATTCCTCCAGTTCTCGCTCTAACAGGGCGCGCCCCTTGCAAACTTCGTCCACATATTTTCGGACATACTCTTGATCGGCCAACGCATCCGGAAGACACGCCAACGCAATCGAGTTGACGTTATAAGGCGAACTTACGGGGCGAACAACGTGCATTTCATCTGCATAGCCGGTGAGCACGCCGATTCGCAGCCCGGCCAAACCATAAGCCTTGGAAAACGTTCGCGACACAAACAGGTTCGGAAACCGGCGAAACTCCGGGATCAGCGTCTCGCCGCAAAACTCGAAATACGCCTCATCAATCAATAACGCTGCGTTGGGCGCAGCCGCCGCGATTTTGAGCACGCCCGCGGCCGGCGCTAGAGTTCCGGTGGGATTATTGGGATTCGCAATCGCAATCAGTCTCGTGCGCTCGTTGATGTGCGCCAGAACATCTTCCAGCGGAAAACAAAAGTCTTCGCCTGCCGGTACGGCAATCACTTTCGCGCCCGTCGCGGCAGCGTAAATCTCGTACATGGAAAATGTCGGAACCACGATGACGGCTTCGTCGCCCGGATCTAGATACGTTTCGCAGACCAAATGGATAGCCTCGTCCGTTCCATTGGTAAGCAATAATTCCTCCGGGCGCACTCCCAAATGCGAAGCCACGACGGCCTCGAGCGGCTCCCGTTCAGGATATCGGGCCAGTTGTTCGGCATCGAGCTCCCGCAGTCGCAGCATAACTCGCGGCGAGCAGCCGACCGTGTTCTCATTGAAATCCAGCCGCAAGCCCCGCCGATTTCCCAACGGCGGGTGGTATGACTTCAGGCTGCGCACTGCTTCCCGTGGCTTAAGCATTGCCCGTCCTCACCCAAATGGACTCCGCGTGCGCCGCGAGTCCCTCCGTTTCCGCAAGACATTCGATGGAAGGAGCCAGGCGTTTCAGACCTTTGGAAGAGAGTTCCTGCACGGTAATAATTTTCAAAAAGTCCAGAACGCTTAATCCTCCCCGAAACCGGGCCACGCCCGCGGTCGGCAAGACGTGGTTTGGTCCCGACGCGTAATCTCCCGCGGCTTGCGCCGAATAGTCGCCCACGAATATCGAGCCCGCATTCTGGATGAAGGGCAAATGCTTTCGTTCTACCGTAATGTGCTCGGGAGCAATTTGGTTGGCCCATTCCAGAGATTGCTTGGCCGATGCTGCGACCAGAATTACTCCGTTGCGCGTAAGCGATTCATGAGCGATGGAATTGGAGCTTGCCAATTTCCTCGCGTGCTCTGCAACTGTTTTCCCCAGTGCCCGCGAAGTCGTGATAAAAATCGGCAACGTCTCGGGATCATGCTCCGCTTGCGCGACCAGGTCAGCCGCGATGAATTCAGGATTGCCGGCATCGCTTAATACGACGATTTCCGTCGGGCCGGCCAGAAAATCAATAGCGCAGTCGAACGAAACCAGCTTCTTGGCGGCCGTGACGTAACTGTTCCCGGGGCCAACAATTTTATCCACGCGCGGAATGCTCTCGGTGCCGTATGCCAGGGCCGCAACGGCCTGAGCGCCGCCCACCCGATAAAAGTCACGCACCCCGAGCATCGCGGCTGCGGCGAGCGCTTCCGGGCGGGGTTTGGGAGAGACGATTTGAATATTTTTAACTCCCGCAACCTGCGCCGGAACCACCGTCATAAGAACGGTCGAGACCAAAGGATATCGTCCGCCGGGAACATAACATCCAATTGAAGACAGCGGACGAACTAACTGCCCGACCGAGATGCCGTTTGAATTCCGCTTCCACTCTTTTGGTTTCTGCCATTTGCAAAATTGCCGAATGTTCTTTGCAGCCTCCCGCAACGCTCTTCGTAGCGGGAGCGGCGCAGCGCTCCATGCCTCCTGAATTTCGCTTTCAGATACTTTCAAAGGACAAGCCTTCTCCAGGCCGTCCCAGCGCTCGGCATAACGGCGCAGCGACTTGTCCCCGCCGCGGCGGACATCATCCACGATACGTTTCACCGCCGGCTTAACTCCCGCAGATTGGGTTCCTCTCTCGGAGAGCAAACTCACGTGTTTGCCGGCGGCGCCACCGGACAATATCCGCATCACACCACAACCTTGTTCAAAGGATATTCGACGATGCCCTGCGCTTTCGCCTCTTTCAGCCGAGGAATCACCTCCCACGCCGTTGCTTCTTCAATCACCGTGTTCACTGCCAGCCACTCGGGATCGCTCAGTGTTGAAATCGTCGGCCGCTTCAATGCGGGAAGAACCGACAAGACCGCATCAAGATGTTCCTTGCGGACGTTCAACATCAGCCCGACCCTCTCCTTGGCTTCCATGGCGCCACGCAGCATCAACGCGAGATTTTCGATCTTGCGGCGTTTGGCCGGTTCCGTCCACGCCGTCTTGTTGGCAATAATTTGCGTATTGGATTCGAGGACTATATCAATGATCCGAAGGTGATTGGCGCGCAGCGAACTTCCCGTCTCAGTGACTTCAACGATGGCGTCAGCGAGCATGGGAGGCTTGACCTCGGTGGCTCCCCATGAAAATTCAACTTTCACTTCAACATCACGGCTGCGGAAATAGCTCTTCGTAACGTTCACCAATTCGGTCGCGATGATGCACCCGTCGAGATCTTTCGCCCTCTGAAATCGCGAATCTTCCGGCGCTGCCAGAACCCATTTCACTTTACCGCGGCTCTGCTTGTTGTAGCTCAGGTTTGCGACCGTCTCCACGTGCAGGCCACTCTCGATGACCCAATCGAATCCCGTGAGTCCGGCATCGAGGGCGCCGTGCTCAACATAGCGCGCCATCTCCTGTGCGCGAATCAACATGCATTCAATCTCAGGATCACCGGTCGAAGCGAAATAGGAGCGCGCATTCACGTGAATCTGAAGACCCGCTTGAGAAAAAAGTTGCAGCGTGGCTTCCTGCAGACTCCCTTTGGGGATGCCGATTCGAATTTTCATAGCTCGCCCTTTCCAACGTGGGCCGGCTCGACCGGGATCGTCTTCGTAAAACACGATCGTGTGCCTTCATGGCAAACTAGTCCTGCGCCTTCCACATTAACTTTAAGCAACAGTGTGTCGCGATCACAATCCGTGGCCGCCGACACAAGTTTCAACTTGTTGCCGGAGGTTTCACCCTTCGTCCAAAGCGTGCTTCGGCTGCGGCTGTAGAATGTGACGTAGCCGGTATTCCTGGTATTTTCCCAGGCTTCCATATTCATAAAGCCCACCATTAAGACCTCATTATTGGCGGCGTCTTGCACGACCGCGGGAGTCAGCCCCTGCATCTTGTCAAAGTCAATCAGCTCAATCATTTGTGACGTTTCTCCTTAAAAATCTTAGTGCTTCCTGTGGAATCACGAAAAAAAGCCCGCTGCACGATACTCGCGCCAGCGGGCCGGATCTTGTGAGTTGCTGATTTTACTGTAGTTTCAGCCGCACACCCCCACCCGCACGCCGTGTGCGTGATGGTGATGGTGGTGATGTCGGCGGCTCAGCATCAAGCACAAGAGTAAAATGGCGGTCTCGCAATGTCAACGCCGATTTGAAAGTAATGTCATACCACAATAGAAATGTCCCCGTCTTGTCCACGATAGAAATGTCCCCTGTCATTACCATGCAGAAGAGAAGGCTGGAGTGCGCATGTTGGCATAGCCTTGTCTCCAAGGATGATTTTTCGGA
>JBOGLA010000007.1:0-2375 GCA_050746185.1 Terriglobales bacterium | reverse complement strand
TTCTGCGGGTTGTCGCTCCACCCTTTTGGGAACGCATCCACGATCAAGAGCGAGCGCCCATTCAAATCTCCTGTCCCGATAACTTTGCAACGGTTAGAGTCAATTGCCATAAATACGTCCATTTCGCTCCAACTATAACGTCGCGCCCACTCTTCGTTGATAAATCCAACAGGTCCAAAGCTGCTGCCGGAGTCCATCTTCTCTAAAACGCTGTCTCCAACCCTTCCCGCAGGTCCAATCGGATTATTTTGAGTGCCGAGCCAGAATCGAAGCGGTGGGGCATTTAATCTTGACCACGAGATTATTTGAACCTTTTGGTACGAATCCATCAGATTGTTTGGGGTCATCCGCCCGGCTTGCAGTGAAATGTTGTCATCACTTTTTTTATTAGGAAAGCGTAGATGATACGACTTTTGATCCGTCCAAAAATAAAAATACCGCACCACCGCCTCATGGAGTCGGCGCTCGATTACATCTGGCTTAAGAAGCCACGAAAGATCGGCATGTCTTTGAGACGCGCTTTTGACGAGTAATCGGAGGTAGTCTATCGTGACCCCCGGCGCCGACAGCTCTTCCGGCTTCGCATTCATCAGTGCTTCTTGCTCCCACAAGAATCTCCGATCTCTCTCGACGAGGCCGATCCCTTCCGTTTGTGTCAGCCGGTAGCGAATGCCGATTGGCATCATGGCCGTGAAGTTTTGCTGATAGGCAGCCTGAATTTCCTCTGGCGTGGGGAGGGGCGTCCTATCCCCTGACCACGCGAATTGCAATGGGAAGGAAATATCACCCTGGCAACTATGATTCTCACGCAGTCCTGGCAGCGTAATGGATGAATGGATTGCCAAAGTAACTCATTACGTGTTCGGGTAGTTTTGCCAGTTTGTGCAGGAAGCGTTGGATGTTCGACCTCAGTTCGCTTTGACTGTCGGGCAAGCGCGTCGCGTTGACTCCGGAGTGGATATCATTGTTCAGAGACTCGTCAGGGTTCAACTCAGGCGCTCGTCGAGGTAGGTAGAACATTTCAATCTTGTCTTCGCGCCCCTGAAGCCATGCTTCAACAGCAGCTGTCGTGTGCGCGGGCAAGCGATCCACGATCAGGAAAATCTTCTTGCTGGCTTCTTGCAGAAGGCGGCTCAGAAACTCCAGAAAGACGGTCGCCGTCATCGTTTCGCGGTACGTCATGAAACGAATATGCCCGTCGTTGGTAATCGTCGAAATGACGTTCATTTGGCAGGGATGGCTCGCGACTTCGATTTCCGGCGTCTCGCCCACCGGCGCGTAGCCCCGGCCCGAAAATTCGTTGGCCCCGACTCCTTTTTCGTCGCACCAGTGAATCGCACCCTCTTGCTGTTCGGCAGCCTCGGCGATGGCCGGATAGATGTTTTCCAGCCATTCGCGGACTTCTTCGGGGTCTTGTCTCTTCGTTCGGCGTCGCGCCTTCTTCGGCGTGTAGCCCCAGCGCTTGAGGTATTCGCCGACCGTGCGGATTGGCATGTCGATGCCGTAGTCGTTGCGGATCAAGTCGCGAACAGCACGCCGCGTCCACAGCGGAGCGGCAATGCCCCAATCGTCGGGGTGATGGTTCTTGAGTTTGGCTTGGAGAGAGGTGGCCTGCGTCTCATCGAGTGTTCGTCCCGCACCCAAAGGCCGTCCGGTTCGGTCTTGCGGAATCGCGTCCAGGCCGCCCTTTTGGTAAGCGGACCACCAACGGCACACCGTTTCGCGGGACAATCCAAGAAGATCGGCCAACTGCGTTTCGGTCAGGCCCAATTCGATTCCGCGCAGAGCTCGCAAGCGGAGCGCTTCCAACACCGAGTCCGAGAGTTGGCGCGCGTCGGGGAGTTCGATTGCCATAATGTCACGCCCTACTTCCTCAGCATGACACCGATCAATTTGGATCTCCCAATCCATCGCTATTCTACACCCCCGACCTTTTCAGGGCCATTATTTGGGTGATTGTCATAGCTGCCAGGGTGATACTGTCGACTATAACTCCGGCTTATATACGACGGGACAGGTGGCAGGAACTGCAACTTCAATAGCCATTGGCATGGGGGGAGCGCGCGGCGCTTGTCAAGGGGCCGGCTGGGCTGTGCAAGTAGGTCAGACTTACACGACTGCAGGTACCATTTACGGCGTCGGAGGCGTCGCTGTGAAGGTGGCCAACGGGGATCCATTAGATATAAATGATGGCATAGCGCTTCTCCCCGCCGCAGGGTACGCGCTAAGACGTTGCGCTCGAATTACCGGCTTGCTTAGGGAAAGGGCGTGCTTTGCCGCAGGAACATTGCTGTTGACACGAAGCGGTTACAAACCAATAGAACAATTCAAAGCAGGAGACGATATTTTATCGCGTCCAGAAGCATCGCCCGATG
>JBOGLA010000006.1:0-140574 GCA_050746185.1 Terriglobales bacterium | reverse complement strand
GTTCCGGCGGGTTCGGGCGGTCCGTTTACCTCGGTGTACGTGAAGTACGGTGCCATAGGCGCGATTGGCGGAGTCGGCGTCTGGCTCGCGCTCGATGACGACGACCCTCCCAGCCCCTGGAAACCCTAGCCATAGCAGCAAAGAGGAGGACTCAATTTTGGTGAATGAGTCTCCGGCTGACCTTACTTTCTATCCTCTACCTTCTTATCTGGCGGAGATATCCTAGTCGGAGGGACCAAGGTTTCCGCTGTCCTGGTGAGAAGAAGCACAGGGTTACCCCTTCCTGTAAGCTATAGATTCACCTTCCTGGAGGTGCTCATTTGTCGCACGGCAATAACGACGGCGCGGGTATTGATCGCCACCTTCACGATCCCATAGAGGACAAACTCATCCCTCTGGAGCCGTTGGATCTCACACGCGTTCGATCCATTGACGATCTAGTGCGCGCCATGGGCAAGACGGCCTTTAGCGGGCGACAGATCGGTGAGGCCGCCGATGTGCTCGAAGCTATGGCGCGGGACAAGGATTGCTTTGTAGTCATGACCCTTGCGGGAGCCATGACGGTGGCGAAACAGGGACTGATCATCGCGGAATTGATTGACAGGGGCATCGTCAATGCCGTGGTTTCTACAGGTGCGTTAATGGCCCATGGCCTCGTAGAGGCAACCGGGCGCTCCCATTTCCGCTACAACCCAGATGTGTCGGACGCGGAGCTCTATGAACAGGGCTACAACCGCGTTTATGACACCCTGGAGCCGGAGCAAAATCTGGATGATGTGGAAGAAGTAATGTCGGAGATAATGGAGGGGTGGGACCACAATGAAGTGGTTTGCTCTTACAAACTAAATCATGCGATCGGAGAACACCTTGCTAAACGCTCGGAGGATCAACGCGGCATTTTGAGGTCTGCCTACGAGAAGGGGGTTCCCGTCTTCGTGCCTGCCTTTACTGACTCCGAGCTCGGGCTGGATGTCGCGCTCAATAATCGCCTGCGCGAATCCACGGGAAGGCACAAGCTGAGATTTGATCCATTTGAGGATCTCGAACATTTTGCCGCGACGTTGCTACGACAAACCCGGCTTGGAATTTTTACCATTGGGGGAGGAGTCCCGCGGAATTGGTCCCAGCAGTTCGGACCATTTATCGAGTTGCGTCATCGCCGGCTGGGTGAAAATTTACCGCTGAAGCGATATCACTATGGCGTGCGGATTTGTCCGGAACCGGTGTACTGGGGCGGCTTGTCGGGGAGCCCATACAGCGAGGCGATTTCATGGGGTAAGTTCGTTCCTCCTGCGGAAGGTGGACAGTTTGGCGAAGTGTTCGTGGACGCAACCGTGGGCCTGCCGCTGATTGTGGCGGCAGTACTTGAGAGACTCGGTAAGACGAAAAGCACGACGGCGAAGAGTTCCGACAAGCAAACCAGGCAAAAAGTTGCAGCAAGAAAATAATTGTCTTGGCCGGAATAGCCATGGTGGCGCAAACTGCTGTGCCTGCTGTGTCCGTTATAATCTCTCGTTCAGCTTTTGAATCTTCCATTTTAAAGGTCACAATTTGCTCGATTTCTTAGGAGACTTACAGCGTACTCATATGTGCGGCGGTTTGCGCAGTTCCGATGCCGGGAAGCAGGCCGTGCTTATGGGATGGGTGAATCGGCGCCGCGACCTCGGAAATTTGCTGTTCATTGATTTGCGGGACCGGTCGGGCGTCACGCAGATTGTCGTTAACAAAGAATTGAATGCCGCTGTGCACCTCAAAGCTGAAAGTTTGAAAAACGAATATGTAATTGCTGTGACCGGTACGGTCAAGCAGCGCGATCCAAACACGGTGAACCAGAATATCCCCACCGGCCAGGTTGAACTCGTTGCCGAAGAACTGCGCATTCTGAACGACAGCAAGCAACCGCCATTTCTACCGGGCGAAGCTATCTTGCCCAACGAAGAAATGCGATTGAAGTATCGCTACATTGATTTACGGCGGGATGCAATGCAGCACAATATCGAATTGCGGCACAAAGTTTCGATTGCGATCCGGGAGTATCTTTCGGCACACGGTTTTTTTGAAATTGAAACGCCATTCATGACTCGCTCGACGCCGGAAGGCGCACGCGATTATCTGGTTCCCAGCCGGGTGCAGCCGGGAAGTTTTTACGCGCTGCCGCAGTCGCCACAACTATTCAAACAAATTTTGATGATCTCAGGCTTCGACCGGTATTTTCAGATTGTCCGATGTTTTCGCGATGAGGATTTGCGGGCCGACCGCCAGCCTGAGTTCACCCAGATTGACCTGGAAATGTCTTACCCGCAACCGGAGCGGGTTTGGGAGATTGTTGAGGGCTTTCTGACCGCCGCTTTTGAAGTTGCGGGTCAGCCCATCAAGACGCCCTTCCCACGAATGATTTACGACGAAGCCATACGTTTGTACGGGAATGACAAGCCGGATATGCGTCTGCCCGCGATGGTGGACGTGCGCCAAGTATTTCAACCTGACGAACTGAAGGAATTTGCATCGAAGTTAAGGATCCGGACCGATCTCCCGCTTCAAGTTATACGAATCCCGAAGGCTGGAGATATTTCGGGTACCGAACGCCGGACGATTGGAACCTACGGAGCGTTTCAGCACGTGCGGGGAGCTTCGTTCGTCCAACTCATGACCGATCCGAGGCGGTTCGCCCGCGATTATCCACAAATTCCCGACAGGCTGCTGAAGTTCGCGAATATTGATGCTGATGATTTGTGGCTGTTAGCGGGAGCGCTCGACAAACCGGACGTAGCAGCCGTTGCGGAGCAGAGTTTGCAGCACTTTTGCGAAAAGTGCGGATTTTTGCGCCTGGATCTGGCGCAGAAATATGCGGATAAGCACGGAGGATTTGAGAAAACCGGCGATCCGGCGAAGGACTTCAAATTTCTATGGGTAACAGATTTCCCCATGTTCGAATGGGACCGGGATGCAAAGCGCTGGAACGCTGCACACCATCCCTTCACGTCGCCCCACGATCAGGATATGGCGAAGCTCGATGGCGGCGCTGAATCGGTTACGGACCCGCAGTCTCCGCTTGGGGAGATACGTGCGCTGGCATATGACATAGTTTTGAATGGCACGGAGTTGGGATCGGGTTCAATCAGAATTCATCGCCAGGATATCCAGCGAAAAATTTTTCACTCGCTCGGAATGACCGACGAAGAAGCCCGCTCCCGCTTCGGTTTCTTTTTGGAAGCGCTGGAGTATGGGACGCCTCCGCACGGCGGAATTGCGCTTGGCCTTGATCGCATTGTGATGATTCTTGCGGGAGCGGAGAGCCTGCGCGAGGTGATTCCGTTCCCTAAGACGGCGCGAGCCGTGGACTTGATGGTTGACGCGCCCACACCGGTAAGTGACGCGCAGTTGAAGGAATTGGGGATCGCGGTCAAGAAATCCGAGATTTAATTCCGGGATTACAGGTCGTACTTTTTCATCAGGTGACGGAAAGAGCGGTAAGAAATCTTCAGCAGGTCTGCCGCCCGGGTCTGTACACCGTTGGATTGTGACAGTGCCGTAAGCAAGAGTGATCGCTCTACGTCCGCGACATACTTCTCCATTTCGATTCCATCCGGTAATGTTGAACCATTTCCCATGTGGCTCATCTGGAATGTGCCGTTGGTTCCGACGCCGGCTGCGGCGGCCTTAGCCTTGGAACGCTCCGCCGGCAACTCAATGTGCAATTCTTCTCCTGTCTCGAGCGCGACGGCTCGCTCGATCGCATTTTCCAGTTGCCGTACGTTGCCGGGCCACTCATATCCGCAGAGAAGCTCGAGTGATTGCGAATTCACCCGCAGGATGTTTCTGCCGGCGGCTGGCGCGTACTTTTTCAGGAAGTGATTTACCAGCAAGGGTACGTCTTCGCGGCGTTGCCGCAGGGGCGGAACACAAATTGGAATAACACTGAGCCGATAGTAGAGGTCTTCACGGAAGGCATTTTCCGCAACCTGCTTATCGAGGTCGCGGTTGGTTGCAGCAATCACGCGAACATCAATCGCGATCTCCGCCGTGCCCCCCACTGGGCGAACACATCGTTCCTGGAGCACGCGAAGAAGCTTGACTTGCATGGTCAGGCTCATTTCGCTGATTTCATCCAGAAAAATGGTGCCCTGGGTTGCCACTTCGAACAATCCCCGCTTGTTCTGATTCGCGCCGGTGAACGCGCCCTTCACGTACCCAAAAAGCTCGCTCTCCAGGAGGGTTTCAGGAAAGGCGCCGCAATTGATCGAGACAAATGGTTCTGTCGCCCGGGGAGAGCACACATGCACGGCGCGTGCGGCGAGCTCCTTGCCGGTTCCACTCTCGCCATGAATCAAAACCGTGCTCTGAGTGGAAGCGACGGTGCGGATGGTTTGCTTCAGTTGTTCCATCGCGGTACTGACGCCAACGATGTTATCCAGCGAATTGCGAGTGGCAGCATCGCGTTTGAAGGCAAAATTCTGGCGGCTCAGCGCGAGTTTTTCGAGAGCACGATTAATTGCGAGCTTAATTTCATCTACCAGCCCGGGCGACTTACGAATGTAGTCAGTGGCGCCACCGGCCTTCACGGCCTCGACGGCGGCCCCGTAGTCGTCCACTGCGGTAATGAGAATTACAGCAGACTCGGGTGAAACCTGATGAGCATGGCGCAGCACCTCAATGCCGTCCGTGTTCGGCATCTTAATGTCGGTCACAACAACGTCATAGATTGCAGCGCTGAGCTTTCGCTTGGCGTCTTCGCCGGATTTCACGGTTTCAACTTTGTGACCGTCCCTGCGCAGAGCGATGTCGAGCATTTCACAAATCGAGCGCTCGTCGTCACAAACTAAAATATTACCCACGAACGCCTCCCCCAGCCGCTGTCGCCGCGCCCACAAGTTGAGGCGCAAGCAGGTGGTCAGACTCACCGGGCATCTTTTGAGCTGGTTGAATCTCACCGGCGATCCATCGGCGAAGTCGAAGCACGAAAACGCAACCTTCGCCGGGCTTCGATCGGGCCCAGACTTTGCCTTCATGGGCTTGCACGATTTGATAGACAATGGCCAGACCCAAACCGGTTCCGCCCTCGAACTGCGACTGGAATGGTTCAAAAACTTTCTCCGTCAGCTGAGGACTCATTCCCGGCCCGGTATCCGCAAAGTTTATTTGCCACTCGTCGGCCGCCTTCTCAATTGAAACAGTGAGGGTACCGCCGTTCTTCATCGCGCGGACAGCGTTCTCGCAGAAGTTCCAAAACACCTGCTTGATCTTGTCGCCATCCGCGAGAACTATGGCTTTCGGTACGTCGTAATGGCGTTCAATACGAATGCCGGTGTTCTCCGCAGTGAAGCGATGCTCAAGCAGAGTCAGAGTGTCTTCTAGTAGAGGAATAAGATCCACCTGAGTGAAGCGATACTGTTTGCCTCGCGAATATGCAAGAAAGTCGGTGATGATGTCATTGAGGCGTTCCGACTCCCGGGTGACTATTTCCAGCAACTGCCGATGGTCATCTCTCAAGTCAGGAATCCCCGAAAGCATGTACACAGAACCGGCTATAGAGGTCAGCGGATTGCGGATTTCATGGGCAATGGCAGACGCCAGTCTTCCGACCGCAGCTAACCGGTCTTGCAGCCGGACCTCCCGTTCCAGGCGCCGAACTTCTGTCAGGTCGTCAAATGTATAAACGTAGCCCAGCGTCCCCCGGTCAGGAGCGGTGAGGGCGGAGACCATGACCCGGAAGGTTTTGCGGAAAGTATTGGGCATGGCTACGCGAACCTCGCCATGCGTGCGTTCGGATTCAAGTTGTGGCAGGGAGTCCATAAAGATGTTCCCTACGGGCTGATTCAGAAGGTCGTTCTCGGATCGGTCTAATAACTTTTGAGCCGCCATGTTCACGAGCGTGATATGTCCATCGAGCCCAGTAGTGATCAGTCCGCAACTGATCGCCTGCACAATGTTTTCGTGCAGCGCCTGAAGGCTTCTGAGCTCTCCGCTGGTATGTTTCAGCTTCACGTCTACCTGCCGCAGCTTTGCAGCCAGCAGGCTCGCAAGATAGGCGATAGCAAGATAGGCGAAGAAATTAACCAGGATGATCGCCTGGAGAGCCCTCAAGTCAGGATGGCTGGTGGAATACGATTGAATTACTCCGTAATAGCCCAGCTCCAGGATCGTTCCATACAAAATGAAGGACAATGCCGCAGTAATGTAAGTCCACCATCGGGGCAATAAAACGCTGGCAACAATCACCACGAGGGGATAAAGAAAGTTGAGGGAGCTATCTTCTCCTCCGGTCGCATATACAACCATTGAGACCAATGCCAGGTCTGTGAGCACCTGAAGAATAGATTGGACGCGATGTTCTTGCCAGAAAGAGAGTAAGAGCAGGTAGAAAACAGAGATTGCGTACCACAGAAGGATGGTGCTGACAAAGAGACGTAACGGAACGGGGTTAGGTGTAAGCCGCGAGACCGCCAGCTCAATGCCGAGGAGGAACGTCAAAATGATGATGCGGACTTTGACCAGCCAGGCCAGCCACAACCGTTCATCAAACATGGATTGCATTACGATCCAGTCCGTGCTTCTCGGGGGACCGCGGGCCGCGAGAAGAGACGGCCGGCGTCGAGAAAAGATCTTTGAGAGAGGCGGTACGCATTTTTAGGATTGGCGGCCGACCCTCCGCTGTAGACAATTCCCTATCCCGCCAACTTTCCGATCATGGCGAACAGCGGCATGTACAGCGAAATTACGATGCCTCCAACTACTACGCCAAGGACGCCGATGATCACCGGCTCCAACATCGCCATCATGTCCTTCGTGGCGTTGTCCACTTCTTCTTCATAGAAATCCGCAATCTTCTGGAGCATTGCGTCCATTGCGCCGGTGGCTTCGCCAACGCCAATCATCTGCGTAACCATGTTGGGAAAGACACCGGATTCGCGCAGCGGATCAACAATCGTGCGTCCTTCTTCGATGGCTTTGCGCACCCGCATGAGAGCTTCTTCGAGTACCGCGTTTCCGGATGTCCTGGCCGTAATACTGAGACCTTCGAGAATCGGCACGCCGGATGTGATGAGGGTGCCGAGGGTTCGGGTAAAGCGTGCGACTGCGATCTTGCGTAGTAGAAGTCCCAGTACAGGCAGCTTCAACAGCACAAAATCAAAATAGTACCGTCCCTTTGGATTCTTTCGTATCTGCTTCAGTCCAACCACGACGGCGACGATACCGACAATAAAAAACCACCAGAACTGGCCCACGAAAGCGCTCAGGCCCATTACGATGCGGGTCGGCAACGGCAGAGCTACGCCCAGTCCTACAAAGAGGTTGGCGAATATTGGCACTACCCATTTGAGAAGTGCGGCCACGATGAGTGCCGCCAGACTAACCACAGCCACGGGATAAATCAGGGCTGATTTAACCGCGGCCTTCAGTTTGACAGCTTTTTCGACATAGATTGCCAGACGTTGAAGAATGAGATCCAGAATACCGCCGGTTTCTCCGGCCTCAATCATGTTCGTAGTCAGATCATCGAAGATCTTGGGATATCCGCGCATCGCGTTTGCCAGCGTGGCGCCGCCCTCCACCGTGGTTCGTACCCCGGTGAGTGTCTTCTGAAACGCCATATTCTCCTGATTGGCGGCAAGAATTTCGAGGCACTGTACCAAAGGCAGGCCGGCGTCAATCATCACTGAGAATTGGCGGAAGAAGACCGCAATTTCCTTGACTTTGACCTTGCCGGAACCGAAAGTCGGAAGCGCGAATTCCTTCCCTTTCTCCCGGATGGAACCCGCGGTTATTTGCTCGCGCCGCAGTTGCACCGTAAGCATCTGCTTATTCTGCGCGGTTCGCTCTCCGGTAATTTTTTCGCCCGATGCGTTCTTTCCTGAAAATGTAAAAACTGGCATATGAGCCTCTCCTGACCGCTATGGTCGTTCTAATCTGCCGTTGTCACGTGCGGCGGAAACGTACTACCCGCATCCGCACAACTGCATGGCCTAACGCTTGCTGGTTGCCGCACCCTTCGCCAGCGGCGTAGTTGGGGTGCGATTCAGTCCAGCGCCGCGATTGATCATTTCCTGCAATTCGTCCGGCATGCTGGAGCGTGCCAACGCTGTCTCCAACGTGATCTGCTTTTGCAGATATAAAGTCGCGAGCGATTGGTTAAATGTCTGCATGCCGAATTTGTCCTGGCCGGACTGCATCGCGGAATAGATCTGATGGACTTTATCTTCGCGAATCAGGTTTCGGACTGCCGCATTCGGGACCAGAATCTCCATGCACATGGCCCGACCCTTGCCGTCCGCCTTGGCCAGAAGGCTTTGGCACATGATTCCTTCGAGCACCAGAGAGAGTTGCGCTCTGATCTGCGGCTGTTGATGAGCCGGGAAGACATCAATAATTCGGTTGATGGTTGAAATCGCCGAGTTCGTGTGCAGAGTTCCAAACGTCAAGTGGCCGGTTTCGGCTATCCGCAGAGCAGATTCAATGGTTTCAAGGTCGCGCATTTCGCCGATGAGAACGACGTCAGGGTCCTCACGAAGGGCAGCCCGCAATGCATCGGTGAAGCTTTTGGTGTCGGCGTGCAGTTCGCGCTGGTTGACGACGCAATTTTTATTCATGTGCACAAACTCGATCGGATCCTCAATAGTGAGAATGTGCTCATGCCGCTCGGTGTTGATCTTGTCAATCATGGCCGCCAGCGTGGTTGACTTTCCTGAACCGGTCGGGCCCGTGACCAGCACCAGTCCTCTCGGCTTTTCGCACATTTTGGTTACGACCGTTGGCAACCCGAGCTGGTTGAAAGATTTGATTTCAAATGGAATGAGACGAAACACGGCCGATGTCGCGCCACGCTGATTGAATGTGTTGGCACGGAAGCGGGCTAGACCCTTCAGTCCGAACGAAAAGTCCAATTCAAAGCTTTCTTCAAAGCGATGCTTCTGCGCGTCGGTCATCACGCTGTAGGCCAATTGCTTGGTTTCCGCTGGCGTCATCTGCGGAAGGTCAAGCGGTACCAGGTGTCCGTGCACGCGGATCTGTGGCGGCGAATTGGTTGTGATGTGAAGATCGCTGCCTCCCATCTCCAACATCCTCTTCAGCAGATCACTTAATGCCAAGCCCATGGCTTTAACCCTTTCTTCTTACAGAACCTTAATGAATGGTCTCGCGTGCTACTTCTTCGAGCGTGGTCATGCCGGCCGCGACCTTGATCAATCCGCTGCGCCGCAATGTAATCATTCCCCGTTCAATGGCCTTCTTCTTCAACTCCACGGCGGAAGCGCCCACCAGCACGAGTTCTCTGATTTCGTCGTCCACTTCCATGACTTCGTACAGGCCGGTACGGCCTTTGTATCCCGTGTTGTTGCAGACGCTGCATCCCTTGCCCTTCTGAATTTTGGTCGTCTTCGCCTCTTCGGCACTGTAGCCTTCTTCGAGCAAAGTTTGATGAGGCACTTCCACTACTTCCGCGCACTCTTTGCAAATGCGCCGCACTAACCGCTGGGCGCAAATCAGGTGCACGGAAGTGGCGACGAGAAACGGTTCGATTCCCATGTTCATGAGCCGCGTAATGGTTTCCGGAGCGCCGTTGGTGTGGAGCGTGGATAGCACGAGATGGCCTGTGAGGGCGGCCTTGATGGCAATTTCCGCAGTCTCAAAATCGCGGATTTCTCCGACGAGCACAATGTTCGGATCCTGCCGCAAGAAAGCCCGCAACGCGGCGGCGAAGTTCAATCCAATTTGCTCTTTCATCTGGACCTGATTGACGCCGCCCAACTGAAATTCGACCGGATCTTCGGCTGTCATGATGTTGGTGTCCGGCTGGTTCAGCCGGGCGATGGATGAATATAGAGTGTTCGTTTTGCCGGAACCCGTGGGCCCCGTGACCAGGACCATCCCGTAAGGTTTAAGAATTGCTTTTTCAAATTTGACCAGCGACTCGGCCTCGAAACCGAGCTTGGTCATATCGAGCCGCAGATTTTCTTTGTCCAGCAACCGCAGCACAATCTTTTCGCCCCATAGAGTGGGCAGCGTGCTGACGCGAAAATCGAGTTGCTTTTTGCGGCCGCCAATCGCCATCTTCAGCATGATGCGGCCGTCTTGCGGTAAACGCTTTTCGCTGATATCAAGCTTCGCCATGATCTTCAAGCGCGAAGTAATGGCGTCTTTCAGCTTCAACGGCGGAGACATGATGCTCTGCAAAACTCCATCAATACGGAAGCGGACACGAAACTCTTTTTCGTAAGGTTCCATGTGTATGTCGCTCGCTCCCCGCTTGACCGCGTCGGTCAACACGAGGTTCACCAGCTTTACGATCGGAGCTTCATCGGCGGCCTTTTCCAGATCCGCCAATCCCATTTCCGCTTCTTCGGCCTGCAATTCGACGTCGGCGTCATCCATCTCCGTCATCGACTGCATTACTTGCTCAAGGTCCTCTTCCTTGGTATTTCCGTAGGCTTTCTCGATCCCCTCGAGAATCGAGCTCTCTGACGCGACAACCGGCTCGATATTGAATCCGGTCATGAACTTGATATCGTCCATGGCGAAGACGTTTGTCGGATCCACCATGGCTATCGTCAGGGACGCGCCGACGCGGCTTAAGGGCAGAATCTGGTAGCGCTTCGCGGTTTCAAAGGGAATGAGTTTTACGACCGAAGGATCAATTTCGAAATAAGAAAGATTGATTGCGGGTACGCCATATTGGCGCGACAGGAAGTTTGTGACGTCTTCGTCCGTAAGAAAGCCGAGCTTCACCAAAGCCGAGCCCAAACGAGTGTTCGACTCTTTCTGGGTCTTGGTCGCCTCGCGCAACTGCTCTGGAGTTATGACCTTCTCTTTTACCAGAAGATCACCCAGCCTCTGTGACATAAGCCAATCTCTCCCGATTGTGACGACGAAGTGCCAGGTGGTATCTGGCAGGAAAACTTGCTGCTTCCTGGGGGCAGAAAGGCGGCGAACGTCGTTGACACAAATTGTCACAGCAGACGCGTTACTTCACCAGTAACTTTGGTACCTGTACCATGGTAAGTTACCTTCGTTATCTTCCACGATACCAGCGGAGTTCCAGTGGCCTGTCACCGATTTTCTATGTTTTGTGTTACTAATGTGCTAACCCTTCGGGAATGGAGACATGACCCTGCATGGCTGTGAATCAAAGCAATTACGATCACCGAGGCGGTGGAAATTATGGGATTGTTTTGCGTTGTCCGAGAATCGTAACCAGCGATCGCTTGATTTACTTCGACCAGAATAGAGACCGCAGAAGCTGGGTTATAAGAGATTTCATTGCGGGGCGGCGACTCGACAACAAACATTCCCACTTGACGGCGCGGCAGATAGAGGAGGATGCAACGTACGATGAGTTTCCGGCGTGGTGTTCCGTAGAGCGAAGCCCAAGCGAGTGGCTAACATACTTGACACTACGCACAACTGCGACCGAAAGGCTGCGGGGACGGGGTGGCTCGCCTGGACGACCCAATCCAAAATCTGGCGATTGGAAGCCCCTCTAGCCTCCGACAAGGCAGAATGAGAGGGGTTTGTTTCCGCCTACCTCACGGGCCATACCCCGCGGAAGTTGAGACAGCGGGAAGAATCTAACACAGAGGCGATCAAAAGATGAAAAAGTCAAACGTTACACTGCTCGCAGTGCTCTTACTTACAACCAGTCTTGTATTCGGCAAAGAAAAGAATATCGCGGACTACGGTATCAAGTTCACCGTGCTGAACACTACATATGATCAGCCCTTTGACCCTAAACCGACTGACATACCGAACAGAGACAATTATAAGTGCAACATGATACTCAAAGGCTCCGATGGGCGGATTTATCAGGTATATAGTAACGGATTTTGCAAGACTTTCGATGCTGGCGCAGTTGTAAACGGCAAGTTGACATCCTTCATGGGCGTTCGACTTTTAGAACTAGCGTGGCCGAATGGCTCGAAAGTGAAAACGTGCAAGTACACAATTCGAAATGTGTCGATCGCTCGATAAGGGCCAGGCCCTGTTGGAAGCTTGATTGAAATCCGCCGGTAGAGAAAATAAAGAACGGCAGCTTCGCGCCTACTATCACACCTTGCAAGCCTCATTGGGACGGCAGCATTGGTGGCCGGCGAGAACTCGGTTCGAAGTAATAGTCGGAGCCTACCTTACCCAGAATACTTCCTGGGCGAACGTTGAAATCGCATTGCGCCGTTTACGCGCCGCTCGTGTTCTGACTCTCGCCGGAATCCGGAAAACCTGTTTGCCGGAGCTTGAGGCGTTGGTTCGATCGTCAGGTTATTTTCGGCAGAAAGCAGCGCGCCTGAAGACCTTCGTCGCGTTTGTGGATGGTCGTTATGATGGATCACTGACACGAATGTTTTCGCAGCCAACTCAGCAGCTCCGTCAGGAATTGTTGGAATTGAATGGAGTCGGGCCTGAAACGGCAGATTCCATTTTGCTTTACGCTGGCCAGCGTCCGGTGTTTGTAGTGGACGCATACGCTCGCAGAATTCTGGAACGCCATGAAATTGTTCCCGCGAATGCGTCGTACGAGGAAATCCGCGCTCTATTCGAACGTTCCCTCAGTCAGCCCGCAGAAATCAAGGGATTCCCTCCTGCCACAGCGGCAGTGCGATTAGGGGAGGAGCCGGAAGCCGGGAAGTGCGCCGACAGTAAACCTAGTCATTCCCATCCGCCTTCTCCCATGAGCCGCGGGACTCGCTCCGAGTTGGTGCAGGTCTATAACGAAATGCACGGATTGATCGTGACTGTCGGGAAGCAATATTGCTTAAAAGCAAGGGCAATTTGCGAAGCGTGTCCCCTGCAAGAATTCTTGCCATAGCCGGGCGCCCGAAGACCCGTGCAGCCTCAACCAACACGCGGCCAAAAGTCTTAGTCGAGATGGTTTCAGGTGGAAGAATGTTGCGCAACTATTCATCTGGCGTTGCGTTCTTACTTTGTTGCTTCCGAGGTAGGGCTTGAAGGATATCCAGATTCTAATCGCGGATGATAATCAATTCGTCCGGCGCGCAATCCGTGCTGTGCTTGAAACAGCGCCGGACTTTCGCGTAGTTTGCGAAGTCGAAGATGGGCACGAAGCCGTTGAGAAGTCGAAAGAGTTACATCCTCAGGTCGTGCTTCTGGATGTAAGCATGCCCCGACTTGGAGGGTTTGAGGCAGCCCGGCAAATATTTGCGGTTGCGCCCACAACCGAAATTATTCTGCTGACAGAACATGCCGTAGCCGAGATGGCTCGAACCGCTCTCGGGAAAGGAATACGAGGATACGTAATCAAGTCTGATGCCGCGAAAGAATTGGCGGATGCGATCCGCGCGGTGATTCAGCAAAAGGTCTACGTCAGCGCCGGCTTAGCTGTTCCAGAGAAAGAGATTCAGCGGCCAGTTTAGCCCGCGGTCGAATCCCGCTTTTTGTTCGCGGCCGCCGCACCTTTTTTCCCCAAGGCGGTCCGAGTAGACTTTGGCAGATGTGCAATCGTTCTCTTTTTCCCGGCTGCGGCTGCCGCCTTTTTAATGTTCTTCCGGGCAGCAGCGGATTGTTTTGCGCTAGCCATGATTACTCGTTCCATGATGAGAACTTATAATCGTTGTTTTGATGTCTGCGAATGAGAAGAGAGTTGTTCGCGAGAACAAGGAGTCATGCATGCACGGTTTGGTATTCCTCGTAGGCGCCTTTGAAGTCCGTGATCTCGTGATCCGACTCGAAGTGCCAGATGCGGGTCGCCACTTCATCAATCAGGTCATGGTCGTGAGTCACCAAAAAGGCCGTCCCCTGATAGCGTTGCAACGCAATGTTCAGCGCATTGATGGATTCCAGATCCAAATGGTTCGTGGGTTCGTCGAACACAAGGACATTCGGCTTCTGCAACATCAATTTGCAGAACAACAGCCGCGCCGCTTCACCACCTGAAAGAACGGTCGTGGACTTGGTAGCTTCCTCTCGCGCGAATAACATCTGTCCCAGGAGGCCGCGAAGTTCCTCATTGGATGCCGACGGGTCCCATTGCCCAAGCCACTCCAAGGCAGTCGTGCCGTTTTCGATCAGGGTCCGGTGGTCCTGGGCAAAGTATCCGATGGCAGCCTCATGCCCCCAAATCACCTTGCCGTAATCGAGGAATGGGCCATCATAACCGCTGGTCTTGCGAAGTTCTGTTTCCGGCGTTGTCGGCGAATTCGCAAGAAGGGCATTCACCAAAGTCGTTTTGCCTGCTCCGTTGCGACCCATTAAAGCAATCTTCTCCCCGCGGGTCACGCTGGCGGTGAATCCGGAGATTACATCGTGATCGCCATAGGCTTTCGCCAAACCTTCCACTTCAAGAATGTGTTTGCCGGAGGGACGCTTCATTTCAAACTTAATGAAAGGCCGTTGGATATTCGACCGTGCCAACTCCGTAACCTGCAACCGCTCGACTTCCTTACGCCGCGACTGTACCTGACTGGATCGGGTGCCCGCCGAGAAGCGCGCGATAAATTCGTTTAACTGTGAAATCTTTTTCTCGCGCTGAGCGTTTTGGGATTCAATCTGCGACCGGACCTGCGTCTTGGCGACCACCATATCGTCGTACGATCCGGTGTAAGTAATGATGGTTTCATAATCAATATCCGCGATCTGCGTGCAGATGCTATTCAGGAAATGCCGGTCGTGAGATATCACGATCAGCACGCCGTCATACTGATTCAAGAAGCTTTGCAGCCAGTGGATCGAGTCCAAATCCAGGTGATTCGTCGGCTCGTCCAGTAATAAAGCCTGGGGATGTCCGAAGAGAGCCTGAGCCAGCAAAATACGGACCTTTTGCCCGCCCTGCAACTCGCTCATTTTGCGCGCATGCAGTCCGTCGGGAATATCAAGACCTTGCAGCAATATCGCCGCATCTGTCTCCGCGGTGTAACCGTCTTCTTCTCCAACTATGCCTTCGAGTTCGCCCAGTTTCATGCCGTCTTCGTCAGTAATTTCCGGTTTCTCGTAAATTCTGTCGCGCTCCTGCATGGCCGACCACAGGCGTTTATTGCCCATGATGACGGTGTCCGTCACGGTAAACGAGTCAAAAGCAAATTGATCCTGGCTCAATACGCCGAGTTTCCGGGGACGCACGACTGTACCTTTTTGCGGCTCCATTTCTCCTGAAAGAATTTTCATCAGAGTAGACTTTCCCGATCCATTGGGACCGGTCAATCCATAGCGCCTTCCAGGAGTAAAAGCCGTGGACACCTCTTCAAACAGTATTTTGGCGCCGTAGCGCATGGAAACATTGCTGACTGAAAGCATGATTTATTTTGTGAAACTGCGGGGAATTTCCGCCCAGTTCGAGGTAAAGACGGTGCGCAGCTGTTGTATTTAGAATATCACGGGCGGAAATGCCACGTTTGGAACGGCCCGACATAGGCTTATTCCGACCCGGTTTCCGGCGGTATATCTTCCGGCCGCCCATATTCCTCATGCGTGTGCACCGGCCGCTCCGGATGGTTGGCCGCGTCTTCCACGCCGTCAACGATTCCCGCCTCCACCGCCTGATCTTCTTCGCTGAGTTCGTCCACGCTGATGTCGCTGGCGTCTTCGTCGTTGGATAACCCTTGTGTGTCGCCGGATTGCCCGCCGCTCGCCGGACCCACCTGGCCGAGGTCATTCTTCCTAAGTTCATCCAGCCGCGCTTCATTGCCGCGTTTTGCCATAAACCCTCCTCTAGAATTCCGACTGGAATTGGATGCGGATTGCGAGTCAGGAAGTAGCTTGGCGGAACAAGTAGAAACGTAGCTTGCCACGTCTTGCGCAGGCACACCGAGAACAGACATAGCAAGCTACGTCTCTACAGTAAGACTTTTGGCTTAGGCTGTTTGCAATTCTTCGAGCAGGTCCGCCTTCAGCTCGTTTTCGTGGTCAAGAGAGAGTTTCCTGCCGCCCGATGTCAAGTAGAAGACATCGAGGGCCATCTGGCCTTCCGTGTCAATCAGCGCGATTTCGATATTGCAGTTGTGATGAGAAAAACGGGAACTGATCTTGTAGAGCAGTCCCAGGCGATCCTGAGCGATTACATGTACCAGGGTGCTGCTTGCCGAACTCTGATCATCGAATTCGATTCTGGTGTCTACCTTTACCTTGGCGATATTCTTTTCGGACCGAAGACGATCCTTTAAGAGCCGATCCAAGTCAGCCTCTCCTGCTACCACGTCGGTCACGCTTCGCTGGAACCGCTCCCACTCCGGCATATTTAATTCGAGCGTGCGAAAACGGTCAGTAAAGAAAAACGTGTCTACCACAATTCCCGCATGGTTCGAAAAAGCGTCGGCCTTTACGATGTTCATCCCCCATGCCGCCAGCGTTCCGGCGATGGTAGCGAACAAGAATGGACGATCATTCGTAATGAGGGTCAACTCGTACCAATGCCGTCCCCGCTTCAGATCAAGCTCGATTGGTTGCTGCGCCAGTTGCTCTGACATCTCGAAATGGCGCAAGATTTCCTCGGCCGGATACGTGCGCAAATACCGCTTCGGAAATCCTTGCAGGAAGGCCTTGATGCTCTTGCCGGCAACAGGAGCCAGACTCTGTAGCCGCGCCAGGCTCTCGTCGTCAGAATCAGCGTTCAGCCGCTGGTCTGCATGGCGGTTCAGGAAATTCGACGTAGCAATGTAGAGGCGCCAGACGTTCTCCGCCTTCCAGGGCGTCAGGGCTTCCGGGTTCACGGCTTTTATGTCGGCATAGGTAAGCAGGCACAACATTTTCAGCCGCTCAGGCGTACCCATCTTTTCCGCGAATGCCTGGATTACTTCAGGATCAAAAATATCGCGGCGCAAAGTGGCCCCCATGTCCAAATGGCTGGCGATCAGGAAGAGGACAGTCTCGCGATCCTGTGGTTCGAGATCCAGGCGGTCCATGCAATGCTGTGCAATCTCCATGCTGGCTTCAACATGATTTGCGCCCGGTACGCCCTTGCCCACGTCGTGCAGAAGCAATGCGAGATAGAGCAATTCGGGGCGCTCCAATTCTTGCAGAATGCGGCCGTAACGCTGATCCCACTCGGATTGCGATTGGCCGGCCTGATGCAGGCTCTCGATGGCAAGGAAGGAGTGCTCGTCAACGGTGAACCGGTGGTAAAAATCGCGGACCACCAGCGATTCCGTCAGTTTCAGTTCCGGCAGTAGCAGGGTCAGCAGATGCAGCGAATGCATGGCACGAAGCCCGTCCGCAGCGAATGGTTCCAGAAGAATAACTTGCAAGTATCTCCAAAGTTCCGCGCCCTGAGGCGGGGTTGCCGCCATGGAAGGCAATACTTGCTCGATACGGTATTCAGTGGTGGTACTCAACCTCAAGCCATGGTGGGCCATGAAGTCAAACATGCGCAGCAGCAACTCCGGATCCTGGACGGACGATGGCTGTTGCAGGTAAATCAAGCCGTCAACCACGGAGAAATCGGCGTTTGAGACCCGCGACCGCCAATTCTGAAAATGTTTGTAAAGCGACGAACGCGCCGCCGGAATTTCCTCAAGCAACTGCATGGAAGTGCGATGAACCGCCCGCGCATGGCCAAAATAAATCCTCATCCAGTCAGCAGCACTCATTTCCTGGTCGTCAGGAAAGCCAATTTTGCGCGCGGCAGCTTCGTCCTGCGCTTCCCAAAGAAGCAAATTGTCGTCCCGCCCCTGCCGAAAATGTAAAAAGCAGCGTACCGCCATCAGAAATTCGAGCGCTGGTTCAAATTGTTTGCGCGCTGAAACCGAAAACAACGTCTTTGGGTCAGGCCAGTCCCGCAACTTATCCATGGAGGAAATCAAAGCCAGCCAGGACGCCACGTTGTAGTCGCGCAAACCGCCGGGCGTCTCCTTAACATTCGGTTCCAGATGAAACACGGTGCTGCCGTATTTGGCATGGCGCGAGCGGGTGACATCCGCCAGGCGCTGCACGATTGGTTGCATCTCGCGCATGATCAGCTTGGGAATAAGTTTGTCGTGCAATCGCGCGAAGAGTTCCCGGTCGCCGGCGAGATATCGCGAGTCGAGCAGCGAAATCGTAAACTCAACATTTTCGGGATCGAAGTGGTCGCACTCCGCCAGAGTCCTGGTAGTGGGGCTCAGTTTCATCCGCAGGTCCCACAATTCCTGCGAGAATTGGCGGGTACGGGACCGGTATTTCTCTTCGGTAACACGATCGGCGTGGAGGAAAAGAATGTCCACGTCAGAGTGAGGGAAGAGCCACTTGCGGCCAAACCCGCCAATGGCAAGGAGCGCAAAATTCTCGGGGCCGGCTTCGTCTGGAGAGATTATTTCCCTCCAAAGACGCAGCACCATACTTTCCACGACGCTTGTCCGTTGTGCGACCGCAGCGCGGCCGTCTCCGCTGGCCGTGAACTCCTGTCGTATGCGATTAGATACTTCGGAATAGAGATCCCGTAATTCGCTACTTAAGGGCGATGCCGCGCTCATGGCCGTAACTCCAGATCTAAGTAGGGAATGGGATTCTGACCTCCACATCCTTCGATACGCTGGTCCTTCTAGACAAGCTTAACCATTAGTCAATCTATTCGCACGGGGCATGGCGCGGAAATCGAAACTATTTATGGGGTGTATCAGGAATTGTTATTCAGAAGAACCCATGGCGTCGTCGCATGAGGATATGAACCGGCTTTCGATTGGCCGTCCGGCTGTTGGGATGTTGGACAGCGGGCGTTACAGCGCCCCCTCGCCCCGCTGATCGTTTCGGATGCGAATCGCTTCGTCAACCCGGGAATGAAAGATCTTGCCGTCGCCGATCTTGCCACTCTGCGCGGTTGCGATGATGGTTTGGGTCACTTTGTCCACCATATCGTCGGCGAGCACCATCTCAATCTTGATTTTTGGAATCAGATCAACCGTGTACTCCCGCCCGCGATAAACCTCGGTGTGACCTTTTTGCCGGCCATGGCCGCGGACTTCGGTAACGGTCATCCCCTCGACACCAATATCATGCAACGCGTTCTTCACCGGGTCCAGTTTCGCAGTTTGGATGATGGCTTCCACTTTCGTCATGGTGATCGAATCCTTCCGTGCCAGGTCTTAGCTACGTCTCGACGCCACTTCTAATCGAGTATCCGCGGCTCTTAATTCCTCCTCCGCGCGAGTGAAATCCTTCTCGCTCTTGCCAGACTTGAGATGTTCTTCGGCGCGCTGCTTGTCGGACTGCGCGCGATTGACGTCAATATCTTCGGGGCGTTCGGCTGTCTCCGCCAGAACCGTGACTTTATCCAGAAGAACTTCGGCAAATCCCCACGCAACCGCATAACGATGCGTCTGATCGCCGCTGCGATAGCTGAGCTCTCCCGCTGACAATTCGGTAATTAAAGGGGCATGTCCGGGAAGGATGCCGAGATATCCGCCCTTTCCCGGAATCTGCACCTCATCCGCATCGTCGCGAACGATCATCTTCTCGGGAGTAACTATTTCGAGATGGAATGTATCGGCCATAAAAATCGCTTCCGGATTCTAGCTAACCCTTTGGTACTCTATGGGCGTCCTCGCACGACCTGGCAGGCGGGAGACCCTCGCAGTGATTGCTTATTACGCCGCAGTTTTCATTTTCTCCGACGCTTCCAGAACTTCGTCCATCGTCCCCTTCATATAAAAAGCCTGTTCGGGAATGTCGTCGTGCTTTCCTTCCGTTATTTCTTTGAAGCCCTTTACGGTGTCGGCGATCTTTACGTAGCGGCCCGGCGAACCGGTGAATTGTTCGGCAACGAAGAAGGGCTGCGACAGAAAGCGTTGAATCTTTCTTGCCCGCGCCACCGTAACTTTCTGATCCTCGCTGAGTTCGTCAATACCCAGAATTGCGATGATGTCCTGCAAGTCCTTATAGGTTTGCAATATCTTTTTCACGGCTTGAGCCACGTCGTAATGTTCCTGTCCAACGATGCGGGCATCGAGAATCCGCGAGGTAGAGGCGAGCGGATCAACCGCTGGATAAATTCCAATCTCCGTCAAAGCCCTGGAAAGAACTGTTGTCGCGTCCAGGTGAGCGAACGTGGTTGCCGGGGCCGGATCGGTAAGATCATCGGCCGGGACATAGATTGCCTGCACTGAAGTTACCGAACCTTTCTTGGTGGAGGTAATCCGTTCCTGGAGTTCGCCCATCTCGGTTGCAAGGTTGGGCTGGTATCCCACCGCGCTGGGCATTCGCCCGAGAAGAGCGGACACTTCTGATCCCGCCTGTGTGAAGCGGAAAATGTTGTCAATAAATAGAAGCGTGTCAGCGCCTTCAACGTCTCGGAAATATTCCGCGACGGTGAGGCCGGTCAAAGCAACGCGCAACCGCGCACCTGGGGGTTCGGTCATCTGCCCATAAATCAACGCAGCTTTAGAATGTTCGGAATCGCCGGGTTTGATTACACCGGACTCTGACATCTCAAGCCAGAGATCATTGCCTTCTCGGGTGCGCTCGCCCACGCCTGCAAATACGGAGAACCCACCATGCTGTTTCGCCACGTTGTTAATGAGTTCCTGAATAAAAACGGTTTTGCCTACGCCAGCGCCGCCGAATAATCCGATCTTGCCGCCCTTTAGAAAAGGTTGGATCAGGTCCACCACCTTCACGCCGGTCTCGAACATTTCAGAAGTGGTTGCCTGTTCATCGAACAACGGAGCCGGGCGGTGAATGGGATGCCGTTCTTTAAAATGAATCGGACCAAGGTTGTCCACCGGTTCGCCAATCACGTTCATAACACGGCCAAGCGTTCCGTGGCCCACAGGCACCGAAATCGGCCCCCCTTGATCTATCGCTTTCATGCCCCGGACCATGCCCTCGGTAGCTTCCATGGCAATGCAACGCGCGCGGCCGTCCCCGAGATGCTGTTGTACTTCGAGAATAACGTTGACAGGCGAGGGAACTGTGAATCCATCGCTGACCACACGCACCGCCTCGTAGATCGCCGGCATCGTCGCCTCGGAGAATTGAACATCAACCGCGGGTCCGGAAATCTGAACTACGTGTCCAACATTTTCTGGCATAAAGGCCTTCCCAGTTTCAAGTTTCAGGTTTCTAGTTTCAAGTGCGTAGTCAAAACCGGCCGCCAATCAGCCCAGCGAAACTCGAAACACGAAACTGCTCTTACGATGCTGCTGCTCCGCTCACAATCTCGATAATTTCTTTGGTGATCTTGGCTTGACGCGCCCGGTTCATCGCCAGCGTGAGCGAATCAATCATGTCGGTCGCATTGTTGCTGGCGGCATCCATCGCAGTCATGCGGGCGGCGTGCTCTGCCGCAACCGATTCCATCAAGCCCCGGAAAATTTGAATTCTCACGTACTTTGGCAGCAATGAACGGAACAATTCTTCCGGAGACTGTTCATAGATGTAATCCACCGGGGCAGTCGCAAATTTTTCCGCCGCGGCATCCATGTCACGGGTGTCAGGCGGCCGAAGTCCGACCCCTGCGCCCTTCGACGCTTCCACGGCGCGCTTCTTTTCCTCCAGACTCATGCCTTCCGCCTGAAGCACTTCGGCAGTCCCAACATGCTCGATGGGCAATATCTTTTCAACCACCAGCCTCTGCGCGATCACCGATTTGAATTCGTTGTAAACCAGATAAACGGAATCAATGGCGCCGTCGCTATAGCGGTCAATAGTACGGTCGGCGATTTCGGAGACGGTCGAATAGTCCAGCTTGTTCAGCACTCCAATGTGCTCGCCGATAAGCGCGACCCCCGCCTTTTCGCTTGATCCGGCAGGCCTCGGCTCGGCAGCGGGATAGCGGCGTCGTAGAAAGTCACGGCCTTTCCGGCCAACTGCTTCCAATTCAACATGCTTTCCTTTCCTGGAATCCAGAAATCGCGCCGCCGCTTTCAGAATGTTGGTATTGAACGCACCCGCTAACCCCTTGTCACCGGTAATAACAATTAGCAGGATGTTGTTCTCCTCGCGCTGTGCCAGTAGCGGATGCCGCAAATCACCTGTTTGCGGATCATAAAGCTCCACTCGCGAAACCAGAGACTTAAGCACATTCGTGAGCATTTGCGCATATGGACGCGCCGACAACGCCCGCTCCTGTGCACGCCGCAGCTTCGCCGCCGATACCATTTTCATGGCGCGCGTAATCTGCCGTGTGTTGATCACGCTTCGAATGCGGCGTCGAATGTCTAATATGTTGGCCATGAAAATCGCGTCAAGTTACTAACTTCCAGCTATTGCGCTTCCACATAGATCTGGCATCTCAACCGGAGCGAAGCGAAGTGAGGAACCTGCATCTTCACTTTTCACCGGCCTCCGCTGCCTTGCGATCGGAAACGAATATGTCTTTTGCCTGCTTAATTACTTTATTCATCTCCGCCTTCAATCCGTCGTCGAGGACTTTCTTTTCCATGATCGCGCGCAGCACGCCGGGATTCGAATTGTCCACGAACTTGTAAAGCTCGGCCTCAAAGTCGCGAATCTGTTCTACCGGCAAATCGTCAAATGCGCCGCTGGTACCCGCGAAGATGACCAAAATCTGCTTTGAGAACGGCAGAGGCGAGAACTGTTTTTGCTTTAGGACTTCAACCAATCTCTGGCCCCGGTTCAGTTGTGCCTGGGTCGCTTTATCCAGGTCGCTGCCGAATTGCGAAAATGCCGCCAGCTCGCGATATTGCGCGAGATCAAGCTTTAGAGTTCCGGCGACCTGCCTCATGGCTTTGATCTGGGCGCTTCCACCGACGCGGCTGACGGAGATTCCGACGTTCACTGCCGGACGCACGCCGCTGTTGAACAAGTCGGTCTCCAGAAAAATCTGACCGTCGGTAATGGAAATTACATTCGTGGGAATGTATGCGGAGACATCGCCCGCCTGAGTCTCAATAATCGGGAGGGCCGTAAGCGAGCCTCCGCCGTTCTTGTCGCTCAACTTCGAAGCCCGCTCCAGCAGGCGGGAGTGAAGGTAAAAAACATCTCCGGGATAGGCTTCTCGTCCGGGAGGCCTGCGCAACAGCAGGGAAATCTCGCGATAAGAGGCCGCGTGCTTGGACAAGTCATCATAAATGACCAGCGCGTGGCGCTTGCTATCGCGGAAATATTCACCCATCGCGCACGCTGCATAAGGCGCGATGTACTGCATGGGCGCCGGTTCCGAAGCCGACGCCGCAACCACAATCGTGTAATCCATCGCTCCGTAGTCGGTGAGGATCTTGACCACCTGCGCGATGGAAGATCGTTTCTGTCCGATGGCGTTGTAGATGCAGATGAGGTCGTTGCCCTTATTGTTGATGATGGTATCGAGCGCAACTGCCGTCTTGCCGGTCTGGCGGTCGCCGATGATCAATTCCCGCTGTCCGCGGCCAATCGGGATCATGCTGTCAATCGCCTTCAGTCCCGTCGCCATGGGCTCCCGGACCGGCTGGCGGTCAATGACGCCGGGAGCAAGCCGCTCCAGCGGAATCGTCTGTTCGGTGGTGATGGGCCCTTTGTCGTCAATGGGCTGGCCGAGGGCGTCCACGACGCGGCCAATCATGGCGTCTCCGACGGGGGCACTCATAATTTTGCCGGTTCGCTTGACCTCATCGCCTTCGCGGATTTCGGTATAGTCGCCCAGCAACACCACACCGACCTGATCCTCTTCGAGGTTCATCGCGATTCCCGCAAGGTTGTGGGGAAATGCCAGAAGTTCGCCTGCCATCACTTTGTCAAGGCCGTGGACGCGCGCGATTCCGTCGCCCAGAGTGATGACCGTTCCCACCTCGTCCACGGCAATCTTCGATTCGTAATTCTCGATTTGCTGCCGGATCAGTTGCGTAATTTCGTCTGCCTTGATTTGTGCCATAAGATCAGTTCTTAGCTTCCATCTCTCTTAACTACTAGCTTAACCCGACCTCTTAGACTTTCCACTCCGAGTGCTGCGCGCGATTTCAGAACACGCTTAACAGCCAGAAGCTAGGAGCTAGCAGCGATTTTCTCTCGAATCCTTCTCAATTGCCCGCTCACCGAGCCGTCATAAATCGTACTGCCAATTTTGATCACAATGCCTCCCAGGAGGGATTCATTGCGAAAATAATGGGCACGCGATTTCTTTCCCGTGAGCTTTGCGATGTCCCGCTCCAAAGCGCTTCGTTCGGCTATGCTGAGCTCGCGGGCGCTGATGATGTCCGCTTCGACGAATCCCAGCCGCTGACTCAAGTCTTGCTCGAACTGTTTCGCAATGTCTCCGAGAAAACTGATGCGCTGATGATCAATCAGCACGGCCGCGAAATTCCTCACTTCCGCGGAAACGCCTTCGCGGGAAGCGATCGCATCCAACACCCCGCGTTTCTGGCCATCTGGTATAGAAGGAGTCTCCCATACTTCCCGCAACTCTTTACTACGGGCCACCAGGTCCGCCAGGGACTGTACTTCTCGCACGGTCCTGGCTGGATCGAGCCGGCGGTCGAATACTACATCCGTGAGCGCCCGCGCGTAAGTACTGGTAACGGAAGCCATATGGCTATGTGGACCCTTGACCCATCTTTGGCGCACCAGGCCCCGAAAGCTGTTGGGTGAAGTTTTGAATCAAGCCTTCATCCGTCGTTGCGTCCACGTGGATTTGCTTGCGCGCCAGCGATACCGCCAAATCAGAAGCGTAGGTCGTGAGATCGTGGCGGGCCGCTCTGGCTGCCGCAGCGATCTCCTGTTGCGCCGAATCGGTAATCCTTCGCGCGTCTTCTATTGCGGCAACTTTGCTGCGTTCCTCTTCGTTCGCGGCTTCCTGCTCGGCTGCGGCCCGCATTTCGTCAATCTCTTTTCCCAGCTGCGAGAGTCGCGCCTCAATCTCCGCCAGGCGGCGATTCGCATCTTCGCTGGTCTTTCGCGCCTCTGCCATAGCTTTCTGAATAGACTCAGTGCGGTTCCGAAACATTGCGGGCAGATGCTTCCGGGATGCCCAGGCAACAGCTCCGACTATGACCGCAAAGTTTAATAAAATGCACAGCCAGTAAGCATGATCGAGGCTAAGGCCGGTAATTCTTGCGACGAGTCTTACCGAAGACGAGTGTTTAAGTTCCGCCTGATCGTCGCTGTTGCCGGTTTCGCGGGATTGATTGGCAACGTCGGGGTGAACCGTCTGACTTTGCAGGCTTTGAGAGTCGCCCCTCCCGGAATTGTCGGTCACCTGCGCAATTGAGGCGACCGGGGCCATGCAAAGAAAAACGAAAAAACCGAAAAGAAACGTCCGGATTCTCACATTTCCGCGCGCCGAGAAAAGAGGGGAGATCACCGGGCACCTGCCGGAGCTTGCGGGTTGGCCGGACGAAGAACCGCCCTGATGATTTCGATTGCGAGCCTTCCGCTCTCAAACTGCAACTTTTCCTGGGCCGCGACCTTATCGTTTTCTATTGCAACTCGCGCTTCGGATACTTGCGCCTGGGCCTTGCTTCGCGCTTCGGACAAGAGCGCGGTCCTCGCTTCTGCTACCCGTTTTCGCCGCATCTCCTGCGTCTTGAAAACCGCCAGTCTCGCCTCGCGCAATTTCTGCTCATATTCGGCGGTGCGAGCTTCTGCCTCAGCCATATCGGCCCGGGCTTTTTCGACGGCACCCTCAGTTTTCCTGCGCCGCTCGCCGAGAACGCTTACGAGTGGCCTGTACACTAACAGGCTATACAATCCGTAGAGCAAGACCATGAATAGGATGGTCGGAACGGATTGAAGCAGTAATTCGCCTATCTCTCTTAGCGTCTCGTCCATGATTTGCTTGAAGGGCTCTCGGGTGAAAAAGGCTTGGGAACCATTAAAATTAGCATCATGCAAAGCCCAGTGTCAACGCGATGTTACTCGTCGGTAGTGTCCTATTAGTGCGTTGCTAGGACTGTGGGAATAAAAAAAGCCGCCAATGGCGGCTCACTCTGTTTTTGCTTCAGAGGATTCGGGGCCGTCCGGCAAAAGAAAACCAGGGAAGATATTGCCGGGAACCTGAGCATACGGGAAGCAGGCGAATGGGCGGCTGGACGCCGCGCGTGACATTTAACGAAGACGACGGGAATCCCAAGCATATTAAATGGTTTTCGAAAAAGGTGAGGCTCCAGGGGGCTTAGCCGGACTTTAAGCCGGAAATTTGCGACTGTTTCCTCCCCGGCGAATACACCCTTCACACTTCGGAACGAGCCTGATTTAGCTGGAGGCGCACCTGCTTCCGTAACATTGGGGTCCAGCCGATTGGGTGTAAACTACCCGCGTTTCAATGCTCTCAGAGGTTTACGAAACGTTAGCAACTTCGTATGCGCATCCGGTTTTATATTGCCGGGAAGAGCAAACCGACGGAGGCTCGATTATGACAATGCCTGGAAAATCTCGAATTCTGATTCTGCTGCTTCTGGTAGGCGCGATGTCAGTGGCGTCATTCGCTCAGATCGCTGTCTCCATCAGGATTGGACCGCCCGCGCTGCCAGTCTACACGCAGCCTCCATGCCCGGTTGAAGGCTATCTGTGGACTCCCGGATATTGGGCGTACGCACCCGTCGGCTACTATTGGGTTCCGGGCGTGTGGGTTGCGCCGCCGCGAGCCGGCCTGTTGTGGACTCCCGGCTATTGGGGTTTCGCGGGTGGTCTCTATGGTTGGCACGCCGGTTATTGGGGTCCTCACGTCGGCTTCTATGGAGGCATCAACTACGGCTTCGGATATGGCGGAGTCGGCTTCGGGGGCGGAATGTGGTCTGGTGGCGTTTTCCGTTACAACACTGCGGTGGTGAATGTGAACACGGCAGTGGTTAGAAACGTCTATGTCAACCGTACCGTAATCAATAACACAATTGTGACGCGGGCCAGCTTCAACGGCGAGGGCGGGGCCATGGCCCGGCCAGGCCGCGAGGAACAGGTCGCGATGCACGAGCAGCATTTCCAGCCCACCTCCAACCAGACGGCGCACGAGCAGGCGATGAGTCATGACCGCAATCAGCTTGCATCCTTCAATCATGGAACTCCGCGAACAGCGGCGATGGATTCCGTCAATGGGCGTCGTTTTAACCAGCAGGGCCGAATCGCAAACGGAATTTCTTCCGGACAGTTGACAGCCGGGGAAACCAGAAATCTGGAGAATCGCGAATCGAGATTGAACGGTGAAATCCACAATGACCGCTCCGCAAATGGTGGCAGGCTTACTTCGCAGGAGCGCCAGCAAGTCAACCGGCAACAGAACAATATGAGCCGGTCAATCTACGACGACAAGCACAATGCCAGTACTGCGCGTTACGGCAAGAATGAAGTGGGAACACGGCGCGATATGCAGCAGCAGCGTATTGCGAACGGAGTCCGCAGCGGACAGATGTCTCCATCCGAGGTTGCGAGAAGCGAAAACCGCGAACAAAACATTAATCGCCGCGTAGCCGCGGACCGTAATGCGAATGGCGGACGATTAACGCCGCGGGAGAAGAGAAATATTAATCAGCGGCAGAATGGCGCCAGCCGCCAGATCTACAACGAGAAGCACAACGAAAAGACCGCACCGAAGTAGGAAAAGCCCCGCTCATTTGCAAAAGCGGCCGATGGGGGGAACGGGGACAGACGGAACGTTCCCCAACTTCTCGCCGAATAGAGATCGACGGGGCGCTTAACCGTACTTGAGATCGGTGCTCTGTCCGACTTCGATAATGTAGCCGTCAGGATCGCGGATGTAGCAGCGAATCTCGCCGTACTTGGGTATCGGCTCCGTGATGAACTCGGCTCCTCGACTTTTCCATAATTTGTAGCACGCTTGAATATCGGCAACGCGGATATTCATAAAGCTGTTGATCTTATCCGGGTTGGGGACGCTGAGCGTTACCGTCGGCTTGTCGGGGGTGGGTCCGCCCCCGACATTGAGAAGGAGCCACGTATTCGCGATCTGAAGGTATGCAGGCGCGCCCTTGCCGTCGGGTCTGCTCAGAATGCAACCGCCGAAGACCTTTTCGTAGAAGCGAGCCGAGCGTTCGATGTCGGCGACGGTGAGAAAATGTGCGACGCTGATCCCCTCCCGCGGGGGCATCTCATAACTCTTCTGTTCGACTTGCACGCTGTTCATTGGCGACTCCAATTCCGATACAGTGCTCATTATAAATAGGTGCCCCGGGGCCGGTCGGATATCTTATGCCCTCTTGTCTCCGAAACTCTGTCATCTCGACCGGAGTGAATCGCTCGCAAATCGAATGATTCCGGAGTGAAAAGACCTTGAGGTTCCACGGGCCGCCAGGGGACGCGAAGATCGAGTCAGAGTGGACAGCGACGGGTCGAGAGAAAAAAGCGCAAGGCGGCGGAGAGAATATTCTTGATCCCAGGTTAGCGCCCAAAACCTGGGCGCGAACCTGGGCCACCAGCCCCACCCGTAAAAGTGCGACGGGTGGGGCATCCCGTTTCGTGGCAGCCTTCAGGGAAAGTGTCAGTTGGGTCGGCCTAGGACACTAACATTATGTCGCACTGAAACTGAGAATCCTCTAATGCGACGTGTTTTGCCGGCGACTTCTTGATAGTCTTTCAGCCGTGACTTTGAAGAAACGCATCGCCCTGATCGCGGGAGACGGCATTGGCGTCGAAGTAATTGTCGAAGCGGCTAGAGTCATCAATGCTTCGCGGGCCGCCGTTGAGATGACGCCGCTTGATTGGGGAGCAGACCGATACCTCGCCGACGGAGTCACCGTTCCGCCGGGAGGTTTCATCCGTCTGGCGCGCGACTTCGATGCTATTCTCGTGGGCGCTTTCGGGGATCCGCGAGTTCCTTCCAACATCCATGCCAAAGAGATTCTGTTGGGAATGCGTTTCCAGATGGATCTCTACGCCAACGTCCGGCCGGTGCGGCTGCTGGATGCGTCGCTTTGTCCATTGAAAGGGATCAATCCCCAAGACGTGGATTTCGTGGTGATCCGCGAAAATACCGAAGGCGTGTATACCGACGCGGGCGGCGTTTTCAAACGCGGAACTCCGGATGAGATTGCGATTCAAGAAGACATCAACACGCGCAAGGGCGTCGAGCGCATTGTCCGGTATGCCTTTGAGTATTGCGAGCGCCACGCCAAAACCGACGGCAGCCGGCGAAAGAATGTTCTAATGTGCGACAAGTCCAACGCCATGACCCATGCCGGCGGCCTGTGGCAACGAGTTTTCAGGGAAGTCGCTGAAGAATATCCGCAGATTATCTCCCAACATATGTTCGTAGACGCCCTGTGCATGCAGATGGTTCGCGATCCGCGGCAATTTGATGTAATCGTGACCAACAACTTATTCGGAGACATCATTACCGATCTGGCGGCGGCCCTTCAGGGAGGCCTGGGGATGGCAGCCAGCGGCAACATTCATCCGGGAAAGACTTCCATGTTTGAGCCGGTGCACGGGTCGGCCCCGATGATTGCCGGGAAAAATATTGCCAATCCTTTCGGAGCCATTCTGGCGACCGCGATGATGCTCAATCATTTGGGAATGACAGCGGAATCGCAAAGGATAGAATCCGCAATTCTCGGCGCGCTGCGGGAAAAGAAGACCACGGAAGACATCGGCGGCAATCTGAGCACGTCGGAAGCGGGCAAGTGGGTTGCGGAACACCTGACCTAGGACTTCTAAAACGGCGACTGGCTGCTGGAGAATTCGGACTTATTGAGGAATCCAGTGGGGACGCCCGGTAAACAATCCGTCAACCAGGCCGATGTGGTAAACCAGAAATAATCCGAAAGCCATGCTCAAAAGGCCGGAGGTCGTCGTCATAAATTGATTTACTTTGAGAAATCTCTTGCTTGAGTAGGCCAGCGGCATGGCGATCGCCGTGGTCATAATCATCATTCCGATCATCGTGCCCGCGCCGAACACCAGCAGGTAGGCCGTCGCCCATAGCGGACTTTTAATGGTCGAAAGAACCAGCAGAGCAACTGCCGCGGACCCGGCGAGTCCGTGAACAAGGCCGACCGCAAAGGGGCGGAGGGCCTGATACAAACCGAGGTTTTCAACCATCCGTGTCCAAAATGATCTTTCTTTCCCAAGATGTTCCGGTTTCGGTTCGCCGGGCAAATGCGTGGCGGATGAATGGCGACCGTGAACATGCCCTTCCTTATGCGACGGTGTGAAGCGCTCCGTAATCCATCGCATCACTCCGGTAAGGTTGAGCACGCCCAGGAGAATCAGCATGAGCGCTACGGAAAATTCCATTGACAGTCCAAGCCGCGGCGGAATGATAACGCCGAAAATGATGATGGCCGATCCGACGATGAAGATGGTTAAGGAATGGCCTAATCCCCACATCATGCCAATGACTGTGGAATGAACGATCGAGCGCTGACGGCTCACGATGGTTGATACCGCGACGACGTGATCTGGATCCGTCGAATGCCGCATTCCCAGAAACAATCCGAGAAGGACCACGGTTACAAAAGGAAACATCGCGTTCCTGGAAATGGGATTGAAGTTGACGGAAGAGGCCAGCAGCGAAGCGGCGATTCCGATGCGGACAATGGCCATGCGTATTCCTTACGGCACTTCGATCCGCAACATGTTGCGGTTTATTTGCCCTTGACCCGCGCCCACCGGGCGCGTTGAGCGGCGGCAATTTTGCGGCGCGTCGCCTCTGAGAGGCGTCGCACCGGTCGCGAAGCTCCGCGTATTCCATTTAAAGCTCCGCCCTTAACCTTGGCCCATCGCGCCTTCTGAGCTGCCGCCATCCTTCGGCGAGAGGCCAAGGAAACGGTGCGACGAGACTCCGTGGCGAACTTGCCTTCCTCCAACTTGCCCAACACCGCAAGAGCCGCGTCCACGTGGCGAAGATTATTTACCAGGCGGCCTCTTTCGGCCCGCAACTCAGTGACAATGCTTTCCAAGCCCTTCAGGTTCGGCATCTCTGAATTGTACTTGATTTGTTTTGGAGGGGACGAGTTGGAGTCGGAAGAAACGGAAGGATTCAAAGGAAAGGCTTGCGGCTCCAGGAAGAGAATGGCCTACTTCAGGTGTTCCACTAAGAACAGGTCGGAAAGATTTCGGACATAGCCATATACATAGTGCGCTTCGTCAGCAGAGATTCGAGGGCACGAGACACCGACCACGCCGGCGGAGTCGGCGGCGGCGACGGTTTTCCAGGGAGTTCTGGCGCCAGTTTGAAGGTCAACGCGGGAAACCGGGCACGAAGTTTCGCCTCGCAATCCTACCAACAATGCATTTCCGTCTTTGTCCCAACGCAGTGGAACTTCTCCCGGTTGCGCGCCTCGGACTGGTTGCGGATCGCCGCCGTCAAGCGGAATCAACGCAATCCCTTCGCTCGTTACCGTCGCAATGCGTTTCCCATCGGGCGAAAGATCGTGGGGATACGATCCCAAACCGTAGCCCTCGGGCGTAACTGGTCGTGGTTGGGCGCCATCCACGCTCCCGATATATATGCGGGAACCGTGACCGGGTTCGTGACCTTCGAACAGCAGCCGTTTGGAGTCGCCGAAGAATTGGCCGCCGGAGGGAATGACGTTGCCCGTCGAAACCGGCCGCTGCTGGCCGACGCCGGTCGGGAGAAGCACGAAATCCGGCGGAGACATGTTTTGCCGCAGAACCAACGCCCATTTTCCGTCGGGTGAAAGGGCCGTGGCTGACCCGTCGCCGAGCCTCACGGCGGACCCGCCATTCATATCGCGGGTAAAAACGGCGTATTCGCCTCCGCCGGCTTCACCCGCTTCGATGAAGAGAAGGGTTTTCCCGTCTTCCGAAATGTCTATCGGCACAGTCCAATCCTGCCAACTGAGGTCGCGCTCCTTGGTTTCGCCGGGTGCCATGCCGATAGCTCCCGCGCGCATGGCATCCCGCGAAATCAGGGCCCGCCCGCCCGCGCCGACATCATCCAACGTCAGGGTTCCAGGAGCGCTTAACAATTCCCGCACTGTGCCTGACATCGTGACGCCTCGCAATGAGCGGCTGAACCCGGTGGCGGTCGCTGTGAACCAGATCTCATCCCCTGAAGGTGACCAGGCGGCTCCGAACGCGCTGGCCCAGCGTTCCGTCAAGTCTCGCTTCTTGCCAGCTAGGTCAACGACGCTAATGGTTCCCCCGTCATCTCCCAACAAGTTGTGGTCAATGAAGCCGAGCCGGTCGCCTTTCGGGGAAAAACGCAAATGGCTGATCCAGCCGGGGGTTTGGTAGAGAACCTTGCCGACGGGATACTCGATTCGGCTCAGGCCGTTCACTACGTGGACTACAGCGAGCGAGTTTCCATCCGGCGCCCAATCAGCGGCTTCGACATTGTCAAGCAGGTCGCGCGGAGCGTCTTCGCCGATGGAAACCTGCGCCACCGTGCCGCGGTGGGTGAAGTGGTTTGGACTCACAACGAAATGGCGCAACACTGCCATTTGCCCGGCCGGCGAAACTGCGAGCACCTCAGTTTCCTTCAGGCCAAGATCGCGAGACTCCGTCGAATTGGGGGAACTAATAAAGACTTCCTGCGGATTGCCCTCCCAGGCTGCGCTATAAACAGCCGACCGCGGGTCCGGAGCGAACCTAGCTGCCGGCAGCGCTCCCCGACGGAAACTCAATTCGCGAAAAGTGGGAACCGGCGGAATAGCGGAGCGTTGGCCAATCAAATAACACGCCCCTCCGACCACGGCAGTCAAGAGCAGCAACGAAGCGCCGACGAGGACTGGATGCTTCGCGGACTTTTGTACAAGCTGAGGCCTTGTAGCGTCAATGGACGGCTCCGCCGCCGCTGCGATGGACCCTGTAGCTGCCGCCAACTTATGTGACGAGGGATGCCAGTCCCGCTGAAAGCGTTTGAGGTCAGCCCTCATTTCTGCCGCAGTCTGGTAACGCAGATCGCGGTCTTTTTCCAACGCCTTGTTGACAATGCGTTCCAATTCCGGCGGAAGGTCAGGATTCAGCTTTATGGGCGAGTCGGGAACTTTATTCAGAATCGAATTAAAGATCGCCGCCGAGGTATTTCCTTCAAAGGGGAGCCTGCCGGTGCTCATTTCGTATAGCACTATTCCGAAAGAGAAGAGGTCAGTCCGTGCCCCCAAATCTTCACCCAGAGCCTGTTCGGGACTCATGTACGCGACCGTGCCCAATGCCGCGCCTGGAGACGTGAGATGTTCCATGGCCACGCCAACCGTGGCGCCTGCCGTGACTTCCGAAGGATCCAGGAAGTTGTGGGCGGTGACTTTGGCCAATCCGAAATCGAGAATTTTGGCGTGATTGCGGTCCGTGACGAATATGTTTGCCGGCTTGATGTCGCGATGAACAATGCCCTTCGAGTGCGCGGCGTCGAGAGCATCGGCAATTTCAATCCCCCACGCCAGAAGCAGCCCCAATTCCATGGGATGCGAGACCACGCGATGCTTCAGAGTCACGCCTTCCAGAAATTCCATCGCAATGAAGGATTGCGACTCGTGCTTGCCGACCTCGTATATGGTGCAGATGTTCGGATGATTCAGCGACGATGCAGCGCGAGCTTCACGCCGGAAACGTTCGAGAGCCTGCGGATCCTGGGCAAATTCATCGGGAAGGAACTTCAGCGCGACGAAGCGCCCCAGTTCAGTGTCTTCGGCCTTGTACACGACGCCCATCCCGCCACCGCCAAGCCTGCTGACAATGCGGTAGTGGGAAACAGTCTGGCCGATCATAAGTTGGAAAATCTCTGCGTCGCAGTATGTTAGGCCGCGAGAAGCGGGCAAGTCAAACCCTTGGGAAGATTTGCTGCGCCGAGGATTGGCCTGATCTCAAAGAACTTGACACAGGATATTAAAGGCATCCTGGTTAAGGATTTCCGTTGCCGGCTACTTCAAAACTAGCGCCCTCGGCTTGCGGGTCGAAGTCACGTTGTTAACTAAGCGGCACCCTCCTCCGCCCTCCTTTGCGCGCGCTTTCAAATAGTCTAAATATTGCTGGGTATGAACACGGTGCTCCGCATCGTCGTCGTCGAGAAATTCTGGGTGGTGGGATTGGCTGTCATCGCCCAGACGCTGAAGTTAGGGGGTCTTAAAGTTCGCCAGCCGCACGGTTGTTTTCACGAATGAGCGGCCACAGAGTAGAATTGTCACCTTATTCCAAACGGAGGGATGGCCATGCGTCTTTTGATGATCGCGCTTCTCATTTTGCCTGTTCTACTCTCGCAGGGCGCTTCAGCTCAGCAGAAAAATGAGATTGCCGTCACTTTTGGACGCACATTTGTGGGTCATCAAACCGTCCCGGGAACAAACTTTATGGGCAACTCTGTCGCCTTCGGCGGTGGTCTGAGCGTGGAGGCCGACTACAGCCGCAGGTTAAAATCCAGCGATTTGGCGTCCCTTGCCGTCGAAGTTCCGGTTCTTCTCGATCTCGATGAGGACTTGAATTACGGAGTCAACGTTATCCCAGCAGATTACCGCTCATATTTTGTCACGCCGTCGGCCCGTGTTACGTTGTTTCCCAATATTCCGGTGACGCCCTGGTTCAGCGTGGGAGGAGGCTTCGGTCATTTCAGCCCGGGCTCGACGCTCGAGTTCGGAGGGCCCAACCCCGGCAAAGGAAATGCTACCGGCATATTCCAATTCGGAGGTGGCGCCGATGTGACCCTGTGGCGCTCCTTCAGCCTTCGTGGAGAAGTAAGAGATTTTTTCAGTGGAGTACCGCAATTAGATGTAAACACCGGTAAAAACCATCAGAACAACTTATACATTGGCGTCGGCGTAGTCTGGCATTTTGGAAAGTGAAAAGCGGAGTTGATACTTAGCTGTCAGTCTCGGTTTTTCTCACTATGCGCAACCACTAATAGACTACGTTCGCGCCTGAACTTTACTGCATACCCAAAGATTTATTTTTCTCGTCGGCGACATAAATCTCTTCGTAGAGTTGCGGCAGCGCTTCGGCATCTTCAGACGATCCTCCAAAGCGCGCTCGCTCATAGAACGTAGTGAATTTTTCGACCCGCCGCCTGGTCGTCCCATCTTCGATCGAAGCAAGGAATTCCGCCGGCGTCTGAGAGGGCAACTTGCGCAAGCCTTTGCGGGCAAGCCTGCGGACCATGCGTTGGTACCAGATGGCCGCCGCATCGCGAGGAAACCTGGCCGGATTGGCTCTAAGGCTCGCGCGTCGAAAAAACCCCGGCCACCGGATCACCGCCGCGCCCAGCCCCAACGCAATTGCAGACAACAGTCCTGCGAACCCCCATCGGACCGGGCCCTCCGCTAAGTTTGTTTGCGCGCTTCTTGCCGCCGAAAGCATCAGTCTGTATTCCCTGAGTCCCCATCTGCGAATCCGCTGGAAGTACTGAATACTGCCTTGGGTCGCAATCCGTCCGAGGCTGGACTGATGGCTGGCATCGTAACTGACGACCCATTCGCGCCAGAACGATGACATGGCGTCCAGATAAAGCATGGCCCGGCTCCAACTCGCGCGCGACTCGACCGTCCCAACCGGGGTTGGGTCAAAGCTCACCCATCCATATCCGGGGAAATAAGCCTCCACCCAGGAATGGGCATCCCGCTCCCGCATCACATACTGGGACGTCAAATCATTAAACTCGCCAGTGCGGAAACCATTGACTACCCGAGAAGGGATACCCAATGTGCGCAGCATAATCGCCATCGAAGACGCGAAGTACTCGCAATGACCTCGCTTGCGCACAAACAAGAAGTCCGCCAGAGGATCGCGAGGTCGAGTCGGCGAGAGCTGCAGCGTATATCCAAAGTGGCTGCGAAGATACTCCTCGATCGCGACAGCGCGGTCATAGTTGTTTTGTTTGTCTGCTGTGACCTGCTTTGCCAGTTCCGGGATGCGCGGGTCCAGAACCGGCGTCTGGACATATTCTGCAATTATTTGCTCTGGATAAGAGTCTCCAGATGCTCGGAGCAGAAAGGCGCTGGGGCTGCCAATATCTGACGTCGCTTCGTACTCGCTGATGGGATGTTCTGCGTCCTCATTGAAAACCGCGCCTCCGGAATCCCGAGTGATCAGCCGGTAATAGCCTTGCAGTGATTCCGCCGTCGGAGCAAGAAAAAATACGCCGGCTCCCACAGGATCCATCAAAACGCGATAGTGGATGGTACGTACGGCTGCTGCGGCATTCAACAGATCGAGCCGGTCCCCCGGCGCATTCAGAAGGAACGTGCCCCCCGGCTGGCCAGGCGTTACATATTTTTCGTGAGAGTCCGACCAGGTTGTTCCATCGAAAACATTCAGCGAGATGCCGCGCCATTTCAAATCCATGCCGCCGCTTTTATCTCCATCAATAGAGATATGCATGACGACGGCGTTCGATTGCTGAATCTGTCCAATGCCACCCAGTTCCACGTGATCCGAAAAACCTGTACTTAGACTGGTTCCTTCGGCGAAGGTTCCGAGGTATCCCGCCGAACCTCGCGGCAACAGAAAAAAAATGACTGCCCCTCCCAGGCCGATCAGAACCACCAGCGCTGGGACAATCCGCACCAGCGAAAATACCATCCGGCGATGAGCCATTCTGTAAACAGGATTAGCGGATTGGTAGGTGGCGCGGGCCGCCGCGTGTTTCATCTCCATCAGAATGCACGTAACAATCGCCGTGAAAAGGAATGCCGTGAACGTGACCAGAAAGATGCTGTCCACCGTCAGCACGGCCCCTGCCAGTACCATGAGGAACGAGATAACCATCAGCAAATAATTGTCGCGATCACGCTGCGCGGCGAATAAGCGCACCACCATGACGAACAAAACCAGGTGCACGGTGGAATCGAGGAATCCCCGCGAGATCAGGAAATAATCCGCGAGGTAAAAGACGGCATAGCCGATCGTGAGGAAAGATGTCCATCGCTCAGGAACTACCCATGTTCTCCTTTCGGCCAGCAGGTATCCGCGAACTATCAATGCAGTACCCACGAGTATGACGGTCAGGATTCCGAGAGTGCCGGTAGAGGCGAGCGTTCCCAGTCCAGTAAGGACCAGGAGATACAGCGAAATCTCAAAATACCGGTCAATCGCAATGGGCAAAGCCGGCCGCAGTTGTGCAGAAGAAGCGGGCATGGACAATCTATTGTTTCGCGGAAATGCGCGGAAGGGAAGAACTGCTTGCCGGGGCATGACCGGAAGTCACTGAGAAGGGGCAGGGTCGTCGCCTGCGCAGGGGCAGGGTTGTCCTCCCCTGAGTAGATCTGATTCAAAGCCAGGCACCAGCGACTCACTGCACACGCAAGAGCCCGTTACCGTTGCTTCCTTCCGGACCTGGCGGGATTGGCGGGAGTGCGTCGCGCGAGACCGATGCCTGACTCTAATTATTCTAGCATCCGGTTTGTCGGGCTCTCGCTGCTGAAGAATGAAAGCCTCTCCGGGCAGCTAAGGACACCCTGCCCCTACGCAGGCGCGAGACCTGCCCCTGCAGGGCCGCCTCGTCCTGGGCAAAAGTGGTACCTTTTGACATGTCCCATTCCTTAGCCGCGGAACAAGATATTCTCAGGAAGCCGCCTCCAAAGCGCGCTCCGCGACCAACTTGCCGCCGCATCGGCATTCATACTTCGAGCGCCGGAGGCGTTCAGGCCGCCGCAGAACGCGCCTGGCGGCTAGGCTGCAATACCTTCCAGATTTTCTCATCCAGCCCGCGGCAATGGGCGGCCTACGAGTTAAGCGCTCCGCAATGCGCGGAGATGAGCCGCCTGCGCGAAAAATATGACCTGAAGCCGCTCGTGATTCACACCAATTATCTGGTGAATCTTGCCGGTACAACGACATTGTTTCTCAAAAAATCCATTGAGGCCTTTCGAGGAGAAATCGAGCGCGCGCTGGACCTATGCGCGGAGTATCTCGTACTGCATCCAGGATCGTTTCGCGGACTGGATCGGGAAGCCGGACTAACGCAAACCGCCGCTGCCATCGCTGCCGCAACCCAGGGACTTGACCTCGCGAAAGGGAATCTTACAATTCTGATCGAAAATACTGCCGGCGCGGAGTTCTCTTTGGGAGGCAGTTTCGAACAGGTCGCGGAGGTCCTCGATCGTTTGAAAGGGCTGGTACCGGTCGCTGCCTGCATTGATACGTGCCATACTCACGTCTCTGGATACGACCTGGTCAGCGAGACTGGGATGCACGAAACCCTTTCCCATCTTGACGAAACCGTCGGCCTCAAGAACGTTCGCGTTTGGCACTGTAACGACGCCAAGGCAGCTCGCGGTTCCAAACTCGATCGTCACCAACACATCGGGAAGGGAACTATCGGCCTAAAGCCTTTTCGCAGACTGCTGAATGATCCCCGATTAGCTCATGCGGCCTTCATCGCGGAAACACCCATAGACGAGCCGGGGGATGATAAAAGAAACGTTGACGCCCTGAAGAGACTTGTGGCGAAAGAGAATGATTCTGCATGAAGCTCTATCGAACAACTCGCGGATTCGTGGCCGAGACCGATAATAGCTTCTATTCTATTCAGAGCAATTCGTGGGATGCGCTCGTCACCCGTGAAGATCTTTCGGAATATCTGAAGCGCTCCATCCAGCACTCTAAGTCAGTTGATCGCCCACTCTCCGAAGACCTGCTCGCTCCCATCGAAAGCCAGGAAGTCTGGGCCGCCGGTGTCACTTACTATCGCAGCCGCGACGCCCGAATGCAGGAGGCAAAGTCCGCAGGCGCTGGAGATTTCTACGATCGGGTTTATGCCGCGGAACGTCCGGAATTATTTTTCAAGGCAACCCCTCACCGCGTTGTTGGACCCCATGCAAAGGTCGCCATCCGTAAAGACGCAACCTGGTCCGTGCCGGAACCGGAACTTGTGCTGTTCATAACCCCGGCGGCAAGGATTACCGGATACACAATTGGCAATGATATGAGCTCCCGCGACATTGAAGGAGAAAATCCTTTGTACTTGCCGCAGGCAAAGGTCTATGACCGAAGCTGCGCGCTGGGGCCGTGTCTGCTGATTTCGGACGAAATCTTGCCGGTCTCCACCCAGATTCAACTCAGCATTATTAGGGGAGGGAAGTCGGAATTTTCAGGCGAGACGACTCTTAAAGATCTGAAACGCGATCCGGCGCTATTGGTCAAATATCTTTTTCGCAACAATAGCTTTCCGAATGGATGTTTTCTTCTCACTGGGACTGGTATCGTGCCGCCGGACTCCTTCACCCTAAAAGCAAACGATGAAATTCGCATCACCATCCCGCCCATCGGAACTTTGATAAATCAAGTCGGATGATGGCATCAAGACGAACCACGTAGGGGGCGCCCTCGTTTGCCCGGCGGAGCGAGGCTCCGCAATCTCATTGTAAAATCAGAAGCTCATGCCACAGGAAAACAGCGCCACTGTCCATCATCGAAGCCGCGAGGAAGAAGAGGTCCGCTACGATGCTCAACGCATCGAGAGCAAATGGTTTGAGCGCTGGCAGCAAGACCCTTCGCTCTACGCCGCTGAGCCGAAGTCGCTCAAGCCAAAATATTACGTCCTCGAAATGCTGCCATATCCCTCGGGCGCGCTGCATATGGGACACGTCCGTAATTACGCCATCGGGGATGCTCTTGCCCGCTATATGTGGATGAATGGCTACAACGTCCTGCATCCCATGGGATGGGATTCATTTGGCCTGCCCGCGGAGAACGCCGCTATTTCGAACAACACGCCTCCGCGCGAATGGACTCTGCGCAACATCGCCAACATGAAGGCGCAAATGAAGCGCCTCGGCTTTGCCTACGACTGGTCGCGCGAAGTCACTACCTGCCTCCCGGATTACTACCGCTGGAATCAATGGTTTTTCATCAAGCTTTTCGAGCGCGGCCTGGCATATCGCAAAAAGAGCCTGGTGAACTGGTGTCCGAAGTGCTGCACCGTGCTGGCCAACGAGCAGGTGGTAAACGGCCGCTGCTGGCGCCATGAAGACACCGTGGTTGAACAACGCGAGTTGGAACAGTGGTTCTTGCGAATCACACAATATGCAGATGAACTTCTTCGCGACCTTCAGAAACTCGACGGCTGGCCCGAAAAAGTCAAGACCATGCAGCGCAACTGGATTGGTCGGAGCGAAGGCACGCTGGTGGATTTCAAACTCGACGGCGCGGTTGATCCTGCGACTTCGACCATTACTGTCTTCACCACTCGAGTGGACACAATTTTCGGAGCCACGTCGGTTCAGCTCGCGCCGCAGCATCCGCTGGTCACCCGCTTGACCAAGAACAACGACCTGTTGCGCGCAGACGTGGATCAACTCATCGCAGAACAACGCAAAGCCCGCGAGGTCGGCGACATCGGCGAGATCGAGAAGCACGGCGTTAACAGCAGGCGATATGCCATCAATCCCTATAACGGAGAAAGGATTCCGATCTGGATCGCCAATTACATTTTGATGGATTACGGCACCGGAGCCATCATGAGCGTTCCCGCTCACGACGAGCGCGATTACGAGTTCGCAAAGAAATACAAACTTGAAATTCGACTCGTAATCTTGCCGCAAAACTCTGATCCGGAAGAAACGGCGGTCGAACCCAAACTTCCGTTCACCACAATGGACGGCATACTGGTGAATTCCGGCCAGTTCAGCGGGCTCAGTTGTACGAATGCGGTAAGAAAAATGTCCGAACATGCAGAGAGCAGCGGCTTCGGAAAAGCGGCGGTCACATACCGCCTGAAGGATTGGGGAATATCGCGGCAGCGGTATTGGGGTACGCCGATTCCCATACTCTATTGCGAGAAGGACGGAATCGTTCCAGTCCCCGAGAAAGACCTTCCCGTGCTTCTGCCGGAAAATATGGACGTCACATTGACCGGCGGATCGCCCCTAAGCCGCGTTCCGGAATTTGTGAACACCGCGTGCCCAAAGTGCGGAGGCCTCGCGCGTCGCGAGACCGACACGATGGACACTTTTGTGGATTCCTCCTGGTACTTCTACCGCTACACCGACGCGCGCAACGATAAAGCGCCGTTCGATAGTCAGATCGCGGCATATTGGTTTGGGGATCATGGGATTGATCAATATATCGGCGGGGTAGAACATGCCATCCTCCATCTTATTTATTCGCGCTTCTGGACGAAGTTTATGCGTGACATGGGCATAGTCAAGAACGAGGAGCCCGTCGCGAGATTGTTTACTCAGGGCATGGTCACCTACCAGGGCGCAGCCATGTCCAAGAGCCGCGGAAACGTTGTTTCACCGGATGAAATGGTCGCCCGGTACGGCGCGGACAGCGCTCGCCTTTACGTGCTGTTCGCTGGCCCCCCCGATCGCGACATCGACTGGCAGGACTCGGGAATCGAAGGCATTCACCGATTTTTGAGCCGCGTGTACCGGTTCGTTGCCAGACACTCCGCGAATCCGATTGTAGAGACGCAGCTTGCTGCGTCTCCGGATCAGACTTTGCAGGACGACGGATTAGTAACCCCCGAGGCTCGCCGGATTCAGCGCAAGCTTCATCAGACCATCAAACGCGTGAGCGATGACTTTCGTGGACGCTGGCATTTCAATACCTGCATCTCCGCCATCATGGAATTGGTAAACGAACTCTACGCACACGAAGATGGAATGACGCGGGAAGATCGTGTGGCGCGGACCCGCCCTGAGCGCAGTCGAATGGGGCCCTTGCGCGCGGATGGTTCCAACGCTGCGTTCCTGGCGAAAGTCCAACGCGATCTGGTACTCCTGCTCGCGCCGTTCGCTCCGTATCTTGCGCATGAACTGTGGGAAATGCTGGGTGAGAAGGGAAGCCTCTTGCGTGCGCCGTGGCCGAAATATGATGCTGCGCTGGCTAAAGAAGAAGAGGTAGAAATCCCGGTGCAAATAAATGGCAAATTGCGTGGAGTCATCGTCGTCACAGCGGATGCATCAGAAGAAGCAATCCGGGAGGGCGCGCTGGCGGATGAGAAAATAAAAACCGTTATCTCCGGGAAGCAGATCGTGAAAATCATCGTCGTTCCGGGAAAGCTAGTTAATATCGTAGTTCGCTGACCATCGAATGAAGCAGCGTTCTCCCACCATCGAAGGTTTCCGGCTCATGTTCAGCCGACCGGCGTTGGGGCTGGCGGAAATTGCCTGGCGCTGGGCCTTTGGAGCGGCGGCGATTGTGTCGTCGGCGTTTTTAATTCTTGAATACTTCAGAACCCTACCCGTCAGTGCCGCTGATCTCTTTCTGCTGCGCACCCGGCATCCATTGCTGATTTCTCGCGCCCTGGGGGACATTTTTCAGGGCAGCGCGATTCGACTCGGCAAGTCTGTATTCCTGTTGTTCATCTTGTTGTCCATTGCCTGGATCGTTCTTGCATCCTGGGCTCGGAGGGGAACGGTGAATGCGCTGCTGAATTATTTCCAGGAAGACGGCGCCCTGACTGCGCATACGCTAACGGCTTTCGCCAGGCAGCGCTCTCCATTCGGACTGAATCTCTTGCGGGTTGGCGCCACGGTGAGTGCGGCCTTGGCCTGCCTTGGAACATTCGTCCTCGCAGGAGCGGCGTCGCCGCCAGGTAATCCAGCGCCGGCGGCGGCCATGCTGGTATTTCTGACCCTTGTTACGGGGATCTTCCTAGCATGGTGGTTGTTAAACTGGATTTTTTCTTTGGCCGCGATCTTTGCCGTGGCGGATGGCTGCGGCACGTTTCAGGCGATTGCGAAAGCGGTGGATCTGTGGCGCGTACGCTGGGGCTCGATAGTGGCTGCAGGCGCCTGGTTTGGGGTCGCGCACACGATTATCTTTTTCATTGCCACTTCTGCCATTGCCGTTCCTCTGGCGTTCGCCGGGATCATGCCTCTCGGGGTCATACTCGGGGGAGTTTTGCTGGTTGCTCTGCTGTATTTCGCGGCGGCCGATTTCCTGTACGCAGGGAAGATGGCGGCGTATGTCGCCATTGCCGAGTTACCCTACGAGGCGAGCTTTCTGCCGTTCTCTCCAACGATTGCTCCCGCTGGCGGTGCGCACATTTCAGTTCCAGATCGTCCAGCGCCAACCACCGTGGATCGCAGCGAATTAATCCTCTCAGACGTTCCGCCCAACAGGGAAGAGACGTAGCTTGGCGGCTCTAAACTCAAATCCGTTGTCATTCCGAGCGGATTCAGCCGTGAGGAATCTGCATCTCCGCGCAGCAACCGTTCATTTCTTCGAACTGTAATCGTAGCTATATCCCACCGGTTCGTTTCCTGAAACATAGCGCGTGTTGTAATCTAGCAAATAATTCAGATGCGAATCGTCGGCAGGGAACGACTCTCCATGATACGGATACCCATTCATATCCCGAAACGGCAACGGCTCGACCGTGCTGCCATCGGCGGCATAAAAGTCCATATCTTTTTCATATCCGTTGGCCTCGAAGAAGTAATCGCGCGTCCACCCCTTTGGGAGCGTCGGCAAAGAGGCAGGATTGAATTCGAGCGCGACCTCGTCACCCGATCCCATGACCACAAGACGATCATCGAAACCAGTCAGCAGCGGTCGCACATCGCCATAGCGCGTATAAGTTCCAGCCTGCCGCGCATAAGGGCCGGTGAGGCTGACCTCTTCATATAGATACTTAACATTGCCCGGCGGCTGAGCTTCGATTTGCCGCGGATAGCCATGAAACTCCAACTTGGCGCCTTCCAGCGGAACTTCGGTCAGAGTTGATTTTTCGTTCTGCGGAGTCCGGTCAATCAGAATGTTGTCCCAATAAATTTGCAGGTTGGTCGAAATGCGAATTCGCCTCGTTCCGCGCGGCAACACATTGCTTAGGGTCGCCGTAATCGTCCGCGGAAGTCCGGCAGGAAATCCCATGTCGTCGAGCACGCGTTTCCATCTTCTATTTGCATCTTGCGCTTCCACATAGGGAGCAATGGCTTTGATTCCGGCCTGATCGGCGGCGTACATTCCGGTCGCGGTGAAGTATTCAATCTCACCGTGCATCAACAAGCGTAGAGGACCACCCCGATACGGTTCGCCAAGATCGAGTTCCAGGCGGTGTAATTTCGCAAAGCCCTTGAAGGGAAGCAATCCAAAATCCCCAAAATAACGATGCGCCAACAGATCAGGAAGCACATCGTGTCCATGTTCATCCCACGCTCCGGCCGGTGGACGGGCATCGCGGCTGGCGATCACCTTGAACGCGGGATACGGCGGATTGCTGGCGAAATATTCGTTGGGATAAACCTCGACGTCGCTGGGATGATCAACCGCCAACAATCGTACCCGATCGAGATATACCACTTCCTCCATTGGTTCCATCAGGCGGAAGCTGAGCTTTCCATCTTTTTCGCGGATGGAATTGCCGTCCACTTTGACGTACTCGGTCGGGCGCGGAATGTTGCGCTGCCCCGGCCCAACCCAGTGGCCGACAACGCCCGCGCCAAGAATGTCGGAGACAAGCTTGTAGTGCGTGCCATCCCATTCAAACAGCGTTGGACAGGAACTGCCGCGCCGGTCAATCTCCATGTATGCATGTTCACGATTTCCGGCGACTTCGATTTCATCCTGCAATACGCCGGTGGGCCAAAGCATGCGAACTACATCCGCTTCTTTGGCCTGCCCCAGGCCGACGGTCAGCTGAGTTGAGTTTTGTCCCAGATACCCTGACGACCCTGCAATTTCGAATTTCTGCCGATTGCCGCCGGAAAAAACTTCGATCTTTGTTCCAATGGCGCTCTTGTTGTCATTCAATCCGGTCAAGGCCAGGCGAATCCAGTTATTTTTGTTGCCGCCCTCGTTGCGCAGCAGAACCGCCGGGCCATGATTCTGCGTAATGAGCAGATCGGTCGCGCCGTCGCCATCGAAATCTCCCGTGATGATGGCGCGCGGATCTTTGAGCTGGATTTTGTCCAAGCCGACCTCGGCGGTGACGTCTTTGAAACCGTCAGGACCGAGATTCCGGAAAAGCTTTACTTCACCGTGGCCATCTTTAGTTTTGCCGACAGCCGCGAGATCAACCCATCCATCGTTGTCGTAATCGAAGGCTGCGATGCCGTAAGCGCGGACCCACTCTGCTGCCGGGAGCGGAACCTCCTGAAGGCTCTTTCCTCTGTTATTTCTCCACAAAGTTATACCGCGCCCATTCCAAGCGGCTAGGGCTAGATCCATCCAACCGTCATGATCGAAATCAAGGACGGCAAGCCCCGCGGTAGGGCCGATCTCTTCACCAGGAACGCGTTTAAATTGCCCTTCGCGTGGATTTTCAAAGATTGCTGGCGCTCTGTGTTGTCCAGTGACAATCAAATCCACGGCGCGATCATTGTTGTAATCAGTCCCAACAGCACCCACACTCGGCGATTGACAAGAAAGCGCCAGGGCAGCGGTGACATCGGTAAACGTGCCGTTGCCATTGTTCCGCCACATTCGGTTCAGCTCGGAACCTTGTCCATTTCCTTTCGGAATAATGCCACTTCGTCGTGGATCCCAATATGGCTCGTCGTCGTATTGGGTCACATATAAATCCAGATCCCCGTCGTGGTCATAATCAATGAACGTCAGCCCGGCGTTGAACCCATCGCTCTGGATTCCCGCAGCCTCCGTCACATCTTTGAACGTTCCGTTCTTCTCGTTGTGGAGCAACATGATTCGACCGTTGAAACTAACCGCTAAGTCAACGGCTCCATCATTGTCATAATCGCCAGCCGTGCATCCGATTCCATGCAGCGTCGGATCGAGTCCGGCTTTCTTCGTGACGTCTTCAAACTTTCCATTTCCGAGATTGTGATACAACGACATTCCACCCTCACTTCCGTTGTCTGGAAGAAAGATGTCCTGCTTTCCGTCGCCGTCGTAGTCCAGAAAACAGGCCCCTGGACCCAGGTACGAGGCAAGATCATTGCCTGACTTTGGGGCCGCTTTGGTAACCAGTCCAGCCTCTTTCGTTACATCCACAAAGCTAACCGCAATCTGTGGAGGGACTTTCTCAACCACCGCCGGGGATTCTTCCGCCAGAGAATATTTCCCCTGATCACCATACGCGAGGCTGATCGCCGCTCCGAGTTTGTGTTGCGTAATGTACTGGAATCGCGCCAGATGCTCCCGTGCACTCGCCGTATCTCCACTTTGCTGATATGCCCGCGAGAGCCCGAATTGCGCCGAAGCATGAAGCGGATTCAGCTTGATCGCATGATCGAACGCGTCAATTGCCAGCGGAAATTGTCTCAGTTGCGAGTAGACAGAAGCCAGAAAATACCAGGTGTCCGCATCGTTCGGATCAATCTCGGTTACATGCCGGAAGGCGTCCACCGCTGCCTGAGGATCACTGCTGTTTTTGTCCATCAGTCCGACGCCGTACCATGCGTGAGGATCTTTTGGTTCCTTCTTGATTGCCTCATCGAGCAGCGGCTTCGCTTCGTCCAAGCGGCCAAGGTTGAGCAGGGCGATAGCGCGGTTGACAGTGGCAATATTCAGATGCGGATCAAGTTTCGCGGCCTGCTGGAAATGGGCGAGCCCCTTTTCAAAGAGCTGCTGGTTCATGTAAGCCACGCCAAGGTTGTTGAGCCTCGCGGCCTCCACCAAATCCGCCATTTTGGGGGAAGATGCATTCTGAGAAAATATTCCAAGCACCATGAGGGAAATCGCAGCGGATAGAATTAAAACGCGTCGGGTCATTGGTTAAGAATTGTACCTTGGCCGGCTCGCGTGGGGCGGACACTCTTGTCCGCCGCCTTTGATTTTTGTGAAGTTGTCCTGGCCAATTCGTAAATAATGGAGGATCGTCTTTGACACCAGTTCACGAAATCGGAGGTTGCCTCCATCCTCCACTTTCCTTCTCGATTTTCTTCGCCACCTCCAAAACCATCTCTTCCTCCCACGGACGGCCAACAATCTGCACCCCGATGGGCAATCCTTCCGGTGACTGCCCTGCAGGAACCACAGCAGCAGGAAATCCCAACAGATTGAACCATTCGCAGTAGCTCCATGCGTCGAGATATTTAACTTCGCGACCCTCAACATTCCAACTGCGCTCGCCGTGTCGGAATGCCGGAACAGCAGCAACCGGACAAATCACGATTGGAATCTCGCGCATCTGCCGCAACACATCCATGCGAACTTCGTCTCGCTGCATCCACATTTCGAGCAGCGACTCAGGCGTATGGCACTCTTCTTTGGCAACCCAATCGCAAAATTCTTTGAGGATTGGGCTAATTTCGTCCTCATGACCTTGAATGATCGGTCCCAGCAGCATCCCTCCCGTGATCCCAAAGAATTTCCACCACAGTTCTCTCGCTGGCTCCAGCCCATCGGGAAGAAACGACTCCACCTCGAAACCCGCGCTCTGCAAAGCGCTTGCCGCCATCCGCACCGCCGCACGGGTTCCCGACGTGACCGGGGTCCGGCCGTCTTCCTCGAAATATCCGATACGAATGCTTTTCAAATCCTCATCGCGAGGCCACCGCAATGGAACCGGCGCTGCTAATGGATCGCCATCGTCCGGACCCTGCATGGCTTCAAACAGAACCTTCAAGTCCGCGACGGTTCGAGCCATCGGCCCGACCACTCCGGTCAGAGCAAAAGGACCCGCTGAAGACGGAAAATGGCCGGTAGCAGGAATGCGTCCGGGCGTGGGCTTCAACCCGCAGATTCCGCTGAAGTGAGCGGGAACGCGAATAGATCCCCCGCCGTCGCTGCCGACGCCACCCGCCGAACATCCCGACGAAATCGCCGCCGCCTCGCCGCCGCTGGAGCCGCCGGCAGTTCGCGATGTATCCCACGGATTATTCGTTCGCCCATAAAGAAGATTGTCCGTTTCCCACGCCATCAGCAACTCGGCGGCGTTCGTCATCCCCAGAATGATTGCGCCGGCCTTGCGCAGCCTTGCAACCAGTGGAGCATCGTCTGTTGCGACGTGTCCATTACGCAGCTTTGTCCCGGCTTCGCATCGCATTCCGGCAACATCAATCGAACTCTTAATACTTAGCGGAACCCCATGCAACGGGCCGAGCTCGCATCTTGTCTTGTCACTTCGGAGAGATAACTCATCGGCCATCCTGGCTTCCTGGAGCGCCTCTTCCGTTCTTACCTGCACAAAGGCGTTCAGTTGAGGATTCAACCGTTTGATTTTCGTAAGGTGCGCCTGAACCAATTCAACCGAAGAGATTTGTCGCTGACGAATCTGTTGCGCCATTGCGGTGGCAGGAATCAGGGTCAGTTGCCGTGTGTCCGTCATCAATTAAGATGTGAGTCTAGCACGCGATTCTTTATCGAGATGCCCACGCCTTTGCGGGATTGCAGCCGTTGAACAATTGAAGATCAAAATCCGCCCAAAGAAAAACCGTTCGCAGGCAAAATGCGAACGGTTTTCAAATTCTGCTGTTGAACCTAAGCGGCGCGTTTTGATTTATCGGCTTGTTTGTTCTCGCCGAACAAACTGATCATCTCGCGATTGAAGGCCGGGATATCAGCAGGCTGCCGGCTGCTCACCCAATTCCTGTCGCGCACCACCTCTTCGTCAACCCATTTGCCGCCGGCATTGTGCACGTCATCCCGAATGGTGTGATAGCTGGTCAGCGTGCGTCCTTTCACGAGCGAAGATGAAACCAGCAACCATGGGGCGTGGCATATAAACGCAATTGGCTTGCCCGCTCCGTCAATCTCTCGTACAAAATCCTGCGCCTCGCTCACCACCCGAAGCGCATCCGCATTTAACGCACCGCCGGGAAGCAGGACCGCGTCAAACTCCTCCGGCTTCGCATTCTTAAACGTGACATCCACGTCGTATTTATTCGTCTTATCATCGTGGTTCATCGCCTGAATCTGGCCTGATTTCGGGGAAATCAGCGTGGTTTTTGCGCCAGCCGCATTCAGCGCCTTTCTCGGCTCAATGAGTTCAGCTTCCTCCACCCCGTCAGTCACCAGGATCGCAACCCGCAACCCCTGAATGCTCGTGTTTTTCGTAGCCATAATACCTCCTGAATTTGAGTACGGTTTCATTTTCAAGCTATGGCAGACGGCTTCTAAATCGGGTCCGGGCTTTAAATCAGTGGGTAACCGGCTGTAGAGGATTGGTAAGATTGAATGGGAAAATTATGACTCATCACCATTCACCACGATTTCTTAAAATTGCCGAGGACGCCCGAAAACATATTCAGGAAGTCAGTATTGACGAAGTGAAATCCAAACTCGACCGCGGCGAACAATTTTTCCTGTTTGATGTTCGCGAGGAAAGCGAGTTTACGTCGGATCACCTGCCCGGCGCGATCCATCTCGGCAAGGGAATTATCGAGCGGGACATTGAAGTTCGAATGCCCGATTCCACCACTCCCATCGTGCTCTACTGCGGCGGCGGTTATCGTTCCGCCCTGGCGGCGGATAGCCTTCGCAAAATGGGTTACACCAACGTGCTTTCCATGGCAGGAGGCATTCGGGGCTGGCGCGACCGTGCCTTTCCACTCGCCTCAAAATAAACCGATGTTACGTGCGGCAAGCCTCCTTTCTCTTTCGTAACTTGATGCCCAATGTTTAGGCGTGGAAACTAGCTCCAAGGGCTTTTTTCGCTCGCCATTGAGCAGCTTTGTTGAGGCCACAATGACTAGAACCGATCAACCTTCCGGAAACGCCGGCTCTGCGCTGCACCCGCCCCCGGACGAATGAGCTTCGAGAGCGCTTTGAGCGAAGCCACGACACCTGAAGGTTTTTGCGCGCAAGTGGCGGGCGCCTTTGGAGTGCGAACCACCGAAGTTGCCTTGTTACGCCTGGACAGAGGTTTGCTCAGCTTTATTTTTCCGCACGAATTGAAAACGGCTGGGTCCATCCCAATCTCGAGTTCTTCGGCGGTTGCGGTTCACACTGTTTTAACAAAAAAAGTCGAACTGTTTAATAACTTCGTCAAAGTCAAGCACGTGAGTGTTTTTGAAACCGTGAAATTCGCCCCTTCCGAAGATACCGGCCTCATCGAACAGGCCCCCATCCAAAAGTTGATGTCAGCACCTATAACCGGCGCAGATAATAAAGTGCTGGGTATTCTCCAGGTCTGCCGAAAGGCTCCGGATTTAAACATGGCGGGGCGCGACTTTACGCTCGATGACCTCCAACAACTTGAAAGCGCTGCGAAAGTTGCTTCAAAGCATTCATTCATGAAGGCCGGCTCAACTCAGCCCTAATCACATCCCTGGCCGATCAAGAATCACTCTAAGATTGCTCCCGTCGCTAGCTGGATTTCTTCTTCGGCACCCTCGCTCCCTTTTTTCGCGCTTCCGACAAGCCAATTGCAATAGCCTGCTTGCGGCTCTTTACTTTTCCGCCCTTGCCGCCTTTGCCGGAGCGAAGAGTCCCTTTCTTCTTCCGCCGCATTGCTCTCTCAACACTTTTCCCGGCGGCCTTTCCGTACTTGCGACCGCCAGATTTACTGGAGCCCTTCTTCTTGGTTGGCATATTTTTCTTCTCCTGCGCTTTAGAGGGAAGATTCACGCGGCAGGTTGTGCGTGCGGAGAGACGAAGGATGAGCGGGAGTGAATCTTTCTACTGCGCTTCCTCGATGAGTTCCTGGCAGGTAATGCAGTAGCGGCTCCAGGGTAGCGCCTCGAGCCGCTTGGCATTGATCTCTTGTCCGCAATTGAGGCACTCGCCATATGTGCCATCGCGAATGCGGGCCAGTGCCGCATCAATGCCGTCAACTATTTTTCGTTCATGAGCGCTAAGACGCAAAAGGATGTCTTTATCGTGCGAAATGTTCGCGCGGTCTCCTTCGTCAATGCCGTAAGTCTGTTGAACCGTTCGGCTCGTCTGCTGAGTCTCCGCAAGGCTGCGAAGCAATTCCTCGCGGCGGGCTTCGAGCGTTTTCTTCAATTGAGTCAGGCGCTTCTTGTCTGCCATAAAAGTTCGTCAACTACGTGGCGGAGCTGTCTGTAGCAATTAATAAGCCCTACATAATCTCATTTTGAACCTCTATTGGTACAGTCATACCCGGAAAACTTAATTTCAGTTCTCCCTAATCAAAAAAACAAAACGGCGATCCGACCGTCCGCGCTCCACCGAGGCCCGTGGTAATATACCACCGCCCGAACGGCGACCGTGCAACCCGGCAAAAACGGAGCCTCCATTTAATCCAAGAGAAATTCTAATCTTTCATATATGTATCTTCTAGGAATTGATATCGGCACCGGTGGAACCCGCGCCCTGATCATCGAAGAAGGCGGGAAGATCGTCGCTTCTGCTACGGAGAATCAAGTACCCTTCGCATCCCCGAAGATCGGCTGGGCGGAGCAGGATCCGCAAGATTGGTGGCGCGCTTGTAAAGCAGCCGTTCGTGGCGCGTTAGCCGACGGGAGTCTATCCGGGTCTGATATTGCCTGCGTCGGTTTTTCGGGACAAATGCATGGCGCCGTCATGCTGGACCAGGCGGATACGCCCGTGCGTCCCGCCCTCATCTGGTGCGACGTTCGCACTCATAAGCAATGCGAAGAATTGACCCGCAAAATTGGAACTGAACGCCTGATTCGGCTCACCTGTAATCCCGCTCTCCCCAACTTTACCCTTACCAAATTGCTTTGGGTGCGGGAGAACGAACCCGAACGCTGGGCAGGTGTGCGCTCTATCATGCTGCCAAAAGATTATGTGCGGTTTCGATTGACTGGGGATAAAGCCATAGACGTGGCCGATGCTTCTGGCACGCTGATGCTCGATGTTGCGAAGCGCCGCTGGTCGGGTGAAGTGTTGCAAGCGGCGGAAATCAGCGAATCGTTGCTGCCGGCTCTCTATGAATCTCCGGATGTTTGCGGGCAAGTTTCTCGCGATGGCGCGGCCGCGACCGGCCTGTTGGCAGGCACGCCCGTTGTTGCCGGCGCTGGAGATCAAGCCGCTGGAGCGACCGGGATGGGTATTGTCGCCCCCGGATCGGCGAGTGTAACTATCGGGACTTCCGGCGTGGTATTCGCGGCCACCGATCATCCCGCGCTCGACCCTAAAGGCCGGCTGCATACGTTTTGTCACGCGATTCCCGGGCATTGGCATGTAATGGGAGTGACTCAGGCGGCTGGCCTGTCGCTGCGATGGTTCCGTGACCAGTTCGGCGCCGGACAAGACGATGGCCGAGACCCATACGACAGGATGACGGACGATGCGTCCATGACACCGCCGGGCGCTGAAGGACTGCTCTGGACGCCGTACCTCATGGGCGAGCGCACCCCCTACCTCGATCCCTATGCCCGGGCAGCTTTGGTGGGCCTTACCGCCTCCCACACCCGTGGCCATGTGATTCGCGCAATTCTGGAAGGGGTCGCCTTCAGCCTGAAAGATACGTTCAGCATTTTCAACGAGATGGGTGTGCCGGTAAACAGTATCCGTCTCGGCGGAGGCGGGGCGAGATCACCCCTATGGCGGCAGATTCAGTCCGATGTCTATGGTCATGAAGTTGAAATCGTCGAGGCCGAAGAAGGCGCCGCTTACGGCGCTGCGATTCTCGCCGGGGTCGGCGCCAAGTTATGGCCTTCGGTGGAATATGCTTGCAGGGCGGTGGTTAGAGTGAAGACCCGCGTTGCTCCGAACTCATCCACAGTTGCGGTCATGAATGGACAATATGCAGCATATCGTCGAGTGTATGCAGCCACAAAGTCCATCTTTCATCAAGATCTCCATTAGGGTTTCCGTTCATCTCAAAATTCTGTAAACCTCGCGTTGGCTGTGTTCCTGTCCATCTTTCGCATAATCGCGGGTGGCCTAAGTATGTACTTTCGCGTACTGAATGGGTTGTGATCTCATGATAAACAAAATGAATCTGAACCACCCCGGGGCATGGAAGCCGAAAAGATAATTCCAGATAGACGAAACGCTGTGCGCCACAAGATGCGCGCTCCGGTGTTTGCCATCTTTGACGGCGTTACCAGCGGAATGATCCTTGACCTGAGCGAGCATGGCCTGTCAATCCTGGCAGCCGTTGCTCCCCAATCGAATCGTCCCATTCCATTAAGGCTCAAGCTTTCAGAGCCAGCCGACAATGTCGAAATGACAGGCTATGTGGCTTGGGCGGATACTCTTGGCCGTGCGGGAATTCGGTTCTCTGACTTGCCCGCGGACGCGCGCCTTCGATTGCAGGATTGGTTGACCGCTAACGCCGGCAAGCCGGCCCGCAAGACGCCCAAGTTTACTCTCGACGAATCGCTACTCGCTGAACTCCACAATAGCCTTTCCAGCCTCCCGGAGAAACCACGGACAATTAATTTCGAAGCCGAGCCCAGTCCCGCCGCCCGGCCTGAGGACGAACAGCCTTCGACCGTTCAGTTCGAGTTCAAGTCATTGGGATCCGATCTCGATGCCGCATTGCACGTCATAGCCGAACGCGCGCAAACCCTGACGCGTGCCACGGGTGCCGCGCTGGCTTTTGCAAGCAATGGATTGTTAACCTGTCGCGCCAGTGTCGGGGATGCGGCTCCGGCGCTCGGCGCTACCGTTGATGCTGACATAGGATTCTCCGGAGGATGTGTCCGCACCGGAAACACAGTTCGCTGCGACGATGCGGCATCCGACCCTCGCGTTGATAAACTGGTATGTGAGAGGCTTGCGATTCGCTCCATCATCGCTGCGCCCATTCAGTACGAGCGTCAAATCGTGGGTCTGCTTGAGGTTTTTTCTCCCCAGCCCTTTGCCTTCGACGGGGGAGACGTCGCGGTGGTCGAGCGCCTGGCTCGAACTGCACTCCTGACGCTGAGCCAGAACGCCGAGTTTAAGCGCACTTGATCTAACTCGGCAAGAATGTTGTAAACTCCGGCTAGCGTGACCAAAGGATTTCTGGATATCAGGTTTTACGCGGGCAATGTCCACCATCGTTCAAGATCATAAAGCTGAGCTGAGCGCGGACGTTCTCCGCGCATCGGGGTCGGTTCGTTTGCGAGTCATGGGCGCCAGCATGTTGCCTTCCGTGTGGCCCGGAGATGTCGTCACTGTCGCGCGAAGAGACGCCGCCACGATCGTTCCGGGAGATCTGGTTCTCCATGAGAATGACGGCCGCTTTTTTGTTCATCGTGTGATCGAAAAGATGAACGCCGGTGCGGATTGGATGGGGAAAGAAGACGGGATCCATTTTGTGACCCAGGGGGATGCCGTGCCTCAACCCGATCCGCCCTTTACGTCCGCCCAACTCCTCGGCCGTGTCTCGAGCATTCAGCGCAATGGACGGACAATTATTCCCAACCGAAGGTTGGCGCCGTTTATGAGGGCAATCGGAAGGATATTCTGCTATTCGGATATCCTGAGCAATTTCGCTCTGCGCGTTCATTCATTCCGTTCGCAACGAAAGCCGAATCCCTCGGCCCACTCCCTCCAGGCTGCGCCGAGCTCAGTCAGGATGCCTTGCGAGTTCAAATACCATGGGTGACGCCAGCGTATCCGCAGTCGCCGTTTCACACGTCATCGAGATCGGCGAAATTCCAATCGCCCTGCACTGCCGGGACAATTCGTTCCGCACGATCCTCGAGAACCGCTACTTGAGCTTCCTGACCCCAGCTCAAATTGCTCATTCGCAATTTACCGTCGAGTTGACTGAATCCCCCACAGACGGCGATCCGGAGGAAGATCTTCAGGTGAAAATGCAGCGGGGCCGATGGGTGATTCGCCGTGGAGATTTCAAGGCCGAGTGGGATCCTGCCCGCGGAACCGGAAGTATTCGCCAGCCATCGAATCCTTACTCGCTGGACGCGATCTTGCGAATCGTTCATTCGCTAATCCTTGCGCCGCGCGGAGGCTTCCTGGTTCACGCCGCAAGTGCGGTTCGCAATGGGTCTGCATTCTTATTTGCCGGCGTTTCCGGCGCGGGAAAAACAACAATCTCCCGCCTGGCTCCTCCGGACGTCACCTTGCTAACCGACGAAATCTCTTACATTAAGCCCGATGGCCTGGGGTATCGGGGATTAGGATATCGTGGCTTGGGCTATCGGGCCTTCGGAACGCCATTTGCCGGCGAACTCTCGAAACCCGGTGAAAACGCATCTGCCCCGGTCTCGGTTTTATATCTCCTGGAAAAAGGGCCGGAGAATCGCATCGAACCCGTTCCGCGCGACCAGGCCATCCGCTCGTTGCTTCGCAATATTCTGTTTTTCGCGGACGATCCCGCGTTGGTGAATTCCGTCTTCCAATCAGCTTGCGATTTCCTGGAGAAGGTCCCAGTGCGCAAGCTGGTATTCGCTCCGGATCAACGTATCTGGGAGATGATCGGATAATTATTTGTTCATCTCTTTGAGGGCGTCGATTGCCTTATCGTAGTGCCGATCTGCGGATTTGTGATACCACTTTAAGGCCTCCTGCCGATTAGGGGGAACGCCGAGGCCGTGCTGGTAGAAATATCCGATTTTGTATTGCGCCTCAAAGGAGCTATCTGCGAGCTTCATGTACCATTTCATGGATTCGGCGTAATCCTGCTTAACGCCCTCGCCAGTCTCGTACATTTGCGCAAGCCGCATGTCAATTGTTGCCGTGAGGTCGGCCCTGGGTTTGTCGGAGGCTGCCAGGTAATACTTCGCCGCCTTGGCGGGGTCCCGCGGTACGCCCTTGCCAAGGTCGTAAATTCGGGCTAACCGAAATTCGGCGTCGAGTTGCCCCTGTTTCGCCGCCAGATCGAACCATGTCATGGCGACGGGGACATCCTTTGGGACCCCGAGTCCCAATTCGTACATGCCGCCAAGATAATATTCGCCGTCGGCGTTGCCTTGATTGGCAGACTTCGTGAACCATTTCACGGCTTCGTGAGTATCTTTATAAAGCCCGTTAGCGCCAATTATGTACATGCGCCCGAGTTTCACTTGCGCGGCGGCGTCGCCCGCATCTGCTTTCTTCTGGACCATGCTGACGTCGTCCTGGCAGACTGAAACAGCCAGCAGTGCCAAAACGATGCACAAAGTGAACCCGAATGTCTTCATAGATATCGTCTCCCGTCCTAATCTTCCCACGTTTGAACTGCATCAGCCAAGCGACTTTCTCTGTGTCCCGTTACCGCGGTGTAAGTTGGAAGCTGCGCTCGAAAAAAAGACATCGTCGGCTAACCTGCCGATGATGTCCGTAAATGAGTATGGACTTATCTCCCGGATGGGGCGACTGCGGTCGGGGTTACCGCTTGGCGCATTGCAAATCAATGGCGGCCTGGAAGTCAGTCCGCCATTGCGTGAATAGTTATTTCTCAGTACCGCAAGTGCAAGTGCCCTGTCCGCTGCCGAATTCCTGGACAAACGCGCAATCGATGACCAGATCTGCATATTCGTCCCCAGTCAGTAGCTCTTCGACGCCCTCTCCTTCGGTAATCGGGAATGCGGTGCCGACCTTGTTCTGGATGTGTGTCAGCCAGGAGTCAACCTCTGGATTTGGACCGCCAGTGTCGATCGCTCCTTCAACAGTCGGATCGCAAACGCCGTCCGAGGGAACCAGAGACGAAACAATCTGGACCACGCCATCCGCCGGAATTACGCCGGTGAGGGGGTTCGATGTGAGGTTTTTCTTCACACTGGCGGTGACCAGGCCATTGGCGGTAATCGGGCAAGCGCAGCATTCGGTTGGTTGCTGATCTGCGGCAAATACGTAGATATTCGCGCACAGGGTGCGGGTTTGCAATACCGCGCCATAATGCATAGTGTAACGCAACGTGGCGTCAGGAGCTCCAGCGGCAGTATTGTTGGCGAAATAGTTGGTGGTGAAATATTCCGCTGCGTCCTCGCCGGTGGAGGGAGCTGTGGGGGCAAGAGGTGCAGCGTTAGTGTGGGAAGCGGCGACTTGGGCCTGCGCAGCCGCGAGGGTTGCGGCATAATCGGTTGTTTGCGCAAAGGCAGCGCCGGAAACCATCACAATGACCACAGCGATTAGAGCGGACAGCGTGCTACACAATACTTTTTTCATTGAAGACCCTCCTAAGGGTTCTCGGCGCCAGGCTGTGGGGAGGGGACAATTCAGCTAAGAACGCGCAGTCAAGACTCTAACTTCTATTCGAAAAACCTGCAATTACCCATCTTGCTTAGCCGGGGCCATGCTTAGCCGGGGCCAGGATAATATTCGCACCCGGCGGTGGCTTGATTGGCAGACGCGGTTAAAAAAATGCGCCAAGTTAGGGTAAGGCTTGTCCCCGCGCCTGGCGCATTGCAAATCAATGGCGGTCTGGAAGCCAGTCCGCCATTGCGTGAATAGTTATTTCTCAGTACCGCAAGTGCAAGTGCCCTGTCCGCTACCGAATTCCTGGACAAACGAGCAATCGATGACCAGATCTGCATACTCGTCCCCAGTCAGTAGCTCTTCGACGCCCTCAGATTCGGTAATCGGGAATGCGGTGCCGACCTTGTTCTGGACGTGTGTCAGCCAGGAGTCAACCTCTGGATAAGGACCGGTGACTCCAACACCAGCAATGGTTGGATCGCAAACGTTGCCGGGGAGAGGCTTGGACGAAATAATCTGGACCACGCCATCCGGGGGAATTACGCCGGTCAGGGGGTTCGATGTGACGTCTTTTCTCACACTGGCGGTGACCAGGCCATTTGCGGTAATCGGGCAAGAGCAGCATTCGGTTGGTTGCTGATCTGCGGCAAATACGTAGATATTCGCGCACAGGGTGCGGGTTTGCAATACCGCGCCATAATGCATAGTGTAACGCAACGTGCCGTCAGGAGCTCCAGCCGTAGTATTGTTGGAGAAATAGTTGGTGGTGAAATATTCTGCTGTATCCTCGCCGGTGGCTTGCGCAAAAGCAGCGCTGGAAGCCACGGCAAGCAGCAGAGCGATGGATAGAACACACGATAACTTCTTCATTGAGGATCCTCCTATTTGAGGCGCTCCCGGCTGGAGGGAGGGAACAATTCAGCTAAGGACGCGCAGGCAAGACTTTAACTTCTACTTGAAAAACCTGCAATTACCCATCTTGCTTAGTCGGGGCAGGATAATATTCGCCCCCTGGGTTGGCGTGATTGGCAGGAATTGCGCCAGGTTAGGTTAAGAGCGCCTGGCGCATTGCAAATCAATGGCGGTCTGGAAGCCAGCCCGCCATTGGGTGAATAGTTATTTCTCAGTACCGCAAGTGCAAACGGCCCCTCCGCTACCGAACTCCAGGGCGAACGCGCAATCGTATGCCAGATCAGTAAGTTCTTCACTAGTCAGCAGCTCTTCGAGCCCTGATGTTTCGGTGATCGGGAAAGCGGTGCCCACGTTGTTTTGGATGTGTGTCATCCAGGAGTCAACCTCTGGATAAGGAGCTGTCGGAGGCGTACCGTCAAAACCGAAGGTTGGATCGCAAACGCCGCCGACGGGCAGAGACGAAACAATCTGGACCACGCCATCCGCCGGAATATTGCCGGTGAGGGGGTTCGATGTGAGGTTTTTCTTCACACTGGCGGTGACCAGACCGTTTGCGGTAATCTTGCAAGAGCAGCATTCGGTTGGTTGCTGATCTGCGGCAAATACGTAGATATTCGCGCACAGGGTGCGTTCTTGCAATACAGCGCCATAATGCATCGTGTAACGCAACGTGCCGTCAGGAGCTCCAGCGGCAGTATTGTTGGAGAAATAGTTGGTGGTGAAATATTCCGCTGTGTCTTCGCCGGTGGCCGGGGCTTGCGCAAAAGCAGCGCCGGAAACCATGGCAAGCAGCAGAGCGATAGTGAGAATGGGCGGGATGCTACATAATACTTTCTTCATCGGGGGATCCTCCTAGTTTGGGCGTCGGCTGGGGGAGGGAACCATCAGCTGAGGACGCACGCGCAAAACTTTAGCCTCTGTGAAAACCTTTGCAATTACCCAAATTGCCTAGTCCAAAATTACCCAAATTGCCTAGTCCAGGATGATATTCGCGGTTGGCGGTGCCTTTATTGGCAGACACCTGTCTGGGCAAAAAAAAGGACATCATCGGCAAACCTGCCAACGATGTCCGAAAGTGAGTACGGACCTATTTCCCGGACTGGGCGATTGCCGTCGGGGGTACCGTAGTCGAAGCACCGGCGGATGACGAAGCCGGCATTTCCATTCCTATCATTTCATGCAACATTGCAGAATCAGCCGCTCCGCTAAAGAAGTGACCGTTCACAAAAAAGCTCGGCGTGCCAGTCAGGCCGAGCCGGGTGCCTTCGGCCTGATCTTTCTTTACCGCCGCAGCTTCGGCTCCGGAGTCCAGGCAGGCGTCGAACTTAGCCTGATTGAGCTTCAGTTCGGCTGCATGAGCCTTGAGGCTCGGAACGTCCACTTGGTGAGAGCTGAAGAGAAGGTCATGGTATTCCCAAAACTTCCCCTGGTCTCCGGCGCAATGGGCGCCTTCAGCGGCCTTTTCCGCGTCTTTATGCATGGGAAGAGGAAAGTCCTTGAAAACCACCTTCAGGCGGTTTCCGTATTCCTTTTCCATAGTTTGCAGCACAGGGTCTACTTTCGAGCAATAAGGGCATTCGTAGTCGGCGAACTCCACCAGTGTGACCGGTGCGTCTTTCGGACCGCGAACATTGCCGCCTTGCACGTCCACATCGGCTGTCGGGGGAGCGAGCAGAACTTGTATGTGCGAGTGCTCGCGAAGCGACTTCAGATACGCGTCGCGCGCTTTGACGCGGCGCACTTCGCGGATGTGATCCAGAATTTTGTCGCGAACCGCAGAGAATGGTTGCTCCTGGTTGCTGAGACCTTCGTAAAAAACTTCCATCTGATCGTCCGTCGGATCCTTGATCCCTTTGTAGACCTGGCTTTCCAACAACTGGTCTACCGTGAGTCCCGCCTTGTCGGCTTGCTGTTTCAAGAGCTGGTCGTCAATGTATTTGTCAAGAACCTTGCGCTCGCTCTCATACATCTTGTAGCGAGCTTGCAGCAGATCTCCAGCTTCTTTGTTTTCGAAGTCCGCGGCAGTCAGCGTTTTTCCGCCGATCTGCGCTACCGCGCTATTATTGTTTTTGTTCTGTTGCGCCGCTGAACTTAGCGTTAAGGCGGTGGTGAAGGCTATGATGAACGCACAAAGCGTGAATTGTTTCATTTGCTGAACTCCCCCCGTTTATTAGGTTAAAAACTGCGTTATTAGGTTAAAAAATTGCGCCAGGTCAGGTAAGGCTTGTCCGCGCCTGGCGCATTGCAAATCAATGGCGGTCTGGAAGCCAGTCCGCCATTGAGTGAATAGTTATTTCTCAGTACCGCAAGTGCAAGTGCCCTGTCCGCTGCCAAATTCCTGGACAAACGAGCAATCGATGACCAGATCTGCATATTCGTCCACAGTCAGTAGCTCTTCGACGCCCTCTCCTTCGGTAATCGGGAATGCGGTGCCGACCTTGTTCTGGACGTGTGTCAGCCAGGAGTCAACCTCTGGATAAGGACCGGTGACTCCAACACCAGCAATAGTTGGATCGCAAACGTTGCCGGGCAGAGGCAGGGACGAAATAATCTGGACCACGCCATCCGGGGGAACTACGCCGGTGAGGGGGTTCGATGTGAGGTTTTTCTTCACACTGGCGGTGACCAGACCATTTGCGGTAATCGGGCAAGAGCAGCATTCGGTTGGTTGCTGGTCTGCGGCAAATACGTAGATATTCGCGCACAGGGTGCGGGTTTGCAATACCGCGCCATAATGCATAGTGTAACGCAACGTGCCGTCAGGAGCTCCAGCGGTAGTATTGTTGGCGAAATAGTTGGTGGTGAAATATTCTGCTGTATCCTCGCCGGTGGCTTGTGCAAAAGCAGCGCTGGAAGCCACGGCAAGCAGCAGAGCGATAGCGAGAATGGGCAGAATGCTACATAATACTTTCTTCATTGAGGATCCTCCTATGTTTTTGGGCGCCGGCCGCGGGGGGGGACAATTCAGCTGAGGACGCGCAGTCAGAACTCTAACTTTTGTTGAAAACTTTGCAATTGCCCATGTAGCTTAGTCAGAATTTAGTACACAACCAAGCTAATTCCATCGGGCTAGTGGAGCAATCACCCAATTGTATTAGTCCGAATCGGCCCGACCCGAAACTCTTCGTCATTACGCCCTCGCAGGGGTTCGTCGTCGCTCTGCCGGGAGCGGCTCTTATTTTCTGCCTCTACTAGCGACGTTGCACAGGGAGCAGCGACTAATCGTCGCCGCTACTCGAAATGAACCTTAGCCAGAGAAGTTATTGTTACTGCTGCGTTTGGGAATCAGCACCTGCGGGCTGCGCTGGGGAATCCGGGCCTGCAGGCTGCGCTGGGGAAGCAGCAGTTGCGGGTTGCGCCGGGGAATCCGAACCTGAGGGCTGCGCTGAGGACTGTTCGCTGGCGCGGGCCTCCGCAGCCTTCTGCATCATCTCGGCGTATTGCTGTCTCCATATTGGCATCATTTTTTGTTTCCGGGCCTCAATCTCCGCCATTCGATCGGCTTGTCTCTGTTCAGCGGATTTGGATGCCCCGTCTTGGGCAGCAGTCGTCGTGACAGTGAGCGTCTTTCGCGAAGAAAAAGCTGACGGTAACGGGCTTGACATTGCTACGCTTTGGTCGGCTTCAGTGGCCTGGTCCGCCGGCGTCAACACGATTTTCTCCAGATCGTTCGAGGCGCTTTGCGATCCCAGCATCACGTAGTTAAACTTGGTGCCGTTCAGAAGCGCGACCAAAACATCGCGCACTGAACCTGGGCCGATGTTCGCGAATATCGGCTCGGTGGCGCTGCCGTTCGGAATTTCGATGGTAGCTCCCGTCTTCTTGCCTATCTCGTTCAATACGTCTTTTAGCGGCACGTTCTCCGCCATGACCGTCAACTGCCCGTTCGTGTAGGTAACATGCGCAGCCGGCGCAGGCGGCATCACGGCCGTGGGGGCGGGCGTTGTGTCTGCCAGAGTGCACACCTGGATAATTCCATCCGCCGCGCAATTCATCGGAGGATTTTGAGCGTGAGCCGGAATCGAAAAGAACAAGACTGACAATGACAATACAACCGCAGCCCCAAGCGCCGGAATGAATGCAAACCTTGTCATAATCACTCGACTCTCTGTATTGCCACACGGCGCAACTTCTGCCGCCCTACTCTGGAACGTTATCCGGTCCGCAACTTGCAGGATTATTATCTGCCTTCGCGGGCACGGTTTCAATTGAGAGTTGAAGTTTGTCCTTCACGAAGTCCTGGTCTACGAAGTTTTCGTCCGACGTCTCAACTTCTGATGTCTGCTTGGCATCGAGCGCGGTCGTGTCTCCGGCCGCTTTGTCTGCGCCAATCTTTCCCGGTTCGCCCGATGGAGCGCACTGCGCCGTCCCGTTAGAAACTGACGGAGATCCTTCGACCGGCTGCGACTCATTCGCGGTCTGCAATTTCGCGACAGCTACGCCACTTGCCGAATTCGCTGGAGAAGAATTCCTTCCGGATCGAGAAATTTGTTCCCGGCTCTGCTTCAAGGCACTCGCGCGGGGCGATGCATGGTCTGCGGCAAAAACCAGAGGTGCCGCAAGAATTAAAAACACGGAGAGGGCACGGCAAAAAACCCGCGCGGAAATGCTTTGATAACTATGCTCGGAAATTTTCAAGAACCCCTCGAATGAGCCAAAACGTGTACGCCGGGGGTGCGCACCTTTTGATACCCAGCCCACAGTAAAGCACTGCTGAGGAGACGCAACAATCATGCACTTGGGTTAATCCATCAGGTTAACCCAAACGAATTAGTCCTACTGCCTAGCCCAAAATCCTACACTCTCACAACCAGCTGCATTCAATAGGATTCGCTGCGGATCAATACTCTGTTATGATTTTGTCTCTTGACAGGAGCAAGTTCAAATGCAAAGCTTGCTCTTCCTCCCCAGAACGTCGTCCATTTCCAATGATCGAGCGTGATCTTGCGGATGGCTGTGTGCCGTAGCCGTGGCGTTTGAACACCTCCCCCTCTAGTGATGCTCGATCCGGAAGTCTGAAGCGACTTCCGGAACTGCAAGGAGTTGTCTGTGCCCCTTGGACTATCGGAACCGGGATTTTTGCTGATGGATCCGGCGTTGACCCCGCTCGCGTGCAACGCGGAGGCAGTTCAAATCCTGACGTTCCCCAACGCTCCGGAAAAAATTAAGCGCCTCGACGTTTTTCTTTCCGACAAGGTGCGCTCCGGCCTGGTTGATCGCCAGTCACGGCAGTCGCTTGATTTCGTGAAGGAGTTCAAATCGGGCCGCCGGCGCTACATCTGCCGTACGTTTCGCCTGGACTGCAACAATCATGGTACTCAGCCTTCTGTCGGCGTTCTTCTCGAGCGCTATTCGTCGAGCACAGCCGCGTTATCGCAGCTCACCAAGCAGTTCGATCTGACGGCTCGCGAGCGTGAAACAGTTGAACTTCTGCTTCAGGGCCTTACCAGCAAAGAGATCGCGATCCGCATGAATATCAGCCCCAACACCGTAAAGGCTTTTCTGCGGTTGGTGATGGTAAAAATGGGAGTTTCGACCCGCTCCGGAATCGTTGGCCGGGTGATAGGATCGCAATCGTAAAAGGGGGCGGAATCTAAACGATTGAACTAATCCATTCGCAGAATTTACGTACTTTGCGGTTCAAGGCATTATGACTGATTGTGAAGCCCTCCTCCGAACGCGAACGCCGCCGCTACCCGAGATTCCCCCAAACCCTTGACGTCCAAGCCTCTGACGTTCCTCCGCTAAAATATAAAGGCCAGGGCAAGCCGCCGTTGACTGGCCGGGCTCAAAATGTGAGCAAAGGCGGATTCTGTCTCCTCACCGACCAGCCCGTGGACCGTTCTTCGCTGATGCTTTGCCACGTCGGCGTTTCTGAGGGAACAACAGCCATTCCGACTCTGGTGCAAGTACGATGGACACGCAAGCAGGAAATCCAGGATGAAAGCTACCTTTCCGGGGTGCAGTTCCTGTTCTAGCCTCCTACCACTTTTGTGCTAACCCATACGTATTAACCCATTCTGGCTAACTCTCTGAGATTAATGCCATTTGTCTAGAACCACTAGGCCATTTCCAAACCAAATACCTAACCCTAAAGTATGAAGCTATTAAGGTGAGTAGCTTTGTGTCGTCCCCCTGACCCGGCACCCTGGAAGAGGCAGCGGTACCTATGTTTCAACCTGATCGCAGGGACGAAGTGTCTAGGTCCGGAACCATTGCTGCCTGTTTGGCCCTAGCCTGTTTAGTTTCCACGCTCACCGCATGCGGAGGCCTCCCGGGTAGCACGCAAGGCGGCAAGAATTCTCAGAAAACATTATTGTCACTGACCCTGACTCCGGGCAGTTCGGTTGTTCCCGTGGGCCTGAACCAACGCTTTCACGCGACCGGCGTTTACTCCGATAGCAGCAATCAGGATTTGAGCGCGGTTGTCACATGGTCAAGTACAAATCCGGGCGTAGCGTCCATTGACAAATCGGGCATGGCAGTGGCGAAGCAGCCGGGAACGACGATGATCCAGGCAACGTCGGGTTCCGTCAGTTCGCAAGTTCCTTTAACAGTGCCTCCCGGAACTCTTGTTTCCATTGCAATTACTCCGGCCAGTCCTTCGGTGCCGAAGGGAAGCACACTGCAGGTGGCCGCGATGGGTTCTTTCACCGATGGCAAAATTGAAGATTTGAGCAGCTCGGTCGTTTGGGCCTCGACGGATCCTATGATTGCCGCCGTCTCCGCAGCCGGCGTAGTCACAGGTGTCGCAGGAGGAGCAGTCACGATTACTGCCACTTCGGGGCCAATCCGGGGCGCCGCGGTGCTTACGGTAGCTGGACCGGTTCTGGTTACGCTGTCAATCGCGCCGGCAGCGGCCACGGTGGCAAAGGGTCAGGCTTTCCAATTCGCGGTGATTGGGGCCTTCAGTGATGGTACGACACAGGACGTCACGGGGAGCGTGGCGTGGACGGTGTCTGCCGCCAGCCTCGCCACCATCAGCCCTACAGGCATGGTCTCAACGTTGGCGGCCGGAACGGTTACGATCACCGCGACTTCAGGCTCGATCAGCGCTTCGGCTGCGCTTACCGTCTTGCCGCCGTCTTTGAGTTCGTTGACCATCGGCGCTGCAATCGGTTCATCTTCGAAGGGGTCTCTATCCAAGGGGATGACGCAGCAATTGGTGGTAACCGGATCCTACAGTGACGGCAGCGCCCAAGATGTGACGACTTCCGTGTCGTGGACAGTCTCACCCGCAAACATCGCGACGATCAGTCCGTCGGGCTTACTCTCGGCCTTAGCCGTCGGCACAGCGACTATCACCGCCACCTCGGGTTCGGTCAGCGCTTCCACTGTAATCAACGTATCTCCCGCTGCTTTGACCTCCCTAGCCATTTTGCCCACGAATCCTTCTTTGTTCAAAGGCGGGACGCAGCAACTGACGGTGGTGGGCTCATTCGGCGACGGCAGCACTCAAGACATGACAGGCTCAGTAGCCTGGACGGTCTCACCCGCGAGCGTAGCCACGATCAGCAATTCGGGAATGGTAACGGCGCTCATCAATGGGACCGCAATCGTCGTCGCGACGTCCGGTTCCATCAGCGCCTCCGACAAACTTACCGTCTCGGGGCCGACGTTGGTCTCACTTGTTGTATCGCCAGTCAATCCATCAATTTTCAGCGGTAAGACGCAACAGCTCACTGCCTCCGGATCCTTCGACGACGGCACCGTTCAGGATATGACAAGCAAAGTTACCTGGAGCGGCGCGGTCGCCGGTGTGATTGATTTGAGCGGTTCCGGTCTTGTTACAGCACGCGGCGCCGGAACAGCAACTGTAACCGCCACGTCTGGTTCTGTTAGCGGGTCGGATACAATTGCGGTTTCCGCAGTCAGCCTGGTTTCGATCGCAATAACTCCGTCCAATCCATCTGTGCCAAAGGGCGAAACACAACAGCTCACGGCAACGGGTACCTTCAGCGACAGCAGCACTCAGGACCTCACTAGCCAAGTGACATGGAGCGGCGCCGTGTCGGGCGTGCTCGATGTAAGCGCAACCGGTCTGGTCACGGCCCGAAACATCGGAACGGCAACCATCACCGCGACCGACGGTTCAATCGCTGGCAGCACCGGGGTTACTGTTTCTTCGGCGGTTGGGGTATCCCTGGCGCTTTCGCCGGTTGCCCCCACGATCACTGTTGGCTCAATTCAGCAATTTAGCGCGGTTGAATTATTCAGTGACGGCACCAGCAAAGCTTTAGAAAATTCAGTCATCGCCTGGACTTCTGCGAATCCTGACATTGCTCCCCTTGACATCGCCGGCGTAGCAACCGGGTTGGCAGAAGGGACCGCGACCATCAACGCGAGCTATCATTCTTTGACCGGCTCGACAACTTTGAACGTAGTCCCGATCACCTACGTCGAAACTGAAAGTTTGGGGAGGGGAGTGAATTGGAAAGGTTCATATTTTGATCAGGCGAATGTACCCGGAGTTGATGCGACCATCCGCGTCGCGAATGTGCTCGATGTTGGCGAGAATGTTTGTGCTATGGTCTACGTCTTCAGTGCGGATCAGGAAATGAGCGAATGTTGCGGATGCAAAATATCGCGGAACGGACTGTTGACGCTCTCGCTGAACAATGACCTGACCTCTAATCCCCTCACTCGAAACACGCTGACGAGGGGAACAGTACAAATTGTGTCGTCCGATGCAAGCAGCAACCCCACATGCAATCCCGCTTCAGTGACCCCCGCCGGAACATTGGCGATCTGGGCTACGCATATACAAGCCATTACCTTAGGATCTCCGCCTCCCTCGCAAAGCAGTTCGCCCACGGGATCGTCCGGTAACCCGGTTCCGATGAGTGTTCAGACTGACTGCCAGTACGTTCAAAGCCTCGGCAGCGGCCAGGGAATCTGCAGCTGCGGCACGGGCGACTAAGCAGTGGGTTTCTCTCTCCTTAACTTAAATTACCGTGCCTCATACTGTCCTCCAGAGCGAGCTCCAGCGCTCGCGAAGAATCTCCCGTCAAATGAGGGTCGAAAGAGACGTTCGCAGGTAATCCGCGCGAGTTGGGACTGGGGTCAGCTTGAATTTGCCCTGCCCTTAGGGCATCATCCGAGCTTGCGAGGGATCTCACGTGCGCCGAAAATCATCTCAGCGCGCGCAAAATTGCGGGCGTTCCCGTGAACTCCCCTCGGCTCCGCTCAGGACTGGCTCTTCGGGGCTACAAGATAAACCTGGCAAATCCGCTTTGAACGGCGGTTATTCCGGAGCATCTAAACAAGGATGTTTCCGAACGTTGCACAACCATTAAGAGCAATACAGTCCTCTCCACCTTGACGGCAGCAGCCTTTCCGGCAATGATCCTGAAGCTGCTAACTTGGAGGATATTGATGATCTTAGTGCGCGGTGCCGCGTGCGCGATATTTTTGCTGCTTGCTCCCTGCCCGCTCCTGCTCTGCCAGCAGCCTCTTAATCCAGCCATCGAACATCGTATTGATAACCTGCTGAAGCGGATGACTATTGAACAGAAGGCGGGTCAACTCGCCCAGTACGACACTGACTCTCCGCAACACCTTGATCTGGTACGGCAGGGAAAGGCCGGCTCCTTATTTAATGTTTCCGGGGCCGACAGGACAAACGCTGCGCAGCGGCTCGCGGTCGAGCAATCGCCATTGAAGATTCCGTTGCTCTTTGGCTTGGACGTAATCCATGGCTACCGCACGATTTTTCCGGTTCCAATCGGCAGCGCGAGCAGCTTTGATCTTGATCTGATCCAGCAGGCGGAGCGCGTTGCCGCGCGCGAAGCAACGGCTGACGGCATTAAGTGGGTGTTCGCGCCAATGGTTGATATTGCCCGCGATCCCCGCTGGGGGCGAATTGTCGAAGGCGCGGGCGAAGATCCTTATCTGGGATCCATGGTCGCCGCGGCCAGGGTTCGTGGTTTTCAGGGATCGAATTTTGCGGACCCCCAAAGCGTTATAGCGTGCGCCAAGCACTTTGCCGCTTACGGCGCCGTCGAAGGTGGGCGCGACTACAACACGGTGGACATTTCAGAGGAACTGCTGCGCGAAGTTTATCTTCCGCCATTTCACGCCGCAGTGAAAGCGGGAACCGGCACCATCATGTCCGCCTTCGAGGATCTGAATGGCGTGCCCGCCACCGCGAATCGTCACACGCTGACGGATATCCTCCGCGGCGAATGGGGGTTCAATGGATTCGTAGTGAGCGACTACACTTCGGTGAAGGAGCTGATCGCCCATGGAATCGCTCGTGACAGCCGCGAAGCCGCCATGAAGGCAATCAAAGCCGGCGTGGATATGGATATGGCGGGCGGCGATTTTGGAACTCAGTTGCCCTTTCTGGTGAAATCGGGCGCTGTTCCGATGAGTGTTCTGGATGAAGCCGTGCGACGCGTACTGAGAGTCAAGTTTGAAGCGGAACTCTTTGACAATCCATATACCGATCCTCGCCGCGCGCACGATGAAATCCTGTCGCCGGCAAATCTCCAGCTCGAGCGCAAGCTTGCCCAGGAATCAATCATACTTTTAAAAAATGAGAACGGTCTTTTGCCGCTAAATCCGGAGACAAAGACAATAGCTGTGATCGGTCCTCTGGCCGATTCCAAAGCCGATCAACTCGGGCCATGGGCGAGTAACGGAAGAGCATCCGATGTCGTAACCCCGCTGGAGGGAATTAAAGCGCGGCTGCCGAATGCGGAAATTCTGTACGCGAAAGGCACTGACATTCCGTCCATGGAAAAAGTTTACGCGAATCCCGGATTACATTCCTTCGTGCCCGCTCCTACCAGCGCAACTGGAGCGGCAGGCGCCGAAAACGCGAATGCGCCCGCCAACATACAGGATGCGGTCAGCGCCGCGAACAAAGCGGACGTTGTGATCATGTTCCTCGGCGAGCTGGCGCAGATGACCGGCGAAGCCAGTTCACGCGCCAGTCTCGATTTACCCGGCAAGCAGCAGGAACTCCTGGAAGCTGTCGTTGCGACCGGCAAGCCGATAGTTTTGGTACTGGAAAGCGGCCGGCCGCTGCATATCACCTGGGCCAAAGAAAATGATCACGTCCCCGCAATCATGCAAGCCTGGTTTCCCGGAGTGCAGGCGGGAAACGCCATCGCCGACCTTTTGTTTGGAGACGCAGCGCCGAGCGCCCGGCTGACCATCAGTTGGCCGCGGTCTGTCGGTCAGATTCCGATTTATTACGACCACAAAAATACCGGGCGTCCCAGCTCGCCAAATCGCTGGCATACCGGCTATCTCGACGAAAGCAGCCAGCCGCTTTTTCCATTCGGCTACGGACTCACCTACACAACTTTCAAGTATGACAATCTGCACGTCGCGTCTCCTGCGATCACGCCTTCAGACACTTTGCGTGTGTCGGCGGAAATCGAAAACACGGGAAAGCGTCCCGGAACCGAAGTCGTCCAGCTATATGTTCATGATCGTGTGGCGGATACTTCGCGTCCCGTGCGCGAGCTGAAGGGATTTCAACGGATAACCCTCGTCCCCGGCGAGCACAAAACAGTTGACTTCAGCGTGAAGGCAAACGATTTGGGGTCGTACGACCCCAACATGAAATGGGTCGTGCCGCCGGGAACTTACGATGTATGGGTCGCACCCAACGCAGTTGAGGGCATCACAGCAACGTTTGAGGTGGGCGCAAAGTAGCAACAGTCGGGGGGGTGGGCCAGCTGTGATCTTTCAAGACGTTATACCTCAACCGCTTCGACCAGTGCCTCTCGGTTGCGCAGGGTGAGTTGGGGCATTCTTATGTCCATTCGGTCTTTCCTCGGAAACTGGATTGCTCATCACAATCAGTGAGGGAGTATGCAACTTTCGACACCGCAGGTTTGACCCGTCTCGCGGAAGCTCTTAAACTTACTTGAGCATTCCTTTCCGCATATCGGGCAGGGGGTTTCCCTGATTTACTGGTTACGCAATTCAATCTGTGCTCTTCTATTGCCGGCGTTCGCCGCCGCGTTTTCTGCGGCGCAGAACACCGGCGTCACATTGGACAGCAGCGAAGCCTTGTTCACCGTGCTGACGTCCATTAACGCATGCGGCTACGATGTTGAACTCGAGACTTCCAATCCGCTGCGAGCGCAAATTCGCAATGAAGTTGCGGCAAAAGTTCAGGCTTCAGAACTGGCCAACAATGCGGAACAAGCGATGTGCCAGTTTTATGATGGGCATAAAGTCGCCGATCCCGCGCACAACGAGGCTCAATACGTGTCGCTGGCTCTGCTGTTGAATCCTGCTCCGGCGCTGACGCCGAAGCTTAAGGAGACTGATCTTCCGCCGGATGCGCTGGCCGTCGCAGGAATTCTGCCATTGATGCAGAAGTTTTATGAAGCCGCGGGATTGCATTCGATATGGACCGACCACGCCGCGGCTTACGCCGACTTTACGCTCCGCTATCATGAGCCGTTAGCCAACGCGCTGCTCGGTACGGAAATGTATTTGAAGCTGCCGTCTGCGGGATACCTTGGCCGCAACTTTACGGTGTATGTTGAGCCCATGGGCGCGCCCGGCGAAACCAATGCCCGAAACTACGGATCGGATTATTTCGTGGTGGTTTCTCCTTCGAAAACATCGTCGCTGAACATGGAGCAGGTTCGGCACACTTTTTTACATTACCTGCTGGATCCGCTCGCGATGAAATATCCGGCGGTCGTGAAGTCAGTGGATCCGCTGCTGGAGTCCGTAAAAGACGCGCCCATGGACGAAAGCTTCAAAACCGATTCTTCGCTTTTGATCACCGAATGCCTGATTCGCGCGATCGAGGCTCGAACTGGAATGGGCAAGGCAACCGAAGCGGAGCGGGAGCAGACGGTGGAGGCTTCCATGGAGCAGGGTTTTGTTCTGACCCATTACTTCTATAACGCGATGGCGCAATTCGAGAAAGATCCCGCCGGTTTGAAGAGTGTTTACGGATCCATGATCGCCTCGATAGACGTGGGCAAAGAAAAGAAGCGGGCGTCAGAGATTCATTTTGCGGCGAAGGCCGATCCTGAAATATTGCATGTCGCGCGGCCGGCTTCAGAAGCTAGCCTGTTAATCGTGGCGCAAGAGAAACTTTCCGCCGGCGATGCCGATTCAGCCCAGAAACTTGCCCAGGATGCGCTCGATCAGAAAAAAGAAGATCCGGGACGGGCGTTGTTTATTTTGGCGCAGGTTGCAACCATGCATCGTGACATTAATGGTGCGCGCGATTATTTTCAGAAGGCGTTGGCGGTTGCGCAGGAACCGACCGTCGTAGCCTGGTCTCACATTTATCTGGGCAGGATCTTCGATTTACAGGAAGACCGTGATGCAGCGTTAGATCAGTACCGGGCGGCGATAACGTCCGGCGCAGCCTTGCCGGAAGTAAAAGCGGCGGCCGAACACGGTTTGCAGCATCCGTACGAACCTCCCAGCCGTTCGCATTGAGGGTTTGAAACACTAAATTTCAGGCAATGTATCTCATGAAGGAGAAAGCATGAAGGGTTTAGCCGCAGTGGTCGTATTGCTTGGTTTAGTCAGTTATGGGATTGCGCAAACACAGGGAACCGCTCCGGCGGGTTCGACCACGGCGACACCCGCCGCTCCGACCCAGGGGAAGCGGCCGCCGCAGGCAAAGACGCAGCCCGAATTCGACGCCTATCAGGCAGCCATGAAAGTTGCCAATGATCCGGCGGCGATCGAGAAGGCGGCAGATGATTTTTCTGCCAAATTTCCCGCCAGCGAGTTGCGTGTGCTGCTTTACCGGGTCGCCATGCACAGTTATCAAACCGCCAACAACGGCGAAAAGATGATGGAAATGGGACGCAAAGTATTGGCGATTGATCCCGATGACCCGGAAGCGCTGTTGGGAGTTTCCGAAGTAATGGTGGAAAAGACCGGAGACAATGCTCTGGACAAGGACCAGCAACTCGCCGAGGCGTTAAAGATGGCGCAGCATTCCCTGGAAACAGTGGATACCGATATCAGTATTCCGGCCGGAACTCCCCAGGAGAAAGTTGATGCTTATAAAGGCTTCCTGAAGTCTTCCGCGGACGCGGTAATCGGAACAATTCAATATGATCAGGAAAAGTATGCGGATGCCGAGGCATCGTTGCGGAAATCAATTGACGCTTATCCTTCTCAACCGGACCCAATAGCAGTGTTCCGCCTGGCGTTAGCCCTGGACAAACAGGAAAAGTATCCGGAAGCGTTGAAATATGCCAGCCAGGCCGTAAGTCTCACGCAGGACACCACGCCGGTAGGCACTGCGGCCCGCCACGAACGCGACCGCCTGGTTCAATTGACAGGCGGCGTTGTTCCGCCGCCCCCGGCGGCAAAGCCGGCTTCAGGCGGGGCAACCAGCCCGCCAGCCCAATAGTGGGAAGAGAGTGGGCAAGTAGCGACAGCATCCTGCGACCCTCCACACTCACGTCCAGAAATGGCTTAGACATGTCCATGCAACCTGGCGAAGAGCCGGTAATCAAACGCAATTCGCCCAGCCGGCGGGAATTGGAAGCTGCACTCGGGCACCTGTTTGTCCGGGCGGAATTGCTGGAGCAAGCGCTGACACACACCTCCCAGGCGCGTGAGCGCGACGCGCAAAATCCTGGCGAGAATGCCGCTCCGGATAATCAGCAACTGGAGTTTCTTGGCGATTCGATATTGGGATTCGTCGCAGCCGAGGAGCTTTGGCGCCGTTTTCAAAATCTGCGCGAGGGGGAACTTTCAAAACTTCGCGCTCATCTGGTCAGCGAGAAGTATCTGGTGAAAATCGCGCGCGAACTTGGACTGGGCGATCACTTGCGGCTGGGGAAGAGCGAGGAGAAGAGCGGGGGACGAAAGAAAACGGCTCTCCTGGCGGACGCTCTCGAAGCCATTCTGGCAGCCATATATCTCGACGGAGGAATTGAGCCGGCGCGGCGGATCATAGTTGACCGGATCATGAATCCGGAACTTGGACGCATCTTCAACAATGCAGGACCGCTTCCGCTTACGGATTACAAGTCAGCCTTACAGGAAAAGCTTCATGCCATTGGGCTATCCCCGCCAGTCTACGTTCTGGTGGCGGAGCATGGCCCGGAACATAAGAAGACTTTTACCATTGAGGCCCGCCTGGCCAACCCCAATGAGAAACACGGTTCCGACTACGTGGGCCGGGCCCAGGGTTCGACAAAGAAGAGCGCGGAGCAGGAGTCTGCGCGGCTGGTGCTGGAACATCTGGGTGACATTGAGGGGAATGAGAGGGGCCCAAAGACGCCGGGTTTCTGCAAATCCTTATGAGCATGACCGCGGCGGAAAAACACGGGCAAAGGTATGGCGATTGGCTGGTTTCGATGCAGTCCCTTTTAACCACAATCGTGATCGCGATTTTCGTGATCACGTTTATTGTCCAGGCGTTCCAGATTCCCTCCGAATCCATGGAGAACACGCTATTAATTGGTGATTATCTTTTAGTGGACAAATTCCGCTACGGCGGAGATGGGTTTTGGAAACACGTATTGCCGTACCGGCAAGTGCGGCGAAGGGATATTATCGTGTTTTACTACCCGGTTCATCCCAGCGAGCATTTCGTGAAGCGGGTGGTTGGCGTCCCGGGAGACCGGATCCGGCTGGTAAACCAGGAGTTATATGTGAACGGCGTCCCGCAGCACGAAATATACGCGCGTTACACGCCGTTGAGTCATGATGTTTTCCGGGATGACTTTCCACAGACGAACATCGTAGTCCCCGGGCTTGAGGGTGCCTGGTGGGAGCAGATGAAAAAGTTGGTGGAGGACGGCGAGTTGATCGTGCCGGAAGGTCACTATTTCGTGCTCGGCGATAATCGTGACGAGAGCCTGGACAGCCGGTATTGGGGTTTTGTGCCGAGAGAAAATATTGTCGGGCGTCCACTGATGATTTACTGGTCAGTGAAAAATAGCGATCCGGACATCCCAGGGGAAACCGGATCGGGGGAAAAGCTTATACATTTCGCATACGCGCTGACTCATCTGTTTCAAATTACGCGGTGGGACCGGACGTTTCGAATCGTCCGCTGATTTTGAAGTCAGTTCTTAGTTCCTGGTTTTGCATCGAACACTGCGGAGAAGATTCGAGTGGGAAAAATAGAAAATAGACAAGAGAAGCCCCGTGAAACGACGGTGGAATTCCTGGCGTCGTTGGCGGTGGTGTTGGTCACCGGCCTGTTCATCATCACATTTATCATGCAGGCATTTGAGATCCCCTCCGGCTCAATGGAGAACACGCTGCTGATAGGGGACCATATTTTCGCCAATCGCATGCAGTTCGGCCCAAAGACTCCGTGGATTGGGCCGATTCTGCCGTATCGCGAAATCAAACGCGGCGACATCTTCATTTTTCTGCATCCCGCCGAACCGGGACTCGATGTTGTAAAGAGGGTGATTGGAATTCCCGGAGACCGCATCCACCTGCGCGACGGCATTGTCTATCGGAATGGCGAGAAGTTGAATGAGCCTTACGTCCTTCGTGACCCGAACGCGCTCCCCAATGCTTACCGAGATAACTTCCCTGCGGTGCCGCCTTCGGATACCAATGGCGTTTATCCGGATTGGGCTTTGACTCTTCCTCAGCACATTGAGAATGGCGATCTCGTCGTGCCCGAGAACTGCTACTTCGGGATGGGCGACAATCGTGACGATAGTTTGGACAGCCGGTATTGGGGCTTCATTCCGAAGGAAAACGTTATCGGGCGGCCGATGTTCATTTATTGGTCTTTCAAAACTCCGCGTGACCAGTATGAGCAGCGAGAAATCGGCCAGCGATTGGAATTCGCGGCCCATGTGGTAATTCATTTTTTTGATCAGACACGCTGGCGGCGCATGCTGAAAATCGTGCGGTAGTTCAGGTTGAGAGGCGGGCAGGCAAAAACGAAGGAGAATGTTCCAAGTGATAAAGAAGGCAGCGAAAGACGAAAAGCCGAAAGAAACGACCGTGGAATTTCTCGCCTCATTGGCTGCCGTTCTGGTGACTGCCCTGTTTATCATTACTTTTATGGTGGAAGCTTTCGAGATTCCCTCCAGTTCCATGGAGAACACGCTTTTGATTGGCGATCACGTTTTCGTAAACCGGGTTCAGTTCGCGCCGAGAGCGTCCTGGGTGGGTCCAATTTTGCCCTATCGCCAAATTAAACGCGGCGACATTTTCGTATTTTTGCATCCCAGGGAACCCGGACTCTACGTAGTGAAGCGGGTGATCGGAATTCCCGGAGATCGGATTCACCTGAGGGATGGCGTGGTGTATCGCAACGGGGAAAAGTTGAATGAGCCCTACGTCATTTCCAGCCCGGATCATTTCTACGATTCTTATCGCGATAATTTTCCGGCGGTTCCTCCTTCCGATACGATCAACGTAAACCCGGATTGGGCGCTGGCCCTTCCCCAGCATATTCAGGGAGAAGACATCGTGGTCCCGCCGAACTGCTATTTCGGGATGGGCGACAACCGCGACGTCAGCCTTGACAGCCGCTATTGGGGGTTCGTTCCGAAAGAAAATGTGATCGGAAGGCCGATGTTCATCTATTGGTCGTTCATAACTCCTCCCGATCAGTGGGAGGAAAAAGAAATCAGCCAGCGGTTGGGATTCATGGCGCACGTGGTGATTCATTTCTTCGATCAAACACGGTGGGGCCGCACTTTGAGAGTGGTACGGTGAACTGGTTTCGCTCAAGGCGTGGGCTGGCGGCGCTGCTCGGCATTCTGCTGCTCGCGATGTTTGCAGTGCGCCCAGGAGTTGGCCGCCTCCGAACGCGAATCGCTAATTCCATCTCCAACTCACTGGGACGGCGTGTCGAAATGTCATCTGCCCGGTTGCGTTTCCTTCCCCAGCCTGGATTCGATCTGGTGAATTTTATCGTTTATGACGATCCGGCTTTCAGCTTGGAACCCATGTTGCGTTCCGACGAGGTGACCGCTTCTCTCCGAATAACATCTCTTTTGCGCGGCCGTCTGGAAATCTCCCGACTGCGCCTTGGCGAACCCAGTTTGAATCTGGTGCGCAACCGTGGCGGCCATTGGAATCTGGAATACCTCCTGGAACGCGCGGCGCGCAGCCCGGTAGCTCCCACGGGGAAATCGGCGGGTGAATCGCGGCCCGAGTTTCCGTACATTGAAGCGAGCGGGGGCCGCATCAATTTCAAGCTGGGGATGGAGAAAAAGCAATTCGCGCTTACCGACGCGGACTTCGCGCTGTTCCAGGACTCGGAAAATTCATGGGGCCTGCGAATGGATGCGAAGCCCGTCCGCACCGATTCGAACTTGTCAGACAGCGGACGATTGAAAATTGACGGATCGTGGCAAAGGGCACAGTCACTTCACGAAACGCCGCTACGGTTCAGCATGCAATGGGACCAGGCGCAGCTTGGGCAGGCGACCAAACTGATTTATGGAAGCGATAAGGGATGGCGCGGAACGGGGTCGTTGTCGGCTGAAATAAGCGGTACACCCTCAAACCTGGCCATACTTGCCGAGGGGTCCGTCGAGGACTTCCGCCGATATGACATTCTCGCGGGCAGTCCGATGCGATTGAGGACACAATGCGGGGCGCATTACAGCTCGGTGACGCAGACTGTGTCCAACATCATCTGTACCTCTCCGGTGGGAGACGGGGCCATTACCATGCATGGGAATGTAACTGCTTTCGAGCCCCCCACCTACCGTCTAGCGGTTTTCGCGCAGGACGTTCCGCTCCAGGCGCTCATTCAGCTGGCCCGGCACGCGAAGAAAGACATTCCCAATGACCTCCTGGCCGGCGGGACTCTGGATGGAAGTGTAAAGCTTCAACGAGAGAATGCGGGCAGCGCAAAAACTGAATGGGAAGGAAGCGGAGAGACATCCGAGTTCAGGCTCGCGTCACAACTCGCGCCTTCGGAGCTCTTCCTGCCAAAAATTCATTTCAAAATTACTTCGGGCGAGAATAACGATATCTCTCACCAAAAAGGTCGCCCCGCCACTCGATTTCCTGGTCCGAATATCGAAGAACCCCGGGTAATTCTCAGCCCGTTCAATGTTGCTCTGGGAGAGCCGCTTGCCGCCACAGTGGGAGGATGGTTTTCGCATTCCGGCTACAACCTGACGCTGAATGGCAATGCTCGACTGGAGCGCTTGTTACGGGCGGCGCGGGTTGTAGGGATTGCCGCTCCTCAGCCCGATGCCGACGGCAAAGTGAAAGTTGGACTAAAAATGGCCGGCACATGGACGGGATTCGCCGCTCCTCGGGTCACAGGAAGCGCCGAATTGCATTCCGTTCGAGCCAGAATAGCGGGACTGAACTTCCCAATCGAAATCGGTGAGGCAGCGCTTCTGTTGGATTCAGAAAAAGTGAATGTGCAAAGTTTGACGGCCTCCGCGGCCGGCGCAACCTGGCACGGTTCGTTGGAGCTGCCCCGGCCGTGCGGAGTTGCGGGGACGTGCCCTATCCGTATGGATCTTCATGCGGATGAGATTGCAACCGACCAGCTCGATAAGCTGTTGGACCCGCGCCGTCCGTGGTACGGATTCTTGATGCCGCCGCAGAAGAATTCCTACCTTCTGGGCCTTCGCGCAACGGGAACGCTGGCCGCTGACCGGTTTTCCATACGGAAGCTTTCCGCCACTCGCTTTTCGGCCAGCTTCGATCTGGATCGGGGAAAGTTGCAGTTGTCCAATTTGCGCGCTTCCGTATTTGGCGGAATGCAAAGCGGCGAATGGACCCTGGATTTCGCCGCTCGTCCTCCCGTCTATAGCGGACAAGGATCTTTCCAGCATGTTGCCTTGGCACAACTGGCGGGTGCGATGCATGGCAACTGCATTTCGGGGACGGCAACAGCAACCTATCAGGTGACTGCGTCCGGCCCAAGCGCCGCAGAAATATTTTCATCCGCAACGGGAATTCTGAAAGTCGAAGGCCGCGATGGATCAATGCCCCAGCTCGCTTCGCCGAGCTTTGTCGGGCCATTGCAGATGCGGCGTTTCGTCGGCAATCTGGTCCTTCAGCATGGAGAGATAAATTTCGAAGATGCGAAACTGGCAGCCAACGGCGGTGTTTATGACGTGACAGGAACCGCTACCCTGGAACGCGCCTTAAACCTGAAGCTAATGCGCGCCGGGAGCCGTGAGGTCAACATTACCGGAAGCCTTGATGCGCCTGTTATTTCGTCCAGTCCCGCGCCGGAGACGCAAGCAGCGTTAAAGCGATGAAGGTGAAAGCCCCGCTGCTCGCGGTCGCGCTATCCGCACTGCTGATTGCAAAACCGCAGGCCGCTATTGCCGGGTCCATTCGGAGCGTGGCGGCGGCGCGTGCCGAGGCCAAGGTGCAGCACATCGAAACGAATGGCGAACTGGCGCATCCAGATCGCAGGCCGACCGAATTCACCGCCGACGAAATTAACGCCTATTTCGCCTCCGGCGAAGTGGATCTGCCGGCGGGAGTGCAGTCGGTAAGATTTCAGGGAACGGCGGGAGTAGTAACGGCGTCCTGCCGCGTGGACTTTGATCAGGTCGAGGCAGGAAGGAACTCGGCGAATCCATTATTGTCTCTCTTCTCGGGTATTCACGACGTAGTGGTGGTTGCAAACGCGGCCGGCGCGGGGGGAGAAGGGAATGTTGAGGTTCAATCCGTATCCCTGGATGGGGTCGAGATTCCACGATTTGTGCTGGGGTTGTTCGTGGATAAATTCCTGACGCCCAGGTATCCGAACGTAGGGTTAGACTCGCGGTTTTCTCTTCCCGATAAAATTGAGTCCGCCGTCGTTGGCGCGGACCAGTTGAGCATCACTCAAAAATAGTTTCGCCAAAACGACTGTGTTATGTTTTAGCGTCCCAGCTTTAAGATGCGAGGCGGCCATGCCCCGATACGAATATCGCCCACTGACTCCCGGCCCCGAAGCCGAGAAGACCTTCGTGGAATGGATCGCCGGACTCGACCACGAATTCCGAAATTCTGATCCGGACCATCGCAGCGACGTCGTGCGGGATGCGCTCCATCAGATTTATCTCGGAAGCGTGTATGAAGCGCCGAAAACGCCGGATGAGCCCGGGAGCCGGGCGCTCGTACATTCCTTCGATCCGCGGAATGTCACGCTGGAGCCCGAGTATTACGGCGATGTGGATGCCACGAAATACGCCGAACGCAAGCCTCTAATCTGGTTTTGGATGATGTACGACCGTTCGCCAATCGGATTGAATCATTGGCTCGGTTTTCGGATGCGCGCCATGTTGGCCCGTTACGTCTTCAAGCACTGCGGCAACAACGTAAAGATCTTTCACGGAGTTGAAGTTTCGTTCGGATACAACTTGACGGTCGAAGACAATTGCACCATTCACAAGTTCGTGCTGCTTGATGATCGCGGCGAGCTCATCATCCATGCGGGAAGTTCTATCTCGGACTATGCGAATGTTTATACACACTCCCATGATCTTGTGGATGGAATGATCGTTGACAACCACAAGACTGAGCTCGGTCCCAAGGCTCGTGTTACGTATCACGCCACGGTGCTGAGCGGAGTCAAAGTTGGGGAGCACGGAATGATCGGCTCCATGGCCGTGGCTTCCAAGAATGTAGAGCCATTCACCGTAGTCGCCGGCATTCCGGCGAAGCCGATTAAAGTGAAGCCGATTGCTCCCGAAGAAGTGCGGAAGGGATTCGAAAAGAAATAGGCCGACCCTGGGGACGCCCTGCGACGGAAGCCGCCGGCAGCATGTTAGTATCGAAGCCAGCGTAGCGTGACCAACCTCGCATGACCCTGCAACATGTTGACATGTTGTTTGAGCTGATTGCTTTCCTGCTGGCAATCAGCGTCCATGAATCCGCCCACGCGTGGATGGCAAACCGGCTTGGCGACCCCACGGCGCGAATGTTGGGGCGAGTTTCGTTGAATCCCATTAAGCACATTGATCTGGTGGGCACAATTATTTTGCCGGCCGTCGCTCTTTTCGCGCACATTCCGATGCTTGGATGGGCAAAACCTACGCCAGTGAATCCGCAGAACTTCAAGAACCAAGTCTTGGACGACATTCTCACGTCCGTAGTCGGTCCGCTCAGCAATTTCTTCCTCGCCTCTATTGCCCTATTTGGGCTGGCATTGGTGAAATTTTCCTCGCCATTGGGAGCGCAAATAGTCTTCGGCATTCCCCAGGGATTTATTGATGCGGGAACCAAGTCGGCGCTGCTGCCGCTTTGTTTGTTGCTCTATGAATTGATGGTAATCAATGTTGTACTGGGCGTCTTCAATTTGATTCCGGTGCCTCCGCTCGATGGAAGCCATGTTCTCCGCCATTTTCTGCCTGCGAGCACGCTGCGGATTTACGACACGGTGGGAGGATTCGCTTTGCTGGCGCTGGTTTTTCTGGGCGGCGGAATTCTGGGCCGGCTGATCTATCCAGTGCTGGGAATATTTAATTCCATCCTCGCGAGAATCTGATGCCTTCGTCGCCACATGTACGTCGGCGGGTGGTCAGCGGCATGCGGGCCACCGGCAAACTTCACCTGGGCAATTTCGTCGGAGCCCTCGACAACTGGGTGCGCATGCAGGATCAATACGACTGTTTCTTCTTCGTGGCAGACTGGCATGCGCTGACCACTGATTACGCGGACACATCGCATGTGAAAGAAAATTCGTTGGAGGTGCTGCTGGACTGGCTGGCCGCCGGCCTCGATCCCCAGCGCTGCACCATGTTTATTCAGTCGCATGTGCCGCAACACGCTGAATTGCATTTGCTCTTCTCCATGGTCACGCCCCTGGGCTGGCTAGAGCGGGTGCCCACCTACAAAGAGCAGCAGGAGAACATCACGGGGAAGGATTTGAGCACTTACGGATTTCTTGGCTACCCGGTGCTGATGTCTTCTGACATTCTGATACACAAAGGCGAACTTGTTCCCGTTGGCGAGGATCAGGCGGCCCACGTGGAGTTAACGCGGGAGATCGCGCGCCGCTTCAATAACTTCTATTGCGGGAGTCGCCCACCGGTTTTTCCTGAGCCACAGACTGTATTGACCCCCACTCCGAAACTTCCCGGCACCGACGGGCGCAAGATGTCGAAATCATACGGTAACACGATCATGCTCACCGATTCGGAACCGGTGGTGCGTCAGAAACTCAAGACGATGGTGACCGATCCTGCGCGGGTTCGCCGAAGCGATCCGGGCAATCCGGATGTCTGCCCGGTTGGGGACTTACATAAGATATTCAGCGATGCGGATACCCTCGCCAAGGTGGATGTGGGCTGCCGGTCGGCCGGGATCGGTTGCATCGAATGTAAAGGCTGGGCAGCGGATGCGGTGGCGAGCATCCTGAATCCCATGCAGGAACGCCGGAAAAAATACGAGGAGAATCCGCGGCTGGCGTGGGATATTCTGGAGGCAGGTTCAGAGAAGGCAAGGACGATTGCGGCCGCCACAATGGACGAGGTCCGCGATGCGATGGGGATGTCGCTGAGGTAGTAGAGCAACGCCGGACGCTAGCGGTGTCAAGAATCATGATTCAAGATGTAAAAGTCGAGCCTGACCAGGTTGATCCGGGTGGAGGTGTGAGTTCCGCAAACGGCAATGCCGCCTCTTTGCGCCCCGCAAGGCAAAAGGAAGAGAGTGATTTTCCTTTCGCGGTCGCGGTTACGGATGTGTTCGAGGGACCGCTCGATCTGCTGCTGACGCTTATTCGCAAGCAGGACATTGATATTTATGACATCCCCATCGCCAAAATTACGGCGCAATACCTTTCTTACGTTGAGCAGTTGCGCGAAATGGACGTCAATGTGGCCGCCGACTTTATTTATATGGCGGCGGTGCTGATTCACATCAAATCGAAGATGTTGTTGCCGCGCGATCCGGTGGCGGCTTCAGAAGCCGACGAAGACCCGCGCGGCGAGCTGGTCAATCGCCTCATCGAACATGAAAAGTTCAAGTCGGCGGCGCAGATGCTGATGCAGAAACAGCAGATTGAAGAGGCGGTCTGGTCGAATCCTTCGATCAGGGAGTTCATGGAGGCTGAGGGCGCGGAGCCTGAGATCGCCGCCGATGTGATTGACCTGGTGAAAACATTCCAGCAGATTCTTGACCGGTTCCGCACCCGCCCCATCATTCAGGTGGACGACGAAACCGCGACCGTGGCGCAGATGATTGATTATCTGCGGCGGCGGCTCACGCTTGAGGATCGCCCCATACGGCTCAAGCATTTGTTGCGGAACGTCGAATCGAGGCAGGCGCTGGTGTGCATGTTCCTGGCGCTTTTGGAATTAGTACGATTGCAGGCGGTTCAGTTGCGCCAGGACAAAATGTTTGGCGAGATATTATTGCGGAAGCATAGTGGCTTTGATGCGGTCATGTCCGAACAATCAGCGGTGAGAGATGATTGGCGGTGATGGTGCGAAGGCCGTGCCCTGATGACAAAGAAAGGGCGTAGAAACGAATGAGTCTCAAGGCCAAACTCGAAGCAATTATTTATGCGGCGGAAACCCCGATTTCCCTGGATCAAATTATTCCGCTGGTGAAGCCATCCATTGCGGGCGAGGTTTCTTCGGCCGGAGTCTCTGATGGCATGGAGATTCGATCACGCGTTCGCCTGGCTCTGGAAGAGTTGACTGCGGAATATGCGAGCGCCGAGCATGGCATAGAAGTTCGTCAGGTCGCCGGCGGATACCGCTTCTCCACCAAACCCGAGCAGCATGATCTGGTGCGGGCCTTTGCTAAAAGCCTGAAGCCGCCGATCCGCTTGTCCCTTCCTGCCCTGGAGACCCTTGCCGTGATCGCGTACAAGCAACCAGTCACGGTTCCTGAGATCAGCGAGATTCGCGGCGTGGACTCGAATGGCGTCATTGCGACGTTGCTTGACCGCAAGCTGATCACGACCGCGGGGCGCAAGTCTGTGATTGGGCGTCCCATCCTTTACCGGACAACCAGGGAATTTCTGTTGCGCTTCGGATTAAAAGACGTCAACGAACTGCCAAGCATGGAGGAGTTCGAAAAGCTGGTGTCGGAATCGTTTCAAAGCGACTTGCTGCCGGTTGAGGCTGGAGTGGCGACGGACTCGGACGCGGCCGCGGAGGCCGAACCTAATGTTGTGCAGGAAGAAACAACCGACGAAGCGGAAGACAAACTGCGGGCTTCGTAGTTGTTGGGAATCACAAGATATTGAGAGTACGGGTGACGATGACAAAGCGCGATTCGGTGAACTAAGCTAGAAGTCTCGTAGCGCCGATTACTCAGCCGGGATGGCGGAACTGGCAGACGCAGCGGACTCAAAATCCGCCGGGCTTCGGCCCTTGGGGGTTCGACTCCCCCTCCCGGCACCAGCGTAACGCGGGTCCTTCGCGTCCCTCACGATTTCGACTGCGGGCTCTCAGCTTCGCTAGGCTCAGCTTCCATGTCCGCAAAGGCAGTCCGTGTGGTGCTCGGGCATTTCATCTTCGTCTACATCCATCCTTATATAGATGGCAACGGCTGCGCCGGGCGCTTCCTGATGAACTCGATGATGGCGTCGGGCGGATACCCGTGGACGGTCATCCCGGTAACCGACCTCAACGTCTACGTGAACGCTCTTGAAAAAGCGAGTGTCGGCGAGGATATCGCGCGCTTCGCGAACTTCCTCGCCGGGCTGGTCAGGAAGCGGCTGGCGGGCGAGCCCTTGCCGGCGGTGCCGAAATCTTCGACCATAGACGAACGCTAAAACAATTCTCGCCGCGGCCGCAATTGCCTGGGGTCTCTCGCCTGCAATACATACCTTTACAAGTATATGCCCAACCGAGTATATTAACAGAGTGGAGTCCTTTGAAATCATTGCGGAGCCGAACCGTCGCGCGATATTGAGCCTGCTGGTCTCGTCACAACAGTCGGTGGGAGAGATTGAGCGCCAGCTTCGCATGCCGCAGCCGACCGTGTCCAAGCACCTGCGGGTGCTGCGCGAGGCCGGTTTCGTGGAATCCACGGTGGACGCACAGCGCCGCCTCTACCGGCTGAAACCTGAACCGTTTCAGGAGGTGGATGCCTGGCTGGCTCAGTTCCGCCGGTTCTGGTCTGCTCACATAGATGCTCTCGAACGCCACCTTGACCGCATGGAGTCGGCCAATACCAACAAGGAGAAATCCAAGCACAAGACGACACGGCCCAGGCCGCGAAAATTAGCAAAATAGCAAAGGAGCGAATGAAATGAAAATCAAACTGACCAGCTTATACGTGGATGATCAGGAGACGGCCCTGCGCTTCTATACGGAGGTGCTGGGCTTCGTGAAAAAGACCGATTTCAGCAACGGGCCGTTTCGCTGGCTGACCGTGGCCTCGGCTGAGGAGGCGGACGGTACTGAGTTGCAACTGGCGCTCAACAACAATCCCGCGGCCAAAGCGTACCAGCAGGCGATGTTCCGGCAAAATCAGCCCGCGGCCATGTTCTTCACCGACGACCTACAGGCCGATTACGAGCGTATGAAGGCGCGCGCCGCCGAGTTCACGATGCCGCCTACGGACGTGACGGCATCCAAGATCGCCATGCTGAAAGACACGTGCGGCAACCTCATTCAGGTCACTGAACTGAAGCGCTGGTGAGGCTGACATATCTATCGCGTTCGGAGAATATTGTGACAATTCTAAACCCTGTCATTTCGAGCGCAGCGCGATCGCGAGCGCAAGAGAACGATCGTGCGAAGTCGAGAAACCTGCTGTCTCGCGTGTCCAACAGCAGGTCCCTCGACTGCGTTGCCGCATGCGCGATGCGCAGGCGGCAACTTCGCTCGGGATGACAATTCGGAGTTGAATGTCGAAACATTCTGCACCTCAATAGGCTTATGTAGGGAGAAGAAGATGATCGATCGCGAGCAGTACACACCGGGTCCGGCCTATGGGGCGCAGGTAAAAAAAGATGGGGCACAAAAGGATAAAGAGAAGTGGACGCTCATTCTCGTCCGCGAACTGCGCCACTCGCCGGAAAAAGTCTGGCAGGCGCTTACCGACCCGGCGAATCTGCGGGAGTGGGCGCCCTTTGAAGCCGATGGGAGCTTAGGGACGATTGGAACGGTGGAGCTCACCTGGGCGGGTACGCCCACTTCGATCAAAACAACAGTGAAGCGAGCCGACGCTCCCAACTTGCTAGAGTACGGCGATATCCGGTGGGAACTTGAAGCCTTTGGCAGCGGCACGCGCCTGACGCTATGGCACAACATTGATCGCCGCTTCATCGCGTGGAGCGCCGCGGGCTGGCACATTGCTTTTGATGTTCTGGACCGGCTTCTCAGCGGAAATCCCATCGGTCGCATCGTCGGCCCCGAGGTGATGAAGTTCGCCGGCTGGCGCCGATTGACCGCCGAGTACGCCAAGCAGTTCGGCGTTAAGATGCCCAGTTGGCCGCCGAAGCCGGCTCAAGAGTCGTGAGGAGTCCCATGAAGTGGAACAAATGGATTCGGCAGACTCACCGCTGGCTGTCCATGGCGTTTACGATGGCCGTCGTCATTAACATCGTCGCCATAGCAGAGAAGAAGTACACGAGTTCGGTCGGCCTGTTGGCGGTGGTCCCGCTCGCGCTGCAATTTGTCACTGGTCTGTACTTGTTCGTGCTGCCGTATGTCACCAAGTGGCGCAGCGGGCGACGCACCGGCTGAACGGGCGGCGGCCTGGCCCACTCACTTGGAGTTCATACCCTTTTCGGCTTGCATAAACGAATCTACGTTTGTCTTGTCAATCAAGCTCGAGCCCGTATCTACAAAGCTGGGGACGGGCGCATGAATGTCCTTTGACCAATCGGTTTCCAGCGTAGCCGGCTTGCGGTGGTAGAGATTGTCGAGCATCTGCACGCCGACGTAGCCCATGGTGTACGGCTTCTGCGCGATGGTGGCGGCGATTACGCCCTTCTGTATCCAGTCAAGCGTTTCGGGGTCGGTATCCATTGCCATGACGACTTTGCCGGTCACATGGTAGCTGTTGAGCACGTTGGCGACCTCTTTGCCTGATTGCGCCTCGAGGCAGACAAAGGCGTCAACTTTGTCTTTTTCTCTGCCAAGGATTTGTGTGGTGGTATCGAAGGCAATACGAGGATCGCCTTGCATATCCACCACGCGAGTGATCTTGATGTTAGGGGTGCGCTCCAGGGCGTCTTTGTATCCGCGTTGACGGTCCTGCAAGTTGGGCTGGCTGGGCATAGTGAAAATAACCACGTTGCCTTTGCCTTTAAGTTCCTGGGCCAGGCGTTGCCCTCCGATGAGGCCGGCCTGATAGTTGTTAGTGCCGATGAAGAATAGCCGCTTGCTGCCAGGTGCGTCTGAGTCAACCGTGACCACCGGGATACCAGCGGCCACCGCCTTGTCAATGCCGTCTTTGAGCAGTGCGGGATCGGTAACCGCGACCAGGATGCCCGTGGCTTTCTTTTGCACCGCTTCATCAAGCGCATCGCGCTCAGCCTTGGGATCGTAGTTCTGAGGGCCCACAAAGGCTACATGAATCTTCCAGCCTTCAGCGGCTTTCAAAAATCCCGAGCCGGCAGCCTGCCAATAGGGCACCTGAAGGTTGGCGGCTACGAAAACATAATACTCGTCGGAGTTGTGCGTGCCGCAACTGAGAAAAGGCATCAATAGAGCGGCAACACAACCGCAGCGGAACAGCTTGCCAGAGAGCAGCATCGCATCCTCCTGCGAACGAAATTATCGGCCTCCAGTGAACCGGGGTCTCCTTTTAACTTCACAAACAGCCGCCATTTTACATGTATTTGGCTTGTACGCCGGAATTCTTGCAGGGGCGATCACGCTGCGGCCATCTGCCCCCGCTTCGCGCTGCGCTCAGCGTAGATTTGCAGCAAGGAGAAAGGATAAGAAATTCTGAAGAACGCGCATACCGAGTCTGCGTGAGAACTATTCTTTCGCCCCGCTGGGGCTGGCCGTTACCCACTTTCTACCCCGGGCTTGCGCCCGGGCCTGCATTCTGCCGCCGCTTCGCGGCTGACATCAGACAGCGCATTCCAGCGTCGTTCGCAAATTCGAGTTCTCACACAGACTCTTACCGTCCGGGGTAGGCTTCCGGATCAAATGAATCGCATTCCGTTTTCAGAGGGATTACTAGCGGCGGCAGGCGGTCTTCTGCGCGTACATCTGGCGATCGGCTCCATCCAGCATTTCGTCCAGGGTGCTTCCATCGTGCCATTCTGCCCCGCCGATGCTCACGCTCACCCGGAAGTTATCAAGATGGCCCTGGTCATTCCACTCTTCGAGACGCTCATGAATCCGGTCCATAACCACCTGCGCCCCGCTGGCGGCGCTATCCGCCAGGATGATCAGAAACTCGTCTCCCCCGTAGCGAATCACCGCGTCGCAACCACGTACTGAGGATTCCAGGACTCCTGCAATCTCGGCCAACACCAGGTCACCTTTCAGGTGACCAAAGCGCGTATTGACGTCTTTGAAATTATCGGCGTCCACCATCAGGAAGGTCAGCGGCTTGTTTGACCGTTTGGCGTAGCTGGTGAACCGGTTGGCGATTTCGTCCAACGAACGGCGGTTGTATATCTCAGTGAGGGGATCTATGAAGGATTGCTGTTCAATGACGTAAGCCTGAAGAGAGCTGGAGATCAATTGCTCACGAAGGCGGCGAACCTCGAATCGTTTCTTAACAAGATAGGTATTCAGAAGCGCAAGCAGCACGAAAAGCCCGATTACCAAAGGCCGCGAGACCGTGAGTTCGAAGTGGATGGTCTCACTGTCTAAAAAGGCTGCGCGGAACAAGATTGCAAGCAGCGTCGTGCTCACCAGAATTGCCGTAAGCGAAACTATGCCCCAAAGCTCCCAGTCGCGTTTTTCAAGGTGAGAAAGTTCCTGGCTGACCCGCGCCAGCGCACCTTCACCGCGCTTCAACATGCTGCAACCCCGCTGGAACGAGTGTAAGCAAATGCGACATACAATGCATGAGTACTGAGGTAACAAAAAAGGCGAAAGGCAGTTAAGAATTCCTATAACGGGCAGTTACCGATCGCGACGGCCTTCGGGTTCCGGGACAGAAACACAGCTAAGAGACTTTCGGCGCGGTTAAAAAGCAGATAGCGGCGCGTATCCTGAACAGTCCATTGATTCCCCCGCATCAACGACACCCGGCGACAAAAATTAATTAAGAGGCAACTAGCCATCCTATTCATTCCATAAGGGCATCCAATGCCGGTCTTGAAATGAGTTGAGACGGAGGAGAGGAATGAAATATTTTGCCGCGTTCTTTGTGGTGGTTGTTTTACTGGCGACTTTTGGATGTTCGCGTCAAGGCAGCGCCTCGTACAAAGACGACGTTAAGAAAGCATTGGAACAGGCCGACCTCAAGGATGTAACCGTTTCAGAAGACGTAGACAAAAACACCATTACGTTGGGAGGAACGCTGCACTCCGATGAGGCGAAAGCCAGAGCCGCGGACGTGGCTCACAACGCGGCGGGCACGCGGATCATAGCCAACGAGATCAGCGTGCAACCTCTCGGTTCCGAGTCCGAGGCCAAAGATGTGGCTTCGAATCTCGATGACGCTATCGAGAAAAATTATAAAGCGGCGCTGATTTCCAGCCATCTCGACAAACAACATATTGACTTTAAGGCCAAGAATGGTCTGTTGAGCCTGACCGGCAGCGTCCACAACCGGAACGAAAAACAAGAGGCGCAGAAGCTTGCCGGCGGAATTCCTAACGTGCAACAGGTCGTCAACCAAATCGAAGTGCGTAGGTAGAAGGCATTGCGCGGCAACACATTTGATCGAGAAAGCAAGTAGCTATTCCTAATGGAGGAAACATGAAAGCAAAAATCGGCAGCATTCTGTTGTGCCTGACCCTCGTCGCTTTAAGCGGCGCGGCGGTAGCAAAGTCCAAAGCTGATGTCAGAGAAGTTACCGGTTGCCTGTCACAAGGTGACAGCGCGCACGAGTTCCTGCTCACGGGAACGGATGGAAGCACCTGGGAAGTGCGCAGCAGTAAGGTCGCACTCTCCGAGCATGTGGGGCATACGGTGACGGCGACCGGAGTTGTATCGAATGCAATGGCGCACAATATGAAGGAAGACGCGAAAGACGCTGCGGCGGACAGCGGCATGAAGAAAAACGACACCGAGCATGGACACATGACGGTTACAAGGCTGAAGATGGTTAGCGACTCGTGTAAGTGAAGCGACAGGTTTGCAAGGACTACAACCAGGGGCCGAGTACTCTCGGCCCGTTTTCTAGCGGGCGAAAGCTCGCGTTGTTTCGATTGTTACGCATCTGGTAAGGTTCTAGCATCAAGACGCAGCGGCAGTCGGTTGAGGTTATTTACGCACCGTCGATTGGAGGACGAAATGGAATACTGGAAGCGGGCACTCTTGGCCGGTTCGGCGGGCGCGGCAGCGGTCATGTTTGCAAAAGGGAACAAATCCGCGGGCCTGGTTTTGGCAGGAGTTGGGCTGGCAACGCTCGCGTCGGAATATCCCGAAAAGTTTGAGGAGTTCCGGGAGAACCTGCCCGATTACATCGAGCGGGGAACCGCCTATCTGGATGTTGTCACTAAAGCCGGTGGGCGCCTCGCCGGCCTTGTAGAGGGAAGAGGCACGGACTGGTACGAGGCCTTGCTAAGCCGATAGCCTCGATCGGGCTCACTCGATTCCCAGTTGTTTTCTGGCGTCTGGGCTCAATCTTTCCGGACTCCATGGCGGGCTCCAGACCATGTTGACCGTGACGTTCCGTGCTCCGGGCAGCTGCTCGATGCGGGCCTTGACCTGTGCGCTGATATTGACGTGTTCGGGGCATCCCTGAGCCGTGAGAGTCATGTCCACCGTTACGTCTTGCTGAGGGTCTGCTTCGCTTCCGGGAACGGCATCCAAACGAATTTCGTAGATCAATCCCAGGTCAACGATGTTGACCGGAATTTCCGGATCGTAGCACTGTTTTAAGGCGCTCAGAATCTCGTCTTGAGTAATCGCCATAGGAATCTCGAGGGACTGGCCCTTCTTTATGATCTTATCCTAAGTTGGAAGCATTCCATGTTCGGCCGCTTCCGAAGGCGAAAGAGAACAGGGCGTCCCTGCGGAGGGCGCCCGTCTTGTCGCGAAGCGACGGGCAGGCTTTATGAAAAAGAAAATCCAAATCATGCTGTTAATCACAGTGCTGGTTGCCGGCATTCGTGTCGGGTACATCCTTTATGAACGCCATGAAGATAATCTGCATTCGCTGAACAAGCCGCAGCCTCCGCCGCTCAACCCGGATTACTACGTCACCCCGAAGAAGCTTTATCCGTACGATTTGAAAACTGCACGGCAGCAACTCATGCAGCAGCCGGTGTGGGTGAAGGTCGGTTACAGCATTACATACTATCCCTTCCGCAGAGCGAGCCGCCGAGTGGATTTTTCCCATGAGGCGGGCTTGCTGCTGCCGCTCGAGCGTCTGGAAATTAAAGATGTGATTTTGCAGGCCGCGCCAAAGTCGCCGGGGCAGCGGCAGTTGATGTGCGTATTCGCGCAGGAAGGAAAAGAGTACGCCTTCCCGGTCGGCGTGGCGCAGGGGGATAATTACCATTTTTATGTAAACGAGATGTTATACATCGAAGACCCTCACACGCTTTACACGAATTGGCCGGCGGACATTTGGGATGCCATTGATAAACATGAAGTGAAGCCGGGAATGAGCGAATTGCAGGCGGACTTCGCGGTGGGATTGGGAATACCAGAAGGCGGCGGCGATGATGATCAGAAGACGCTGGACTATGCGAACGGCGGCAAGCCGATCAAAGTAACTTACACAAATGGAAAGGCGACGGAGATCACGAACGGGACGTCACCCTAGATTTTTAGTGGTAATCACTGCGACACAAAAGTTCTTTTGCTCTGTGGGAGCTCTGCTGTAATCTGGCTCCATGCATGCCAAAAAATATCGAGTCCTGATATGTGTGGTTTCGGTCGCAGTAGTGCTGGGACTGGTTCTCGGACTAGGTTTGCCGGCCGCGAATGCGACGGGATTAACGCCGGATGAACTAGCCGTCGCTGAGCAAATGCGAAAGCTCCGCGGAATGCCCAATGATGCGCGCGCCCAAGCCACAAAAGATCTGGCTTTAAAGATTCGCAATTTGCCGGTTACGCCCAACAAGGTACGGCTGGCAAACGGTCTTGCCAGCTTGTCCACGGAAGGTGATTTTGGGCGTGCCACCTTACAGGAAGTCGCGTCCACTCTCGCTGAGGCCCTGCGGAGTTTCCCTATACCCGACCAGCCGCTAAAGAGTGATCCCAATATAAAAATTCCTGCGTTGCCGTACATGGAGCTGGCTCAGTTGGCCCGCTACGAACACGTGGACGTTCCGGCGGTAGCCGACGTTCCGCAGTTCCGCGAAGCGATGGCGAAACTTCAGGAATACGATGCCGCTCGTGGGCGCGCCGATTTCACGCTGACCGATCTGCAAGGAAAAAGCTGGACGCTGAAAAAATTGCACGGCAAAGTTGTGGTGGTAAATTTCTGGGCAACGTGGTGCCCCCCGTGCCGAAAGGAAATGCCGGATCTCGACTCCCTGTATTTGCAGTTCAAAGATAAAGGCCTGATCATACTGGCCATTTCGGACGAACCGGCCGCCAGGGTTAGTCCGTTTATTGCCGCAAACAACATTCATTATCCGGTGCTGCTTGATCCCGACCAGAGCGTCCACCGGATGTTCCAGGTGCAGGGAATTCCGAAGAGCTTCGTTTATGATCGTGACGGGAAACTGGTTACCCAATCCATTGACATGCGTACAAGGAGTCAATTCCTAAGCATGCTGGCGGAGGCGGGACTTCACTAACTTTTGCGGCGTCACGCGGCGCGTTCTTGCTCATCCGCGTCCTGTTTTTTTACCCTTAATTCAACTCTCTCGCTTTGGATGTCAAGTCTCAGCCGGTTGTAAATGCTCATATATATGTTTGCGACCCACACCAGCGCGAAGACCGCGAGCAGGTATCCGCGCCAGTCGCCGTAAAGCAATTTATACCGCGTGATGATCAGGAACAGAATTGCGACATAGTGGCTGAAGCAGTATTCGCAGGTAAAAACGTAAAAGAATTTTCGTTCCAGAAAACTGTGTCCCGTTTTGCATCTTCCCTGGCAATACTCGCGAGGCTCGCGGAAAACCTCCTCGTGAGTTACGCTCCATGCAACGGACGCCACGGGTATCGCCAGAACGAAAAGCCACGTAATTTGCAGGCCTATTGGCATACTGCCGGCTCGAGCTATGCAGCTCTAGTGCAGCATCTTCGATGCAATTACGCCGCCAAGCGTTCTTTCGTCCCGGCAAATCCGACAACCACACAATGTTGTATACTCAGCCGGTTTTCGAAAGAGTGAGGAATCATGCCGCTCAGACTCTTTCTTCTTTTGCTTGCTACAGCAGTTTCAAGCGTGGGCCAATCGCAGCCTGCTCGGTCAACTCCACTGGGAGTACCTGCCGCCGTCGTTTCGCCGGAGGTGGGAGCCGATAACCACGTAACTTTTCGTTTCTTCGCCCCGAACGACCATGAAGTTCTGCTGGCGCTTGAGGGTTCGAAGCCGGCGCCCATGCAAAAGGACGATCAAGGGATATGGAGCATAACCCTGGGCCCGCTTGATCCGGACTTTTATGGTTATTCCTTTATCGCAGACGGAGTGGGAATGATGGACCCGTCGAACTGGATGATGAAACCCAACTTCCTGTACCGGGCGAGCGAGGTGCATGTTCCCGGACCATCATCTCTGCCGTGGGAGATGAACAATATCCCTCACGGGGAGATTCATCACCATTTCTACAAGTCAGCCGTGGTCGGGGACCAGCGCGATTATTATGTGTACACGCCGCCAGGTTATGATCCGCGCGGGAAAACGAAATATCCAATTCTCTACCTGCTGCACGGTTTCAGCGACGATGCCAGCGGATGGACTGCGGTGGGACGCGCCAACGTCATCCTCGACAATTTAATTTCAGAGGGAAAAGCCAAACCGATGGTGGTGGTGATGCCCCTCGGCTATGGCGCTCCTGAAATTCTCGATCGTGGCGTGCACGGATTTGATGACGTGGGGCTCCGGAACAAAAACTTCAATAGGTTTCGGGAGGCGTTGCTCTCCGAAGTCATGCCGCAAGTGGAGAACGAGTATTCCGTCTCGAAAGACCGCGAATCGCGGGCGATCGCGGGCCTGTCTATGGGCGGAGCTGAGTCGCTGCTCACCGGCCTCAACAATCTCGACAAGTTTGCCTGGATCGGAGCCTTTAGTTCCGGTGGACTGGACAAACAAGACTTCAATTCCGAGTTTCCATCCCTGAACTCTGATGCGAATGCCAAATTGCATATGCTCTGGGTTGCCTGTGGAACGGACGATGACTTGATCGGACCCAACCGAAATTTCCGGGAATGGCTTACATCAAAGGGAATTCATCATACCGACATCGAGACTCCCGGAGCGCACACGTGGATGGTATGGCGTCGTAATCTGTCGAACTTCGCGCCGCTGTTGTTTCGGTGAAGCTCTGGAGATTTGAGAAGGCCGCTCATATTCGCGCGTAAAGGTCTTAGCGCTTGAGGCATATAATTTGGTAAACACCGGGAGGCTCTGTGAAACTACTGACCATGTTTCCTGTGTTCTTCGCGATGACGATTCTGTCGTTCGCCGCCGATATGCCGCAACAAAAGCCGCAGTCCTCCGAGGAATCCATATCCAGCGCGGGTAAGTTGGAGTTGAACCGGCAGAATGTACGAAAGCCGTTTTCTGCGTCCATGGGTCGCGACATCGCTTCCCATAATGCAACTGACGTCTGCTACACCCTTCGCACTTATCGCATGGTGAGGGAAGATCAGGACTCTGACGTCACGCGTCCGGACGGCTATTCGACCTGCCAATCTGCCTCGCAGTTTCAGGTGAGACGCGCGGTTGGACGCAAACTCGAATCTCATTGACGAAAATCGGGCCGCTTCGCCGACAAGTGATCCGGGTCCAATTCACTTCGCATGCTCCTCTCGTTTCAACTCCTGCACTTGATCGCCTCTTGCGATCAACGCAACGCTCGCCATATTAACGAACAGACCATGCCCCGCTACTCCGGGTATTGCTTGTAATGCCTGAGCTAGAGCAGAAGGTTGCGGAATTTCTCCAAACCGGCAATCCAAAATATGATGACCTTCGTCGGTGACGAATGGAGTTCCGTCCTTCAGCAGGCGGATGTTGACGGTCGCTCCCAAAGCGGCAATTTTTCTGGCCACTACAGACTCCGCGAAGGCGATCACTTCGACGGGTAACGGAAATTTGCCTAACACAGGAACCTGCTTGCTTGAATCGACGACGATAATCAGTTTGCGGGATGCAGACGCGATCACTTTCTCTCTCAGGAGCGCCCCACCGCCTCCCTTGATCAGGTTCAAGTGCGCATCAACTTCGTCCGCGCCGTCAATATCAACATCAATCTCTGGAAATTCATCCAATGTAGTCAGCGGAATGCCAAGGCTTTCGGCCAGCGTTGCCGTCCTTGCGGATGTGGGTATGCCGCGAATCTTAAGTCCCGCCTGCACCCGCTCGGCCAGAAATCGAATGGCATAAGAAGCGGTAGAACCTGAACCGAGGCCAACAATGTCGCCGTCGTTGACGAAGCGGACACTGGCGCGGGCGGCGGCTATCTTCTCATCGTCATTGCTCATCGCGGGTGAGGAGGTCAAACTGCAAACGGTGACTGGCGATATCGGTTCCGAGCATCACTTTTGGATGTCATTTTGAATTATGCGATGTTTCCGAAAGGCATGGAGAATGAGAGCGCCGCTGATGCCGAAACTGCCCACCGCGCCCAATGCCATGAACTGGGCGGCCTGGCTGCTCAGTCGCATATAGTCGGCAAACAATGCGCCCAGGGCAAATAAAATTCCCAGCACATTCAGCCATACCGGAGGATGCACGCTGTCGCCGCTGGTGCGGTTATGAAATCTGAGTTGGAGCAGTACCGCCGCGAGTCCAATCGCAGCCACCACCACGATAGCCAGAGGGCTGAAAAACGCGCGCCGATTGGTGTACAGGACCACCATGGCAAGCAGGCCGCAAAGCATGCCGGAGGCCACGACGGTTCGGCTGCGCGGCTTCGCTCTACCAGAAATAGTTCCGGATGTGTGGTCGAGTTCGGGCAAGGCTCCTCGGACGCATCCCATTGTAGCCATACTTTACGCTGGTGGCGAGTACCTGCGCGGAATCCCGCGCGGCCCTTGGACTGATTAAAAGGGGAACCCCCTTCGCGACGCTTCTTTTCGCTTCACGAATAGCTCAACTCCATTTAGCTTGGTAAGGTATATCTTGAACGGGCGGCGTGTGCGCCCGGAGTGAGGCAATCGAATGCCAGAGAATACTTTCGACATTGTCAGCAAACTCGATCTGCAGGAAGTTGCGAACGCCATTCAGCAGGCGCTTAAGGAAATTCATACCCGTTTTGATTTGAAGGATTCGAGATCAAATATTGAACTCGAGGGGAAAGACGCCATTATTTTGTATTCGATTGACGAGTACAAGCTGAAAGCCGTGAACGAAATACTTCAGCAAAAACTGGTCAAGCGCGGAGTGTCCCTGAAGGGGCTGACCTACGGCCCGGTCGAGCCCGCTGCGGGAGCCACCGTCAAGCAGAAGATCACTATGACGCAAGGAATTCCCATTGAAAAAGCCAAAGAGATTGTGAAGGTAATCAAAAATTCCAAGAACAAAGTGAACGCTTCCATACAGGGCGATCTGGTTCGAGTGAGTGGCAAAGATCGCGATGCATTGCAGCAGGTAATCGCATTACTCAAGCAACAGGATTTTGGTTTGGATATGCAGTTTACCAATTACCGGACCAACTGAGGCCGATTCGATATAAAGATGAGCACATCCCCCGCCATTAACGGGAAAGAGATTTTCGAGATGCTTCGGGAAGACCTTTCCGCGATCGAGCGCGAATTTGGGCGCGATACCGTTTCCAGCGTAGAGGCCATTACTGAGATTGGCGAATACCTGCGCGGCGGCGGCGGAAAGCGCATTCGCCCGGCGCTGCTTCTGCTTTCATCCAAGCTGTTCGATTACCAGGGCCGGGGCGCAATCAGGCTTGGCGCGGTCGTCGAAATCATTCATACCGCGACCCTGGTGCACGATGACATCATTGATGAAGCCGAGATCCGCCGCGGGCGTCCCGCAGCCAACACGCAGTGGGGAAATTCCAAGTGCGTCCTCGCCGGAGACTGGCTCTACATGCAGGCTTTCAAGGTCGCGTTGCAGGAGCGGAATTTCCGGATACTCGATGCCCTGATTGACCTGACCCAGCAGATGGTGGAAGGCGAACTGCTCCAGATCGAGAAGCTGGGAAAATTAATTTCCCTCGACGAATATTTCGATTTGATTTACCGGAAAACCGCCTGCCTGTTTTCAGTGTGCATGAGGATGGGCGCCATTCTGGGCGGCGCAGCCGCGGAACAGGAAGAAAATCTGGCGCAATACGGGCGCGATCTCGGGATGGCGTTCCAGATCGTGGATGATGTGCTGGATTTGACGGCGTCTGAAGATGTTCTAGGCAAGCCGGTCGCCAGCGATCTGCGCGAAGGCAAAGTAACCATGGCGGTAGTTCACGCATTGGAGCGCTGCACCTCTTCCGAACGGCGCCTGATCGCAAGCGTGGTCGAGGAACGGGCTGTCGATGACGGGACTCACCGCGAGGTCTTGCGTATTTTGAATCGTTACCAATCGCTTGACGCGGCGCACGACTGCGCGTTACGTTACGCCGATCTTGCGCGCAATGCCATCTGTAGCTTCCCCGATACTGAGATCAAGCGGGCGCTGTTGTGGGCTCCGGATTTTGTAGTGGCAAGAGATAAGTAGGATTGTGCACCTGCAAGGATTACCTATCCTCGCGCCGTCAGGGCTGTCATTTCAAACTTCGCTGGCTTCCTTTTGCCTCTTTTGCGGATTTTCTTTGCGAACTTAGCGTTAAAGGCTTTAGTCGCAAAGAGCGCGAAGGATTTCAATATGGTCGCAAAGGGTAGCTAATTTGAGGTTCATTCGTCCGAAGAGTCAGGAATTCGAAAAATTAATTAAGCCCTCCAGCTTTGCTTTTGCGGAGCCGGAGTCAATTGATTTCTCCGCCAGCGGTAGCGCATCCTTGAAATGGTCGGCCTTCCCGGCCACGACGAGAGCGGCAGCGGCGTTCAAAAGGACCACATCTCTTCGCGGAGACTTTTTTCCGGTCAGAACTTCTCGAATAATCCCGGCATTCTCGGCCGCATCCCCACCTGAAATTTCGGCGAGGTTGGATCGTTCCATTCCAAACTCCTCCGGCGTGATCTCGTAGGTTCGAACGACTCCTCCGCGAACATCGGCGACGCGGGTTGGTCCGGTAATGGTGATTTCATCCAGGCCGTCGAGTCCGTGGACAACCATTGCGCGTTGCAATCCCAGCATGCTGAGCGCCTCCGCCAGCTTCTCCACCAGCTCAATCGAATACACGCCAACCACCTGCGCTGAGGCGTGAGCGGGATTGGTGAGCGGCCCGAGCAAGTTGAACACCGTCCGCAGACGGAGCTCGCGGCGCGCCGCCTGCACGTGTTTCATGGCCGAGTGCATCGCTGGGGCATAAAGAAATACAATCCCGAGCTTTTCGAGACATTCGGATAGCCGCTCCGGCGGCAAGTTGATATTTACTCCCAGAGCTTCGATGACGTCTGCGGACCCACACTTCGAAGTCAGGCTGCGATTGCCGTGCTTGGCAATGCGCACACCCGCGCCTGCAACCACAAAGGCCGTCGCGGTCGAGATATTGAAAGTGCCGCTGGCATCCCCGCCCGTGCCGCATGTATCCACCAGCGCGTCGCGTCCGGTGCCGGTCACGTCCAGGGTCGAGTTCTCGCGAATGCTTAGAGGAGTCGCGGACTGCCGGATCGCTTCCGCGAATCCAACAATCTCCTCGACCGTTTCGCCCTTCATGTGGAGGGCGACCAGAAAGGCCGCAATCTGGATGTCGGAACACTTGCCGGCGAGAATTTCCGCCATTACCTCGCGAGCCCCTTCGCGCGTGAGGGATTGCCGATGGTTGGCGATGCAATGGACAGCCTGAGTTAAGGTCAAGCGCAATTCTCCGGAACCAGGATTGTAAGGCATCGGAAGGAGGGAATTCTGGCTCGGTTTAAAATATGAATCAGTTGTCAAATTGAAAAATTCTCAGCAATATTGAGGCGTGGCGAAAAGACCGCGTGACCCAAATTAACTCGCTAGGTTGATTGTGAACATCGCTACTGGCGGGACTCAGGAAGTCACGTTTGCTCACGCGAAGAAATAGCGAACCTTGGCGCCTAAAAAACGCATCATAATTGTGGCGTTTGCAAAAAAACTTTAAACTATTTGTTGTGATAGATGTACCCGACTAATCCACAGATGCGCTACGCAAATCATTGACATCGTTGGTTTAGTAGGTATCATTCGAGATCACTCATTGAACCATCGGAGGGGCACAAATATGGCAGAACGAAAACCATTCTTGGGAAACATCAAAAGCGATCCCCAATTGCAAAGGCTGTTAGACGAATCGAGAGGTAAGGAACTAACGGAGGATGAGTTGCGCGAACAGAGAATCAGTTTTGCTTTCGGCAATGCTCCAGCGAACGCGAAAGGTATTACCAAAGACAGCGTTAGAAAAGCATCGCAGCATATACTGTTGAAATCGTAAGCGCATTGGCCTACGCCGCTTTTAGCGGCGGCGCACACGCTCCTCGCATGTCAGTTCGTGAAAGAGATAATCCCGACCTCTACAACAGAATTCAAGAACAAAACCTGCTGCGTCAATACGATCTGCTAACGAACTGCATCGAAATTGGTCTCGAAAAAGGAATAGAAGCTTTCGATAAATACACTCTTTGGGCTTTGAACTATACAGCCGTGGCCAACATCGCCCAGTTTGGCGGGCGTTTCAGAGAAGAGCCAATTTACGTAGCAGATCATATCCCGCCCAGATTTGAAGCAGTCCCGCATCAAATGGACATATTCTTTTCGTTCATCCACGAGAATTGGACTAGTGAAGGTGTTGGCGACCACCCAACCAGTCTTGCTGCTTACGCTTTGTGGAGACTGAATTGGATACACCCATTCGTGGAGGGTAATGGTCGGACTGCACGAGCTGCTTGCTATTACCTTATCTGCCTTAAGCAAGGCCAGGTTCTTCCCGGCAGGAAAATAGTCCCCGAAAGAATTAGAGAAAACCGCGATCCCTACTACGAAGCCTTGAGAGCTGCTGACAAGCGATGGGACGAAGGACACCTCGACGTCTCAGTGATGGCTGACTATTTGGCCGAGCTACTCAAAGGCCAGCTTTCCGAATAAATTCAATTCTGGGCTGCTTTACCGAATCCCTCACCTTCTATAAAATTGAACGTTTGCTGCCCACTGTCGAAGCCGCAAGCCAACATCCTTCCCAAGCAAGGTTGAATTGGTAATCAATGCATGAAGATTCATGAGTACCAGGCGAAAGACATTCTGAAGAAATACGGCGTCGCTGTCCCTCGTGGAGAAATGGCTGCCACGGTGGACGAAGCCAAGGAGGCGGCAGAGAAGCTTTTTAGCTCCGCGCCAAGCGGAGTTGTCGTGAAAGCCCAGATCCACGCTGGCGGACGCGGCAAAGGCGGCGGAGTAAAGATTGCCAAGTCCGTCGAAGGAGCCGCCGAGCTTGCATCGAAGATATTGGGCATGAATCTGGTGACGCATCAAACGGGACCTGAAGGCCGCATCGTTCGCCGCCTGTTGATCGAAGAAACTTTGCCCATCGAGAAAGAACTCTATCTGGGGGCCGTGATTGATCGCGCCGAGGCGAAGCCCGTCTTCATGGCTTCCCGCGCGGGCGGCATGGAAATTGAGCAGGTTGCGGCGGAGAATCCCGATGCAATTCTCAAGGAATACATTGATCCCGGATTAGGACTAGAGCCATTCCAGGCCCGGAAGCTGGCCTTCCAGCTTGGATTGAAAGCTCAGCAAATTAACGAGGCCGTCCGCTTCATGACCGGATTGTACAAAGCGTTTCACGAAACCGATTCGTCGCTCATGGAGATTAATCCATTTATCACTTGCGCCGACGGCCGCCTGTTTGCGCTTGATGCCAAGATGAGTTTCGACGACAACGCCATGTTCCGCCATCCTGATCTGAAAGAAATGCGCGACGTTACGGAAGAAGATCCGCTTGAGGTTGAGGCCTCCCGATACGGACTTAACTACATCAAACTCGAAGGCAACGTCGGTTGCATGGTGAATGGCGCGGGGCTGGCGATGGCGACCATGGACATCATCAAGTACGCGGGGGGACTGCCGGCCAACTTTCTCGACGTGGGCGGCGGAGCCAACGCCGAACAGGTGACCCATGCATTTGAAATTTTGTTAAGCGACAAGAGCGTGCGAGCTGTGCTTATCAACATCTTTGGCGGAATTCTTCGGGTGGACACGCTGGCTAAAGGAGTTGTCGAGGCCGCAAATAAAACGAAAATCCAATTGCCAATAGTGTTGCGACTCGAAGGAACGAATGTTGAGGAGGGCCGTGAAATCCTTAAACAGTCGGGATTGAATTTCATCGTTGCTGAAACCATGAAGGATGCCGCTGAGAAAGTAGTCGCGGCCGCGGGATAGAAATATCATGAGCATTCTGGTTGACAGATCAACGCGAGTCATCGTGCAGGGCTTGACTGGGCGCGAGGGTACGTTCCACGCCAAAGGGTGCGCGGAATACGGCACGAATATTGTGGGTGGAGTGACTCCCGGCAAGGGCGGCGCTACACACGAAGGGTGGCCTGTATTCAACACCGTACAAGAGGCAGTAAATAAGACCGCCGCCGATGCGTCGGTTATTTTCGTGCCGCCGCCGTTTGCCGCCGACGCCATCATGGAAGCCGCCGACGCCGAGATCGAATTGATCGTTTGCATCACGGAAGGCATCCCAACTCTGGATATGGTTCGCGCGTGGGAGTACCTGCAAGACCGGCGCTCGCGCCTCATTGGTCCTAATTGCCCGGGAATTATTTCTCCGGGAAAATGCAAGATCGGCATTATGCCGGGGCGCATTCATCTCGAAGGGCCCGTGGGCATCGTTTCGCGCTCGGGCACACTGACCTACGAAGCGGTTTACCAATTGACAACTCGCGGCATTGGGCAATCCACCGCAATCGGCATTGGCGGAGATCCAATCATCGGAACCAGCTTTTTGGACGCGATGGAACTTTTTAACCGCGATCCGCAAACCGAAGCCGTGGTCATGATTGGTGAAATCGGCGGCAACGCCGAAGAGGCGGCCGCTGAGTACGTTAAGGCGCGCATGAAGAAGCCGGTCATAGGATTCATCGCCGGCCAAACCGCGCCTCCGGGACGCCGCATGGGCCATGCGGGCGCGATCATTTCCGGCGGCAAAGGAACCGCCGAAGAGAAGATCAGGGCGATGGAAGATGCCGGCATTCGCATGGCCAGATCACCGGCAGACATTGGAGAGACCGTGGCTGCAGCCATAGGCGTAGCCGCGAGAGCCTAAAGATTTCTTGGCGAGCTTAGCGGATGGTCTTTGCGTACTTTGCGGTCAAAAGCTTTTGACCGCAAAGTACGCAAAGGGAAAAACTATGCGCCGCGAAGGAAACTGTTGGCGTGAGATGAATCTGGGATTAGCGAGGATCTGAACCAAAATATGAAAACGCTGCAACGCACTTTTACCATCGTGAAACCTGATGCCGTCCAAAAAAATGCCGTTGGCGACATAATCGAGCAATTCGAAAAGAACGGATTCCGCATCCTCGCCATGAAGATGCTGGAAATATCGAAGCATCAGGCAGAGCAGTTTTACGCGGTCCACGCCGCCAGACCGTTTTTCAATTCGTTGACCGAATTTATGTCCAGCGGGCCAATCGTTGTTCTGGCGCTGGAAAAGGAAAACGCCATTGCCGATCTGCGCAAGCTGATGGGCGCGACCAATCCCGCAAATGCCGAAGAGGGAACCATCCGCAACAAATGGGCCACCAGCATCGAGCACAACGCAATCCACGGCTCCGACGGGGATGACACTGCAAGGTTCGAGTTGAGTTATTTTTTTGCGGGATACGAACTGGCGCAGTAAAGCCCCTTAGTTATTCCTTATCCCAACGGCTCGTACAGGTGCCCTTCGACCCGGTCGGCAATCTTTGGCAGTTCTTTTTTCGCGTACTGAAGAAAGTACGGCGAGGCGCGATGAGCCTCAATTGCCGCGTCATCTTTATATTGTTCGTAGATGAAAAACCTGCGGGGTTCGGTCTTATGGCGATGGACCTGGTACATAACGCAGCCGGGTTCCTTTCGCGATTCCTCGGTGAGCTTGGAAAATATGGCGGCAACCTCAGCCTCGCACCCCATTTTCGCCATCCACGTAACTGCGAGAACTACCATCTTTGAGAACTCCTCAACTCGTAGCCAGCGATTTTAATTCCGCCGCGAATTCATCCACAAGAACCGTTTGCTCCCGCCCTGGCCCTGTGGAGACCATGCCGATCTTCGCGCCGCTCTCACTCTCGATGAAGCTCAAATACTCCCGCGCGGCCTTGGGAAGCTTTTCCAATTCGGTGATCCCCTCGGTTGAAGTTCGCCAGCCCGGCAAGGTCTTATAGACGCATGCGATGTTGTCAAAACCGCTAGCGTGAGCGGGAATGTGGCTGGTTGCCCGACCATCAATCGTGTAGCCCACACAAACCGGAATCTCCGCCAGTTCATCCAAAACATCGAGCTTGGTGACAACAAGCCACGAGGTCCCGTTAATCATGTTCGAGTAGCGCAGCAGCGGAAGGTCCAACCAGCCGCACCTTCGTGGACGCCCGGTCACGGCTCCATATTCATTTCCCCGCACCCGCAGCAATTCGCCGGTCTCATCCAGGAGTTCAGAAGGAAACGGCCCACCGCCGACGCGAGTGCAGTAAGCCTTGGTAACGCCGACCACCGTATTGATGGACGTCGGTGGAACTCCGGTCCCGGTTGCGGCTCCGCCCGACGTGGCGCTGGATGAAGTGACAAACGGGTAAGTACCGTGGTCAATATCCAGCATGACTCCTTGTGCGCCCTCGAACATCACCGATTCGCCCTCGGCAATAGCCCGATTCAGCAGCGCAGCAGTATCACAAACAAACGGGCGGATCTTCGCCGAGGCTTCTGCATATTCGTGATACATCTTGTCGGGATCAATGGGCTCAGAGTTGAAAAGCGCGTGCGCGATCATGTTCTTTTCCTGGCAGGCGTTTTCAATGTGGGTCTTCAGCAGTTTCAAATCCAGCAAGTCGGCTACGCGCAAGCCTCGGCGTCCCATCTTATCTTCGTAGGCAGGACCGATTCCGCGCGAAGTAGTGCCGATCTTGACCCGTCCCGGAGCATTCTCCGATGCCAATTCGATCATGCGGTGATAGGGAAGGATTACGTGAGCGCGATTGCTGACGAACAGGCTGCCGTCAACTTTTACGCCGTTTTCGCGCAAAGCGGCCGTTTCTTTTAGAAACGCCAGGGGATCGAGCACAACTCCGTTGCCGATGACGCTGCGGCAGCCGGCCCGCAATATGCCGCAGGGCACTAATTGCAGAATGAACTTCTTGCCGTTGATGATAACGGTGTGGCCGGCATTGTGTCCCCCTGCGTAACGGGCAACGACCGAGAACTGTTCAGAAAGAACGTCAACGATCTTTCCCTTGCCCTCGTCGCCCCACTGCGCGCCGATCACGACTGCGGTCTTGCCTCTTGCCAACTGTCAGCTCCGCCGAAAGGTAAAGTAAAGTATGGTGCGGCCATTCCCGGCCGCATTGCAGGGTCGCACCCACTCATTGCCCCTAGAAATCAGGCAAACTAAAAATTACAGGGAAAACGGGAACAGAGGTGTACCCGAAATCATAATACGGAAGTACAGTATGGGCAATGAGGTGTACTCGTCTTTGTAGATGCTCCAAGATAATGTCACCCCCTAACTGCAACGAGATTCTGTCACCCTCTCAGGATGGTGATCATGAGTCAGAAAGAGTTTCAGCAAGTGAAAGTGATTGAGAATGGAGTGGCCGGGCGGCTGAGCGTGAGCGAAGCTGCCCGGCTGCTGCAACTCAGTGAACGTCAAGTGCAACGTCTCAAGCGGCGCTACCGGCCCGACTCTACTTGGGTCCATCACGGCAATCGTGGACGGCCCATGCCCTGGGCTTTACCTCTTCCCCAGAAGGTTTTGATTTTGACCCTGGCCCGTGGCAAGTAACTCGGGCGCATTATCTCGTTGTAGTGAATACGATATTTTATCGTTGCATCAACACCATTGTTGCGGCTATTTTTAACTGGTTTTCGAACCTGAAATCCGTCCGCTCAGCCGCGACAAATTTCAAGCTATCCATTGCGCTCAACAAGCTCTACGCTACGCAATTCCACTTATCTCCCTCAAAAGAAGCCATAGCGTCTATACTTTCGTACTTTGAAACCGCTGGCGTTTGCAGACAAATAAAGGAGCTTTGTCCTCGATGAAAATTCATCACAGGTTTTTGCTGGTCGCTTGCCTTACACTTTGTGGTTTGGCTGCGTGGAGTCAGGAAAAATCCACTACATCCGCTGACGCCCTTCCTTACCGTAATCCGAATCTCGCCATTGAAGACCGGGTTGCTGACCTGCTCTCGCGCATGACGCTGGAAGAGAAAATTGCACAGATCAGTCCGGACCGGCAGCGAGCCATCTCAGTGATTGATCCCACAGGGACCTTCACGGATGAAACGGCGCGGACGACGTTGGCGCTAATGCGGGACCCGAACTCGACGGTGTCTCCTAAACGTCTTGCGATTATACGCAACGGAATACAGCGCTACCTTCGCGAAAAGACCCGGCTGGGCATTCCGCAACTGTTCATGGGCGAGGCGCTGCACGGTTTCATGGAGTATGGAAGCACCAGCTTTCCCCAGGCGATCGGGCTGGCCAGCACCTGGGATCCGGCTCTGGTGAAACAAGTCTTTACCGCCGCGGGCGACGAGGCCGGATCGGCGGGCGTAGGCCAGGTCTTTTCACCGGTACTCGGCATCGCGCGCGATCCGCGCTGGGGCCGCACCGAAGAGACATACGGAGAGGATCCTTATCTTGTCTCACGAATGGCGGTCGCGGCGGTCACGGGGTTACAGGGAGACCTATTCAACATCTCCCGGCACCACGTAGTTGCAACCATGAAGCATTTCGCGGTGCACAGCGAGCCTGAGGGCGGCACGAACACTGCCCCGGGAAACTACTCCGAGCGCGTCATTCGCGAAAACTTTTTGGTTCCGTTTCAGGCGGCAGTGCAGGAAGCGCACGTTGGCAGCGTCATGGCTTCCTATAACGAAATTGACGGAATACCTTGCCACATCAATCACTGGCTTCTCGATAAAGTGCTCCGGCAGGAGTGGGGATTCGACGGGTATGTCACCTCCGACGGCGGTGGCTTGCAGATGCTGGTGCAGGTCCACCATGTGGCGGCGACTAAGGCTGATGCGGCACGGTTGGCAATCGCCGCCGGAGTGGATTACGACTTATCCGACGGGTCGGTTTACCGGACGCTGCTCAATCAAGTCAAGCAGGGAATCGTTCCGCAAAGTCAGGTTGATCGCGCGGTCGCGGACGTATTGAGGACAAAATTTCGCCTTGGACTATTTGACAACCCGCTGGTAGATCCTGACTACACGGAGAAAATGACCAATGGTCCTGAACATCGTGCGCTTGCTCTCAAGGCCGCGCGCGAGACCATGGTTCTGTTGAAAAATGATAAGAACCTTCTTCCGCTCGATTTGCATAAGCTCAAGACAATCGCTGTAATCGGACCGAATGCCGATGGTTTGCATCTTGGCGGCTACAGCCGTATGCCCGCTCACGGCGTCACCATCCTCCAAGGAATTCAAGACCGCGTCGGCTCGAAAGCCAAAGTGGTTTATGCCGAAGGCTGCCGCTTCACCAACAAACATCAAGACTGGCGTGGATGGTCCGACGACAACGTTGAACTCGTAGATCCTGCGACACAAGTGGATAAGATTAAAGAAGCGGTTGAAGTCGTGAAACACTCTGATGTGGCTATTCTCGTCGTCGGCGAGAACGAGAGCACCAATCGTGAGGCCTGGTCCGAGCAGCATCGGGGCGACCGCGATTCGCTGGATTTGCTGGGCGCTCAAAATGATTTGGTCAAAGCAGTAGTGGAGACTGGAACTCCTACCGTGGTCTTCCTGCTCAATGGCAGGCCCCTGTCAATTAATTACATAGCGGAACAAGTTCCAGCAATACTTGAAGGTTGGTACCTGGGACAGGAGGGAGGCACGGCTGCGGCAAACGTTCTTTTTGGAGACACAGACCCGGGAGGGAAGCTCCCCATTACCTTCCCCCGTTCAGTTGGCGATCTGCCAGACTTCTACAATCACAAGCCCTCGGACAACCGCAGCTACGAGTTCAGTACCCGTGATCCCTTGTTCCCGTTTGGCTATGGGCTGAGCTATACCAGCTTCAAGTTTGAAAATGTGCGCGTAGAGCCAGAGCAGATTCACACCGGAGGTACGGCGAAGGTCAGTGTGGATATCACGAACACCGGTTCGCGCGAAGGCGACGAAGTTCCGCAGATGTACATTCATCAGAAGATTGCTTCGGTAACGCGGCCGGTGAAGGAGTTGAAAGGTTTTCAACGCATTACATTGAAGCCGGGAGAAGAAAAGACGGTCGAATTCACCATCACTCCGGAGACGCTCTCCATGCTCAATGTTGACATGCATAAAGTGGTCGAGCCAGGCGCGTTCGAAATCATGGTGGGACCAAATTCACAGCAGACGACGACGGTCATACTGAATGTGGTCGGCGCAAGTGGCGAGAACGGAATGTCGCCGCTCCCGGCGCCTCCGCATGGAAGCCAGTCCGGCGTTGTGAGTAACTTTGATGACCTGAAAGTGTCGGCGAATTACGGGGCTTGGATGGTTACTTCAGACGCCCAGGCTGGAGGTAAATCCACTGCCGAGATGCATGCGGTACAAGGCGGAGCGAATGGCTCCAAAGGGGCATTGCAGGTGACGGGCGAGATCGTCCCGAGACCGGATTTCGCCTGGGCAGGTGTGGATTTCTATCCGGGTTCATCGCCCGAAGATCCAGCTAATCTCTCCAGCAAGAAAACGATTTCGTTTTGGGCGAAGGGCGACGGAAAGAATTATGCTTTGTCGGTTCAAACTGAATCCACGGCAGGACAGATACCGGCGATTCAGCCCTTTGTTGCCGGGCCGGAGTGGAAACAATTCTCCTTCCCGATTTCACAATTTAAAACGGACGGCCATGACATACTCGGAATTGCTTTTGCGCATGCACAACAGCCCGGTAAGTTCGAATTCGAGATTGACGACTTGGAGATTAAGTAGAAATTAAATAGAACCGCGCCAAGAGTTTGCGAGCGGCGCATTACGCATTAACGGACTGGCACCGCTTCATAAGTCAAATCCACATCGGCGTGGACGTCAATCGTGCCCGCCGAGATAGGCGCCAGATTGGTTGATTGAAGTTTCTCGAAACTGAACTCGCGCGGCGGGGAAACCACGACAGGCTGACCCTCTTCAGCCGTCATCAACCTCACTAATCGCAAGTGCAGGGACTCCGCAAGCGCTTCCGCTCCCGCTCGCGCCTGGGCAGCGGCCTCGGCCAATGCACGGGCTCGCACTGTCCTCTCGTTGCGCAGCGAAAAGGTGAGCCGGTTAATGCTATTGGCCCCCGATTTCACCGCAATATTTATGACGGTCTGCAACTTCGAGACCTCATTCAAAAAAAGTTGCACTGTGCTGGTCGCAGTGTAGCCGGCGATGGACGGCGGAGCATTCGCAGGATATTGATAGTTGGGGTTCACGGAGAAATTAATGCTTTTTACGCTCGCCGAAGGAAACGCTGTCTTGAGGTCCCGCACCAGCGCCGCAGACTGTTTGGCGTTCAGATCCGATGCAGCCTTGGCCGAGCTCTCCTGCGTCACAACACCAATGTCAAATTGCACCTGATCCGGTTGTACCGACACGGTCGCCTGCCCGTGAACCCGCAATGAGGCCGGCGTGCTCCGTTGCGGGGTTTCCTGCGCCTGGCTGACAATTCCACAAACCAAAAAGATGATTGCGAAACGCAGGCACAATTTCCGCCGGCCCACGTCTCGCTCAACCTGTGTAGCGCGCATCTGCGTAGTATAGGTGAGAATGAGAACCTTTTCGCGCCGCCGCTTTCTGTCACTTGCAGCCGCACTCCCAGTTATCGGCAATTTACCGGCCCGGTTTTCAGACTCTGATGAAGCTTTTCTCGAAGATCTGTCCTTCCGGGCATTCCTTTTCTTCTGGGAACAAGGCGATCCCCATAGCGGACTGGTATTAGATCGCGTGCGGACGAATGGGACCGCCATCCCCGGTAGAAGCTTAGAAGTCGCGAGCATCGGACTTACTGGCTTCGCGCTCACCGCAATGTGCATCGCTTCGGAAAGGCGATGGATTAATCCAAATCAGATATTGGGACGTGTTCGTACCACACTTCGTCACCTGGCGTATGAGCAGGACCACGTACGCGGGTGGTACTACCATTTCGTGAACCATAAGAGCGGCGACCGCGTCTGGAACTCCGAGCTTTCTACGATTGACTCTGCCCTGCTGCTGGCAGGAGTTCTGACCGTCCAACAGTGTTACAGCGATGACGGCGAGATCTTCGATCTCACTTCTCAAATTTACGAGCGGGTTGACTTCGAGTGGATGCTCGACAAGCGGACCGGTCTGCTCCATATGGGCTGGCTCCCGGAAACGGGTCTGTTGCGCTCTGAGTGGGAATCCTATGATGAGCAGGCGATTCTTTACATCCTTGCCATCGGCTCGCCCACGCATCCGATTCCCGCGGAATGTTGGTACCGTTTCGCCCGTCCGGAAATTGAGGCGTACGGTTACAGATTTGTCGGCCTTGGGCCGCTATTCACCCACCAGTACTCGCAAGCCTGGCTCGACCTCAGGAATCGCCGCGATGGGCCTCCGTTCGATATTGATTATTTTCAAAATTCGGTCGCCGCCACTTACGCTCACCGGGCCTACTGTCTCAGTTTGCGCGGAATCTATCCCAGTTATTCGGACTACTTGTGGGGCGTCTCCGCTTCGGATAGCGATATCGGCTACGTAGTCTGGGGCAATCCTCTGTCGAGGAATAACCTTGACGGCACCGTGGTTCCGTGTGCGCCTGGCGGTTCGCTGATGTTCGCCCCGGCAATCTGCTTGCCGACTCTCCGCTACATGCGCCAACACTTTGCGCAATTCATCTACGGCCGCTATGGATTTGCGGATTCCTTCAATCCACAATCCCTTTGGGTGGACCCCGACGTTGTCGGCATTGACGTGGGAATCACTCTGTTGAGCGCGGAAAACCTGCGCTCGGCACGGGTCTGGAATTGGTTTAATCGCTCTCCAGACATCCAGCGCGCAATGGACCAGTTGTTTCAAAGATACTAGTCATCCGTCACCGCTTACTTAAAGGGCCGACGCTTCCGCCGTCCTACTTACACGACCTTAGACCGCTTCTACAGTTTCTTTCATGAGCCAATTGCTTGACGGTTGCAGAAGGAAAGGAGGACTATCGCTTGAGTAAGGCACGTTTCAGAAAGTCATGATGTCCAGAACGCCCCTCCTTTTTCTTCGCTCTCTATTCACACTAATTACTTTTCTCCCAGGAGAATGCAATGAATAGCCCGAATTCCGTGTTGCGGATCTTAATCGTCTTCGCTGGTGCGGTCCTTTTCACCACTGTCGCTGCCCAGGCGCAGTTTCGCGGTTCTCTGCGCGGAACGGTGACTGATTCTCAGGGCGCAGTGATTCCCAATGCGACCGTGACACTCGAAAATAAGGACACCGGAAGGACGATGGTGTCAACGTCAGATGCCAACGGCATCTACCAATTCAACGCCCTGCCGCCCGCTCCATACAATCTCACTGCGGAGGCTACTGGCTTCAAAAAGAAAATCCTCGAGCAGGTGCAGATCATCCCAGATCAGCCCAACGCGCTGGACCTGAAACTTGAAATAGGCCAGGTCCAACAATCCGTAACGGTGACAGGCACAACTCAGGCGCTGGACACGGAAACAGCTAATATTAGCGGCACCATAACGAGCAACCAAATCCAGCACATGCCGTCGTTCGGGCGGGACGTCCTCAAACTTGCTCAACTGGCTCCGGGTGTTTTCGGTGAAGGTTCCCAGGCCGCAGGCACTGACAACTACAACATCCCCGGTACTCAAACTGGTGGAGGGGCCTCCGGCGGCAACGATGGCATATTTAAGACGGAAAATGGTGTGCAAGTTGTTGCCAATGGCAACCAGACCGAGAACAATGGAATTTCGATTGATGGTATCAGCACAACCAGTGCGGTCTGGGGCGGATCTACGGTAATTACGCCAAGCGAAGACTCCGTTCAAGACGTAAAAATCGTTTCCAACAGCTACGATGCCGAGGATGGCCGCTTTACTGGCGCACAGGTTCAGATCACTTCCAAGAGCGGCGGCAACCAAGTACACGGCAGCCTCTTCTTCACTACTCACCAGCCAAACCTGAACGCCTATCAACGTTACAACGGCCAAGGCCAGAAGACACAGAGAGACAACAACAAGTTCAATCAGTTCGGCGGCAGCGTCGGCGGTCCAATCTGGAAGAATAAGATCTTCGCCTTCTTCAACTATGAGACAGTGCGCGAGCCAAACTCCAACCTTTCCGGCAGTGGATGGTACGACACCCCGGCGTTCGATGCCCTGGCCCCAACCGGAAGCATCGCGGCCAAGTATCTAAGCTTCCCTGGCAATGCTGTCGTTAACAACGGCATCAGCCCTAATGCCGACTGCCAAACCGCGGGTCTAATTGAGGGAGTCAACTGCCGAACGATTCCCGGCGAGGGGATCAATGTCGGCACGCCTTTGACGACACCATTGGGCACTCAGGATCTCAGCTGGACCAGCACCAGCAATCCCGGTATTGGTAACGGGTTGGGCACGGTGGCCGACCTGGCACTTTATAACACCTCGAATCCAACCACCTTCAACGCGCAACAGTATAATGGCCGGCTCGACGCGGATGTCACCGACAGAGATCGCATCGCCTTTGCCATCTACTGGGTTCCCCTCAACAAAACCAACTACAACGGCAATCGAGCTTACGATCTATTCCATCACACCCAAATTAACGATGCGTTTTCCCTGATCTGGAACCACACTTTCTCGCCGAGCCTTCTCAACGAAGCCCGCGCGAACGCCGCAGGGTGGCGTTGGAATGAAATCACATCCAACTCGCAATCGCCGGTGGGATTCCCCACGGACCGCATTGGTCAAATTGGCAGCATTACGCCAAATTCTTTCGGGCCCAATGTCGGCAGCATCCTGAATCAGTGGACCTACAGCTACAAGGATGTTGCCACCAAGATTATCGGTCGCCACACCATTAAGTTTGGCGGTGAACTTACCCGCTTGTCTTACCTACAGGAGTGTGCCGGGTGCGGCGTGCCAAGTTATAACTTCTTCAACATTTGGGACTTCCTTAACGATGCGCCGAAGAACGAAGGTGGCGGCTTCAATCCCACCACGGGACTCCCGACGACAATTCGTCAGGACGATCGCGAAAACCTGATGGGATTTTTTGTTCAGGACGACGTCAAACTCCGCAGGAACCTGACGGTCAACCTGGGACTACGCTATTCCTATTTTGGTCCGCTCTCCTCCAAAGAGGGCAACATGCTTGTAGCCGTCCCCGGCGCGGGAGCGAATTACTTGACGGGCCTGACGATAAGGAAAGGTAATTCCTGGAATCCGCAAAAAGATAATTTCGGGCCCCAGATCGGTTTTGCATGGAGCCCCGGCCGCTTTAACGACAAACTCGTAATCCGAGGTGGCTACGGCCTGAACTACAACCAGGAAGAAATCGCAATTTCCTCCAACATTGTAAATAACCCCGGATTGGTGGTGTTTCCGAGCTTCGACACCAATTCGCCGACCGCAATAAATCCTGGCATCATCTACGCCACTTCGGCGGACCCGCACAACCTCAACGCCTATCCGGCGAACCCAAACACGGTTTCGACCTTTGGATCGAATGGACTTCCGACAACAGGCTCGGTCGGCGTGCAGATCTTCCCCGGCAACCCGGGTACTCTTCCCACCATGCGCACTCATCACTACTCGCTGGATGTTCAAAACGATCTGGGTCACCAGTTCATAGCGACATTGGGATATGAGGGAAGCTTGTCGCGAAACACCTACTTCCACGAAAATCCGAACGCGGTTCCCGCGGCCCGCGGCTTCGCCCTAAATCCGAGCATCGGAGGCGGAGACTACTGGGGCGTCGGAGGCAGCGCCAACTACAACGCCTTGCTGGCTGAATTGAAGCATCAGTTCTCGTACCAATTTATGGCCGACGCTCAATTTCAGTGGGCGAAGAGCAACGATACCAGTTCCGCGCCGTACTCGGAGCAGGATTACCCCTACAATCTCAGCCTGAATTACGGACCCTCCGACTACAACGTTGGCAAGGCGTTCAAGCTTTATGCCCTGTGGCAGCCCGTATTCTTTCACGAGAATAGCTGGGCAGAGAAGATAGTGGGAGGCTGGTCTCTCAGCGGCATCCTTAATATTCATTCGGGATTCCCCTATACTCCAGTGATCAACGTTCAGGGCGGAAATCTCTATTGCGGAACTTGCGGTTACGGGCAAGTGCTCCCCGCCGCCTATTTGGGCGGGGCCGGCAACAGCACCAGCAATGATGCATTCAAGACTGCTGCGAATTCCAACTTTCCCAAAGGCGGTGCCGCGTATTTCTCCACGCCAACCTACACGGCCTACACCGGCAGCAACTTCGGCTCAGCTCTTCCTCAGTCACCGGGTGTCCATCGCAACTTTATCACCGGACCTGGTTACAGAGACGTGGATATGACGATCAGCAAGAGCTTTGGTCTGCCCAACAACCGGATACTCGGTGAAGGCGCCAAAATCGAGCTGCGAATGGACGCCTATAACGTCTTCAACAATCTGAACTTCAATGAGAACACCATCTCCAACAACATCGCCGCCTCGAACTTCAGCACGTATTCGTCTGCCCTTTCCGGCCGTGTCATAGCGTTGACGGGGAGGTTCAGTTTCTAGCGTTCATTTTGAGGCGCACGCGAATTCTGCGTGCACCTTTTGGCGGGCATGGGATCCGCTGATTCGAGAAGTGCGGTCTGGTCCCGCACATCTCAAAAGCAAGACCGAAATCTGACATTTCCTGACTGAGAACTAAGAACTGATCCTTCATGAACCCGAGCGCAGCTGCTCAGACTTCTAACCATCCCCGCGCGGCGTCCGGATATTGCGCATGAGCTGCGTTGCTAACTGGCTGGGATGCTCCTAACATTTCAGGCTCATGCTTATCAAATCAGGTCGTCGCGTCCATTTTTCGCGTGTCATCGTCCCACTGCTTTGTCTCTTTTTCTTTCTTTCATCTCTTGCCAAGGCCGACACCGAGTACTATCGTCACATCCTCTTCGATAATAGCCTCGAATTGGACGCGTATTACTATAGCGACGGCAAAGCGTCGTTGCCTTCCTCTTTGGAGCTTGAACACGGAAAGCTTCCGGTCAGCCGCGAGGTGTTTTTCACTCCTCCGAATGCGCTTCGCCTGAAGTGGCGGTCGGTCCGGGATGGCGGATGGGAGGCCGCAGTCCGTGCCATGAATTTCAGAAATCGCGACATGAATTTTCGCGGAGACGAGCTGTACTTCTGGTGCTACTCCGCTGAGGGAATACCCGCCGCCGATCTGCCATTGATTCGTCTTGCTGACGCCGGCCGAAACTTTTCCGCACCTCTTCGGCTGAGCAATTTCGTAAACGACATTCCCGCAAAGAAATGGATTCAGGTTGGAATGCCGCTGCGAGAGTTCAAGAATGGCTCAATTCATTTTTTTCAAGCTAGCCAAACCGTAAGAATTGTTTTCGGACAGAACGAGGCAGACGGGGCGGAGCATTCCCTGATCATTGACGAAATCAAAATTGATGATTCGACGGCGGCTGCAAGTGATACTTCTCAAGTTGCACCTAACTTGCCGGCGCCGCAAAACGTTTCTGCGAAGGGCTACGAGCGCCATGTAGATATCAAGTGGGACCCCGTTAACTCCGCCGAACTACAGCGCTATGTAATTTATCGGTCTTTCGACGGAGAAACTTTCCAGCCCATAGGAATTCAGGTTCCCGGCATCAACCGCTACACCGACTATCTTGGGAAGCCCGGGCAAACTTCCTACTACAAGGTTTTAGCGTCGGACCGCCAATATCGCGCGTCGGCTTTTTCCAGCGAAACAAGCGCCACAACCAGAGTGATGAGCGACGCCGAACTCCTCACCATGTTGCAGGAGGCATGCTTCCGCTACTACTGGGAAGGCGCACACCCCGTTGCCGGCACCACGTTGGAGAACATTCCGGGCGACGATCGCATTGTCGCCACCGGCGCCACTGGCTTTGGCGTCATGGCGTTGATCGTTGGCGTGGATCGCGGCTTCATCACTCGTGATCAAGGCCTGGAGCGGTTGACGAAAATTGTTAAGTTTCTCGAAAGAGCCCCCCGTTATCACGGAGCTTGGTCTCATTTTATGGATGGCGCGACCGGCCAAACCCTTCCGGTATTCGATATGTTCGACAACGGCGGAGACCTCGTCGAGACTGCATTTCTGATGGAGGGCCTTCTTGCTGCGCGCCAGTACTTTAACGGACCGAGCGAGCGTGAACGTGATTTGTTCAAGCGAATCTCACATCTTTGGGAAACGGTGGAGTGGGACTGGTATCGCCGGTCGCCCGAGGGCAATGCTCTTTACTGGCATTGGTCTCCAGAGTGGTCTTGGCACATCAATCACCCAATAACCGGGTTCAACGAAGCGATGATCATTTACCTGCTGGCCATTGCGTCTCCCACCCATTCTGTGCCTGCTGACCTCTACTACTCAGGATGGGCGAGCCCAGAATCGCCGAACCCAGGCGAGGGCTATACAAACGGCCATAGTTACTATGGAATCAAGTTGGATGTCGGCTTCGGTACCGGGGGGCCTCTGTTCTTCACTCACTATTCTTATATGGGCTTCGATCCCCGAGGCATCCATGATCGCTTTACCGATTACTTCCAGAACAACCGCAACATCGCGAGGATCAATCTCGCATACTGCATACACAATCCTGGTCACTATAAAGGATACGGCGCAAACTTCTGGGGCCTCACCGCCAGCGACGGTCCTGATGGATATCTGCCTCACGAACCCACTTTGCGCGAAGATGACGGCACCATGACCTTTACCGGCGCGCTCTCCTCTTTTCCTTACACGCCTCAAGCCTCAATGGCGATGCTCAAACATCTTTATCGTGATCTCGGCGACCGCGTTTGGGGAATCTACGGTCCGCGCGACGCGATTAACCTAACCAAGGATTGGGTATCCCCGATCTTTATGGGACTGAACCAGGCCCCGATCACGGTTATGATTGAGAACTACCGCACCGGGTTAATCTGGAAATTGTTCATGTCGAATCCTGAAATTCAGCCCATGCTGAACAAGATTGGATTCAAGCCGGATGCCAGCGGGCAAAAATCTTCTGAACACAGCCGCGGTTCTGCGCCGAAGAGTGCATCTCATCCTATGCAGAGTACTTCGCCCAGTCGCTGGGACCCTACAGCTCAACCCAGGGAGAATCTGGGGCCGGTCAGCTTCGCTCTACAGCACCTTCGTCTGATTGGGTCCCAACGGACTACCGCGCCCCGCTCATAACTGATATTGCTGAGCGAGGCGGCGCCGGCCGCGCGGAAGCCGACCACCGCCAGTGCGCCCCAATCTTCGCGAGCTTCGATGACCTAAGGTGATTACTCCAGTAAGCACCACTAACGAGCCATTGTTGAAGACGTTAAATAACGGCAAACTCAACATCATGGAAAGGTTTGTCGGAATCAAAAATCTGCTTTGCCGATTGTCTTCTGAAGATGAGGGCCAGGACGTTGCCGAATACGCGGTTATGCTGGCCGTGGTGCTGGTCATCGTTGTCGGAACGGTTCAACTGATCGGCGCGAATGCGAACCTCGTCTTTTCGGGCGTCGCCAGTTCGATTCCGTAGGCGCGTCATCATTTCGTCTGCTTTGCATCTGTCTTGAATTTTCCGCGAACCGTAGTTAAAGTCCAACCTCAATCAGCATTGGTCCTTCGCCTTCGAAACCCTGCCGCAGAGCTTTCCCGAATGCCTCCATAGTGTTGACGCGAACGCCGGGCACGCCCATTCCTTTGGCTAAAGATACCCAATCAAGATTTGGGCGGCCGATGTCGAATAGGTCGGAAGCGCGGGGCCCTGGATCGCCGATTCCGAGTCCGTAAAATTCCCGCTTCAACACGGCATAGCTGCGGTTCGCAAAGATTATCGTTGTGATATGGAGACTCTCCCGCGCCATTGTCCACAGTGCCTGCGCCGTGTACATGCCGCTGCCGTCGGCTGACAAGCAAAGCACGCGGCGCTCCGGGCAACTAATTGCCGCGCCCACAGCCAGAGGCATGGCAATACCAATCGAACCACCGGTGTTCGCCAGCCAGTCGTGCGCGGGAGATTTGTTCGTAGCCGCCATCAGTCCTCTGCCTGAAGTCATTGACTCATCCACCACGATTGCATTTTCCGGGAGTAACGTTGCTATCGCAGCCGCAATACCATGCGGCGTAATTTCACCCGGGGGCAATGGCGAGGTTTCTAATGGCTCTCGCAGATGTCCCTTGATCGGCGGGAATCCCGCCGCGAGGGCCTCAAGTGCGCCGGCGCAATCCTCGTCGGAGTTTGCCAGCGTTTGAATCTCGCATTCTGGTTGCGTAAGTACGCTATTTTTTCCGGGATAGGCAAAATACGCAACCGGTGGCGATGCGCCCACCAAAATAAGCTGGCGAAATTCCTTCAGCTGTTCAACCGCTTGCTCGAGAACGTAGTGAATCCGTTCCACCGCCGGCGAACCAGCGCCCCGCTCCATGCGGGTGAATGGATATGGCGCAAGCAATTTGGCGTTGGTCGCGGCGGCAATGCGACCGGCCGCCGACAAACCTTTGCCATAGAGTCCTGTCCCACCGAGGACGATCGCGGTTCGCAATCCGGATTGCAGCATGGTTAGAGACCGCTCAATATTTTCGACGGCGGGCATGCGCACTGCGGGCAGGGGCGGAACCTTCCCAACCGCTTCTTCGCTCGAAGAGACCTCGCTCCATGCAACATCAGCGGGAACGATTAACGTCGCAATTTGCCCCGAAGACATCCGGGCAGCCGCAATGGCGTCTGCGACATCCTGGCCTGCATCGGCGGCAGACCCGGACGTCCGCAGCCATTTCGAATAAGGGCGCGCTAAGGCCTCAATGTCGGAGACCAGCGGCGTGTCGTGGCGCAAGTGATAAGTGGCATGCTGGCCCACAATGTTCACCATGGGCACATGCGCGCGACTTGCGTTGTGGAGATTCGCCAGGCCGTTCGCCAGACCGGGACCAAGATGAAGCAGGGTGCATGCAGGTTTCTCCGCCATGCGCGCATAGCCGTCCGCGGCTGCGGTTACAACTCCTTCGAAGAGCGCGAGGACGCAACGGAGTCTCGCAGCCCGGTCAAGCGCGGCGACGATGTGTATTTCTGACGTGCCGGGATTGGCAAAGCAGGTCTCTATGCCTCCAGCGATCAGCGTGCGAACCAGGCTTTCTGCTCCGTTCATTCCTTCACTTTACCTTTACACGCCGACTTTTTATCTTGTCATCTCAAGCGCCACGTTGTAATCCCCTACGTTAGCTTGTCATCCCGAGCGTCGGGCGAGGGATATGCATTCCTTCGCAGTCAATCGCCGAATCTCTCCGCCGCTCGCGCTCTTGCTTTCGCAGCCTGTTCTTCCCGGTTCTTCGGCGGCGCATTGGTTTCGAGTGCCCGCAAAAGCCGGTTCGAAACGTCAGCCACTTCATCTACCGCATTCAAAAACGCACTTTCATTTGCCTTCGACGGTTTATTGAATCCGCTGATCTTCCTCACAAACTGAAGGGACGCCGCGTGAATCTCCTCGCCGGTGACAGGTGGATCGAAGTTAAACAGCATTTTGATATTTCTGCACATCGTCTGACCTCAAGGATATGGTAACTCGTAGGAATCTCTGCCTCCACCCTCTGAGATGGATTGGTCCGCGGCCTGAAAGCAGTCGCAGAGGTTCGATAACGTGGATTCATTCACGGATCATTCATCAGCCAGTCATAATTCGTGACGGATATGTACTTCTGATTCAAACATTCACACAAAGTTAATATCTTTTGCAAAGCGCCCGCCTCTATAATTCCGCCACAACTCCCCCGTACAAATTGTCCAAAATCAGAATGTTTGCCTGCGCGGTCCTTCGCGGGACTGTGCCTGGGAGGAAATGCGAATGAAATGGTGTGCTTTGCTTCTCATGCTCACTAATCTTGCCGTGGCTCAGGTCCCGAGATCGAAGCATGTCTGGATTATCACCGAGGAGAACCATAGCTTCGAAGAAGTGATCGGCAACCCAAGCATGCCTTATTACAATTCTCTTGCGGCGCGATACGGCCTCGCCACTGAATACTATTCGAATCAGCACAACTCGCTCAGCGCGCTAATGTGGCTAGTCGCCGGGCAAGCGGTTACGAGTGATGATGATGCAGCCTCGTCCTTCAACGTGAACAATATTGTGCGGGGAGTGTTATCCCTCGGGCTCAAATGGAAGTCCTATCAGGTGGACTTGCCGTACGCCGGCTTTCAAGGATTGAGCTCGGGGAACTATGTGCGCCGCCACAATCCCCTGATTGACTTTACGGATAGTTATTCAGGAGTGCAGTCGCTGAATTCGGTACCCATCACTCAACTAACCACCGATATAAAAAATAATGCTACCCCGAACTTTGCTTACATCAGCCCGAATCTGGACGAAGATGCGCACGATGGAACGCTTCCGGAAGCCGACGAATGGCTGGAACAGAATCTACCCGCGATTCTTGGGCGCCCGGAGTTTGCGCCCGGCGGCGATGGATTACTGTTTGTAGTTTGGGACGAAGGAAACCTCAATAACGACAATCGCTGTAGCGGCCGGCTTGATTCCGGTTGCGGGGGCAGGGTTGCTACGATGGTAATTGGTCCTCAGGTTCGGCCGCATTATCAATCGGCAACCCGCTACGATCATACGAATTTGCTTCGCACCGTCTGCGATGCGCTGGGAGTTACATCTTGCCCCGGAGAAGCCGCTCTAGCCATTCCGATGGCGGATTTTTTCAACACCGTGAACATCAGCAATCCGTTGCCGAATGCGGCCGTCGCTTCACCTGTTCACATTCAGGCCGGTACAAATGACAGCAGCCCCGTGACTTCGATTCAAGTTTATGTAGATGATTCGCTCAAATATCAAGTCGCGGGATCGAAGATTGACGCGTCAATCCTCATGAATCCGGGCCAACATCATCTGGTCTTGCAATCGTGGGATGCGGCCGGGGGAATCCACAAGTCTGAACTCACCATCAATGTCCAGCCGCAGGCAGTCGTCGTCAACACACCTTCACCTCAAGCGATTGTCGCATCCCCGGTCCCCATACGAGCGACTGCGGGCGGCAACCATCTGGTGCACACCATGCAGGTTTACGTGGATGACATTCTGTCCTATCAAGCAAACGCGAACTCTCTAAATGCCAACCTGCCGATGAGCGGCGGGAGCCATCATGTTGTGGTGCAAGCCTGGGACGATTCTGGAGGGATTACCAAGAGCGGCAATTATGTTACGGTCACCAATCCTTACATCGCAATCTTCAGCCCCACCGTTGCAACGACATATTCGCCCGTCCAGATCAACGCGTGGGCGCAGGATCCAAACCCTGTTTTCGCAGTGCAGGCTTACGTGGATAACACGTTGAGCTACGAATTCAGTGGGACCGGATTGCAGGTTCCTTTGGCAATTCCTCCGGGAACTCATTCTCTGACCATACAGGCGTGGGATGCTGTCAGGGGAATTTACAAACAGAAACAAACTGTGAATATAAAGCCGGTGCCGGTTACGATATCGCTACCTGTCAATAATGCAAACGTAACATCACAGGTACGGATTAACGCGTGGGTTCCCAGCGATAGTCCGGTCTATCTTATGCAGGTTTACGTGGACGGCGCATTGCAATATCAAACCAGCGGAACCTCGGTAAACACGGTTTTAGCCATGAACACGGGCCGGCATTCTGTCGTGGTGCAGGCTTGGGATAACGGCGGAAGTACGTGGAAGAGCAGCGTGCAAGTCAGTGTCGTGGAATAGTGCCGCTTCTTCGGATTTCGCGCTCCGCGATCCTCCGGTGCAGAGCTCGACGATGTCGGCTCACACCTTCCAAACTCCACGCCCAGACGGCCATGTGGGCAAATTCTTGCGTGCACTTCCGGCCTGCCACAATGTACTTGTGGTGTTTGACTGCCCTCCAAATCAGACTTAGATTGCTCCTAATAAATTTCTAATCTTCCAGTCAGCGCGGATGAAACCTGTGGGGTTTTTGGCCTAGTCCCCACGGCATCCGCGGAAAAGTACGCCACCGATCTGTGTCTAGGTTAGCGCGTCGCCAACAAAAATTTACCGCGCCGTCGTCGTCCGGCTTGCGCCGGGAGTGTGTGCATTTCTCCCCGATGGAGGTAAAAAGCAATGACGCAATGGAAGAACACGGCAACGATGATGTCCATTTTCGCGACAATCGCAATTGCAGCGTCGCAAGGAGCGCCCTCAGATCCTGGACCACGTCCCGGCCCGGCTTCGGCCGGCGGTTTTTATCCGACTCTGAATGCAACCGAACAAGCAGCGTTTGCCAATGGTATTTCGCAATTCACGGAAGAGGAGGGGGTCATTGATGATCCGCCGGGAAATGGCGGTTTGGGGCCGGGCTACAATTCGAACAGTTGCGGCTCTTGCCATTCTCAACCCGCTACCTTGGGGTCCAGCACTGGCCCGTCGAGTCCTCAAGCGCCGCAGCCGAATCCTCAAATTGCCGCCGCGGCCGCCGATGGCGCGACAAACTCCATTCCCTCATTTATTACAGCAAACGGTCCGGTGCGCGAGGCGAGATTTGTCAAGCAATCCGACGGCACGCCCGACGGCGGAGTGCATAATCTCTTCTCGATCGCGGGAAGAAGCGACGCGCCCGGGTGCAATTTAAAGCAACCTGACTTTGCGGCGCAGCTTGCCGCGCACAACGTCGTGTTCCGCATTCCGACGCCTCTTTTTGGACTGGGATTGGTGGAAAATACCCCTGATTATGTATTTCGGGTAAATCTGGACTCCACCGCAAAAACGCGCGCCGAATTAGGAATCGGGGGCCGGTTCAACACCAGCGCGAACGATGGAACCATCATGAAGTTTGGATGGAAGGCCCAGAACAAGTCGCTGACGATATTTGCCGGCGAAGCCTACAACGTGGAGATGGGAATCACCAACGACGTCATGTCGAACGAGCGAAACATGGTAAGGGGGTGCTTGTTCAATGCCACTCCCGAAGACCAGCACTCCCAGCCCGGCGGTTCCGACGTTGACCAGTTCGTAGATGCGATGCGCCTGTCGGCCCCGCCAACCCCGGTGTCCCCAACCGCCCACACTAAAGCAGGGCATGATCTATTTGCGGACGTTGGGTGTGTTCTCTGTCATTCGGAAAGCTTGACCACATCGAGCTCTTACAACACGGGAATGAGCAACGTGCAATATCATCCCTTTTCTGATTTTGCGCTGCATCATATGGGTGCGAATCTTGCGGATGGTGTGGCCCAGGGAGTCGCAGGTCCCGACGAGTTCAGGACAGCTCCGCTTTGGGGTATTGGGCAGAGACTATTCTTTCTGCATGATGGCAGAGCGTCGGATCTGCTGACTGCGATCGAACAGCACAGTTCTCAAGGATCTGAGGCGAATGCGGTGGTGCGACGATTCAACAGTCTATCGCCGGAACGAAAGCAAGCGGTGTTGGATTTTCTCAGATCGCTCTGAGCGGAAGAGGTAGTGTTAGTCATCGAGCACCGAACAGATCAACGAGTCTGGCGCCCCAGGTTCGCGGCGTTTTTTGGCCGCTGATTTGGGTTGAAAACACTCTCGCTGGTACGTCCGGCGATGAAGGGTTCAGTTCCCAAGCCTGCGGAAAAACGCCCAAAACTCTCGTCCCGTCCAAAAAGAATGCGAGGGAGACCCAGCCGAATCGGTATCCGTCTGGAAACACTGATTTTATCGCCACATTCTTGGCTCATAAGGACGTCTCGTTCGTGCCTCTTGTATAGGCACACGAGACGATGGAGACGATCTCCCCTAAATCCAGGAGAAATAAGGCATAACCGCGCCGGGAAAGCTTGGGCCTTCCAACCTCTCCGGTTTCAAGCGGTTTATCTGCGGGGGAGATTGAGCAATACTACGTCCGATTGCTGCTGTAGTCGTTCGAGGACAGCTTCACGGCCGTCTGGCGAGATGTCGAAGTCGCTAATGTCAAAATCGGGAGCGAGGTTGGTCAACTGCCGCTCAGCGCCCGTCTCCAGGTCCACAAGCCAGAGATTCTTGTGTTCAATGTCTCCTCGCAAGAACACGAGAGCGTGCCCTCCTGGCAGAAAGGCCAGATGTCGAGCGCCCCGGGTCAGGCTGAAGGGCGGGAGGGCAAGCGCAGCGGCATCCGCCGTGACCGCCTTTACTGAAAGCGTCGTACCTATGTCAGGTCCCGAGTAAACAACTAAGCTGCCGTCGGGCGCCCATGCGGGATCGAGCGAGTACTCCAGGACAAAAGTGTTCGGCGGACGGCCATCTAGTGGTATGCGAAAGAGATGTGGAACGCCGTGGTCGGTCGCCGCGGAGATGATTGTTTGGCCGTCGGGTGCCCACGCTGGAGCGCCCCGAAGATTAAGCGACCTTGCGACGATCTGCGCATGCGTTCCGTCGGCTTGCATTGTGTACAAGGAGGCTTGGCCATGTTGCCGGACGGAGAATGCGATATCCCGTCCATCAGGCGCCCAGGACTCGCGCCCCTTGGCCGCTCCACAACTCAGCTGCCACGCCATTGGCGAGCTTCCAAATACTCTCGCTCCCGCTGGTCGCGGAAACATATAAAAGATAGTTTGGCCCCAGTCGCGGAGAAAACCCGGTCGTGGTCAACGAAATTTGAGCTGGCGCCGATGCCTTCGCCGGTGAATCAGCGATCGGTAAGCGCCAGAGCGTTCTCTTGGGACTCGCGAGCGTGGCAACCAGCCGACGGCCATCCGCGCTGGCTGCCAGCGACGTGTACCGGTCCGGACCAGTTGTCAGTCTGTGGGGGATGCGCCGCTCGACATCCATGCTATAAAGCCAGGGTCCCGAACCATCGGAATCGCTCGCGAGATACATCAGCGTCCGCCGATCCAGAAAGACGGGATAAGTTACGCGCCCGTTGTGCGACGTAATACGTTGTGGATTTCCGCCGGCCGGATTGATACGCCAGACATCCAATTTATCGGGCAGGGATCCCAGCACGAAATAGATGAATTTACCGTCCGGCGACCACAGCGGAAAGTGACAGTGGAGTCCCGCAGGCGCGGTGAAGATGGGCCGACCCGCCGATTGGATGCTGCCGTTTGACACAAACAGCGGATCCCCTGGACCGGGTGTGTGGTAAGCAAGCCGGGACCCGTCGTGCGACCAGTCAAACTCGGCCACCCCTTCGAGGTATGGCTTCGGCTGCCCTCCAAGCGTCGGGACCGCCCAAATGCTGATGTCGCCGCCGTCCAGGCCGTCTCGCTTGCGAACCCAAAACGTGACAAGTGAGCTGTCGGGCGAGAACCCGAGGGTGCGGACGGACGGATTCACGAGTTCCGGCGCGCTCCGGCGAGTCAAGTTGTGGAACTCTCCAGAACCCGCCTGCGTAACCCAGACGTCCATCTGTCCGTCCCGGCCCGACAGAAACGCCACGAAATGACCATCGGGGGACACCGCAGCTGCCTGCGCGCCTCCATCGAAATCCGTAATCGTCTGAAATCGTGCATCAGCGATGGGGTTTCGCCAGAAGTACTCTGTCCTCTGAAGCCAGACGCTTCCGCCTATCGCCAGCGCAGCTATTCCCAGGAGCAGCGTCACCATGCGGATGGAAACAACTCTTCGTGGAGTAGAAAAGAACGCTGGATCCGAAGCCATCTGAGGCTGTGGGGGCGGTGGGGGCACCGGCAAATTCGATTCGCCATTGTTGCAGATCACCGGGGCGGCGAAGCGGTATCCTTTCCCGACTACCGTCTCTACGAATCGAGGCTTTTCAGGATCGTCCCGCAGCACCATGCGGATCTTACGAACGGCGGTGTTGATTCCGTGATCACTGTCGAGGAAGACGTCCTTGCCCCAAAGGCAGGCGGCGATCTCCTCGCGTGATACTAACTCCCCGCGCCGCTGAACCAGCAAGATCAGCAATTCCATCGGGAGTTTTTCCAGACGCAGGAAGCGTTCGCCCCGTTGCAGCCGATAACGCGACTGATCGAGCGTGTAATCTCCGAAATGGAATTCCTGGGGCGTAAATCACCTGCATATTTCCCTGCGTGCGTTGCTCGACATGATGCCGCATAATCCGCTAAGAAGCAACTGCGCGAACAACTTAGCGGTTTATCTAAGCTTTATCTCTTCTTCATATGCGCTGCATTGCACGGCAGGCGACTTTAAACGATAAACGCGGCGCAAATAATTCAGACTCTGGAGGTCCTTGAGGACCTGGAGGTTTCTATGAACCGTAAGACGTTTTGGGCAGTACGCATTGCGGTGGGAATGATCTTGGCGGCAGCTATAGGCACGTCGGCACAAGATTGGCCGCGCACGCACTACAGTGGCGTAATCAATGACTATCCACTATCAGCCAACCCGACAGTCGGTCCGTGGGAACTTCGTGGCCCGTGGGCCTTGAACCTGCAACCGCACGGAAGGGCAGATTTTTCTGCATCTCTGACGATGGAGCTTTCTGATTTAGGATCCGGCTCTGGGATCAGTACCGACTCCCGGCACCAGCACACGCACCACATAACGATGAAGGGCGCTACCCTAGTTTGGAACCCGCCTCAAACCGATTGCCCGACTGGCATCACTCCCTACCCTACCTACGCGTGGGTTCTGGAGGTGAACGGAATGGCTGATGTAACGGGAAATGGAGGATCTCCCTTTGCGGGGCCAGTGCCGCTACAGGTCTGCCTCGGCGCCGGACCAAACCTGGAGATTTCGAACATCACGCTGGTGTTTAACGGCTCATCGCAGGCAACAAATCATTTCGGAGTGCCGCCGATCCACGGGGTCGTAGTCCGGAGCGTCAAGTCATATCGGGAGGACCGAGACGACGAAGACCGTCGCTGAAGGGACGCAACCGATTAGCCGCCTGCGTGAGAGATCGCTGGACGCTTCTGCGGACATCGGCGGAGCCAGTATCCCGTCATGCCGCACTCGATAGTGCTCTCATCATTGCTCTCGGCGGCGCAGCACATCGCCGCTCGCAGGGGGGATCTCGGTAGCGGCGCCGAGCCGGAGAAACAGCAAATAACGATACTTTTGAGGTCGCTCCGCCGAGGCTGGTTTCCATGCTGGCCAGCACCTTGCCGACGGCCCAAATGTGGCAATATTGATCGAGGCGGGCGCGCAATAATGTCGCGGCTGCGAACCGTTTTCGTAACTCAGGTGTGATCGCGTTCTCAGCAAGTAGGTAGCGTGACGATTGCCCGAATGTTTCCAAAGCGATACCAGGAAGTAGACAAAGAAAAGCACCGCCCCAGCGCAGACCGTACTCATAATTCCGGTGACAGCCATTTCACCCTCCGGCCAGGGTTTCCCGTGGCGTGAATACTTATCCGAAAACTAGACTTCCTGGAGGATTGGAAACCAATGGGTATAAAAGCCGAATAAAAAGGCTATAAAAAAACCGTAAACGGTGGCTGGATAAGCAACTGAAAAGCAGTCGTCCCGCAAGAGATGTGCGATGGCCTTCCTATTCGCCTGGTTCGAAGCGGTATCCGATCCACGGATCGGTCAAAATGTACCGGGGGTTTCCGTCGTCCGGTTCCAGTTTCTTCCTCAAGTGGCCGATAAACACACGCAGGTAGGCAGGTTGTTCAACACTATGTTCACCCCAAACAGCCGATAGCAGCGCACGATGGGTCATCACTCTGCCCGGATGGCGCGCCAGGTAAAGAAGGAGGTCAAATTCCTTCGGGGTCAGGCGGACTTCCCGTTCTTTTACGCAGACCTTTCGTGACGGCAGATCAATGCGAAAATCACCGATGGCGACGTGATCGGGCGCAGGCTCTGTTGCCGTGGAGACACGGCGGATCGCTGCTCGCAAGCGCGCAAGCAACTCGTCCATACTGAATGGCTTCGTTACGTAATCGTCTGCGCCCGCGTCGAGCGCTTCCACCTTGATCTGATCCTCGCCTTTTACAGATAATACGATGATTGGTATCTGAGAAGTAGCTCGGATAATTTTGCACAATTCCAACCCCTCCAGATTGGGCATGTGCAGATCGGTGATCACGACATCTGGCGACCAGTCCTGCATGATGTGAAGGGCCTCGTCGCCATCGGTTGCGGTTCGAATTGCATATCCCTGGCTGGAAAGCGCGGTTTTGAGCACGCGCGTAATCTGTCGTTCATCATCCACGACGAGAACATTTCGCTTCTCGATGCCGACAACCATGAGTGCCTCAGTTGATTCCTTCTTTCGGCAAAAATTAGCCGTTGGGCGCCCGCGCGTGTCGGGCTTCCTCCAGATGTTGTCTTAGTCTCTCAAAAAGCTTGGAGCGTTCTGAGTCGTTGAGTTCCTGCCGGAGTTCCTCCAGCGCAAAATGGACCACATCATGGTGATGAAGCTCCTCAGGCGCAACCTCCCCGCTCAGTTCCAGCCATATGCCATGCAGCAGATCAATTTCGTTAGGAGTGAGGTGCGGCCTGTGAGGTCCGAGATAAAAGACATGCATTTGACCACTGGGGAAATATATCTCAAGAATCAGGTGCGGTTTAGGATCGGAGAGACGCTCCCATGCAAGGCCGGCGATGCGAGCTTCTTCGGGGATAGGTCGGTTCGGCGAGGGGCCCAGGACGACAGTCGACGATTGGAGGCCCTGAGCTGCGCGCAGGATGGCATCCCACTTTTCCGTTGCGGCTGCGACCGCCAGATGGATGGTTTTCCCTTTCTTTTCCGCGATAGCCAATGAGCGAGTAAAGAGTTCCTGTTCTTCCATGCTGAATAGTTGCTCGGGCGCCAATCCATGCTCGCCTGAGGCTGCGCGGGTCAAAAATCGAAGATGGAGCACGACTACATCTTGCTCACGAGTATTGACGCGGTCGAGAACCGCTCGCAGGTTGTAAAGCGTGTTGTAGTTGCGGACCATAACCAGGACGTTCCCTGGACGGACACCAAGTACCTCCGGTGTGAGGTCCTCTCCGGGTTCGAGATTAAATTGGTCAAGTCCGGCGCGCCCAGTTGCGCGCCTGCCAGTCACTCTTTCGGATACGGTAAAGACGGCAAAGAAAATGATGGTGAACGCGACCCCTGAAAGCGTGGCCACTTGTTTTGTAAACAAGTTGATCAGACATAAAGCAAACAAGACTACCGTTATCAATCCCAGACCAAGCGGAACCTCGATACGGCCGAATCTCAGATTCAGAGGAACGCGAAATTCGCGGGAGCCCGGCTCCTTGTAGCGAAGAACAAGCACCGCAAGGGCCTTCAAAGCGAAACTCCACATGACACCGAATGCGTAAGCCTCACCCAGAACAAAAATATCTCCCCGGCTGAGAATGATCGTAAGCAGTTGAAGGCCGACGACTAGATTCAGGATACGATGGGAGGTCCCGAAGCGGCGATGCGGCTGACGAAACCATGGTGGAAGAATTCCATCTTCGGAAACCCTGTTCAAGACTCCGTTTGAACCCACGATGGCGGTGTTGACTGCGCCGGCTAACATCAGAACGCCAACCACGACGACAAAAGCGCGGAACAATAGGCGAAGTGGCAGCGGTCCGACCAGGTACATAGCCAGACCACCGATGGGATTGTCGAAGAAGCTGCTGCGCACAGCGTCAGGGATGATCATCACGGCGAAAAACGCCACACCCGCCGTGAAAATCAAACTGTAGGCGAAAATGACGAATCCCGCCTTTTCGAGGTTACGGAGCTTCGGATGCTCAATTTCGCGATAGACCTGGGCCATCGTTTCCTCGCCGCTCATCGCGAGGACCGAGTGACCCAAACCAATCAAAATGCCAATCAAACCGACCGTATAAGGAAGGGACGTATGGCGCAGCCAGCCGAGCGCATCATTTGAATATGCAAGATTCGAAAGTCGCGGCAAGGGGGGAAGATGAGCCCCCCGCACCCAAAGCGTGTAAGAGCACCACGCGATCATCAGGACGACCATTGCGGTAGTCACATACATGATGCGCAGAGCTTTCTCGCTGGACTCGGGGATGCCCTTAATGTTTTCCCACCAGAAGTAAATTGTCACCAACATTGCAAAAAATGCCGCTGTTCCGTTAGCAGGCAGGACGATGCTGAAGTGCGCATAGTGGAACAAGTCATTCAACAGCCCGGTGAGGTAGAGGCCTGCTGAGACACCACTGATCGGACCCGTCAGGATGTAGTCGAACATAAGGGCGGAAACTGAGAATTTCGCCAATGTTCCACCCATCGCCTCCTTTACGACGCGGTACACGCCCCCTCGCACAAACATGCTGGAGCTCTCGATGTAGATGGCGCGAACGGCATACGAAAGCAACATGATAGCGAGCACGAACCACGGGGCTGTTTTTCCTACAAAATGTTCAGCGATCGCTCCCGCGTAAAAAGCTGACGAGCCCATGTCGTTGAGCACGACGGCGGCTGCTCGCCAGAATGAAATAAAGGCCAACATCGCGGTGGTGGCAATCAGTACCCGATGAGCGCCAATGTCAATCGTTGTGTGGGATTTTCGGTTGGTGGACATGTGTAGGCCACATGGCTTCTAACGGTCGCGGCTTGGGCGACCAATAAAACATAGCCGAGCGCACATAAAGAATTCGTAAAAAGAAATTGACTTCAGTTTTTTCGTATCCTAGGTTTTATCTTCTTTATTTGCTGAGTCGGATCCGGTAATGCACGGGACAGTGAAACGCACGGCATTACCGGTGCCATTCCGGCCTGCGTCCATACCGATGACGCCCCCGTGGGCTTCCACGATCCCACGCGCAATCGAAAGTCCCAAGCCGAATCCTTGATTTTCGCGCTGTTGGTTTGGGCCTCGGTAGAACTTCTCGAAAACTCGCTTCCGGATGTCGGGCGGCAGCGTGACGCCTTCGTTTTCTACCGTAATTTCAGCCTCGTTGGCGGAGATCTGCCGAACGTTGACCCGGATCACTGAACCGGACGCGGAATACTTCGCGGCGTTCACCAGCAATTCGTAAATCACTCCCGACATGCACGCGCCGTCCACGATCAATAACGGAACCTTGCTCCCAACGTTGATGTTGACGGAATGTTCCCGCAACGGAATGGCGGCCCGGTCAGCGGCGGCGTTGATGATGTCCAACGTGGGCGTTTCACTGCGGCGCAACAGGAATTGTCCTCCCTCAAGTTGCGCCAGAGTCATCATCTCCTCGACGAAGTGGTTGAGCCGGTCGGATTCTTCGTTGATGACGTCGAGTAGTTCGCAACGTTCTTCAAAGGAAAGCGACGAATCTGCGCCAGCCATATTCCCTGTTCCGGCTATGAGCGTGGTTACTGAGGCTTTGATTGACGTCAGTGGCGTGCGCAAATCATGCGTTACCGAGTCCAGGAGCGCAGTCTTGAGCTGTTCGCTTCGACGGAGGGTCTCCGCTTCGCTGGCCTTATCGAAGGCCTCTGTCAACTGCCTGTAGAGATGCTCTATCTCGATTCTGCGCGCCTCGGCTTCATGCGCCCGGTTGCGCGCTCGCGAAGAAAGCTGTCCGACCGCACCCGCAGTACCGACAAAAACTAAGAATGCGATCCAATTCTGCGGCTCCGCGATGCGAAACGTGTAGATGGGAGGTATGAAGAAATAGTTGAAGGAGAACATGCTGAGCAGCGCGGTGACAAGCGCCGGTCCGCTTCCCCAAGCTATGGCGGTGACGGTTACAACCAGCACCAGCACCAATGAGGCGCTAGTCAGATTCGCATGCGGCTGCGCCCATACCAGGCACCCAACCGCTATGACCGTTAATGTCACCGCCCATGTATATCGTTTAACGCGCAGGATGGGAGTGTTCATACTGCGAAGTATACAAACGCAATTGTGCAATAACAGATTGGCCGGTTGGAATACTGTGGGTTACATCGCTATTACGGCGCTGGACACTTACACACCGTCAGTTTTATCGGCGGGCGGCCGCTCCCTGGCAGCGGCAGAATCGCGACCTTTTGTTCGCGCCAAGGCCGCGACACTCTTTTGAGAGAGTCTAATGCGGCAGTTCGTTCAGGAATTCGAGGCCGAAGCAGTAGCCGCTGCGGCATCTCACGATGGCGGTGACGCGAGTTTTGCCCAGGGTTTCGAACTCGATCTCGGTGAGGTCGCCGGGATTGAGTTGGGCGCCGACGCACAGCGACATTCCGCCCTTACTCATCTCCAAGCCGAGACCGGGAACTATCATTTCGGAAGAGCCGTGGCAGACGGTAATTCCGACCGGAAGGTCAACTGGAAATCGCTCCCAGCGACGGCGGGTGTTTGTGGAGGAGGGCATTGCGCACCTGCTGTACTGAATGCTTTAGTAGAGCGATCCTAGTTAACGGTAAGGCTAGGGCCAAGTTACAGCGGTACACGACGGATTTCACAGCCACCGTATGTTTTCGGACGGGCAGGGATGACCCTTCCGTCATGTTCTGAAAGCCGGAAGTAAACCTGGGGAGGCCGTGGACGCGCCTTATTCCTTCTTGCCGCCCTGCATCAGCTTCAGGCCATCCGCTTGCAGGATTCGCTGAATTTGATTTCGCGCATGCACAGCCCAGGGCCCGCTGGTATCGAGTTTCACATAAGCGCGCCAGTGCCGCAGGGCAGCGCGAGGCTGCTTGAGCTTCTCATATGCCAATGCCAGATTGTAGTGCGCGTCGGCGTAGGTGGGCGCGAGTTGGAGCGCGGTGGCATAACTCTTAACCGCCTCCGCAACCCGCCCGGTTTCATCGAGCACATTGCCTAAATCAAAATAAGCGAGAGCATAGCGGGGATCAACCTTGATGGCACAGCGATAATGCTGCTCGGCGGCGGCGTAATTCTGCCGGTTGTAATTTAGTGTGCCGAGATTGATGCATGCGGCGGCATGATCGGGATCGAGCTCCAATACACGCTCATACAGTGCGATCGCCTGCATCTGATTGTTGGGATCGTCCTCCAGCGCGATGGCGCGAGTGAAAAGTTCCGAGACATCGTCCCGATTTGAGTCCGGCTGATTTTCCGGGGCGCTTTTCTGCACATCCTTGTGGACGGCTGTGCTAGTTACAAGACGGTTCGACGAGTTGAAGTCGAACATGAATTGTCCGGCGATGGGTTCAACCAATTTCCCCTGGTGACGGAATGCGACTCGGTGTCCGTCCGTGAATGCTCCGGCTTCGCGCAAAGGATTCTTCATTCCGGAAACCTGTTTTTGCATGGCGGCGAGGGATTGCCGGATGACGGCGGGCCGTACTCTATAGGCACAAAGGTCGCGAATTTTTTTGACTTGCGCGAGGTCAGAAAAAGAATAGGTCTTCCCGGCCGCAACCAGGTTGGCTTTTTCCCAAGCTGCCAACTGGCGCGGCGTGAGCCGAAGAATACGAAGCAGGTCCGCTCGACTGTAGGGCACTTTTTTAAACGAACGTACTGCAAGTATTATCGTAACGTCATTCCGGATTCGCAAGAGAAAAGCGGATAAAAAGAGAATCTGATCGGTAAACTTGCAGCGCCAGTGGTGCAAAAAATGGCTGAACAAAACTTTACAGTCCTTGCACGATTCTTTACGCCGTGCGCCCTTCCGGGCATGATTGAATCTAAGTAGAAAAACTGCCTGGTTAAAATAGCTTCTTCGCGGCGATTTTTCTTCGACTCGGAAATTGAGGATCGCAGATGTTGTGGCCATATAAACCTTCGTTATCGCCAAGGATTGGCCTGGCGTTACTGGCCCTGCTTGCTTTTAGCGGCAGGGGTTTTGGCCAATCTCAACCGGCTGGCGGCTCGGGAGCCGCAACAGTTTCGCGGGCGATTGGAACAGTGAAGGCGATCAACGGCAATCAGGTCACACTCACTTCTGAGTCAGGCTCCGAGGTCAGCGTCTTGATGCAGGATTCAACCCAGATTCTCCGCACAGCCCCGGGACAAACCAGCTTGAAGGACGCGACGCCAATGCCCTGGCAGGAATTGCAAGTGGGAGATCGCCTGTTTGTGCGCGGAACGCCTTCGAGCGACCATAAGTCCATCCTCGCATCCTTAGCCGTGGTGATGAAACAGTCGGATGTAGCGGCACGTCAGGCGCGGCAGCGGGACGAGTGGAGACGGCGCGGGACGGGTGGGCTAGTGAAAGCCGTGAATCCCGCCGGCGGAACTGTTCAAATATCCGTAGCGAGTTTTGCAGGGACCAAAGACTTGACCATACGCGTTTCTCCCTCCACCGTGATTCGCCGATATGCGCCCGATTCGGTGAAATTCGACGACGCAAAACCGGGAACCATCGCAGAAATTAAGGGGGGCGACCAGCTTCGGGCGCGCGGCGCCAAGAGCCAGGATGGAACTGAACTGGAAGCCGAAGAGATTGTGTCGGGATCTTTTCGAAACATTGCCGGAACTGTGTCGTCTATTGACGCCGGGGAGAACACAATCACTGTGGCGGATTTGATCAGCAAGAAACCGGTAACAGTGAAGTTCACTAACGATTCGCAGATAAAACAGCTTCCCGCGATGTTCGCGCAGAGGATTGCCATGAGGTTGAAGGGGGGAGCCGAGGCGGAACATCCTGGAGGAGCGGGAGGCAATGCCGCGGCACCAGCGGCGGCCAATGGTGAAAGGGGCGGTGGGCCCGGCTCCCAGCGACAGCCTGGCCAGTGGAGGGGCGGGGCGGGTTATGGCGGCGGTGGAGGCGCGGGCGGCGGGCCGCCTGACCTTCAGCAAATTTTAAGCCGGCTTCCCGCGACGACCCTCGCCGACCTGCATAAAGGGGATGCGGTGATGATTGTGACCACGGAAGGTTCCGCTAACGCGGCGCCGACGGCTATCACAATGTTGAGCGGGGTCGAGGCGCTGCTCACGGCATCGCCCAACAGCAGCGCCTCGACATTGCTATCGCCGTGGAATCTGGGTGCGTCCCCTCCCGCAGATGCGGCTACAGAATAGTTACCAGCCCACATTTTATGAATTACGGAGAGATTGAGTGAGGATTCAGCGAGCAGCTTGGCAGCGAGGCACGTCCTGGTTGAGAAGTGGGTTATTTTTGTTGTTACTCGCTCCCGCTGGTCTTCTCGCGCAGACGGCGCCCGGAAGCCTGCATGGCACGGTTGCCGACCCCAGCGGCGCGGTTATTCCACAGGCGGTCGTGACTGCCACGTCAAGCAGCGGCCAGAAAGTTTCCGCGACGACCGATAACGTAGGCAATTATCAAATTCATGGATTGACTCCGGGAAATTACTCCGTCAGCGCGGACGCAAAGGGCTTTGCGGCATCGGAGGCGCGCATCGCCATCGTCAGGGCGGGTCAGGCACAAAAGCTGGATATTCCTTTGTCCATTCTGGTTGAGAAAGAAAAGGTGGAGGTTGAGGCACAAGGCACGAATATTGATGTCAATCCGGAAAACAACGCGAGCGCGATCGTTCTGAAGGGAAAGGATCTCGAGGCGCTGTCCGATGATCCCGACGAGTTGCAAACAGAATTGGAGGCATTGGCTGGGCCATCGGCCGGTCCCAATGGAGGCGAGATTTACATTGATGGCTTCAGCGGGGGACAGATTCCCCCCAAGGCTTCGATTCGGGAAATTCGAATCAATCAGAATCCGTTTTCTGCCGAGTACGACAAGGTCGGCTACGGTCGAATCGAGATTTTTACCAAGCCCGGCACGGACAAGTTTCACGGTCAAATCTTCGCCGACGGCAATAGTTCGGCGTTCAACTCCCAGTGGAATCCATTTCACGCAACCCAGCCCGATTATCACTCGGTTCTTTTCAACGGGAATGTAAGCGGGCCCCTCGGCAAGAGAGCGTCATTTTTCCTTAATGTTCAGCGCAGAAGCATAAATCAAAATTCTTTGATTGATGCGACGGTTCTGGATTCCAACCTTAACCCGGTTGCCTTCAGCGAAGCCGTTCCAAATCCGAAGACGCGCACCAGCATTTCTCCCCGTGTGGATGTTCAACTCAGCAAGAACAATACTTTGACGGCCCGGTATGAATTCGAGCAGAACAACCAGAACGATCAGGGAGTGGGAGAATTTTCTCTTGCTTCGCAGGCTTATAACGATAATCAAACGGAACAGTCGCTGCAGTTAAGCGATACCCAGGTGATCAGCGCGAATATAGTCAACGAAACGCGTTTCCAGTACCACCGGCAAGCTGACAGTCAGATTCCGCAGAGCGGCGCATTCACCATCTCGGTTTTAGGAGCGTTCAATGGGGGAGGGAGCGCCCATGGGACTCTCCGGGACACGCTGAACCGGTATGAATTTCAGAATTACACTTCGATCGTTCATGGCAAGCACTTCATAAAATTCGGCGCACGCCTGCGGGTGGCGGCGGACTCGAATCAATCCACAGGGAATTTCAATGGAACGTTTACGTTCCCTTCAATCCAGGCATACCAAGTGGCGCAAATGGGACAGACGGTGGCATGCCTGGCGGCTGCTACGAATCCACAGACAGCGCAATGTGGTCCCAGTCAGTTCTCCATCACAACCGGACAACCGCTGTCTTCCGTCTCCATGATTGATGTCGCACCCTATGCGGAGGATGACTGGAGAATTCGTCCCAATCTCACTTTGAGTTACGGCCTGCGGTTTGAGAGCCAGAATGACATTCACGATCACGCGGATTTTGCGCCGCGCCTGGGAATTGCCTGGGGGCTCGGGGGAGGAAAGAAACCGCCAAAGACAGTCTTGCGCGGAGGGTTCGGAATTTTTTACGATCGTTTCGAGTACAACGAGATTCTGCAACAGGACCGCTTGAACGGAATCACGGAGCAAACCACAATTGTGCAATCACCGAATTTCTATCCGGTGATTCCAGCGCCGGGCAGCATTCAAGGGGTACAGAGCGCGACGATTTACCAGGCAAATCCGAATCTGCAGTCGCCTTCCATAATGCAAACCGCGGCTAGTATCGAGCGCCAGGTCACCAAGTCAGCGACCGTGTCTCTGACTTATCTCAATTCACGCGGCAACCACCAATTCCTCACCAGAAATATTAATGCGCCTGAGCCGGGGACGTTTGGCCCTTCCGTTCCGGGGAGCGGAGTCCGGCCGCTGGGGGGGACGAAAAATATTTATCAATACGATTCGGGGGGAATATTCCGGCAGAATCAGTTGATTGCGAATGGAAGGTTGAATCTTGGAGCCAACCTCTCACTTTTCGGCTTTTACACATTAAGCTATGCCAACAGCGATACGTCGGGCGCGTCCAGTTTCCCTTCGAATCAGTACAACATAATGCAGGATTATGGCCGGGCATCGTTCGACGTGCGGCACAGGCTGTTTCTCGGAGGGAACATATCGTTACCGTATTCGTTTAGATTGAATCCGTTCCTGATTGTTAATTCCGGCAGGCCATTTGACATCACTTTGGGTCAGGATTTGAATGGCGATTCGATATTTAACGACCGTCCAGGCTTCGCCACCAGTTCCACGCCGTCGAACGACGTGAAAGACACGAACCTGGGTAATTTTAATTTAGCTCCTGGCGTTGGCGATTTCATCCCGGTCAATTACGGCGATGGTCCGGCATCGGTAGCGTTGAATTTGCGGGTGAGCCGGACATTTGCATTTGGCCCGGAAGTGGGCGGCCACGGAGGCCCCAGCGGCGGATGGGGCGGCGATCACCACGGCGGGCCGCGTGGAGGCGGCCTGGGCGGACGAGGACTGACAGGGGGCGGGGGGAATCCGTTCGGGCCGCAATCCGGTTCGAATCGTCGTTATAGTCTGACCTTAAGCGCTTCGGCGCGAAACATTTTTAATCACGTAAACTATGGTCCGCCTGTTGGAAATCTCAATTCGCAATTATTCGGAGAGTCCAATTCGCTGGCGACCGGGCCATTTTCCTCAGGCAACGCGATACGCCGTATTGACTTGCAACTGGTTTTTGCCTTCTGATTTGCCACTTATTGGTTCTTTTTTGGCGCCTTCTCCATTCCCGAATAGATACTCCATTCCCTGGTCGTAAAAGGTGTTTCCAAGCGCCTGACCCTGCGCCGAAATAGGCTGCGCAAAAACTCACCGCCATGGTGAGAAAGTTCGAAGGGCGGGCCCTTCAGCCGCTCTTTTGCAGCCTCTAAAACCGTGATTTTTCCCCCGGCTTGTTCATACGTCACAACCGGCGTGTGATTAGTGCCCTTTCGGCCTCCGAAGTTCCCCGCCTAGACTTCCCGAATGGGGAGTGTTCCCCCGCAGTTCCCAAAACCGGAAGCGTTCCATAATTCGACACCCGTTTGCAAAGTGGTTTTGAGTTGCGCCTTATCGAAGAACCATCTTAGCTGTTAATAGGCCGCGAAGACATGAATGGCGCTCCCCGACTTGGTGAACAGGAAAAAATCTTCGATTCTGCATTGTTGATGGCGGGGTTTGATGCCTGTACGGACGGCTTGGCGGTTGTCGAAAGCGGTCGTGTCATCTATGCGAATCGGGCGTTCCAAAAGAATGGCACTTCGGGGGACGGTTCAGGCCAGTCAGGGCGCCCATTGTCGGATTTGCTTCCGGCGGACACAAGATACCTGAGCTCGACAGAAGCGCCCATCGGTCTGAGTGCCGGACCCACTGAGATTGAGGCCTCGGTTAATGATTTCGAGCAAAATCAGCGAAGTTTTCAAGTCATTTGTGCGCGCCAGGTCCCAAAACGAAGCAGCAGTGGCGTGGTTCCGGGCGAATTTAGAAAAATGGAAGCAATTGGAAGGCTCGCAGCCGGAATTGCGCACGACCTGAACAATACGCTGACCGCCATCATGCTTTACAGCGGCCTGCTGGTGGCCACGCTCGAGGCAGGTGCGGATTCCCATCGTCACGCCGAGGCGATTCACCAGGCAGGAGCCAATGGCGTCTCTCTGGTGCAACAACTGATGAGCCCATCCGGCGAGGAAGTGCTCGCGGTGCAGCCGCTGTCGTGGAACAGAATTGTTTCGGAGATGACCAGCCTGCTGATCCGGCTCGCCGCAACCAATATCGAAATTGAAACCCGGCTTTCGGAGTCTTTGGGTTTCATCTCGATGGATTCCGGCAGAGCCCAGCGAATCATCCTGAACCTGTTTACGAATGCGCGGGATGCGACGGCGAGCGGTGGCAAGATCACTCTATCCACGTGTAATTCCACTTTTCGCCGGCCGAGGTTAGAAAGCAAGACAACGGACATAGTTCCTTGCGTGGAATTCGGAGTCACCGACACAGGGACCGGCATGGACAAGAAGACCCTGGAACGCGTATTTCGACCGTTCTTCACCACCAAGCCTCGGAACCAGGGAAATGGCCTCGGATTGAGCACGGTTCGCGGCATCGTCAAGCAGGCCCGCGGGGAGATCGAAATCAAAAGCGAATTGGGCAAAGGGACACGAGTTACTGTTCGCATCCCGCAGATTGAAGTCCCATGAAGTGCGGATGCAGGTTTGTCGAGAAGTCACAGGCAAAGGCTCAATTTGATTGAGCCGGAAAGCGAATTGTCATGGCCAGTGCGACATCATTAGTTCAATCCGTCCAGAATCCGCAGATCGAGGGAGCAAATTTTTTGAATTTGCTGATCGTGGATGATGAGCGCGCGATTCGCGAGGTTTGCCGCGAAGTCGCGCAATCGCTCGGATTCAATACCTCGGTTGCGGATTCCGCAGAGCGCGCCTACGGGTTATTGGATACGGAGAGCATAGACGTTCTGTTGCTGGATTTGAAATTACCGGGTGCGAACGGCCTCGAGGCCCTGCATCAGATAAAACAGCGCCGGCCCGATGCGGCAATCGTGGTGGTAACCGGATACGGGACCGTGCAATCGGCCGTGCACGCGATGAAAAACGGCGCCTATGACTACGTGACCAAGCCTTTCAGCATGGAAGAGTTGAAAATGCTCTTGCAGCGCGTGGCTGGGCATTTGAAGCTGAAAACCGAAAACCGCATTCTGCGGGAAAAAATCAAATCGAAGCAAGGTTTTGGGAACATGATCGGGCGTGCTCCCGAGATGGAAAAGCTTTACCGCATTATTGCCAAAGCAGCTTACAGCAATCATCCGGTCCTGATATTAGGAGAGAGCGGCACCGGCAAGGAAATCGTCGCGCGGTCTATTCACTTCTCCGGACCATTCCGGGACAACCCGTTTATCCCGGTAGATTGCGGGTCGCTGGTTCCCTCGCTGATTGAGAGCGAGTTATTCGGTTACGTAAAAGGCGCGTTTACCGGAGCCACACAATCAAAGGACGGCCTGCTGGCAGTTGCTGAGGGCGGTACAGTATTCCTCGATGAGGTGGGGGAGCTTCCGGTGGACCTTCAGGCAAAACTGTTACGGGCCATTCAGGAAAAGGAAATTCGCCAGGTCGGCAGTACCAGGCGTACCAACATAAACGTGAGAATTTTGGCGGCTACGAATCGCGACCTGGAACAAGCGGTGGCTCAGGGAACTTTCCGCAGGGACCTGTATTTCCGCTTGAATGTGTTGAGCCTGAGAATTCCACCGCTGCGGGAGCGACGTCAGGACATTCCGCTCCTGGTGGCGCATTTTCTGGAGCGGATTTCCCGCACTGGCGGACACGAACGAGGCCTGAGCGATGACGCTTTGAAAGCCATGCTGGCATATGACTGGCCGGGCAACGTTCGCGAACTTGAAAATTGCCTGGAACGTACCTGTGCGCTCACCAGCGGACCGGTAATTCACGTTGGCGATTTGCCGGAGAGTATTCAAGGCGGGCGTGGGGTTCATCCGGCGGGCGATAGTCCGACGAAAATTATTCCAATGACGGAATTGGAGCGGCAAACCATTCTGAATACGATAAACCAACTTAACGGAGATAAATTAATGGCTGCGCGCCTGCTCGGTATTGGAAAAACAACCCTCTACCGCAAGCTGAAGGAGTACGCTTCCCAAGATAGCTAAGGGTCCAGGCATTTCTTCCCATAGTGGGACATAAAGCGAAAGATTGAAGACAGAAAGCCCGTGTTTTCAATAGAGGGATCTGGTGAGGCACGTGCAACGCAAATGGCATGATCCTGTTAATCACAACTTCCACAAGGGCACAGGACTGCGCCATTGCCATCACGCAGGCCACAGCGGAACCGGTTGAGATCGCCCCGACACTCGGCAGTGCGGCGGCTCTGCTCAAGAGCAACGAGTTTGTGGCACTGATCGTTGACCAACATCTCCAGGAATCGGACCCCGATGAAGCGGAGCGGGTGCTGGCCCACATGGGCATGGCGACCCCGGTATACATGAACCTTGCAATCAGTGGAGTGGAGCGCGTAATTCGCCAATTGCGGACCGCGTTACATCGCCGGAAACGCGAAGCTCTTATGACCCGGCAGGGAGCGGAACAGAAGCTGCGCAACGAATTGAAAGACACCGTCACGGCACTGTTGCTGTCATGCGAACTAGCGCTTGAGCTTCCGGACCTGCCATCGGCTGTCGAGACAAAGCTACGAGCAGTGGATAGTCTCGCAAGAGAAATGCTGGAGAAAATCGGCCTGCACATCTGAATTTCGGGTGACGCGATCCGCCGGTTCAGCATGAGATCATAGATTTGAGACCTGACGCTTTACCAAGGACCGACATCGGCACTCTTCTATTACTTACCCGCGGGCGTTGAGGAGCGACGCTTCTTAGAGAAGACGGTCAGGGTGTGGCGTGAGGCGTAGGCAGCCACTGGGTTTGAGTCGGATTCTGTAAGGAGGAGTTCGTCATGAGAAAAGAACGAGTCCTACAGGTTCTCTTGGCGCTGACTGGGTTGTTCTTTGTGGCTGGGATTTATCCGCTGTTCACGTCGATACCGCAGCACCAACAGTCAGACTATGGCGATCAGATGATGCTTGCGGTCTATTTTGTGCTCGGTGTCTTCCTATTGCTCGCTGTGCGAAGGCCGGCAGCCCATCGCAGTCTGATCGCCTTCACAGGATGGGGTACGCTGGCGCACGACGCTGTGATGGCGGAGCAAGCTTCTCAGTTGAAACAACTGGGTTCCGAACTGTTGCCGCTAACCGTTGTTGCGCTCCTTTGTGTAGCGTTGATCGCGTTAGTCCCACCAAAGCAAATGCTGCCGCCGGACGAAAAATCGAGCTGATTCACGTTTGAACCGAGTATGGGCAAATTCATCGGCAGTTTCAGACTCATGCGCATACTCTCTTCGACGTCGCCCAGTCCGCGAGAACCATAAATCAAAGGCTGTGGACAAAGCCTGCCCTGAGCGAAATCGAAGGGAGTGTCCGCGCCACATCAGCCCGGTGCCCCAGGTTCGCGGCCGTTCTTTGGACGCTAACCTGGGGTGAGGAACACTCGCCCGGGACCACCTGTTGTTTGAGTTTCTCTATCTCTCGCGGTCCATTCCGATTCAAACGGATCTAGATGCCTCGGTGCCCCATTCAAGCCTGCTTTTTGTTCAGTCCCATGACATCCTTTACAAAACGTCCCTAGACATCCTTTACACTCCGGCGCGTGCGTAGCACGCACCGGGGAGCGAGAGCGATGGCGTGGAAGATGATGGGTATTCACGAGCAGCGAGTACGGTTTGTGGTGGCGGCGACGCAGCGGTTGAAGTCATTCGGAGCCTTGTGCGCGGAGTATGAGATCTCGCGTCCGACGGGATATTTATGGCTGGATCGTTACCAGAAGAGCGGGGTGCAGGGGATTGCTGAACAAAGTCGCAAGCCACATTGCAGTCCGCAGCGGACGGCGGCTGAACTGGAGCAACCTTCTTGCAGTTGCCGGCGCACCGGATCTGCATGCGTGCTGCCATTGGCGGCCAGAGCAATCAGGTAGCGGCTATGATCATCGAGCACCGACAGCGGTCCCACGGTTTGTGGCCATCCCTTGGGACCTTTGAAGTCCATCTGCCATAGTTCATTGGGATGCTCGCGCTCGAAGCGCTGGGTCGCCGGGC
>JBOGLA010000005.1:0-197108 GCA_050746185.1 Terriglobales bacterium | reverse complement strand
AGGTAGCGGCTATGATCATCGAGCACCGACAGCGGTCCCACGGTTTGTGGCCATCCCTTGGGACCTTTGAAGTCCATCTGCCATAGTTCATTGGGATGCTCGCGCTCGAAGCGCTGGGTCGCCGGGCTGCGCTGCTCCTCCTCGCGCACCAAGTTATGTCGCAGCAGGATGCGGTGAATGGTGTTGCGCGGCAGCTCTATCCCTTCCCGCGCCAGCAACACTTTCAGCTTGCGCGCGCCCCAGTCCGGATATCGCAGCCGCTGCTCCACTACCGAGCATTCGAGCGCTGCGGAGTGCCCGAGGGCATGTTGATGGACCACGGAACGCCGTGGTGGAGTATGAAAGCGGGTGCGGGGCGAACCCATCTGTCGTTGTGGCTGATGAAGCAAGGTATTCAGTTGCACTGGAGCGGGATACGACATCCGCAGACCCAGGGAAAAGTGGAACGCTTTCATGGATCGCTGCAACGCGCGTGGGAACGGCGCGGTATGCCGCAACAGAGAACCCAAGCGTGGTTGGCTGAGTATCGCTGGGAGCATAACCACGTGCGTCCGCACGAAGCGCTGGGGATGCGAACTCCGGCCACGCTGTGGCGGCCCAGCTTGCGGCGCTACGATCCGCATCCGCCGCGATGGGAATATCCCGAAGGTTCGTGGGTGCTGAAAGTAGATTGCCAAGGCAAGCTCGATATCCGCAATCAGAAGTGGAGGATCAGCCGAGCTCTGGCTGGGGAATGGGTGCGAGTGGTCCGGGTCCAACAGCGGATGATGGTGTTTTATTGCACCACGTTGATCCGTGAACTCGATCCCGGAATCCAGCGTTCGACGATCGTCGAACGCTGGATTCCTCTCAGTTCCACTTCCCAAAATGTAAAGGATGTCTAGGGACAAACTGTAAACCATGTCTTGGGACTAGACATGCTTTTGGCTTGACTGGGGCGGTTCTGCAGATGGCCAGGCTGTCGCCGCTTGTTCGCGTCCAGGCGGCAATCGAAGACAATGGTCCCGATTCGTCTTAACTGTGGCGCTGTCCCCAGTCGCGCAGGGCTTTCAACACTGGGCCAAGACTCTTGCCCTTCTCTGTGAGGTGGTACTCAAGCCGGGGCGGGTGCTCGCTGTAGGTACGGCCGACAATAAGATCGTGAGCTTCCATGCTCTTCAGCCGCGCCGACAGTGTATTGGGGGCCACCCCACTCAAGGAGTCCTGAAAATCCTGAAAGCGACGCGGCCCATGAAGGAACAGATCACGCAACAAAAGGATGGTCCAGCGCTCGCCGATCATGTCCAGCGTTCTTGCCACCGGGCAATTCTTCTGCCGATAAGACCTCGCCATATCCCCAAATTAATCTATTGACATTCAATTAGCAAGTGACTACTATAAAACTAGTGACTACGTACTGAAAAGTCACTTCGGAGGCCCAAATGTCGCCGCAAACCATCTTCCAAATCCATCTCGTTTTAGGTTATGTCGCGTGGCTGCTTTGCTTCCGCGTGTACATCCTGCCCAGGCTCAAGGCGATGAGCAACGTCGAAGCGCATCGCGCCATAGCTACTCTACACAGCTTCCGCTTCTTCGGGCTCGTCTTTATCCTTCCCGGCATCGTCGGCAATCTGCCCGCCGGCTTCGCCGCGTTCGCCGCCTACTGGGACTTTGCCACCGGGGTGCTGGCCATCCTGGCGCTTCTCACCGTAAGGATTCGTCCTCTCTTCTGGCTGTTCGTCGTCGCCTTCAATCTCGTTGGGGCGCTCGACCTCATCCTTGACTATTACCACGCCGTCCGGGCGGGCCTTCCTGCGATGGTAGGGGAGTTGCACGCCGCATACGCGATCCCGATCATCTATGTGCCCATACTCATGATTACGCACGTCATGGCCTTCTATTTGCTGCTGCGTCCTCAGCCCAAGGTGGCTGGACCGGTGGCCCATTCAAGCCTGGTTTCGGCTTGAGTGGGGCAGTTCTACAGACGCCAGAGAGACCTTGCGCTTCACTGACTCGCTCCACTGCCAGCCACGGAAATCACGACCGCCGGCGAGAGCTCCGACGCGCCAAAACAGCGGCAATTGTGCTGAACGCCGCTCCGCAGTTAGTCGCGACGTCCGTGGACGACTGACGCTGCGAAGCCTTTCCCTTTGCGGAGGTTGCAGGTTACGCTGAGCGAAGCTAAAGTAGGTGCGAGAAATGGAGGTGTACATGAAAACTTCCTCCACCCCAGCGGGTGAAAAGCGCGACCAGAAAATCAAGGAACTTTCCGACTGGCGCGGGAAGACGCTCGCTCATATCCGTCAGCTCATCCATGATGCCGACCCCGACATTCAGGAAGAGCGGAAATGGGCAAAGGCAACGAAACCCGGCATCCCCGTCTGGTCCCACGATGGTATCGTCTGCACCGGGGAATCTTACAAGCAGGTCGTGAAGCTTACCTTCGCTCGCGGAGCCTCTCTCCCAGACCCGAAGCACCTCTTCAATTCCGGCCTGAAAGGGAACACGCGGCGGGCGATTGATCTCCGCGAAGGCGAAAAGATCAACCAAGCTGCCTTCAGGCAACTTTTCCGCGCCGCGGTGGCGGCCAACTCCGCAGCGCGCGCTCAAGGCTCGGCCAAGAAACGGCCGGCCAAAAAGAAGTCAGCCCGGGAGTTACGGCGCTAAAAGTAGAAATGCGAACCGGGAAAGGTGGAATTGCCTATGGCTAAGTCCGAATTCAAATCCGTGGATGAATACATTGCCTCTCAGCCCGAGGCGATACAGGGCGCACTCGCGCGCGTGCGCACTGCTATCCGGAAGGCCTTGCCGGATGCCGAGGAGGTCATCTCATACAAAATGCCGACCTACAAACTGAACGGCAAGCCGGCACTGCATCTCGCAGCGTGGAAGCGGCACTACTCGCTCTACGCTGCCACCGCGGGCGTGGTGATTGCATTCAAGCGCGAGCTCGCGCCCTACGATGTTATCCAAGGTACGATCCGCTTACCGCTGTCCCAGCCAGTCCCCGTCGCTTTGATCGAGCGCATCGCAAAGTTCCGCGCGAAAGAAGTCACCCAGCGTGCGAAGGAGAAAGCGGCGCAGCCGAAGAAGCGCCTAGCCGCGCTGTGAAGTAGGCGCTGTGGGAATGGAGACTACCGTTCCGACTTTCCTTGCGGTTCCTCAAAAGATTGAATTGAGGATGCCGTAGTTGGGTTGGAAGGCATTCGCCGTGGCTGCCAGCGGTAGCCATCGCGAGTGCGTATGTGGTATTTCTTGAGGCGCTTGCCTGCCAGCTTCACCGTAATTGCGCGCCAGCCACGGTTGGGATTTGCCTGAGGATAGTAGCTGAGAGAGTAAAGATGTGCCAGGTCTTCCCGAATGGACGCGAAGGCTTTTTGTTCATCCTTCCAATTCTTTGCAAAGTAGGCTTTGCCCCCGGTGGCCTTGGTCATGCGCTCGAATACAGCGGTAGAAACCGGTTCGAGTTGCGCCTGCCGCGTGCTGATCATGTAAATGCTGGTTCCGGTGGATTGGGCCAACTCGGCCACGTCCTCGGGAGGAACCATGCTGGCGTTATCGGGCCCGTTTGAAAAAACCACTACGACTTTCCTTCCGCTCAATTGCGCGGCGTCTTTCACCGTTAGGAGAAGGCAGTTGTAAAGAGCAGCGTCGTCGCCGGCGACAGTTTCACGGACGCCGCGCAGGACCTGCAACCGGTCGGCGGTGAGCGGCGCGGCGCGCGAAAGGTCGCGACTATATGAATACAAGGCTATTCTGTCGGTGCTCTCGAGCGAGCGGACAAAGTCGGCAATCGCGTCCTGGGCGAACACGAATCCCCTGTACATGTAATTGCTGGTGTCGAACAGAATGAACACGTTCGCGCCGCCGGGCGCCACGCTGAGGAGTTCGCGTTCCATGGTCGCGGACGGCTGGCTTGTTCCCGACGATGGACCGGCGCGCTCCACATCCAGAGGCATGTTCTCCATCAACCTTCGGGTTGGCCCATCGCCTTCCCCGAAAGTGGCGACCTTTTCAGAGACTCCGTCCTCGGTTACGGAGAAATCCTGAGGACGCAGACCAGTCACGTAATTTCCTTTATCGTCGGTGACGGCGACATTCAACTGAACCATCTCGACGCGGACCTCGATGTCCGGCCTGTTTGTCTGGCCGACCATCCGTGGCTCGGGCGCGCAGATCAGAACTACAAATAAAAACGAAAGAAATGAAAATTGCGTTTTTGCCATAATCTTTCCTTATCAGTTCCAGTCGTGATAGAGCCTCAGGGTCCGGGAGACGGGGTCACGGAGAGAGACGCAATTTTGCCGTTTCGGAATTCATCTCCCGTTTCGCGCATGGCGCGGAGCACCGCGGGCAAATCCTCGGTATCGGTCGCGAAGATACGTTCCACCATACTGCGAGTCAATTCCGGAACCAAGCGATTCAATGCCACCGGCGGATAATTCATTTCATCGGCCAGGCGCGCCCAATACAAATTCGTGGAGTCCCAGGACTCTGCCATCAAGCGGCTCGAAAATCCCGCCAACGCAGGAAACGGTTTCACATTCAAGAGTTCGCATGCATAACTTTGCGCCAAAGTAGGATGCGGCACGCCAAAATCGCTCGATATGCGGGACCAGGAGGTTTCCGCCGGATGCTCATACGAAAGTCTTCTCAGCTCTTGTCCCATCGGCCCGAGAGAGCCGTCATCTCCGGGATACTTTTGCAGGAATCCAGCGGCGAGATAGAACTTGTCGGCAGGAGTGACAGTGGAAAATGCTTCGGTGGGATGGCCTTCGCGAAGGGCTGCTTCAACCAAAGCCAACCGCCGCGGAAGCATGCGATCCGACAGGACCGCCAAAACCTTGGTCCTGATGTCCTGGTTCTGAACAGAAATGCTCAACAGTTCTTCTCCCGTCCTTTGATATAAAGCGACGGCGTGGAGTTCATTTCGGCTTACATTCCACCAGCGGGGCACAACAGCATTGGTAAAAAGCGCCGGGACCAGTTCTCTCCAAATCAGAGCCTGGATGTGTTGTGGAGCGATGAAGTCCTGCTCAACTTCGGCGAGAACGTAAGGCAGATCCGCGAGTGAACCGATAAGATGGGCGCCTCCGCCGGCGGGAGATCCGGCGCCAAATAGTTGGGGAGCTTCCCAGACCCGGTCAAAGCCGATGACCGTGTCTCCCGAGAAATCATGCGAACGGACGAACAAAGGATTATTTCGCATGATCTGCGCGCCCGGCGGTTCGTAATAGGCATAGTTCAGGCCCACGAGAGTGTCCCGCAAAAAGGGCGCGAGCCGGCCGCGCGCCTCTTCGATTTGCGCCGGAGAATGCGCGGTCCTGATCAGCTTCATGACGTCCGACTTCATCTCCAGATCGGTGTGGCGATTGTTGTACACGCCGACCGCCCATTCGCTTCTTTCTCCATTGGTAAAAATGGGGCGAGGCATTTCGAATTCCCGAAGCTCCCCAGCCAAGGGCGCCAATTTGTCGGGCGTTGTTTCTCCTCGCGCCAACTGGTCGAGCCCGTTGCCTAATGCGAGTAAAGAGTCAAGTGAGACCAACCGCTGCCCATCCAGAATGGCCCTCGTGCGGTCGGCGAGTTCGGCATGAACTCTTTGACCCTCTGCATCGTCCTGAGCGGGACCTGCGAGCAAGCTCACAATTTCATCCTGCGATTGGGCCGGCTCTCCGGTAGCAGCGAGCATAAGTTCCCGAAGCGAGGCGCGGCCGGCGTTGAAAAGTTGCGCCGCGGAAGCAATGCCCCTGAAGGGCGCGACGACCTTTTGCCATGACTGGTTCAGGCTTGTCTGCGGGATCTCGTTCTGCCTGGCCAGAATCTGCCAAAGCCCAACGTTGGCCTGAAATATCCCCATCGCGTTGCCGCGCAGCGTGTGGTTGCGGATCCTATTGATGGAATCCATGTCTTTTACAAATTCAGCGATGGACGAATCATCGAGGTCCGGAAATTCAGAAAAAATCAGGTATTGATCACTATATTGCTCAAATCGGGTAGCTAGAAGTCGAACGGTTTCCGAGCTTAGGGGATGGGCTGTGCCTCGGCGGTTGTCCAGTTCACTCATGCAAAGGAAAGCCTGCAAGGGGCCGGCATCCGCAGAGGTGTGGGCGAGAGAAAACAGCATATCGAGCAACTGATCGGAATTGTCGTGCTTCCACTTCAAAGCTTTCTTGACGCGGGGGGCTTGCTGGAAGACTCCCTTCCAGACCTGAACGTTCCCCGGCACATGTATGTCGCCATCGGGGTCCCACTGCAAGCGGGTCAGCAGTAGTAAGAGTGCCGGGGCCGGACGAAAAACTCCGCTCGCCGCGTCGCTTGAGTTGTCGCGCGGCCGAAAGGCGACATAGAGTTCCTTCAATTGGCGGGCATCGGTAAAGTGCGCCTGCTGAGCCCGGCTGCTGCGCAAGAGGGCGTCGAAAAATGCGGCCAGCCAACCTCTATCCTTTTCAAGAAGCCGCAAGACAAACTTGCCCTGGGTTTCAGGACTCACGCCGACAAGCTCTTCCCATGCGGCTTCGGAATCTCCAGGTACCAGGACGCGCCCGGAACGCATGCAAATTTCGCCTCCATAAAAATTAAGCAGCGCAGCGAACGGAAGCAATTTATCGAGCCCGGGAGAGACTCGAAGCGTCGCCGCAGTCTCGCCATCCAATCGGCTGAAAGACCAATACAAAAGAGCCAAATCCGGATCCCGCACGAAGCGGTCAAGCAGATCTCCGGATTCAGGCTTGGTAGCCGACCTTACGGCATTCCACGTATCAGCACTAAAAAGAACCGGAACTGACGTGGAGGAATATTCATAGACAAAAGGCCTTCCTCCCTGAACCGTCTGTTCCAAGTCACTCAGGGGGAAGCCAGAGTCAATCGTGAGGAAGGCTCTTTCCGGATCGGATGTGGCAAGCGATGCATTGCTGTGGCCGCACTGTTCATGAATCGCATAGCCAAGAATGCGAAGCAGCGGTTGCGCCTGGGAACAATCCGAGACACGAATGACGGCGTCCTTCCCGGCCAGCGCCGACAACTCTCGCGCCTGGCTGACATATCGCGTCAGCAACAACAGATATTCGGTTTGCCTGTGGTCTCTGCGGCCGAGGAAGAAAATCTGCCGTGCCAACAACGGGAGGACTTCGTCAGAGGAAACCTTCTGGCTGATGCCAGCCATGCGCAAAAACGAGCGCAAAGGGCCCGGTATCAGAACAACACTACTTTCGAATCCCGGCGAGGATTGTGCTGCAACTTGAGCAGACGGCGTGTCTGAAGCGCCGCCCATTGGAAGTGAAGCAGATTGGGCGACTACGGCGGTTACAACCGAAATGCAGAGGCACAATTCCAAAACAGTGCCGACAAGCGCGCTGCGTAAGCCAAGCGGAGATTTCACGGCTGGTATCCTCTCCGAATCTCGGAAGGATTCCCGGCTGATCTGAACACCACCAAGACACGACGGGCGGCGGAAGTTTCAGGTCAGGAACCGGGAGGACCCCGATCTGGTAACGGACCAGAATTATACTCTGACTGTTCTGTTTCTTTGTCGCCAAATATTTCTTAGGACCTTAGTAAAAAGCTTTTCATTCCTGGCGCCCATAGGTGGGCTTCGCTTCCAACCCTTCGGCTTTTTTGGCGGAATGCATCTCGAAGCGGCTAAAAATCGTCCCATAGTCTTTCTTTTATGTTATTTGCGAACCTGAGGCAATTGAGGATTCCCCAGCGGCGCCCGCCAGTCGCGGGCCGAGACGTGTCCGGCATAAATCCATCCGATACGGGTAAGCAACGAACCGGCGATTGCTGATGCTGCCGCCAGCCGCCTCAATTTTCTTGATTCGCGGCTGCCCGAGATCAAACTTAGAGCTCGCAAAGCAAGAGGAACTGGACCGGAAAATATTCCACCGGTTCGGACAATTGCACCACTGGCGCCACGTTTTAACGGTTCGAGATTCGGGGCAGACCTCGTTTCGACGCGCAGTCCTTGCCAACATTCGATTATTGCCGCGCTAAGACCAAGCGATTGCAAAGCACGGTTCCGGTCGTTTCCCATCAACTCGAGTATTCCCACCGCCGCACTTAATCCGGAAGCGCCGAAATGAATTGGAAGATTGCCGACATTTTCGTTCCACACCGGAATTGCCGTCGCGCCAATCAGTACGCCCGTATAGTTGGAGAAGGGAAGTCCGAAGGCCATGGACGCCGCTTGACCCGCGTTTTCAATGACCCGGAGCGGCAAAGAGGGACCATATCGGTCTTGCAGAAAGCCCGCGAATGCCGCAGCCGATGCTCCGGCGGAAAATCCTACCAGCGTCCACACCCCGACTGACATTGCGCTTTGCGGCTTGAAGACCCGGAGCATGTTCAGAAATCGAGAAGGCCTGCCGAGGTCAGCAATGAGCAAAGCGGGCGAGAGTACTGTGCCCGCCGCCGCAATCCATTGCGCATCGCGGACTAATTTACGGTCGGCTCCTGTGTAACCTGCGACGGCGCCCACAACAGCCGCTGCGCCCGCTGCTCCGCCTACGAAAAAGTAAAGAGGAATTTCCCAGGTCCATGAGGGTTCTTTGAGTAGTGGAATGCTGTAGTAACCGGTTTCTGTGGAAGCCACGGGAAACGGAGCGCCGGACGGACGAATGCCTTCCGCCTTGACTGCGCCGCGAAGTTGAGCCTCGCGCCGAATGTCAGCCAACCGTTGCTCGCTGCCGATATCGGGAGTGCGTCCGGTTGGCGTTGTGCGAAGTCGAGGATCGCTCATGAGCTGCTTCTCTGGCCGTCAGCAAGAAATGCAAGAAGGGTCCCGCTGAGCAACATCGCGGCGGCCACGGCAGATGAGGTCCATCCCTTTTTCAGGTAGATGGTCGGCACTTCCGCTTTCGGCGGCAGGTTGTAGCTGCGGGGATCGCCACGAACGATAAACATTGCGTGCGTGCCGCCGACGCTGGTGTCAGCAGAATCGTAGAGATTCGCGTCACCCATGCCGCGGCGATGAAGCTCTTCTACGCGTTCTTTGGCGTGAATTTTTAAATCTTCAATTTCTCCGAATTTAATGGACTCGGTGGGACAAACCTTCGCGCAGGCGGGAATCAGGCCTGCCTTCTGGCGGTCGTAACAGAACGTACATTTGAAGGCGCGGCCGTCATCGGGATTTCGTTGCACAACGCCGAATGGGCAGGCGACTACACAATACGCGCAGCCATTGCAAATATCGGGCTGAACGTAAACGCCGCCGAATTCGGTGCGCACAATCGCGCCGGTGGGGCACGCCTCGAGGCACCCAGCGTTTTCACAGTGCTTGCAGACATCGGATGAAAATGCCCAGGTATTCAGGTCAGGCGCATTCCCGCCGAATCCCGCCTCCGGCGTGTGCTCCACAAATTTCACGTGACGCCAGGTCGAGTGGCCTAATGCCCCCGTATTGTCATAGGAGTTGCCGCTCCAGTTCAATCCGTCTTCTCCAATGCCGTTCCATTCCTTGCAGGCAACTTCGCAGGCTTTGCACCCGATACACAGAGTTGAATCGGTGAGAAAGGCAGTTATGCTCATGAGTGCTTCACCTGCGATTGTTTTGGCACGCACAGTGGAGAGACGGGCGTCTCGCCCGTCCTGTCGGGCGGGGACGCCCGACGCTCCCTTTTCGATCGGGAGTGGCGGCCGGGCGCGATGGCGCACACCAGAGCTTTGGTTTCCATAATCCGAACGTTTGGTTCCTCGCTGATTGAGAGCAGATCGTTCACCACGTCGCCCTTGGCGCGGCCTTTGTATCCCCAGTGATAAGGAAGGCCGACTTGATGCACGCGGTTTCCGTTAATCAACAAGGGACGAAGTCGTTTTGTGACCATTACCCGAGCCTCGATAGTCGCTCGAGGAGTCGTGATGGTAGCCCAGTCTCCATGTTGAAGGCCAATCTCGCCGGCCAGTTCCGGAGAAACTTCTGTAAACAGCTCTGGCTGTAATTCTGCGAGATGAGACAACGTGCGGGACATCCCTCCTGCCGTGTGATGTTCGGTGAGCCGATAAGTAGAGAGCACATACGGAAATCGCGGATCTCCGGGCGAAGCCGCGTAAGGATTATCGGGGCGCTCCTTCTTATTTGCGGCTGGATTCGTGTCCTGGTCGTATAGCGGATTCGAGACGAGCGATTCGAGCGCCTCGTAATGCGTGGGCAGAGGACCGTCTTTCAAACCGCTCGAAACGAACAGCCAACCTACGCCGTCGGGATGGAGCGTAAAAGGTCTGGCGCCACCAAGCGCTTCAACTCCCTGGCCATCCTTCAAATCATCAGGAGTCTCGGGAGGCATATCTTTTTTGTAGTCGGGGTTATCTAGACCTCCCCACTGCTTTTTTTCTTCGTCCCACCAAACCAATTTCTTGCGCTCGCTCCAAGGCTTTCCATCGGGACGCGCCGAGGCACGGTTATAAATAATGCGGCAATCGTTGGGCCACGCGAATCCCCAGCCATGACCCAGCAAATCTTTAGGATTACGCTCATTCGCACGGTTACGGCCTTCTTCGGGATAGACGCCGCAATAAATCCAGGCGCCGCACGCGGTAGATCCGTCATCCTTCAAATCTTGAATCTGTTTCAGTTGCTGCCGGTCGGCGACCGACCAGCCATTGATTTCTTTGAGTATCTCTTCGACTCGAGGGTCGGCATGTTTTCCATGGGTCCCATAATTCCAGGTGAGGGCATTCAGCCCGGCGTTGAGCGGACGCGGATCGTTCCTGGCCTTTTCCTTAATGCGGCGACCGAGGTGATACATGAACCACGTTTCACTGCGAGCCTCGCCGGGAGGCTCGACGGCCTGATTCCGGTATTGCAGCAGCCGTTGCGTATTGGTGAACGTGCCTTCTTTTTCGGCGGTTCCGGCGGCAGGGAAAAGAAAGACTTCCGTGGCAATCGTATCCGGTGATAATTCCCCGCGCTGCACTTCGGGCGAATCGAGCCAGAACGAAGCGGTTTCAGTCTCGACCATGTCCCGAACTACGAGCCACTTCAACCTTGACATAGCCGTTCTTTCGAGCCTGCCATTCGCGGCGCCCACGGCGGGGTTTTGCCCCATAACGAAGAGGCCCTCCATCTTTCCATCCGCCATGTCCAGCCAGTAGCCGAAATGCGAGTGATCGCCGGTGACCCGAGGAAGCCATTTGAATCCGTATTCGTTTTCCGCGCTAGCGGCATCGCCGTAATAAGCCTTCAACAGGCTGATGAGGTATTTGCTGAACCCTGCCCACAAGCCGGTGCGCGAGCTGTGCTTCTTAATGTGAGCCTTTAAGTTTCGGGAATCCTTTTCGAAAAAAGGCATAGGGAGGTAGCCTGGCAGAATGTCATATAAAGTTGGAATATCGGTTGATCCCTGAATGGAAGCGTGACCGCGCAAGGCTAGAATTCCGCCGCCGGGACGGCCTATATTTCCCAATAGCAGTTGCAGGATTGCCGCGGAACGAATGATCTGCACACCTTTTGAGTGCTGAGTCCAGCCCACGGCGTAACAGATGGCGGCGGTTTTTTCAGGACCAGACGCAGACGTGAATGTCTCCGCAACTTTCAGAAATACATCTTGCGGAACTCCGCAAAATTGCTCAACCATTTCCGGAGTGTAGCGGGAGAAATGGCGCTTCAAGACCTGGAACACACAACGGGGATGCTGAAGACTGGGGTCTGATTCCATTTTCGCTGCGTCTTGAGCTTCGCCGCCGCGATCTTTTCCGTGTCCGCCTCCGGCTTTTGCATGGCCGGGAGCGCCGTCGCCGCCCGATTTCTTAAATGGAGCGCCCTGGTACAACCAGGTTTCGGGATCGTACTGTTTTTTCTCCGCGTCCCATCCTGAAAACAGGCCGTCCAGGTCTTCCGTGTCGCGGAAATCCTCGCGCAATATTGTCGGAGCGTTGGTATAGTGCGTCACGTATTCGCGAAACTCTTTTTGATTCTCCAGGGTGTATCGGATCAGCGCACCAAGAAAGATGATGTCGCTGCCTGCGCGCAGCGGAACCCAGATATCCGCCATTGCGGAGGTCCGGGTAAAGCGTGGATCAACGTGGATAATTTTCGCGCCGCGCTCGCGGGCTTCAATCACCCATTGGAAGCCAACCGGATGATTCTCAGCCATGGACGACCCCATGATCAGAATAGCGTCAGCATTGCTCAAATCCTGTTGCGCGGTGGTCGCCCCGCCGCGCCCGAATGATGTGCCCAGACCGGGCACGGTGGAGCTATGTCATATGCGCGCCTGGTTGCTGATGCACACCATTCCCAGGCCGGCGGCGAAGAGTTTCTTGATCAGGTAATTTTCTTCATTGTCGAGGGTCGCGCCGCCAAGATGCGCAATCGCCTTAGTCTGCATTAAGACCTCGCCATCTTTCGTTTCCTGGAAAGTTCGCTCACGGCTCTCCCACAGACGGTCGGCCACCATATCCATTGCGGTTTCCTGATCAATTTCTTCCCATTGCTTCGAATATGGGCGGCGATACTTTACTTTTGTGAGGCGGCCGGGATGGGTGTGCAATTCATAAGTGTCGGCGCCCTTTGGGCAAAGATGCCCGCGGGAAATCGGCGATTTCGGATCGCCTTCAATCGAAATCAATTTGCCGTTCTTGTGATAGACAAGCTGGCCGCATCCAACGCCGCAATATGGGCAAATGGACTGAGTAGCGTCGGCGCCATGATGCTTGGTCCGCAAGTTTCTGGTCTTGTCGGACATGGCTTCGGGTCCGGTGCCGTCGGTACCGGTACGAATTTGTTGAACCAGAGGCCAGCGGGAAAGCAAATTCTTTAACACGGCACACCTCCGAACTATTTTTGTCGTATTTTGCGGAAAACACTACACAGATGATTGAAACAATGATCGCGTTGGCCTCTATAGAGATAACTTATTGAAGATATGATTCGATCAGCCACGAACGAAACACGTCTGCCGGTTCTCATTGACGCGATAGCACGACTTGAAGTGGTGCCCCTTCAAACCAAAGCGGTAGAAAGCATTTTCCTGCACTTCCGCTAAGCCGTGTTTCTGAATTCGAAGCGCGGTTCCATGGCCGCGATTATGCACAGGACGTAAAAAATGGCGGCATTCGCTGGAACTTCAAGATTGAAGTCTACAAGGCTATGCACGAGGATCCCCACCACTCCTAACAACGCAGCCAGGGCCACTGCTCCATCAACGTTCTGAGTCCAGTTGCGCGTCTCCTTCAATGCGAGTCGAAAGACCAACCATAAAAACCAGATCATGGTTATGAATCCTGCGGCCCCCATTTCGATTAGCAGTTGCAAATAATCGTTGTGGGCCTCGTCTATGTAAAGGGTCGTGTAGAAGCTTCGGTATCGAGGATAAGCGTCCGCGAAAGTGCCCAATCCCCAGCCGAGGACAGGGCGACGTGGAAACATCCTTAACAGGTCCTGATCAATCTTTAGCCGGATTCCCGCATCCATCTCTCGCTTTGCCGAGTGAAGACTGGTGAGGCGTTCGGTCACTTGATGGCTGCCGATCCATGCAAACAACAAGATCAGGGAGACCGCGAAGAATGCGAAGGTCAATCTTCCCCGAAACGGGATGCGGCTTTGTTGCCGGAGCAATAGGACGAGCAGGACGAGGATCTGGCAAAGAAACGCAACCACGCCTCCTCTCGATCCGGAAAGAAAAATTGTGGTCGCCATCACTGCGGAAGCCGAAATTGCCAGCCTCCTCGTTCCCCCTCTTGCGTACCTGGTAAGTGAAAATACAAGCGGGATGGGGAACAACATCTCCATCAACCCTGCGTAGTGATTGTGGTTGACGTATGGACCGTAAATCCATCCCCCATGGCTTGGGATTCTCAGCCAGTACAACTTATCGTCAGGACCCAGGTCCTGTAACAAAGCGAACATCGCCACCGCAAACCCATACCCGGAAAACGAAATTGCGAGTAGTTTGACCTGCCATAACTCGTTCAGGCACTGAACCACCAGAAAGCACAACAGCCCGTATGCGCAATAGAGCAGGCCGGCTGAAAACGTGGCATAGCGGTAAATGGTCGCTCCGGTTGCAAGCTGCAAGATAACCAGAGCCGCGAAAACCAACATGGGGGGAAACAAAGGACTGGAACGAACCGGTGGTGCTCCGGAAGAAAATTGGCGTGCGGTCCAAAACATGAAGAGCACGGCCGACGTCGCTTCCAAGAGGTAGATGGACCACGGTTCCACCGCACCAAAAGCCAACGGGCAGAACAATAACAACCCAAAGACGCCGTAAAAGACGATTGAGTTTCGACGAAAGAGGAATGGATTCTCGTTCGCGGAAACTTGCGCTGGCATTGGCGGTTTTGCTGTCACGATGGCGTTTGCGCGAGCAAGGTTCCTTACTGATTGAGGAAAAACCTGGGACTACCGTCGCTTTGAAGGGCGTGGCTTTCAGCCGCGCCGTAAGTTGTCTTCAATTCTGTTTACTCTGATGAAGGCCTGGCGCGCAACCAATTTCTGTTTGGGCGAGCGACGCCTTGTTCAGTATTCGGGAAGTGCAAAATTGTCGGCAAGATCGCGGCCTGCGGCAACGTCTGCAACCCAGGGAATTGTCAGGAGCTTCATGACCTGATTGCGGAAGAACATCGAGAACTTTGACTTCGGCGCAAACGTGCCTGCAAAATGCAACGCCCCTTTCTGCTTCTTGAGAATAAAGGGTTGGAGTAGTTCCTGGTATCTCGAAAACGCCGTCGCATAGTCATGTCCCGCGCGGTTGAGTTCGCCGGCGAGAATGTAGGCTGCCAGCATGGCCAGCGCCGAACCTTGCCCGGCGAGCAGCGACACGCAGAACGCCGCGTCGCCCAACAAAGTTATGCGTCCGCGGCTCCAAGATGACGCCTGGGTATCCATCTGTATCTGGCTCACTCGATCAAAATAAAGATCACTCGTGACATCGAGCGCGTCTAAAATCTGCGGACATTCCCATCCGCTACTTCCGAACCGCTTTCGCAAAAGCGCCTTTTGGGCCTGGATGTCATCCATGGCTGTTCCGCCGGCTGCCTGGTCGGCAAACACAAACAGGAACATGGTGCGATCCTCGCGCATTGCGAACCGCCCTACCTGTTGGCCCACTTCCGTATACATGATGTAGACCAGTTCGTCTCTTGGCCGGTAGCCGTCCACCTCGAAGGCAGCGACTTTGTACCCCAGATAGTTCTCGAACCGATTTTCGGGTCCAAAAACGAGATCGCGCACTCGTGAATGAAGCCCGTCGGCCCCGACGACCAGGTCGAAATCACGTACGATTCCCGTTTCGAAGGTAACCCGAACCCCTTGTCCAGTTTGTTGTATGCGAGCGACGCTATCGTCAAAAATTGTTTCTACCTTGCCTTTGGCACTGCTATAGATCAATGCGGCGAGGTCGCCCCGGGCGATGCTGATATAGCGGCCCTGAGCTGTCCGAGCCACTGCGTCCGATGGGAACCCCGATATCCGCTTGCCGCTTCGGTTTTCAACTCTTACCTCCCGAACCATGTATCCCTTTTGGCGGATCTCCGGCATCAGCCCCATGCGATCAGCGATGTCGAAGCCCAAACCCCAGAAATCGATGATGTAGCCGCCGGTTCGCAACCTTGGAGATCTCTCTACAATCGTAGGCTCCAGACCGTAATGGGCCAGCCAATACGCGAGAGCCGGACCTGCAATTCCAGCACCGGATATCAAGACTTTCATTGCCGAAAATAGAATACGCTCATCGCAATCAGCCGCCACCGAGTATACGCAGCAAACGAACGCAATCCCCGCGGCCGTCTTGCAGTCGGATTTGGGAGTTCTTAGCGAGTGACGAGCAAATCTTCCCTCCATTGGGTTATGGAAGAGTAGCCGACGCTGTCGCCACCAGTGGCACGTGGACGTTTATTGCGGTAGTGAGTTGCGCGGACATTCGGCGAAAGACGATCCTCCGAATGGGGTGCTGGCGAACATTCCGTTCCCTGAGTACAATTGCGGGAATCTTTGCTGGTGAATCTCACACGATTCAGGAGAGCCGCATTTGGCGTGTCCCTTTTTTATCCCCACAAAAAGAGCTGAAGACATCGTATGGTTTCATCCGTCACGCCTGCCTCTTGGCGCGGGATGGAACGGGCATTGCGGAGCTCCGGGACATGAGGGATTCGCGCCTGCTCTCGAAGAGATAAGAGAAAATTGCAACATTGGCTACGCCGCGACCTGCCCGCGTTTGCCGAAACAGCGCGATTGCGACGCGGTTCGCTTTTGCGTCTCGCGCGATTCCTTTCCTCAGCTAACCCTGCAATACGTCTTCGAGTCGGTTCATCGTCCTGCGGGACACGGCACTCTGGAATACGATGTCCGGGCTAAACAATGGACATCGCTGCATGGCGACGAACGGCTTCAGAGGATGGCGGATTGCTACCTTGAGTCTTATTTATCTCGCAGAAACACGGCAGCTGATTCCGGCCCGGAAACGGCGGCTGCACAGGATTCAGAATTTTCTCTCGCCACCAAGGAAAAATAAATGCCGCAAAATGATGAGATGTTTTTGCCCCGGCCAGTTCGTGACTCGCAATCGGAAATGGCGGAAATCGTTCTGCCGAACGACGCGAATCCTCTCAATAATCTGTTAGGCGGACGCCTGATGCATTGGATTGATCTCGCCGGAGCCATGGCAGCGCATCGCCATTCGCGGAATTATGTGGTCACGGCGGCGATTGACCATCTGGATTTCTGGGTTCCGGTACATGTGGGAGATTTGGTGATCTTGCGGTCCTCGGTAAATCGTGTTTTCAAATCATCCATGGAAGTCGGAGTTAAAGTAACAGTTGAGAATTATATTCTTGATACGAGCGACCACGTCAGTTCCGCGTATCTTACTTTCGTCGCCGTGGATGCCGCGGGGCATCATCTCCAGGTTCCACCGGTCATTCCCGAGACCGAAGAACAGCAGCGCCGTTATGACGACGCCGCGCGCCGCCGCGAAATCCGGCGCTCAGAACTGGAGCGGCGAAAAAGAAACCAAGCCCGGTAGAGACCTCCCAGCCGGCGGACGAGCTGACGCGGACACCCGCGCAAAGTCAAAGATCGCTATTCTTTTCCTGGCAAGGTCTTCGGTGCTCAAGCGGACAACTGAGTATCTGCGAGGCAACTATTGCCGGGAGGTAGAGGCACCGGCGGCGAGGTCGCGCAGGACGGTGAGAAACCCGGCGGCGTTCTGTTCGTCAGAAACCGCTTCCAAGGGCACAGTGGCCACCAAATGCGGGGAACTCGGACGGAAACGCACCGTCATTAAGCTATGGCCCCTTGAGGTCATGAGGGTGTTGACCACTGGCGTGAGCTCGTGCGTCCATTCAGTTCGGGTGGTGAGCACAACCGGTCCGGGACGTGATATTTCCCAATTGCGGGACGGATTACCGAGAGAGCCGGTTTTATCGGTAATCCAGCGATGGCGAAATATTTCCAGGTGGAAGTTTGGGACTTCGTCCAAATCAGCTTCGAAGGTGACCGTTTCTTTTTGCTTGCGCCAGACGGAGAGCAACCATTGAATGGGTACGGGACGGGGCCGCAGACGGATCGTAACTTTTGTGTTATCAAACCAATGCGCTGCAAAACTAAGGTGGGCCTGCAAGCGGCAGGCGCCCATCCAACGGCTGTCAACGACACGGCCGCGACTGGAGCAGGCAAGCTGCACCCATTTCAGCGCGAGTGCGCCCTTTTGGCGGTTGTAACGTGCGAAGAGGAGGTACCAGAGGCCAACCAGTGCCGCCGCGCCCAGAACGTCAATCAGTATAAGACGCCCCACAGAACCCTCTGATGCGAATGTTACGTCCAAGGGTGTGCTGTGAGCAACCGGTTTGCAAGATATTTTTTCGGACCGGCATTGGATGAAGACCTTGGCCCGCGAGGCGGCTTAATCGCCGGTAGGCGCGGGGCCCTGGGAGGCACTTTGGGGCAAAATCGAACGTCGGCAGCGTTGAAAAGACTGTCCGCCCCGCGCGGGTAAAGCCCGGGGATTAAGATTCATTTGTGGACTTCGCATTGCGCAATTTTGAGAAGCAAGACTTCGAGGATTTGTGGAGGATTGACCAGGAATGTTTTCCGCCCGGGATTTCCTATTCGCGCGACGAGCTCTCTTCCTACATGCAGGCTCGCGGGGGATTTACGATCGTGGCCGAACGAAGCATGGGGGATTTGAGAAGCATGGGTGATTCGGAGCGCATTTTAGGGTTCGTCATGGCGGAAGCGTCAAGGGGGACAGGTCATATCATCACCATAGATATGGTGCCTGCTAGCAGGCGTTTCGGAATCGGCTCGGCATTGCTGGCCGCAGCGGAACAACGTCTGCGCGCCGCCAAGTGCAGCCGGATTGTCATGGAGGCGGCGGTGGATAACGCGTCCGCGCTCGCATTTTACAAACGGCACGGGTATGCGGCGATAAAAACGATTCCGCAATATTATTCGAATGGAGTGGATGCGCTCGTGCTCGAAAAGAAATTTGCGTAGATTCGCGGGGACGGGCGGGGACCCTCGCCCGTCAAATGATTGCTTTCCGTTCCATGAGCAGTTAACGTTTCCCCATGAAAGTTGCGATTCAGGGCGAGCCCGGGTCGTTCAGCCACGAAGCTGCCAAGCACATGGCGCCGGGATGCAAGATTGTTCCATGCGCGCGCTCGAGAGAAGTTTTTCAGAGCCTCGAACGAGGATCAGTAGGTGCCGCGGTAATTCCAATCGAAAATTCTCTGGCAGGTTCGGTGACAGAGCATTTTGATTTGCTGCTGGAGAGCAAGGTCTTCATCCAAGCGGAGTTTCGTTTGCGCATTGTTCACAATCTGATTGCGGCAAGAGGCGTGAAGTTCCGAGATCTGCGACGCGCTTATTCTCATCCGGTTGCTCTCGATCAATGCCGGGACTTTTTTCGACGCCATCCCAGGATTGAGGCGACTCCCTTCTACGATACTGCCGGGAGCGTGAAGCACGTAATCTCACAAAATCTTCGAGATGCCGCGGGGATAGCGTCAAAACATGCCGCCGCAGCCTATAAAGGGAGCATCTTGCGGGCTGGCATTGAAGATGACAAACGTAATTTTACGCGGTTTTTTCTTTTGCGCAGGAAGCGGCGGATTCTTCCCGGAGCCGATAAGACTTCCGTTGCCTTCGGCTTGAGAAACTTGCCGGGAGCTCTATATCGCGCCTTGCGCGTCTTCGAATCGCGAGACATCAATCTGAGTAAGATCGAGTCCCGACCGATGCGCGGACGGCCCTGGGAGTACGTGTTTTATGCGGATTTTCTTCGGGGGGATGACAGGCTGGCGCGACAAGCACTCAAGGAACTGGCGGCCGTGGCCGATTTGGTTAAGGTGCTGGGTGTTTATCCCTCAGCCTGATCGGTGTGTGCACTGCGAGACAGGTACCTTCGGCTGATGCGACGGCTCGGCTGAAGGACTAGAATTCAGATCATTTGGTAATTTTGTGGTGCAACTTGGCAATTGAGCTTTTAAATTACCCAATTACAAAATTACCCAATTTGCTCTCCTGCATCTTTTGAAGTATTTCGGACATCAAACTTGAGCACAAGACACTCAAGGTGAAAATATGGCACAGCAGACGCGCCCTGCGCGCAGTGTTGACGAAGAAAACGTCCCCTTAAGTAAGGAGCAGGAAGATCATCCGCTGCCCATCCTGCCGGTGCGGGACACCGTTTTGTTTCCTCATGCGGTTCTGCCGCTTACAGTGGGCCGGGAGAGCTCCGTCCAGCTCATTAATTCGCTTGGCGAAGATAAGACGATCGTGGTTGTAGCCCAGCGGGAAGCGCGCGTGGACGCCCCTCAGCCAAGCGATTTATATACCGTCGGCTCGTTGGCGGTGGTCCATAAAGTTGTAAAGATGCCAAACCAGAGCCTGTTTGTTTTTGCCGAGGGGTTGGAACGAGTTCGACTGGTGGAGTTCACCCAACTTGCTCCATTCATGCGAGGCAGAATTGTGTCGGTACCGGAAGCGATTCCGCCGAAGAGTTCTGAAGTCGAGGCCCTGCAGCGGAACGTCTTGACGCTATTCCAGCAAATCGTAGCCGGCTCGCCGACTCTCTCCGATGAGCTCTCAACCGTTGCAATGAACATCGAGGAACCGGGCCGGCTCGTGGATTTCATCGGCTCGAATTTGCCCTCGCTCTCGACCGCCGACAAACAGGACGCGCTCGAGACTACGGATGTTCGAGTCCGGTTGGAGAAAATCAACCAGCATCTCGTGAAGGAATTGGAGGTCCAGCAGCTGCGAAACAAGATTCAGTCCGAGGTGCAGGACCGGGTGCAGCAGACGCAGCGGGAATACTACCTGCGCGAGCAGATGAAGGCGATCCAGAAGGAACTTGGCGAGCAGGACGAAGGCGCGCGGGATACCGAAGACCTTCGTCAAAAAATTGAAGCTGCTGGAATGCCCGATGAGGTCAAGAAGGAAGCCTTGAAAGAACTAGGCCGCCTGGCCCGCATGTCTCCAATGGCTGCGGATTATTCGGTCACTCGCAACTACGTGGAATGGCTGGCGGTGCTGCCGTGGGCCAAGACCTCCGGTGGTGAAGTGGATATCGTCAAGGCCAAGGAAATTCTTGACACCGATCACTACGATCTCAAGAAAGTAAAAGACCGAATTCTCGACTATTTGTCGGTGCGCCGGTTGAAGCCGAGCATGAAGGGGCCGATTCTTTGTTTCGTCGGGCCTCCCGGCGTGGGCAAGACTTCCCTGGGAAAATCCATTGCCCGCGCTTTGGGACGCAAATTTGTACGCATTTCGCTTGGCGGGGTGCATGACGAGGCTGAAATTCGCGGTCATCGCCGAACCTACATCGGCGCATTGCCGGGACAGATCATCCAAGGAATCCGGCGGGCTGAAACCAAAGACCCCGTATTCATGCTGGACGAAATTGACAAAGTAGGACGCGACTTCCGCGGCGATCCTTCATCCGCATTACTCGAAGCGCTTGATCCCGAGCAGAACTCCGCTTTCCGTGATAACTACCTCGACGTCACCTTCGATCTTTCCAAGGTAATGTTCATTACCACGGCAAACATGCTGGATCCAATTGCCGAGCCATTGCGAGATCGCATGGAGATCATCGAGCTTCAGGGGTACACGGAGGAAGAGAAGGTTCACATTGCCTTCCAGTATCTGGTGCCGCGGCAGATTGAAGAGAACGGCATCACCGCCGATCAGATCGAGTTTCCGGCGCAGGCGATGAGCAACTTGATCCGCCACTACACGCGGGAAGCGGGAGTACGGAATCTCGAGCGGACCATTGGCACGATTTGCCGCAAACAGGCACGCCGCCTCGCGGAAGGGAAGACCCAAAAGTTGGTCGTGACCGACGAGATTATTCAGGAATTTCTCGGCGGCATCAAAGTTCGCAGCGAAGGCGAAATCGCCGAACGCACCAAGCGCGCCGGAGTGGTGGTTGGTTTAGCCTGGACCCCATCGGGCGGCGACGTGTTATTTATCGAGGCGAATACGATGAAAGGGAAGGGCGGCTTCACCATGACCGGGCAAATTGGGCAGGTGATGCAGGAATCCATGCAAGCGGCCCTGACGTGGGTGCGATCGAACGCGGTGCTACTTGGCATTTCCGAGAGTTTCTTCGCCGAGCATGATATCCACATTCATGTGCCGGCCGGGGCGATTCCGAAAGATGGCCCGTCGGCAGGGGTTACGATGGCAACCGCGCTGGTCTCGCTGCTCACTTCGCGTCCGGTGCGCCCGTTAACGGCAATGACCGGTGAGATCACGCTCAGCGGGAACGTGCTTCCCATCGGTGGCGTAAAGGAAAAAGTGCTGGCGGCAAAACGTGCCGGAGTTCACGATGTAATCCTGCCCGCGGAAAACAGGATGAATGTGGAAGAAGACCTTACGCCGGAGCAACTCGAGAATATCAGGATCCACTACGTCAAGACCATTGACGAAGTTCTGGAGTTAGCTCTCCCTTCAACCATCGTGGAAGAACATCAAGATGCCGAGGAGCGCGAGAAGGTTCTAAGCGAGCAACCGGTCGCTTGAAACAGACGAGGATGAGAACTGGGAACTTCAGACTGTTATCTGATTTTGTTGCAAAGCCCGCTCTCTGTTGACTTAAGGACTACCGGCATCGCGCCTGCTGCACCTGCCGCTCGATGATTGGCTCTCTTTCGATGCGATTGGGCAAAGTTCCCGCACTCGGGTTTCATAGGTCTTCAAAAGTCATTCCATCCCATTACTACAGGGTTAACCGTATAGAACTTCTTTACGCGCTGGGGGTTAAATCCAGTAGTGTTGATTGCGGTGTGACTCCAGTGAACGAGATGGCGGGCGTTTAAAGCAAGACGAGGAAAGCCAATGAAGATACACAAAATATCAGTAATCGGATTGGTTCTGGCGGGGCTGATGCTGCTTCTGCAATCGCCCTCCGCGCTTCTCGCGCAGGATCAGGAGAACGATCAAGTCCAAGGCCAAGTCCAAGGCAACCAGCAGCCGCAGGACAACGGTCAAGAAGGACAGGACCCGCCCAGCCGCGTGGCGCGCCTCAATCATGCTGACGGGTCGGTTTCATTCCAGCCGGGCGGCGAAGGAGACTGGGTGCAAGCGGTCGAGAATCGCCCTCTCACCACCGGGGACAATCTCTGGGCTGACAAGGATTCGCGGGCTGAATTGCACGTCGGCTCGACTGCGCTTCGACTGGGACCGGAAAGCAGCCTTACCTTTCTTGAGCTGGACGATCAGACAACGCAATTGAAATTGTCGCAAGGCTCTCTCATCCTGCGGGTCCGGCACCTCGATGATGGCGACTTATTTGAAGTGGATACGCCGAATCTGGCCTTCACCGTGCAGCGGGTAGGCGAATACCGCATTGATGTGAATGGCGATGGGAACGAAACCAACACGATTGTCTGGCACGGGCGCGGTGAAGTGACTGGCGGAGGGTCGTCCTACATTGTGGTCGCCGGCCAGGACGCGCGTTTTACCGGTGCCGACGAACTCGATCACGAGATTAATCAGATACCTGCGTCGGACGACCTTGACAACTGGGCTTTCGCCCGCGATGAGCGCGAAGACCACTCCGAATCCGCCAACTACATTTCGACCGAGATGACTGGATACGAGGATCTCGACGATTACGGCACATGGCACTACGCGGCCGGTTACGGCCCAGTGTGGACACCGCGGGGTATCGCGGTGGGCTGGGCGCCTTACCGGGTCGGACATTGGGTATGGATCGCACCGTGGGGATGGACGTGGGTGGAAGACGAGCCATGGGGTTTTGCGCCCTTCCATTATGGGCGTTGGGCCTACGTCTCCGACTCCTGGTGCTGGGTTCCCGGACCGGTAGTGGTTAGGCCAGTCTATGCGCCCGCTTTGGTGGCATTCGTGGGCGGCGGCGGATTCAGGGTTGGCATCGGAATTGGCGGCGGTGTCGGAGTGGGATGGTTCCCGCTTGCCCCGCATGAAGTTTACGTGCCCTGGTACCGAACGAGTCCGCGCTATGTGAACAATGTGAACATCACGAACACTCGGGTCAACGTGACCCAGGTGACCAATGTCTACAACAACTACCACAACAATACGTCGAACGTCACTCGGATAACTTACGTCAACCAGCATATAAACAACGGCGTGACCGTGGTTTCTCACGACACATTCGTAAACGCGCGTCCGGTGGCGCGTAACGTAGTGCGGGTTGATCAACGCCAGATTGAACAGGCTCAGGTGGTTCGTGGGCAACCGGTCCAGCCGGTCAGGGCGAGCGTGATCGGCGCGGGAGCTGCGGCACGGATAAGGCCGCCTGCAGCGGTTGAGGCCCGGCGCGTGGTTGGGACGAGAATGCCGACGCCGCCGAGTCAATCATTTGAGCAGCGCCAGTCTGTTAACGTCCGAACCGAGCGTCCCGGTGCACCGCAACCGGTCGGGCAGTCTCCAACCCCCGGCGGCCGCAGCAATGGGATGCAACCAACTCAGCCGCGCGGGCAAGAACCCGCTCGCATCAACGAGTCCCCGCGGCCGGAAACGCAGCAGATCCGTCCCCAGGAACCTGCTGCGAGGGCGAATGAGATTCCGCGTCCGCAGGCGGGAGGGCGTCAACAAACCCCTGCCATGAACGAACGAAACGTTCCGCGTCCGCCTGCCCAGAATCAGCGGCGGACGGGCGAATTTCAGCCAAATGAAAACACACGCGCGACGCAGCGCTCTTTGGTAAGGCAAGCTCCGCCGGTGCAGCAACGGCCCGAGCAACAGAGAAGCGAAGAACAGAAATTCGGAAACTGGCAGCGGCAGCGGCAGCAGGCGGCGCCGCCCCGTGAGGCCCCGCGGACACAGGAACGCGCGCAGCCTCAGCAGCGAGTACAGCCACAACCAAAACAAGAATCAAAGCAAGAGCAGAAGCGAGAACCGCACAAATAGGGATTCTGGGGAGCGGAGGCGGCCGCAAGGCGAGCCAGCAGCAGTTAGACGGCCTGCCGGCCCAGTTCTCCGTCGCCCTCCCCGGGCTCCTCTTCCAGCATAAAGCCGAGTATTTCCTGAGGCACCGGGTTATTCCATACCGGCGCAAATGACTGCCGGTGCAGCGGGCTTGGGCCGTGCTCGCGTAAGGCTGCGATGTGGCGGGGCGTACTGTACCCTTTGTTGGAGGCTAAACCATAGGCCGGAAACGCCGGGTCCCATTCGCGCACCATCCGGTCGCGCTCAACCTTCGCAATAATAGAGGCTGCGGCAATCGAAGCGGACAGAGCGTCTCCGTGGATGATCGCATTTTGCGGCAACTCGCAATCCAATCGAAGAGCATCCACCAGCAGATGATCCGGACACGGCTGCAATTGCGTGACCGCCATTTTCATGGCGATGCGCGAGGCCTGGTAGATATTGATCTGATCAATGCGGGCCGCATCCACGGCGGCAATAGACCACGCGACGGCGTGCTCTCGAATTCTTTCCGCCAGAATCTCGCGCCGCTCCGGCAGAAGCAGCTTAGAATCCCGCAGGCCGCGAACCCGATACTGGGGATCGAGAATCACTGCCGCGGCTACGACCGGGCCAAACAATGAGCCGCGTCCCACCTCATCAACTCCGGCGACCAGAACCGCGCCGTTTGACCAGGCCCTCTTTTCAAACTTCAAGGTGCAGTGCAGGCGCTTAAGAAGTCGAAGCTTTACCGCGGACGCCGAGAGCTTCTTTTCACGGGCGAATTTGGCAATTGCGGGCATACAGCCAAGCGAAATCAAAACCATCTTCTCCGACTCACGCCCTGTGGAGCAAGCTGGAAAACCGAGAGGTAACTACTCCGAAAACCGATTAGGGTGCCAGGACCATTCCGGAACCCTGGACATTTAGGTCATGCAATTAGCGAACAGGGGTAACATTTTGGGCATTACCCCCGTAAATTGACCGGATTTTTGACGGCTGGTAACGTGGATGGCGAGGAAGCATCATTGTCCAAGGGATTTGTAGTAACGGAATCGCCTGTTACCGAGCCGGAGCGAAACGACCCGCGGGTCGAAGTCGCGATGCCGCTGCGCGTGACCTTCTGGGACAAAGAGAATAAGCCGCTTCTCGATATGGCGTGCACATACGACATTTCCACGCGAGGCGCGCGCATCAGCGGATTGCGCGCCGTAGTGGAGGCCGGAGAAATCGTTGCGATCGAACGCGGACGGAACAAAACATTCTGCCGCGTGGTGTGGGTGGGCGATCCCGATTCGGAGCAGCGCGGACAAGTCGGCATCCAGAACGTCGAAAACGACCGGCCTATGTGGGAAAGTGAATTGCGCGAGCTGAATACCGCCTTTGATTCGATTCCACCGGAGAAAAAAGCGACGTCAAAAACCTCCGGTCCGCGTTTCCGCGACGAGAATCGCAGGCGTCATTCGCGATTTAAAGTTGAAGGCCTTGCCGAAGTGACCACTCAGGACGATCGAAAAGCTCAACTCCAGGGAGCGTTAAAAAATCTCTCTGAGGTCGGGTGCCTCGTCAGCATCGAAAATGCGCCGCCGCTCGGAACCGACGTAAACCTGGTTCTAAAAATTGACAACTATGAATTCAGCCTGGCCGGCCAGGTGCGAAACGTTGACGGTGAAAAAGGCGCCGGAATCCAGTTTCGCAAGATCCGCAAAGGCGACCGCCAGATGCTGCAATTCCTGCTCCGTAAACTGGCGGAACAGCAACTCGAACACTCGTTCGAGGTCGAAGTACAGAGCTAGGTTACTGCGCTCCGCCGACCGGCTCCCAAAACCGACGCGATTACCTTCAGGATCCGTGAACCGGCCAAACCGGCTACATTCGTATGTTTATCGTCTCAGGTCCACCAAATGCCGCCGGCCCTGAACTTGTCCAGAAGAGAGTCCAGATCGTCCACTTGAAAATTCAGCAATGGCGGCTGCGATCTTGTGAGATATTCAGAAGTTCTCGGGAAAAGAGCTACAGCCAAATATGCCTCCTGCGTTTTATAGTTAAACGCGAGAAACCGGATTGAATGAATGGATCCGAAAGAATTTCGAGATGTGGGCCATGAGGTCGTTGATCTGCTGGCAGAATACTTTGACCAGATCGAACAGAAACGCGTCTTTCCTGACGCCGAGCCGCACGCTGTAAGTCAGCTCTTTACACAGGGACTGCCCGTCGAGCCATGCTCGCCAAATGAAGTACTGAACGAACTAAAAGAAAAATTGCTTCCGTATTGCACGAACGTCGGGCATCCCGGATACATGGGATTGATCACTCCCTCGCCCAATCCCATGGGTGTAATTGGCGATTTCATCTGTTCCGCACTCAACCAGAACGTTGGCACATATTCAATTGGGCCGTCGGATCTGTTTCGCTAAAAGAGTTCGACAGTCGCAGCATGTCCCGAAGCAGACGCGAGTCTACCGTCGCGAGTAACCAAGGGAGCTCCTAGTTTTTCTGCAAGCACGATGTAGGCGGCATCGTAGGTAGAGAAATTGTGGCGCAGTTGCCAGACCCGGGCTAGGAGCACGAAATGAGCATACCGACTAATCCTAAGATCCAGCAGATCGCGGACCGCCTCGTCTGCACGGTATCCGGGGATGACTTTTTGCCGTACCAACCGCCGCAGCACCTGGGTGACCTCGAGGTCCAGGAGGTGAGGAGCATGCAGGGTCTCCTTGTGCGAATAGATTCGGCTCTCAATGCTCTGTCCCGCAGGTGTCTGAAGAAGCCAGTCAACTGCCGCAGACGCATCTAGGACGATCATCGTGCCTCGCGCTCTTCTCGTACCAGCCGAGCGCTATCAATCTCCACCGAAACCCGTTTGCGCTTGTGCAAGCGCTCCTGTAATTCTGCGAGGGTCGGTCTCTCCGCGATTTCTCTGATCTCCGCTAATAGATAATCCGAAAGCGACATGCCCGCCATAGCGGCACGAGCCTTTAGTCCGCGATGCAACGCATCGGGTACATTGCGGAGCTGGATCATCTTTGACATGTCGCAAGCATACTTTCATGTGGTACACATGTCAAGCTCTCCGATGCTTGCGTAGATGCTTTTTGCAATTCGATCCTTCGTTCCTGGAGCCAATCTCATATGCGTGCAAGCGTACCGAATGTTCGGAGTGTGCCAAACCGTGAATCCAACTGGGACATTCACAAAATAGACATTCACAAAATAGAAGAAAACGCTGATAAACTTCGTTCATCCGGACAGCCGGGGCGGCTGTCCCCACGTGAGCTACTTTTGAAAGTGTCCCAAGATCGCTTCCGCCTGGCTTCTTGTCACTACTGCGGACAGCGCGGCAACGTCGGCTTGCTTTACTGCTTGCACGCTTCCAAAATGTTCCAGCAGTCGCCGCGTAGTTTGCGCACCGACTCCGGGAATTTCTCTTAATTCCGTGGCGCGGTCGCGCATCTGCCGCCGCTTGCGATGGAACGTCACCGCGAAACGGTGGGCTTCATCGCGAATTAGTTGCACGAGATGAAGCACGGGAGAATGATGGTCAAGAACAACCGGCTCATCTTCCTGACCGTACACATAAATGATTTCTTCACGCTTGGCGATCGCGGCGAGCGGCTGGTTGATTATTTGCAGCGATCCCAGGGCCTCGGCCGCCGCGTGCAGTTGTCCCAGGCCGCCGTCAATCAGGATCAGACTTGGCATCTCCTTTAGTGCAGGGTTAGAGGTCCCTACTCCACGGAGGAGGGCGTCCGGTGCGGCGTTATCTTTCTTTTCGTCCTGAATGCGCTTGTAGCGGCGCGTCACCACTTCGCGCATGGAAGCAAAATCATCTACGCCATCCACGCTACGAATGATGAACTTACGGTAGTCCGACTTGTTCATGCGTCCCTCTTCCCAGACGACCATGGAGGCCACGGTCTCGGCGCCCTGAATATGCGAAATGTCAAAGCACTCAATTCGCCGGAAAAGCTCGGGAATGCCAAGCGCATCCTGCAAAGCCTCCTGGATAGCCCGGGTATTCGGCTTCATCACGCGGAAGCGCTGGTCGTAGGACTGCTTGGCGTTGTTCGCAGACAGGTCCAGCAGCGACCGCTTATCCCCACGCAGAGGAACTAGAATATGAACGCGCGCCGGTCTGCCGCTGTCGCCGGTGATCTGTTCCGAAAGAACTTCTTCGAGGGTGGAACGATCTGGAAAATCAACCGGCAGGTATATGTTTCGCGGAACGTAGGGCTGTCCTATGTAAAGCTGTTTCAGTAACGCGGAAAAAAACTCCCCGGGATTGAATGCTTCATCCACGATTTCTGCCGAGCTTTGCTCGGCTTGACGGGTGGGGACACCCGTCTCTCCATTGGCGCTCCCGGCTTGATGTGCGGGGAAGCCCGTCTCTGCATCGAGGCTTATCGAGGAAGGTTCGGGCAAGTCTTCCCAGAAAAATTCACGGCGATCGAGGACGCGGCCTCCGCGCATGTGGAACAGATTTAGCGCCAACATTCCGTTTTCGTAGTGGTAGCCGAACACATCGGCGTCGTCGCCTTCAACCGCCGCGATTCGTTGCTTCTCCTGCATCTGCTCGACGGTCGAAATCAGGTCCCGATATTTCGCCGCGCGTTCGAATTCTTCGGCTTGGGCCGCTTTCTCCATGCGTTCGCGCAGAGACCGCGACAAATCGGTGGGGCGGCCCTCCAGAAACAGTTTCACATCGCGAACCGCTTCCTGATAAGCCTCTGGCGTGCCGAGTCCTTCGACACAGGGTCCGAGACATCGTCCAATGTAATATTGCAAGCAGGCACGCGGATGAAAGTGCCCCAAATCCACTTTGCAGGACGGGATTAAGAAGTGGCGATGAATTAAGTCCACCAGCCGGTAGGCGAGATTTGTGGGGAAGTACGGCCCATAATACGCCGATCCATCTTTGCGCAGACGGCGGGTAACGTAAACGCGGGGAAACCGTTCCGCAAGAGTGAGCTTTACATACGGATATGTCTTATCGTCTCGCAGCAGGATGTTGAAGCGAGGCTTCTTCTGTTTGATCAGGTGATTTTCGAGGGCTAGCGCTTCCTTCACGTTCGCGACAACGATGTAGTCAACGTCCACCGCCTCGCGGACCAGGGTGTCGGTTTTTGCGTCCTGCACCCGGCTCTGGCGGAAGTAAGAACTGACGCGGCTTCGCAGGTTACCGGCTTTACCGACGTATATGACATCGCCTTCGGCATTCTTGTAGAGATAAACTCCGGCGGATGCGGGAAGGGAACGAATTTTCGCTTGGAAATCCAATCGTTTTAAACTGCGAGACGCTATTTTATTAGAGGCGCCGGTCGCCAAACCTGATTCACAGAGCCGCTGTCATCGTATAAAAATTTCATCCCCCGCGTTCCCGTATGACCGTCTCATGTCTAGGGATGCCAGTAACTTATTCAATATCTATTGTTTAGGTACCATCCTAGTTATTACGGCGGTTGGCATGGCTCGTGCACAGTACAATGACGGAGTAAACGCAGGAACCCAGAGTTCAGGAACCCAGAGTTCGCAGTACGCATCGAAGATTCGTAGAAAGAACTGACGGTCAGAAGAGAGGAAGGAGCCTCACAGATGAATCGCACTTCGTTAACCATTTTGTTGGCGGCTACGATGGCTGCGTCGGTAGGTTGCTCGAGCAAGAACTATGTTCGGAACCAGACGACCCCCTTGATTAACAAAACTAATGAACTCGACGACATGACGGCAAAGAACACAAAAGATATCAAAGATGTGGACGCCCGTGCGCAAGCCGGCATCCAGCAGGTACAAGCCAAGGCCGCCGAGGTTGACCAGAAGGCGCAAGCCGCCACACAACAAGCCACGCAGGCGCAAACACAGGCCGATAATGCGGTCAACCGCGTTAATGTCCTCCAGAATACCGTCGCGAACCTCGATAATTATCGGGAAGTGAGCGCCGCCTCAGTTCATTTTGGCTTCAACAAAGACAACTTGACCAAAGAGGCCAAAGAAGATCTGGACAAGATGGCCGAAGCCGTCCCGAACACCAAGGGTTACATCCTTACCGTGGAAGGCGCCACGGATTCCGTGGGCAGCGCAGAATACAACTACGCTTTGAGCCAAAGGCGCGCGGATGCCGTGATTCAGTATCTGGCATCTGAGCACGGAATACCTGCGCACAAGATTTACCTCATTGGTCTCGGCAAAGATAAGCCGGTTGAGACGAACAAGACACGCGAGGGACGCGCAGCAAACCGGCGGGTTGATGTGCACCTGATGAGCAATACGTCGGCTGAAGGCGGAGCGCCCGCACAGCAGCCGTCGGCGACGACTCAGACTGCACCACCGTCGCTGTAGATAAAGTTCCCCTCCTACCCCGGAGGACTTCGCCAACACTGGCCGTTTCATTCCCCCAATGAAGCGGCCATTTTTTTGATTTTATAGCGCGCCGGCCGGCACTCCTGTCCGCGAGAGATTCGAGGGAAATAAAGTCAACAGAGAACAGTTCAGAGTCAAAGGCCGCGGACAAAGCCTATCCTGAGCGCAGTCGAAGGGAGTGTCCGCGCCCCATGAGCCAAATCACGATATATAATTTTTCGTTCCTCTCAAGAAGGAGTTCAGATATGCAGAGTCGCATCGTCGGCACCACCATGCCAGTGCTTGAGTTCACGCTGGACCCGAATGAATCGGTTATCTCCGAGGCGGGGGAACTCTCCTGGATGAGCAGTTCCATACAGCTTTTGACCCATACACAACTTGGCGGTGGCGGAGGAATATTCGGAGTGTTGCGCAGAGTTGCCGGCGGCGGAACGCTCTTCATGACTGAATACCGAGCCGCGGGTTTGGCGGGGGAGATCGCTTTTGCCACCAAGGTCCCTGGCCACATTTTGCCGGTTGATGTTGGTCCTGGACGCGAGTATATGGTGCATCGGCATGGATTCTTGTGCGCGACCCCCGCAGGTTCAGATTGGCGTAGGCTTTCAACAGTCGCTTGGCGCCGGTGTTTTCGGCGGAGATGGGTTTCTGCTGCAAAAGATCAGCGGCCAGGGCACCGCATGGTTGGAACTGTCGGGTGAGGTGATTCTCAAGGAGCTTCGACCCGGCGAGGTGCTGAGGGTGCATCCCGGGCACGTCGGTGCGTTCGAGTCTAACGTCTCTTTTCAAATCACCAGGATTCCAGGCATCAAGAACATGATCTTTGGAGGCGATGGAATTTTTCTTGCTGCTTTGACCGGACCGGGGAAAGTCTGGTTGCAAACCTTGCCCATCTCCAAGCTAGCGCATCAACTGATGGAGTACATGCCGTCTCCGTCGCGAGAGTCAGCGCAGGCAGGAGTCGTTGGCGGAATTGTCGGCTCCATTTTGGATGGAATGAAATAGAGCCAGGCAAATGCATCGCGGTAAAATATAACCATGCTCCGCAAATCGTTTCTCACGGTCTTGCCTGTCGCGATCATGTTGCTGTTCCATTACGCGAAGGCTCAGCCCCAGGTGGAGACGGTTCCTCATTCGAACAGGGCTCCCGGACCCAATCAAAGGCCGCCCCGCTATGATCGCGATAAGGAAGCAGGCGAGAGCTCCAGCCGCGATACGCAGATTGACATAAGCCCTCCGCCGGGTGATGCCAAGGACCATCCTTTCAGCGATGCGGGAGATTCGGATGCGGGCGACATATCTACCCAGGAATTTCACCCGTGGGATCCTCACAAGGCAGCCAAAGATGTTGAAGTTGGAGATTTTTACTTCAAGCGGAAAAATTACCCCGCCGCCATTGCGCGCTATAAGGATGCGCTCTTGTGGAAAGATAATGACGCCGAAGCCACGTTTCACCTGGCGGAGGCTTTCGAGAAATCAAACGATCCTACACAAGCTGCCGCGAACTATCAAAACTACCTGAAAATCCTTCCTCACGGTCCCGATGCCGAAAAGGCGGAAAGGGCTTTGGACAAGCTCAAACAAAAAGATGGAGTAGGCGTCGCGAAGGCGGGGTCCGAACATTCCAGGAAACAGCCTTAAACAGCCAGGGCGAATCCGGAATGATGTGAGTCTCTCATGTCATCACGAGCGCAGCGAGGGACCTGCATTTGGACACTCGGAGCACACTCCTTGGTGAAGAGAAAGAGCAGCATTCTTGTTTTATCCCACAAAATCCACTCGCGCCTCATGCGGAATGATGCCGGCCGTATGCCCCATGTCAAGCAGCCGCCGCACGGCTTCGCGGCCATCGGGACCGTAGTCCAGGGTGCGCTCGTTGACGTACATCCCTACAAATTTGTCGGCAAGCTGAGTATCGAGATCCCGTGCGAACTGCATGGCGTAAGCCAGAGCTTCCTCGCGATGATCCAACGCGTACTGTATGCTGTCGCGCAATGCGGTGGAGACGCTTGCGATCACTTCCGGCCCGAGGCTGCGGCGGATGGCGTTGCCGCCCAGCGGAAGCGGCAGCCCGGTCATTTTGTGCCACCACTTTCCGAGATCAACAATACGATGCAATCCCGCCTTACCGTACGTCAGTTGGCCTTCGTGAATGATCAGCCCTGCCTCATATTTTCCTTCCAGCACTTCAGGAATAATCTGATCGAAGGGCACGACCTCGGTCTCAATTCCGGGAGCAAATAATCTTAGAACCAGGTACGCGGTCGTCAAAGTGCCGGGTACTGCGATTCGCTTTTGCTTAATCTCGCTCTGGGAATAGGTCTTGTTGGCGATGATCATGGGGCCGTAACCATCGCCGACGCTGCCGCCGGTGGGAAGCAGCGCGTAGTTATCCTGAATGTAGGGATAAGCATGAAATGAGATGGCAGTCACGTCATACAAGCCCTGGCCACGTCGGGCGTTCTGATTCAGGGTCTCGATATCGCACAGTGTGTGAGCAAATCTCAACCCCTGCGCCCGGACTTTATTAGTCGCCAGCCCGTAGAACATGAATGCATCGTCAGAGTCGGGACTGTGGGCGACGGTAATTTCGCGAGTTTCAGGGGCGGTACTGCTGGACATTTGGCAATCCTTATCTTCTATCTTTTTTATCTTTCCAGCGAAGCCAGAGCGAGAGGTTTTAAGATACGCGGAAATATCAGCGATGTTTATAAATGCGCTGCCAGCCGCTTGTAATCGCCGCCGCAACCATCACTTTGATCACTTCAGCGAAAACAAACCAGTAGAGACCGTATCGGATCGCCAGCCCGAAGGAATGGGTATATAGAGTCAACCACCCGATGCCTCCAGCGAACAACGCAATCTCTGCCACAATGCTGGCAATCGCGGCGCGAGCGAATGTTGCGGCGCCGCGCTCCATGATCAGGCCGGCGATCCCGGCGGCGAGCGGATACGCGAACAAGTATCCCCCTGTGGGACCGAGCAACTGGGCAATGCCTCCAAGCCCTGTAATGCTGAATACTGGCAGGCCGGCCGCGCCTTCCGCTAAATAAAGAACGAGAGCTGCAAATCCACGGCGGCTTCCCAGAGAGAGCCCAACCAGAAGCACTCCAAAATTTTGAAGCGTCAGAGGGACAGGAGTAAGAGGAAGGGGAACGCTGACTCGAGCGCACAAGGCAACAAACATACTTGCGCCGATGATGATGGCGCCCTGCTGGGCCATGTCAAGAGCGCGGTTGCCGCCCCCTAAGGTTTGGGTTGTCGCTTGGGTTGTGGCTTTCAGCATGTTATCTCCAGAACGCCGATGGGTTATGAGTCAGTCAGTCTTCAGTTATCTCATTATCCTTATGGGGAACGCCGTCCGGCGTTTTCATGTGGCGGCTCACCCTTAAGTAAAAAGACATTCCAGCCCAGGCAATTGCCACAATGCCGCAAGCCAGAATGAAAAACCACCACATCATCCGCACGATGTCCTAGCATATCAAAACGAATTTGCCTCTGCTCATGTGGGGCGGGCCCTCCTGTCCGCCCACGCGATATCATTCTCATTTTCCGGCCATGGTTCGTTCCACGTCGTCTGCGGTCTGGGGCAGAGACGCGGTTAATCTGATAAGTTTGCCATTGGGATCCACGTAAAAAATGTCTTCAATGCGAACGCCAAGCTTTTCTTCCGGAATATAAATTCCCGGCTCGATGGTAAAAACAGCACCGGGACCCAGCTTCGCCTCATAATCATCCGGGTCGTGAACATTCAGGCCGACATAGTGACTGAGGCCGTGAATGAAATATTTACCGAGCGGGTTGCCGTGCAGGTCTTTCCCGTGGGAATCAATATAGTCATACGCAACTTTATGAAGCGAATCGGGAGTGTTTCGCAGCAGCGTTGATTTGCCGGACTGAAAGGCGGCGATCGCGGCCCGTTGCGCGCCGAGAACGATGTCGTAAATTTCGCGCTGGCGTGGGGTGAACTTACCCGACGCCGGCAAAGTGCGGGTAATATCGGAGGCATACATGGAGTATTCGCCGGCGGCGTCAATCAGCACCACATCACCCGCGTTAATTGGTCCGGAATCGTCTGAATAGTGCAGTACAGTGGAGTTCATTCCGGCGCCAACGATGGGCGCGTAGGCCGGACGTTCGCATCCCCGTTTGCCCCATTCGTATTGGACGAGGGCGGAAATCTCTCGCTCGGTGATTCCGGGCTTCATGGCATGCATCGCAGCCAGTTGCGCGGCTATGGATGCGTTCGTGGCTTTGCGGATGAGCTCGATCTCCCCTGCGTCTTTGAATGTGCGAAGAGAGGAAAGCATAGGCCGGACGTCCTGAAATGAAATGCCGACGGGAAATGCATTCGCTTCTTTCAACCATTGCAGGGGAGCGGTGGAGTTCGAAGTCTCGCCATAGGCGGGGACATCGGTATATATGATCGCTCGCTGCGTCAGGAGCCGCTGGAATTCGTCCCGCAGATTGTCCAAAGCCTCAACGTGATCGAAGCCGGTGATCCGGGCCGCATCAGGGTTCTCCGGGCCGAGCTTCGGTCCGGTCCATTGTTCCTGGGAAGGATTGCGATTCGGAAGAAAAAGTATCTCCGTATATGAATGCGCCGGCCCGGGATTTCCTGTTGCGCTGCCGTCGGATATCAGAAGGGCGGCCCCGGGCTCCGACCACCCGGTCAGATAAAAAAAATTGTTGTCGGGACGATAGCCATAAATATCATTTGGACCTTCGGCCTCGGGAGGAGCGAACAGAAGCACGTATCCACCTTGGGCCTTGGTCGCCAATGCAACACGACGCGCGCGATAGTCGGAATTCGGCTCGCGCTCGAGGGCTGACGCAATCTGAGCCGCAAGAATTAGCCCCGTGAATAATATGGAAACTACAATTTGGACCCTCCGACTCCGCCTGGCCAATTTCATCCTCACACTCCGACCGGGAACGGTTTAGTTTCTCGCTCGCCCGCGAGCGACAGTCCCGCGAAACGCCCTTGCAGCAAGGACATGAGTCCCGTGTACCAATATCCGACGACGAATAAAATCAGGAATGGCACCGTAATGTAATTTTCATTTTCAACCGCATAATACACGGTCATGGCAAAGTAGCCGCCGATCAGCAATTCCGCCCACGGAACCCATCCCAGACGCCGGCGATACGCGCTCGATCGCACTTTGTCCTTTCGGGATTCCACGTTGTACTTAGGCGTGCGGGTGAACGCCGTCTGCTTGCCCATCAATGCCTCGATCACGGCGCGGGCATTAGTTATGGTGAGCCCGATGCCCAGAGCCATCAGAACCGGGACATAGAGCAGGGCGCGCGGCCATTTCCGGGGGAATAGTTCCTTCTGTGAAACCAAATAAAAGCTTGAAATCGAAAACGTTGAAGCCAGGAAAAGGGGAAGATCAATGTAAAGCATCTGAAACCAGCCCTGGTAAAAACGAATAATCATGGCCGGCAACAAGAGGACTGACAACATAATCATCAGCGGATAGCTCACGTTTCCGGTCAGGTGATACCAGGCTTCAAATTTGACGTGAAAAGGCTGGTCGCTCTTCAGGACTCGCGGAAGAACTTTCTTGGCGGTCTGGATCAGCCCCTTGGCCCAGCGTGCCTGCTGGGTTTTGAAAGCCGTCATTTCAACCGGAAGTTCCGCCGGACATTCGACATCCTGAAGGTAAATAAATTTCCAGCCATGGAGCTGTGCCCGATAGGATAGGTCGGTGTCTTCGGTAAGCGTGTCATGTTGCCATCCGCCGGCGTCTTCGATTGCGGTGCGGCGCCAAAGTCCGGCGGTTCCATTGAAATTGAAAAATACGCTGCTGCGGGCGCGGCCGGAATGTTCCAGAACGAAATGACCGTCGAGCAGGATGGCCTCGACTTCGGTCAGAAGTGAATAATGACGGTTGATATGGGTCCAGCGAGTTTGTACCATGCCGACCCTGGAGTCGGTCATGTGATGCACGGTGCGCAGCAAAAAATCTTTGGGTGGAACGAAGTCAGCATCGAAGATCGCAATAAATTCCCCCATTGCCGTTTTCATCCCTTCGGCGAGCGCACCCGCCTTGAAACCTTCCCGATTGGTTCGGTGAATGTAGGTGACAGGAAATCCGATGGCGACATAATGCGCAACCAGGCCACGCGCCACGGCTACGGTTTCATCGGTTGAATCGTCCAGCACCTGAATGTCGAGCTTTTCCCGCGGATAGTCTAGTGCGCAAATCGCTTCGAGAAGCCTGTCTATCACGAACTGCTCATTGAAAATTGGCAGTTGAACGGTTATTCGGGGAAGCTCTGCAAAGCGATTTGCGGGCTCAGTGGTGCGATTCTTCTTGTTCTTATAATAAAGATAGACGAGCAAATAACGATGAGCGCCATATGACGCCAATAGCGTCAGAATGAAGAAATATGGGATCAGCAGCGCCAGATCAAATCCATTGACCTGGTAGAGGCCTTTAAAAGTGGTATCCAGAAAATGCTGGTGAATATAGGGGCCAATCCCGCGCGAGGCGAAAATGACCGCGAACTGGGGAGGAACGTCCATGCTGGCATACGGAGGCTCCAAGCGCGAGAGAGCTGGTCCGGAGTGTTCATTGTATCTGAATGGGCGGACCATATTGGGAGCCCACTTAGACTGAAGTGATGGATGTCCTTATTATTCCGGGCGTTTCGGAATACTCTCCGAGCCGGTGGACCTGCGGTGTAACGGCAGCACGGAACTCCGTCAAAGTTTCAGGTGCGGGTTCGAATCCCGTCAGGTCCACTCCGGGTTTTCCTAGGGTTGGCCCCATAATGCCAAAAGAGGAGAGCCGTTAGACGGAGTGCACGGCCCTCCTAAAAGGAACTTGATTTAGATTAGATCAGGAACGATAATCGAACCAGACTTTGACGGAGTTCCGTGGTTCCGGAAGAGGCCTCGATTTCGAGGCCTCTTGCATTTCCCGGGCCGGGTTAATTTAAAAAATACGTCCGATACAGCGTATCCCGCTGCGCCGGCCTGAAACCGGCGTCGCGGATGATGTGCCGCAGTTCTTCCTCCGTGGTGCAATTGTTTACGCCTGCGGCCCGCACCACATTCTCTTCCAGCATCACGGAACCAACGTCATTGCCGCCGAATCGAAGACCCATCTGGCAGACTTTCAACCCTTGCGTCACCCAGCTGGATTGAACGTTGAGGAAATTTGAAAGATACAAACGGGAAATGGCGAGTGTTTTCAGGTATTCAACCGAAGTAGCTTCGTCCCAGTGGCGCCCGCCGAGCGCGGTGTTTGCCGGCTGAAAACTCCACGGAATGAACGCGGTGAAGCCCCCGGTCTCTTCCTGCAACTGGTAAAGTCGCTGAAAGTGATTTGCGCGATTCTCGTAATTCTCGCCGACGCCGAACATCATTGTCGCGGTAGTCCTCATTCCCAGTTGGTGCGCGGTTCGATGGACGTTGAGCCAGTCATCAGTAAGGCACTTTAAGCGTGCAATTTTGTAGCGAACTTCGTCGTCGAGGATCTCGGCCCCGCCGCCAGGGATGGAATCGAGGCCGGCGTCGCGGAGGCGGCCAATCGTGTCGCGAATGGTCATGCCGCTGTATTCCGCGATGGCAATGATCTCCGACGCTGAATAGCAGTGGAGGTGTATCTTTGGAAATCGCTGCTTGATGCCGCGTAGCATCCGCTCATGCCACTCAATCTTAAGATCGGGATGCAGGCCGCCTTGCATCAGCACGCCCGTTCCGCCAAGTTCGACCGTTTCGCGGATTTTCTCGTGGATTACTTCAAAATCCAGAATGTAACCCTCTTTGGCCTTCGGCCCCTTCAGCGGACGGTAAAACGCGCAAAACGTGCAGTACTCGGTGCAGTAATTCGTGTAATTGATATTGCGGTCAATGATGTAAGTGACTACTCCTTCGGGATGCAGCTTTCGCCGTAGCGTATCCGCTTCCATGCCGATGCCGATCAGGTCATCGGAGCGGAAAAGATCAACGGCTTGTTGTTTGGTCAGCGACATAGCTCTGCATAATTCTAGCCGAAGGGGATGGTCCGCTCCAAACTACCCAGCCTTGCCTTTCGCGGACGCGGTTTTCTGAGAGGGCCCACTTCTGCGGGTGCGAAGGTATTCAATCAAACTCAGCACCCCGCCAATTACCGCCAGACCGACCAGCACAAATACCGATACCTTGTTGTAATGTTTGAAAAAAGCAAGGATCGGCCTGCCGTAATGCACTCCCAAAGCGGCGACAATGGTATAGCGGATTGCCCTTCCTAGAATCAGTGCGCTCAGGAATTTCTTCTGAGAATATTGCAGCGCTCCCGCCGCGATCAGAAACGGCACCAACGGGAACGGAGGCGGCAACAACGCCGGAATGAACACGCCGCCGAAACCCCATTTCTTGAATCTCCCGACAAGCTTGTCTGCTCTGCGTTTGGAGAATTTGCGCTCAAGAGCCTCTTTGCCCCCTTTGCGGGCCAGTCCATAGGTAAGATATCCGCCCAGGACCGCGCCCGCGGTGGCCATTAGCGCATAGTAGGGCCAAGGCTCGCGATGGCGTGCCGCCAGATAAATGGTTAGAACATCCATGCTGCCGGTTAGCGGGACAACCGAATTGTCAGCCAGGCCGATCAGCAGCAACCCAGGGCCGCCCAATCTCAAGAGCCACCCCAGGGAACTCGCCAGCAGCAGTGGACAATACTTCAGCATTGGATTGACTCAGAGCAGTTTACAAGTGAAGTGGTACGACTTCGCAAAAAGAGTTTAAATGGCGGCAAGCTTCTCGGATTCCAGGAACCGCAATGGAGGCGCAACCGCCAATGCCCGGCATTCCGCTGCATAACGGTAGAAAAGCTGCAATCCATCCAGACATTCCGGGTCGAGATCGTAATGGATGTTTTCCGTGAGATAGCTCTTCACATCGAATTCGCTTAAATCGAGCCGGGCCGCCCACTCATGCGCAATTGCATTCAGACTTTCCGGCTTTAGGCCGCTGTCGCGCGAGCGCTGAAACATTGACGTCAAAGAGTACTGAGTGGAAAGGCCGTCAAGCGCAGCCTGCCGGATTGCCCAGAACGCGAAGACGAACGCCTTGCCGGTGAAGCGAATCCACTCTTCGGCGAGGTCGTAAGTGATATACCGGGAACGATCCACTTTAAGGGCCGTGTCACCAATAACCAGCGCTGCATCGTGCCGCTCCAGCATCTTGGGAAGATCAGGATTGGAGGCAGCAAAACGTATCTTTCCTCCCCACCATTTCGCGAAGAGTATTCGAATCAGCGCAACCGACGTCAGGGAAGAACTATCCAGTGCGACTGACTGAATCGCTTCCAATGGAACTTTGCTGACCAGCAAAATGGAACGTACGGCGCGTCTTGATGCAATCGCTATACCAGGAATAATCATAAGGCCGGGAATGCCCGCATAAGCGGCCGCGGGAATAATTCCAATATCGGCGCGACCCTCTGCTAACTCCGCAGCGCATTGCGAAGGAACGGTGTAAGAAATAGCGAAGCCTGGCGCTCCCTGGCGGAAGTCCCACATCAGAGGCGCCGTATTAAGGTAGGAAATAGCGGAAATCCGAAGACGTCTCATGCGGACAAACTATATTAACAAACTTGTGTCATCTAACCTTGACAGCGTTTTTAGGCCCTCTATAGAGTTCGCAGCTTGGAGGACCCATGTCCCAAGCGGCCACAATATCTTTTAAGACAGACGAAGCCCTTACCCGACAATGGGTCGCCTTGGCGCTAACGCCGGGTCTGGGCGCGAACAAGAGCCGCCGCTTGGTTGAATTCTTTGGCGGAATCCAAGCTGTTTTCAAAGCCACGCTCACCGAATTGGAGGCCGCCGGCCTTCGCGCCGTCTCAGCTCAGGCGCTCGCAACCGGACAATCTGCCGAATTGGCACAGGAGGAACTCGGACGCGCAACCGCTGTAGGGGCGGAAGTCATTGTGCTGGATGACCACGCTTACCCGCCCCAACTGAACCAAATCTATGACCCTCCTCTCGTGCTTTGCGTCCGCGGCAACGTGGCGGCGTTATCACAACCAGGAATTGCCCTGGTTGGCACGAGACACCCCACGCCATACGGACTAGGCATGGCGGAACGGTTGGCCTGCGACCTGGCGGCGCGGGGATTGGTGATTTTCAGCGGACTGGCGCGTGGCGTGGATACCGCCGGACATCGGGGCGCGATATCCGCCAAAGGCAAGACTGTGGCGGTCTTAGGAACCGGCATTGACGTCATTTATCCCAGGGAGAATTCGCGGCTGGTCGAGCAAATGATTGGCTTGGGAGGAGCCCTCATTTCCGAGTTTCCGGTTGGCACTTTTGCCGCGCCGCAAAACTTCCCCATACGCAATCGCATCATCAGCGGGATATCAATTGGCGTCCTGGTCGTCGAAGCCGCCGAGTACAGCGGCACCCGCATTACGTCCCGGTGCGCGCTGGAGCAGAATCGCGATGTTTTCGCCGTTCCCGGCAACGTTACCAACAAAAACTCATGGGGGCCTAACACACTGATTAAACAAGGCGCAAAGCTGGTGGCGACCTGGGAAGATGTGTGGGAGGAACTGCCGGAGCAGGTTCGGATTGCGCTCGCGCCCGACAGCGCCAATGAATCGCCGGCTACGGGAACTGCATCTTTATTTGAAGAGCCCGACCTTTCGCCTCACGAGAAAAAGATTTTTGCCCTGCTGAAAGCAGACGAATCCACTCACATTGATGAGATTGTGGAGCGGTTGGAACCGGCAGTGTCGTCATCCGAGATTTTCGCGGCCTTGTTCGAACTGGAGCTGGCGGGAAAAGTGAAGCAGTTGCCGGGAAAGAATTTTGTGAAGAGCTTCTAGGGCTGTCAGCTATCATGGGACTTCTCCCAAACTCTGAGATTTCTAAAATCCTGCACGAGTGTCTCTCTCCGGCTGAAAGCTGACAGCTCATGCGCTCACCCTGGACGTATACAGAGTGAGCAAGTCTTTCCCGCGAGATGAGGTCTTCGGGGTCACCAGCCAGATGCGGAGAGCTTCTGCTTCCATCGGAGCCAACATTGCTGAGGGAGTCTGTAGAAAGGGTGACAATGAGTTTGGCAGATTCCTTCAAATTTCGATGGGCTCGGCCAGTGAGCTTCAGTACCACCTCTTGCTTGCCCGTGATCTCGACATGTTAAAGGTGGAGGAATACGAGCACCTAAGTCGTGAGGCAGTCGAAGTCAAGAAGATGCTGGCCACCCTGATTCTCAAGCTGAAAGCTGACGGCTGATAGCTGACAGCATTTTTTACAAACCCGCCCATTCGTGCTAGCTTCGGGGAAGAAAATCACTCATTGAGGGAACATTGGAAAAAGGTTTAGTCATCGTCGAATCGCCGGGCAAGGTAAAGCTCATCCAGAAATATCTGGGGAAGGGCTATACCGTGGAAGCCTCGTTTGGCCACGTGAAAGATCTGCCCAAGAGCACGCTGGGCGTGGACGTGGATCACAACTTCGACACCGAATACATTGTTATTCCCGGCAAAGAAAAAGTTCTTGCCAAGCTGAAAAAGCTCGCTGTCGGCATGGATCACATCTACCTCGCGCCTGATCCCGATCGCGAAGGCGAGGCCATGGCTGCCCATCTGGCAGAAGAACTCGGCGCTGGCTCAAAGAGTAAGGCCAGGAAGAAGAAGAAGGATGAGGAAAATGGCAACCGCATTCAGCGGGTGACCTTCAACGAGATTACACAACGCGCCGTGCGAGAAGCCTTTGAGCATCCGCGCGAAATAAACCGCGACCTGGTGGATGCTCAGCAAGCCCGCCGCGTGCTCGACCGGTTGGTTGGATATCAAGTCTCCCCTCTCTTGTGGGACAAAGTGCGGCGTGGCCTCTCTGCGGGACGCGTTCAGACCGTGGCTCTGCGCCTGATTGTTGATCGCGAGCGCGAGATCAAGGCTTTTCAGAAGCAGGAATACTGGACGATTGACGCAAATCTGGCGGGTCCTAAGCCCCCGGCGTTTGACGCCCGCTTCATCGGCAGGAATGAAGAAAAGGTCGAAGTCACGAATGGCGAGGACGCGGAGAAAATCCGCGTCGCTTTGGAAGATGCCGATTGGCTCGTTCGCGCGGTGGACCGCAAAGAGCGCCGCCGCAATGCGGCTGCCCCATTTACGACGAGCAAGTTGCAGCAGGATTCTTCCCGCAAGCTCCGTTTCAGCGTGAAACGCACCATGATGATCGCGCAGCGACTATATGAAGGAGTGGAGCTGGGCGAAGAAGGCGTAGTCGGCCTGATCACGTATATGCGTACCGATTCGACGCGTGTTTCGAACGACGCATTAGCCGAGGTCCGCGACTTCATCAAATCTCAGTATGGCGCGGATTATTTGCCGGAGTCGGCGAATACGTTTAAGTCCAAGAAAAATACTCAGGATGCTCATGAGGCGATCCGTCCCACTGGCGTGCTTCGACATCCCGACGAGATCAAGCAATACCTGAAAGAGGACGAATACAAAGTTTACAAACTAATCTGGCAGCGTTTTGTAGCTTCGCAGATTACGCCGGCGGTTTTCGACCAGACGACGGTGGATATAGACGCGAAATCAAAAGCCGAAACTTTCTGGTTCCGGGTGACTGGGTCGGTTCTTAAATTCGACGGGTTTCTGAAAATCTACGAAGAATCGAAGGAAGGCAAGGACGAGGAGGAAGAAGAACTGAAGCACAAGCTGCCCGTGCTGGAGCCTGGACAGGAATTGACTCTGAAGTCGGTCAAGCCGGAACAGCACTTCACCGAGCCTCCGCCGCGCTACAACGAAGCTTCGCTGGTGAAGGAACTCGAGGAGCGGGGTATCGGGCGGCCGTCCACCTATTCGGCGATCATCAGCACTATTCAGGAGCGCCAGTACGTGCAGAAACTGGGCGGAAACTTCACGCCGACTGAGATCGGTCTCGTTGTGACCGACCTGCTTGTCGAGAACTTTTCGGAAATTTTCGATGTGCAATATACGGCGAAACTCGAAGAAGATTTGGATGAGATTGAAGACGGCTCCGAAAAGTGGACCGACACCCTCGCCGAGTTCTACAAGAAATTCGAGAAGAACCTCCGCTATGCCGAAAAGCACATGGAGAACGTTAAGCGGATGGAGAAGCCAACCGACGAAAAATGCGAGCGCTGCGGTTCTCCGCTGGTCATTAAATGGGGAAAGCACGGATCGTTCTATGCGTGCAGTTCCTACGACAAAGAAAATCCGGAGAGCTGTACCTTCACCAAAGAAAACCCCATCAATTTGCCGGATCTCGATACCGCTGACGTTCAGGAGACTACCCAGGAAGAATATTGTGAAAACTGCGGACGGGTGATGGTTCTGAAGCGGGGCCGCTTTGGGCAATTCATGGCTTGCACGGGATATCCGGATTGCAAGACCACGCGCCGGCTTGACCAAGGGAAGAAAGTTCCGGATATTCCGCTGGATGAACTGTGCCCCAAGTGCGGCCGCAATATGATGATCCGCCACGGGCGCTTCGGCGAATTCACTACTTGCAGCGGATATCCCGAATGCAAGTACGTGAAGCAAACCTTTATTGGCGTGAAGTGCCCGCTGTGCGCGGACGGCGAATTGGTCGAGAAGAAAGCCCGCAAGGGGAACACTTTCTACGGATGCAGCAACTATCCAAAGTGCAAATTTACGTCGGCCCATAAACCACTGCCGGAAAAATGCCCTTCCTGCGGACATGAGTTCTTAGTTGAAAAGTTCCTGAAATCAGGCCCGGTGATAGCATGTCCGAATAAAGAGTGCGATTACGAGCGGCAGGTTGCCGGGGAACCCGCCTCCATCGGGTAGGATTAACCCGAGCCGGAGAGCGGGAACCTCTTACACTGCCTGCACCACATACCTTTTCCAAACGTAGCCCAGGCAATCAGATAAATCGCAATTACGGCGCATATCGCCGCTGGAACCCACGCGAACGGTGAAACAAATAAACATATTACCGCCCCAGCCAGCAGGGCGGCGCCAACGAGAAAGAGCTTGGTCCGATTCTTCTGTAATAGCGGTCCACCACAGGTCGAACAAACTTGGCTGCTGGTCATGACTGTCTTACCGATTCTCATAATAACTTGCGACTATTGTCTGACATTCGAATCCGTTATGAAAGGGAATGACTCCATCATCCGATTCCCCATATCCCCTTGTCTTGGAGGTTCTGAAATGCCCGGTAAAGCTACTGCCGCTGATGCCGAACTCATTCTTAAACTTTACGATCTGCGCCGTGAGGCCGAAATGCGCAAAGCCCGCCACTGGTGGGCGGTAACTTTCTGGCCACAAACTCTCGAAGACATCACCAAGGTCAGCTCAAACATGGGCAGCCAGGAAAATAACTGGTTTCGACAAGTTTCGGGGTATTGGACCATGGCGGCATCGCTGGTGGAGCATGGAGCCATTGACCGCGACCTCTTTCTCGAACCCAGTTGTTCGGGTGAGATGTTTCTGATATTCGCCAAGGTCAAGCCATTCCTCAAGGAATTGAGGGAAAAGGCAAGCCCGACAATGTTTCTAATGATCGAGACGCTGGTGAACAGCACCGAAAAGAGCCGCGCTCACTTACAGAAAGTGGAAACCAATGTCGCCAATCGAAAGAAGGCAATGGCGGAAGCAGCAAAGGCAAGCTAGAAACAAATTGAGTAATCGGGTAATTTTGTAATTGAGCAACTGAAAACCGTAAAAACCGCTTTTGATATTCAGTTACACAATTACTCAATTACCAAATTACTCAATCTTTTCTACGAGATGTACTCCCGGATGTACTCATCCTTCGTGTGCGCCAACTCGTGCGCATCCCCATTGAAAATGATTTTCCCATCGCGCAATAAAAGAAAGCACATCGGTATGTTTTGACGAGCGCTCGGGGAGAGCGGAACCATGTGATTGGTCTTGGGGTCAAACCCGTGACTCGCCATGATAAATGCGTCCTGGAGGCGGTGCGTCACAAGTAGTGAACTGGTCTTCGCAACATCTCTCTGCTTCACGATGAGTTCAACAATCGTGGTGGAGGTGACTGGGTCAAGGCCGCCGGTGGGCGAATCGTAAAGCAAAAGCTCGGGTTGGTTAATGATCGCGCGAGCGATGGCAACACGCCGGCGCATGCCTCCCGATAGTTCTGACGGAAACATATCAATCGTCTTCTCAAGCTCCACGAAGCTCAATACCTCCCGTACGCGTTTGTCAACGTCGGCCTCGGAGACTTCTCCTTCCTCCAGCAGCCGGAATGCCACATTTTCACGGACGGTGAGCGAATCGAACAAGGCGCTTTCCTGAAATACCATTCCAATTTTGCGGCGGATGGCAAACAGCTCTTCCTCGCTCATCTCCGTGATATCGGTTCCGAGAACTTGAATTCGGCCGCCATCCGGCTTCAGCAATCCCATTGCAAGTTTAAGGAGGGTGCTCTTGCCGGAGCCGGCAACGCCAAAGATCGCCTTGGTTTCACCGCGGTCCAGGCGGAAGGATATTCCATCAAGAACTACTTTTTGATCGAATGCCAGGGAAACATCGTCGAAAACCACAACGGGCGATGCGGAATCCATCGGCGCCGCAAGCGGATTTTCGGCAACAGCCGGAGGCGCGCCCATGTCAGCGGCTTCCGAAGATTGCCATGAGCAGTTTAGTCACGAACGCATCTACCATGACAATTGAGACAGATGCGGCCACCACAGCCTGCGTCGTTGCCCGGCCAACTCCCTGCGTTCCGCCGTGCGCTGACATGCCGTAATAACAGCCCACGGTGGCGATGATATACCCGAAGATCAGTGGCTTGATCAGTCCCGTAAAGACGTCTCGGAAGGCGAGGATTTGCCATGCCGAGCTCCAATACTGGTGCGCATCGAGTCCCAACATTAGAGTCGAAACGATAGAGCCTCCGAACAGTCCCAGAAGATCCGAAATGATGGTCAGGAAGAACAGCATGAAGACTGTGGAGACCACTCGCGGCGTCACCAGTTTCCTCATCGGATCGGTGCCCAAAGCCCGCATGGCGTCAATTTGCTCCGTTACCATCATCGAACCAAGTTCACTGGCCATTCCAGAGGCATTCCTGCCGGCGACCATCAGGCCCGTCAGTACCGGCCCCAACTCGGTAACCATTCCAACCGATACCAGTTGGGCGATCAAAGAAAGCGAGCCGAATCTTTGCAGTGTTTCGGCGCTGTTCAACGCCAGCACAACCCCGGTAAAAAGTCCCGAAAGAGCTACGATAGGCAGCGATCCTACTCCAATCAAATCGGCTTGCTGCATAATGTCGCCGGAATAGACGGGTGGATTAAACAGGTTGGCGATCGAACGGCCGGCCAGGGCGGAATACTCCTGAATTGCGAGAACTTGCTCCTTGATGAATTCCGACGGAGACCTTAATTCCATTGGTGTGTGGCCTGAGGGAAATATAACAGAAAGCAAATCTCGGTTTGGCGAGCGAGTAGAACCGCTAGTCTCGAGCCTTCTTCTTAATTTCGATGGAAAGGCGTTTAATCTTTTGATTCAGAGTGGACAGGGGCACGCGAAAGCGTTCGGCTGCTTCGGTCTGGTTCCAGTTGCACTTGTCGAGCATGTCTAAAATAATGTGCCGCTCATAGTCTTCGACAATGTCGAACAGAGAAGCGTCGCCACGATGTTCCAGGCTAGGAAATGCCCCGCCGCGGCCCGCGATGTTGTCAGGCAACAGATCGGTGGCAATCTCCGCTCCCGACGAAAGAACGACCGCGCGTTCGATTACATTTTCCACTTCGCGCACATTCCCAGGCCATGAATAAGTCAGGAGCGCCCGCAAAGCTTCAGGCGTGATGCGTCTTGCTGGCCGGTCATTTTCCTGCGCGTATCGCTGGAGAAAAAATTCCGCCAGAAGGGGAATATCTTCCTTGCGCTCCCGCAGTGGCGGAAGATCAATAGAGATGACGTTCAGGCGATAGAAAAGATCCTCCCTGAATTTGCCCTCGCGAACCCGTTGTTTCAGATCAACGTTGGTGGCGGCAATGATGCGAACATCCACCTGCAACTCGTGGACCCCGCCCAGATGCATGAATTTACGGTCTTGTAGAACGCGCAGAATCTTGCTTTGCGTATCCATTCCCATGGTGCCGATCTCGTCGAGGAAAAGGGTGCCGCGATCGGCGATTTCGAAAAGTCCCTTCTTTGACGCAATGGCGCTGGTGAAGGCGCCCTTAACGTGCCCGAACAGGGTAGATTCAAGCAGATCGGGAGGCATCGCCCCGGTATTGACAGGAACAAAAGCGCGGTCGCGGCGCGGTGAATTGAGGTGGAGAGCTTTGGCGATAAGTTCCTTGCCGGTTCCGCTCTCCCCTTGCAATAGAACAGTTGAGCGGCTTGGGGCGACTTGAGCCACCAGATCAAAAATTCGCAACATGGGTTCGCTCTTGCCCACGATGTTTTCAAAGTTATAGCGCTGTTTCAGCGCCCGCTTGAGCTGAATATTCTCTTCCTCCGCACGTCGCCGTCCTACCGCCGCGCGCACGTCGGCCAGAAGTTTTTCGTTGTCCCATGGTTTCTGAACGAAGTTGACTGCCCCCGACTGCATGGCGCGAACCGCGTTCTCCACGGTCCCGTAGGCAGTGATCATAATCACAGAGAGTTGTGGGTCATGATCGTGAAGCTCGCTAAGCAGATCAAGGCCGTTGCGATCCGGTAGAGCCAAATCCAGTAGCACCAGGTCGAATGCATGCTCTCCAATGCTGGAAAGACCCTGCTGGGCGGTAGCAGCGGTTTCGACCTGAAATCCCTCCATTTCGAGAAGGGTTTGAAGGGATTCCCTGATTTCCGCCTCATCGTCAATAATCAGCACCGTGCCCGCGGGAGAGGGCCCGGCTTCGCTTGAATTGCGAGGCGCGATTACCGCAACTTCAGACATTGACTGCCTTCTTCATCATCGGAAAATCGAGGGTGAAGGTCGTCCCTTGGCCGGGGCGGCTTTCCACGCGAATCTGCCCCGCATGCTCTTGAATGATTCCGTAGGTCACGGAAAGGCCCAGTCCGGTTCCGCGGTTCTGACCCTCCGCCGGCGCCGCCTTCGTGGTGAAGAATGGGTCGTAGATGCGGCGGATGTGTTCCTGCGCAATCCCACTACCTGTGTCAGACACGATTACGGAAACATTGGATCCGTTGGAAGTCGCTACACGAAGCGTGCCGCCATTCGGCATGGCGTCCCTGGCATTAAGGAACAGATTCAAAAATACCTGTTGCAGCCGGCCGACATTTCCGTAGATGGCCGGTAAATGCTGCGCAAATTCGTCCTCTACGCGAATCTTCGCAGTCTTAAACTGATGCTCAAGCAAAGCCAGGGTGTCGAGGATGATATTGGTTACGTCAACGCTCGAGAATTCCGTGCCGCTGGTGCGGGAGAAGTTCAGCAGGTTATTCACGATCTCTGAGGCGCGGAACGTCTGCCGCGTGATTTTTTCCATCAGTCCGCTCTTTTGCGGATCGCCCTGAAGTTGCTTGGAGAGCATCTGCGCGTAGGAAGAGATCACCGCCAGGGGAGTATTCACTTCGTGCGCAACTCCGGCAGCAAGCAGGCCGATGGATGAAAGTTTGTCCGCTTGCGAAAGTTGAGACTCCAGCTCCACCCGCTCCGTGATGTCATCCATAATAATCAGGCGGCCAATCACATTAAATTGCTTGGTCACCAGCGGCGCGATGGCTACATTCACTACACGGTTTTCTCCCGCCGGAGTCCCCAGGCGGAATTTGTAAAGATTGTGAATGCCGGAGTTCTGGCGAACCCGATAAAATTCCTCCACGAACGCGGCAGGAAACACCTCGCTCAGAGGACGAGTCATGGCCTGCCATCGTGGCAGCGCATACATCACTTCCATCTGCGAGTTCCATGACTCAATGCGGTCAGCCAGGTCCACGGCCAGAACGCCTACGTTAATAGACTCCACGATATTTTCGTTGAAGTCCTTGAGGCGCTCGTATTCCGAGACCTTTTGCTCCAGCGATGCATACAGTCGGGCATTTTGAATTGCTATTCCGAGATATCCGGCCAGAGTTTCCAGGAGTTCCACGTCTTCACTGGTCAGAAAATCACCTTCGGCCGTCTTTCCGAGGCCGATGACGGCAATGACGTGCTGGCGCGCCCGGCAGCTGATGTAGTAATTCAGGTCGAGTTTGGAGATGGACGCCTGAGCGCTCGGGCTTTCGCGCGGGACCTGGTGGGTATTGTCGAAAAATAAATGTCCGGCAGCAGTTTCCGGACGGGGCGCACTCAGAAAGCCCAAATCGAGGCCGCTGGTTTGCGTCATCCCAAAGGATTTGGCCAGCACGAAGCGCTGCTCTTTTTCCCCCGCAGAAAGGAAAACCGCCATACGATCAACGACCAGAGTTCTCGACAACCGGTCCACCACGGAGGTCAACATCTTGTCGAGATCCGTCTCCACGCTCAGGTCGCGGGCAAACTCGATCAGGGTCCTCCGGTAGTCATAGCGGGCCCGGTAGAAGAATTGATCAATCCGCTGCTGTATCCATTTGCGAACCGGGTCGAACAAGAGGGCGGTCACTACAATCGCGAGCGTTAACCCGATGGGTCCCGAACTCGGTATGCGGGCATGCACCAGTTCGGCGACTGCGGCTACTACGGCGAAATAACTTCCCACAATCGTCCCCGCGGCCAGGGTGTATACCATGCCTCTCTTGAAGATCAGGTCCACATCCATCAGGCGGTAACGGAAGATCGCGTATCCGAATGTCAGCGGCAGGATTCCGAGTGACAGCACCGCAACCCTCATGCCGCCGGTCTGAACCCTGCCAAGGAGGTACGGGACAACGTAAAACAAAGTGAACGGTGTAATGGCGAGAATTGTGCCGCGGGTCACCCACTTCAATTGCTGTCGAAGAATCGGGGTCCCGGCGCGGCGGTAGCTGTACCACAGCACCCCAGCCGCGATCACAAAAAATAGCGCCAGATAGCCCATTTGCAAGCGGTCAAGATTCCAACGCAGATTTTCGCTGGCTTTCAGGAATCGCAGCGCCAGAATGTGGCGAGCTAGCAGAATCAGGCCGGGAACGTAAATCAGCGGAATTGCCCAGTTCCGCTTCTGCAACCACCGCCGCTTTTCCGGGAAGATCAGAACGAAGTGGAGAAATAAAGCGGGCTGGAGGAGTCCAGCTACTACGTTGCTCCAATAAATGACCCAGTCGAACTGGTTGAATTTGCCGGTGTATTTGAAGGCGTAAAAGATGAACGACACCAGGCAGAAAATATAAAAGTGCATCGAACCCGGAGCCGTCCAGCGCCGCAGCAATACGTAAATGCCGATGCCTAAATAAATCAGAGCGATGAGACGCAGCCAGTCGTTGAGGGATTTTTCGGCGGGGGCCAGAACCACGCTCGCGTCCACTGGCACTGAGTCGCGAATCAGTGAGTAGGTAGCTTTTGACCAGATTCCGGCCCCGTACATTTGCCGCACCTGAGAGGCGCTATCGCTGACCGGAACCTGGTTGATCGCCACCAGGATATCGCCTTGTTTGATCCCGGCTTTTGCCCCTGGTCCGTTGTTCTCAACCTGGTCGGCTACCAGATGGTTGCCATGTTCAACCCACCATGTTCCGTCATAGGGAACTTGAACGTTGCGCTCCTTCTGGAAATTGATTACACCTAAAACGATGGCGGCCGCAGTAAGCAGAAATAGCAGAATGGCTGGACGAATTTGGAAATCTCGTTCCATTGGCGACTGGGCGCCCGACCGGAAAGCAGGCCTGCCCAATTCACCACTATGCACGTTCGGTGCCACCAAGTGAGGCATACAGAAACCGCTAACTTTATAGCAATAAAAGTCTTCCCCAATTATAAAAGGGCAGTGAAGCAGAAGCTATGTTTTCTGGAATGATTCTGTGAAATTTGGTAAGTGACTGCTAGGTTGGTGGTTAGCTTGGTCCCTGAGAAGCGCCTGCTAGCGCGAACCTTCCTGATATAGGCCGAGAACGTTCCCTGCGGGGTCGCGAAAGTCTGCGATCCAGGATGTGCTACCCGGGAAATCATGGTGCGCAGACTCGACGACTTCCCCGCCGGAATCTACGACCCGGGCCATGGTTGCTTCAATACTGTCAACCCATATGGATGGAAGAATTCCGGGCTGACGGGCGATGACCAGGTTGGTGAACCAGCTACCGCTCACGTCTCCGGTGGCGTCATCGAAGCTGGGATTCCCAGAGTCCCGGTCCCGGATGTTCCAACCAAATACCTTCTCATAGAAGATGGCCGACTGACGCGGGTCCACCGCGGGAATTTGGAGGTAACAGATGCGCGGGCTGGGAAGACCCACCCGGGTCGGAATGTTCGAAACCTTGGCTCCCCACTCTTCTGGGCTAACGTCCCTGGCATGTTTCGCGAACAGCCAGTGATGGCCATCAAGATCCTCGGCTCCATACTGAAGTTCGCCATACATAGTCTCGTTGAGCTCTTCCACGATCTTTGCGCCCGCCAATTTTGCCCGTTGGAAGTGCGCCTCAACATCCTCAACGAACACAGTCAGGCTTTGAGTTCCGCCGCCGAGTTGCCTGGGCGTTCTCTCCCCTCCTCTTTCTCTAGCGCTCCTCAACATGATCCAAGCCTTGCCCAAATACATCTGGGCCCCGCCGGCCGGGTTGCCATAACGGTAATGCTCGGTGAAGCCGAATACTCTGGCCAGCCATGCGCTCGCCTCGGCAACATCCCGGTAAACGATGTGAGGCAGCACGGTGTCCGGCGGTACGGAGCGATTTTCGATCATTGCGTGACTCCTTACGATTGAATTTTCATCGCGCCTTCGTCCATCACGGCAACCATACGGTCCGCATGCCGAGGCGCCCCGGCCCTGTCTTCTCAGTTGTGCCAGTGGGTTGCGAAATGAATGGCGACGTGCACGGCCAGCACAACCGCCGACAGTAAAATACCCACGGCTAAGGAGGCTCGCCTTCGCCAGAGCCTGAAAATGGCCACGATGAAAATCGCCTCCGGTATGACTATGACGATCAGAAGATGTGTCCATTCCAAGTGCTCCAAACCCAGCCCAGGAAAGAGATAAAAACCCAACCACAAAAGGCCTAACGCGCCGAGAACCAGCAATGCGGCGATCACAATCCCCGAAAAGACTCCGACCGCTCTTTTTCCAATTTGATTCATATGATTCTCCTGATGACCCGACTTTCCGAACCGCGCCCTTAATCGCCACCCCGAATGCTTCACCAGTGCCCTGGTGCTCCCCAAAGCCCAAAACAGAGCCGCCCAGTCGTTCTCAATAAAATCCAGTTCGCGCAACATTGCATTGGCCCATTCATGGGTTCCTTCAGGCGAGCAACGAAGAACGCCGTTCAACAGCCTTACGGCTAATTTGCGGAGCAGGGACATCAGCTTTCCGCCTCGCTGAAAGCTGCGCGTCTCAATCGCCCGCTGGAGCGCGAGAGACGGTGCTCGCGTGCGAGCCGCATACCATCCGATGTCAGCCGATAAAGGTGCCTTGGCGGTTTGCCCGCCTCGGGCGCCTCCCACGAGGTTTCAAGCAACTGGCGGTCGGCAAGGCGCATGAGAATGGGATAGAGAGTGCCGGATTTCAACCCGGTGTTGCGGCTGATGTCGTATCCATATTTCCAATCCCGCGGAGTCTCCAGAAATTCAGTCAGGACCAGAATCGTTTGGGGTGAAATCCGCAACTTCATGATCGCAACTCTACATATATAGATATAATTTGTCAACCAACAATTCCTGAGTAAAAAAGAGCAAAAAGCGAAGTTGCATTCCCTTCGACAGCGGCCGTCGGCCCCCGAAGCGGTCGTAACTTTGACGCTTCCTGGCGAGATGTTAAGCTCGACGAATCCCCATGAGCAACTCCTTCGCGGCCGAAAAAACGCCGATTCCGTTCACGGCCAAAGGCCCGCGATGGCCGCACCTGGAAATCTCCGCGCTTTGGATTCGCTTCCTGCTGGCCATTGCGGGACTCCTGCTGGCCTTCGTGGCCGCGCTTTTTTCGACGCTATCGCGGGAGGCCGGAAATCTCTGGGGAACTCTGATTTCAGCTTCCATCGCCTTATTTTTGGCAGTGTTCGTTGGCCTCACCACGGTGCCCTATCTCGCGAAACGGGTTGCGGCGAGCCGCATCCGCGGCGCCGTAGATTACAAGGTCAACAGGTTGGGGCTGATCTACGCCGCGGTTGTACTGTTCATCGGAATCGCCGCGCTCAACACCGGGAACAATCTTCTATACATCGTCGTGGCTGCGATGCTGGCAGCAATCCTCGTTTCCGGTGTGGTCTCGGCGATCGTTTTGCGGGACTTGGAACTGGACGTCCGGGTACCGGAACACGTCTTCGCCGGCGAGACGACACAGGGACACTTGACCTTACGGAACCCGAGACGGTGGCTGCCAAGCTTCTCCGTCAGTGTTGTGCCACTGAACAGTGGCAAGAAAAAACAATGGCAATGGAAGGCTACAACCTTTGCATTCCCTCCAGCGCGGCCTCCGCAGGAGCAGTGGCTGAGATTGCCGGATCGCAAGCTCCAGCGGGTCGCCCGTGCCGCCAAGGCGAGTTCTATCTTTTCCGGGACCACATACTTTCCTTATATTCCGCCCCGCGACGTCCTGAGAGCGGCCCTTGATTTCAGCTTCGCTCGTCGCGGCCACTATAAGGAAGAAAGGCTTGGGCTGGCCAGCGGCTTTCCTTTCGCTTTTCTTACCAAGACCCGCCATGTTCCCCTCGTGCGGGAGATTTTGGTTTATCCGTCGGTGCGGGGCGCGAGTGACGAGATTGAATTATTTTCCTCGATCGCAGGCGAGTTTGAAACATTCGTGCGCGGCGGAGGAAACGATTTTTACCGGCTTCGCGAATACATGCCCGGAGATTCAGCGCGGCACATTGATTGGAAAGCAACCGCGAAAACCGACGCGCTGAAAGTGCGGGAGTTCAGCCGCGAGGACAACCGGAGATTGCGGATCATTTTCGACAATCCGGTTCCCGGCAGTCTTTCACACAAGAAGTACGAAGAGATGGTGGCCAAAGCAGCGTCACTCGCCTGGCATTTTTCCGGGCAGAACATTGGAATGTCCTATCTTACGCAAGGCTACCGGGGAACTGATGTGCACGCTTTCTTGAAGGTTCTGGCTACGGTCGAGGCCGCCCGCGCGGCATCTATTTTCGAAAGTCTGGAGCTTTCCGGCGAATACAACATTATTGTCACTACCCGAGAGACCGCCGACGCCCCATCGAATTTGCGTGAATGTTCCTATTTTGTGCGGCCGGCGCGGTAGGAATTCCGCGCGGCGGACGAGATGTGGCCGTCAGGCGGCTACGATGCCTTTACTTCGCCTTGATCCATTACGTAAACCTTTCCCGGTCCCGCGGTCTGGATGTTGTTCTTCTGAAAACAATCCTTAATTCGGCGGCGCAGCTCGCGGCTGACTCCAAACTGTTTATTCGGAAGTGTCTTCACCAGCATGAGATATTCGGCTTCGCCATTTCCTACACGATCTATTCCCGGGACTTGCACGTCGCTGACAATGTCCTCGGCGAACGATGGATCATGGCGAATCTCGGCTCCGACCTGCTGTAACAGGATTACGATCTTGTCGCTCGGTTCACTGTAGGCGACCACGACCCGCAAAGTAAGTTGCGACCAGTCCCGCGTCAGGTTGGAAACGATTTTGATCTCGCTGTTGGGAACGATGTGAACAGTTCCGTCATCATCACGCAGCATGGTGCGCCGCAGGCTCATGTCCTCGACCGCGCCTTTCACTCCGGCAATGCGGACGGTATCTCCAAGGTCATACTGATTTTCGAAAAGAATGAAGAATCCGTTAATAAAGTCATGCACCATGGTTTGCGCGCCGAAGCCGATTGCGAGGCCCGCTATTCCCGCGCTCGCAAGCAGGGGTTCGAGATGCAGGTTCAGTTGCTCCAGCCCCATCAGCGCGGCAACAAACACGATCACAAAAACGCCCACGCTGTTGAGAACGCCGGCCAGGGTGCGTATCTGTTGCGACCGCAACCCTGACGGCAGTTTTTTCTCCTGAAACGACGACATCCGGCGGGTCATGATCCGGACCACGCGGATAAGCACAAAGGCGGCGATTATGATCAGAATCAGCTTGGGGACGCTCGTGCGCACGAATTCCATCGCGTCGCCGCGCCAATCGCGGAACAGCGCGGAAAGATCATGAATTTGAGGGACCACGGCTAACAGAGAAAAATCCATATTGAATACCGATTATAAATAACGCATGAACCCCATGGAGGCAGGCGGCTCCGGCGGGACGTATAATTCCCTTGAATTCAAGCCACAAGAGGTGACTGTGAGAGGCAAGCCGTTTCTATCATTCCTGGTGTTAATGATCGCGTTGCCGTCGCTGGTTTTCGGCCAGATGGGAACTCCCAACCAGAACCAGGCTCCTAATATGTCTGCACCTCCTCTTTCCCAGCAAAACCCTTCCCAGGAAAGTCCGGAAGAGAAAGAGAGCGATGAAAGAATCCAAAAGGCGATGCAGAAGAAACAGAATGAGGAGCGGCAAGCTCAGCTCAAGCGCGACACCGATAAGCTATTGCAACTCAGCACCGAACTGAAAGCATATGTTGACAAGACCAATCAAAATGTATTGTCCGTTGACGTAATTAAAAAGGCAGATCAAATCGAGAAATTGGCCCACAGCGTGAAGGAAAAAATGAAAGGCAACTAAGGCAGGCGTCGCGCTCCACCCCACATTCGGAAACACCGCCGCACCCTACGCGAGATTCAAGTTACGCCTTATTTCAGAAACGATCCGTTCGGGAGGCTGGGATACGTCCACAACAATCGCATCGTTTGGTTCTTCGAGGGTCTGAAACTGGCTGCGAAGAATTTTCTCTGTCGCAAAATGCCCATGCCGCGAAATCAATCGTTGGTAAATGACCTCGTAGCTTCCCTTGAGATAAACAAATTTCACATCGAGGCCGGTTGCGAGCGTTCCCCTATAGCTCCCCTTTAGAGCCGAACATGCCAGGACTGCATTTTGGTTTTCCGCTGACCATTGCCCCATCGCCGCATGCATGGCTGCGAGCCAGGGGGCACGGTCGGCGTCGTCAAGAGCAATTCCGCGGCGCATTTTTTCCACATTTGCTGCGGAATGGAAACTGTCGGCGTCCGCGAATTTCCAGCCCAATTGTTCAGCCAGCAAAGTCCCCACCGTCGTTTTCCCGGATCCAGTGACCCCCATCACAATAACGATCACTCAGACTTTCCCTTCTGAAACAAGTGAAGAGGAAGTGTCGTTCATCCCTTCCGGAAAATCGGTCGCTTCGAGACCGGACAAATCCACGCGGAGAGATTTTCGAGGCCGGAGGAGTTGTCCCCATATCGAGCCATCTCGATCAGGGGCGTCAGGTGAAATCCGCAAATCTTGGTTCCATCTTTCGTCTCAGACATGCCACATTCCGTTGAAGACTGCTCTTGCGGCATTGTGCACCTCGCTTCGTGTTCAGAAAAACAACAAACGTGAAAATGGGCATTCGTTAAGAATGCCCGATGAATTGACTGAAAGACCTCCGTTCAAAGCTGAGTGCATACCGCCTTGGTTTCCGTGTATAGCTCCAGCGCGTCGTGCCCCATTTCGCGGCCCCAACCGGATTGTTTATATCCGCCGAAGGGAAGCGCGGCGTCAAATACGTTGTAGCAATTGATCCAAACGGTTCCGGCCCGGAGTTTGGCCGCAGCGCGATGAGCCTTGCCGATATCGCGGGTCCAAACCGCAGCGGCCAGCCCGTAGATTGAATCGTTCGCGGACGGGAGCACCTCCTCGGCGTCGTTGAAGGGAATAGCAGCCACCACAGGTCCGAAAATCTCTTCCTGAATGATTTTCATATTCGGCTTGGTGTCCACCAGCACGGTGGGCTCGACGAAGTATCCGGCGCCGCTTTTCTTCTTGCCTCCTACAACCGCTTTTGCGCCTTCGCTGATTCCGGACGCCAGGTATCCACAGACGCGGTCCAACTGCTCCTGCGAGACCAGCGGACCCATATTCGTGGAGGCATCAAAGCCCGGCCCGACGTGGAACTCGCTCGCCACCTTGCCCACGCCCTCTACGACTTCATCAAAGATGCTCTTGTGCACGAACAGCCTCGATCCGGCACAACAGCATTGACCCTGATTGAAGAAAATACCGCTGGCGCTTCCCGGGATCGCGGCCTTCAAATCCGCATCCGGGAAAATGATGTTAGGAGACTTTCCCCCCAGCTCCAATGAAACCTTTTTCAGATTTCCAGCGGCTGCTTGCAGAATCAATTTGCCGACTTCGGTAGATCCGGTGAATGCGATTTTGTCCACGTCAGGATGCGCCGCCAGGGCAGCACCGGCCGTCTCACCGAAACCGGGGACAATATTCAGGACGCCATCTGGGAATCCCGCTTCCATCGCCAGTTCGCCGAGACGCAACGCGCTGAGCGGAGTTTGTTCAGCCGGCTTCAACACCACGGTGCAGCCGGCCGCGAGCGCCGGCGCAAGTTTCCACGCCGCCATCAACAGCGGGAAATTCCACGGAATAATCTGACCCACCACTCCGACCGGTTCGCGCAGCGTATAAGCAAAATATTTTGACGCCGGCGATGAGATGGGAATGGTGTTGCCCTCGATCTTCGTTGCCCATCCTGCCATGTAGCGGAACATGTCAACCGCAAGCGGAACGTCGGCGGCGCGGGCCACGGTGAGAGGCTTTCCATTATCTAACGTCTCAAGCTGCGCAAGTTCTTCAAGGTTAGCTTCAAGAAGATCCGCCAGCTTCCACAAAATACGGCCCCTCTTTGAGGCGCCCATCTCCGGCCATTTGCCATTCTCAAAAGCTCTTCGGGCAGCTTTGACCGCTTGATCAATATCGGCGCGATCACCTTCGGCCACCCTGGCCAGGACTTCGCCCGTGGCTGGATTATAAGTTTCGAAAGTCTTTCCCGAAACTGAATCCACCCATTTGCCGTCCACTAGCATCTTTCTGGGTTTGCTTATGAACTGACTTACGTTCTTGTGTAGTTCGGGTGCTACGAGTGTGGTTGCCATGCTGCCCCCTTTTTCTGGCGCGGGTTGTTGGAATGAGGTGTGTTGTGAATCATAGCAAAATTCGCGGAACCTTTCAGCCGGTGTTCCGAAAACTGGGAACTGACAACTGATGGCTGAGTTTGCCGCTTGAGTGTTAATCTCTGCAATGTCTAAGGGAAAGATATCGGATGCGGCTGATTGACAGTCTTGCAACTACCGAAGAACTGGCGAAGTTATTTTCCGACGAGTCGCTGCTTGAGGCCATGCTGCAATTTGAGGTGGCCCTTGCCCGGGTTGAGGCGCGAATTGGGATCATTCCGCAGATTGCGGCTGAGAAGATCGCAGCCGCCGCCAAGCCGGAGCTTTTCGATACCGCTATTCTTGCAATTGACAGCTTGCGCGCCGGAACGCCCGCTATTCCCTTCGTCAAAGCTCTAAGAGAGCGCGTCCATGTGGCCGATCCCGTATCTGCGAATTTTGTGCATTGGGGCGCAACCAGTCAGGATGTGGTTGATACTGCCATGGTCCTGCTCCTGAAACAAACTCAACCCGGTTTCGAAACCAATCTCAAACGCCTGGAGAAATCGCTACGGCAGCTTTCTGACAAGCACGCCCATACCGTGATGTTGGGACGAACGTTGATGCAGCCCGCTCCTCCTATTACGTTTGGGCTCAAAGCCGCCGCTTGGCTGGGGGCGATTTACCGTGCGCATAACAAATTGAAAGACAATTTCACCGACGCCCTGATTCTCCAGTGCGGCGGCGCCAGCGGAACCCTGGCGTTTCTTGGCGACAACGGGATAGCCGTGGGCCAAGCCCTCGCCGAAGATCTCGGACTTGCTTATCCCGAAGCGCCGTGGCACACGCAACGGGATCGTCTTGCCGCTCTGATGTGCGCATGCGGCGTTCTCACCGGATCTCTCGCCAAGATGGCGCGCGATATCAGTTTGCTTGCGCAGAGTGAAATCCGCGAAGTCGCAGAAGGAGAGACTTCCGGTCGCGGCGGCTCTTCCACCATGCCGCACAAACATAATCCCATCGGGTGCATGCTCACTCTTACCGCGGCCAACCGTGTTCCAAACCTGGTCGCTGCATTTCTTTCCGGAATGGTGCAGGAGCACGAACGGGGCGCGGGTGGCTGGCAAGCAGAGTGGCCAACCGTCGTGGCAATAATTCAGGCGACCGGCCTGGCGATAGATTCTATGGCTGAAGTCGCTGAAGGCCTCATCGTAGATCCCGCTCGAATGCGCTTTAATATTGACGCCACTCACGGCGTCATTTTTGCCGAAAACGCGATGATGATTCTTTCGCCGCGCATCGGTCGTGAAGCCGCCCACAAGCTTCTCGAAGATGCCGCTCGAAGGGCGGTTTCAGAATGCCGCCGCCTTTCCGAGATCCTTGCGGAAATGCCCGAGGTCACTCGCTACCTAGACGCGGCGAATCTCAGCGATCTCGAAGTTTCGGAACTATATATCGGTGTGGCGGAACAGTTTCGACAGCGGTTGCTTTTGTCCTCGACGCCGGATCTTCGCAGCAAGAAGGAATAAGAAAATATGCCGTTTGCGGTCATTGATAAGAACAGGCTGTTCTACCGGCTCGAAGGCAAAAATGATGCGCCGGTGTTGATCCTTTCTCATTCGATTGGCGCGGACCATGGCATGTGGGCGTCTCAGGTTCAGGATTTACAGCCATATTTCCAGGTATTGCGTTGCGACATTCGAGGCCACGGTGCCTCCGATGCGCCGGCGGGGGATTATTCGATCGAGCAGTTGGGCCGTGACGTCATCGGCCTTGCCGATTTGCTTGGGATTGAGAAGTTTTCCTTCTGCGGTATCTCGCTGGGCGGCGCGATTGCCCAGTGGCTCGGCATTAACGTTCCCGATCGCGTTACGCATCTGACTATCGCTGACTCTTCCCCAAAGTTCGGTTCTCCCACGCAATGGGAGGAGCGCCGGAAAGCCGTCCTCACGGGTGGCATGGCGGCGGTCGTTGACCCTGTGATGCAGCGCTTCTTTTCTCCGGAAACCTTGTCGCGAAAAGATGTTTATACGGCGGCGATTTGCAATGTTCTGCTCGGAACCAATCCTGCCGGTTACGCCGGATGTTGCGCCGCGCTGAGGGATTTTGACAGCAGGGATTTGCTCCACAAGATTAAGACACCCACGCTGGTGATGGTCGGCGATGCTGACATCTCCACGCCATGGGACGGCAATAGTCAAGTGTTGGTCCGCGAAATTGCCGGAGCGCGTGTCGTCCGTTTACCGGCGGCTCATCTTTCAAACCTTGAGCGGCCCCGGTCTTTTACCGCAGCCCTGCTGGAATTTCTCCGGCCGCAGGATTCATCGGCCGATCCGATACGAGCGGGATTCTCGGTTCGCCGTGAACTGCTTGGCGATGCTCATGTGGACCAGGCCATCGCGGCGGCAACCGACTTTACGCGCGATTTTCAGGAGTTGATTACGCGCTATGCGTGGGGGACGATCTGGACCCGCCCGGCCCTCGACCAGCGGACGCGGCGCCTTCTCGCGCTTGCGATTGCCGCTTCGCTTGGCCGGTGGGAAGAATTCAGATTGCACGTGCGGGCAGGATTCGCGCGCGAACTGGAGCCTAGCGACCTGAAGGAAGTCCTGCTGCAAACCGCCATTTATGCGGGGGTTCCAGCCGCAAATACTGGCTTCCACATGGCCGCCGAAGAAATGGAGAAATTGAAAAAAACTAGCGGCTGAAGCCATTCGATTCAACACGGCGCGGTCACGTGCCAAAAACCCAACTTTACGGCCTCGTGTCTTCGCCGGACGGAACCGGAATCGCCACCCCCGCGAGAGGTTACGCGAAAATTTTCATCAACCCGATTAAAATTAGATCAAATGGCTTTAGCCGGATCCACGACCAATGATCAACACCACCAATGATCAACACGAATAATGATCAACACGAACAATGATCAACGAGAGCCGGCGGGCGGCGAACGACCGAAGACGGTCGGAGTCCTTGCCCTGCAAGGCGATTTCGACGCGCATCGCAAACGGCTGGAAGAGTTGGGAGCTCAAGTCGTTCTGGTCAGGAAGCCGGAACAACTGGACGAAATTGATGGGCTGATCATTCCCGGCGGCGAGTCTGGAACATTTCTCAAGCTACTCGGCGAAGCGGGATTTAAAAAGCTTAAAGACTTCGTGCGCATGAGGCCGACGTTCGGCACTTGCGCCGGCGCGATCCTGCTGGCTAAAGAGGTCGAAAATCCGCAGCAAATGGGCATGGGGGCGCTTGATATTGGGATTCGCCGCAACGCCTATGGGCGGCAGATTGACAGCTCGATCCGCGAAGGAAACCTACTGGTTAACGGCGGCGGCTCGCCGCTGGAGATGGTTTTTATTCGCGCGCCCAAAATCGAGCGCGTCGGACCGGAAGTAACCGTCATCGCAACCGAAGGGAATGACCCGGTCGCGGTGCGCCAGGGAAATGTGATGGCTTCGACGTTTCATCCCGAATTGAGCGAGGATACCCGGGTTCATCAGGTTTTTCTGGAGATGATCGGCAACAGGTAATATTCTTCGCGGCGACCTTCATTTTTTGGCATAATTCGTGGGCATGCATCCCGGTAAATCAAAAATCCGGTATCTCGCATTGTTGTTGCAGTGCCTCTTATTGGCGCCTGTCGGAGTCCAGGCCCAACACACGGTTGCGACGGTTGGGTATGAACAGACGTTTCCCGGCTCAGAACCCGAGCATTACACGATTTCGGTCGGTGCAGACTGTCGCGCGAGCTATCAATCGGATGGAAAGGTCACTGAACAATCCGCGGGAGACGAGTCTTACCATTACGACTTCACAGTCACTCCGCCAAACTGCTCCAGGATTTTCGATCTCGCTAAGCGGGCGCGCTATTTCGATGGCGCCATTGATTCAAAAAGAAAAAACATTGCGGCGACAGGCACAAAGATTCTTTCCTACAAGGATGCTCAAAGAAACGCGAAGGCCACGTATAACTATTCGCCCTTGCCCGAAGTGCAGGACCTCACCGCACTGTTCCAGGATATGAGCGCAACCATGGAATTTGGCCGGCGACTGGAATACGACCATCGTTATCAGAAGCTGGCGCTCGACGAGGATCTCAGGCGAATGGATGAATCGGCGGGAAGAAGCGGCCTTCAGGAGATTCCCGCAATCTCGCCGGTCCTGCAAAAGATTGTTGACGATCCTTCCCTGATGAATGTCATCCGGGCGAGGGCTCAACGCATGCTGGCTGCCTCAAAGTCCGGAGTCACCGGGAAATAAACGAATTCTTGACAACCAGGCAGCCTAAAAGGTGTTCTAATTGCCATAGAGCGTCAGGAGTCCCAACCATGAAATTCTTCAAATTTCAGGCTATTGCGTTTGCGCTTGTGATTGCAGGTTCGCTGATTGCCGTTCCCTGCTTTGCTGACTCGCACGTTCGCATTGTGCGGCTCAGCGAAATTGAAGGTTCGGTTCAAATCAATCGCAACCTTCACGGTTACGAAAAGGCGTTTCTCAACCTGCCGGTAACGCAGGGCAACGAAGTGCGAACAGAAAGCGATGGCCGCGCCGAAATTGAATTTGAGGATGGAAGCGCGCTGCGCATGGCTCCCAACACCACGGTTGAGTTTCCGCAGCTTTCGTTGAGCGATTCTGGAACCAGAATTTCTGATGTGACGGTCAAGAGTGGTACTGCCTACGTTGATTTCAAGAATACGAAGAATGATCAGCTGACTTTGACGTTCGGGCAGGAGAAGATGGTTTTGATCCATCCGGTTCACCTGCGAATTGAGTTGTCTGACAAAAATGCGGCGGTCGCGGTATTCAGCGGCGAGGCCGATGTGGAAGCTGTGTCTGGTACGGTTCAAGTATCAAAGAACCGCACTGCGATATTCGATCTTGCAGGCAACGAAGAGGGAAAGATCGCCAAGAATGTTGAGCCGGCCCCTTACGACGCATGGGATAAGCGGCAGGATCAGTATCAGCAGCGTTACGGTGCCGACAGCCCCGTCGCCAGCTCATCAGCATATTCCTATGGCTTGAGCGACCTCAGCTATTACGGAAATTATTTCAATACGCCGGGTTATGGCCTGATGTGGCAGCCCTATTTCGCGGGTGCGGGTTGGGATCCATTCATGGATGGAGCGTGGGCGTTTTATCCCGGCATGGGCTACGGATGGGTTTCGGCGTATCCGTGGGGATGGACGCCATTCCACTCAGGCAACTGGGCGTTCATCAACGGGCGCGGCTGGGCGTGGCATCCTGGAGGAACTTGGATGGCGGTCAACGCTCAACCTCGGATCATGAATGCTCCGGCAAATTTTGTTTCACCCAGGCCGCCAACGACTACAGGCCAGAGTTTAGTTCTGGTGAATCACGGGCCGTCTCCCGGTTTCGCCGGGCACTCGAGCAGCAAGCTGATCATCCGGAATAACTCAGCAGGACTCGGCATACCGAGAGGTGGAGTGAATGACCTCTCCAAAATCTCGCAGAGGGTAAGCACTCAAGGCATGGCCACCGCGCGGATTCACAGCGCGCCCGTGGGAATGAGGCCAATGACAAGGACAATGACTGGAGCGGGATATCAGCCTTATGAGCCCGGATCCGGGTCGCGCGGAATGTCGCCGTCATCCCAGGCGGGACGAGGCAACCCGGCGCCAATGCATTCCGGGGCGGGTGCCATGCGTTCGGGCCCAACCGGGCGTAGCCCCAAATAATGAGTTCACGACGCGAGCTTGAATCCGCAGATTTTGATAAGGGCCTGAAAGCGCTCGTCCCGGCGATAAGCATCCCACTTGGGGTCCACGGGCAGAAAAGTCAGATGCACATCCCGGTCGCGGCGGCCACGTTCAAGCCAATCCAAGGCCGAATCCCGCTGTTCTAGCCCGGCATGCACAAGGGCCATCGCATAGGGAGGAACATAGCGCTCCCGGGAGATAGACCCGAGCGTTTGTAACACCTCGCGGGCCTCAGCCGGCCTCTGAGTCTTCGCGAAGATGTAACCCCGAAGCGCAATTGTCTTCGTGTTGCCGCCGCTGAGCTTCCCCGCGCTGTCGAGCTCTTCGAGTGCGAGGCTGAATTCACCCAACTCCACGTAAATCTGCGCCAGATGAAGGTGGGCGATCCAGAACTCGGGATCAACCACGATTGCCTGACGGGCGAATTGTACGGCTGCGGAATAATCGCGCGCGGCAAATGCAACCTGCGACGACAATGACTGATGCATGACGTAGAGCGGGTCCAATTCACGCGCACGGCGCATTGCTAACTGGGCTTCGTCATGCCTGCGCATATGCGAAAGAACCACCCCGAGCGCCCGATAGGCCAGGGGATAGGAATGGTCTTGTTCGATCGCTTTTCGCACGGCTGTCTCAGCGCCGGGCCAGTCCCAGTCGAGCCAGAACTTTAGAAATCCAAGCGAAGTTTGCACTTCGGCCAATCCGGGCTCCGATTCGATCGCTTTCGCCATCGCTTCGCGGGCTTTTGGCCAAACCATGAGCGGCTGCGCGTCTCCATTTACGGGACTGGCGGAATAGGCGTCGGCCAAACCCGACCAGGCCAACGCATACTTCGGGTCAAGCTGTGTGGCATGAGTGAAATATTCTATGGCGCGGCGGGTTGTGGGCGCGGTCAATTGATTCCAGAAATGACGTCCGTGTAAATAAAGATCATAAGCCTCGGCATTTTGAGTCTGCCGTTTAGCCAACGCCTGTAGACGCTTGGGGGAAAGCCGCAGCCGTATCTGTTCGGCAATGACCGCGCCCAGCTCGCTTTGAAAAACCAGCATGCTCCGAGGTTCGCTGTCATAGGAGGCCGACCATACTTGAAGCTGGTCACGAACGCGAACCAATTTGGAGGTGATGCGAAACCGGCTTCCCTCCTCGCGAATAGAGCTTTCGATCAGATAAGCCGCGTGTAATTCGCGCCCGATTTCCGCCAGTGATTTCGTGGTGCGTTTGTACTGCATAACCGATGTTCGTCCGATCACGCCGAAATGATCGGGCTCGATGCGACCGAGCGCGGCAATGGTCTCCTCCGTCAGGCCATCGGCAAAGTATTCGCGTTCGGGGCCTGCCCCAAGACTCTCGAACGGGAGGACGCCAATTGTTAAAGGTTGCGGCGTATGTGAATGCCCGTCGAAAACGATCTCGACGTCGGCGATGAAGCGGTATCCCTTCCCGGGAATGGTTGCGATGTAGCGGTTTTCACCTCGGCCCTCCCCTAGAGCACGGCGCAAAGTGGAAATGTTCTGGTTCAGGTTATTTTCTTCCACGGTCGTGTCAGGCCAAATCGCCTGCATCAATTCCTCCTTTCGGAGAAGTTTGCCTTCGCTTTTCACCAGCAATACAAGGGTGTCAAAAACCTTCGGCGTCAGTGATACCGGAACGCCCGCCCGAAGGAATAGCCGCTTCCCGGCGTCAATGCGAAATTCTCCCACCTGAAAAACCTGAGATTGGGAATCGGACGTGGCCGACGACTCCATATTTTCAGAAAAATTCATAACGCTTCAGCACTATCTAAAGACTTTCCCGTGGGCAGAAATGAGTATATCTCCACCGGAAGCGACGAAATCGCCCGGCAATTTCAAAACTAGGAGACATCCCCAATGAAACCGAACACAATAAAACGCCTGCCGGCGTTGGCATTTGCAAGCCTGCTCGCTCTGTTACTTGCGGTAAGCGGGCTGTCGCAAGCCGAAGATTACAAATCCGATGCGAAAAGACTGGAAGGCACATGGATCGTCCAGGTTACCCAGCATGACTGTGCCTCAGGGGCTGCGCTGGGCTCTCCATTCCTTTCGCTGCTGACATTTGCCCGCGGCGGGACGATGACGGAAACCACTTCCAATCCCATGATTGCCCCGCCGGTCTTCCGGGGTCCCGGTCACGGAGTATGGAGTTACAAAGGTGGAGACACATATAGGGCATCCACAATTGCCCTCATAACGGTGAATGGCGTCCTGGCCAAGACCCAGGTAATTACTCAACGGATCGAGATGGGGGACAACCCGGATGAATTCACCACGCCGAAGGCTTCCGTTCATTTTTACGACCCCACTGGGAAGTTGCTGATGACCGGATGCGCCACCGCGGTCGGCAAGCGCTTCGAGTAGCTTTGGGGAGGCATGGGTCTGACGGGAAAGCATCCATGGGGCTTGGAGTTATGCACAAACCGGCCTCGTGGACCCAATCTTCAGACCCATACCGCTTATAGCTGAGCTACTTGACCATAACTCCCGCGTATCCCACGACCATCTCGCGGTCGCCCGAAACATCCCCGGAGGTTGCATACTCCGCCAGTTCCGCCGATGCAGCGCCGAGCTGCTTTGCGGCGGAAAGCATGGTGATCACAGGGCCAAATCCGCACATGCTGATGTTCTCTTTCTTCACCACATCAAAGAGACCCCGCGCGTCTAGACTCAATATTCTTTCGATAGCTTTGAAATCTTTGATGCGGGTGATTTCGTCGCTCTCATAGTGGTTCATGTCGCTGGATGCAACGATCAATACCGGCTCGGTTTGGGCGGCGATCACCTGAGCTAACGCCCGCCCCAATCCCTCCAGAAGTTCGAAGCGCCCGGTCCCCAACGCGATGGGAACGAAAGCCAGATTCGGCTGTAGAAGCTGAAGGAATGGAAGTTCCACTTCGATGGCGTGTTCCGCGTAGTGGGCTTCAGAGTTTTCCGTTAAGGGTGAGAACGCATCTTTCAACGCGTTGGCTAACTCAGAAGCGATTGATACAGCGCCCAGCGGTGTTTCCCAGGAGCCTTCGCTCATAATGGAAAGCGGGCGCCCGTGCCCGGTGTGATTGGGGCCGATTACAAAACAGTTGCGAGGAATATTGATTTTGCTGAACACTGCGCCGGCGACATGACCGGAATATATATATCCGGCGTGGGGGACTATGCATCCGAGGCAACTAATCTTCGCTTCGTTCATTCTGGATTCGCCGGGCGAAAGATAAGACTGCACGTCCGCCCGCAGGGTGGTCGGATCTCTTGGATAGAAGCGTCCCGCAACGGCGGGATACCGGGTTTCCATGTGACATCCTATGGGGTTGATGCCCCAACTGGACCATTCGAAAGCACCCGAAACAATGCCGCAGTCTTTTCCAGAGTGAGAGCCTCTGCGCGCACGTTCGGTTTAACGTTCGCTTCGTCGAAGGCAGCGCGCAACGCTTCCGGCTTGTAGTCAGATTTCAAATTATTCCAAAGCGTTTTCCGTTTCTGCCCGAAAATCAACTTCAAAAATGCTACGAACTCTGCCTCCCGAACATGCAAACTTTCTAATCGCGGATCAACCGACATCCGGACCACCGTGGAATGAACTTTGGGCGGCGGGGAAAAGGAATCTGGAGGAAGGGTAAACAATTTTTCCACGCGAGTGTAAAGCTGGGCTGTGGCTGAAAGCAGCCCGTATTCGCTCTTGCCGGGTTTTGCCGCAAGACGGTCGGCAACTTCGCGCTGAACCATAAGGACGATGCTTTCAATGTATTTTCGATATTGGAAAAGGCGCAAGAGAATATCGGAAGTGATGAAGTAGGGAAGGTTCCCCACCACACGCGCCGGCTCGGGTTGCTGATTAATTCCGGGGCGCGTGCTTCCGGGCTTCGGTCCGAATATCGTATCGAAATCAATAGCGAGAATGTCGCCTTCGATGATTTCAACGTTTGGTGTTAGCGCGAAATTCATCCGCAGTTGAGCCGCAAGAACGCGATCCGTCTCGATGGCGATCAGTCGCCGCGCGCGGAGGGCGAGCAACGCGGTCAGAGCGCCCCTTCCGGGGCCAATCTCGAGCACTGTGCTCTGCGATACGTTCCCCAATGCCTCGACAATCCGCGCGGCGGCTGCGTCGTCAACCAGAAAATGTTGACCGAGTTTCGGTTTGCGGTTCAGGCCGGGCCGATTTGCAGAAACCTTGGGCACACTGCCCCTCTTTCTTTCTTCTTTTTTCTCTGCTGCTGTAAACTAAACTCGATTAGCGCCGTTTTCCGAAGTGCATCACCTTCTCACCAGCATCCTATGATAGCTTGCGAAAGCGGTTACAACCCAGATTGAGAGGGATTTTTACCGATGCAGATTGCTTTTGCGGCCTCCGAATGTGTTCCTTATTCAAAAACCGGAGGGCTGGCAGATGTTGTAGGAGCGTTGCCGCAAGCCCTGGCGGCAATGGGGCACCAGATCACGGTCTATCTTCCGCGATACCGCCACACCAGGCTTCCCGATGCCCAGACGGCGGTTGGAAGTATTACCGTCCCGTTTGACGATCGCTACCGTTTTTGTTCGGTGATTTCCGGCGGAACTCACGATGGCGTGCGATTTTACTTCATAGAATATCCTGCTTACTTCGACCGCGACGCTCTTTACGGCACGCCCGCGGGAGATTTCCCGGACAATGCCGAGCGGTTCGCATTATTCTGCCGGGCAGTTCTCGAGGCTTCCAAAATTCTCGGTGTTCCACAGGTCTTTCATTGCCACGACTGGCAGACCGCGCTGATCCCGATTCTTCTGCGCACGCAATATGCCGATGATCCCGCGTTTCGCGAAACCGCTACTGTTTTCACCATCCACAACCTCGGATATCAAGGACTGTTTCCGCCCGACACTTTGCCATTGCTCACTCTGCCATGGGATCTATTCACGATTTCCCGGCTCGAATTCTTTGGCAACTTAAATTATCTGAAAGGCGCGCTTGTCTATGCCGATTTCGTGACCACGGTCAGCCGGAAGTACAGCCAGGAAATCCAGACCGCCGAGTTTGGCTTCGGTCTGGATGGCGTGCTGCGAGACCGTTCCTCCACGGTTGCGGGAATTCTCAACGGCGTGGATTACGCGGAATGGAATCCACAGACGGATAAATTCATTGCCGCCAACTATTCTGCGGAAGACTTGAGCGGCAAAGTCAAGTGCAAACGAGATCTGCGGGAGATGTTCGGCATCGCGGATGCGAATCCGAGTTTGCCGGTCATTGGCATTGTTTCGCGCTTCGCCGCGCAGAAGGGGTTCGATCTTATCGCGCAGGTTATGGACCGGTTGGCCCGGGAAGAGTTGATCCTCGTCGTGCTGGGCACTGGGGACAGGCAATACGAGGCGATGTTTGCGCGCATCAATAAGCAGTTTCCGCAAAAGATCGCCGTGAAGATCGCATACGACAATGCCCTGGCTCACAGAATCGAAGCCGGAAGCGACATGTTTCTCATGCCGTCAAGGTATGAGCCCTCAGGCCTGAACCAGATGTACAGCCTGAAGTACGGTACGGTGCCGATCGTTCGTGCAACCGGCGGCCTCGACGACACCATTGAACAGTGGGACCCGCGCACCGGCAAGGGGACGGGATTCAAATTCTCGGACTATAACGGCGAAGAGCTTCTGCTGACAATAAGACGGGCCTTGCAATCCTTTCAAGATCAAAGTAGCTGGCAGAGTCTTATGCGCAACGGTATGAATAAGGATTTCTCCTGGAGTTCATCCGCGAAGGAATACGTGCGGGTGTATGAAAAGGCGCGCCAACTTAGAGCGGTGCCTCCAGTCTCGGTTGCTGACACGCTGACATTCGCGAACCGGTAAGGATGGTGAAACACCCACGTCTGCGAATATCAGGCAGATGTACGCACCCTCATTTCTCCAGAGTAATTAACCAGTCTGAGTTTATAAACCTTCGATTGGCGAAGGTCGTTTCGCTCTTTTCGAAGGTCACCCGCGAAAATTGGGAAAAGTATTTGGGTATGTCGTCGGCTGCGAGGAAGTGTTGAACTGTCCCTTCCTCATTGGTTTCGGTCATTGTCAGGCGGAAGGTGTTGGATTCAATTTGTTGTCCTTTGCCGAAACGGCAGTCGCTAGTGGTCCGAACCACGATGAACGCTCGTCCTCCCGGACTCAGCACACGGTAAGTTTCGTCTATTGCCCGTTTCATCTCCGCAGCCGTTCCGTAGTAGAACACCCCATAACTCAAAGCCACTTCAAAGCTGCCATTTTTGAAGGGGAGAGCAAGCATTGAAGCTTCTGCCAAATGGGCCCGTACGCCTGCCTGCCGAAGCTGCTCCCGCGCATGTTGAAGGCCGACCAGCGAAATATCAATCCCAAAGGGAGCAAAAGCTAAATCTGCTGAAAACTTCGCGTGCCGGCCCGCGCCGACGCCAATATCAAGAAATCGCGCCCCGCTGCCCTTTTCCAGTGCCTTCCGGTTCCCCATCATGAAGCGCACTACAGGTTCCGAGGGATACGAAGGACGAAAGCGCGGATTCTGATGAAGATAGTCCCAATGGGTCGCTGGATCTTCCATGGCCTTCAATCCCCATGATAATGGCTCATCGTGGACGCTGATAGAATTCTGTCATTCGTTCACTTTTGTCTAATGGCCACCCTAGTCAAGACCATCTTTCATGTTGATATGGACGCCTTTTTTGTCTCGGTGGAAGAATTGTTTGACCCCGCGTTGAAGGGCAAGGCTGTTGTTGTCGGTGGGCAACGCGACGAGCGCGGAGTAGTTTCCGCCGCGTCGTACGAGGCACGCAAGTTTGGCGTTCATTCGGCGATGCCGTTGCGAACTGCGGCGAAGCTTTGCCCGCACGCGGTATTTGTGGACGGTCATCCTGACCGCTATCGGCAATATTCCGAGCGAGTTTATAGCGTACTTTCTTCGTTTACTCCGCTGGTTGAAATGGCGTCAATTGATGAAGCGTATTTAGATATGACCGGAACCGAGCGCTTGCACGGGCCAGTGCTCGCCGCGGCTCATAGCCTCCATCGGAAGATGAAAGCGGAGACGGAACTGAATTGCTCGATCGGAATTGGCAGCTCACGGCTCGTGGCTAAAGTTTCGTCGGCCAAGGCGAAGCCTCACGGCGTGCTTTGGGCGATTCCCGGATGTGAGGCAAACTTTCTGGCCCCACTCGACGTGTGCGACATTCCGGGGGTCGGAAAGGTTACGGAAAAAAATCTGAACGCGCTCGGCATTTGCAAGGTCGCCGATTTTGCGCGCTTCGAATCCGCTTTTCTGGAAGACCGTTTTGGAAAATGGGGACTGGCGCTGGCAGGAAAGGCGCGAGGCGAGGACGCTGGAGGATGGTTTGACAGCGAAGTCGGGGCCGGCGCTGATCCGAAATCCATCAGCCACGAACACACTTATAACGAGGACACAGGCGATCCCGCGCAGCTTGAATCTACACTGATGCGTCTGTCCGAAATGGTGGGCAGGCGGCTGCGCGAGCATCGGCTCTATGCGCGGACCATCCAACTCAAGCTGCGCTATAAGGATTTTTCTACGATTACGCGGGCGCATACGCTATCGTCACCGACGCAACTGGATACGGAAATCTTCGAACAGGTGCGCGGTCTTTTCCGTGAGAATTGGAGCAGGAACTCGGCGGTACGGTTGCTTGGTGTGCAGGCGTCGTCTTTCGAAGAAGTTGTCGGTCAGGGCGATCTTCTGGAAGATGGGCGCCGACAGCGCTGGCAGCAGGCAATGTCCGCCGCGGATAGGCTGCGCGATAAGTTTGGCGAGTCGAGCGTTTCATTGGCGGGGGGAATGAAGGGAGGGTTCAGAGAGCGTACGCATGAGAATCCGGCCGCGATGCCGGGAAAAGTCAGGGGGCAACGTTGACGGGCGAAGACGCCCGTCGCTCCATCGAATCGTTTCATGCTGGGGCGCTTAGCCGAATTCAGCGGGGCATGATACTCATTGGCGTGGGATTGAGCTTCGCAACCTGGCTGACTTTGGGTTGGCGAGTTGCAGCGGGCTTTGCTTCCGGCAGCGCCGTCGCTTACGCGAATTTTTATTTACTGAAACGGGTGGTGGAAGGCGTTGTCGAGCGGACCGTCCAGTCCGGAAATCGGCAGTCGGGAAAGGGAATCATCGTGCGTTTCGTGCTCCGCTATCTCGCGGTTGCCTGCGCCGCCTATGTTATATTAACCAGTTATCCAGCAAGTCTTCACGGGTTTCTTGTGGGGTTGTTCCTCCCCGTAGCGGCGATTTTGTGCGAAGCAACGTACGAGTTGTACATGGCGTTAGCGCGCGGAATCTAATTTGCACGGTTGATTTTGAGGTTCAAGCCAGGAGCTGACAGCTAGAAGCTAGCAGCCGCTCTTTATGCCAGAACAGCTTTGGTTTACAGCAATCCTGAATCGCTTCTTCGCCGGCCCGGCGGACGCACTGTTGCGCGCATTGCATATTGAGCCGAAGTATCCGCAAGCTCCGATTACCAACGCTTTCTCGATGGAATTGTTGGTTTTTCTGTTTCTGTTGTTGCTATTTGTTTTACTGCGAACTCGGCTCTCTGTAGAAAGCCCAGGAGGATTGCAGCACACGTTCGAATTGCTTCATGGTTTTGTGAACCAGCAGAGCGAGGAAATTATTGGGCATCATAGTGAAAGATTCACGCCGTTTCTCATCGCTTTGCTGCTCTTCATACTGATTTCTAACTTGATCGGGCTGATTCCGGGATTTGAATCGCCAACCGCCTCTGCCGAGGTGCCGTTCGGCTGCGCGGTTCTCGCATTCCTTTATTACCATGCGGAGGGCGTTCGCAAGCAGGGGCTGGCCCACTACGCAGCCCATTTTCTGGGTCCGTCGGATTCGAGTATTCCCTTGGCAATTCGGATCCCGCTGGCGGTTCTCATGTTGCCCATTGAAATTATTAGCCACCTCGCCCGTGTGCTTTCGCTGACCATCCGGCTTTGGGCCAACATGTTCGCGGGAGAGCTGGTAATCATGGCTTTCTTTTCCATGATCGCGATTGGAGTCCCCATCATATTTTTGGGATTACATATTTTTGTTGCGTTGCTCCAGACATATATTTTTGTACTTTTGACGACGGTATATTTGGCGGGCGCCGTGTCGGTAGAACATGGTGATTTCTAACCGTACAGAGTGAGGGCGTTTGTTCGGTAACGTCAACCACCCACTGGCGGTATTTCATAGGAGGAAAAAAACAATGCGTGTGATGAGTTATGTGTTTATGGCGTTAGCGGTAATGTGTTTTGCCGTCCCTGCATTCGCGCAGGGCGGAGGAACTTCAAATCCGGTGAACTGGGTAGCGCTAAGCGCCGGGTTTTCCATGGCGATAGCATCGGCGGGCTGCGGCATTGGGCAGGGAAGAGCCACGGCCGCGGCGACGGAAGCATTAGCCAGAAATCCGGCCGCACGCCCCGGAATTTCTTTTGCGCTGATACTTGGCCTGGCGCTAATCGAGTCTTTGGCGCTCTACACGCTGGCGATCATCATCGTAAAGGTAAAATAGCCGGCGAGTTTCGGAAACGAGAAAGCCTCTACGCTGGTAGAGGCTTCTTTTTGCTGGAACCTTAGAAATCGAATCAGCCTTTTCGGATTTCGCTCCACTCCTCTTTTTTCTCTTCCTTCTCTTCGCGAGTATTGCCCACCGTTTCCACCAGAATGCGACGCAGGCGATAACGGCTCTCTAAATCGGTATTTACGATTTCGAAGCCTACTTCATTGACTCGGGCGCGGCGCAGCAACACTTCTGCCCGAATATGGCTCAGGCCGACTTTCATGTCGAGGGTAGCTTCGGAGCCGACGCGAAGATTATCCTGTTTTGTGCCCATGCCCCCGCCCAGGCTGAGTTCGTGAACTGAAATGCTGGACTTCCCCCAGGAACTGCTGATGATAGCGGAGATCGGCTTTCTCAGGGCAATGCGCTCATAGCGGCGCTGTCGCACCCACGGGCAGGCCGGAGCGGCATCGAGGGCGGCGACCGCTAGTTCCGAAGGTTCCAGCCCGCTTTCCGACATGATTTTACTGCTGTACGTCGGGTCAATCTTGGTCAATGCCTGTGCCGCCGCGATCCTCAACTCGCGCGGATGAATCCACTTCCACATTTTTTTGGCTTCCAGGAGGTTGCGCAAAACGGTGATCGAATCCCCTTCACGCAGTCGCCCGAGAGACTCCACGGCTTTCAATTGCAGCAGGGGCGAGCGGCCTTCGGTTTCTCCGGATTCCGCCATCACAATCAGTGGCGGAACTGCGGAGCGATCGCCACTCATTCCAATTTCATCCAGAGCCTGTGGCAATACCAGGGGATCAAGAATCTCGAGCAGTTCCAGAAGCGAGCGGCCACGATCGGGAGCGGCCCCGTAGGCAATTTGGCGGACGACCAAATCGTGATAGAAGCGGTTCCACTCGGGCAAGCGTGTCGGCAGCAATTCCAGCAGGGTGGGTACGTCGAGCCGGCTTAACAGGCCGATAACGGACGACGCCTGGCGGGGCGCGCCCATGCGCAGCATTTCCCGCAGATGCGCCATCCCGGGCGGCCCCAGATCCTTTACCACCTCGACCATGCGATCGCATTCGTCGCGCCGCATGCAGCGGAAAAACCTGTCGGCGAGATGCTCGATGGCCGCCTGCGATGTGCGGCGCAGTACCATGATCAACTCCGGCGGTACTTGCGGCAGCCGCAACGCTTCTTCAAGAAATTCCGGCAGACGATTCTCAATGCCGATGCGAGGTCGAAGATCTTCCGCGAGAACCGGACGCTGTTTTGCAACCGCGTCCATCGCATCGCAGACTTCATTTAACGCGACATAGCGCTTCTGGGCGCTTGCTTCCGAACTCATGCGTACGAACGCGGCGCTGATTAAACTTTGCAGCTCAGAATCGGGTTCTTTGACCAGGGCGTCGCCCAGATTGCGGACTGTGGACCCCAGAAGCTTTTCGTCGGAACTGGCGTAAAGATCGGCCAGTTGGCCCAGTCCGGTCGCGATTTTGCGACGCGGCTCAGGGTCTTTTGCGTTCAGGCAGGATGCATAATTTCGCAGAATATCCGAGGCTGTGTCTCGCTCATCACGGTCGAGCAGAAGCTCCACGAATTGCCGAATGTTACGGGCAGGAACGCAAGGGGCTTCATCCGACAGCAGGACGCTCTTTTTGCCGGCGTCGGGAACCTCGGCCCAGAACATGCGATCAAGAATGTCGGCATGCGATTCCACCAGAATGCCCGCCTTGCTCATCTTGTCTTCTTGCAGGCGCAGGATTTGACGCAGGCTGTCCATTTGCCTGCTCATATGCTCCAACATCTGGTGAACGGCGTTGACCTTTACGTCGCCCTTCTGAAACCGTTCCAGGGCGAAGCGAATGGCCATATGCTCGGCCGCTCTCATAAGCAGCGGAGTATCGTTCTGTTGCGACGGAACGGTGGACGCCAGGCTTTGCAGCAAGTGTTGCAGATTGACTTTTGTGTTGGCGTCGGTCCTGCTGATCTCGCCCTCGAGGACTTCGGTCTTAGCGGAGGGATCGCTGCCCACCTCGCCGAATCTGGTGAGTAAGCGTATAGCCTGGATGACTTCTTCCTCCTGCAACGGAACTACTCCGCCGCTCCAGTTGCCCCCTCCAGCGGCCGCAGGCCCTGTTCCACCAGCAGCGTTCCCCGCGGCTGGCGCATTTGGAAAACTCCCCGGAGGCAAATTGGGCCCGGTGCCGCCCCCCCCGCCGCCGGTGCCGGTACCAGTCCCTGTCCCGTCCCCTGTCCCGCCCGCTGCCCCGGACCCTGCGCCGCCAACGTTGTGAGCGCCTTCAGCGGCGGCGATCAGCTGCATGAGTTTTTGCGGATCATTCAACCATTGCTTGAATTCGGGACCGAGAGACTGTGCGGCAATTTGCGCGGCAATATTCACGTCCCCGGTCGCAGGATCGGCAGCCACAAACTTAACTTCGTTGATCCGTATGCTCGCGTGTTTATTGGTTCCAAACGTATCTTTGATCTGCTTCGTAACATCCTGAGCTTTAGAGCCGGCGGTGGAGAAAGCCTTCACGAGATGCGCAAAGTCATCAACGGTGACCTGATTTGAGAAGTGGATGCTTGCCAGTCCGGCAGTGGTCAGTAACTTCGCAAAACTTTGTTCGGCTTGTCCGGTCTCAAGGGCAATGCCGTCAAGCAGAAGGCGGTTGTCAGAGACCCCAAGCAGAAAGTTCCCGTCGGGATCTTTGGGAAGGCCCTGTTGCAATTCGTTCCACGTGATTTCGAACTGGGTGGCCGTGCGCTTGTGATCGAACCCGTAGAGCCGTACATACTTAATGAGGATATTAAGGCTATGTATAAACGCACGCGCGGATGCGGTGCGGGTCCCCTTGTTTGTCTCGGCGGTGAAGATACGCGGCTCCCGGAATTTCGGATTGCCACTCCAGCCTACTGGGTAATCCCGCAGAGTTACACATTACGGAGGTAATAAGACCAGTGGCAGCTCTGGGACTCTGGCGGCGATTTGGCGGAAGCGGTGGGATGCCGGTCCCCGGCTTCTAGGGGCTAGCCGAAAGCTGCTAGACTCCCTCCTGGCCGTCCCCGATGCGGATTATCACTCGCTACATTCTGCGCGAAGTCACCTCGCATGCCCTGATCGGGCTCGCCGTGTTTACATTCGTTCTGTTTACCAGAGACCTGGGACATATTCTTGAGTTGATCATTCGCCACAGTGCGCCCCTGCCCGCGGTGGCCAAGGTCTTCTTCTTTAGCCTGCCTTCGACCCTGACCTACACCATTCCAATGGCTGTTCTGGTGGGCATTCTCATCGGACTGAGCCGCCTCGCGGCAGACAGCGAGATTACCGCAATGCGCGCCGGCGGCATTGGAGTCTGGTCGTTCCTTTCGATCGTTTCCATTTTCGTCGCCGTTGCATGGGGTCTTGCGTTATTCAACGGAACCTACCTTGTGCCCCGCTCTCAGGCCGCTCTGAGCGGTTTACAGGAAAGCCTGAAAGGGTCGCAAGTTTCATTCGAAGTGCAGCCACGCGTCTTCTATGAGGGGTTTCCAAAGCTGGTCCTTTACGTACAGGATGTAAAAGAAGCCAGAGGAGCGGCAATTTGGAAGGGAGTATTTATTGCAGACGTCAGTACGCCTGCCGCCCCGAGGATTACTTTGGCGCAGCAGGGCATTCTGGTCAGCGAAGGCCCGCATACCTTGCATCTTCACTTAGTCAACGGATCCATGCACGAAATGGACCCTGCGTCGCCCAATCATTATCAGGTCTCGACATTTCAGCAAACCGATTGGCCGATTGAAGTGCCGCGGCAAGGAAACGTCAAGGAGCAGGAACCGGCGCCGCTGGCGCAAATGTCCACGCGTAAGTTGCTGGCCGAAGCGAAGACCACGCGAAATCCCGTGCTCTCGCGTTGGTACTACATTGAACTGTATCGCCGATTTGCGTTGCCCACAGCCTGCATAGTCCTCGGGCTGGTCGGAATTCCCTTGGGACTGTCGTCAAAAAAAGGCGGGAAATCCAGCGGATTCGTTCTCACCATCCTGCTGGTATTCGCTTATTACTTTGTGTCGTTGTTGGGAGTTTCCCTGGCTCGGCAGGGCAAAGTCTCGCCCGGCATTGGGGCGTGGTTGGCGGACATCGTATCGCTGGTGTTCGGTGCATTTCTGCTCTGGAGGGTGGAACACCGCCCCTTTGAGATTGGGTCACTGCGACTTCGCAATCCATTTAAAAGGGACTTCGAGGAGAGAAGGAAAAGTGTGCGCTCTGGCGGAACCAATGGAGATGTCTTCAAGCGAGCGGCGTCACGCCGCCGTCTGTTCAGCGCTCAGTTTCCGATGATTCTGGATGACTACGTTCTCCGGGATTTCTTTGTCAACCTCGCTCTGGTGCTCTCCGCTCTTGTCATGCTGCTTCTGGTGTTCACCTTGTTCGAGTTGCTTGGAGACATTCTGCGTAACCAGGTTTCGCCGGTCATAGTGGTGGAATATTTGTGGAACGTGACACCCTATTTTCTCTACAGCACCGCGCACTACGGCATTCTGCTGGCCGTTCTAATCACGCTGGGATGGATGCAGCGCTCGAACGAGATCACTGCTATGAAGGCCACGGGCGTCAGCATCTATCGCATTATTGTCCCGCTGTTGATCGCTTCAACCTTGATTGCGGGCGGCCTTTTTTTCTTTGACCAATTGTATTTGCCGCGAGCCAACAAGCGGCAGGACGCGCTGCGAAACCGCATTAAAGGGAAGCCGGCGCAGACATATTTGAATCCCGACCGCAAATGGATATTCGGGACGCACTCCACAATTTATTACTATCAGCTCTTTGATCCGGAACGGGCTCAGTTCGGCAGCCTGTCAGTCTTCCAGTTTGATCCCAAGAGCTTTCAACTTACCGATCGCATTTACGCGGAGCGCGCCCATTGGGACGAAAGCTTGCAACGCTGGGTCTGCACGCAAGGCTGGGAACGAGCTTTCAGCGGGTCCGCAATCGAAAAATATCGAACGTTTGACGTGTCCACATTTGCCGCGATCAGCGAGCCGCCCTCATATTTTCAAAAGGAGGTCAGGCAATCCTCCGAGATGAGTTACGAGCAGTTACGGCGATACATTCACGATTTGCAGCAAAGCGGATTCGACGTCGTTCGCCTCAGAGTGCAACTGCAAAAGAAATTCGCATTTCCGATCATTGCTCTGGTGATGGCGGTGCTGGCGGTACCATTTTCGCTGTCCGGCGGGAAACGCGGCGCTGTCACGGGAGTTGCCGCTGCCGTTGGCATCGCGGTGGTGTATTCGGTCACCTCCGACATGTTTGAAGCCATGGGAAACATCAGCCAACTGCCGCCCGCGCTGGCAGCCTGGTCTCCGGATCTGATTTTTGCGCTGCTAGGCGGATATCTGATCTTGAAGGTGCCGACGTGAAACATTTGAGAACGCCTGGTGCCCCAGGTTCGCGCCGCTCTTTGGCGCTAACCTGGGAATCCTGTACGTTCAAACGGAAGCAGTGCAGGGTTTTTTCCACGCCGAGCGGTTTGCTGCGTTTTCAAGACTCCGGGCAAGTTCTACCCGCTTGCCCTCAGTCGGAATCGTTGAAATCGAATCGGAATGGACGGCAAGAGATCGGGAAACGCGAACCCGAGGCGGGCCAGTGAGAGTGTTCCTCATCCCAGGTTAGCGTCCAACGAACGGACGCGAACCTGGGGCACCGTGCAAGTGATGAAATGCAGATTGCCGCTTCCGTAGTAGCGTTTCGGATGGCTTGACACCAACGCACTGTAGCACCTCAGAAGTCAAGAGAAACTGATGACTGAACTTTCCCGTTACCCACCTTTGCAAAAAACGCAAAGGTGGGCCAGCCACCCACAGAACTCATACTCAGGAGGACAGTAGCTGCCACAAAGCCTGGTGCCCCAGGTTCGCGCCGCTCTTTGGCGCTAACCTGGGAATCCTATACTTTCGGTCCTGAGGGGTGTAAGTTTTTTCATGCCGAGCGGTCGTGACGTGTCTCTTTTTACGGTCGAGCGTTCTTGTGAATATCCACCGTCGTCCACGTTTTGTCGGCGGCGTGACAGATATTTTCCAGTGAGCACTCTGCGCACTTGGGCTTTCGGGCAATGCACAGCCTCCGTCCATGCCAAATGACCTGGTGCGAAAACAAAATCCGCCGGTTCTCGGGGATGATCTGAATTAAGTCTTGTTCTATTTTTCTGGGATCGTCGTTCTTGGTGAGTTCTAGCCGGCGCGATATGCGATGTACGTGCGTGTCAACGACAACGCCTTCGCCTTTTTTGAACCAAGTCCCCAGTACTACGTTGGCGGTTTTGCGCGCAACGCCCGGCAAAGAAAGCAATTCGTCCATCGTTTCGGGCACTTCACCACCGAACTCGGCAACCAGCTTTTTAGCCGCGCCCACCACCGACTTCGATTTATTGCGAAAGAATCCTGTAGAACGAATGTCCGGCTCAAGCTGTTCCGGCTTCAGCGCCGCAAAATCTTCCACGGTTGGATATTTCCGGAAGATCTCCGGCGTAACCATATTGACCCGGGTATCGGTAGCTTGTGCTGAAAGAATGGTCGCGACGAGAAGCTCCCACGCGTTGCGATGAGTTAAAGCGCAGGTCACGTCAGGATAAAGCTGATCGAGCCGCTTAAGAATTTCGCCTACGCGTTCGGGCGCAAGCGGATTGTAGCTGCTAATCTTTGCTCGCGCTCTCTGAGGTTTGTTTCTGTTGGCAGCGGGCCTCGGTCGAGGAGGAGTTGCCTTGCGAACGGCATTGTGCCGTCCAGATTTGCCGGGTTGCCGCGTGATCCGACCTCGTGCCATAACATTCCCCGATGAATGCGTACGATGGTAGCAAATTATGGCATCCGCGTTCGGGTCGCCCGCTTCCACGGAATTCACTTCTTTTCGTGATGACGTTGCCAGTCAGATTTGACGGTTAAGGACTCTCTCGATAGTCTTGAGTACGATCTTCTATACCTTCGAGGAAAACGCGTGGCCGTTAAATCCATTCAACTCGGGCAGGTCTGGCGTAAGGATGATGGTGGGCAGGACTACCTGGTCACCAAGGTTTACAGCGAAGTATTTTCACATTATGCCGTTCTGCGTCCTGCCGAGGTGACTGCGCCCGATGCCCCCACCATACGGGTCAAAGTTTCTAAGACCGCGGAAGGCGCGTCGCTTCCTGGTTTTACCTTCACTCAAGAGGGATCTTTCTAAACGACAGTTGCGCACCGCATGGGCCGCTGCGTGCGTTCTCGAATGGCGCACACGATTCTTAAAAATCAAAAATGACCGAGAAGATATTAGGCGCACTCTTCATCTTCATTAAATCTCTGATTGCCACCATGGGGTACGGCGGAATCACCTTTCTAATGGCAATCGAGTCGGCATGCATCCCGCTGCCGTCTGAGCTGATTATGCCGTTTGCCGGGTATCTCGTTTATTCCGGCCACATGAAATTGCTCTGGGTTGCGACCGCCGGAGCTATCGGTTGCAACCTTGGGTCGTTGATCGCCTACGAAATTGGCAGCTACGGCGGCCGCCCGCTGGTCGAGAAATACGGACGATGGATTCTGCTGAGCCGTCACGAACTCGAATGGTCAGACCGATTCTTCCACCGCTGGGGATATCTCGCGGTATTCTTCGGGCGCATGTTGCCGGTGGTGCGCACCTTTATTGCGCTTCCCGCAGGAGTGGCGCGGATGCCGCGCGGGCGCTTCCATATTTACACCTTCCTCGGATCCTGGATCTGGTGCCTCGCATTGGCCTGGTTCGGAATGAAGCTGGGCGAAAACTGGCGCGGAATCGGCAAGTATTTTCATCAGTTCGACGCTGCGATTGGAGCCCTGATTTTAGCGGGAATCATTTGGTTCGTGTGGTCTCGCTGGAAGAACCGCATGAAAGCTGAGTGATGTTTTATTTAATGGAGGGACGGGCGTCCTCGCCCGTCTCGCCGGCGCCAGGACGGCGAGGACGCCCCTTGCTCCATTGAGCGTTAGTTGTCCGTTGCATCATCAGGCTCGAAATGTATCCAATCCCGAACGTCACCACGGTACCAATGGCGACGTACCACGTCCACGGCACACGAGTTCCCATCCACAAATAAAGCTCGGTCGAAAATCCGCACAGCATGCCCATCATTGCGCCTGTCTGGTTCGCGCGTTTGGTAAGCACGCCCAGCAGGAACACGCCAAGCAGAGCGCCATAGGCCACCGAGGCAATCTCCAATCCTACTTCGACTACGCGTCCTATTTTGTGTAGTGACAAGATAGCTAGTCCAAAAAGAATCAACGCCCAACATAAAGTCGAAATACGGGACATCCGCATTTTTTTCGGTTCGGATATTTCGGTTTTGTTTCGCAAGTAGAAGTCCATCATCGAGCTGGAGGAAAGAGAATTGAGCGCCGCGCTCAAATTCGACATTGCCGCCGCCAGTATTGCGGCGATCAGCAATCCCGAAATCCCATGAGGCATGCGGGTGACGATGAATGTGGGGTAAATTCTGTCCGCGGTGCCAAAGCCTGATGACGGCACATGGTAATAGACAAACAGCATCACGCCGACGAGCAGAAACAATGCGAACTGAAACAACACCGCGACCCCGCTTGAAAGCAACGCCGTCACGGACTGCCGCTGGCTGCGCGCCGCCAACAATCGCTGCACGATCAATTGGTCGGTGCCATGGCTGGCGGTTGTAAGAAAAGCGCCTCCGATAAGCCCGGCCCAAAATGTGTAGGGCTTCCAGAAATCGGGAGTGAAGTCGAAGACTTGCAATTTGCCCGCGTTCGCCGCGACGGCATGAATCGTAGCCCAGCCTCCGGGTACGAGGTGAATAATGGTGAACACACCCACCAGGGTTCCAGCGACGTAAATTACCGTCTGGACAACATCCGTCCAGATAACCGCGGCCAGGCCGCCCTCGAACGTATAGATCAGGGTCAGCACGGTAATCAGGGCAATGGAGGCGACTTCGCCCGTTCCAAGCGCAATGGCTACCACGATGGAAACCGCGTAAACCCTGACGCCTTCCGCCGCGGCGCGGGTAATAAGAAAAAGGCCCGCAGTCAAGGTTCGCAAACCGCGTCCAAAACGGCGCTCGATTAATTGATAAGCCGTGTAAAGTTCGCCGCGAAAATACTGCGGCAACAAAACAAAACTGATAACCACGCGTCCAACCAGGTACCCGAGAATCACCTGTAGGAAGGTGAAATTCGTGTCATAGGCAAGACCGGGAATACTGATGATGGTCAGAGTGCTGGTTTCGGCCGCGACAATGGAGAGAGCAATTGCCCACCACGGAATGTCGCGGTCCGCCAGGAAATAGTCGCGCATCGAACGCTGGCGCTTGCGAAATCGCAGCCCGAATAACGTTATTCCGGCGAGGTAAATTGCAATGATCGCGAGATCGAGGCGATTCAATCCCATGGAGCCGTAAGCGAGTCGTACTTACACTCAAAGAGTATCTGTGCCGAAGTGCGTACCGTTGAATTTTGTGAGCGTGAGGTATCTATCTTGTAAGCGGACAGAGGGAAGCGGCTAGGATTTGATGAGGCTGGGTTCGCAAGCCAAGGTCAAACTCGGCTTGGAATCTTGCTCGAGAATCTTCATGGTACTCAGGATGGTCGAGATGACACTCTCGTTTCCAATGGCGGTATTGATCATCACGTGATAGAGCCATCGGGACGGCCAGTCTGCGTCGAAGTAGTGCTTTACGAACGCAATCCGTTCGCGGTCCACAGTATCAAGAAGTTCGTTCGCTTCTTGCTCGGTTTTTCCTAGGGCCATAACTCTGCGAAGCTTTTCCTCGCGACAGGCAAACAAAAAAACGTGAAAAGCATTGGGATGTTGTCGCAAGAAATACGGTGCGCCGCGTCCCACGATGACACATTTACCTGCATTCGCGACGTCTTCCATAACCTTTTGCCCAATTTCGACCATTTGATCGGCGTCAAAATTGTTCGATGGAGGCAGAGCCATGCTTCTCTCGTTGCTGCCGCGCCAGAACACCTTTGCCATCCGGTAAAACGTGCTGTCTACACGTTCTTCGCAGCGCTGGACGGCCGAACAGTCTACATTGGCGACTCTGGCGATTTCCTCCGTAAGGGCATGATCCCAGAGGGCCCAGCCTAGCCGAAGCGAAAGTTCGCGAGCAATCTCGCCGCCGCCCGATCCGTATTCCCGCTCAATGGTTATGATTCGATACAAGTTAGTTTTCCCAAACTTGAGTTTACCTAATTTCCTGCCAAACGTAGAAGACCGAATCACTCATCGGATCCATACCTTCGGCTCGACCGACATTCCGGGCCGCAAAACGTGGTCCTTCGTTTCGCCGGGATCAAACGTAATCTTCACCGGAATCCGTTGCACCACTTTCACATAATTTCCGGTGGCATTTTCCGGAGGAAGCAGGCTGGTAATCGCCCCGCTCGCCCCGGAGAGACTTTGAAGATGTCCCTTGTAGTCCTTGTCATTGATATCCGCGTGAATTGTAACCGCTTGTCCCACCACCATTTTATGCAGTTGATTCTCTTTGAAATTAGCGGTAACCCAAATGTCGTCGAGGTTAATAACCTTCATCAAGTCTTGCCCAAGCTGGACGTTCTGCCCCACTTCCACCGTCCGGTTCGTCACGATACCGCTGACGGGAGCAACGATATTGGTATAACTCAAGTTGAGTTTAGCCTGTTCGAGTGCAGCCTTCTTTTGCTCGGCGTCGGCCTCGGCGGCTTGCGCCCGGGCGCGTATGACAGCGATTTGTTGAGGACCGGTGGCGGCCGCCCGAGCGTTTGATTCGGCCTGCGCCAGCCGGGCTTCTGCCTGCCTTATCTGATCTTGAGCCGCCGATGCGGCGTCCCGCGCCGCATCCACACTCGCGGCACTCGACTGCGCGGCGGCAATCGCCTGTTCATATTGCTGTTGAGAAATTTCCTGCTTGTCCACCAATAGCTTGTATCGCGCGACGTCGCTTTGCGCTTTTACATTATTAGCCTGGGCTTGCGCCACTTGCGCGATTGCGCCCGCGCGCTGCTGGCGGGCAGCGGAAATTCCAGCGCGGGCGTTCTCCACATCCGCCTGCGCGGTGCTTATCTGGCTCCCACTATTGACCGAGGTGATTGGAACGTTGACCTGGGCCGCTCGCGCAGCCGCCAGGGCTGAGTCGTAGTCTGCCTGAGCGCGATCCACCGCGACCTGGAAATCACGGGGATCAATCACAACCAAGGGAGTTCCTGCATCCACGTATTGGTTGTCCTGAACGAGTAATTTCTCTACATGCCCCGAAACCCGCGAACTGACCGAGTTCAAATGGCCGTCCACCTGCGCGTCATCCGTGCTTTCATAACTGGAGAAATACCGCCACAGAAAAAACAGGGCTACCACGAGAAGAATGACGCCGATAATGGCGGCCATCCGAACCCGAGGATTGTGTACATTAAACGACTTCCGATGCAGGTCGCGATCGGACGACGGCAATGGGTCAAGTTGTTTGTCAACCTGAGGCGGTGCGACGGCTTGATCGGCGCGGGCCGCAGTGTTTGGCTCGATGGTCTCTGTATTTTGCGCCATATCACTTACTCTTGCTTTGTAGATATTCCTTCACGCCTTCTTCGGCGAAACCGATGGCTCGCGCCAGCAATATCTTGGCTACGTTGTGCGCGTACAGGCTGGAAATGTAATTCTCATTGGCCGCGGCCACCGTTTCCTGAGCCTGAACCACTTCCAGATTATCCGCCACCCCCGCGGCAAAGCGATCCCGAGCCTGATCCAAGGTCTGGCTTGAAAGATCTACGGAACTGCGGGCGACCTCAACCTGATCGGCGGCGGCAGCCAGATCCAATAGCGCCGTACGTACCTCATAATCAATCTGGCCTCTCAAGTTCTCCAGTTGCTGCCGGCTCTGACGCAAAGAAGCCTCGGCTTGTAGAGCATCAGCGTGAGCCCGTCCCCCGGCAAAGATAGGGATTTCCAACGTCGCGGCGACTTGAAACACTCCATGAGAGCTGCCGGGCCGGATTCCTGCGTCTCCATAATAACCGCCGAGGTTCAATGAAGGGTAGTGCTCCGCGGTGGCAGCATCGCGAAAATATTCGGCCCCTCGTACTCGTTGCGCAGCCGCCTGATAGTCCGAACGCGACGCGTAGGCGCGGCGCAAAGCTTCCTCCAATGTCATTTGCGCAAGCGGCGCGTAAGGGACCGTATCCGCCAGGATGTATTCCTGTCCCGGCGGTAATCCTATGACCCGCGCCAGCATCAGTTTCTGTTTGGCAAAGTTATTTCGCGCCACGATCAGCTGTTGTTGCTGGCTCTGCAACTCCACCCTGGCTCGAAGACTGTCTATCGCCGGGATCACGCCGGCATTTTGCTGGTCCACAGATTTACCGTAGAGTGCCTGCGCGGTCTGCACCTGGGCCTGCGCGGTTTCAACCCGGGCCGCGCCTGAAAGCGCTTCCAGATATGTATTACCGACGGCAAGCACAACCAGTTCTCGCGCATCCTTGTAGTTGAACTGAGCTGCGCGTTCATTGGCCGATGCTCCCCGGTTCCGGTCAATAAGATGAAGATCGAATATGGATTGCGAGAAATTGGCGTCAGCCTGAAAAATTCCGATCGGGCCGACGATCTTGGGGATGCCGGGCGCCGAAAATCGAAGCCCTTGTGCTGCCAGGTCAATCTGAGCCACGCTCTCGGTAATGGCGCCGTTCACGTTGGGAAGCAGAGCGCTGAGTTCCTTCCATTTTTCGCCGCGCGCCTGCAAAGTATTGTCGCTGCCGAGGAGCAGGCCGAGATTGTTTCTCAGTCCACGCTCAACCGCATCTTTTATTGATAAAGACAAAACGTAATCTGTGGCTTTTCCCTCAGGCACGCTTCCATAAAAAGGAGACTGGCTCGATCCGCTCACGCTTTGGTCCGCCGCGTTCGACGTAGATGCCCCGTAGGATTCGGTCTCGCCGGTTGACGAGCCCTGTTGCGCCGAGCCCGATCCACTCGACGGGCTTGAGGCCATCTGCGCCTGGGCCGGAATGCGGAAGAGGAGACTCAACGCGAGCACATAAGTGACTATTCCGACTGGAAATCGCTTCATCGCCCTCAAGTCTTCGCTTTCCGCCAGTTGCTGCGATCACATCACGCGTGAGTTATCTTGATTCGTTTTCCGGCTTTATAGATGCAAAGGATTGTAATTGAGCTTTCCGGTCAATCAACGGAGAGAATATCCAGTCGCGGAATTTGGCCGGGCCCAAAATTCGCGTGGTGGGAGTCAGACTTGAAGGACGTCGCCTTCTCTCGCGACTAATTTGTAAAGGACAGGATTAACGAAAAAACCGATAAATAATCGCGATACCAGCCCGGCAACAATGACAATTGCGAACGGCTTCTGGGTATCAGACCCAATTCCAGTCGAGAGCGCGGCCGGAAGAAGACCGAGGCAGGCAACCAGCGCAGTCATCATAATGGGGCGGAGCCGCAGCAGGGAAGCTTCACGGGTGGCACTCTGGATGTCCATTCCTTCCAGGCGGAGTTTATTGATGTACGAAACCAGAATGACCGCCGTTTCAACGGAGACCCCCAGAAGGGCCAAAAGTCCCAACACGGAGGAGACGCTGAACGGTGTATGGGTTAGTTTCAACGCGACCAAGGCTCCTACAGGTTCCGTCATGATCACACCGAGGGCGATGCTGACAGGAAATTTGATGTTTCCATACAAGGCGAACAGGATCATGAAAATCAGCGCGATCGCCAGTGGTCCAATAATCGAAAGTTGAGACCTCGCCGCGACGAATTGGCTGTACTCGCCTCCCCATGCCAGGGTGTAGCCTTGAGGCAGGATCACAGCTTTGTTTACGGCTGCCTGGCCATCCTCGACAGCTCTCGCCAGATCCCGGCCCTCGATGCTGTACTGAACGCCGATATAGCGGGAATTATTTTCGCGATAAATGAAAGACGCCCCATTTCCCTGAGTAATCGAAGCCAGTTGCGACAACGGAATCTGCTGCCCATCCGGTGTGCCCACCAGTAAATTCCTAATTTCGCTTGCGTTGCTGCGGAATTGTGGCTGCATCCTGACTACGAGGTCGAATAACTTTTCTCCCTGGATCACTTGCGTGACCGCCTGCCCACCCACTGCGGCCGAGATGACAGCTTCGACATCGGCCACATTGATTCCGTAGCGGGCGATCTTGTCCCGGTCCACATCAATCAGGAGACTGGGCTGCCCCAATTCGCGAACCACCGTGAGGCTGGTAAAGCCTGCAACATGGCTGAGTGTGTTTTTAATTTGTACCGCTTTGTCCTGAAGCACATTGAGATCCTCGCCATAAATCTTGACCGCCAATGAGCTTTTCAATCCGGTGAGGGCCTCGTCCACCGCATCCTCGGCGGGCTGAGTGTAGTTAAAGATGATTCCGGGAAACGCCGTAAGTTTTTTATTGATGGACTCGATCAGCGCAGCTTTATTGGGAGTGTCTCCGCCCCATAACTTGTCTTTGTACGGCTTCAGCCCGACGTAGAATTCGCAGTTAAAAAAGCCGGTGTGATCGGTCCCATCATCGGGACGTCCAAGTTCCGAGCCGACCACCGTGACTTGCGGATACGACATCAGGATGGCGCGAAGCTGCGGGGCAATACTGCTGGCCTCCTCGAATGAAATTGTGTAGGGCATCGTGGCCCGCACCCAGAGCGCGCCTTCATCGAGGTGCGGCATGAATTCCCCGCCAATGAACGGAACCAACAGCAGGGTCGTGCCAAAAATCAAAGTTGAAATAATCATCACCAGTTTGGGCCGCTCTAATGCCCAATCCAATTGCTTGGCATACTGTTCCTTCATCCATTCATAGGGACGATTGGGTTTCTCGCGAATTCCTTTCTTGAACCAGTACGAGGCCAGCACGGGAGTGAGTGTGAGAGTGAGAATCAGCGCGCCGATCAGCGCGAATGACATGGTCTCCGCCATGGGATGGAACAATTTTCCGGAGGGGCCGCTTAACGCATAGATAGGCAGATATCCCGCAAGAATGACGGCAACCGAATAGAAAATGGGACGATCAACATCTTTGGCCGCCGCGAGAATAACCTCGTTCAGCGAGTATTCCTGTCCCGACCGCAGCGCCAATTCACGATAGATGTTTTCCATCATCACCACCGTGCCATCAATCACGATTCCGAAATCAATCGCGCCAATGGAAAGCAGATTCGCGGCGACGTCATGGGCGTGCAAGACAATAAAGGCGAACAACAGAGACAAGGGAATCGTGACGGCGACAATGACCGCGGCGCGGAAGCTCACGAGGAAGAAAATCAGCACCACCAGCACGAGCACCATGCCGCGCAGAAGATTGTTCTCGACTGTCTCGGTGGTTAGCTCGACCAGTTGACTGCGATCATAAAAAGGCCGGATTTTGACGTCCGGCGGCAAGATGTGTTGGTTTAGCTCTTTCGTTTCGGCTTCGACGCCCTTGAGAACATTTTGCGTCTGTTCGCCGCGAAGCATGAGGATGACGCCTTCAACCGCGTCGTTATTCTTTTGAAATCCGAACTCACCCAGCCGGGGAGCGTGGCCGATGACGACATCCCCAATATCGCGCACGCGTATAGGAATACCCTTGTTATTGCCGACGACAACGTCGCCAATGTCTGCGGTATTTCGAAGCAGGCCAATGCCTCGCACGTAGTAGAATTGGCCGCCCTGCGAATAAAACCCTCCACCGGCATTGGCATTGTTGGCCGCCAATGCGGCAGTCACTTGCGGTATCGTCAGGTGGTATCCATAAATGCGCGCCGGATCAAGCAGCACCTGGTACTGCATCACGGTGCCGCCAAAGCCCGAATCGTCGGCTACGCCCGGAACAGATCTGTAGGCTCGCTCAATCACCCAATCCTCAATGGTCTTCAGCTCCTGCGGGCTCCGATCCGGACTCTGCAACACGTACCGATACACCAATCCACTCGGGCTGAACAACGGGGCCATGGTGGGTGCGACTCCAGACGGCAGCGTAGCCTGCGCCAGCCGTTCGAAGACAATTTGCCGCGCAAAATAGCTGTCGGTATTGTCGGTAAACGTCAGTATTACGTCGGACAAACCGTAGAGCGATATGGACCGCATTACTACAACGTGGGGAACGCCGTTCAGTTGGAGCTCCAGTTGAAGCGTTACCAATCTCTCGACTTCTTCGGCTGCGTGGTCCGGCCACTGAGTAATGAGTTCGACTTGGGGCGGAGCGAGGTCTGGGTAGGCATCTACCGGCATTCGCTGAAACGATAAAACGCCTCCAATGGTGACGAATGTCGTCAACATTAGAACCAGGAACCGTTGCCGCAGCGCGGCTTGGACGACGCGATGAATCATTCGAAGGTATTCAATCGTTGCGGATCGCTTATGGCGCTCCACTTTTGAAGCGCAATGCAGATTCCTCGCGCTCGGCTAGCGGCATTGTTTGCGACGTATAGGCTCGGAATGACAAATCTTAAAAAACGGAACGCAAACAATTTTCTGAACAATGAGAAAAACATTTGATCGCTGGCATAGTCTGGCCCCTTCATCTTTGCAACGAATTCGCGAACTGGAGAAACAGGCTTCCGTTACCGACAATCTGATCGCCTGGCTTCACCCCGCTGGCGATTTGCATTTGCCCACCCAAATTCTCGCCCAGCGTAATGCTGCGTCTTCCAAACTCGGTTGAATTAACTTTGGCATAAACGAATGGTTGATTCTCGCTGTCACGGAGTACAGCGGAATCAGGCAGCGCGATCGCGTCCTTAATGCTTCCTGCGTTCACAGTAGCGGTGACGAACATATTATTTTTCAGTTTCTCGCCCGGATTCCTGGTTTCGATGCGCGCTTGCAGGGTTCGCGTGCTGGGATCCAGCGCCGCCGCAATATACGAGATGCGTCCGTGAAAAACGTCGGGATATGAATCGGTATGAATCGTGACCGGGTCGCCGACTCTTACATACGGCAAATCTTGCTGATAAACATTTACCAGCACCCAGACCGTACTGAGGTCGGAGATGGTGAAGCATTGCGTGTTCCCCGGCTGAATAAACTGGCCGGCGGACACGAGTTGCTCGACAACTTCACCATTGATCGGGGCCCGCACCGGAACCTCGAACGACGGAGGAGCCTTGACCAGGGAATCGGGATCGGAAATTCCCATCACCTTCAGGGCCGCGGCCGCTGACGCCATGTCTCCGCCGGCCTGTACTTCGGCAGATTCAGCCTGCTCCAGATTTTGCTCTGCAATCGCGTTGTGCTGATATAGATCTTTCGCCCGTGCGTAAGACTTCTGCGCCAACTGGTAGGCATCTTTGGCTTTCAGGTAGTTGCTGCGAAGCTGGGAATAGTCAGGGCTGGCGACATAAAGCATCGGCTGCCCCTTTTTCACCTCTTGGCCAGGGACCACCACAATGCGGCTGACCGGACCGCTGACCTGTGTGATCACCGGAGTCGTACGGAAATTGTTGTATGCTACCGATCCCGTTAATCGCAGAGTGCGGGTGAGAGTCGTAGGTTCGACGGTGATGACCTGCACATGGGACATCTGATCTTGCGGGATGGTAAACAATTCCGCATTATTCCCCGCGCTGGAAGTGTCGGCCGGCACTCGAGGTTTTGATCCTTGGCAACCGGCGAGCGCCAACGTGGCCCCCAGCAAGCCGGTTAAGACCGCAGCGTGCCTGCGCGGCGATATGAAATTCCTCGTCTGGAATGTTTTCATGGCAAGTTTCTGGTTCCCACTGCTTCTTTCAACTGTTCCATCGCAGTCATGTACGAGGCTAACTCTTGACGGTAGCTGAGTTGAATGGCGCGGTAACTTCTTTCGGCGTCCAGGAAATCCAGCAGGCTGGCAGCTCCTCGCTTGTAAGCATACTCGCTGATGTCCCGCGAATCCTGAGCTTGCTTGAGATAGCCCGAAACATACAGTTGCATCACCTGGTCGTTGCTCTTCAGGTTTTCGTATGCGTCTGCCACATCGCTCATCACCATATCGCTGGCCGACTGCTGCGACTCCTGCGCCTGGGTCAATGCGTAGCGAGTGCGGGCGATTTCCCCCTGATTTCGATCAAAGATTGGCAGGTTGATTCCAAGGAAAATCGAAGCGGTGTTCTGGCCGCCCACGTGGGAAAAATCATAAGTGGTGCTGAGATCCTGCTTGCCATTTGCCTTTGCGAGCAGGATCTGACTTTCGGCGGCGGTCACGCCCAGGATGGATGCTTGCAGGTCCGGTCGTTCTCTCAGAGCCCTCGCTTGCAAGTCTTCCTTGTTCTCCTTTAATGGCTGATACGCCAATTCGCCTGCCACGTCATAATCCTCAGGAACGGCGTCGTAGCCCAGCAATTGCCGCAAGCCTACCAAAGCCTGTACTCTGGCCAGTTGCGCCGATGAGACGTCGGTCTGAAATTGCAGCAGTTGCAGCTTGATCTTGAGATAGTCGGCTTCGCTGATGTATCCCACTTTGTACTGCTGTTCGCTGATATCAACCGTTTGCTTGAACCCCTTCAAGTCCTGGATTGCGAACTGCAACGTGGATTCCGCCAGTAAGACATTGATGAACTGCTGGCCGACACTGAACGCCAATGTTCGCTCCGCATCCGTAACTTGTGCTCGCGTGACCGCCGTTTGATCTCTAGCTGCCTGCAAACGGCGTTGCCGCTTGTGGCCGCGCTCAAAAAGGTATCCGAATCCAACGTCAAACTGCTGGCTCACATTCAGGTTGTCAATTGAAAAGTCCTGAGGACTGAAGATTGGAATGAATTGCGAATCGAAACCCAGCGTCGGATTCGGCCGCAGGTTCGCTGTTATCTCAAGAGCCTGGTTTTGTTGAATCTGAGTTCGCGTGGCTCTAAGGGAATGGTTGTGGATCATCGCCAGGTCAATGGCTTCATCAAGGGTGATGGGCTTTGGAGCTTGCGCATGCAACCGCGGCAGTAGGAGGGAAAATATTATTGCTACGACAATTTTCGAGAAGCTCTGCACCGGGCGGGAGCCAACATGGTCTGCGGATGCAACTGGATTTATCTGGGTTGGGCGTGCGGCCATCAGGGAATCAGGCATTCTTCCGTATCAGCGCTGCAATTGTTATTTTCGAAGCAATTGTAATTGGGAATGCTGACAACGCCAGACATAAGTTATGATGCAGAGTTTGCCCCGAAAGTAACGGAATTGAAGGAAGTTAGTCCGGGGAGTAACTCGCCGGACACATGCGGATTGAGGGCAATTGACGCTTAGCCGCGCGAAGGCAGTTGCGGCGACTGGTCCGCGTACGCAGGAAAAGGGCCGTAAAGAGAACGAAACCCGGCCTTTTCCAGCGCCACGCCTACTTCGCGGTTGCGCATGAACGTGTTCCAGACCATCTGGCTCCGGGCGTTCTCCGCCATGAGCATGCTGATGCCGACGTCAATTCCAAGGACATCCGAACTCGTCCATCCGGTCAGAGGATTAAAAGCATCTACGAAACCGTAGCGTTTCCAGATCTGGCGGCCGTAGTACCCGCGCAAATTTCGCAGAACCACCAATGATTCATTGAATAGAAACGGCAGCGAACCGGCGGACGCCGCCGGGACGATTGTTCCGTCTATGGGCCCCAGCATGGGAGGTCCGCCCCACGCCACATAGCCTGCCGACGAATCGGAAGCAGTTATCCCCCAGACATCCTCGGAGTAACAGGGGAAGTCCGTGCTCAGCGAGGCACAGAACTGGCGGTGCGCCCGGCAGGCGATTACGGAATTATCGAAATAGTTTGCGTACTGATCCCGCTTGTTGCGGAAATCAAACCACGCATGGGAAAACTGATGCACGAACAATGGTGCGGGCGCAGAAATGAACCGGTAATCCCCGTAGACGATCTCCGGTCTCCGGATGCTGTGCCAGCATTGCGGAGAAATTGGGTGTGTCGGCGACCCGAGCGCCAGGAGATAAAGCATCATGGACTCGCAATAGGCGTCCCACCGAAGCGGGCTGAAGCCGAATTCCGGAGTCCAGTCCAGCGCAAATGTTTCGCCTTTGTTTAGAGCCCATGGCCAATCTACGCGGTGATAAAGCAGTGTGGCGTCATGGCGAATCTGCGCGTCGTGAAAATACTCGCGGCATGTCAACGCGCCGCAAAGCAATATGGCCATGTCCATCGGCGAGATTTCTGACCCGACGCTCCTCTTGCCCGAATTCATCTCAACAAAGTGGTAAAGAAAGCCGCGTTCCGTCGGGGCTTGATGAGCCAGAAAGTGGAGGTTTCGGCGCACCCTAGCCATGATCTCGGGTCGCGAGCCATAACCCCGCTGGTGACCGATGCACAGCGCGGTCAAGCCGAATCCGGTGGCAGCAATGCTGCTTCCCAGTCTTCGATCGCCGCCGTCGGCACTGGCTCGGTCGCGGACCAGCCCAGTATGCGGGTCCGCTTCATTCCAAAAGAATTCGAAGGCGGCTCGCTGCAAATCATCCAAAAGTCCGGCGCCGGGATCGTTGTCCGCATCGTCCGCAGGCGTCAAAACGCGGGAAGCGAAGCTTCTCCCCGCCAGCGGAAGCAGAACCGCGCCAGTCGCTGCTGTCTTTAAAAATTGACGACGATTCCAAGCCATTTAAAAACGGGTCTTTCCCTGAATTTGAGTTTCGTTTCCAGCTAGTTTGGAGGGGGGTAATGTGTATTATGCCTGTCCAGACCTCACGGATGCACGAGATATATGCGAAACGGGCGCTTTTTTCTTCGGACTGTGAAAAAACTTCACAGTTGCGGCGGAAACGCCGGAAATTGCTTGAGCAATCTGGCCGGAATTGGGGGTCGGGTCAATACCCATCCGGGTAATCACGTCTCGCCAGTAACCAGTAACTTGATCCCATGGGGCACCGCAAGGAAGCGGCTCATCCAAGCGGCTCATGCAACCGCCTTTGCCAACCGGCGCGGTGGGATTAGATTGGCTCTGTACGTGTGGCCTGGGCAACGTTTGACGGATCGTCTGAAAACGTTCTTCCGGGCTCAAATGCTGCCTTCTCGTACCCATCGCCCGCTTTCCGTATCGCGTCATGCCAGCCATCGTCCCAGCTGATGTGAGCCTCGCCATTCTCAGCCGTCCAGGTGCCGTGCCCGGATCCTATAGTCTTCTTCGCCTCGCCGTTGCGAAACAGCGTGATGATGAATGTGCTTCCCGCTCCGTCACCGACCTTCCATTTGCCTAGAAAGTGGGCAGGCCATGAGCCCGAGACCGAAGGCTTGGGAGTGGCAAATTCTATGCGCGCCACCTCGGACATTGGGAACGCTTGCTGGTGGCCGTCTTTGAACACAATGACGATTGAATTGTGTTCGTCGGATGCGTTGCCGCTGGAAGAGGCCGCGAAAGATACCATGGCGAAAGCTCCGAGAACGCAAACCATAACCGCGATCTTGCGCATGAATGTCTCCTTTAACAGGAACGAACGTATAACAAATTATTGTACGTTCTTCAGTTGCTGTTGGTTCCGACAGCCAGGGGGAAGATAATCCGGCCATATGGCGATGCCGAGAATCTCAGGAATCGGCCCTAAGTATGTGTTAAAACAAACCTTAGAGGTTATCGGGGCATCTTTAAGCCGGACCTCCTTTGGATGTTGACATGGCGGTCGCTCACAATACTTAATTTTTCTTAAAGCAATTTTTGGGGCTTCTCGGCATGGCGGGAAATAAGGACTTCCGGAGCAGTTGGCAGGAACGCCTTACTGCGCTTCGTAACGTCCCTCCAGTTCTTAAAATCGTGTGGCAATCCGGCCCCGCCGTCGTAACTTTCGGGCTGGTGTCGCGTTTCTTTGCTTCGCTGTTCCCTTTGGCCCTTTTGTGGGTTCCCAAATTAATTCTTGACCGGATTGTCCACGCCATTTCCTCTCACCAGCCGGTTGGCCCTCGATTCTGGTGGCTGGTTGCTTTGGAATTTGCGTTAGCGGTTGTGACCAGCGTGTTGGCCAGAGCGATTGATTATTCGGACTCGCTGCTGGCTGACAAATACATGCGGCACGTCAGTATTCAAGTAATGAAGCATGCCGCGGAACTGGATCTGATCGCCTACGAAGATCCGGTTTTCTACGATCGTCTCGAAAGGGCGCGAGTGCAGGCCACGGATCGCCTGGGAATGATCCAGCAAATCGGACGGCTCGTCCAATTAGCCGTCACAACTCTCACCCTCTCGATCACCATTATCATTTACTCGCCGTGGCTGATGTTGTTGCTGATTGGCGGAGTGATTCCGGCGTTTCTTGGGGAAAGTCATTTTGCTTTCCTGGGTTATGCCAAAAATTTTCGGCAGACGCCGGTCCGGCGGCAGATGGATTACCTGCGGGTCGTGGGGGGAAGCAAAGAAGCCGCCAAGGAGCTGAAACTTTTTGGACTGAAGGATTTTCTGACCGAGCGCTTTACCCGGCTGTCGGACGAAATTTACGAAGAAAATGTGGGGCTGTCACGCCGAAAACTCGTCGCCGGCGCGTTTCTTTCGATCATTGCCACCGCCGGTTACTATTCGGCTTACGTAATCGTAATCTGGCGCACTCTTACCGGAGTATTTTCGCTCGGCACCTGGTACTTGCTCACGAATGCAATTCTCCAGGCCAGCAACAACATTCAGCAAATTTTCTCCACGGTCTCCGGAATCGCAGACCAGGCTCTATTCCTGACCGATCTTTTGGCATTCTTCGAGATGCAGCCGACCATTCGCTCCAAGCCGAACGCTCTGCCCGCTCCGAAGCCGATTGTGCGCGGCTTTGAGTTTCGCGATGTTTCATTTGCCTATCCGGGCAGCCCACGCTTGATTCTGAACCGATTAAATTTCCATTTGCATCCGGCGGAGCGTGTTGCGCTTATCGGAGAGAATGGACAGGGCAAGACAACGATCGTAAAGCTAATAACCCGGCTCTACGACCCGACCGAAGGGCAAATCCTGCTGGATGGAGTGGACCTTCGCGAGTATGACCTGGAAGATCTCTACCGCGAGATTGGAGTGATCTTCCAGGACTTCATGCGTTATGAAATGACGGCGCGCGAAAACATTGCGGTCGGCCAGATTGATGAGCTCAGCAATCAAAAGTTGCTGCAAACTGCATCTCGGAAAAGCCTCGCGGATCAGGTCATCGAAAAACTTCCGCTCCACTACGAGCAGATGTTAGGCCGCCGCTTTGATGGAGGCGTTGACCTTTCCGGCGGAGAATGGCAGAAAATCGCGCTGGCGAGGGCTTACTTGCGGAATGCTCAACTGCTGATCCTCGACGAACCAACCGCCGCTCTCGATGCGCGCAGCGAATTCGAAGTGTTCCACCGGTTCGCGGAACTTACCGCGGGAAAGATGGCGCTGTTCATCTCGCACAGATTTTCGACCGTACGCATGGCTGACAGAATTGTTGTCCTCGAAGGCGGAAATATCGCCGAGGACGGAAATCACGAGCAATTGTCGCGTCTTGGCGGACGCTACGCCGAAATGTTCGAAATGCAAGCCGCCAGTTACCGGTAAGCTGGACGAGAGAAAATGCCGCAAAATCCTCAAACCGAGACGCTTCACCACGAGAAAGAGGCCCAATCCGGCCGTCCGCCCGAAAGCGCGGAGTTTGACAGGCTGCGTTCCTCTGCATCCGGGCTTTCACGTAATTTGCCGTGGAATCCCGCGGTCAAGTCTTCGGATTGGATTGTCGGGGAGCGGCGCACCCTGAATGCCGCGCTCGCTCCGGTCTTGGCTGCGCTACACCAACCCGTGCCAAAAACTGAATTGAGCGATGATCTCCGCTGGCTTCACGATAACGTTCGTCTGCTCTACACAGAATCGCATGCAACCGCCGACGCTGTTCAGCCACTGACGAAGATCCCCCACGTATATACCGCCGGCGGTGAAACGGTTCCGCGGGCAGCTGCGGTTGCCAGGGGATTTCTGGTTGCTGCCTCCTATGAGTTCAGCGAATCGGCTTTTGCCGCGTACCTTGAAGTTTTTCAGGAAAACGTTGTGCTTAACGTAAAAGAGTTGTGGGCGCTGGTGGCGTGCATGAAGCTGGCGCTGCTGGAAGAAATTGCAGTCCGGGGAAAACGCGCGCTAGCCGGCAAGGACAGCCGGCATGATGTCGGACTTTGTATCCGCAGCCTGCGGGATATTACGGAAACGTCGTGGAAGGAGATTATCGAGCCGCTGATTGTGTTTGACGGGGTCTTGCGCGATGATCCGGCGGGCGCCTATTCCGGAATGGATTTTGAAAGCCGGGAACTCTACCGCAAGACAATCGTCGAGATAGCCGAGCGCTGCGATTTCACCGAGATGGAGGTGGCGCAGGAAGCGCTTGCCTTGGCCCGGGAAGCCGGAAGCCAACCGCTGCGAACCTCCCGCATGGAGTTGCGGAAATCGCACATCGGCTACTATCTGATTTCCGAAGGCCGTAGCGTTCTCAACGAGAAAGTACGATTCAAGCCGTCCCTTGGCCGGCGTATTCAGGATTTTCTGCTCAGGCATCCCGACGAATATTACATCCCCACCATTGCCATTCTGTGTTGCGTCATTATGTCGGCAATCGTTCTGTTGCTGACGGACCCGAACAGTTCTCCAATTCTCATTTTCTTGGCGCTGCTGGCGTTGTTTCTGCCGTCATCGCAGAGTGCCGTGGAACTGGTGAACTATCTGACTACTTCGTTGCTGCGCGCAGAAATTCTGCCGAAAATGGATTTCTCCGAGGGTATTCCAGACGATTGCATGACCCTGGTCGCTGTTCCCACTCTATTGCTCAGCGAGGAACAGGTCCGGCGGCTGGTTGACGATCTCGAAGTACGCTTCCTGGGAAATCACGACCGCAACTTGCATTTTGTTTTGCTCAGCGACTTGCCTGATTCGCGTCAACCTTCCCGGGAGGACGATCCCTTAATTGACCTTTGTGCCGAACTTATCGAGCGGCTGAACGACAAATACGCCCATCAGGGCGAGGGTTCGTTCCTTCTGCTTCACCGCCATCGAATTTACAACCCACGGGAAGGGGTTTGGATGGGATGGGAGCGCAAGCGCGGCAAGCTCCTCGACCTCAACAAGCTGCTTCGCCGGCAGTACGACAGCTTCCCGGTCAAAGCGGGAGACCTGTCGGTGCTTCCCAACGCTCGGTACGTAATCACCCTCGATTCTGACACCGAGCTTCCGCGCGGCGCGGCGCATCGCATGGCCGGAACACTTGCGCATCCGCTGAATCAAGCCATCATTGATCCGGACCGCAATATTGTTACGGCAGGATACGGAATTCTCCAGCCGCGAGTTGGAGTCAGCGTTCAGAGTGCCGCTGCATCGCGCCTGGCGAACATCTACTCCGGCCAAACCGGGTTCGACATTTACACGCGCGCGGTTTCGGATATTTATCAGGACTTATGCGGAGAAGGCAGTTTCGCGGGAAAAGGAATTTATGAAGTGGACACGGTGCATCAGGTGCTCGATCGGCGGTTTCCCCGCAATGCCTTGCTCAGTCATGATCTGATCGAAGGCGCGTACGCGCGGGCTGGATTGGTAAGCGATATCGAAGTCATCGAAGACTATCCATCGCATTACAGCGCCCACAATCGCCGCAAGCACCGCTGGTTGCGCGGCGATTGGCAGATCACGCAATGGCTGCTTTCGCGCGTGCCCGACGAATCCGGGAAGCTGGTGCGCAATCCCATTTCACTGGTCTCGCAATGGAAGATTTTCGACAACTTGCGGCGCAGCCTGGTGGAACCGGCAACATTTCTCTTATTCGTGCTTTGCTGGCTTGTACTGCCCGGCAGGCCCGTATTTTGGACTCTGGCAACTCTCGCCATTCTCTTTGCGCCGACCTGGTTTCGGTTCGTGTTTCAGTTGATCAGGGCGGCGGCGGAGCGCAAATCGCAAGTCGCCCGCGACGCTGTGGAGTCCCTTTTTTCCGGCAACGTCGGCGTTTTCCTGACCCTGACATTTCTTGCCCACCAGATGCTCGTGGCGTTTGACGCGGTGGTGAGGACGCTGATTCGGCGCATGGTAACCGGCCAGCGCCTGCTTGAGTGGGAAACGGCGGCTGAAGCCGAGTTGGGGAAAAAGAAACGAACCCCCGTAGATGTTTACATGGACTGGGTTCCTCCGCTGGCGTTGGCGCTGGGAGTAATTCTCTGGTTCAGCAAGAGAAACGGCTTTTATGCCGCTCTGCCGATTTTGGTTCTGTGGGCGGGAAGCAAATTTATTTCAACGTGGCTGAACCGTCCGCACCATACTTCCCGCGGTGAGGCCTCGCAACGGGATGATTCATTCCTGCGCCGGGCGGCGATCCGGACCTGGCGTTACTTCGCTGAATTCAGCACTGAAGAGCACAACTGGCTGATCCCCGACAACCTTCAGGAAAATCCCCCGACAATTGCCGCACGGGTCTCGCCGACGAATCTTGGTTTTCTTTTGAATGCGAGGCAGGTGGCGTGCGAGTTCGGATATCTCACAGTTGCCGAATTTGCCGAAGAGACGCTGCGCACATTCTCCACCGCCGAGCGACTTGAGAAACACCGGGGCCATTTGCTCAACTGGTATGACACGCGAACTCTGGCGCCGTTACCTCCGGCTTTCGTCTCTTCCGTAGATAGCGGGAACCTGGTGGCTTCGCTCTGGACTCTTCAGCAGGGATCGCTCGACATGCTCAAGCGGCCAATTCTTCAACCGGCCCTGGCAGAGGGATTGGTTGACTATTTACGCATCCTGGCAGACTTGCGGGCTTTTCCGCGCAAACGAATCAATCGCTTTCGAGGAGAGATTCGCAGTAACGAGGATTGGCTGCAAGCGGTCCTTAATTTTCCGGAGTCTTCGTTAGATGATCCGCCTGAGGGTCCCAAATCGAAGCGGGAAGGCGATGCCCAATGGTTTCGCGGGGAAGCACGCAAGCGCCTCTTAAGCATCCAGGAGACCGTCCGATTGTCCGCTCCGTGGCTGCTGCCTGAGTTCGCTTCTTTGCGAAGCGACACCGCGATCAACGCCCGGACAGGATGGGACATTCTGGCGCTCGAACGCGTCCCGAACTTTATTGACGCTCTGGCCGCGCGCCTCGAAGCCGCCTTGGGCTCCGGGACAGATAAGAGCTCGGCGACAAATAAGAGCTTAGCGACAGATAAGAATCAAGAAACTTTATACCGTGGCCTGCTGGCCCGGCTCCCGGAGGCTCGATGGCATGCGGGCGGCCTGATCGCTGACCTTCTTAGGATCAGCGACTTTGCCGCTGAAATGGCAAACCGCATGGACTTCAAATTTCTGCTGCATCCCAAACGAAAGTTGTTGTCGGTGGGTTTTGAGGTAGAGAAGAAGGAGCTGAATTCAGCCTGCTACGATCTGCTGGCTTCGGAATCATGCATCGCGCTTTTCACGGCAATTGCGAAAGATGACATCCCGCAGGAGAGTTGGTTCCTGCTGGGGCGCGCTCATGTCGTTGACCATGGCCATCCGGTACTGCTTTCCTGGACTGGGACAATGTTCGAATATCTTATGCCATCATTATGGATGCGCACATTCCCTGATACTTTACTTCAACGCTCGCGCGCAGCGTCAGTCGGGGCGCAGCAAGCCTTCACCGCCTCCCGGGACGCCCCGTGGGGAATCTCGGAGGCTGCTTACAGCCTTACCGACGAGACGGGAAACTATCAGTATTACGCCTTTGGCATTCCGGCGCTTGCCTTGCGCAAAGGTGAACTGAATTCACTGGTCATATCGCCCTACTCGACATTTCTGGCGTTGAACGTCGAGGCGGACGCCGCCCTCCGGAATCTGCGAAGAATGGCGCAACTGCGATGGGTGGGGCCATATGGATTCTATGAGTCAGTGGACTTCGATCCGGTGCAGCGCCCGCGCTCCACGTGGAGAAGTTTGTCGGGGAAGGCCCGCCCGGAAGTTGTCCGCTGCTGGATGGCGCATCATCAGGGCATGACTTTGCTGGCGATTGCGAATTTCCTGCGCCACGACGTCGTTCAGCAATGGTTCCACAGCGAGCCGCGAGTGCAGGCTACGGAATTGCTCCTGCACGAAAAGCCGGTGTCTCATGTGCGCGCGGCAGATGGATATGGAACTGCCGCGGCGTGAATGGGTGAGGCTCTAATTGGATAATCCAGTATGGCGCGGTCCAGTGCGGCGCACGCGCCCTCGCCCGCGAACACTCTAATGGTTCGCAATTTTGCCCGAGGAATTCGTTGTGAAGGTTTGAAGGGGCGCGGCTTCAGCCGCGCCGATAGTCAGATGTAAAGGATTCACGGCACGGCTGAAGGCCGTGCCCCTTCAAAGAGGAAAGTTCTTTCCCGCAGCCTGGCTAAGCGATTCGTCTCTTCGATTCCGTCGGCGAACTGGGAACGGAGGGCTTGGCGTGCGGCTCCCTCATATGCGGCAGGAAGCACGCCGCGCACAGCGTTGCCTCGCACCGATCACACAACTCGGCATGCATGTCGCAAATCGCCGTTCCACACTCACCACATTCCTGGCTGGATTCGGCGCCGCAAGGATAGCCCCAAGCATCATGCGAGTTTCTTACCAGAACAATTTCGCAACGGCTCATAAAGGCTCACGAACGTGAAAACTAATAATAATCTCACTTCCGCCCTGTTGTGGAGGGGCGGTCTGGGTTATGAGACGAAAGATCAGTCCGAGGTTCCCAGTTCTCGGTCGTTGCTCTCCCGGCATCCCGCCGCATCACCGAAAATGGCCGCATTTCGAGCATTTGCGGCATGTGAGAAATAAGCGTGCACGCTCGGCGGAGGTGTATTGGTATTAATATACTTGACTGACTGTTACTAATTTGCTATCTTTGGGTCATGGCAAGCCCAAAGACACTTCAAGAAGCAATCCAGCACTTCAGCGACTACGAAAACTGCCGCAAGTTCATGATTGCGGTTCGCTGGCTAGATGGCAAAGTTCGCTGCCCGTATTGTAATTCCGAGAAAGTCACTTATCTCGAAAAAGCGAAGCTCTATCGCTGCTACAGCGACCATCCTAAACAAAAGTTCTCTCTCAAGATCGGCACCGTGTTCGAGGACAGCGCGATAGCTCTTGAGAAGTGGCTTCCCGCCGTATGGCTTATTGTGAACTCCAAAAATGGAATCAGCAGTTATGAATTGCATCGCTCACTTGGCGTGACTCAAAAATCCGCATGGTTCATGCTGCATCGCATCCGGCTTGCTATTCAGTCGAAGTCCTTCGTGAAGCTGGGCGGCCCTGATAGCGCACCTATCGAAGTGGATGAAACTTTCATCGGCGGCAAAGCGCGAAACATGCACAGATCAAAGCGTGAGCGCATGAGCCGCAATGGTGGCATGCAGGGCGGTGGCGGAAAAGCCGTTGTTATGGGCATGCTAGTGCGTGGCGGACAAGTAAGAGCTACCGTCATTCCGAATCGCAAGCACAACATCACCGAACAGATCGTGCGCGAAGTTGTGGAACAGGGAACCGAGGTTCATACCGATGAATTTCCGGGCTACTACAATTTGAAAGATGGTTATGTTCACAAGGTCGTCAATCATCTTGAGGGATACGTAAAAGAGAACGTGCACACTAACGGAATCGAAAACTTTTGGAGTCTGCTTAAGCGGGGGCTGAATGGCACCTATGTTTCAGTGGAACCATTCCATCTGTTCCGGTACGTTGACGAGCAAGCGTTCCGCTACAATAACCGCGCAACCAAAGACAATCCTTTAACTGACGCGGATAGATTTCACTACGCCTTATCACAGATCGTGGGGAAGCGGTTGACTTTTGCTGAGGTAACCGGAAAGGTGGGAGAAACGGCTTTCTAATCCTTTACGTTTGAAGCGTGGCCGGAAGCGGAAGATTGTTTCCGCTGCCGTTGCTTCGCTTGCTTCTCGGCGTCCAGTTTAGCTTTGATCTCCGAATGGGGAACGGCAACTAGACGCTGCATAAAATTCTTGAACTTACCAAAATCACCCGTCTCATTCTTGGCGGAAGGTTTAGGGTGATTCGCCATTTCGGTGTGCCTTTAGGCGTGAATGCTCTTAGTGTGCCTGAATGCGTGCCGAGATGCAACACCCTTCCATATCAGAACTCGCCCCGTTTGTTTTCGGAACCCGGAAAGGGGTTTTTTGCGTGCTCGGTTTTTATATGGACGACAGTGCGGACCAGAAAAGACAAACCGTCTTTTCGGTGGCGGGATTCGTAATTGAGGCAGGGGATACCTTTGAAACCGAAAGGTCTTGGGATGCACGATTGGAGCGGGAAGGTATTGATTACTTCCGCGCCTACGATTGCATCAATCTCGAAGGCGAATTTCGGAAGAAATTAGTTGACTTGCACGGCCTGACTACAGCGCGCGTTATCGCTGATGCCGTTTACAACGATTGCAAGACACTTGCTGCCCTAGCTCCAATGTATGGCTATGCGGCATGCGTAAAGATGGACGATTACCGGCTTGTCGCTGGCGAACCAGATGGACAGATAGTCCTTAACGAAGACCCTTATATATTCGCCCATCACTTGCTGATGGGAATTGTTCTCGAAGCGGTCAATGAATTTCCTCGCGAAGAAGTTGTTGCATTTCTCTACGACGAACACAGCAAGGCTGCGCTTCTACAGAACTCATGGACCAGCTTTAGAAGATCAAATCCAACATGGGCAAGGCCGGCTGGAACTCTAGCTCCACTGGACGACAAGATTCATGCCATGCTCCAAATGGCCGACCTGTTTGCTAATGCTACCACTCGTTTTTTTCAGGAATTTCAAACTGGCCCTGAGATAGCAAGAGCCAAGATGAAAGAATGGTTAGGAGATCATCTGATGCGTATCGTGTATGTGAACGAGAGATGGCTGCGCGAAGCTGTTGCCGGAAATGTTGAACGCATGAAGAAACTCGACGCGAAAGGCGGCATAATTTATCCAAAGTGAATTGTTGCCCTGTCACGGCAATCAACAAGTTAGCAGGTTTAGTCAGTCATGTATATTAATACCGGTGTATTCCGATTAGTTTGTATAATTTGCAGCGAATCATGCGCTTCCGGGCGTGGTCATAAACAGGAACTATCGAGGCCAAAAACTCACGTCCACATGTGGCAGTGAGTTTTTGGAGGGTCCCGATGCACTTAAAGCCCTTGAGGAGAATAGGATAGACGTAGCAAACTCCAAAAACGTTGATTTCTTGCAATTTTCGCTCCTCCGTTAGGATTTTTCGGATCTCGGTTTTGTCCGCATGGTTGCATTAGAGACGCCGGCACGTGAAGGAATCCTGCCGCCATCCTTTACACTGATGCCTTGAAATCATGTGACAGTTTGGTTGAGCAGCTGCGCTCCAGCGACAATCGGGCTCTGGCTCGCGCGCTGTCAATCGTCGAAAATCGCGGACCTGATTCGACGGAGCTCCTCAAGAAATTGTTTCCGCTCACCGGCCATGCGCGAATCCTCGGATTAACTGGCCAGCCCGGCGCAGGGAAAAGTACGTTGGTTGATCAACTGGCCCGGCATTATCGCAAGGCGCAACGAACGGTTGGAATTATTGCCGTGGATCCGACAAGCCCTTACACCGGAGGCGCAATTCTTGGCGACCGCATCCGTATGCAGGATCATTTTTCTGATCCCGGCATTTTCATACGAAGCATGGCAACGCGGGGCACATTGGGCGGCCTGGCCCGAAGCACCGCGGATGCGGCGATGGTTCTCGACGCATCGGGACGAGACCTGGTGATGATCGAAACCGTAGGGGTCGGCCAGGATGAAGTTGATGTCGTGCGCCTGGCGGATGTGACCATTCTGATTCTGGTTCCGGGCATGGGAGACGACATCCAGAGCATCAAGGCCGGAATTATGGAGATCGCCGATATCTTCGTGATTAACAAGAGCGACCGCGAAGGCGCGGAACGCGTCGAGCGCGAGATTCGTGCTTTGCAATCGCTGGCCGCGCGCGCGGATGGTTGGACGCCGCCCATCGTGAAAACTGTGGCCAGCGAAGGCAGGGGCATTGACGATGTAGTCATGTCCATCGGGGCCTATGAAGAATACCTGCAAAAAGAAAATTTGATGGCCAGGCGTAACATTCAGAATTGGGAGACACGCCTGGTTGACATGCTGCGCGAGAGGCTGCTGGAAAGGGCATACGGAAGAATTGGAGAAGAAAGTTTGCACCGCTATGCGGCGGAGGTCGCAGAACGCAGGCGGGATCCGTATTCCATCGTAGAGGAGATTGCAGGCGTCCGCCCAGCGGGCGAAGTTCCGCTTCACCAGGCGTCAGGAGCGACGTGGTTATCCGAAGGGAAATGATTTTTGTTCACCATTGACCATGTCGGGATCGCCGTCAAATCTCTGGCTTCTTCCAGGAAGTTCTACGAGAAGATGGGAATCGAGATTTCGCCGGAGGAAGTTGTGGAACATGAGCAGGTCCGTTTGGCGATGGTTCCACTCGGCGAAAGCCGGATTGAGTTGCTGGAAGCCACTTCTGACGACTCGCCCATCGCGCGCTTCATTGCCAAACGCGGCGAGGGATTACATCATGTTTGCCTGCGAGTCCCTGATTTTGGCGCGGTCGTGGAAAAACTCAAGAAGGATGGGGTTCGTTTTGTCTCCAATGAAATCAAGGCTGGGGCGGGAGGTCATCGCTATATCTTCGTTCATCCCTCGAGTGCTGGCGGAGTCTTGCTGGAATTAGTCGAGGATAATAAAGTAAAGGGCGCCGACTGATGCTATTGCTCGTGGTGGATACCTCTGGAAAAAGCGGCAGCATTGCGCTGGCACGCGGCGAGACCGATGGATCATGCGGTTTGCTTGAAAGTGTCCGGCTCGACGGCGGCGCATTTTCCGCGCAACTCGTTCCGCAGATCGGGGCGCTTCTTTCGGGACAAAAACTCAGCAAGTCAGAGATTGGGGGATTTGTAGCGGTCTCCGGGCCAGGCTCGTTTACCGGATTGCGGGTGGGATTGGCTGCGGTCAAAGCATTAGCGGAAGTTTTAGAAAAGCCCATTGCGGCGGTGTCGCTGCTGGAGGCCGTCGCATTCGCGGGTGGAATCAACGGCGACATTGTGGCTGCGATGGATGCGGGCCGCCGGCAGATTTATTCCGGGGAATATCATGTTTCATCAGGCAGCGCCGTTCGTATCAAAGAATGCCTGCTCAATCGGGATGAATTTTCCGGTTTGGTTCGCGGCGCAAAGGTTGTAACTCCAGACCCTGCCATCGCCGCTTTCGCGCAAAGCCTGGGAGCCGATGCGCACTCTATCAGCGCTCCAGGGATCGCTCTCGTTGCGGAGTTAGGCTGGAGAAAAATTGCCGCGGGCGACACCGTGACACCCGACGCGCTGGAGGCAAATTACATCAGTCGCGCTGATGCCGAGATGTTTAACAAGAGTAGTTCTTAATCGTGGCCTCCGCAGCGTTAATCCGAGCCGCCACTGTCGAAGACATTCCTCGCCTGCTGGCTATTGAGCGGCAGGCAGAACAGGCGTCGCATTGGGCTGAAAATGAATATTCCGCGATGTTCGAGAGCCAATCACCGCGCCGCATTGTGCTGGTAGCGGATGATGAATCGGGGATGCACGGTTTTGGAGTCGCGCGATTGGTGCATCCGGGGTGCGAGATAGAAAATCTGGTAGTTTCTCCCGTCATGCGACGCCGCGGTATAGGGATGCGCCTTCTGAGTGGATTAATTGATCGGGCACGGGAACAAGGCGCGATTACCTTTTTTCTCGAGGTCCGCGAACTAAACATAGAGGCAAGAGCGCTGTATAATAGGGTTGGATTTCGAGAGTGCGGACGCCGAAAAGCCTATTACCAAAATCCAGAGGATAACGCAATCCTGTACTGCCTTTAGTTTCAGAATGAGATTGTACTAAGAAAGTACGCTGCCCATGGTGGTTGCCCTTAGCCCCTGACTTTTCCGTTGAAGCGGGTTAGATCGTGTGATAGCGTAGCCCACAATATGAGTTCCCCCAAAAGGAGGTTCGGTTGGATGCTAATCACTAAGGACCAGCTCCTCGCCAGTGATGAAGAATTCCGCAAGTTGTTTCAAGAGCACACCCAGTACGAGCAACGCCTGGATTCACTTATCCACAAACGATATCTTACCGACGATGAAAAGCTGGAAGAGGTCCGCCTGAAGAAGCTAAAGCTCCGGCTCAAGGACCAGATGGAAGGAATCGCAAGGCATTACGGCCAGCAGATGCCTCAGAGCCAAGTGGCTTAAATTCCGACGGCGGAGATTTCCGCCGCCCCGATATCCGCCTCTCACGAGCAAAAGCCAATCTTTTGTTTCCCCGCCGAATACGCGTACCTGCGAATTGGGGCCGAGCGCCCGCCGCAGGTTCCCGTGCACTATAATTGACCCTCCCATGGTTCCCGATGGCTATTATTACGCAATCCCTATTCTGGGCGCAGCAGCTCTTCTTGGCTGGCTTGCGGGTTTTCCGTGGGCTTTACCGCCAATACTTTTGGCGGCTTTCTTGCTATGGTTTTTTCGCGACCCTGAAAGATTTATTCCCGATATTCCCGGCGCGGTGGTTTCACCGGCGGACGGCAAAGTTACCGATGTTTCTCCTGTTACCGTAGGCGACATTCGGCGTATCCGGATCAGTATTTTCTTGAATATTTTTGATGTGCACGTGAACCGCTCCCCGATTGCGGGGGTAATTCGAGACGTTCGCTACCAGACCGGCAAGTTTCTGAATGCCATGAACGAAACTTCCGCCGAATTGAACGAGCAAAACGAAGTTACTGTCGAAAGCGAAAGCGGGGAAGTTATCTTCAGGCAAATCGCAGGATTGCTCGCCCGTCGCATTGTATTTACCAGGAAGGCCGGCGATCGGGTGGCCCGGGGGGAGCGCGTCGGCATGATTAAATTCGGTTCGCGAACCGATATTTTGCTCGATACTTCCGCCAGTATTCAAATCAAGGTCGGGGACAGGGTCAAAGGCGGTTCGACCGTGTTGGCTATCATGAACGGCGATGAGAAGGCTTCCAGATACTCAGCCAACCTTGTTCAGGGAGTTGTCTGATGCAACTCGATCTCCCCGAAGTACCAAGGCGGCGCAGCGAAGACCGTTCTCCCAAACGTCTCCGCAAAGGCATGTACATTCTGCCTTCTCTTTTCACCACTGGAAATATCATGGCGGGCTTTTACGCGATACTTCAGGTCACGCGTGGAACCTTGTCGCAACCGTGGCATTTTGATCACGCGGCGATTGCCATAGGCTTTGCCGTTCTCTTCGATGGCCTCGATGGACGCATTGCCCGCATGACTCACACAAGCAGCGATTTTGGGCGGGAGCTTGATTCTCTTGCCGACGTTATAACCTTCGGCGTTGCCCCGGCGCTGCTGGCGTGGATGTGGGGATTTCGTGAAATTCCGCCGGGCATGCTTTCGTCTCCGGAAATGGCGGGGAAAATGGCGCAGTTCGGCGCCATCGCGTGCTTTCTTTTTCTGATTGCCGGGGCCAGCCGGCTCGCGCGCTTCAACATAACCAGCAATGCGCAACCGAGCAATCCCGGCCGTCCGGGAAAGAAATATTTCGTGGGGATGCCGATACCCGCGGGCGCGGGAGTGATTGCCGCGGTCGTCCACTATTCCGGAGGCGACCCGCAGGAATGGTGGGGAAGCTCCATTACATTTATGTTCATTGTGGTCATGACCGCTTACTTTATGGTGAGCACATGGCGATTCTATAGCTTCAAAGACATTGACTTTCGTTCCCGCCAGCCTTTTCGTCTGATCGTTTTGTTCGGCCTTTTGTTCGCAGCCATCTGGTACTTTTCCCAAACGGTGCTGTTTGTGATGGCGTTAACTTACATGGCGTCGGGCGTGCTCTGGAGACTGATTTGGATATTCAAGCGCCGCAACAAACGGCCTCCGCCGCCGACGTACAAAGAGGCCACGCAAATCTCATGAGCTCGAACTTTAAGAGTCTGGCTCCCTCGCATCCCGAGGCGGTACGAACCGGCAACGCTTACCGGGTGGCAATCGTCGGCGCCGGGAGCCTGAAGGGAAAAGAAGTCGCCGACGTGCTGAGTGACCGCAACTTCCCTTCGCTCGATGTGAAGTTACTGGATGACGACGAAGCACTCGGAAAACTGGAGAATATGAAGGATGAGGTCACGTTTATTCAGAGTGTTCGCTCCGAGCAGTTCGACCACATTGATTTCACTTTTTTCGCCTCTGAGGCGGAGTCCGCCCGCGAGAACTGGAAAAAGGCTCGCAAGGCGGGCAGCGACATCATTGACTTATCCTTTGGCCTCGAGGATGTGCCCGGCGCCACGGTGCGTTCGCCGTGGGTTGAGCGGCAGCTCGGGCATTTGGCTGCCCCGGAGTTGCAGCCTGCTCCGGTGGTGATTGCGCATCCCGCAGCGGTTGTACTCGCTCTGATTTTGTTACGAGTGCAAAATGCCGCCGAGCCGAAACACGTTTCCGCCACTATATTCGAGCCTGCCTCCGAGCACGGCCAAAAAGGAATGGACGAACTGCACGAGCAAACGGTGAATCTTCTGTCGTTCCAGCCGTTGCCGACGGCCGTGTTTGGCGTACAAGTAGCATTCAACATGCTGGCGCGCTATGGGGCGCAATCCGTTCCTCCGCTTTCTGCCGTGCACGAACGCATCCTCAGGCACTACCTGCAACTCGCAGGAAAACATGCCTTCGTCCCATCGCTGCTTGTGCTCCAGGCGCCGATTTTTCATGGGCACGCTTTCGCCATACATGTTCAAACTGGAACTCTGGTTGATATCGCGAAAATTGCCGCTGCTCTAAGCGGCGACCACATTACGATTACCCCGCCGGCAGAGGATGCTCCCAGCAACGTGAATGTTGCCGGACAAGGCAATATTCTGGTTAACATTCTTCCTGACGAAAATGATCAAAAAAGTTTCTGGATGTGGGCGGCTGCGGACAATTTGCGAATCGCTGCAAGCACCGCAGTCGAATGCGCGGAGAGCATGGCCGCAGCGCGCCCTAAAGGGAAGATTCAGTGACGCGGTGGTTCCTGGCAGCTTTGTGCCTGCTCATCGCAGGATGCGGGTACCATACGGCTGGGAAGGTTAATACCCTGCCGGACCAGGTCCGTACCATCGCGGTCCCGGCGTTTGTCAATCAGACCCAGACGTATAAAATTGAACAGAGACTGACCGCAGCCGTAGTCCAGGAACTGGTGACGCGGACGCATTACCAGATTGTTCATGAAGCCGGTGACAATGCGGACGCAACCCTTTACGGCACGGTTCTCTCGACTTATACGACTCCGCTTACCTACGATTCACTCACGGGACGCGCGGCGAGTGTTCTGGTGGTTGTGAGCATGAAAGTTCAGCTCAAAGACAAACAGGGGAAGGTTCTTTTCCAAAATCCCTCCTATCTATTTCGCGAGCAATACCAGGTCACAAGCGACTTGAATACGTTCTTCGAGGAAGACTCACCGGCATTTGAACGCATGTCCCGCGATTTTGCGCGGACGCTTGTCTCCAACATTCTGGAGGGCTTCTGATGCGCGCCTTCGCGCAGACCGACCGGTTTGTCTCCGACGTGCAAGGGCGAAAGCTGCGTCCGGCTTATGTGTTCGTGGGGGATGAAGTGTTCTTCCGCAAGCGATGTCGCGAGGCGATTCTGAAGCATCTGGTGCCTGCGGATCTGCGCGACTTCAGTGTTTTCGATTTCGATCTTGCGGAAACCGACCTGGCCGAAATCCTTGATCGCGTTCGGACTCCTTCTTTGATGGCTCCTTTTCAGGTCTTCTTTGTGCGAGGAGTAAAGAATCTGTTCGGGCGCGGATCGCATGAGGCCAAACTTGCGGCCATCGAGGAGTACGCGAAGAATCCGAACCCTGATGCGGTGCTGATATTTGTTGCAGACCATATCAGCATTCCCGCCGACGCGCGCCGCATGGATATGACCGACAAGGATCGCTATGAGCGCATTCGAGAATCCATGGGCCAGTATTGCGCGATTGTCGAACTGGCACGTGTCGAAGAGGGCGAAGCGATCCGCTGGCTGACTGAGTATTGCGCGGGGCAGCAAATAAAGATTGATGCCGACGCCGCCCGGGAACTCGTGGACGCGCTCGGCGGCGACATGATGATGATTTCGAACGAGCTCGAAAAACTCAGCCTCTATGTTGGAGATAAGAAGCGGATCACGCTGGGTGATGTGGAGACGATGGTCCTGGCCGCGAAACAACGTTCTCTGTACGAACTCACGGATGCAATTTCATCCAAAGACCGCGTCCGGGCTTTGGAGATGCTGGACGCGATCCTGACCACGGGAGACGGAGATGAGGCGGCAATCGGTCACTTATACATGCTGGCCAAGACCTTCCGACAGATGCTGGTAATTCTTGAGCGCAATGTGCGCGATCAGCGCATGCTTTGGGCTGCACTGTGGCAGGGATTTCGCGTGCCGCCATTTGCCGCGGACGACATTATTAAACAGGCACGACGCTACAAGTCCAGGCGTGAGCTTACCCGCGCGATTCGCCTCGTGGCTAAAACTGATCTCGCTCTTCGCTCCAACCCGCCCAGCAAACGCGTTGTACTCGAAAAGCTCGTGCTTGACCTGACGGCTGAGCCGAAGCCCGAACCTGCCTGGATGCAGGAAGAGTTGCCGGTGTAGATAAGTATGATTACACAAAAATTGCTGCACGACCTGATCGGGTGGCCATGGATTATCTTTGCCATCGTCTGGCTCGTCGGCGCTTTGAAAACGAATCGAACCAGGGTGCGTGAGTCATTCGTTTCCCGATACGGAGTGATGCTTATCCTGATCGCCGGATTTGTATTCATCTTCAACGACTCGACAAAAATTGGCTTCCTGAAACTTCGCTTCGTTCCCCATAACCTCGCAGTCGATTTATTGGGCGTTGTCCTTACCTGGCTCGGTATTGCATTGGCTATCTGGGCGCGCTTTTATCTGGGCCGGAATTGGAGCGCGCGGGTGACCATCAAGGAAGATCACGAGCTGATCCGTACCGGTCCTTACGCTCATCTTCGGCATCCCATTTATTCCGGATTGCTCCTGGCGATGGCCGGATCGGCCCTGGAGACGGGCCAGTGGCGCGGGTTGGTGGGGTTGGCGCTGGTTCTTATCGGCTTCTCCCTGAAGGCATTGAAGGAGGAGTCCATGCTCGGGCAACAGTTCGGAGAAAAGTTCCAGGAGCATCGCAAACACACGGGCTTTCTGCTTCCGCGCTTCCGATAGGGCGGGCGTATTGGAGGGCCATCACGCTTTCGTGATGGGTCAGTTGTTGAAGTCAAAGAAGGAAATTCCGGCTAGCATAACGTCCGAGGCTCGGAAAGTATGTTCCACCCAACTTCGCTTGAGCTTGCTACTCTGTTTGGCGTAATCCTGTGCTGGATTGTTTTCGCCGGCATCTTTCTGCTGCGCAAGCGGCCTCCGAAAGCGTCCGAAGCCAAGCGCGACCGGCGCGCCTCTCTCGGCATCTTTCTGCAGATGTGCGCGTACTTTCTGGTTTGGTTCCAACCTCCGTGGCGGCCGTTTTTGCCGCCGGTGGCGGCACTCACGGGAATTGCGGGAATTGTTTTCTGTGTCTTTACTGTCTCACTGGCGGCCGGATCGGGGTGGCTGCTGGAAGCAGCGGTGCGCACGCTCGGCAAGCAATGGGCGCTGCCGGCGCGCCTGGTCGAAGGCCACAAGCTGATCACCGTGGGACCGTACGCCTACGTTCGGAATCCGATTTACACGGGCATGTTCGGCATGCTGATCGCCACCGGACTGGCGATGGAACACTGGATTGCCCTGATCGTGGCCGTTGTCATTTTCGCGATCGGCCTGGTGATCCGGGTGCGGAGCGAAGAGAAGCTATTGCGGACGGCTTTTGGCGCGGAGTTTGAGGAGTATGCCAAGCGGGTGCCGGCGGTGGTGCCGGGAATATACTGAGAGGCGCTGCCTGCCGGGAGCATACTGTTAATGGGGCTTTTACTTAAGCGCATTCAAACGGGCGGCCAGGCGGGACTTGTAACGCGAGGCGGTATTTTTGTGGATTACGCCCTTTTGTACGGCCTTGTCCAACCCGGAAACGGTCGCCCGAAATGTCTCTTCGGCGGACTGTTTCTCGCCCTGGGCGAGGCTCTCGCGCAAATCGCGCAAAGTGGTGCGCAGCCGGGAACTATTGGATCGGTTTCGGAGGCTGCGTTTTTCGGTCTGCCGTGCGCGTTTCAGCGCGGAAAAGTGATTCGCCATGAAATATTCTTGCCTTCTTCCCAAGTAGATTTATCGGGTGACGTCAAAGTGGATCGTCGGGAGCTCTTGATAAACGATTCTACGGTAGCAAGTTACGGCGGTCAACTGAGCGGCTGTTTCGGACAGTACGACAAACGATTAAGAGAGGCTTAGAATAGTTAGTCATGCTTATGTCTCAAACCGACAATCTCGCCAACCTTAAAGATGACATGACCGCGTTCATCGAGGGCCATGGCATGCGTCGTTTTCCCGGGTACGTGGACTACGAAGAGGTTCAGAGAGTTGTTTGGAAACCCGGCGACAATCCTGAAGGCTGGAAGGACTTTGTGGAACTTGCCAAGGCTGCCGGCGCGCCGTTTCTCACCATGGACGGATGGGTATTGGAGCACGAGGAACTTGAAGCCTTGATGGAGGGCCTGAACGACGTCGAGCTCTCAAACGACGACGATCTGGAAGACGCCCGCTGGCTGCGCACATATCTCGGCAAGACTGGGTTCATTCAGCTTGGATTCGCTTATCAGGGGATCATGATGGTCTATGAAGTTTCCACCGAATGGTATGAGCGCTATCAGGGTCTTCAGGAGATGGCAGACGAATTTGGCGGTATCCCCATTGACGGCTCCGGCTTCGATGACGAAACTTAGCTGTGCGTTGGAATCTTCGAGCCAGTGAATCTTCAAAAATAGAGAGTCTCGCTGTCCAACTGCGATCCAGTTCTGCTGCAAACGCGCGCGATCCGATCCTGAGCGCGATTCTCGCCCGCTTGTTAGTCATTCGTGGGATTGATGAGTTGGACCGCGCCGAAGCATACCTGTCGCCTTCCATCGCGCATCTCCACTCTCCCTATCTGATGAAAGGCATGAAATCCGCAGTGGATCGCATCGAGGCGGCTGTCGCGCGCAAAGAGCGCATTCTGGTCTACGGCGACTACGATGTGGATGGAACCACCGCCATCGTTATTCTGAAGACCGCGATTGAACTTTGCGGCGGGATTGCTGAGTTCCACGTACCCCACCGGATTCGCGAAGGCTACGATCTGCGCGGGGATGTGATCGAAGCCGCCGCCGCGGCAGGCGTTCGCTTAATCATCAGCGTTGATTCCGGCATACGGGCATTTGCCGCCGCCGAGACCGCTCACAGGCTGGGAGTCGATTTGATCGTCACCGACCATCACATTCCAGGCAGCGGCGGGATTCCCCAGGCGCTAGCCGTCTTGAATCCCAACCAGGCCGATTGCGAATATCCCTGCAAATCCCTCTGCGGCGCCGGCGTTGCCTTCAAGTTGGCGCAGGCCGTGATGGAACGGATGCTGAGCGGCCGGGATCAGTCGCGATTGTTGATGTCGTTCATGAAAGTCGCGGCGATTGCGACCATTGCGGATGCCGTTCCCCTCACCGGAGAGAACCGCATAATCGCAAGCCTTGGACTTGCCGCGCTGCGGTCAGCCGTGAATCCCGGCCTGAAGGCTCTGCTCGAAGTGGCGCATCTCGGCGGACGCCCGCTTACGTCCGGCGAGGTCGCATTTCGTGTCGCCCCCCGCATCAACGCCGCCGGCCGCATGGATGTCGCGAGCGATGTCATCGAACTTTTCAGCGCGAAAGACCCGGCGCGCGCCCGCGAAATCGCTTCCAGGCTCGACCGCCTTAATGCCGAACGCCAGGAGGAAGAGCGCCGGATTTTAGCCGCTATCCATGAACGTTTTGAATCTGAGCCGGCGTTGCTAAACGCGTACTGCATCATCATAGACGGCGAAGGATGGCATCGCGGCGTCATTGGAATTACCGCGACCCGCGTGGTCGAGCGCTATGGCCGTCCAACTCTGATCGTTTCAAGGGAGGGCGATCTGGCGCACGGGTCTGGCCGCTCGATTCCCGCCTTTCATCTGCTCAATGCCTTGGAATCCTGCGGACATTTATTTTCTCGATATGGCGGCCATGCCCACGCTGTCGGTTTCTCATTGCCGACCGCGAATCTTCAAGAGCTCTGCCTGAATCTGGAGCGCTATTCCCGCGAGCATTTGACGATTGACGATTTCGAGTCAGTTCTGAACGCGGAAGCCGAACTTCCGCTCAGCTCCATCACGCCGGACCTTTATCAGGCCTTGCGCCGCATGGAGCCGTTCGGCGTGGGAAATCCGGAGCCGGTTTTCATTGCTCGCGAAGTGCGATTGATGGCTCCTCCGCAAGTAATGAAAGATAAGCACGTAAAGTTGCGGCTCGCGCCTGCCTTAGGAAATGACTCATCGCGTGGCGAAATTCCGGCGGTCATACCGAACTGTCATCCGGATTCCGCCGTTCTTCGGGGACGCAGCGGCGAATGGCGAAAGGCGATCACCTACAGCGCTCTCGGATGGGACATGGCAGGTCGTTTTCAGGAGAGCCAACTTCTTCCCGGCGATGGCCTTGACATAGCATTTACCGTTGGGCACAACCAGCATCCGGACTTCGGCGGCCTGGAATTGTCCCTGCGGGATTTCAAGATATCCGGGGAACACGTGGAGACAGCCGCCCCCGGCTGTCTGGCGGAGCGAAAGCTCCGCTCTTTACACTGAAGAGCCTGCAAAGTACGAGAATCATCGGGCTGCGCCCGATCAGACAGCCGGGGGCGGCTGTCTCTACGTGTGCCTTCTGCCCACCATACCAAACTAACAAATTACGAAATCTCGCCAAGCAGTTTAGAATTCCATCGCAGTGGAGAAGAATCAGCTTTACTACGGCGACAATCTGATCGTCCTGCGCGAATACATCAAGGACGAATCCGTTGACCTGATCTATCTCGACCCTCCCTTCAACAGCCGCCAGGATTACAACGTCCTCTTCGCCGAGAAAGACGGCACCAAATCAAGCTCCCAAATCATGGCCTTCGAGGACACCTGGGAGTGGAACATAGACGCCGAGCGCGCCTACGAAGAAGTTGTCGAACGCGGGGGCCGCGTGGCCGACGCCATGCGAGCCTTCCGCACGTTTCTCAGCCATTCCGACATGATGGCTTATCTGGCCATGATGGCCCCGCGCCTGATTGAACTGCATCGTGTGTTGAAGGTGACGGGTTCGATTTACCTGCACTGCGACCCAACGGCCAGCCATTATTTGAAGATGTTGATGGATGCGGTGTTTGGGCCGCAATATTTTCGGAATGAGATTATTTGGAAAAGAACTTCAGGCCACAGTGACGCTCAGCGGTATGGCCGTGTTCATGATGTAATTCTTTTCTTTTGCAATTCCGACTCGCCTCTGTGGACAGATATCTATCAGGATTACGAGCCATCATATGTCGAGCAATACTACCGATATTCTGACCCCGACGGGCGCAAATGGATGTCAGGAGATCTCGGCGCGGCAGGATTGTCCGGCGGTGGGTACGACTATGAGTGGAAAGGCATCCGTCGCGTTTGGAGAGTACCGGAGGGCACAATGCAGAGGCTAGACAGCGATGGCAAGGTTTTCTACACCCGAAACGGCATTCCCCGAATTAAACGTTATCTCGATGAATCCTCGGGTCTGCCCGCCCAAGACGTTTGGAATGACGTAGAAGCCTTGAGATCCTGGCATAAGGAGAAACTCGGTTATCCAACTCAAAAACCGGAAGCGCTTCTAGAAAGAATCCTCAGTGCGAGCTCCAACGAAGGCGACGTGGTCCTCGATCCATTCTGTGGCTGCGGTACCGCAATCTCCGTCGCACAGCGCCTCAACCGCCGCTGGATTGGCATTGACATCACCCACCTCGCCATCGGACTTATCAAGAAACGTCTGGATGACGCGTTCGGCGATTCCGTTCGCAACACGTACGAAGTCATCGGCGAGCCGGTGGATTTAACAGGCGCGCAAAGGCTAGCGCAAGACGACCCATACCAGTTTCAATGGTGGGCGCTTAGCTTAGTCGGTGCCCGTCCGCTGGAAAAGAAGAAAGGCGCGGACCAGGGCATAGATGGACGCCTCTACTTCCACGACGAAAACAAACGCGACCGCAAAACCAAGCAGATCATTCTCTCCGTAAAAGCCGGACACTTACAAGCAGGCTACGTGCGGGATTTGCGCGGAGTGATCGAGCGCGAGAAGGCCGAAATCGGAGTGCTGATCTCAATGGAACCTCCGACGAAGCCGATGCGAAAAGAAGCCGCCGAAGCCGGGTTCTATCAACCCTACATGGGAGAAAAGTATCCCCGCCTGCAGATTTTGAGTATTCCGGAACTTCTCAGCGGCAAGAAGATTGACTATCCCCGCATGCTGGATGTGACGTTTAAAAAAGCGCCCAAATCCAGAAGCGCGGCAGAGGAACAAATTCCGCTCGGTGACGCCGGGATCGACGACCCATTTTAGGATATTGCTCCAGGAAGGCTGCAGAAGTGCTTTATGGGAACCAACAAATCGCGGGCGAGGGCGCCCGCGCCACACGCTAACTCTTCACCCTCAGAACTCGAAATATCCTCCACTATTGATTGGCCTTGGGCCATCCGTCCCGGTGGCGGGCAGCAATCCTACAATTCCGCGAAGGGTTTCCCACGCTGCGTCATTTAATGCCGGGTCGGCGGAGACCAACTCGCGAATCATCTTCCACGCGGCGACGTTCAGCGCTCCTTCCGGCGGAGGCCCCATCGCCAGCGATACCGAGCACTGCGGGCAGAAACAAATACGCTGCGCCATTGACTTTTGCCGAGGCCTGATTCCGACCGTCTGCGCAAACATGTAAAGCGCGACAGACTTGTGGCCGGTTTCAAGTTCCCGATTGCACCGAAGACAATACAAGTTTTCCAAAATAGTCTCCTGAGGAAATCTCCCGCGTCTTGCGGCTTTTGATCCGTTAAAGGGAAATACTGTTCCAAAGCGACGGAGCCACGCAAGTGGATAGAGAGATTCCCGCTTGAAGTCAGGTCGAAATCAGTCTGTCCAGGGATTGACAAGCGGCACTGAAACGTCTTCAAAGTGCCCCGTATTGCGGGTGGCGAGTGTTGCATGCTGGGCGAGAACGATGCCGGCAATCATTGTGTCGCGCAGATCGCCGGGACGTCCTTGTTTGCGGCGGACCGCCATTATGTCGCCCGCCTGTTGAGCGGCGGCTGCGTCGAAAGCTGCGACCCGATGATCAATTTTATCGAGAAGCCCTTCAAACGCCTGCATCAGCCGTGAGCGGCGCTTCCCGCCATCCAGGATCTGTAGTCCGAAACGAACTTCCAGAATCGTGACGGATGTTGTCCAAATAGATGTTCGGGCCTGCCGGTCCAGCCATGCGACGACGTTCCGGTCAGGTGCCTGCTGCATCAGTGCCGATAGCACGTTGGTGTCGAGAATGATCATTGGTCAGCGACGATGGATCAACGATCACTAATCAACGATCACGCTCAAATGACTGTGGCTTAATCTCATAACCGCGGAATTCTGGAATGTCGAAGTCGAGATGTACCCTGGCAAATAATGAAGAGATTTCCGAGCCCAATCCCCCAGACGGGCCCGCCTCCTCATGTACCGCGCCACGCAAAATGTCCCGCACTTCTTCTTCCATGCTGTGGCCATTACGCCGCGCCCGGCGCTGTAGCCGCGTCTTTACCCCGTCGTCAATATTGCGGACCACGAATTGGGCCATGAGCGCCTCCAGGCAATATTCGATATCATGATATCACAAGCTCAGGCTTTCGAACCCCACCCTTCCAGGGTATTGCGCAACCCCCGAACCAAGCTGTGCTCTAGTCAAACATTCCCGTGTCGGGCAATCTGCTCCTATGCGCATGGAAATCGTAAACGCCGGCCCGCAGTGGACAACGGCTTCCAACCGCACTTCCGAACCATCCGCCAAATTCATTCGGCTGAGCCATCTCCGAAAACTGAAGCAATGCGAGCAAGTCGCCGCGGTTTGCTATCGAATCAAGGGTGGCGTCATCGAATTCCTGCTGGTGAGGACGCGCGGTGGACGATGGATTTTTCCTAAAGGGAACTCCGAGCCCGGATTGACTCACGCTCAGGCGGCGGCCCTCGAAGCTTTCGAAGAGGCCGGTGTACATGGGCGGATTGAAGAAGCCTGCTTTATCCGTTACACACGCGACAAGCGGGACAACGGGAGTTCGCCCCAGAAAGCTGCGGCCAGCCAGGTTGCGGTTCACGCGCATTTATGCGAGGTAACGCGTCTGGAACCGCCACGCGAAGCCGGACGAAATCCCACGTGGTTTATCGCCGAAAAGGCAATGCGGCGCTTGCGCGACAACCGCAACATGGATTATGGCGCAAGCCTTGCTGCGGTGATTGACTGTGCCGTCAAACGCATACAAAAATTGAGGAGCGGAAGCCGCATTGGGTTCAGTCTCGTTCAGGGAAGGCAGTTTACGGATGCATCGCCGCTGAGGAATAGACGGGGCAAAGGTCCACTGTTCCTCGAATGAAATCACCACAAGTGATAGAAGCCGTCCAGCCTCGCGACCTCAACCCTCGTTCCGAATAAATTCCCCAGGCACTTCGTGGTCAGCATTTCCTCTTTCCTGCCGTCGGCGACGATTCGGCCCTCGCGCATCAGTACCACGCGATCAATCTCGGGAACGATGTCTGCAAGGTCATGTGTGACCATGATGATTCCAATGCCGGAGTTCGCCAGCAAGCTCATGGTTTGCCGTAAATTCTGCCGCGCGATCACGTCGAGGGAATTGCTGGGTTCATCGAACAGCAATGCGCGTGGGTGGTGCACCAGAGCGCGCGCGATCAAAATTCGCCTGGCTTCGCCGGAGGACATCTCGCTGACTGGCCGCCCGGCAAGATGCGAGACTTGTAACTGCGCCAGGGTTGCGTACGCGAGATCTTTCTGCTCCCGGTTCACGTGATGGTTGGTAAAAATCGCGATGCTGCTGAAAAATCCGGATAAGACGATGTCCAACCCGGTGGCCTCTCCCATCACGGCCGACATCAGATCGTTGGAAACGACGCCAAGCATGGAACGAAGCTCGAAAACGTTCCAGCGCTCGCGGCCCAGAATCGTCATGGACGATCCGGCGCGGACCACCGGGTAACATTCCCGGGTAATCGTTTTTACCAGAGTGGACTTTCCGCAACCGTTAGGACCCAGAATCGCGATTCGTTCTTCCCCGCCGACGCTCAGGCTGAAGTCATCGAGCACGACCCGGTCTCCGCGCATCACGCGCACATTTTGCAAATCAAGAAGAGGAGGCGCTTTCATGCCCATTGGTTTCCAGTGTAGATCACCGTATCAAACGACAAAGGTGAGAAAATAATGGGTCTCGCCAGGCGATCGGTCTCGGTTTTCGGCGCGGCAAAAATGAATGCCACCATCTTTCAATCTCACCGGTTCTGACGATCACACAACCCGGGGCGACGGAACGACTTCGGGCCGCGTAGCCTTCACCTATCCGGACTTCCTGCGCTATCAGATTGCCCGTTTTTGCATCGTCACGTCCCTGGAAATGTTGTCGGTCGCGGTCGGATGGCAAGTGTACGATATTACCCATCGCGCGCTGGACCTTGGGCTGGTGGGCCTGGCCCAATTTCTGCCCGGATTTTTTTTATTCCTTCCGTCCGGCCATGCCGCCGACCACTTCGACCGCCGCAAACTGCTGATCGTTTGTTATTCGGGGTTCGTCCTTTGCTCAGCTCTCTTATTGGGAGTTTCTTCGTCTCTCCGAGCGACTACGGTTTATCCCATTTATATCGTGCTGGTGTTGCTGGGAATCGTGCGCGCCTTCAACGGGCCGGTTTCGCGCTCGCTCTTGCCGCAACTGGTGCCGGAGGAGCATTTTCCCAACGCGGTGGCGTGGAATTCGAGCATATTCCAGAGTGCGACGATTCTGGGACCGGCCGTGGGCGGACTGGTTTACGCATTTTTCCGGAGCGCCTCCCCGGTGTATGCGACGTCCCTGATGGTCTCGCTGGCGGCGGTCTTCTCCACGCTTCGAATACGACTGCGGAGCAGACCGGCGCAACGCGAAGAAATTAATTGGACTACAGTGTTGGCGGGTTTGCACTACATCTGGCGGCAAAAAATAATTCTCGGCTCAATCTCGCTTGATATGTTCGCCGTCCTTCTCGGCGGCTCGGTTGCTTTGCTTCCGGTATATGCGCGGGAAATTCTTCACACCGGGCCCTGGGGGTTGGGGTTGTTGCGCAGCGCCCCCGGCGCAGGCGCAGCCGCAATGGCTATTCTTCTCGCTCACCGGCCATTGCGAAGACATGTGGGGGCCACCATGTTGTGGTGCGTGGCCGGTTTCGGCGTGTTTACCATAATTTTCGCTCTGTCGCGAAGCATTGCGCTTTCGATGATCGCGCTGCTTTTCGTCGGCGCTACCGACATGGTGAGCGTCGTCATTCGCGGTACTCTGGTCCAGTTGGGCACTCCCAACCACATGCGCGGCCGGGTAAATGCCGTGGACATGCTTTTTATTGGAGTCTCCAACGAGTTCGGGGAATTCGAGTCAGGCCTGACGGCGCACTGGTTCGGAGTCGTTCCCGCTGTCGTGCTGGGCGGAATCGGCACATTAGTTGTGATCGCAATCTGGGCGGGAATTTTCCCGGAATTGAGGAAGGCCCAGGAAATCACCAGCGTTCGGGGCTGAGCCGGCCTGTTGGTCCGCCTCGCTACGAGCCTTTACAGATTTGAGCCTGCCGGATATAGTCTCGTTTTTATGACTGACGGTTCGATCTTCTGCAATCAATGCGGCGGCCGGAATTCAACGACCGCCCAATTCTGCGCGCATTGTGGCTCCCCGCTTACAACCACGATGCCGGTTCCCGCCTCGCCAACTTCGACGTCTCCCGTCTTGGGCGGGCAGTTTCAATCCCAGACCTTAGCCGTTCCCATGGCACAGCCGGCCACCAGGCCCGCGAGGTATGGAGGCTTTTGGATACGGTTCGTGGCCGTCGTGATTGATGGAATCATAGTTCAGGCAGTAGTCATGCCCGTAGTGTTCGTGGCCGGCCTTCTAACTACTGCGATTGGAACGGCGGTGAATTCCGTAGGACAAAGTTTTACCGCGATTCCCATAATTCTCGGCGGGGTCTTTGCCATATTTGCGTCGTGGATATACGAGGCGGCAATGGAAAGCTCGTCGCGACAGGCAACGCTGGGGAAAATGATCTTCGGGATGAAGGTAACGGACCTGCTGGGAAATCGCATCTCGTTCGCCCGCGCGACCGCGAGACATTTCTCCAAATATTTGTCCGGCATGATTTTGATGATCGGATATATCATGGCGGGATTTACCCCGCAGAAACAGGCATTGCACGACATGATCGCGGGAACCGTCGTACGCCGTCCCTGAACTCATTGTTGCATGCCCTGTACCAGCGCCTGCCGTCCGCATCCAGTAAACTCAGGATGTGCCTCCCCAAATTTCACGCTTGCGTCATTGGTTCGCGGCATCGGCTGTCGCGCTGATTTGCCTGGTGGGCGCGTTTTATTTCTATTCCCGTCATCGTGTTCAGAACGCCTTAAAGCAGGTCCCGGAAAAGATCGGCGTTGAAATTAAACAGAGCGCGAAGGGCTTCAGCATCTCAAAGTCTTTCGAGGGGCACACGCTTTTCAAGATCGAAGCGGGCAAGGCAATTCAGTTCAAAGAAGGAGGCCGGGGCGAACTGCATAATGTTGAAATCACCATCTATGGCCACGATTCCAGCCGCTTCGACCAAATCTCCGGTAAAGATTTTGAATACGACCCGCAGACTGGTGACGTCATCGGAAAGGGCGAGGTACGGATTGATCTCGAATCCAACCCGGCGGGTCTCGGCTCGCCCGATCAGTCCTCCCCGCTGAGTCTCAAGAACCCCGTCCACCTGACGACGACCGATCTGGCATTCAATCAAAAGACTGGCGACGCTCATGCCGATGGGGAAGTGGACTTCACCGTTCCGCAGGGCAGCGGTTCGGGAGTTGGCCTGACGTACGTGGCCCGAAGCAACGTGTTGACGTTGAACTCGCAGGTACGGGTGACTCTGAACGGGCTGCCTCCAATCTCGATGGCTGCGGACAGATTAACGCTGCGACGGCTCCCGCCCAGCCTGACCCTGCAACGTCCCCGGGTGACGGAGAGTACCGAGCATTTCAAGGCCGACAGTGCAACGGTTTATCTCTCCGCAGAGAATCAACTGGAGCGCATATCGGCCGCAGGGAACGTCATCATCGGATCGGAAAGACCTGACGGAGGAACGATTAGCGCCGGGCAATTGGAACTGGCAGCAGGCCCCCACGGAGATCTTCGCCAGGGCATCCTGGTGAACGATGTCAGTTTTGCAATGTTCGCGCAGGGGGGCGCGCGGGGTAACGCGGGTCGCGCGGTCATGAACTTCTCTAAAAATAGCATTCTGGAAAGCGTGCATGCGGATGGAGGCGTGACCCTGACCGAAAATCAGCGCTCTTCCGCAAAGGCGGCCAAGTTGCAGGACTTCAACCTCGCGGCCCCAGCCATGGATTTTTTCTTGACCGATGGCCGGGTGCTTAGCCGCGCTGAAACATCTGGGACTCCTCGAATTACGGTCGCGCCCGTCAGCGATGTGCCGGCCTCCCCGACAGTGATCACAGCGGGAAAATTCGAAGCCACCTTCGATAACAAAGGCCAGATCAGGACACTGCACGGTGGTCCGAACGCGCGCATTGCGAGTACACAGCCGAAAAGACCCGAGCGGGTCAGTACAAGCCAGACGGTTGATGCAGAATTTGGGCCAGGGGAGGGAATCACCGCCGTCGTCCAAAAGGGCGATTTTGCGTACGACGATGGTCAACTGCAAGCCTGGGCCGATAATGCCCGGTTCACGCCTACGGATCAACTGCTGGTGCTCAATGGCTCGCCCCGGGTTACGGATCGGCGAATTACAACGACGGCGCAAACCATCCGCCTGAATCGCCTAAGTGAAACAGCCTATGCCGAGGGAGACGTCAAGACCACTGACACTCCAATTCAGCCCAAACCCTCAGGAGGACAAATTTCTTCCTCTAGTCCCATGCACATCACTGCCGCAAGTATGACGGCCAGCGACAGTTCCGGCACGGCGATTTATAAAGGTAATGTTCACTTCTGGCAAAGCGCCAATTCGGTGGAAGCGCCAATCGCCGAGTTACGTCGGAATGGGGGTACCGTTATTGCGCATAGAACGGCGAACGAACGAGTGTTGACTACCCTGAACCAAAGTGACAAGAGGGGCAAAATCACGCGCGTAGTGATCGCCTCTGATCGCCTCACGTACTCAGAGCATCAATTGCTTGCACGCTTCGAAGGTTCAGTAAGTGCAGTGAGCAACGACGTCAGATTGACTGCCGAAAATATCGAGTGTCGCTTGCGAAATAACTTGCAGGCTTCACAAAAAACAAAGGTTGAACCTGGCGCTACCGTCGAGAAAATCATCGCCACCGGCGGCGTCGTCATCACCGAACCGGGCCGCCGCGCTACTGGCAACCATCTTGTTTACACGGCTGCCGACGATAAGTATGTCTTAACCGGCGGACCGCCTAGCATTTTTGATGCCGAACGTGGCAAGATTACCGGGGTTTCGTTGACTTTGTTTGGACACGATGGTAGGGTGCTCGTAGAAGGTAACGATCAGTTTCCAGCGGTCACTGAAACTCGAGTGGCACGATAAATGCACACGCTGTCCGCCGACGAAATTGGCAAGTCCTATCGCGGACGCAGGGTTGTAAATGGCGTGAACCTGCGGGTTGAGCAGGGAGAAGTTGTTGGTTTGCTTGGACCTAACGGCGCCGGCAAAACCACCACCTTCTATACGATTGTGGGCCTGATCCCCCCTGATACAGGCCGAATACTGATTGACGACGAGGAAATTACCGATGTGCCTATGTATCTGCGGGCGCGTCAGTACGGAATCAGCTATCTCCCCCAGGAAGCTTCCGTTTTTCGCAAGCTCACGGTAGAAGAAAATATTTTGGCGGTGCTGGAGGCTCAGCCGATCCCCTGGCACGAGCGCCGCGAGCGAATGGAGAAGTTGATTGACCAGTTGGGTTTGGAGCACATCCGCCAGAATCGTGGGCATGACCTATCCGGAGGCGAGCGCCGTCGCGTCGAAATCGCGCGCGCGTTGTGCATTAATCCCACTTTCATTTTGCTCGACGAACCATTCTCCGGAATTGATCCCCTCGCAGTTTTTGATTTGCAAAAAATTATCAGTGCGCTCAAGGCTGGCGGGATTGGCGTGTTAATCACGGATCACAATGTGCGGGAAACGCTGTCGGTCACGGACCGGGCATACATCATCAACGAAGGCCGCATTTTTCGTCATGGAACGCCGGAAGAATTGGGCGGCGACGCCGAAGTTCGAAGGGTTTATTTAGGAGAGAGTTTCTCGCTGGTTTGAGGGAGACCGTCGTTGGCTGTTCGTCGTTGGCCGTTCGTCGTTGGTCAGTGCCAAGAGTTCGTTGAGTAACATCTTGATTTTGCCAACGACCAAGGACCAAGGACCAACGACCAACGACGCTGAATCCATATGGTGATGTTGCAACCCAAGCTGCATTTGAAGGTCTCGCAGAGGCAGATCCTTACCCCTGGGCTCGTCCAGATGGTGAGTGTTCTCGCTCTCAACAAGCTTGAGTTGCGTGACATGATTACTGCGGAAATGGTTGAGAACCCCGTTCTTGAGGAACTGGAAGACTCGGTTCCGCTGATTGATGAAGTTGGCCAACGTGAGGAAGAGCGCGACCGCCCGGCTCCCGAAGAAAATACCGTCACCGCCGTGGAGAAAAAAGATCCCTTCGAAGAAATAGACTTCGGTTCATTCTTTCAGGAGTATCTTGACCCCGGCTACCGCAGTGCCGGAGAAATGGAAGAGATCGAGCGCCCATCGTTCGAGAATTTTCTCTCCAAGCCGAGCAATCTTTCTGACCATCTGAAATGGCAGCTCGGTTCAATCCCCGTCAGAAACGAAGTGCGCGAAGCCGCGGAGGCGGTGATCGGCAATCTCAACGAAGATGGATATTTGATTGCATCCGATGAGGAACTGCTGGGAACGGTCGGCCCCGCGACGCCGGAAGGGGACGCGTCACTGGTTGAGAAAGTGGTCAAAGAGGCTGCAGCGCTCGGAATCGAGGCATCGCCTGAAGCTTCGGAATTTTTAGACTCCGCATTAGAAAGTTCTGTTCAGTCTGCGCAGATGACGTCATCCCCGGCATTTGGGCCTGATTCGGAAACAGTGCTCTCCGGTTTGAATGGAAACGGAACGGCTACCACTGCGCATATAGCCCCTGTGGCGGCCATAGAGAGTCCCGCTCCTATCCCTGCGCGAGCAGTGGCCGCAGCCCCGTCTTTTCAGGTTAATTTTAATCTCGCAGATCTTCATGAAGCGATTGAACTAGTCCGCCAGATGGACCCACCGGGAGTGGCTTGCCGGAACCTCCGGGAGTGCCTGCTTCAGCAGATGCGCTATCACAAACAACAGTTCGACGCCAGCAGGAACGGGAATGGCGAATCAACAGATGTGTTGTTGGCGGACGCCATCGCAGTTGTTGATGGGCATCTGCGCGCCCTTCAAAACAAACAGTACAAAGAAATTGCGCGCTCCCTGGGAAGACCGGTCGAGTCGGTTCAGGCAGCCCTCGAATTCATCAGGACTCTCGATCCCCGGCCCGGGTTGCGTTACAACAAGACTCAGCCGCGGCTCATCGAGCCGGATGTTGCTTTCGTGAAACATGGCGATGAGTGGCTGGTCATTATGAACGACGACGATGTTCCGCAACTTCGCTTGAATCCTGCGTACAAGCGGCTCTTGATTCGCGATACCAATGACAAAGATACAAGAAATTACGTGAAAGAGCGCTACAAGAGCGCCATGCAGCTCATCAAGAATATCGAGCAACGGAAACAGACAATCGTCAAAGTTTGCTACACGATTGTCAGCCGGCAGGGCGATTTCCTGGAAAAGGGAATTGATCAGTTGAAACCAATGATGATCAAGGAAGTGGCCGAAGAAATCGGCGTGCATCCTTCGACGGTGAGCCGAGCCGTGGCCAACAAATACGCGCACACTCCGCAAGGTGTTTTCGAGCTGCGGTATTTCTTCAGCGAAAGTGTCAATGGCCCCGAAGGGGGCAATACCTCACTGCTCATTCTTAAACGCCGCGTTAAAAAGCTCATTGAGGAGGAAGACTCTGCCCGTCCCTTAACCGATGAGCAACTCACGCGCATATTACAGTCACAAGGCATCCAGGTCACCCGCCGCACCGTCGCCAAGTATCGCGAGGACATGCGCATTCCGAGTACCCATCAGCGCAGGGTAAAGAAGCAGTAACCATCCAGGAGTCGGTGCTTATGAACGTCGAATATACCGGCAGGCACTACGAAATTACTCCCGCTGTCCGGACCGAAATCGAAACCGGTCTTCTCAAAATCCGCAAAATACTTCGCGACAAGTTTGAAACCAAGGTTGTGCTCACGCTGGAAAAGCGGCGGAACAAAGCGGAGATAACGATCACCCCGCGAAACGGTCCTCTTATTGCCCTCGCGCAAGGTCGCGACATGGCCGCCGCAATTAGCGAAGCCCTGGAACATCTCGAAAAGCAGGCGGTCAAGTATAAGACTCGCTGGCGCACCCAGAAACGTCACAACCACAAGACTCGCACGGAAAAAGGTGCTGACCAAACTAAGTGGAATGGAAAGTTGTCCGCGGAAGGCACGAATATTCTGCCGAAGAATAAATCGGTGCCGTTGCTGGTGCATAAATTTCCCGCCATCGCGAAGTCCACCGAGGTTCATCTCCAACGTTCTGACGACGCAGTCGCGCTCCGGCCGATGACCATCGAAGAGGCGATCAAGGAAGCCCATTTCCGAGATCGCGATGTGTTTGTATTTCGCGACCCGAAGGGCAAAATCATGGTTCTCCACCGGACGCGGGACGGAAAGATGGAATTAATCGAGGCCCCCTAGGTCGCCGTTCCATGCCCAACAGCAAGACAGAACGCAGATCGGGCCCACGAGTGCCGGTTAATGTCCCGCTAACCATCACGACTACCGACCCAAGCCTCCCAGCCACTGGCCACACCCGCGATCTGAGTTCCAATGGGATATTCTTCTACACCGACTTTCCCATCCGGCAGGGAAGCAGCGTTGAAATGGTTTTGATTCTGCCTTCAGAGCTCACCAGTGGCGAAAAGCGCTGGGTCTGCTGTCAGGCCACCGTCGTGCGCGTCGAAGAAAACGCCGATGGACGCTCCCGTGGCGTGGCCGCCGAAGTGCGAAACATGGACGTTCTTCCAGAATTGATTGGATAGACTTCCGGTATTCGGCTCCTGCACCATTTTCTGTGCATCCGTGTCACTTCTCTTAAGCTGAAATACGAATCTCTGCGGTTAGTATGCATTTTTTTGTACCATTGCCTCGAATTCGGTGCAATAATGCTCGCCGTTGCAATGCTCTGGCAACAAAACTCAATTTTCAGGATTACGCTTTATGTGGATAGAGAAATTGTCCGGCGGTGTGCTGCGGGTTCTCACGCCGCTCGGATCGCGCTATTTCAGACCATCTTTTGCACAACGAATCTACCTGCTGTGGATATTTCGTAACTTCCAGACCTTGCCCGCAAAAGTGCTGACCTCCCGCCAGACCCGCTTGATTGACTTGATCTGCGCCAGACAACAATTCGTTACCTTGCGCGTTGATGGGTTGGCTCTTCTCGGAACGTTGGAAGAACGGCCGCCTGCCACGTCCGAAGAGCTGTCCCCGCGCCGCCCGAACGCCAGTGTCGCAGATGCGGTGCGGCCTTTCGCCGCAAACCTGCGTCAGCGATTTTAAGCGCCAACCAAGTTGGGCAAGAGGCAAGACCGAAGAACAAAGAACGAAATAGCTCCAGCGGCAGAATGTTATACTCTGCTTCTGTCCTTCCTGTTTTATTCCAGTCCGGGCGCGTAGCTCAATTGGCAGAGCAACTGACTCTTAATCAGTAGGTTGTAGGTTCGATTCCTACCGCGCTCACCAGCTTTTTCAAGCACTTACCGGGGTTGCTATTTTAAGTGTGCCGTAAAGTGTGCTGTGACTCAATCCGGCTGCGCCCGTTTCTCTACTGCTGCGTCCTGATCGAGCGCAGCGCGCCCTGACGGGCCTCTTCGTCTTTGCCTCGCCCTGGCAAAAAGGCGCGGATCGCTTTCTCCTGCCGGCCACGATACAGTTTCGCAGGCTAGCCGACTTGAAGTGAGAGTTGCCGGCCCTTCACCCATTCCTGCAGCATGCGCTCACCCACTTCTTTGAAGTCGGGATGTTCCTTGATGTATGACCGAACGTCGATTTCTGCTTGCGAAAGGGCGTCCGAGATACGCTCAAGGATGGCGCGAATTTTTGCGGGTGTTCCCGTCATTCGAGTTTCGCCGAGCCGACGGAGAGCTTTGCTGTCGGGCCACTGGGTTGTTCCGTTGAGCGTAAGCGCCAGAATGTCCTTCGGCAGATAGATGGAAGTGGTTACGAGATCGTAGACGGGCGCGAGTCGAGCGTCACCGCGCACGTCGTCATAGACGATGCCGAAATTCTTGAGGTGAGCATCGCCGTTGCGCAGTGCGCAATTCAGCACGATCAGCGTGAATAGTTTTTCAGCATCCGCGAGTACGGCGGGTGAGTTTGCGAACTGCTGAAATCGCTTCATCACTGACGTTTCATAACTGCCGCGATACTTCTCATCCGTTCGTCTCGCGTTCAGGACGCAAAAATCCTCAAAGCCCCGGTAGGTGCCATCTGGGCGCAAGTCGAAACGGTCAATGACAAGGGCCATGCCGTCTTCTGCGAGCCGATACCGAGGTACGTCCAGACCGCAACACTCAGCGGCTTTCAGGCAGAAGTACTCGTTCGCAGCGAGCTGAGGAAATTCGTTCGGCTCCCAGAACTTCACGATGTGAGTTGCACCCCTACAGCTCGGTGAGATTCGGGATTGCGCATTTGTCAGTGTCAGGGACGCGTTCTCGTCGCGCACAAGAACCTTCGGCTGGACGCCGCTGATACCGGAAAAGGCTGCAAACTTCTCAATGAGGTAACGAAACAAATCCCCGTCGCGACGACTCGCCAGAATTTCGTCTACCGATTGAAAAGGAACATCCTCGTGGAGCCGCTCCTTGTCCTCGGTGTACCGTATGCGGCCAACTTGCGAGCGGCCAACAATGGCGAGCAGGTCGAAATCATCGAACGTTCCAGTCGCTTTCGCAAAGGCGAGTCGCAGCCGTTCCCGCAACGCGCCTTCCGGGAGGTTCATCTCGAAGATTGGGGGGAGGCCGAAGGGCACGTCCCAGGAGGGAAGTCGCACAGGCATGGTAACGGAGACGGCACGCTGTGGGGCTGTTTCTGGCAAGTACGCAAAAGCGCTGCCGCGATCCCGTTGCCTGTCTAGCAATCCTGCCTCAGCGGCGTCTGTCCAGACCTTTATCATCGCGATCCTCTTCCAAGAGCTCGTCCAAAGTGGGCCGTTGCAGGTTCGCCTCTTGTAGTTTCAACTCCAGGCCGAGCGCAGACAAAATGTTGGCGACCTTGGAAAAACCAAGTTCACCGGATCGGCCATTCTCCAGTGCTTCAAGCGTCGCCCGACTCACACCGGCCTTTTCAGCCAATGCGGATTGGCTAAACCCGAGAGCCTTGCGCCTAGACGCTATCTGAGCGCCAATGGAGTGCAGCGTCAACATACTATGCCTAATATACTACGCATAGGAGCAACTCGCCAGAGTATGCCTAATATATTATGAAGTAGTTCCGCAGTTGACGGACTTCTTCTTGCTTAGCTGAGCAAACCGATATGACGATTCAGGAGGTGTACGCAGCAGTTGTTGATGATCGCGTCCGCAATGAATTGATCCTTACCGATCTCATCCAGGCAAGCAGGGATGGCCGCTCACCGTTGCTTCTTACCGGCAGGACTGAGCACTGGAAATATTTCGAGTCGGAGCTTGCTGGCGGAGTGAACAATGTGTTCATCCTCAAGGGCGGCATGGGCAAGAAACAACGACGATCGGCAGCAGAGGCAATCGCGGCCGTGCCAGAGTTCGAGCCAAGAATCATTCTGGCGACCGGCAGTTACATCGGCGAAGGATTCGACAACGCTCGCTTGGATACGCTCTTTTTGGCGATGCCCATCTCTCGGAGGGAACGCTACAGCAATACGTAGGGCGTCTCCATCGACTTCATGAGTGCGCAGGATGGAGCGCTTGATGAAGATGAAATGGAGGCGCCCGTGCCTGCAGGCTTGCGAGAATTGTCCGGCCCTCTCGACGAGCTGATCGAATTCCTCGAAATCGACGAGGATCTTGTCGACGTTGCAGCACAGGCTTCAAACCCACTCGGCGCTGGACCGAGCCGCAAAGAGCTGTCCGCATGGATTCGCTGCCTGCCGGAAAAGGACAAGAACGAGTTGCTCATTACTGCGGTCGTGGAGCAGAGCGAGCGCTGGCGAAACGACCTTGTGCAGCGTTTTCGGCGTAAGAGCTTACAGCAGACTTCCGACGTCCCCGCTGAAAGCGAACGGCGTAAGGTGGGCAACCTTCTGGCAGTGGCCCATGCACGTGAGAAGGAGAGAGCCCGGCTACGGAACGAACAGCGCATAGCGGAAGCGGCAAAACGAAGAGCGGAAGACGAGGCAAGCCGGACTCGGCATCTCGATCAACTAGGACGACGCCAACCAGAAATCTGGAAACAAGTTGCAACGCATATCCAGACGCGGCAGCCCAGAGATTATGACAAAGCGGTCAGTTTGCTAACTGACCTGCATGATCTCGCAGTTCGCCGCAGCGAGACGGTAGGATTTCAAACAGAACTGGAGAAGGTCCGGCAAGTACACGCCGCCAAGGAGAGCTTCCTGCGTCGACTTGCCTAGGTAGCAAGCACGTTCACATGGCTTGCCAGGTGTGCCAAGGATCGGCCTGCAACCCGGTAATCATCCCAGGAGCGAGCAATAGTTTAGGGGCCGGCCTTGGTCCCGACGCGAAGCTCAGCTTCACCGGCGGTGTCCGGGATGAGAACGTGCAAGGCGTGAGTCGGCTTGTCGTAGGATGTTTTCAGGACAGTGGCCCCGCTGGACAACGTCGCCTCAGCTTGAGCTGAGGACCGGCCATAAATCACAACCTCTATCGTCTTCCACCACGGCGCATAGGTTCCCTGGCGCGCGCCGAAGTTGACGCGCACGGAGTCGCCATCAGACTGACAGGTGAATGACTGGCGAAGAAAGTCGCCGTGTTGGTAGCGGAACGTGTGGCCGTCATCAAGATACAGAGATCCACTGCAATTCTGCCCGGGATACACGCGAAGTTCCAGCGGACCTTTCGGTATCTCATCGGTGTTTTGGATCAGTGGCTGCATCGGCAGAATACTTCCGCCGCGGACGTATACAGGCAGGACAGAAAGCTCGGGATGAATTTTAGCGGGCTCGGGGAACGTTGCTCCCGGGCCGGCAGTGGCAATGTCAACAATCGTTGGCGACGGTGGAGGAGTGGCCGCTTTCAACCCGCTCCAAAAGTCGTACCACGATCCTGTTGGAAACGAAACAGCATAGTCATCAAGCGTGTCAGCGAAAGGCTGAGGGGCGATCAGCAGGCTCGGGCCGAGGAGAAACTCCGTATCGAGATGATCGAAACCGGGAGATGACGGCGCGAAGATCTCAGGGAACTCGAGAAACACAGGCCGGTTGATGGGCAGGCCAGTGCGCGACGATTCTTCGGCGAGCGTGTAAATGTAGGGCAGCAGCCGGTAGCGGGTCTCGATGTAGCGGCGGCGAATGGCTTCCTGCTGCGGTCCGTGGACCCAAACCTCCTGGGGCAGAGAGCCTTTGGCGGTGTGGTCGCGATACATCGGATTGAACGCTCCAATCTCAATCCAGCGGGTGAGCAGATCAGGTTGTGGCGAGCCGTTGAATCCGCCGATGTCGTCACCGACGAAAGAGATTCCGCTGAGGCCGAGATTGAGGAGTTGCTGCGTGGCTAAACGAAGATGGTTCCAGGTGGAGGAATTGTCCCCGGTCCAGGTGAAGCCGTAGCGCTGTCCTCCGGCATAGGTAGCGCGGGTAAGGACAAATGGCCGCTCATCTGGACGCAGCTTCAGCAGGCCTTCATAAGTGGCGCGGGAGTTTTCCATTCCGAAAACGTTGTGAATCTCGGCGTGTGTAGCGGTGCGGGTGGAAAAGCCCGGCTCTTCGATGCGATGAATATTGTCAAGCGGCATCGTCTTCCCGGGTCCGTTAAAAACGGAAGGCTCATTCATGTCGTTCCAGAAGCCCGCAACTCCATCCTGAACGAAATCTTTGTACAGGCCGCCCCACCATTCGCGAGTCTGCTCTCGGGTGAAGTCAGGAAAGACCGAGGGGCCGGGCCAGACGATCCCCACGTATTCGCTACCATCCGCACTCTTCACAAACTCGTTGCCCGCTTCGCCCGAATCGTAAGGTGTGTAGCCTTGGTTGGGTGCGTGAGCGATGTGCAAATCGGTAATGGTGACGAGGTGGAAGTGTTGCTTGCGAAGATCTGAAACCAGTCCGGGGAAGTCGGGAAAGGTTTGGGGATTAACAGTGAACGGACGGTTCTTGTACTGATAGTCAATGTCAAGATAGATCACATCGGATGGAATTCTATCCGCGCGCAACCGGTCGGCGATCTCGCGGACTTTGGATTCCGGAGTGTAGCTGTAGCGGCATTGCTGAAAGCCCAGAGCCCACAGCGGCGGAAGCGGAGGTGTTCCGGTGAGGTAGGCATAGCCTTCTACAACTTGTTTCGGGGTGGGGCCATAGATCAAATAATAGTTGAGGGGTCCGCCTTCGGCGCCGAACGAATAGGAATCACGAGAGCTCTTGCCGAAATCAAACCAGCTTCGCCAGGTGTTATCGAGGAATAGCCCATAACTTCGTCCGTCCCTGATGCCAATAAAGAAGGGAATGCTTTTATAAATCGGGTCAATAGCTTCCTGGGTGCCAATGTCGGTATTCCAGAGCGTGTAAGCCTGATTTCTGCGGTCAAAAGTGCCGGCCTTATCGCCGAGGCCGAAGTAATGTTCGTTGTCGGGCATAGTCTTGTAAACGGAGAATCCACCATGCTGAAATTTCGCGGGACGGCCGACAGCATCGGAGGAAATAATATTGCCCTCCAGATCGCGAACCACGAGGCGAAGGGGATTGTGCTCAACGCGGACTTCGAGCGAAGCCGTTCGAAAGCCAACGGATGCGGCATCCTGGATCGGCTGCACGCCCACCGATTTGCTACGCGGACCAGAAAGAACTGCCCAGGAAGCGTCCTCGGGAAAACTCCCGGCGGCGGTGATCCGCACGCGCAAAATGTCGTCTCGCAGAGCGGTGATGCGCAAACTCGCTGGGCCAGCCTGAATCTCGATGCCGTCACGCAGCGGTTGTGAGTTGGTTACCGCTTCAAGCACTACCCCGGACTGTGACGAAAACATGCTCTGTGCCGATGCGGTGCTTGCTGCGATGGCTGCAGCACCAAAAAAAACGAGAAATCGTCCGCAAGAGAAGTGCATTAAACGTCTCCCACCCATTGATTGGCGTTCGCGCGCAAACGTCATCAGGTTTTACCCGCAAAGTGAATGATGATTCTCTCACGCGGATAAGGTTCGGACGTATTCGCTGGAATCGTTAGGTTAATTCTGGCGTTCTCCGTTCCTGTTCTTTTCAGTTCCGCGCCTTCAACCGATGCCACTTGCGCCGCATTCCACGCGCCGATTTCGTACTGACTGCCCTGTGCTCCGGAAATTTCCAAAGTCAGACTGTCCCGCGAGGGACTCCATGACTCGCTCAGTATCCGCAAACCACGGCTTGAACTTCCCAAAGGCGGCAACGAAGAGGACACGCTTAGCCCGAAATCGTTCTTGATGCGAATACGCAACGTATTTTCTCCCATGGCGACCGGAAATCGCACCGTCACGTGCTGGTCCACATCATTCTTCTTAATCTGGAATGGCGCTCGCCGACCATTTATCTCCGCCCCCGTAATTTGTGCACGTAAGCTCACCGCTGGAGAAAACTCCAGGGCACAGTCGCCGCTGCCGCTCCGGGTCACTGCGAGTGAAATCTCGCCGGTGGTCTTGCGATAAGCCAGGCGCAACGACGTCGCGCCCACGCGCACGTTCTCAACTGTGAACCAGGTCCAGTCGGCCGGAACGTGCGGTGCCAGCGTAACCTGATGCGCGCCGGCATCTGTCCGCAGACCAAAAAGTCCGCGCAACAGCGGGCTGATGACCATCGCCGAGGACCACACCTGATGTGGAGAACTGGTTGAAAGCGGTTGATAGTAGTCGCCGGAGAGGACTTCGGTGACGTGTCCCAGCGAACCATCGAGCGCCAGCAATGCATTGGCACGCAGATTCAAGTACGCCGGAAAAGCCCGATGGTAGCGGTATTCGCCGACCGATGCCCACCCGGTGAATAGTGGCCACACCGAGCCGAAGTGATAGCCGCCGGGATCGTATCGCGGTGACTGCGAAGAAATAATCCGCATACCCCAATCGGTTTCTTGCTCGGGCGCAGCCAACTGCGTGATCATCGCATCGCCCTTCTCCTCATCCAGCAAGCCGAACCACATCGGCACGGTGGCGAGCACGCTAGGTTCGTCCACCGGTTGATTGTTCAGATCGAGCGCAAATGCAAAACGGTTCTTTCCCGCTAACCAGAAGGTTCTATTTAGCAGCGGCTGCTGGCGGGAGAACTCTGCGCTAAGTTGTTTGCCGATGTCATCCTTTCCGGCCAGATATGCGAGGTTGGAGAGCGCTCGCAATGCCTCAGCTCCCAGAGCGCTCTGGTAAAGCTCCGTTTTTACTGGGAGCAGAGGGCCGCCTTCCACCCAGCCGTGGCCGATGCCAAAATTCTGCGGCAGACCCTGCGCATCGTAGGTCGAACGCAAGAACTGATAAGCCTTCCACAGACTATCCCACTTTTCGTTGGCGAAAGTCACATCGCCGCTTTTGCGCACATAATCGTTGGCGGCGATTATGTAGAGCGGCGTGGCATCGGCTGAAGCATATGCATAGGGAAAGTTCGTGAACCAGGGCACGAAATTTGCGCCTTGCGAAATCTCATGCGGAATCTTTCCGTCCGCCCGTTGATATTTCGAGATGAAATCGAGGGCACTGCGCGCGGTCGCGAAGTCGCCCTCAGCATCGAGGGCGAGCGCCGTCCAGAACGAATCGCGGCCAAAAAACCAGGCAAATCCCGGGCGCTGGCTCGTGCCGGAAGTCCGGTAGCCTGCGATCAATCCCGTGCCCAGAGCGGGATTTGTGACCAGCCCCTGGACTACGCTTACTCGCGCCCAATCGTATGCCTGTTGTAGTTGGGTATCCGGCAATTCGAGACCGACAGTCCGATCGAGGTAGTCGCGATAGTACTGAGCTGATTCATTCTCCTCGGCCGAGTAATCGGCGATTAAGCGTCTGTAGGTGTTCTCCGCCGCCGCCGCCGCGCCATCCACCGAAGCCGCGACGACGATGACCTTGGTTCCCGCCCCTTTGCTAGTCACTCCGAGACGGAGCGCACTCTCTTGTGTCGAAGAATAGTTGGTTTGATATTCCTGCTCAACCACCTCCGCGGTGGGCGATCCGGCAAGGGCGACGTACTTTTTCTGCTCTTCCCCAAAGTAGAAAGCGTGAAGGCTCGAATTCCAGTTTAAATATGTTCCGCCCAGCGCGGCCGGCCATTCCAATTGGAAATCGCGCTCGAACGCAGCCTCTATCTCCAGCGGATGCGAGGTCTCGACTTTGAAGATAATGATCGCGCCCGCCTCGCGCACCGGAACAAAAAGTGTCTCCGTTACCTGGAAAGTATCGCCCGCATACACGATGGTGCTTGACTCGGGACGAACGCGGACTGTGCGTACCAGACTCTCAGCGGGCAGGCTACGTCCTTCAGTCAAAAATCGCACATGGAAATTGCGGAAGATCTTCAGCGGATAGACCCATGCTTCCAGGCTGCCGCTTTCGTTTCCGAAGAGCCCCGCACGCTGGCCCACGGCACAGAAAAATTCCCATGGCCGCGCGGGGCGAGACAGTTCCAGGGGAGCGGGCTGGTTTTGCGTTTTTGCAGATGACGCCACCAGCACCAGCACCGCGAGGCAAAGAAGATACAATCGAAAATTGCGCCGCGACGGAAGATCAGAACACGGCAACATCGGAGCGGTTCGCCTGCTGTTTGTGTCAAACTTGTTCAAAGCCGGAAGCTGTTGACTGCTGCAGCAGCGGCGAATTGTAGCACGATCCGAAATCGGGAAGGTACTGAAGCTTTTGTCTGCCTCACGCCGTTCGTTCCTGAAGTCCCTCAGCCGAACTGCATTAGTGTTGCCATTGCAGGAGGTTTTTCGGCTCGCGCGTCCGGGACTCGCCTTGGCCTCGCAAGAGCCGCCTGGAAAGCGGAACAGCACACTGGACGTCACCTTTGTTGACGTTGCTCGCGACGCGGGCCTCAATGCAAAGACCATCTATGGCGGCGAGCACAAAAATAAGTATCTGCTCGAAACCACCGGCTGCGGCGTCGCTTTCTACGACTATGACAATGACGGCTGGCTCGACATTTTTCTGGTCAACGGCTGGCGACTGGAAGGCTTTCCATCAGGTCAGGAGCCGACTTCTCATCTATTCAAGAATAATCGCGACGGCACCTTTACCGACGTTACCGCCAAGGCCGGCGTGGCTCACTCCGGCTGGGGCCAGGGAGTTTGCGTGGGTGATTATGACAATGACGGCTTCGACGATTTGTTTGTCACCTACTTTGGCAAGAATGTCTTGTTCCACAACAATGGCGACGGAACCTTCACCGACGTGACCGACAAGGCAGGCGTCGGAGGGAATGGCAAGCGCTGGAACACCGGCTGCGCCTTCGTGGATTATGACCGCGATGGCAAACTTGATTTATTTGTCGCCAATTACATTGATCTTGATTTGGCGACGGCGCCCGTGCCCGAGTCGGGGCCCTGCCTCTACAAAGGCGTGACGGTAGCGTGCGGGCCGCCGGGACTGAAGGGGGGAAAGAACATTCTCTTCCACAACAACGGGAACGGCACTTTCACCGACGTATCGGACTCTTCCGGAATCCTGCAGGCGACCGGCACCTTCGGGCTTGGCGTCCTGACCGCAGATTTCGACAACGACGGCTGGCCCGACATTTATGTCGCCAACGATTCCTCTCCCAGCGCGCTTTACCACAATAAAAGGAATGGAAAGTTTACTGACATCGCCATTGAAGCCGGATGCGCGCTCAGTCCCGATGGCAAACCGCAAGCCGGGATGGGAGTTTCCGCGGCAGATTATGACCTGGACGGCAATCTCGATATCGTGAAAACCAATTTTGCCGGCGATACGCCATCGCTTTATCACAACTTGGGCGGCGCGAATTTCGAGGACACCACTTTCACCGCCGGACTCGGCGCTCACACCCAATTCCTCGGTTGGGGATGCGGTTTCTTCGATTTCGACAACGACGGCTGGCCCGACATCCTGATCTGCAACGGCCACGTTTACCCGGAGGTCGAGCAACTCAAGACCGAGGCGGGCTACGCGCAACGCAAGCTGCTCTACCGCAACTTGCGCAACGGCAAATTCGAGGATGTTTCTGAGATCGCGGGCCCAGGAATTTCGACGCCCTCGGCCTCGCGCGGCTGTGCCTTCGGCGATTTCGATAACGATGGCGATTTGGACGTGGTGGTAAACACGGTGAATGGATTGCCTCAGCTTTTGCGCTGTGATTCGACTTCCGGCAATAACTGGATCAAAGTAAAGCTGGTCGGAACCAAATCCAACCGCAGCGCCATCGGTGCCCGCCTTACTTGCATCATCACTCCTTCCGGCGAAGGCAAGCCGCACCGGCAGATAGACGAAGTCCGAAGCGGCGGCGGCTATTTTTCGCAAAACGACCTGCGCGTTCATTTTGGCTTAGGCGCCACAACCAAGGTGGATATGCTCGAAATCCGCTGGCCCAGCGGTCAGGTGGACACCGTCAAAGACGTGGCGGCGAATCAACTTCTAGTTGTCAAGGAAGGGGCGGGCCTACTGCGAAGCGAAAAGCTTCACGGAATCGCGCGGCGCTAAGATGCCGACTTGACGGGCGGTGGCCGCCTTTTATTTTGTCAATATCATTCGAAATGAGGGACCCCATTCTTGCGCGCTTTCCGCGAGGGGGGAAACGTGCGGCCAACAGCACCTTGGATGTTGATCGGACGGAAGACGATCTCCAGTCCGGAAAAAGGCCGTTACGATGATTCTCTTGTCCTTTGGGATGATTGTGGGGGGCGCGACAAAATCGTACCGAAACCTACAACGAGTGAGCCTTCCCGAATGGTGAATGTGGCCCCTGGAATGACTTCGCTGTAGCCTCTTCTGGGAAGTACATGAGTGCAAGATTGACCTCGGCGGGTTCGCCCGGGTCGAGTGCGTCGGGGCCTCCGACGAACATGACACCGAGATAATTCTCTGTAAAAGCTCTCCCGTTGTGCATCGCCACGCGTTGCGACTGCGCCCCATTACAACGTGGGGTCGGTATTGTCCCGTAGTCAGAAGCCCCCGCCCACGTGATAGTTCGGGTAGGAGCGTGACCTGTGCCCGCACCACCGGCACGACTATGCCACTTGGGAGAGTCCAATCTTCAGCTTTCATTCGCCTCTAACCGATCCAACAAACCAAGGATCGGGACCTGTAAATTCCTCCCATCGCGCCGGTAGCCTTTCGGCCACTACTTCACCATAGCAATCAAAACTCCGAAGGGCTCCAGCTTGATTTCGTCCAGCGCGAGGTCGGCCGCTGATTGCTGCGGAGCCGCCAGCCGCACATGCGCGCTCTTGCCCGGCACTCCGAAGCCCCAGAGTTTAAAGTTTACGGTTCGCGTTTCGGCGCTCATGTTCAGCGCCACCAGTACAGAATCCTCTCCGCCAGCGCCCTTTCGCAAATATGCCAGCACGTTCTGGTCGTCACGATTCACTGCAATGTAGTCGCCGTTTCGCAATGCTGGCAGTTCGCGCCTGAGGGCGATGACGCGCTTGTAGAAGTTGAGGATCGAATCCGGATTGCCCGCTTCGTTTGCAACATTGTATTCGTGATAGCTGGGCGGGACCGGCAGCCAGGTCTTCGACGCCTTGCTGAAACCGGCATTCTGCGAACCGTCCCATTGCATGGGGGTGCGCTCCCCGTCCCGGCCTTTGTCTTTTGGCCATCCCGTCCGGCCCACCGGGTCCTTAACGTCTTCCTTGCGAGTAGGAGTGGTTGTGCGCATGCCGAGTTCTTCGCCGTAATAAAGCTGCGGAGTCGCGTGCGTGGTCAGCAGCAGAGTGGCCATGAGTTTCGCGATCTGATCGTTGTGGACTCCATCGCCGTAGCGGTCCCAGGTGCGCGCCTGGTCGTGATTATTGAAAAAGAAATATGGCTGCCCTTCCAGAGGATTGAATTCAATTTGATCGAGCAGCTTGCGGAACTCCGGCGCTGAGAGCCGGTTCACGTCGGCAACTTGAAAATCCATCGGTAGTTGCACTTCATCGTCGTTTATCCCGTACACCCTCACCAGGTCTTGAATCGTCGGCTCATCGGATTCGCTGATCAGAACCGGATCACCGGGATAGGTGTGCACCAAAGACCGGATTTCGCGGAGAACGTCGTGAACCTCCGGCAAATCCTGTGTGTACTTATGTTGAATGTTGGGGTCGCCGAAAGCATTTTTTCCGGGAAGAATAGGGTCATCGCGCAGGCTGGGGTCCTCGAACAATCGCGAAACCGCGTCTATGCGAAAACCGGCCACGCCCCGATCGAGCCAGAAGCGGAGAACATCGTACATCGCCTTGCGTACTTCAGGATTGCGCCAGTTCAAGTCGGGTTGCTGAACATAAAAATAGTGGTAATACCACTGACCGGTCTTGTCGTCGAAGGTCCAGGCGGAGTGGCCAAACCAAGATTGCCAATCGTTCGGGGTCTTTCCAGGACCCTTGCCATCGCGCCAGATGTACCAATCGCGCTTGGGATTGGTGCGCGAGGAACGCGATTCCAGAAACCAGGGATTCTGATCAGAAGTGTGGTTCGGAACGTAGTCCATGATTATGCGGATGTTGCGTTTCTTGGCTTCGTTCTCCAAGCGATCGAAGTCCGCCATCGTGCCAAACTGCGGGTCAATGGCTTCATAATTCGAAACGTCATAACCGAAGTCCACTTGCGGCGAGGGATACATGGGAGTGATCCAGATAGCGTCAACGCCGAGATTCTTCAGATAATCAAGTCGGGAAGTGATTCCGTTGATATCGCCAATGCCGTCGCCATTGGAGTCCTGAAAACTGCGGGGATAGACTTCGTAAATCACTGCGTGCTTCCACCAAGGGTCGGCGGAAAGCTGCGCCTGTTCGGCCCGGGTCGCAGTTGGTTGCATTTGTTGTGCAGAGGTCGAAGAAATGCCCGAAGAGACGGCAAGGCACGTCAACAGTACGACAACAGACAGCGATCTGAGGACATTCACAGTTCACTCTCCAGTGCAGTCATATTTCCGGCGAGCACACGCGCAACAAATGCATAGCATATTACGCGCTGAACGGAAGTAAACGAAAAACAATTTCTGTGGTGGCTCAATCTGACTTGCAAAGGGAGAACAAATTCAGTAGCACAAAAATCCAACACGAATTGAAGATTACATCGCCAAGAGGCCCGAGTGCTTCTATTCCAAACGGTATAAACAGCCATCCGACGCGAGAAAAGCGCGTGGTGAATCCGGCCGCCATAGTAAATACGAAACCGCTCAATGCAGCCCAACCTATATTCGGGACAAATCGTCGCTTGAAAGCGGAACGAGACATTAGCTTGCATCTCCTCAGATTGCTCAACTCCGCAATCCTTAAGGATTGGCGTGAACGGCGGTTCCCGTTCCTTCCTTCAAGACGTGAATTGCGTCCACCGGAAGGTCGTGAAATCGCTCCACCAGTCCACTCGGCCACCGGATCTCTACAAAGTCAATCCGGTTCGTCTGCCCCAGGCCGAAATGCACTCGCATGTCGCTATTAGAGGAATAGCTGGAGCCGCTTCGGACTTCGGCTACTCGCATCCTTCCGCCGGCCTGCAAACTAATGCGTGCGCCGATGCCGTCGCGATTGGATTTGGTGCCGATCAACCGAAATGCAATCCAGTGATTCGCGGATTCGACCTGATTGACCAAAAGGCTCGGATGCGCGTTCATGTTGCTGATGACGGCGGAGAGCCGCCCGTCGTTCCATAGGTCACCCACCGCCAGCCCGCGGGCAGACCTCGGCATATTGATTCCTGCACCGGCGTCTGCGGAGATATCGGTAAAGGTTCCGTTCCCGTTGTTGTGATACAGAATTTTTGGCTCCTGGAAGTTGCTCCCCAAGTGTTGCTTATCCACCTCCGGATAGACGTGCCCATTCACCACCAGGAGATCGGGCCACCCATCATTGTCAAAGTCAAAGAACATGGCGCCCCAGCCCAGATATTGGGTGTGCAGTCCGAGTCCGGCGGCATAGGTCACGTCGTCGAAGGTTCCGTTTCCATTGTTGCGGTAGAGCGTCGAAGTGTCATCGGAAAAGTTGGTGCGGAAAATGTCGAGAGTGCCGTCGCCATTGAAATCCGCAACCGTACTGCCCATTCCCGCTTGCGCTCGTCCATCCTCGTTGAAGGCAGCGCCTGCCACTATTCCCACGTCAGTGAAGGTCCCATCGTGATTGTTGTGGTAGAGAATGCTGGGCGTGCTGTCGCAAGCGACGTAAATATCGGGCCAGCCGTCGTTGTCATAGTCCAGCGTCGAAACGCTCAACGAGTAGTGCCCGGGGGTTTGGTCAATATGCGATTTGGCGCTTGCATCCTCAAACTTCCCGCCGCCGAGATTGTGATAAAGAATGTTCTTTGCCGGGGGCAGCCCACGCGGGCCGCACATCACCGGCACACCCTTCCAGATGCAAGCGGGGCGCTCGCCGGGAGCAGGAGCGGTTGCCAAATCGAAATCCACATAGTTGGCGACCATCAAATCCAGCTTGCCGTCGCGGTCGTAATCCACAAAAGCGCATCCCGTGCCCCACGCTTTGCCGGTACCCGCAACCCCGGCTTGCTCTGCTACTTCCTTGAACACGCCATGCTCGTTATGGTAGAGACGGTTTTTGCCATAGTAGGTTACATACAAGTCTTCCCATCCGTCATTGTCGTAATCACCGACACAAACGCCCTGACCCCAGCCCGTCGCTTCTAAACCGGCTTGTTTGGTGACATCGGTGAAAGTTCCGTCGTGATTGTTGTGATAGAGATGATTACTTGGGCCCTTGCCGTCCGGAAATCCCTGAAGCGTCGTGCCATTGACGATGAAAATGTCCGGCCAGCCGTCATTGTCGTAGTCGAAAATGGCAACCCCAGTGCCGGTCGTCTCGATGATGTACTTCTTGGTGTCCACGCCGCCGAACACATTCATCATTGTGATGCCGGATTTGGCGGCGACATCCACAAAATCGGCGAGTTTCGGGACTGGCTTCTTGTTTTGCGATTCTGCACCCGCAGACGCAAGGAGCACACCGAGCACGGCCACTCGTAGCAGCCGCAAACGGAATTCGCAGAAGCAGGGAAGGAGAAATCGCATCACACTTCATGCCAGCATACTACTAACGGTGTAGCCGTCCCGGTTGCTCCATCGCAGATTTGCCCGGCGTAGTATGTTGATCTGTGACGCTTTTGAATTTGATCGCGAAAGCCGTACTGATCCTGGCAGGCCTTTCGTGTCTCGCGGCCAATAATTTGTCTTCGGCGGCGCAAGCGACCCAGAAGTCTTCAGCGCAACAACACGCCCAGGCTCTTTACGCGGAGGGAATGGCGGCCATTCGGCGGGGAGATTTGGAAACCGCCCAAACTGCTTTTGAAAGATTGGTTCGCATTGCCCCAAACAGCCCCGAAGCCCACAACTCCCTGGGATGGGTGCTGTTCCATCAGGGCCAGGTTGAACCGGCAATCTCTCAATTTCACCTTGCGATCAAGCTCCGGCCAAATTTTCCGCAAGCCCACCTGAATCTTGCCAACGCCCTATCGGAAGACCGGGATTTCGCAGAAGCCGAGGCCGAGGCACGCGCGGCGGTTCGCCTGGTCCCGAAGGACTCCGAAAGCCGTCGCACGCTGGGCCGCGTGGAAAGCCTGCGTGGAGATCTGGTAGGAGCCATCAGTGATATGCAGGCCGCCATTCGGCTTGATCCGCAACGGCCGGAACTGCGCGACGATTTGGGATCGGTATTGGAAGAGGCCGGGCAGACAGATGAAGCGATTGCGGAATTTTCTGAGGCGTTGCGGCTTCAGCCCAATTTTCCATCGGCGGAGCTGCATCTCGGCATTTTGCGCTGGCAGCAAAAGTCATTGTCGCAGGCCCATGATCTTCTGTTGGGAACAGTTCAGTCCGATCCAACCAATGCCCAGGCGCATTATTACCTGGGACGCGTTCTCGAAGATCAGCGCCAGTCCAGTCAGGCCATTGACGAGCTGAAAAAAGCAGTCAGCCTGCAACCGGATTTCGCCGAAGCACAGCGGAATCTCGGCCTCATCTTGCAACGCACCGGAGATGGGGAAGGCGCCGTAGCCGCATTTCGCAAGGTCGTCCAATTACGGCCGCAAGATCCCGACGCCCGCAATAACCTTGGTCTGGCGCTTATTCAGGTTGGAGATGCCGTGGGTTCCATCCCTGAGTTCGAGTCCGCAATAGCCTCTCGGCCCGACGACCCGGATTATATTGCCAACCTCGGAACCGCTTATTTGCAGAGAGCGGACTTTGACTCGGCAATCAGGCAGTTTCAGTCCGCTTTGAGAATCTCTCCGCAGGATGCCACCGCACACTACGACCTTGGCCTGGCTCTGAAGTTAAAGGACCAACTGCCGGATGCGATTGCAGAGTTCCGGAAAGCTGCCGAACTTGCGCCCAATCAACCCGATATCCATTACACCCTCGGCGTGACCCTTTGGCAGAAAGGTGATTTTGGCGAGGCGGAAAATGAATTGCGCGCCGCTACTCGCGCACAGCCGGATTATGCCGAAGCATATTACACGTTAGGCACGGTTTTGAAGCAGGACAAAAAGCTGCAAGACGCAGTCACTGCCTTGCGTCAGGCAGTCTCCATCCAGCCGGGACTGGTGGGCGCGCATACGACCCTGGCTGCCGTACTTCGCCAACTGGGCGACACTGCCGCTGCCGATGTAGAGAGCCGGCGCGCGCAAGAACTTTTTGCGCGATCGAACGGACTGCAAGCGGCGACTTTCAACACCAATTCCGGGAAGAGGCTGCTTCAGGCGGGAGACTTGGACGGCGCGATCTCGCAATTTCGTTCTGCCATCAGTGCTGCGCCCGATTATGCGTCGGCTCATGTCCATCTGGCAGAGGCGCTGCGGCGCAAAGGGCAAATGGTGGAGGCGGAAGAGGAGTCTCGCAAGGCTGCTGCCCTGGTCCACGCAAAAGCGCAACCCTAGTAGGGAAGATCATGTCGAACCGTGCGCTTCTCCGGGAAAATCAAGAGCTCTCGTCTATCACGAGTAAATTCCTACTGGGCGATCCTTCGCAGTGCAACCAGCTCCGTATTCACCGGAACACCTTGCGTTACTTTTACGCGGAGCACCGCTTCAAACGGCCTCATTTGTCCGTTATCGGAGACGCTAAGGCGAAGCAATAACCGCTCCAGCGAGTCCTTGCGACATACATATTCTGCGGCTGCCTGAGTCCCGATCGTGGTAGTGCCGGCCAGAATCAGTACCCAGCGCGCTGGATTCATCCCCGGCACCAGACCGATGATTGCATAGTCCTCGGTGAGTGGAGTCCCGGCGGGACTGGCGAGGAACGACTTGGGTTCGTCGGGCTGAGGATGAACATTGACGACCGCCAGATCGTTTTTCCGCTTTCCTGATTTAAGCCGTTGAAAAATAAATTCATGGGTGCTGGGTATTTCCCGCAGCGTCAGGTTCTCGGCGGGCGAACCAACAAAGATCAGATTGTTATTTTTAGCATCATCCAACGAAAACAGGCTGCCGCGCTTCACCCGTATCTCGCGATGCAACAGAGCAAACGAATGGGCGAGATCGTAAACCGCCAGTACCTCGCCCACGCCGGTGTAATGGTCGAAAACGGCTTTGCCTGAATCTGTCGCCGGGTTGAAATAGCGCAAGCCTGTCTCCGGCCTGCCGACAAAAGCCCCATTGCTAAAAATTACCCACGGTTCATCCGGTCCTGAAGTGAAAGCTTGCCAGAAAACGCGGAAGGCGCCTGGCGCATCCTCGCTGGTCCGGGGTGCCGCATCTTCCTGATACGTTGCGCTCGCACGGCTTCGGTTCAAGAGCAGCCCCGCGATTACCACGACTGCAACTGCCAATAAAACCGAGAGCGCGATTATGGGCAGAGCGCCGTTGGATGACAACGTGATGATTTCATTCGCAGCAGCGCCGTGCGCGATTGCTTTGGGAACTGCGGTCGAGTGATGGAATGACACCGCATAACTGCCCTTCGGCAACTCCACCACAACCGAATCGTCGGCGCCTTCAGAAGCATAGTATTCGGCGAGCTTGGAGCGGAGACGCCCGGCCTGCACCCGAATCAGGGAGTCCAGATGAGGGTCAAAATCCGGCGAGCGCCCGAAGACCTCCGTCGCAATCTGGTATTCCTTGAGCGGAACTCCGGGATGTTTCAGGGAGTGCTCGCCCAGATAACGCAGTAGTCTGCACAGCGACTCCGACCCGTGAAGCGTGTGGCTGCTGACCAGCCTTTCAACTTGCAGGTGATAAATCTCAGCATCGGCAACGTGGCCTGTAACATGCACGTAACAGAGAGTAACAAAGCCTTTTGACAACTTGCAAGACAGTAACTTAGCGGTTGTAACCGTAACAAACCCACTGAGACTTTCAAATTTGCCCCATTGGCACCATGCTGTCGCCGCTCAATTTAAGGATTGAATTCTGTCCGGTGCACGCGCTCGTGCGGTTGCGGGCCGTGACATCGAACCAAAACCGTTTCGCTGGCGATGAAAAATGGCACTTAGAGGCAGCTTTAATTTTTTGTAGCCCCGTTTTCGGAAACTTTCATTTGTCATATACCACGAATCTCATTTGCATTCGAAATTCGAATGGTTGCAACAAAATATGGGGAGAAAAAACTTAGGCAGTTAAACTGCTGGGCGAAAACGGCGGCTCGGTGTCGCCCACTTCGTACGGTGCGCGGGCAATCGGTTGTTTCCTAATCGTGGGAGGAGCTTCAATGAATAAGGCAATCAGCTTCGGTGCTCTGCTGGTCGTTGCGGTTTTCTGTTGTCTGTGGACGCCGCCGGCTAGCGGTCAAGCGATCTTCGGAAGCGTTCTTGGAACTGTCACCGATCCCCAAGGGGCCGCGGTAGTCGGCGCTAAGGTGACGGTCACTGACGAGAACAAGGGAACAACGGAAGAGACCACCACGAATCAGAGCGGCAACTATGAAGTGACTCACCTCATTCCCGACCCCTACAGCGTCAAAGTAGAAGGCACAGGTTTCAAGACTACTGAGCAACCCCACGTCATCGTAAACGCTGACGCCGGTTCCAAAGTGGACATTCAGCTACAGCTTGGCTCAACTCAGGAATCCGTGGAAGTGACTTCCGAAGCCCCGCAATTGGAAACAGATCGCGCTGAAGTTGCAACCGAATTCAATGAGCGCGCCGTGGAGAGCCTGCCCATCCTGAACCGCAATTTCACAAATTTCGAACTGTTGACCCCGGGTACGCAAAAGCTTGGCTGGTCGCATGCTGCCACGGAAAATCCGCAAGGCGGCGGCCAGATATTCGTCAATGGGCAACATTTCAGTGGAACCGGCTTCGAGTTGGACGGGACTGACAATCAAGACCCCATCTTGGGCATTATTGTCATCAATCCGAATCTAGATGCGATCACCGAAGCCAAAATGAGCACCGCCGATTTCGATGCAGAGTTCGGCAAAGCCATCGCTGGACTGGTGACCGTGCAAACGAAGTCAGGCACCAACGACCTGCATGGCAGCGGCTTCTACTTCCGTCGGACCGATGCAACGGAGGCTCGAGATCCCTTCACTCAGTGGGCGGCAGGCCCCGGCTTTAAAGGGAGTCCGATTCCTTCCAGCCGTTGGCAACAGTTCGGCGGAAGTGTGGGTGGCCCCGTTATTAAGAACAAGCTCTTCTTCTTCGGGGATTTTCAAGGGACGCGCCAAGCCAGCGGCGTAACCAATCTGCTGACGGTGCCTACGGCCAGGACACTATCGTCGTGCAATCCGAAGACCAATGCAGCGAGTGCAACGCCCGGATTCTGTGATCTGAGCGACTACCTTGGCACCCAGTATTTTGGGGGAACCGGTGGACAAGTTTACGCTCCCGGGACTTCTACAAAGTATGTTGGGAACTTGATCCCGATCGCTCAAATATCGGCGCCGGCGGCAGCGATAATCGCATTGTTTCCTCAGCCGAATGCCGCGGGATCTAACACCGTTCCCAGCACGGGCATCGGCACCACCAATAATTTCCTCGCATCGGGCGCCGGACCATTCAGCCAGAACGCTTTCGACACGCGCATAGACTACAGCGCCAGTCAAAGCGTTCAGGTTTTTGGACGTTTCAGTCTCGACTATTTCAGCCTCTCCGGCAAGGGTAGCCTGGGTGCTTTAGGTGGCGTCGGTTTCGGTCCCGGCGGTCTGTCTGGAAGCTCGATTGTGCACAACTACAGCTTAGCTTCCGGCGTAACCAAAACATTCAGCACCTCCCTGCTCGCTGATTTCCGATTTGGCTATTTCAAATACAACCCGAATACCCACAAACCTGATGAGGGCTCCACGCCCATGACCGGGTTTGGGATACCTAACGCGAATTTGGGTGACCGATTCACTTCCGGACTTGGCGAGTTCGACTTTAACGGCAACAATGGCGGCACCTCCGATGCATTCGGTGACGGACTTGGCGTCGCCCGTTGCAACTGCCCCTTAATTGAAAGTGAGCAACAATTCCAGGGCGTCACCAATTGGACCAAGACGCACGGGAACCACACCTTCAAGTTCGGGGCGGATGTTCGCTTTGCCGAGAACCTGCGCGTTCCCAGCGACTCCAACCGCACCGGCGTTTACAACTTTACCGATGGCAATACTTCCAACAACGGCGTCGGTGGCTTGGCGCTGGCGAGCTTTCTGCTCGGCGACGTTAGAAGCGTGAGCCGCTACGTAAGTACGAGCACCAACGCTGCTGAAAGACAAAAGCGCATGTTCTATTACGGCGAAGACAGTTGGCGCATCACGCCAAAACTGACCTTCAACTATGGACTTCGCTGGGAGGTTTACTTCCCGGAATATGTCAATGGCGCGCAACATGGCGGATTCACCAATATTGTCCAAGGCGTGGATCGTGTCGCCGGCGTCGGCGGGATTGGCCTCAACGGCAACATCGCCAACGACTGGCATGCATTCGCACCTCGTGTCGGATTTGCTTACCAAGTTGCCGAGAAAACCGTGGTCCGAATGGGATATGGCCGCAGCTACGACATGGGAGTCTTCGGGTCAAACTTCGGCCACGCAGTAACGCAAAATCTCCCCGTGCTCGGCGCTCAGTTGGCCCAAAACGTAAACCAATACCTGCCTGAATTCACTCTCACTCAAGGACCGCCAGCCTTCACCTTCCCGGCTGTTCCCACTAACGGCTTGCTGCCCCTCGCAGGCCCAAACTGTTTTCAAAACGACACGTCTCATTGCATTCAGCCACATATTCGCCCGCTATCCCAGCGTTTGCCCTATGTTGACACATGGAATGCGGCAGTCCAACACCAACTGACCAACACAATGACTCTGGAAGTAACATATCTCGGCAATAAGGGAACGCACGGATTCGTCGGCGACGGCCCAACCTACAATGTGAATCAGCCGAACCTGGGTACTGGAAAGTTGATAGGGGGCAGCTGGGTGCCTGATGTGCCCCAGGTGCAGCGCCGGCCGTTTTACAATGCGTTTTCATATCCGGGATTTACCGACCCAACAACCGGCGGAACTTTGATGTGTTGCAACACTGACCAGGGCAACTATCTGGGCAATGATGCGAGCAGCACGTATGAAGCGCTGACAATAAAAATATCCAAGACTTTTTCTAACGGCCTGCAGTTTCAATCGTTTTACAACTACGCCCATAGTTACCACTACGACAGCAACTTTTACGTGGATAACAAGACAATTGCTTACGGGCCGGACGACAACATCCGTAACCACCAGTGGGTGTCGGACTTTGTTTATGCTCTCCCATTCGGAAAAGGGAAGGCATATGCCGGCGGGGTAGGCCGCGGCGTGGACGAAATCATTGGCGGCTGGCAGATTAGCGGCACGATGACTTGGGCGGGCGGTTTACCGTGGACGCCCGGACTGTCTGGCGCCGTATGTAACCTCGAACAAGACACCGGGATATGCCGCCCGAGTAAAGGGCCGGGATCCTTCAAGACCGGAGCGGGTAGTTTTGTCCACAATGCGACCGGCCACTACGTCCAGTTCTTCACTCCAATTTCCGATACCACCAACTCCACGACGGGAGCTCCCAGCATCCCGAGCGGCAACGGTTTTTCGGATCCCGGAATTAACAACATCGGGAACGGCGGCTACGACAGTTATCGCGGCCCAAGGTTCTTCGGAGCTGATGCTTCCATTGCCAAGAGCTTTAGCTTTACGGAAAGGGTAAAGTTCCAGTTCCGCATGGACGCTTCTAACGTGTTTAATCACCCGGTTCTTGGGTTCAATCAAAACCAGGGCGGTTCCGGCACCTGTATTGACTGTGGCGGGAACGGCAGAGTCACCGATATTGAGGCTGACTCTTCCCCCGGTTCACCCAACGGCATGCGCCAGCTTACGTTTGGATTGCGGTTGAGTTTCTAAACTCGAAGCGATCCTGTCCGCGGGAGGGAGTTCTCAAACTCCCTCCCAAATTTTTGCCTTACAATGTGCAAGGGTGTCTAGGTTACCACTCGAAACCCGGTTGTGGTGGAGCTGATTGAGGGAAATGTAGTGAGCAAGTGCTGAGGCTCCAATGGACCTTCCTGGCATACAATATAAGCGTCGCGTGAGGTAGTCCCATGTCGTTGCGAGAAACGTTTCCCAGCCTCCTTACTTCAGCGCTGCTGATAGTGCTTGCGCCGATGATTTGTTTCAGCCAGCAGAACGCCTTCGATCTCGATGGAAGAATTGCCAATCCGCTCCAGTCGGATGCCGGCAAGGTTACAGTGTTGGTTTTTGTTCGCAGGGATTGTCCGATCTCGGGCCGATATGCGCCGATGATCCAGCGAATGAGTGCCGAAGACGAGAACGCTGTGCGGTTTTATCTGGCTTTTCCTGATAAGTCCGACTCCGCAACTGATATTCGCAAATATTTGCAAGACTTCCACTATTCGATTCCGGCCGTGCGTGATCCGGGCCACGTCCTGGTGAAAGAAGCACATGCGGAGTTCACACCGGAAGCAGCCGTCTTCGATCGCAAAGGAACCCTTGTTTACCGGGGCCGCATAGACAATCTTTACGTAACATTCGGGCGGTCACGCCAGGCGCCCACTACACACGAACTCGAGGACGCCATTCAGGCTGCCCTGGCCGGACGTGCTCCCGCTAATAGCAATGTCCAAGGCATCGGGTGTTATATCTCGGACCTGCAATGAATGCGCGAGTTGTTTCCGCGGCAGGAGTCTTCGTCGCCCTGGCGACCGCCGCAGCGTTTCGCGGCGTGTCCACTGTGAACGCCCAAACGCCAGGGGATCAAAAGATCACATTCAATCGCGATATTGCGCCAATCGTTTTTCAGTCCTGTGCCCGCTGCCATCGTCCGGGAGAATCCGGCCCCTTTCCTCTGCTCACGTACGAGGATGTGAGAAAACACGCCCGCCAGATTGAGGTCGTGACCCGCACCCGCTTCATGCCTCCGTGGCTGCCGGCTCCGCAGAAATTCAATTTTGCCGATGAGGAACGGCTTTCAGATCAACAGATCAATCTCATAAAGAAGTGGGTGGAAGAGGGGAAACTCGAAGGCAATCCTCACGATCTTCCGCCACAGCCCAAATTCGTTGAAGGCTGGCAATTGGGCGAGCCTGATCTCATCCTGAAAGCTCGGAAGCCTTTCCACTTGCCCGCGGAAGGCTATGACAAGTATTGGAATTTTATCCTGCCGCTGCCGATTGACCGCACCCGCTGGTTGAAGGCCATCGAAATTCGCCCCGGCGACAAACGCCTCATTCACCACGCCAACATTCTTGTGGACCGTCTCGAAAACTCACGTCAGCGGGAGAAGGAACCCGGCGCTGGGTTTGAGGGAATGGAGATTAAGATCGAGTCCGAAACATTCGATCCCGACAGCCATTTTCTGTTCTGGAAGCCGGGCACTGTTCCCTACGTCGAACCCAAAGACATGGCCCTTCGCCTGGATAAGGGGACCGATTTGGTGCTGAATGTGCACATGCAGCCGACCGGCAAGCCGGAGATCATTCAGCCAACCGTCGGGATTTACTTCACGGACCAGCCTGCGACCAAATTTCCCATGCTTCTGCAATTGCAAAATGACGGCAAGCTCGACATTCCAGCGGGCGCGAAGAATTTTGTGGTGACGGATGAGCTGACGCTTCCGGTTGATGTGGACCTTCTTGCAATTTATCCACACGCGCATTATCTGGGGAAGGATTTGAGCGCGACCGCCACTCTGCCTGACGGGTCCACGAAGACCCTGATTCATATTCCTGACTGGAACCTGAACTGGCAGGCGGTTTACCGCTACCAGCGGCCAGTATTTCTACCTCGGGGTACAACGGTCACAATGCACTACGTTTACGATAACTCCGCCGACAATGCTCTAAATCCGAATGATCCTCCCAGACGCGTGCGCGGCGGTAACCGCGCCAGCGACGAAATGGCGCACCTCTGGTTGCAGGTGCTGCCGCGAGACTCCGATCCCAAGTCGGGTAATCCGCGCATGGTGCTGCAGGAGGCACTGTCCAGGCACGATATCCGCAATGATCCTGGAAATTTTGAAGCGCACTATAACCTTGCGGCTATGCTCCAGATTCGCGGCAACGATGCTGAAGCGATTAAGGAATACGAAGCGGCATTGAGCATTCGTCCCAAGGATCCAACTGCCAATAATGCCCTCGGCGCGGCACTGCTCGCGGGACGGCAGACTGACCGCGCCGTGCCCTATCTTCGCGCAGCAGTTCAAACCGCGCCCGATTATTTCGACGCCCGTTATAACCTCGGCCACGCGCTCGCCTCCGGCGGGGATTTTGCGGGCGCAGCCGAGCAGTTCGATTCCGCGGTTCGCTTGCGGCCGGACGATGCCGATGCACATGCCAACCTGGGTAGTGCCTTGGCAGAGCTGGGACGGTACGCAGAAGCCAAAACCCAGTTTGAGCGCGCGCTCGAAATCAACCCCGCAGATGAGCTGGCTGAGGAGAACCTCAAAGAGCTACAGAGTGCGATCAGCGACCACTAGCTTGGCCATCTTCCTTAAGCACATTCGCCGTTTGCCCCCGGTTCTGGCTGCATCATTATTATTAGGGTTTGCGGCAACCGGCCGATTCCCGCCGTGGCAGCGCATCTCAAGTCAGCCGATCATTTCCCCTCGCGGGGACAGCTGGGAATCGGCGGGGACATTCAACCCCGCGGTGATCCGGGAAGGCGCGAAGTTTGTGATGCTGTACCGCGCTCAGGACGCGAAAGGTACGTCGCGGCTCGGTTATGCGGAAAGCAATGATGGCGTACACTTTACCCGGCGTCCGCAGCCGGTATTCTGGCCCGAAGCCGATTACGAAAAAGACGGCGGCGTCGAAGATCCGCGACTGGTGAAATTCGGCGCTACCTACTATCTCACCTACACCGGGTACAACAAAAAAGACGCACAGCTCTGCCTCGCCACTTCGACCGATTTGCTGCACTGGCAGCGCCACGGGGTGATCCTTCCCGCATATAAGGGAAACTGGAACGTGGGTTGGACGAAGTCTGGAGCGATTGTCCCTGAAAAAATCAACGATAAATATTGGATGTATTTCCTGGGCACGAGTGCGGACAAGACGGACCAGACGGGCTTGGTGTATTCAACAGATCTCTTGCACTGGACGGAAGCAACCGACAAACCTATCTTGCCCAAACGTCCTGGGAAATTCGATTCGCGGGTTGTCGAGCCCGGGCCGCCGCCGATTCTGACGAAAGATGGAATTGTCCTTATTTACAACGGCGCAGATGACAAGCTGATTTATCGCACGGGGATCGCGGTTTTTGATCGTAAAAATCCCAGTCGTCTCGTATGGCGAAGCGAGACGCCTGTGTTTTTCCCCCAAAGAGATTGGGAGAAGTCCGGCCAGGTTCCCAACGTGGTTTTCGTTGAAGGAATGGCTGAGAACGATGGCCGCAATATCTTCTATTATGGTGCTGCGGACGAATATATAGGAGTCGCAGAAGGCATCTTGAAGTGACTCAACTCTCACGCCGATTTGGTTTTCCGATGAGACAGCTTCTCTTAATCCTTTTCCTTTGTGCCCCCGCATGGACGCAGGCCAACTCAGGTACACCGCCCCAGCCCCGGAAACAGCCGGCGTCATCCAATCCCGAATTTGCTCACCCCCGTCAGCTCTTACAGCAAGGGAATTACGATCAAGCTATTGCCGAGCTGCAACAGCTTTCCGTTGCAAATCCCGGCATGAAAGGCTTGGCCCACGAATTAGGCACGGCATATTACAAGAAAGGCGATTACATCCAGGCGATTAGCTCGTTCAAAGTGGCGTTGCAGCAGGATCCCGGGGACAGCGAGGCCACCCAGCTGCTTGGTCTTTCTTATTATTTGAGTGGAAAACCCGGTGACGCAGCCCCACTGCTGGAAAAGGTCCAAACCTGGTATCCGCGCGCCAATGTGGATGCTTCATACATTCTGGGCCAGTGCTATATCCAGACCAAAGACTACCCGCACGCGCGGCGGGCATTTGCAAAAATGTTTGCTCTGCCGCCCGATTCGGCCGCCAGCTACCTCCTAACCGCGCGAATGCTCTTTCGCCAGGAGTTCGAACCGGTGGCTCTGGAGTATGGGCAGAAGGCCATTGCGCTTGACCCGCGGCTCCCTCTGGCCCACTTCCTCGTGGGGCAAATACACCTTTTCGAGTCGCAAATTCCCGAAGCTATTTCAGACTTTCAGCAGGAACTTGCCTTGAATCCCGCTCACGCAGAGACATATTACAAGCTGGCGGACGCGTACTCCCGGGTGGAAAAATTTGATGACGCGGAAAGGCTTCTCCAGCGCTCGATTTGGCTGGACCCGACTTCGACCGGCCCCTACGTCCTCATGGGGAAGGTGCTTGAGAAAAAAGGCGAGCCGGAGCTAGCCGTCCGCGCCCTGCGGCACGCAGCGTCCATGGATCCCAATAATGCAATTACCCACCATCTCCTGGGTCAGGCCTATCGCGACCTCGGAAAAAGCGATGAGGCCGAGCGCGAACTGAAACTGGCCGGCCAACTGGAAGGCGCGGCAGACTCGCGGCCCTGAGGCTTGTATTCCGACGCGCGCCGCTATCCCCGGCACACTTTTATTTACTGAGAGATTAATACAGGAAAAACCCGATTTCAGTCGTTCCCACCGGCAATTATACTGGGACGTTAACTCTAAAAAACCAAACTGAAAGGGGGCTAGAGATTATGCAAACTCTTTCCGAGCCTTCCGCAGGTAGCTGGCGGGAACTTTACGTGGCTGCCCTTTTCGAAGCTGACACTCATAAATTGATCGGGCGCATTGATCAGGCGGAAAGAGCGCTCGTTCTGCGCGCGCGACAGTTGTTTCTGGGAAGTAGTGACGATGTCGAAGGCGAAGCGCTGGAAGATGCAATGTACGCTCTGCACACATTACGAAACGTATATCAAAGAAAGACCCCCAAAATGCAAGGTCAGCGGACGGCGGCGTAAATCTGCCGAATCGGTCATGTGTCGTTTTCTTCCAGATGTAAACCTCGCGGACGAAACGCAATTAACGGAATTTGACTGACCAGCCTCCGGCGGTCGTTTTCACCGCCGCGATATTTCCACCCTGCGAGCCAGCTAAAGCCAGCCCGAACAATCGGGGCGATCAACCGGTTTCGCCGCTCGTAATCCTCAATGATTTTCATTGCCTCGTCTTCACCGAGAAACCGGTGATATGCCGCAAAATGCTGCCATCCAACATCCACCTCTTCGTCCGGCTTTGCCTGAATGTTGCGGACCCAGTCACAGTCAGGTCCGAAACCGTTTGCCACCACCGCCTCGGGACCTTCCTTTCGATACTCGACAACTTCCAGGACGGTATAGCGCCGCAGGCCAGTTCGCCGCCCCGTATGAGTCAGTAATAGAAGCCGGCGCCCGAACAGCCAGCCTAGCCGCCAGCGGTAAAAGTACACAGGCGCCCGAAACAAACACCACAACAACCCTTTTTTCTTGATTACGACCAAGGGGCCTTCCTGGTCTCCATTATTACAGTTCTGTATGGTCCGAAAAATACCTTCCAGGTTTCCGCGTTCGATGGCCATTCGGAACCATACGTCTGGGATGGCGTTGGCCCGCAGTTTGTCGAGCAAACCCGGCATGCGAAAATGGACATCTCCAAGCCTAACTTTATGTCTTCAACCCATCCCGTAATCGTCGGCCTGGGCGAAGTGCTGTGGGACTTCCTGCCCGCAGGCAAGCAACTGGGCGGAGCCCCCGCCAACTTTGCTCATGCAGCCGCGCTCCTCGGTGATGAAGGCATCGTCGCAAGCCGAATCGGCACCGACGGCCTGGGCGATGAACTGATTTCCAAACTGGCCGAAGTCTCGCTCTCAAACGACAACCTTCAACGGGACTCTACGCACTCCACCGGCGCCGTCAAAGTTTCTTTGGACCCAAAGGGGCAAGCGACCTTCGAAATTGTTCAGGCGGTTGCCTGGGACTTTTTAGAATGGACGCCAAATTGGCATATCCTCGCCCAGCGCGCCGATGCTGTATGCTTCGGCTCGCTTGCCCAAAGAGCGCCTCAGTCCCGAGATACGATCCGCAGGTTTCTCTCCGCGATGCGTAGCGACTCCATACGTGTTTTTGACGTCAATCTGCGGCAAACATTCTTTTCAGCTGAAGTGCTCAATGAGTCTCTGAAACTCGCAAACGTCGCGAAACTAAACGATGCCGAACTTCCGGTTGTCGCAAACGTTCTGGGATTACAACACGGCAACGTCCAATCCACCGCGCGGAAGTTACTCGATTGCTACGAGCTGGACCTTCTGTGTGTAACAAAAGGCGAGTCGGGAAGTTTAATGATCAGCGCCGCCCAATCCGATGACCATCCAGGATTCAAGGTTCAAGTCGCCGACACGGTTGGTGCGGGGGACGCATTCACCGCAGGCCTGGTTCACCAATACTTGCGAAAAGCTTCCATTTCCGAAATCAACGACCTTGCCAATCGCTTGGGGGCATGGGTTTCGAGTCAACGTGGGGGCATGCCCACTCCATCTGGCAATCTAAAAGACATTCTCAGCAGACTGCGGCTACAGACGCGGGATTCCGGCATTCAGGCTCCGTAAGCGGAGGCTTCCGGAGCCAGAGCGGCGAAAAAATCTTCTTTGCGCAGCAGGGTTTCAATTCCCTTCACAACTTCACTGCCGGTGCTCTTCGAAACCGCGCCATGAAATCCCGCCGATCGCGCTTCCTGTGCTAATTCCTTCGACACCTGCTGTACTGTGAGCAGAAGCATCGGCAAATGCGGTGCAATTCTACAAATCTCTCGGGCGGCTTGCAATCCGTTCATCGTGGGCATCGCCAGATCCATCACCACGAGATCGGGCAAGGACTCACCAATCTTTGCGAGTACCTCGCGGCCGTTCTCGGCCTCATCGCAAACCTGCCAGTCCGCATGCTCCTCAATTAACCTGCGAAGCAAACGACGTATCGGTGCGTCATCATCGGCAATTAAGATTTTCACCGGCATCTCACGCCAACTGGCTACACGCCTTCAGAATATTGTTTCCCGCCAGCGCCCCCTGTGCAATACAGGGATTCCCCGATTACCTGCAAGCTTATGTACTAATGAGATTACTTCCCTGTGACATGGCTGCCTCTCGAAGCAGGATTCGTCGCGACATCGGGGTATTTGCCAGAATCTTAGGCACGCAATTCCTCATCTGTTACTCATTCGCGTAGTCGGTGCAGATAATTAGATGCCAGAGAATCCGATACCGGGACAGGACATAAATCCGTGGCTGATCGCGATCGCGGTCATGTCCAGCACCTTCATGGAAGTCCTGGATACTACGGTCGTCAACGTTTCTCTGCCGCACATCGCCGGCAATCTCTCGGCCACAACGGATGAGGCTACCTGGACTCTGACTTCCTACCTCGTCGCCAATGCCATCATCTTGCCGATGACTGGATGGCTCGCCGGCCGTTTTGGCCGCAAGCGGCTTCTCCTTCTTTCCGTTACGGGATTCACCGTCGCATCTTTTTTTTGCGGACTGGCCCCGTCACTGCCCTTTTTGATCGCATTTCGGGTCATACAGGGTGCGTGCGGCGGCGGATTGCAACCGCTGTCACAGGCGATCCTGCTGGAATCTTTTCCTCCTGAAAAGCGAGGCCAGGCAATGGGATTCTGGGCCTTGGGCATCGTTGTCGCTCCCATGCTCGGCCCCGTGGTTGGCGGATGGCTCACCGATAACTACAGCTGGCGATGGGTCTTTTACATCAACGTTCCCATTGGAGTTCTGGCGCTCTTATTGACGCAGGCCTTCATCTTCGATCCGCCGTATTTGCGAACACAAAAAAGGGGAATTGATTATTGGGGAATCGGCTTGCTGGTGCTCGGCATGGGAAGTTTGCAGATCATGCTCGACAAAGGTCAAGAGGACGATTGGTTCTCTTCGCACTTCATTACTACGCTGGCAATTTTGGCAGTCGGCGGACTTCTGGCTCTGGTTATCCGCGAACTCAAAGCCGAGCACCCGGTCATTGACCTCAGCGTTTTCAAGTACCGTTCGTACGCTGTCGGTACATTTCTAATGACTTCGGTGGGATTTGTTCTCTATGGCAGCACCGTATTGCTGCCGCTCCTGATGCAGGAGGTTCTGGGATACACCGCTACTCATGCCGGCGTGACCAATCTGCCTCGCGGCCTTGCGTCATTCCTGTTCATGCCGGTGGTCGGTTTTCTAGTGGGTAAAGTGGATGCCAGAAAGCTTCTGGGCATCGGATTTCTCGGCACCGCGCTCGCCATGTACCGCATCTCGCAATTCAGCCTGGATGTCGGCTTCTGGAATTTCTGGTGGCCGCTCATGTTGCAAGGCGCGGGATTGGGATTGATTTTTGTTCCCTTGACCACCGTCACGAACGATCCGGTTCCGAAAGAACGGATGGGAAACGCCACCAGCATTTTTAATCTCATGAGAAACGTTGGCGCCAGCATCGGAATTTCCATGGTGGAAACTCTTCAAGTCCGCAAACAGCAACTGCATATCAACGTTCTAGCTCAACATGTGACTTCGACAAGCCCGCGCGCCGAACAGATGATCAGGCAGATGACGCAGTTTTTCCTGGCTAGAGGTAGCAGTCCCGGCGCAGCGACGAAGCAGGCTTACGACGCCATATGGGGAATGGTTCTTCGGCAGGCGACAATGCTTTCCTACAACGACGTGTTTCGCTTTCTTGCGGGGATGTTCGTGGTGATGTTCCCGTTAATTTTCCTGATGCGCAAAGCCAAAAAAGGCGGCCCCGTAATGGCGCATTAGAATCGTGTGTGGCGCGGGCGCCCCCGCCCGCGATTTTCGGCAATGGATCCCACGAGTCAGATAGAATCTCCGGAGATTCCGAAGCTATATTTAGCAAGTGGCGATGAGCCAGTCAATCGTAAGCACTGCCGATCTAAAGCGTGCCTGCAAGCGGCTGCTTGCGAGGTTGCGTGACGAACGCGATTCCGGCGACGTTCCTGTTGTTTTCACGTGCGACCATGACGATCTCGGCATTCAGATAGGCAGTTCCTCGGAAACAATCCCGGCAGTTGTAGTGGTATCAGGCATAGAATCGGTTCGGTCGTCGCTGTTTTCTGGAATGGCGCAGACCCTCCGGTTTTATCGCAAGAAGAAAATTGAAATCGCAGTTTTAAATGGAGAGTTGAGAATTGAGCGAATGGTTTTTCGCCCGTTGGTTGAAGATGCCACACATAACGAATGATTGGAGTGGGCCATGACTGTAGATCTTTTTGGCCTCAAAGCCGTGAATAAGACCGGAAAGTTCTTTTCCAATACATATTGGCTGTGGGGCCCATTGTGGGATTACGTAGCGAATGAGTGCTCGGATATTTTGACCAAGAAGGACATCTATCTGGGACAGGGTAATAACGGACACAAAATCAGCCGGACCAAAGCGACCAAGATTGGCAAACGTATGTACGAATTGCTTATAACCGGAAAAACTAAGGCGTATGCCAAAAGCCTGCGTCGTTCAGGCCTGTCGAAATTGAAGTCCCCCGGCCTCGACGCTGTGCGCGGCGTAGCTCGCGCACTGGGAGTCAGTGGAAGACCGCAGTTTTCCGTGGCTAACGTCAAAGACTTCGCCGACTTCTGCGTCACATCGGGCGGGTTTGAGATCTCGTAGTTGTGGTGCGATCGGACAATTTCTTTAGAGGGTTATCGCCATCCGCCTAACCCTGAATCATGCTCATTAGGTTGACGCCCCTCGGCAGAACTTGCTGTCCCTGAGGTGTTCTCCCGGACTCAAACACTGTCTGCCAGTAGTCATAGTTCTGTTTTCCTCCGAAGACCGACAGGGACAGATCCCGGTTAACCCACAGTGGCATTCTCGTCAGATTTTTAATGAAGTTTTCGATGGAGTCCCATAAAGGCTCTGGAAAAGGATACTGGAAGAGTTTGTCCTCCTGTATGGGCTTTCCAGTTGTTATGAAATAATTTTGGACAATTTGGCGTACAAATCGGAGCCAGACATACAGGATTTCCTCGCGACTTAAACGGTACGCGCAAAGATGCGGCTCGGGTACGTCGCCCCCCTTCTGGATTTGGTTCTCTATACGGGCGGTGCCCAACGCGGGATCGAACTTTCCGGTGTAGATGTTGGCGGCAACCAAGTTCATAAGTTTCAAAATCTGCTGTTTCTCCAATTCTCGGGGATTCTCGTTCTGCTCGATACGATAGTTGAGCGAGAGATCTAAGGCGTCCCCGTAAATGAAGAAGGAGTAGAAGGTTTTCTCGATTGTACTGTAGGAGAGAGGTCTCTCCTTGCCCTTGCCCGCGAAGTCAATGTAGTCCTTAAGTTTATTGTCTGCATGGTGCGTTATCGAATCACGAACCGAGTCGAGAATGTAGCGTCGCATTTCGCGCCACTCGCCTTTGAAATGATTAACGAGATCCTGTTCCGAGAAATCCTCATCGTCCGGAGCCAACCCTCGCTCCTTGCGATATCTTTCGATCCGATCAACGAAAAGGGCGCTACCCAAGTGCCTCTGCACCGACTTATCGAATGCGATCTGTCTCAGAGTGGTACCGGCATTAGTATTGGCTGTAAGCAAAACATCCACATTTGGATTCAGAAAAACCCGCAACGGAAGGACCCTGACGCCAAGCAACACCTGCGCTGTGGCCTTATGCTGTCCGTCGAATACCCGTATCTGCACGCGTCCAGAATTGCTCCTTAGCTCAGTCCATGCCAGCGCGACCTGCAACTGCGGTCGCTTCTTGTGAAATTCGTCAATGAGTCCGTTCAGACTTCCACCTACGGCTCTGGGATTTATGCGGTCATCATGAAAAAGATACTCGATTGGAAGCATTGCGAAAAAATATCGCAGGCCGCTCAGCTCGTCTCGGTATAAAGGAACTTTGTGGATTGCGCTCTGACCGATTTCCGAAAATGAAAAACTAATTTCTTCGTCCTCGATCTTTAGTGGCAGCCCATGCGCAGCACCCTTGTAATGGCGCAACACATCGCTCAAGTTCGGCCCTCGATTTTCAATGGAGACCTCATCTCGAATCGCATCAAAGCGCTTCAAAACCCGAGCAACCCTGAGATCGCTCGCCTGCTTAGAGCGATTGCAGGATGAATGGGTAATTGCGAAGTTGCTTGTATCGTCCTTGCCGCCGATTTTGATTGGCTCAACGTGATCTATGTCAACCGAGTCAGCATGGAGTTGAGGGTCAATGGGTTTTTCGCATATGAAGCAGTTGCCCTTTTGCGAACTCAGCAGTCGTCTTTCCAGTTCTTTGCGTTGTTCCCGCGATAAGGAATTAAGATACAGAGATCCCACTAACCACCTCCGCCTGCGAAACGGTAGTCTAGCGCACTTTGGCTTAAGTTCTATAGGAACAGAGGAAGGCGCATTTGCAGGTTGCTTGGTTGCCTCGACGGGTTAAGCGCGGATGTGAAATCCGTGGGCGCGTTAGAGGCCAAGCGCCAGCCCGTTCGTACTTCAGGGTTGAACGTCACACAAGCTTTTTCTCCAAATCATTCAAGAACCGAGCGAAGTTTCTCAGAGTTTCAAGGGCTTCGGGATCAACACCGTCAGGGTGGAAATGCATTACATCATTACGAATCTCACCGACCTTCTTTAGCTGATCCGTAAATGTCTTGCGGTCAATTTGTATGGAGAACGTCTCCCATCTCTTCGGATTTTCTAGAAGTCGAGTGTATTCGCCGAATGTCAGATCGGACACGTCCTCTATCTCCCGCCCCGAATCACCAGGATCACGCGCTGTAGCTAATTCCGCCTTGGTAAATTTGTTGGCGATGAGATCTCGAACGTGATTTTCTATCTGGCCGAGCAGGAGAAACGGCTCTCCCAACTGGGCGAATTGTCGGCTCAAGTCTTCGGTGGTTACGATTCCTGTGAGTTTGCGTGTCGCGTCCCGCACCAATACACACTCATGCTCCACGATCTGTTGGATTGCCTCAAAAAGTGATGCGTCCGACAGAATTTCCGTCGCGGGCTCCATGCACTCGCGGATCTTTTTGCACTGCCTCCCTAGCGCAAGCCGCGAGCCCAAGGACTTCCAGGTGATGATTCCCTTTACATCACGCTCGGTGGTCCTGACTGGCAACTGCGAGAAGTCATGCTGCAACATAAGGGTGATAGCCTCCGAGACCTCTGCGTCTGGGGAGATGCAGACTGGCGGCGTATTAGCTGCCGCCAGAACTCCAATCTTGATGCGACTGTGGATGCCGCTACTGTCCTTTGCCAAGACCGGCGATTCAGGCGCACATTCCTCGATATTTTTTTCCGCAGTGGGATCTGCTTCCTGTTGTCCCACAATCGAAGCCTTCTCCTTTTTCAGTTTCGCCAAAAATTTGATCTTTGCGTCAATCCAAGCATCTTCAAAATCAGGTTCAGTTTTGAGCCTAACCTTTTTTAGCGCTTTGCGAATTTCTTGCGCCTTCCAATATCCACGGCGCTCGGCATCAAACCAGGACAGCAGGGTACGAACAGTCTCGCTGCGTTCGGTGCCTTGATTAACCTCTTGCGCAACTTGCTTTAGTTGTTCCGGAATAATCGAGGGCATCGAATAGGACTCCTGCTAGACCACCGATTTCACACAAGGGCTTGGGGTTGATTCCAATGCGCATAAAAGGGGCTGAAGCGCCAACCGTAGCTTTCGAATTGCGCGTCATAATAGCATAATCCCCTCGTAAAACTGGCGAATCAATGCGGACGCGCTGTAAGATGTAAGAATCTCTTCGTTCCAGAAAAGAGCCACAAATGTCGCAAAACAACGGAAATCCCACCAGCCTTCGTCTGAAAACAGGCCTCGCCGAGATGCTAAAGGGCGGCGTCATCATGGACGTTACGAACGCCGAACAGGCCACCATCGCCGAGCAAGCGGGAGCGGTCGCGGTCATGGCCTTGGAGCGCGTCCCGGCGCAGATTCGCGCTGAGGGCGGCGTCGCGCGCATGGCGTCTCCGAAGAAGATTCGGGAGATCATGGCGGCGGTTTCCATTCCGGTTATGGCCAAGTGCCGCATCGGGCATTTTGCCGAGGCGCAGATTCTCCAAGAGCTTGGCGTGGATTACATTGACGAATCCGAAGTGCTCACTCCCGCGGACGAGGCGCATCACGTCAACAAGCATGACTTCAAAGTCCCATTCGTCTGCGGCGCGCGCAATCTTGGAGAAGCCTTGCGCCGCATCGCCGAAGGCGCAGCCATGATTCGCACCAAAGGAGAGGCCGGCACCGGCGACGTCGTTCACGCTGTAAAACACATTCGCCAGATTGTGCAGGAGATGAAAATTCTCACCGTTCTCGGCGAAGAGGAACTTTACGCCAAGGCCAAGGAACACGGCGCTCCCTATGAACTGATCAAGCTGGTTGCCAAAGAAGGGAAGCTTCCAGTCCCAAATTTCTCCGCCGGAGGCATCGCCACTCCCGCCGACGCATCCCTCGTAATGCAGCTCGGAGCCGAGGCCGTGTTCGTCGGATCGGGAATCTTCATGAAAGACGGAACCACCTTCGCCGACCCTGCCGAAGCCTCGTTGCGCGCCAACGCCATCGTTCAGGCTGCGACTCACTTCAATGACCCTAAAGTACTACTTGAAGTAAGCGCAGACCTCACCGGAATGAAAGGATTGGCCGTCGCCGCGTTGGATGAGGCCAGCATGCTGCAGACCAGGGGATGGTAGGACGATGGCCCCGATTAGGCCCCCGGTTTCGAACTCTCCTTCTCGAAGCGCCTTTGGGTGGCGCAGCGCTTTAGCGATGCGATTTCAGGCTTCAATTCTGAGCGGCGTTCGCCGCTGAGGTAAATCGTCCGGCGTAAATCCCGACCAGTTTATGGAGGATGACTCCCAATTCGAGATGTATATTTGCTTAAAGTCAGCGAAGACCTGACCAACGCGATGAAGGGATGGAGGTAGCTGCGCTGGATGAGGCGGGGATGTTGCAAACAGGGGCCGGTAGGGGGAAGGGCACTATGTTTCGCGAACGGGCACTGAAAGTGGCGTTGGTTCTGGTGGGATTATTGTTTTTGGCAGGGGTTTATCCGTTGGCGGTTTTCTTCGCGCGAGAGCCTGCCTTGGCGATGATGCTCAGCCTCTACGTCACGCTCGGAATATTTCTACTGCTGGCGGTGCGCAATCCATCCGCAAATCGTAGCTTGATCGCCTTTACCGCCTGGTCAAGTTTTGCTCACGGCTTGGTTATGGGAGTTCAGGCGTACCGGCACCTGATTGAACGCTCGGAACTGATTGGCGTTGCCGTATTCTTTGTCATCGGGATCGTCCTGATTGCACTGGCTCCCGCAAAACAATCGGGAGGGGCGGGTGCGCACACCTAGGCTCGTACTGTAACTCTCAAAGCGCCAGTCTGTTTCGATCCTGGGGCGCTCTATGTTTGCCCGATTTTGGCAAACGGCCTGCCCTGAGCGTAGTCGGAGGGTGAAATTTGCCCCGAAGGACCCTTAGTGCGCAGCATTGACGAAGTTGGTGCGGGCGCAGATTGAGCTAAAAACCACAGATTTTCCACGTTTTGAACAGCATGATCGGCGGTACAATCCGCTCCAAAGCCGGACTTGGAGGCAAAAATCCCACGCTCCTGCGGACAAATTTTTGTCGTCCAGGATAGCGTTGTCAGTACATGGCGCAGCCATTACTTTCGTCTGATTCGTCTATAGCGCCGGATCTATCTGCTCTTCCGGCCGAGCGCACCCGCGACTTGCGGGGACATAGTTCTGCGCCGGATTCGGAACATGTTCTAGCTCAGCTGCGCACCGCCATCAGCGCCGACTTTTCCCTGGATGCCGTGCTTCAGCATATCGTGGAGGCGGCGCTGAAGGTGACGTCCGCGGATGGAGCCGCGATCGCCTTACGTCGCGATAATTCGGTCATTTGCCAGGCCCGCGCCGGAAACATTGCCCCAGAGCTGGGTTCGGAATTGGACACGAACTCGGGCATCTCCGGCCAGTGTTTGAGAAGTGGTCGTGCACAGTGGTGCAACGACACGAATAATGACGAGCGGGTAGATGCGGAAGTCTGCCGCCGTCTGGGGTTGAGATCGATCGCCGTCGTTCCGATGGGACGAAAGCCGGACGTGAGCGGCGTCCTGGAAATATTCTCAGCGTTGCCTTTCGCCTTCCGCGACATCCATCTGGAGTTGCTGGAGGAATTGGCAGAGTTCGCGATTGCCGCCGAGCGCCGATCGGTAGAATCGGTTGCCCCGAGAACGAGGATACCGAGGATACCCGGGAAATTCGCCCACTTGATTCGGCCGCTTTGGCCGAAATACGGACTCATCCTCGTGGCGGCAGTGGCGATACTCGCCCTTCTGGGTTGGCGCGTTTTCCCAAAGAAGCCTGCCACTTTCCATTTGGCTGTGGCAGTCCCGCCGCAGCCGATAACTCACCCGATTAAATCTCCCGCTGTGGACGCTTCGCCTGTCGTGCTGTCGGCGCATACAGACCGGGCGCGTGCTGCGGATGATCCAGAGACCAAGGCAGTCCTGCCACCCGGCGTGGTGATAGCAAGTAAAAGGGACAAAGTCGTTCCAACGGACGACGTGACGGTATGGAAGTTGGGACGTGAACGCGCTTCAAACCAGAATGAGCCGGTTCATGCTCTCGTAAAGCCTGCCACATCGCGGCCCCAAAATCCGGTCAGCACTGCGGCGATCGCTCCCGCGCTCGCTGCTGTATCCAGCACCTCCGAGGCTGCGCTCGGCAGCTTGTTATCCTCTTCAAACAACATGCCACGCAGAGCAATAAGGGTTTCGCAGGGGATTTCGGGGGGAGTAATTGAACATCGGGTGGACCCAATCTACCCGCGCCAGGCTTTTGAGCGAAAGATCGCAGGCCGCGTGCTCCTACAAGCGCTTGTGACACAAGACGGGACGCTGCGCGATTTAAAGGTGCTCCAAGGAGAACCGCGGCTCGCTCGCGCGGCAATGGAAGCCGTCTCCCAATGGCGCTATCAGCCGTACCGCCTTAACGGCGTGCCCATAAGCATGTCCACTCAGATCACAATTGTATTCAAGCTGCCCTGAGAATTTGTGTTGAAAGGGTCTAAAAGATGCTCCTGACCGGTAGCCACAAAACCGCGTGCGCCGGTTTCAATATCCACAACGTGCTCAAGGGTTTGCCGCCATGTGTCTGTGGCCCCGCAGCCGATGGCTGGCGATTCCCCGCGTAAAACATTCATATCGGCCTGTGATCCACAGCCTTGGGAGGCCCCTAAGCTTCGGAGTCCGAAGGCTCAGTTACACGCTGGTTAAGCGTGCACCTGCCTCACATTTCAAGCCCTACCGTGCGGAGCGTTAGCGATTTAGAATCACCATATGACCACCACCACCCTCAACTCGCTCGCCCGCGCCTCGTCCGCTTACTTACGTTCTGCCATGCATCAGCCTATTCAGTGGCATGAGTGGAACGCCGAGGCGTTTGCCAAAGCGAAAGAAGAAAACAAGCCTATCTTGCTCGATATTGGCGCGGTTTGGTGCCATTGGTGCCATGTCATGGATCGCGAGTCGTACGACAATCCTGAAATCGCGCAACTGGTAAATGAACGTTTTATCGCAATTAAGGTGGATCGCGATGAGCGTCCGGACATTGATATCCGCTATCAATCTGCGGTGAGTGCGGTCTCCGGACAGGGAGGATGGCCGCTGACAGCATTTCTCACTCCTGACGGAATTCCGTTTTACGGCGGCACATATTTTCCGCCCGAAGATCATTATGGGCGGCCCAGTTTCAAGCGCGTGTTGACGTCTATCTCCGACGCTTATCGTGAGAAACATTCCGATGTAACCGAGCAGGCTCGAATGGTGGAAAGTACGATTTCGCAATCCGAATCCTTATCGGAAAAGAGCTCGGCATTTTCAACTTCGGTGATCGCCGACATCGTGAAGTCCGCGTTGGATATGTTTGACGAGAACAACGGCGGCTTTGGGAATGCGCCAAAATTTCCCCATCCCGCAGCGCTCGACCTGTTGATTGACCAGTACGCAAGATCAAAATCCGGAGCCGAGCAACTTCGCGAGCCATTCGTGACCACGCTGGAAAAGATGGCACGCGGCGGAGTGTATGACCAACTTGCCGGCGGATTTCACCGGTACTCGGTGGATGAGCGATGGATCGTCCCTCACTTCGAAAAGATGAGTTATGACAATTCGGAATTGCTCAAGAACTATGTTCATGCATTCCAGGCAACCGGCTCGGAATTCTTCGCCGCAGTGGCGCGCGACATCATCCGCTGGATGGATGAATGGCTTAGCGATCGCGAAGCTGGCGGCTTCTATGCATCCCAGGACGCCGACTTTTCGATGGATGACGACGGCGATTACTTCACCTGGTCGGTAAAGGAAACCGATGAAGTGCTCACGGAAGAGGAATCCGACGTGGCAAAACTTCACTATGACATCAACGAAGTCGGCGAAATGCACCACAACCCGGCAAAGAATGTGCTCTACGTTCGGGCTTCGCTGGAGGAAATATCCCGCCGTTTGAACCTGCCTTTGGAGCGTGTTCACGAACTGCTTACGTCGGCGAAAGAAAAGATGTACGCGGCACGATTGAATCGCCCCACGCCATATGTGGACAAAACGATTTATGCGGGCTGGAATGCGCTATGCGTTTCCGCGTATCTGGAAGCCGCGAAGGTGCTCGACCTTAGTCCCGCGCGGCACTTTGCGCTTCGCTCGTTAGATCGTATTCTTGCCCAAGCCTGGGGCGAAAGCGGGTTACACCATGTGGTCGCCTATTCGGACTCAACCGCGAGCGGGCAGCAGGTTCCGGGCATGTTGGACGATTATGCGTTCACCACCGTAGCTTGCCTGGATGCGTACGAGGCAACCTCTGACATCACCTATTTCAACTTTGCCCAAAAAATTGGCGAGGCTATGATCCAGCGTTTCTTCGACGAATCTTCGGGAGGATTCTTCGACACCGGCAAAGAAATTTCGAATTCGGAAAAGCCGCTCGGCGTTCTTGCAATGCTTAGAAAGCCGTTTCAGGATTCGCCTACTCCCGCCGGAAACCCGGTTGCCGCCATCGCATTGTTTCGGCTTTACAGCTATACCAATCATCCCGCCCACCGGCAATACGCGGAACGCACCATGGAGCTGCTTGGCGGCGTTGCCGGACGATACGGGATATTCGCGGCTACATATGCCATCGCCGGTATCTATTTTTTAAAGCCTCATATCCAAGTAGTCATTCTAGGCGAGGATGCTAAAGCGGAGGAACTTTACCGGGCCTCGGTTGCTTCCTTTCGTCTCGGCAAAGCAGTTATAAAGTTGGAAACATCTAAAGCTGTGGCTCTCAATCTTCCTCCCGCGTTGTCGGAAACCATTTCACACTTGCCAGTGCTTGGGGATAGAAGGAGCATCGCGCTGGTCTGCTCCAACTTCTCCTGCCGTCCCCCCATCAGTGATCCCAAGGAATTGGCCGAGGCTTGCTAGGCTGCCGACATAAATGGCTCACGGCAAACAAAAAAGGCCAGCAGTTGCCGATCGGCATTTGCTGGCCACCAGCCGTTTAGGGCGGCTTAGAATCTGCTAGCGTGTTTTCGCTAGTCTAGTCTGGGCAATCTCTCGGATAGCACAACGCCGGCGGTGCACCCTCCTGCGCCGGTACGATCGGGGCCGCAATCGCCTCGAACGCGCATGCCAAACCTGCCACAAGGATTAACATCCTAATCACACTTTTCATCTGGTGTTTCTCCTAAGCGGATTCCCTGGGAGCGGAAACCCTCATGGGCAGGAATTATACAGTGTGAGTCAAGCGCTTCAATCAGTTGCACGGATCACGTGCGGATAACGGTGAAACCAACAGTTTAACTATTTATGGCCGGGTATAGGTAAAGAAGCGTTTAACGTGCCGGCTATTTTCTGCAAGCCAACGGTCGTGCCGAGGAGTTTTTGTCAAGATATTTTTAAGGCGTGTGGGAAGACACGGGGTTCGCACTTAAAGTGCAATGAAAGCGACTTGTTCGAAGCAAGGGAATCTCGAGCAGGTACGAATCAGAATTTCATCAAGAATGTGGCCGGCGCAATGGCTTGAGCTGCCACAGATGAGGAACCTATGTTCCGGTGCGAACCATGCACTGGTTTCTCTATTGCGTAGCTCGACATAAAAGATTGTCCCGACGTTTTCGAAAAAGCTCTATCCACCATGCCTTCAAACATAGGAATCAGCGAGTCGTCAGCCGTTGGATTTTGTAGATCGGCCAAGCCCTGATTCCACCTCTGGGAGGTTAGAAGGTTCGCGGATACTTCGCGGGGCACGGCTTTGAGCAGGGCGTACCCGAGCCAAACGCCAAGTGAGAGACAGTAGGCGGAAATAGTCAGCAAAGCCACCATTGGTTTACTTTCGCGGCCGGAACTAAAGAGAGCGAACGTGCCAAGTTCCACCGCGGCATAAAAACCGAACCCCAACGCAATTCCAAAGCTATTCTGCTTCCATGACACGCCCAAATGTTTCGAGAAGATCAGAAGGAACACGATCAGCCCGCATTGGATCACTCGCACACCACGCTGCGTAATCATTACCGCTTCGAGCACTGAACCTTGCCCCGATCTGGGACTAGCTGCGGCGATTACGACCGCCGCCAGCAACATGACGAGCGCCGACCACTTGAACAATACGGAGCCCAAGTCTTTGAGTGCATGGTAGGGCCGAAACACGTCCTGAAAAATCTCATAGATGACTTTGAAACCCAGCGCCAGGTTGATGAGAGCGCAAATCCAATAGGAATAAAAGTATGCGACGTAGTTGCCCATCTTTTGAACCGGGAACAATACGCAAAACATGACAACTTGGGCCGCCATGTAGGTAAAGAAGACCGGAAATGTCCGGTGCCGCTTTCGTGCGACCATGGTCGCCACAACCGCAATTTCAAGGATTGGCTGAGCGATCCAGAGCTCGGTTTGGAATTGGGAGATCATGGCTTCCTGGCTCACTAGAGACCGCTGAAATTTGCTTCCCAAACTTTAGCACCCGTAGCGAAAGGGTCAATGGACGAAAGTAACCTAAAGTAACCGTTACTCTCTTTGCGGCGGGAGCTTTATTCTTCCTTGCTGTCAGGAATGGAACTTTTGATGAGAGGGATCCCCCGGGAGGTGAATCAATGCCGAGTCTGACCTCGACCATGGAGCGTTTTCGCGAACGGCCGGGAGATTGGCAATAGCCAGAGCGGTGAGAGTTTCACGTGGGTGGGCAGCAAGGTACAGTAAAAATGCATTTACCGGCACTGCGCGGCGTTGTTAACCGCTCAGAGAGAGCTCATGTTCGACAGGAACTCGCCGTTGGATTTCGTCTTATTGAGCTTGTCAATCAGCAGTTCCATGGCTTCGACCGGGGACAATGGATTCAGCACTTTTCGCAGCACCCAGATTCTGGTGAGATCTTCTTTCGGAATCAGAAGCTCTTCTTTTCGAGTCCCGGAGCGCTGAATATCAATCGCCGGGAATGTCCGCTTATCCACCAGTTTGCGGTCGAGGATGATTTCCATGTTGCCAGTGCCCTTGAATTCTTCAAAGATCACGTCGTCCATGCGGGAGCCTGTGTCAATCAAAGCCGTCGCGATAATAGTTAAAGACCCGCCTTCCTCAATGTTACGAGCCGATCCGAAGAAACGCTTTGGACGCTGCAAGGCGTTCGAATCCACGCCGCCTGATAGAACTTTGCCGCTGGGGGGGACGATCGTGTTATAAGCGCGGGCGAGACGCGTGATTGAATCCAACAGAATGACCACATCACGCTTGTGTTCGACTAACCTCTTTGCCTTCTCGATGACCATCTCGGCGACCTGGACGTGACGCGCGGCCGGCTCGTCGAAGGTCGAAGAAATTACTTCGCCCTTTACCGAGCGCTGCATGTCTGTGACTTCTTCCGGGCGTTCGTCAATCAGCAGGACGATTAAGACTACTTCAGGATGATTGGTCGTAATCGAGTTGGCGACATTTTGGAGCAGCATGGTTTTGCCGGCGCGGGGCGGGGAAACGATCAGGCCGCGCTGCCCCTTGCCGATCGGAGTGAGCAAATCCATGACCCTTGCGCTCACATTCTCGCGAAGGGTCTCGAGCTTCAATCGCTCCTGCGGATAGAGAGGCGTCAAGTTGTCGAACAGGATTTTGTTGCGGGCTTCGTCGGGAGATTCGAAGTTGACGGCTTCGATCTTCACCAGAGCAAAATACTTTTCGCCCTCGTGCGGAGGGCGCACCTGGCCGCTGATGGTGTCGCCAGTCTTGAGATCGAATTTGCGGATCTGTGAGGGCGAGACGTAGATGTCGTCCGGGCCGGGCAAATAGTTGTAATCCGGCGAGCGGAGGAAGCCGTAGCCGTCGGGCAAAATTTCCAGCACGCCCTCGGCGAAGATGTGACCTTCTTTTTCGCTCTGTGCTTGCAGGATTTTGAAGATCAGGTCCTGCTTGCGCAATCCACTGGCTCCCGGCAAATCCAAAGACCGGGCGATCTTGGTCAGCTCAGTTATGTTTTTTTCTTTAAGTTCAGCGATGGTCATTCGTCACCTGCGAAGGGATTTTCAAAAGGGGGGTGCAACCTAGGGAAGACTTACCTGGCGGGCAGGACGGCAGGGCTGATTATGCAGCCCGCCGTTGTGCCTCGGCAAAATGTTCCGGTTCGGAGAGAATTGACTGCCGCTCCGAGCTTGCAATCTTATCCAGGACTTCATTCATGGTTTCCTGGATTCTGGTGTTTGGCTTGTGAAACTTACGGGTAGCCTTGGAAGCAAGCTGACAAAGCATATACCGGTTCCGCAAGGTATGTAAAGCCTCAAAAACGCGATCTGAACGCATGGTTCGTTCCCTCCTACCTATGTTGGGTTCCGCCTCTAATTCCAGCCAAAGCCGTAAGTAACTCAAATCAAGCGGGTTATTTGGGAATCCTCAACTACTGGTATAGATGCTCCGCAGGTGCCGAAAGTTTCTCAGGTTTCTGGATTTAGGCCCAGGAATCAGCGGAGGTACGTAAGACGGCTTAGATGATCCAACCCTCGGAACGCACTACGCTACTCGGAAACAGCATGAAGGTCAAGTAATTCTTTGGGTGCCATGCGCTAGGGGTCTATCGCTTATAGAACGGGCAAAGGCTGCTGTGTTCGATATCGAACAAAACTATGCAACTCAAGTTCAGCTGTACAACATCTCAAACCGGCAAGATTGTCAAGGAATCTTGCAATGGCGAAGCCACCGCCGGAGAGGCGAAAACCTGAAAACGCCGAGTTGCGGGCTTACAGCGACCATAACCTCACGCTTGCCGAGAGCATGCTTTCCAGCGATCCCAAGCCACTGATGTCAGAAAAGAAACAGAAACGGCCGCCGAAAACTTACCTGAAGAGCAAAAAAAAGAGCAAAAAAGGCAAGCCTCCATCAGGGGCGTGACGCGTTATCTGACTCCCGAGCCTGCACTTTCTCGCTTCGCTGCCGGCGGACGCAGCGAACTGCGTCCCGAACGAACTTGTATAATGGGTTAACCTGTTTCTTCGGAAAGGTCAACGTTGAACGCGTCATCCTCCATGCCTCCCCGTCCCGGGCAGCAACCGCCTGCGCCGCAACCTCTACCCGGCGTGAACGCCATCATCGCCGTTGGTTCCGGCAAAGGCGGCGTTGGTAAAACTACGCTTGCGGTGAATCTGGCCCTGGTGCTGGCGAAGTTGGGACACACAGTTGGATTGCTTGATGCCGACGTTTACGGCCCTAACGTGCCACTTATGCTCGGCGTCGGCGCGCAACCCAAGGTTCTCGGCGACAATCGCATCGAGCCGCTCGAAGCGCACGGGCTTAAGGTCATCTCAGTCGGCTTCCTCAATCCCGGCGACAAGCCTCTGATTTGGCGAGGCCCGATGCTCCATTCCATCATCAAGCAATTTCTTGGCTCGGTAGTCTGGGGAGAACTTGAATACCTGGTCGTGGATTTGCCGCCCGGAACCGGCGATGTTGCGCTGTCTTTAATTCAGACCGTTCCTCTCACGGGAGCGATTGTGGTCTCGACTCCGTCCGACGTATCTTTGCAGGACGCGCGCAAAGCCATCGAAATGTTTCGCCAGATGAAGGTTGATGTTGTGGGGATGGTCGAGAACATGAGCTATTTCACCTGCCCTCATTGCCATCACGAGATTGACATCTTCTCCCGCGGCGGCGCGGAAAAAACTGCCTCCCAATTCGATGTGGAGTTCCTGGGAAATATCGAGTTGGATCCGGAAATCCGCAAAGGCGGGGACAGCGGGAAACCGGCCGTCCTTCAGGGCGAGGATTCCCCCCACGCTAAATCCTTGTTCGCGTTTGCCCGCAATGTTGTCGAGCGCGTAAAAGAGATTAAGAGCGCGGCGCCGGAAAGCGTAATTCAAATTCGTTAGGCCCCGATTCTTTCCTCCGAGCGGCGCATCTAACCTAGTTCGGCTGCGGCGAAACGTTACCTTGACAGTCCCCACCACCGTTCCTAGAATCTAGGCTGGTTGGGAGGTTTGGCGGTAGATCGTAAGCGTCTGGAAATAAAGTGTTTATTTTTCCTGCGCTCTGGTGAATAGCCTGCCCAAGCCGTAAATCGTTTTGATTTTGAGAAAGATAAAAGTAAGCCATCTATGCAGCCTGGAACTCCAATCGGCGAGCGGGGAAGAGAGATTTTGACCGCCATTGTGGAGACGTTCATAGCCACCGGAGAGCCGGTCGGTTCGCGAACGTTGGCACGGTCGAATCGGGAAGGGCTCAGTCCCGCGACCATTCGAAACGTAATGGCCGATTTAGCCGACGCGGGCTTCCTGGAACAACCGCATACTTCCGCCGGAAGAGTTCCCAGCACTGAGGCATACCGGTATTACGTGGAACAAATCAGCGGCCAGGCCCGGCTTTCAAATGAAGACGAGAACATCATTCAAGGTTCGTTGAAGGGAGTCACGGACGTTCAGGAATTCATGGAACGCACTTCGCATGTGCTCTCGCTTATCTCTCGCAACGTGGGTGTTGCGGTTGCAATGCAAGGCCCCAAGAACGCGCTGGAACATGTGTACTTTTCGCGGTTGGGAGATCAGAAGGTTTTAGCGGTCGTGGTCACGAAGTCCGGAGTGGTGCGCGACCGGGTGCTCAGGCTCGATCTTCCACAGTCTGACTTGGATGCCGCGGCACGCTTCATCAACGAAAACTTCCGCGGTTGGACGATGGAAGCTTTGCGTGCCGAACTGTCCCGGCGCCTTGAACAGGAGCGCAATGAATATGACCGGCTGATGACGTCGGTTGCACAACTTTACCGCCAGGGCGCGCTTGTTGCCGAGGATGCCGCCCAGACCGTCTTCGTGGAAGGCGCTGCCAACCTGGTCTCAGGAGAACAGGATCGCGACCGGCTGCAACAGCTATTGAAGACTCTGGAAGAAAAACAAAAACTTGTGGAGCTGCTGGGCGCGTATCTTGACGCCAGGCAGGAAGCCGTCCGCGTGGTCATTGGGTTAGATGAAGCGATGCCATCCATGCGCAATCTGGTCTTGATCGGAGCCCCCGCGCGCGTCGGCGGCGAGGTTCGAGGATCGCTGGCGGTAATCGGTCCAACAAGAATTGACTACGAACATACGATGACCGCTGTCTCTTATATTGCGCGTCTCTTCGACAAAATTCTGAACGAAAGTAGTGAGTGACTGAAATGGCAAGAAGGAACGGAAAATCAGAAATAGAAACGACTGAGTTGGATGCCGAGCGCGAGTTGCCGCCTTCCAGCGACAGTTCGGATGACGGCAATTCCGGCCAAACCTCCGCTGGCCGGGCAGCTGGCGCCGAGAGCGAATTGCAAAAGGTTACCGCAGAGCGCGATACATTGCTAGATCGCCTGGCCCGAGCTCAAGCCGAATTCGATAATGCGCGCAAGCGCGCCGCGCGGGAGCAGCAGGAGTATCGCGAGTACGCCCAAGCGGACGCAATTAAGGCGTTGCTGCCGATACTTGACAGTTTCGAGCGCGCGCTTTGGGCCAGTCCGCCCGATAACAACTCGCAGAATTCTGAATTCCGCAACGGGGTTGACCTCATCTATAAACAGTTGCTGGATGCACTGTCAAAGCTCGGGCTTCGCCCGATTCCAGCCAAAGGGAATGCTTTTGACCCCCGCCTGCATGAGGCGATAGAAATGGTGGACACCGACGAAGCCGATGATCAGACGGTGATTGAAGAGCTACAGCGTGGCTATAAATTAAAAGAGCGGATGTTGCGGCCTGCCATGGTAAAGGTCGCGAGAAATGCGCGCCAGGAATCGTAAGCACTTTGGGGGAACATCATTCTGACCAGTAATGTAAAACGCGATTACTACGACATCCTTGGTTTGGCACGCGGAGCAAGCGAGCAGGAGATCAAGAGCGCTTACCGCAAGCTTGCCATGCAGTATCATCCTGACCGCAATCCAAACAATCCGGACGCTGAGGAGAAATTCAAACAAGCGAGCGAAGCGTATGCAATCCTCGCAGACAGCGAAAAGCGGGCACTCTACGACCGTTTTGGCCACGCGGGAGTGGGCGGCAGTCCGGGAGATGTCGGCTTTGATCCTGCCATCTTCCATGACTTCAGCGACATTTTCGGCGACTTTTTCGGATTCGGCGATATTTTCGGTGGCGGCCAGCGCCGCCGCGGCCGTGGGCAGCGCGGCGCCGATCTCCGCGAAGATATCACGCTGGAATTCGAGGAATCTGTATTCGGAACCGAAACTGCGGTTACGGTTCGCCGTCACGAAACCTGTGAAGACTGTCGCGGATCGGGAGCGGCTCCTGGCAAAGCGCCAGTTGCCTGCAGAACCTGCGGCGGACAAGGCCAGGTTCGTTACCAGCAATCGTTTCTGAGCGTCACCCGTACCTGCCCGACTTGTCAGGGCCTGGGCAGCGTGGTAACAGACCCGTGTCCCAAATGCAAAGGGGAAAGCCGGGTCCTGCGCCAGAAAAACGTGGACGCCAGGATTCCTGCGGGGGTCGAAGATGGCACCCGCATCCGTTTCAACGGAATGGGCGAAGGCGGCCTCCACGGAGGTCCGTCCGGCGACCTCTATGTCGTCCTGCACGTCAAGGAGCATCCGTTCTTTGAACGGGAAGGCAACGATCTCCATTGCGTGATACCGATTTCTTTTGCACAGGCTGCGTTGGGCGCCGAGATTTCCATTCCGACTCTCGAGGGCGAGCATAAATTGAAAGTGCCGGAAGGTACGCAATCCGGGACGAAGACCCGCATCCGTGGCAGAGGTGTTCCGGTCCTGAATGGTCACGGTAAAGGAGATTTGTTCGTGGAGTTTCACGTTCAAACTCCTCAAAAGCTGAGCAAGCGCCAGCGTGAGTTGCTGCAAGATTTGGAAGGCATCCAAAAAATAGAAAACAGCCCGCGTCACCGTACCTTGCTTGGCAAAGTAAAAGACATCTTCGGCTGAGGAAGTGACGCGCGTCTCAATCTTTATGCTAACGTCTTGATGGAGGAGACTGGATGCGTCTACTCCGTTGCTGTTCGCATTGGCTCGCTCTCTTTCTCTATCTCTATTTTCTTGCGTTTGCCGTAGCGGTGCAGCGGCGAATGTTCCCACGAATAATGCGCCGCCAACGTTTCAGAAGCAGGTGCGAGTGGTTGTGTTGGATATCGTAGTGACCGACAACCACGACGAACCCGTCCAGAACTTGCCGAAGCAGGATTTCCTAGTCGCGGAAAACGGCAAAGCGCAAACGATTTCGTCCTTTGAGGAACACAAGGGGCGCGCCACTCGTGCAGCGTCCAATGCCACACCTGCCGCCCGATGTTTTCACAAACTTCCCGACAAGAGCGCCTCCGCAAACGATCAATGTCCTGTTACTCGATGCGCTTAACACGCCGCTCGTGGACCAGGCATGCGTTCATTCGCAGATGATCAAGTATCTGAAAAAAATTCAGCCGGGCTCACATGCCGCCATTTTCGCGCTGGCGTCCCAACTCCGCTTTACCCAGGGATTCACCACTGACTCTTCCTCGTTAAGCATCGTCACCAAACAGCCTGCGGCAACGAAGTAGGTCGCTGGTCGTTACGGGGTTCAGGCTGGCAGGACTTAACTATCTTTCGGCTCTTGAAGTCCTGCGGCCGGCACTATTTGCGGAGACTATTTAAGGAGGTGGATGACCAAGGCCAAAAAAGCGATGGGGGCAATCGCCATGGCAGCGACCGCCGTGAAAATCAATCCCACGAAGAGCCAGTCATTCCATGCGTGGGCACGAGGACTTTCTCGAACGCGTAAAAGCAAGCGATAATTTCGGCGGTTACATTTCCAAACGACGTGGAACACATCGCCCACAATTGGGATCGCGCCGACAGCGAATTCGAGAAGGACGTTGAGTACCATCCGCGCCAGAGTAATGAGTGGTGCGCGCCTTTGCCATGCGGAGAATACGATAATGAACGAGGCAATCCCGGCGACGGCGTCGCCTAAACCTGGAATCCAGCCTACTATAGCGTCCAGTCCAAAACGGATACGGGTTCCGGGGATGCGAAACATATCGTCCAGGACGGCCGCGATGTGGTCGAGGTGCTCATCCGAGACTCGAGTTTCTTGGCTTGGGATATAAACGAGATCGGGAACGACGGCCATGATCGGTTAGATGCAAAGTGTGGTAGCGTGAGCTAATTCCGGCATTCGAGAGAATTTACTTCGCTGGTGGTTCGCTGGGATTGCCGATTAGTCAAACAGATACCTAGGTAAGCACGCACGCCGGCAGCAGCTTTAACTTTCTGAGACACTGAAGTCCCAAGCCTGAGTTGGTCGGCAGTCGCTTGACTCTACAAATATCTTATGGCGTACGCCTACTTCATACTCCTAATCTCGCTCACGAGTACAGCGCTCATCGTCAATGTGCTGGCCACGGTGCGGGACAAACACGGAAAGGTCGTCCCCGATTAGCAACACGGCAGAAATGAGCGTCGAAGCTCTATTCCTCAAACCTGCAAAACCGATTCTTACCTGTGAGCATATTTTGCCTAGATGTGGGAATGAAGCCTGGGGCAGAGACACCACATGTATTGAGAGATGATCGGCGCACCGGTGGTTGTGAATAACATGGTAAAAATTTGCAAATTACGGACGGATAGGCCTGGAAGCAATAAGCAGGAAATGTCAATAAGTATTGGGGCCCGCCGGATTATAAAGTGGGCCGTCCTTACGCCCAGAAGGTCCTGTCCAATGTGCGGTACTGAATCGCTTCTGCAATGTGTTTTGGTTCGATCGGGCGGACTCCGTCGAGGTCGGCGATAGTCCTGGCGACTTTGAGGATGCGATCGTGAGCGCGGGCAGTGAGGCCTTGCTGAGCCATGGCACGCTCAAGAAGCCTCTCGCAATCGGGGGAGAGTTCGCAAAAAGCTCGAATGTGGCGAGGAGCCATTTGAGCGTTGCAATAGAGTTTGGCACAGGGAGCTTCCGAAAATCTCTTCAGTTGCGACTCGCGGGCGCACATGACCCTATGGCGAATGGTGGCCGAATTTTCAGGCTCAGAACCTGAGCGCATTTCTTTGTAGTTCACCGCGGGAACGTCAATATGGATGTCAATGCGATCCAGTAGCGGTCCGGAAATTTTGGACATATATCGCTGGATGACTGGCGGCGTGCAATGACATTCTCGGCTACGATCGTTGAAGTACCCGCAAGGACAGGGATTCATCGCGGCCGCGAGCATGAAACGGGAGGGGAAGGTCAACGACATGGAAGCGCGTGCGATGCAAACTGTCCCATCTTCCAAGGGCTGCCGCATGACCTCCAGAACATTCCTTGGGAACTCAGGAAGTTCGTCGAGAAATAACACTCCATTGTGGGCGAGCGAGACTTCTCCGGGACGCGGCACCGCACCCCCACCGATCAGGCCGGCATCTGAAATCGTGTGATGGGGCGAGCGAAATGGACGGACACCGACCAGCCCTGCTCCGGCATCCAGCACCCCCGCGACGCTGTGAATTTTTGTTGTCTCTAGCGCTTCTTCAAATGTGAATGGCGGCAGGATGGTCGGCATTCGTTTCGCGAGCATCGTTTTCCCTGATCCCGGCGGCCCGATCATTAGGATATTGTGGCCTCCGGCGCAGGCAACTTCGAGAGCACGCTTGGCGGTCTGCTGCCCGCGCACGTCTTTGAAGTCCACGGAGAATTGCTGCGATTCGCTGAGAAGCGTTTCACTGTCCACATTCAGCGGCAAAACACCGTTGCCCGTATTCACGAAACGAATAACGTCCAGAAGCGACTTGACCGGATAAACGGAAACGCCGCCGACCATCGCCGCTTCTTTCGCGTTCAGTTCGGGTACGACCAGCTTCGAAATCTTTTTTCCTCGGGCCTCGATAGCGATGGGCAGTGCGCCGCGAACTCCGCGAATGCCGCCGTCGAGCGAGAGTTCGCCGACAAATAGGCAATCGGGGACCTCTTTCTTGTTCAAGCCACCGTAAGCGCCAAGGATTCCCAGTGCCATCGGGAGGTCGAATCCCGAGCCCTCTTTGCGAATATCAGCAGGAGCCAGATTGATGGTGATATGAGTGGAAGGAATGTCATATCCACAGTTTTTCAGCGCAGCGCGGACCCGGTCGCGGCTTTCGCGCACAGCGGCATCGGGCAGACCGACGGTGTGGAAGTGATCTTCGTTGGTCTTAATGCCGGAGACATCAACTTCGACCTCGATGATGCTGGCGTCAATTCCGTAAACCGCGGCGCTGAGAGTCTTATAAAGCATGGAGCGGACACTCGTCTGCGTGATCACAGTAGATGACAATTCTCCAGGAGATTGTGACGGATGTCACATGGAGGGTGTGACCGGCGACCTTGCCATTGCGCAAATCTGTCGCTTATATCGGCGGTATGGGAATCTCAAGCCGCCCAGCAAGGACGAACCGAAAAATGGAGCAAAGATGAACAAAATGACCGCCTTCGTAGCAAAACGCGTTGATGCAAGAATCCGATTTCTTCGTGGCCAGAAAGTGATACTGGACGTGGACCTGGCCGAACTGTACGGCGTGGAGGTACGGCATCTAAACCAGCAGGTCAAGCGCAACTCCAAACGGTTCCCCGCCGAATTTCTGTTCCAAGTCTCGGAGAAGGAAATGAAGTATTTGAGATCACAAATTGTGATCTCAAACAACGGCCGTGGTGGTACCCGCTATCGCCCCTATGCGTTTACCGAACACGGTGCGATTATGGCGGCGACGGTGCTGAATTCAAAGCGAGCAATTGAGATGAGTATTTTTGTGATTCGCGCCTTTGTGCGCATGCGTGAGGTGCTGACCGCCAACGAGCAGATTGTCGTCAAGCTAGCCGAGATTGAACGGCGACTCGAAGGCCAAGATGCGGATATCGAAGACTTAATCGAAGCAATCCGGGAACTCATGGCTCCCCTGCCGCCGAATCGCCGCAGGATCGGATTCGAGACAACGCACGGCACTGGGACAGACAGAAAGGCAATTTCCGTCGTTCGGGGTTCGCATCGAGCCGCGCTTGGCGAGCCGATTCGCAATTGAAGGGTATTGTCGCAGAACGGCCATTCGTCTTGAACCTCGGCACCTGTCAGCAGAATTCGCTCTTTCGCTGTTCTTCGAAGTTTGAAGATATTAACTTGTATTTGCCATGATCCCGGCCCATGCTGTTGCTGCGAATCCCAGTCGGATTTTCATCTTATCGGGTTCTATCGCCCCGGGTCTGCACCCCTACCGCTCCACCGCCATGGCCACTGCATTTCCCCCGCCGAGACATAGCGCGGCGATTCCTCGATGCACGTCGCGGCGAATCATTTCGCAGATAAGCGTCACCAGCACTCGCGCGCCGCTGGCGCCGATGGGATGTCCGATGGCCACCGCTCCCCCGTTGACGTTGACTTTGAGGGGATCAAGATCAAGTTCGCGCATCACACCCAACGCTTGGACGGAGAAGGCCTCGTTCAATTCGTAGAGGTCAACGTCTTCGTTGTTCCACCCGGTCTTTTCCCAGATTGTGCGGACGGCTCCGACCGGCGCGAGCATTACCCACTTGGGTTCGACTCCGCTGGTGGATTGGGCGACAATTCGTACCATCGGCTTCGCCCCGAGTTCTGCTGCCCGCCCGGCACTCGTAACCACCACTGCGGCAGCTGCATCGTTTACCCCCGGCGCGTTGCCTGCGGTGACCGTCCCATCTTTCTTGAACGCCGGTTTCAGTGAACGCAGGATTTCAATGGTCGTGTCTTCCCGCGGCGACTCGTCGCGATCGAAAATCGTCGAAGGGCCGCCCTTCTTCTTAGCCGGAATTTCCACCGGAACAATCTGCGATTTGAACCGGCACTCCTTCATCGCAGCAACCGCCTTGCGGTGAGAGTTCAATGCGAACTGATCCTGCTCTTCACGCGTTATGCCGTGTTTCTCCGCTACGTTCTCTCCGGTAATTCCCATGTGATAGTCGTTGTAAACATCCCAAAGGCCATCGTGCACCATGGAATCAATGATCGTCGCGTCGCCGAGCCGATATCCTTTTCGCGCCTGAGGCAAAAGGTAAGGAGCGTTGGTCATTGACTCCATGCCTCCGGCGACGACCACGGAACTGTTTCCGGTTTGAATCGCTTGCGCAGCCAGAGCGACCGCTTTCAATCCTGAACCGCAAACTTTGTTAACCGTCATGGCACCTACCTCTGGAGGCAGTCCCCCGAAGAGTGCGGCTTGTCGTGCGGGATTCTGACCCAGTCCGGCAGAGATGACGTTGCCCATAATGCATTCGTCTAGTTGTTTGGAATCAAGGTTGGCTCGCTTCACTGCCTCGCGAATGGCGATGGCCCCCAGTTGAGGGGCAGTAAAGTCAGAAAGCGCGCCTTGAAATTTTCCCACCGCGGTGCGGCATGCGGAAATGATCACAACATCGTCGAAAGCAGCCATTCATGTGCTCCTGCGCGAGTTTCTCTTCCAATTAATTATAGGCTTTCGGCTGCCGTCCGAGGGAACTCCTCATGTTCTTTGTACATTTATTGATTCACCAATCGAAGAGTGAGCCGCCATTCAAAAGCGGCGTCGAGACCGTCAATGCGTCATAAAAAAATCACTCATGGAGTATTTCCTGATCGCAAAATTCATCTCGCGATTTTATGTGGTGACTTTGGTGCGCGCATCTTGTGCCCGGCGACATCATTTTTTTCTTGACTTCACTTTTTATTGACTCTATACATTCAACTAGTTGCAACAATCGATCGTTGCTAATCCATGAACAATGGAAAAGGGAGAATAGATAAACATGGCAACCAAGAAGAAAGCTAAGAAGGCCGCAAAGAAAAAGCACTAAGAGCCTTCAACAAAGAAGCAAGAGTAAGAAGGGGGATGCCAAAAGCGTCCCCTTAGTTTTTTGCTGAAGAGAGTCGAGGATATCCGGGCTGGCCAAAGTGGGGATAAACGATCAAATGGGCAGACGCTCAATTCGATTGGGTCTGCTTTGACGGTACAGCCTTAAAGATTCGTGTTTCGGTCGCGGGACAAAGGTTCCGGTACGAACAGAACCGGCAGTGAAAGCCCGGGTTCGCCTCGAAGTTGCCGGCGGCGATCTCTGTGGCAACCTCCTCGACCTTCATTTTCGCTTCCAGCAACTGGGATTCGCTGCGACGCGTCACTACCGCGCTGTTCCGTTCCAAATTGTAAAACTCCAGATGATCGGCTTCATATCCCCATTTCTCCCGTGCGGCCAATGCATAGATCGAGAGCTGAAGGCTTTCATCGGCGTCTTCCTGGGAACGCGGTTTGCCGGTTTTGTAGTCCACTATGACCACACGATTATCGGCGGCCTTGTCAATGCGATCTATTCTTCCCGCAACAACTCCTACACCCAGTCGGATCTCGAACGACTTTTCCGTGTGAAGCACCTCTGGGGATCGTTTCCTGCGATACGCTTCCAGAAATTCATGCAACTCTTCGGCCCCCTGTTGCGCGTACAGGTCATATTGATAGCGATCCTCGATGCCGGCTTGTGCCAAATCTGCAATCAGCAGTTCCACCAAAGTCCCTTCCGGCAACGGACGCTCAAAGCGCACTGAATCGAAGTATGCCCGAAGAATCCGGTGAATCGCCGCGCCATACTGCATTGCGGCGGGAACTTCCCGCGGGATTCTCCATTCGCGCTCGAGTTTGAATTGAAGGGGGCAGGTCTTATACGTCTGCACCGCACTCGCGCTCAACCGTTCATGCAGATTCAAAGGCGGCGGCAACGAGAGCCATTGTGAGGTCGTTGATTCCGCAAATGGAAGGCGGCCCTCTCCGAACATATCGGTCTGAAATCCGCGGCCTACAGATTGGCGAAGCCACGGGATCAGCTCCGGGTCTTTGAGGAGGCGCCGCAAAAAGCCCGGCGGAGTGGGATCTTTCTTCCCTTTCCCCTTGCTGGCATAAATGGCCAGAGAATCGCGGGCCCGAGTCATTGCAACATAGAAAAGGCGCCGCTCTTCCTGCTCGTGTAAGACTTTGTCGTCGTCGTTCACTGCGGAGTCCGGATCGCACAGTTCGCGCGGAAACTCGAAAAGTGGCTCCTTGTAACTCGCGGGGAAGGAGGGAGAGCTGGCGCGAAGAATAAAAACATGCCGGAACTCGAGACCTTTGGCCGCGTGAACGGTCATCACGTGCACCGCATTCTCGTTGTTTGGTGGAAGACAGATGACGCCCGCCGCCTCCCTAAAATAGTTCAGATAATCCAGGAAGTCGGTCAGCGATCCGGTCTTGCAGATGGTGGTCGGTTTCTTCTCCCACGCCTTCACGAACTCGGTCACAGCATTCAAAGCTGCGACTGCCCGGTCGAGGTTGAAGCGTCTAAATATAATTTCCAGGCCAGCGGAACCTTTCGCCGACACCTGAGCAATTTCCTTCCGAATTCCACGCAACGTTCCCAACACCGCAGGGCCGCCTGGAATTTCGCGGAGCACTATGGCCAGCCCAACCTCCTTGGTGTCCCTCGGCAGCGCCCTAATTCCAGCGCGCAACTCTTCTGGATCCAGCGAGAACTGCGGCAAAGCAGCGACCCGAAAGAGGCTGGCGCTGTCAGCCTCGGATGCAACTGCTCCCATGCAGGCGAACAGATCGCGGACCTCGGGGGTGTTCATCACATCCATATTTTCAATAGAAAAGGGGACGTTCTTCTCTGCCAATTCTTCCACGACTTCATTGCGGTGAGAGTGTTGCCGGTAAAGGACCGCAATATCGCTCCACTTGCATCGGGAATTGCGCTGTTGTTTGTGGATCGCCGCGACCACATCAGAGCATTCAGTGTCTTTGGCGTTGAGAATCACGGCTTGTACGGGTGCGGGCTTAGGGCTGCCGGCTGCAATCCGCTCGTCCCGCTCGGAAATCAGCGGAACCCGCGCATACGGCGCCGAAGCGCCGATGCATTCAACGCTCGGATTCTGAGAAATCAAGGCAAATGAGCATTTCAAGATTGGCGTTGTGGAGCGCCTATTTTTCTCCAGGGCAATCACCTTAGAACCTGGAAACATGCGTTGAAACAAGCCGAATGCGGCGCTGGACGCGCCACGGAAGCGGTAAATGGCCTGGGCTGGGTCTCCGACCCCGAAAACATTCTTCTTTTCGCCGGTGAGCTGCTGAAGAATCTTAATCTGAGCCAGGTTGGCGTCCTGAAATTCGTCAACCAGAATAAAGCTGGTCCGGCTGCGCTCAACGGCAAGAATATCGGGCAGTTTCAGCAGTTCGTGGGCCCGAGTGATCATGTGGCCAAACGTGCCGAGGTTCTCCTCGCGGAGCATTCGCTCGACCGTGGCGTACACATTCGCGATCTCCCGGCATCGTCCCATGACTTCTTCATCGCTCAACTCGTCCGCGTGCTTCGATTTGCAAACGCGCGGGACCGGCCACTCGCCGCGTTCCAGGCGGTCCACATATTCAGAGTATTTTTCCGGGCTGACCAGTTCGTCCTGGCAGCGGCGCATGAAGTCGAGCAGATCGTCAAGAAACTTGGCGAGATTGCCGGCCCGGATGAAGTGATCGAGATGCAGATCGCGAATACGCCTGCGCAAGTAGATCCAGAGGTCTTGGTCGTCAAGGACGCCGAAGTTTTTTCGATGGGCGATGAGAAGGTTGTTGCAATAGGCGTGGAATGTGCAAATTCGGATGTGGACTTCATGGCGTCCGAGTTCGGACTCAACCCGCTCCCGCATTTCCCGCGCAGCATTCTCCGTGTACGTCACGGCAAGAATCTCATCGGGGCGGGCATGGCCTTCTCGAATCAGGTGGGCGATGCGGCGCGTCAGCACGGTCGTCTTACCAGTACCGGCGCCCGCAATTACCAGCATGGGCCCATTTACGTGCTCAATGGCCTTTAGTTGGCTTTCGTCTGCGTGGAAAACAACAGAATCCGACACCGCTTTTAAGGCTGCCACTGAGGAGGAGGATACCAGAGGTGCTGATCGAAATTTCGCTCGAAACTACTGCAATTCGGAGAGAAGAATGGCCACGGCTGCAATCGCCGCGGTCTCGGATCGCAAGATGGTATTTCCCAGTGAGGCGAAGGTCCACTGGGCGATGCGGAAGCGATCTACCTCGGCGTCGGTCCACCCCCCTTCAGGTCCAATCGCGAGAATGACATCTCTTGCGGATGGGTCAAGCGCATCCGCCAGCATAATGGTATGTTCCGATTCCAGGAGTACTACACGAGAAGCGGCAGGGAGGGCGAGGATGGCTTCGAGCCTCGCCGGTTGAGCAATTTCGGGCTGTGAGGCGCGGCGCGATTGTTCCGAGGCCTGCAACGCAATACGCCGCCAGCGACCAACCCGCTTCGCCACCGTTGCCGCCAGGTGGGTTTCGGTGCGCTGTGCGATTACGGGAATAATGCGGGCCACCCCCAACTCTGTGGATTTTTCTATGGCCCATTCCATGCGATCGAATTTGAAAATAGCGAGTGCAAGAGTGATAAGTGGGAACGCGCAGTCCGTCACCGCTTCACCGAGTTCGAACTCCACGCGCGATTCAGACACAGCCGTTACATGCCCGGCCCGAACCGCGGTTCCAGTTGCAATATCGAATCGCTGCCCAACATGCGCGCGCAGTACTCGGGAAAGGTGTTGTGCGTGTTCTCCAGTGAGAGCGGCACGATTACCGTCAACTTCGTCAGCCATCCAGCGGCGTCTGGTCATGGTTCAATTAAACCATTCACGTGGCTAAAGGCAATAACTCCGGAGCTGATTTCGATGAGGATGAAAGATCGGGTTAGCTTACGGAAGAGGAAACCAGCTTACGATAATCCTCGCGCGAAGAAAGATCAGCAGAATCGGCTGCGGGGAGTTCGATACGGAACATGGCGCCGCCTTCAGGACGGTTCTGGCACGCAATCTTACCGCTGTGCTCTTGAACAATGCCATAACATGCGCTAAGACCGAGACCGGCTCCGTGTCCTACTGGGCGCGTCGTATAAAACGGGTCGAAGACCCGGTCCGGCTCGCTGGCCCCGGGCCCGCTATCGGCAAAATCTGCGACCACATTCTTTCCGGCTGAATACGCGTTGACAGTGAGCTTGCCGCCGCCTGGCGACATCGCTTGCATTGCATTCGTGATCAGATGCAGAAATACTTGCAGCAACTGATTTGAGTCCCCAAGAATCTGAGGTAAATCGGTGGCAAGTTCGGCCTGCACCTGAATATTGGCTGTTCGAAGTTGAGGCTGAGAGAGTCTCAACGAGGTATTGATCATCGCATTCAAATCGAGAAGGCGCTTCTCGGAAGGAGCTTGTTTGGCGAAGCTAAGGAGGCTGGAAGTTAGGTTCTGTGTCCGGCGAACCTGGAGCGCGATTTTTTCCGCGATGGCGCGTTGCTCTCCGTTTAAGTCGGTTGAAGAAAGCAGTTCGGAATATCCAAGCATCGCGGTCAAGGGATTATTCAGCTCGTGAGCCGCACCGCCCACCAATTGACCGAGCGAAGCCAGTTTTTCGGATTGCACCAACTGCGCCTGCACCCGGCTCAGATTTTCAAATGACTCCTGAGAGGCCCGCAGCAATCCAAGAAGCTGCTGGTCCAGCAGATGCTGTTTCAAGAAAATCATGGCTCCCATAACCAGCATGCTGCACAGGGTCAGCACCAGGCGGAATTCCTTGACCGATGCGGGAGAGGTAGTGTCGAACATGGCGGATGCGGCAAAGAGGGGCAGCGAAAAAATAGTAACCATCCCTAACCGTGCCATCCAGACTGGAGGGCGGCGGAACGCGGCTGCCTGCGGCATTCTCGCGACGAGCTTCCGGCCCTGCAATCCAATGCCCGTCATCCAGGCCATGGATGCGGCCAGAGGCAAATCATAAAGGCTGCCTGAATGGTAAACATTTGCCGCGAGCGCCCAATTTGCCAGGTAAGAGCTTAAAGAATAAATCAGGCAAGCCCCGAACAGGTGTGCGTAAAACCTTTTCCATTTGTCGCGGCTGCGCAGATAAATCAGGGCCAAACAGCCGAGGAAAACAAATTTTTCCGCCAGATATAACGTGTTCAGATTGGCGCTGTAAATTGCCGCGTTTGTTTGAACGTACTGCCATGGGATGATGGCAAACAAATACAAATATAGCCACCACAACAGCAGCATGGTGAAATCCAGAGTTCCGAGCTTCTGAGTGCGATCATCACGGCTGGAATTGGGATTCACAGCAAGTGCCGCCATCATGGGTACGAAATGAAGGAACAGTACAACGTCGCCGGCAAAAGGATTCGGAACCTCCCTATGCAGGAACACTTCAAAATATGTCCACAACAACTGATAAGCGAGCCAGAGTGAAGTTCCAAACATCAAAAATGCCCAGAAGGCGCGGCTCCGTCCCCTGGTTTCAAGTACGTTAGGCAGGAAGGATAGGGTGCCGGAAAATAGCAGCAGGCATTGTATGAGGTCGCTTACGTAGGCCAATCCCGAACCTGGTGACATGACAAGCGACACTGCGGCCTGGATTAGAACCAAGCCGATAACCGAGAGCAGCCAGAATCGGGGGCGCGCTGTCATAACCGTCAAAGCCAATTTTAGAGACTTTGGTCCGCATATTGGTGTTACTGAAGTCACCTATGAGCAGATGTGTGGTCCTTTTTTGGAACAGGCGCCCCGGAATCACGCGAGGCTGTAGTATAGAATTTTGACTTGCGCTTTGCGGCGACGGGCCAATAATATCCGTCGGCAACCGCGGTCAAGTCGGTTAATCTCTTGCACTTTCAACTACTTCGTCATCGCTTTCTCTGGAGACTCCGGGCGCCGATGAGTCCCGGTGAAGTGCGCCGCATCGAACGCTGGCTCGCGACTGCCCGTGTCTTTCTTGCCACAGCTGCATTGGTAGCCGTATGGATGGATCCGGAACAAATCCGTTACTCGCTATGGGCGCATGGCTTGCTTGCCTTTTACCTCGCGCAAAGTGTAGTCATCCTGCTGCTCTTGCGGCGGCGCAAACAGTCCACGCCGGCATTCAGGCTGCTCGTTCACAGCGGCGACGTGATTTGGCCTGTGCTCATTTCGATATTCGCGACCGCACAGGGAAATCCATTTTTCCTCTTTTTCGTCTTTGTAATCGCGGCTGCCGCTTACCGGTGGGGTTTGTGGGAGACCGTCGCTACCGCCGCGTCATCTGTTGGTTTGCTTTGGATCGAAAGCATGGTCTTTTACACTGGCCTGACCGGGCGGCTGGAGCAATTTTTCGTCCAGCACCACATACCGTTGCTCAGACTCGACATCACTCAGTTTGAACCAAAGCGGCTCTTCATGCGTTCCATTTCCCTTCTGGTTATGGGTTTTCTATTGGGTTACCTTGCCGAACAACAAAAGCAGTTGCGTGCAGAAAAGGCAGTCATCGCGAGAATTCTTACCGGAACCCGCGTAGAAGCCGGGCTTCGCTCGACACTTCAGGATATTTTGAAAGAGATGTTGTCCCTTTATGGCGCCGACAGCGCTGTCATTGCGTCCCAGGAGAATAACAGTCATCACTTGTTCATCGGTGAACTCCGGCCAAACGGAACGGCCCCGTCGGAATTCAGATGGATTGAGTCCGGCGCTTCAGGACGTGAAATGTATCTCTACGATGACTTTCGGGCGACGGCGTTTTTTGCAGCCCAGGCTGGAGAAGACAGTCAGAAGCTCGTGGTTCTTGGATTGAATCAAAACGGAGAGCGGTTGCCCGACATCACTGCGCCCTTCCTGAGCGTTCTTGAACGGAGGCATAAATTCCATGCACTTATTTCCGTCCCGTTTCTCTTTGGGCGTGAATGGTGGGGTCGAATTTTTCTTTTTGACCCTGGCCTGACTGGAGATACGGAAGAGGAACTTCGTTTTCTGCAAGAACTGGTTCGCCAGGTCGGCCCCGCAGTTTATAACGTATATCTGCTAAGCAGGCTGCGAACGCGAGCTGGAGCATTGGAACGAGCGCGCTTTGCCCGCGAACTGCATGACGGCGCTGTACAATCCCTGATTGCGGTCGAAATGCAGGTAGATGTGTTACGCCGTCAGTCCGCCACCGACTCTGAAATCGTTCCCTCGGAATTGGGCCGCATTCAGGGTTTGCTGCGTGAAGAAGTCCTCAAGTTGCGGGAGTTAATGCAACAGATGAAATCGCTGGATGTGGATTCCAGAAGGCTTGTCGCATTTATCGGTGATACGGTTGAGAGGTTTCAGCGCGAAACCGGTATCGCGGCGAGATTCCTAACTAATGTGGAAGAGTTGAAAATGCCCCAATCAGTGTGCCGCGAGGTTGCGCGCATTGTGCAAGAAGCTCTGGTGAACGTTCGCAAGCACAGCCGGGCCAAGCAGGTGTTGGTTCGATTGAATAATGTTGGGGAGCGCTGGAGCCTGATTATTGAGGACGATGGGGCTGGGTTTTCTTTTTCAGGACGGCTGACACATGCTGAATTAGACACTCAAGGGAAAGGCCCGCTGGTGATTCGCGAGCGCGTGCGATTAATCGAAGGTGAACTCACGTTAGAATCAACTCCCGGAAGAGGAGCGCGTTTAGAGGTTAGTATTCCGCAGCAAAAAGAAGTCACTTATGGATAGCAAGAAATCGCCGATTCGAATTGTTATTGCGGATGACCATCCGATATTCCGCGATGGTTTGCGTCGTCTCCTCGAAGCTGAGCCAGACCTGAAGGTGATAGGCGAGGCTTCTGACGGTGCGGAGGCGGTGAAGCTGGCGCGCCAACTCAAACCGGAAATTCTTCTGCTTGATCTCGCCATGCCGCGCCATCCTGGGCTTGAAGCACTGCGCGAAATGAGTTCTTCATCCTCTCCAAACACGGTGCGGGTCATACTTCTGACGGCAGCCGCCGAAAAGAATCAAATTGTTGAGGCATTGCAACTCGGCGCTCGCGGAGTCGTGCTCAAAGACTCCGCTACTCAACTCCTTTTGAAAAGCATCCACGCGGTAATGGCCGGAGAATACTGGGTGGGCCGCGAGAGTGTTTCCAATCTGGTCCAGTATTTGAGAAATTTGGTGGAGTCTTCCGGAGAAGAGGCGCGCCAGAGGAAATTCGGGCTCACTCCGCGCGAATTGGAAATCGTGTCGGCGGTCGTTGCCGGCTATTCCAATAAGGAAATCGCCGAATACTTCAAAATCAGCGAGGACACAGTTAAACACCATCTTAGTAATATTTTTGACAAGCTTGGCGTTTCAACCCGCCTCGAGCTCGCCTTATTTGCCGTGAACCAGTCCTTGCCTCTCAAACCGATCATTTGAGTCACTATGGCACTTTCGTGCCATTGATTCACTCGTCAGGGGTATTGCGCCGATTCAAAGGTGAGAACTACGATAGCGATACCGGCAAGTTTTTGGGGGGACATCTCTCGCTATATGCAACCGGGGCAAGAAATTGCTTTCATATGGCGGAGAGCGATTCCGCAAAGGAGGAGCCCGTGTCAAAGTTTCTGCGTAAGCTCTGGTCAGATGAGGAAGGCCAGGACATCGCTGAATATGCTGTAATGCTGGCGGTGATTCTAGTAATCGTCGTCGGCACCATCCGTCTGATTGGGACGAATGCCAATACCGTGTTTTCGCAAGTTGGCAGTTCCATCCAGTAACATCTGACATCTCGTGCAGTCTCGGCTAGTCCGGGTCGCGGCTAATTGCCGGGACCCGTGGCCGTCACCTTTTCGCTTCCTGTGTCGGAGAGTCGGGTTAGATACGGGAAGAAAGGAGTGACTTCAAAGGGCATTTTTTCCGTGGGCGTCAAAATCGCCACCGGCTTGGTCTTTACCAGTTCGATCCTGTCACTCCACGGATCTACTTTGATTCTTCCACCCAGCGGCAAAGCCGCGATCTGGTCTGTACGCTCCGGCTGTAGCTGCGGCGCGCTGTTGAGCAATTCGGACATGCGCATTGATTTTCCATTCGCCAAAGCATTTCCCAAATGAGGGCGAATCAGATTCTTCAGCTCAGGCGCATGCGCCTGAAGAGCCTTTAAAAATAATCCCGCATTCCCCAACTTGTCTTTATAGGGCGATTTTTGCAGCAACTCCAGAGCCTTCTTGTCGGCGGCTTGTTCATCCGCCGGATCCCGCGCGAAGTCCAAACGTTGAAAGGTATTTTCGTCTGGGAACAACATTCGGTCATTGAAGGCGAATTTAGTGTCTATTCGATGGCCGAGCACGATGTGGCTTAACTCGTCCGCCAGCACCATAGCCAGCGAGGCTTCGTCGGGCAGGACATCCAATAATCCCCGGCTCACAACAATGACATGGCCGATGGTGAAGGACTCTAGAGGAGAAGTCAGCAATACCCTGGTACGAACCTCAGGTTCAATAGTCAGATTGTTGGTGACAATCAGGTTGTTGACAACCGTCTGTAATACTTTGTCCACATCCCCTTCGGGAGCCAGTAATCCAACCTTCTCAAGCCGTTCAACCGCATTCTCTTCCGCCTGGCTTTCCCAATCCCGCTGGCTCTCAACGGGCGTCGCGTCTTGTGCTGTAGGACTCTGGTCGTTGACGGACTGCTGGGGAGCATCAACCACAATCTGAGAAAATTCCTCATTCTGGCCGGCCTGATGCAGGTCGTATCCCCAAAGCCGGGTTTGCGCCTTGAAGTGAAGCTTGTGGCCTCCCCGATACAAGAGGTTTGACTCTTCGCTGTATATATAAGCCGGCAACCACAAACCCGGGCGCATGTTCATGCGCCAGCTATCAAAGTGCAGATAGTAGCTGTAGCGCTCGTGTCCACTATAAGTGCCGTTGAAGCGAACCACGTTGTAATCCTGGTCTTCCACCCAGATTCTTCCTATGAACCTGCCCTTAGCGGATCGGTCGCTGGGCTCGACATCAATGACGAGGCACCGGACCGCGCCTAAAAATTCGCGCCTCACGAAAGTAAATTTATAGAACTTGCGCTGAAAATCGTCGTCCAACACCACCATTTGAGCGAATCCGAGAGGAAGGAATTTCATTCCGTACAGGCCGGTAAGAGTTGAAACGAATTTGCGGCCGAAACCAGGATGCCCCATGAACGAGACATCTTGAGTCCCTTTGCTCATATTGAGCCGCCCCAGGAAATATTGATCGCTGACCGGCACCGCCTTGTCCTCATCTCCTTTTAGATTTTGTATGTATGTCTCAACCAGCGGATGAAGATGGCGCATTTGCGCCAGAAAGAAATGCTCGCGCTCGGTAACTCTGTCTATAACCTGATCAAAGGTTGGAGAAGGAGCCGTACTGCCTTGACTGGGAACCGCAGCTTGCGATGTAGAGGCCGGCTCCTGGGCGCGTGCAGTTTGGCTGCTCACCAGTTGGGGAAGGAAGAAGCAGAAAAGCATGATTGATGTGAAACGATGCATAACGAAACGCTGCGTGAAGAAGCTCTGCGGAAGAATCCTAATTCTTGACATAAACCCCTTTGAAATTGCCCTAAGCAAGTTGAAACAGAATGTGCAGCACGCCGGTGAAATCAACCGGCCGGCCATCTCTCTGTGCCGGTGTAAAACGAATCTGCTGGGCGGCTTTGATCGCGGACTCATCCAACCCATGTCCCAACCCATGAACTACGCGCACCACCCGAATCGAACCTGACCCTTCAAAAACCACCTCCAGCAATACTTCGCCTTCGATGTGTAATTTTCTCGCCTCTTCCGTATACGCGGGAACCGGCTTGGAAAGTATTTCAGCAGGTTTGATGCGTGGTTGTGCCGGTGCCAGTCTCGCAACGTGACTCGCATCCGCAGTCTGAGCATCGCCAAACCCGCCTTCGCGGATCGCCGGGTTAGACTTTGCGCCGGAATCTCCGATTGCGGTGTCATCTCCAAACCCGGAACTTGCAACCACTCCGCGAGTCCCGTGTTTACCGCCGGTACCGTTGCCATATCCTGCACCGGAGGGAAGGTCAAACGCCCCCTGGCGCGCGATCGTCACTGGACGATTCTCATTCGCCGGCAAAGTCACCCCGCGCGGATCGCCAAAGCCTCCCGTCTGTACGTCACGCGCAGATTTTTCAATTGTCGCGGCCTGAGAGCTCCCCGCCGAGAACACATTCGTCTTGACCATCTGCTTGGGAATCACAGGCACGGCGGGAACCTGGGGCAATTTATTTACTACTGCGATCCTTGGCACCGATGGCGGATCGCGATGCTCAACCCGTAGCGGCGGCGGGAGTTTCAGGGCCTCGGGAGTGTTGACTTCTACTGGCGGAGGAGCCTTCAACACCCGAACTGGAGCGGGATCGTGATTCACCGGATGCGGCGTACTGACCAGCCTGATGAAATGATAGTCCCGTGACGGCTGCACCAGGACGTTAGGATGCAAGAGGCAAATCCACAATCCAATGACAACCAACGCGCCTTGCGATCCCAGGCTGAAAACAAATTCCTTCCACGGCGGCCGTCTGTCCGGCAGCATGGAAACTGGGCCATAACTCACCGGCGCAACCATTACGGGCCGCCCCATAGCTTCGGGCGGGTCGGGAACTAAAAGCGCCGAATTTGAGTAACGATTCATTAGAACCAACTTATTTGCCCGCACTTTGCCAACCGTAAAACTCTACCGCTTTTCGGATGATCGTTAAAGGCTCCGCAGTGACTTTTCCACAAGAAACGTGACTCAAGGCCTTAATATTCAGGTACTTGAGAATCACAAAAACTGTAATAAGTAGGGCCGTTTCGGATTTGTCGTGGTCTTCCGGAAGTTTTGCCTGCTATTTTACATGCAAAAAAGTTCGCACGGTCTGGAATTTCAGTCCTTGCCGATTGCTCTTGCGCAGTCCAAAGCTGTGCTATTGGGGATGTATTCTTGACTCGAATCTCTCCTGGAAAGGCCTTCGATGCGTGTGCTCATTCTGCGACTGGTGGCGGTAGTCGCGGCGTTAGTTCTTCTTGCAAACCTTGGCCGATTTCTGGTAATAGATCAACCGCGGCCATCTGATGTAATCGTTGTGCTGGCGGGTGAAACCGACAAGAGGCCGGCTCGCGGCCTCGATCTGTTGCGGCAACGACTTGCCAAGCGGTTGATTCTCGATGTTCCGGCGGACGCAAAAGTATTTCAGTGGAGTGAATTGGATCTTGCGCAGCGCTACATCCAAACCCTCCCGGAAGCCCCTTCAATCACTGTTTGCCCGATTTACGGGCTCTCCACCAAGGCTGAGGGCAATGATGTGTCGCGATGTTTGAAGGACACCGGCGCGCGTCACGTGTTGCTTGTTACCTCCGATTACCACACTCGAAGGGCTCTCAGCACGTTCAAGAGTACGGTTCAAGGATACGATTATTCTGTTGCCGCCGTTTACGATCCTCAAGAATTTGGGACTGAATGGTGGCATCACCGCGAATGGGCGAAGACATGTTTCTACGAGTGGATGCGTTTGGTCTGGTGGGAAACTGTGGACCGCTGGTTCTAGACTCATGGATAGACGGAAAGGCAATTGACCGGCATGCGCTAAACGGACTACGATTGCGGACATGGTGCGCGCGCTGAGCAAACTAATTTGCTGGATGTTGATCGCAGTCACTCCGGCATGGGTGATCGCTGCGGACGCCACGTTTCATGGCAAGGGAGTGGTGCTGCGCAACGGGGTCGCGATTCCGAATGCATCGGCGGTGGTTTCCGGAGATCTGCTCGAAACCCGGGCGGATGCGGTGGCGAACCTCGACGCAATGGGATCGCGGGTGATGATTCTGCCTATTTCGCTGGTGGAATTCGACGGGCAAAGCCTGACCGTGGAACACGGCAGCGTCAACGTCGGTACGGCGCATGGAATCCGAGTGCGGGTGGGATGCATGGCGATCGTCCCGGCCAGCAGCGCATGGACTCAATTTGAAGTGACGGACGTCAACGGAACGATTGAAGTGTCGGCGAAGAAGAATGATGTCCGGCTGGAGACATTGGCGGATGCGTCGGCGAAATCGGGCTCGTTAAAAGATGTTGCGGAATCGGGCGCCGGCAGAAACTTGCAGGAGGGCGAGCAAACCACGCGAGACGAATCCGAGGGTTGCA
>JBOGLA010000004.1:0-2611 GCA_050746185.1 Terriglobales bacterium | reverse complement strand
TCGCAATCGCGAGCTGCGCGAAATTGAGCGCCTTCGGCTTGATGTCACAGTTCCGATTTCAGCGCAAACGCCTGAACTCGGCCTAGTACTACTGGGTCATAAACAATTACTGCCGTTGAAGATAGTGCGCGGGTGTGGTTAAGTGGACTGAGATGCGGGTCGTCCAGGCGCAGATTCAGACGGTGGAGGAGATTTATAGGCTGGTCTGGACTGCCGTGGCGAACAAACAGCCGATCGAGGCCACCTATCAAGGGCGGCTCAGATTGTTTTGTCCACACAGGCTGGGCCGGAATCGAGGAGGTCAACTCCATGTGCTCTGCTACCAGTACGGTGGCGAGAGCCGGAGTGGACTTCAGCCGGTGGGTTCGCCTGCAAACTGGCGTTGTGTGGCGCTGGAGAAACTTAGCAGAGTGAAATTAAGGGAAGATGCCTGGCGCACGGCGCCGAATCATTCGCGTCCTGCTGCCTGTATGTCTGAAGTCGATATCGACGCGGAGGATTATCCGGAACCGGATCCGCAAAAAGGACATTGAGAAAGTTGCCCAAGCAATTGCCGGGCGAGGATGATTCTCAGTGTCGCTATCGAGTTCGGATTATGCCTCTCAGTCCGTATGCGGCGAGCCGCGCGGCCGGAAGTCCGGCGCTGGCCTGGGCGCAACGAATCCAATATGAGCGGCGCGGGCAGAGGGGGAAAAACGGTTCCGCTCGGCTACCAGGAACCCATAAGCTGCGATGCATAACGTGGCGTGATGGTGGAACCCTCGCCAATTTCGACCTTCAAAGTGCCCCAGCCCCAACTCTTGTTTCAACTCTTCGTAATCCCGTTCGATGATCCAGCGGTGTTTGGCCATCTGGATCAAAGCTTTGAGCTTGGTCGTGGGCGCCAGCGTCGATACCCAATATTTGGCCGGTTCTTTCTCCTCTCGCGGCCACTCGATCAGCAACCATTCCTCCCGGTGTGGTTCTGCTTGCTCGTAGTCCCGATGAGCCGCGCGGATTCGAACGGCGGCAAAGCGCGATCGCAATTTCCGTTCCCCGGCTTCACGCCAAGTGATTTCCCGGAAGGCGGTGGTGGGCAGACTCATCGCTAACTGCTTCACCGAGACGGGTTGATGATCAGCAGATCGCTGTAATAGCCGCGCAGGCCTTCCCATTCTTCCTCGTGGCTTGGCGGGCAAAGGCTGTTTGCCTGGCTCCCAAACTGTCATGGTACTCTGCACACCCACCACATATTGCAGGTGGAGTTCGGTGAGCCCATCGCGAAACTCGGTGTTGATCCCGTAAGCCGCATCGGCCAGAACAACGCCACGGTCCAAGTTTGCCTCGACCGCCGCACGGATCTGATCCAGTGCGATCGCAGGCTTGGTCTGAAACTCAACTTCTTCGGGCACTTCCGTCTCTTCTCGGCGCTCCGAATCCTCGGCCCATTCCTTAGGCAGATACAGTCGATACTCAATCGGCAGACTCGAACTCCATGTCGCCACCGACAAACTCACAGCCACGCGGCAGTTCTCCTGCTTACCCACCTGACCGCAGTATTGCCGAGTGACGCCGACCGAATGCTTGCCCTTCTTCGGAAATCCGGTGTCATCTACAATCCAGGCAACCGTTGGTCCGTGCTTTTGCATGGCGGGTAACGCATAGTTGCGCGCTTGCTCCAGTAGGACTTCATCGCGCCACGGCGCCTTTGCCACCAAATGGTGTAGGGACTGACGCATCGATTGGGTGTTCTCACCGTCTAGGCGGGCCGCCATCGGCTCGATGCTTTTACGTTCCCCGGGTAATAGCAATCCCTTGCAGTAGTTCTTTAAAGGTGCATGCCGATCTTCGTGCCCCGCGGCTTTCACCAGGCCCTCAATATATGCCGCGAAGCGTTTCTCTTGTGGGCCTGGCGCGGAGAGGCGTGTTCCCACAAAACAATTCTACATCAAAATGTTATTTTGTGACCCAGTAGTACTAGGAGTCCATACAAGATTCTTCCTTGCAGTAAAACAATAGAAAATCTTCGTCAAGAAATTGTGCTAGCTGGCGCTCGTCAAGACTCCGACTGCTGATTCGGGAAAGTTCGATGTAGCGCGCGAGTCCGCTATTTTGATTTTCAAGCTCGAGAGCAAGACCCTCAAGATTCCCCTGATTGGCCGGAATTTTAAAAACCAAGTCAACTTTGATTTCATCATTTATTGGCGATAAGAGCTCGCGAAGGGATGCGATCATCTTCGTTTGTCGATCGATGCTCTGGGCGGTGGATTCGTTCTGTCGGGCCTGTTCCACAAGTTGTACAACGCAACCGAGGGCTGCAGCTTCAAACCCCAACAGAACTGCCGCATAACCCCACCTGGTCAGTTGGCCGTCTTTCTTAAGATCGGTGAACAGAGCAAAAAACCCAACGATGGAAGGTAGAAATAAAACTGTAAGCTTTAAAAGTATAAGACCATCCGAAGCCTTCTTGCACCAGTAGTATGCAGCGAGGCTGCTTATTGCCATGATTACAAGACTTATGACGACCTTTAGTGTTCGCCCCACGATCAATCAGATGGCTCTTCGTAGCAACATACACCTGTTAGTTATCTACGACTTGTTTTGAATTCATCCAACCAACTCCCGCAACGCC
>JBOGLA010000003.1:0-130359 GCA_050746185.1 Terriglobales bacterium | reverse complement strand
AGGTAGCGGCTATGATCATCGAGCACCGACAGCGGTCCCACGGTTTGTGGCCATCCCTTGGGACCTTTGAAGTCCATCTGCCATAGTTCATTGGGATGCTCGCGCTCGAAGCGCTGGGTCGCCGGGCCTGGTGCCCCAGGTTCGCGCCGCTCTTTGGCGCTAACCTGGGAATCCTATACTTTCGGCCCTGAGGGTGTACGGCTGGTGGCCCATTCCAGCCTTCTTTTGGCTTGAGTGGCCGCCGCCAATTTGGAAGACGGCGAATTTCCGGATGGCGCACAGTCCAATTTTAGTTGGTATCTATGTCGAATCCGAGAATGGCATTGACTTCGACTGGCTGATCTCCTCGAAGCACAGGACGAAACTTCCAGGCCGGAAGCGCAGCCATGACTTTCGCTGAGAGCTCCGGGGATTTGGCATCCAGCACTCGCGGGTTTTTCACCAATCCTGTCCGGTCCAGAATGCACGAGATCACGAGCCGCGAGGGAGTGACGCCGAAGGGCAATTCAGCACGAATCGCCTGTGGGGCGGTCAAGTCCTCCGGGTAGGTCTGAGTCGCCGTCTTCGGGTCAGCAAACTGCATCACCGCAGTCCCCAGAGTGGTGTCAATGTAAATGGTGTAAACCTTGTCGCCTTTCAAGGCTCCGTAAAAATTAAATGCTCCTGCGGAATGTGAAGTCGCCACCACGGTGATGCCAGGCCCCTCCACGTTGCTTAGGCGGGGAGAATGGCCCGCGTCGGCGATTGGCGCACCGTCGGTTCCGAAACTGGGGAGCCTGAGAACGTTGATGCTGCCACCGGAAACCGAGACCCCCGGTAGCGCGGGCGCAGAGGTAGTCCCTTTGCCGGCGCCGCCCGTTCCGGGGAACGGCGAGATTCCGTTGTGAGCAACCTCGTTGGAGCCTTGTCCCGATCCAGTGGTCTTGGCTCCGGAACCCTGGCCGGAGGTGCTGCTTCCGGGGCCGCTGCCGTGGCTGATGCCGGCGCCGCCTCCGGTCCCTCCCAAACCCGGATGCGCGCCCCCAGAGGGCGACATCGCCAGCGAACCCGCTGATCCCAGGGTCGGAGAACCTACCTTCGATCCCGGTCTCGCGGAGATCACAATTCCATTTCCAATTGCGGGGGATGGAGGTACGACCGCCTCCGCCATGGTATCGCCGGCGAGGCCATGTCTCCCTCGAACACCCGCACTCGTTCCTGCCGATGCGGAAGGCGGTGGTTGAATCACCGCCGATGCCTGAGGCAATCCGTTTGCCCGGCGCATCAAGGAGCCTTCTACTTGGGCGGGCGGCGGTACAACCTTTGAATCACCAAAGTTGCCCGCCCGCCGATGCGCAGAGACCACGCCCTTGATCTGAGACGCTGGTGCGACGACCGCAGCGTCGTTCACCCCGATCACCCTGCGCCCAGTGAATGTAGTTGCAGCCTCAGGTGCAGGAGGCACCACCGCCTGGTTCCGCAAGCCTTCTGCCCTGTATCTGGCATTCGCCTCTCTGATTTCACGTCCAGACGGCGCAGGTGGTATCACTCTCGATTGCGGCAACCCAGGCTCTGAGTGCAATGCAGTCGCTTCTCTCGGTTCTGAAGCCGGTGGTGGGACAACCGATTCCCGAGATTCGGAAATACGGCGCGACGTCAATTCCCTGGTCAATTCGCTTGGAACCGGCCCAACTACGCTGGATTGCGGCAAAGTAAGTTGTGGATGAAGAACCGTGGCTTCGTCCGGCGCTGAGACCGGAGGCGGAACAACCGATTCCCGCGATTCGGAAATGCGTCGGGAACTCAATTGCCTCCTCAGTTCGCTCGGAGATGGAGCAACTACGAGAGACTGCGGCAAGGTCAGTTGCGGATGAAGAATCGCCACTTCGCTCGGCGCTGAAACCGGGGGCGGGACAACGGATTCACCCGATTCGGAAATGCGGCGCGAAGTCAACTGATGGTTCAGTTCGTTTTGTGTTGGCGCAATAGCACCTGCTTGCAGGCTGGGCGCGGCGTGGAAATCCTCATGTTGGATCGCTGCCGGCGGCGGTATGGCCGCTGCGAGCATTTCAGCGTGACGCGAGGAAGCCTCCAGGCCCTTGTCAGGCGGCGGTCCAGGGACGCTCTTATAAGCCAGCAGATTCGCAACCGCTGAATTCGAATTCGGAAGATTGAGTTTGGGAACGTCCACTACCTGTTCTTTCAGTGAAGGTCCGCGGGCAACCCGGATCACCTGCGTTGCATGGTGCCCTTCTGCCCCCCCTGAACGTCCCGAGCGGCCGGTGCGCGCACCTCCAAAATCTTCCGTCTTGGGAAGCTCATCCCCGGAAAAATAAATCACGTCATACGTGGGAGGTGGACTCGCCTGAAGCGGCTTCAAGCGTCCGAGCCTCGACGGCAAAGTAAGAAGAGCCACCAGAAACAGCATTTCCAGCGCCATTGAGGCCAGCATCGTGCGGTAAGGGAATAGCCCGGTATGAGCTTCCGCTGCGAGGGGCGCCGGAGACCGGCTCAATGCCGGACGAATCGCGGTGAGGAATTCCTCCCAGGGGGACGACCATTCCACCAGAAGTTTCAGATCGCCATTCCCGCGCGTATGGTTCATGGGCCTGTCATTCATCCGGATGTCGTTGATGCGTAGATCACTACTGCGAACATCTTTCATGCGCAAGTCTCGGGCGCTTTTCCCAATGTGATTTCAATTTCATCGCCAATCACTGTCCCGCTTGACTTCAAAGTATTTCCCGGCAGCTCGATGACCGAACTCGTTTTCAGGTTTATCGGAGCGACTCGCCATGGCTTCAGGTCATGGGCCATGTAAACCACCGCTTTTGCGCTGTCGAGATAAGCGACGTCTATAGGAAAACGCATGGCGAAGGTGTGAACGCCATGGGAAGGAGTGATCCACAATCCGCGGCCGGCAGTAAAGCTTGCTGGACCCGCGCCCATCAAGCCGCGCAATCTTGTCCAATAACCGTCGGCAACCGCCAGCCGGGTCGCTAAGTAAGTACGACGGGTGCGGTTAAATGCATATCCTGTCGGGCCCTGCATCACTACTCCTGATTCAATATTCCTTACTCACAAACGTCCTGGGGGAGTTTATGGATGCGTGGCACTGTCAACGGCCGACCGTCGGCGCCAACGTACGTACGAGTTGAATAATAGCTGGTCCAAGAGTCACGAAAATAATTGAAGGCAAAATGAACAAGACGAGTGGTAGAACCATTTTAATCGTAGTTTTCGCTGCCTGCTCCTCCGCGCGTTGGCGCCGTTCGGTTCTCAGTGAGTCGGAATGGACGCGCAGCGCCTGGGCCACGCTGGTTCCGAACCGGTCAGTTTGCACCAATGTCGCCACCAGGGCGCGGATGTCGTCCACCCCGGTGCGGGCGGTGAGATTTCGCAAAGCTTCGGCGCGAGGTTTCCCGGCCCTCATCTCTAGATTGACCATGTGGAACTCATCGCTGAGCTCGCGGTGAGCGTGCCGAAGGTCCTCGCCAACCCGCAGCAATGCCTGGTCGAGGGCCAATCCGGCCTCCACGCAGATAACCGTGAGATCCAGGGCGTCGGGCAAGCCCAGCGTGATTCGCTGCTGGCGTTGCTTGATCATCCGTTTCAGGACAAATCGCGGCAGGAAAAATCCGAAAGCCGCCACGCTGATCATGAGTGGAAGGGACTTCGAGCCGCTGACTGCGATGACCGTCACGAATCCGACGAAAGCGAGAAGCACCCGGCTGCCCACATAGATGGTGAGATGCCGCCGCTCGCGATACCCGGCCTGAATGAGCCACTGCCTGGCTCGAGACACCTCAGATGGGGAGAGAGGAATAGCCTTGCTGAGCGGGTCCAGAGCCTGCTCTAACCGTTCCTTGAACGCCGGCTTTTGTTGCTGAGCGCGTTGCCCTCCAAGCGAACGGAGCCGTGAGCCCAGCACGGACGAGGGCGCATACGCCGCGGCTCCAAAGGAGAAGACCACCAGCGCCACCGTCAGGAACAACAAAACTGCCAACGCAGCTGCCATATTTAGCCCAGGTACGCTTAAACCTGAATCCGAATGATCTTACGAATCACGAAATACCCAATCGTCTGCAATGTAATTCCCGCAACGATAAGCGTGTGGCCCAGCGGGTCGGAAAATAGCGGACGAATAAAGTCCGGATTCAATGAGAGCATCACCACCACAATGATTGGGGGCATCCCCATCAGCAGCATCATGGTGAGGCGGCCTTGGGCCGTATACACCCGGACCTGGCGCATAATCTTGAAGCGCTCGCGAATCATATAAGAAAGATTATCGAGAATCTCCGCCAGATTGCCGCCCGTCTCGCGCTGCAACATTACCGCAGTCACAAAGAACTTAACGTCCACCAGGGGAACCCTCTCGGTAAGATTCAGCAGGGCGTCCCGCACCGGCAAGCCGAACTTCTGCTCTTCAAATAACTTTCGAAACTCGGACGCAATAGGCTCGGAAAGTTCATTGGCAATCAATTCGAGAGCAGTGGTAAAGGCGTGTCCGGCGCGGACCGCCCTCGTCAGGGTGTCAATAGCTTCGGGGAAGAGTTCCTCAAATTTGCGGAATCGCCTGCCACGCATGTAGGAAGCGTAGGAGTACGGCAGAATCCCTCCCATAACAATTCCCATGAAAACAAAGAGTGCGGACTGTCGCCCCGCCATGGACGAGGTCAACAGCATTGCCACACCGCCTGTGACGATGGCGCTGATCATGCATAAGATCAGGATATTTCCGGCGCGAATGCCCAGGTCCGCCTGCTCCAGCATGGTCTGGAGATTCGATACCTGGACCGAACGGCGCAGCAGACTGTCGAAGGCCGGGATCTTGCTTAGCATCTCGTCCCGCAGGAGCGCTAGTTCTTCGCCGGTGCTGGACTCCACCTTCTTGTCGGCGCTGGCCAGGCGTTCGCGAATCAGGCGGGCCTGGGCGTTTCGCTGGTCGAGGATGTATCCGACAGCGAAAGCCGCCAGCGCCACCGCCAGAAAGATTATGACCGCTATTAATGGCAACATAGGGAATCTTTAAAGTAGAACGAGTTAAATCTCCATTCTTGACTCAAATAATCCGGGCCGCAGATGAAAACCGCCGGTTTGCAGGCGTTCGGAAAATTTTGGCCTGGTGCCGGTAGCGCGGAAGGTGCCCTTAACCCTTCCGTTCTCATCAATTCCGCGCCGTTCAAATACGAAGATGTCCTGCATGGCGATGAGATCTCCCTCCATGCCGGTGACTTCCGAGATCGTGATGACTTTGCGGGTGCCGTCCACCATGCGCGCGATCTGCACCACGGCGTGAATGCCGGATGCGATCTGTTGCCGCATGGCCCGCTCTGGAATATTTAAATTTGCCATGGAGAACATGCTCTCGAGCCGCGCCAGCGCGTCCCGCTGGGAGTTGGCATGAACCGTCGTAAGCGAGCCTTCATGGCCAGTGTTCATAGCTTGCAGCATGTCAAACGTCTCTTCGCCTCGAACCTCGCCCACAACAATCCGATCGGGACGCATACGCAAACTATTGATTACGAGCTGCCGCTGCCGCACCGCGCCTTTGCCTTCGATGTTGGGCGCGCGCGTCTCCAGCCGTACCACATGCTCCTGCTTCAGCAGGAGCTCAGCCGCGTCTTCAATCGTCACGATCCGTTCGGAATTTGGAATGTAGCCCGACAGCACGTTCAGCAGCGTTGTTTTCCCGGCTCCCGTACCTCCCGAGATCAGGATGTTGAGGCGCCCCTTCACCATCGCCGCAAGCAGTTCCAGCATGGAATCCGTCAGGCTTTTGTTGTCAAGCATCTGGCGGGCCGTGACCGGCTCTTTGCCGAACCGCCGGATGGAAAGGCAGGGCCCGTCAATTGCCAGCGGCGGAATAATTGCGTTTACACGCGACCCGTCTGCGAGGCGCGCGTCCACCATCGGAGAAGATTCGTCCACGCGGCGGCCCACTCGCGAAACGATGCGGTCAATGATCTGCATCAAATGCTGATCATCCTTGAAACTTAACCCTGTTGGTTCCAGTTTCCCCGCGCGCTCAACGTACACTCGGTTATAGCGATTAACCAGAATGTCGGAGATCGTGGGATCTTTCAGGAGCGGCTCCAGGGGGCCCAGGCCGAAAATCTCGTCGAGTATTTCGCGGGCAAGCCGCTCGCGCTCGGCAAAGCTGAGAGGAACCGCCTCACTGTTTACCGTATTGCGGATAAGAAGCAGGACTTCGTCTCGCGCCGCGTCACCGGGGGTGCGTCCCAGTTTTTCCAGATCAAGGCGATCCAGAATCTTGCGATGGAGATCAGCCTTCACCTGCTGGTATTCGGTTCTCTCGAATGTCTGAAGGTTGGCCATGAACTACCCTAACCGATCTTGAACATTGACCACGCGGCGCGCTTTACCTCGATGTCGCCTTCGGTCAGGCGACCGGCCAGAGCAACGAAGGAGCGGGTGATTTCGGTGTTGCCCTGCTGCATTAGCGGAACACCGCGATCAATCGCAGATGAAGCCGCGAAATACTGGTTAGGAATTTTCCATAAGAGCCTCACGCCCGCGGCGTTCGCCGCGTCAGCCTCCGAGAAACCGGGAGTCTTTCGGAACCGGTTCAGGACAAGCTGTAGCCGTTCCCGTCCTCCGGTTTCTCCCAGGTATTGTTGGATTCTGGCTGCGCTCCAAAGCGAGGCCACGTCGGCGTGGGCCGCAATGAGCACGGTTTGCGAGAGATTGCCGACCAGCCGCGCAGTCGGATCCATCCGGGACGAGGCGTCCACAACCACGTAGCGATAATGGCTCACCAGCAAGTCGAACAGCCGGGCGAACTCCGATGTTGTGGGTTCAACTGCCACCGGAACGTTGGTTCCAGCGAGCAATTGCAGGCCGCTGCTGTGGCGCGTAGTGAAGCTTTCGAGGAGTGAGCCATCCATGCGATGCAGGTTCTGCAAGGCATCGGATACTGTGAAGGATGGCTTGAGATTCAGATGCAGCGCGGCATGGCCAAGCGGCGCAATGTCCACCAGCGCTACATTTCCGTGCGCGCTCTGCAGAGCAAGCGCGAGATTCACCGCGATGGTGGTGGCTCCACTCCCCCCTTTGGCGTTCACCACTGTGAACACCCGCCCCCGAACTTCCTCCCGCTGGACTCTTCTGTGGGTTGCGCTGAGCCGTACAAAAGCTTCCAGCAGATCGGTTGTCGTAGTTGGACGCTCAATGAATTCGCGAGCCCCGGAGCGCATAGCACTGACGATAATTTGAGGTTGAGACATGCTTCCTAGAGCAAAAATCGCTGATCCAGGCAGTTCCTGATGGATCAATTCAATCCCCCGCAGTGCCGCCAGAGAATCGGCGCCGATATCAACCAGAATTACGTCAGGGTTCGCGGCATGAATTTTTCGCAACACGGGATCCGTGGTTGCGACCGGGTACATGCCGGACGTCATGGCAGTGCGGGCAACCCCAGTGCCATCTACCATGACCTGCATTACCGACCGCTGTTCGACGTCGGCGGCGACCACTGCGACTGAAAGTTCAGGCATGATGCTAATTCGTTCCTATATTCATTTAGAGTATTCGCTAAAATTCCTCCGGCTCACTTCTTGGCCGGCGATTTCTTTCCATCAAACTGATTCGGATCCAGAAACTTTCTCGGGTTTTTCGGCAAAGTCTGGTCTTGAGTGCTCGCCGATATCCGATGTACTGTGCACAGGACCATCAATTCACTATTGCTCTTTTGCTGGTTCTTGCTTTTAAAGAAATTTCCAAGAATGGGAATGTCGCCGAGTCCCGGAACCTTGTTGTAAACATCGGTGACGCGGTTATCCATCAGTCCGGCGATAACAAAGCTTTGCCCGTCTTTCAATTCGAATTCCGTATCCGCCTTCCGCGTACTGAGCGCGGGGATGGTAAATCCCGAAATCGTCAGGGCATTAGTAAAGTCGAGTTGGCTGACCGAAGGCGCGACGCGTAAATGAATGTTCCCGTTGGGCATGATAACGGGGGTAAATTTCAGTTGAACTCCGAACTCGCGAAATGAAATTGTAACCGCCGTAAAGCCCTGTCCAGGCTGTACGACGGGATACGGAAATTCTCCGCCGGCGAGGAAGCTTGCTTCCTTGCCATTGACTGCAATGAGATTGGGCTCAGCCAAAATCTGCAAAAGATTCTTTTGTTCGAGCGCCTGGATTACGACTCCAAGGTTGATGTCGCTCCGAAACAGGAACATGTTCAGCGCGTTGTTGACGCTGATGGTCGGCGGCGTCGCAGTGGTTGCGGTGGTGGTGGTGCCGCCTGCGGTGGTGGTGCTGGCGGAATTAGTCGAGACTCCGAACCCTCCGAACTGGCCGGTAGTAACGGTTCCGGTGGTATTGCCGGTTCCAGGGGAGAAGAAATTCGCTCCCAACTGCGTTACCGCCGTACGGTCAACTTCAGCGAACTTTACTTCCAGCAGCACTTCCTGAGACCCGACCGGGCCGAAGGTTAGAACATTGACGACATTCTTTGAGTAGGCTGCGGCTATCTGGCCGGCGCGCTTGGCGACATCTTCCGTGGAAACGTGTCCGGAAAGCACAATGGCAGAAAGGGACGGGGTGACTGTGATCTGCTCGTCGGGAAAAACCGCCCGTTCCTCGTCCCTGGCAGCGCTGACGTCAACGTCAACTCGCAAATCGAAGCTTCGGGAGCGCTCGAGTTCATCCCAGATCAATAGTGAGACCTCTCCGGCGGAACGGCCATGCACCAGAATCTGAGTCGGAGTAATGACTTGGGGGTCGGCGATGCTGGAATCGGTCACGGATATTCGCTTAAGCCGCTCGGTCGTGTTGATCAACAGAGACTTGCCTACTAAAACCCTCAACGGTGCTGAACCCTGAACTTCGGTCTCCGTACTGGGGGTGGTGACCGTTGTCGCTTGAGCCGGCGCTTGTTGTGCCGGCGCGGCTGCGGGCGCCACTTCAGGCACATTCTGCGCTTGCGCCATGGTAAATAGTGGAAGTGATACAACGAGAAGCCGGGCGATGAGTAACTTGCCACGGCTTATATTTTTCTTCTCCCAGCTATGGGAGCGCTTTGCCATCGTGTGTGACCTCGGTCGTCGTATCACTTCAGAACGTCTGTACATCTTTCTTGTCGCCGCGAATCACTTCTATCGAATAAACGCTGGGCGGAGCCGCCGCCGCAGGCCGTGTGGCCAACCGTCTCGGCGCCGATCTCCCCTTCACCGGTGCTGACAATAGCGGCATCGGCATGTTCTTGTACAGGGTATTGGAATTCACCGCCGCAACCGTTTCCTGCCCGGTATCCAGAGGATTCCGCAATGCCAGTTGAATGTGGCCCTCGGTCGAGGCCAAAGTCAATTTTTCAGCATCGTCTGGAGAAACCAATAGCGTGATTACCGGAGCGCTCTGTGGCTCGCCCGCTGAATTCCGTTCCAATTTCTGTCCAACCGCGATCACCGCAACATCCTCCAAAACCGTTGTCGTTTGTTGTTCGCCCGAGCCGGAGGGATTGCCGGTCAGCAATACGTCCACGTGGGTTCCGGGAACCACGAAGCCGGCTACGGCAACAATGTCATTCACTCTCACGGAAACCGCTCGCATGCCGCGCGGAATGAGGGTTGGCATGCCGAAGCCCGCGTTCTCGCCTGCGAGCTTATATGGCAGAATGAATTCTCCCTTCGAAATTGGCAGGACAGCCCCGCGTCCCAGGATTTTGGATTTTGAGCGGAAGGAATTGGGAGGCAGGTCGGCGGCTGGAAAGCGGACGACCTTTACGTCCTTATCCTCAATCCGAGTGCCCACGGAAATGTCTGCGGCAGCAATCACCACGTCCTGTCCAGGAACCTGGCTTCCCCCGGTTCGCGTTTGCAGGCTTCGATAGGCCGCGAAGCTCGCAAAGGCTCCCAGCAGCAAAGCCACGAATCCTATTAACAATAGACGGTTGCGATTCATGGAAACTCCTCACCGACAACTAACGGCGAACAAAAACACATGGCGGAAAGCAGACAACTGACTAACTCCGGAGTCCTCTATCTCGAAGTGGGCTCGCGGAGACATTTACGCCAGTACGGGAAATCTATTCCGGGTTCCCCTACTGGATCGAACTGGCAACGGAGGAAAACACGGTGTTCGCGTTCGTCCCGATCAGTCTTATGGTGCCGACCACGATGACCAGGATCACCGCCAGCATTACCGCGTACTCTGCGATATCCTGACCTTCATCTTCCGCCCACAATCTAACTAAACCATCCCTCATTTCCGCCTCCCTTGAACCCTTAACAGTATCATTCCTTAATCATCCGGCATTTTTTTGCATACTTGTCTCGAGGAAGACAAAGCTCTTGAATTCCTAGTCAATAAATTACGGAAAGAGGCGGCGCACATCTTAGAGTTTTGACCCAGAGTTTTGACCCAGAGCATTAACCCAGAGCGTTGACCCATAATAACTGACCCAGGCGCTGAGAGCGATACTTTCTTGCAAAGATTTGGCCGGAAATCCACTCTTTCGTCACAGAGATTCAAAGACATCATTACTGATTCGGCGGTGCTTCGGCCTTGAGGAAAATGACGGCCTGGGCGTCCCCGTACACCTTTCTCCACTCTGGAAGCAGTCGAAGAGCTCCGACTATTGGGGCGTCCGGCGGCACGAGGACGGTCTCGGCCCCCCAGTCGTTTAAAGTGGAATGCCACGACGCACCGGAAATATGGTAAACGGTCGCGAAGCGATCCATGAATGTGTCGCCGTAAAGGTCTGCCCGCCCATCAATGCAAACTCGATATTCAGGATACAGTTGCCAGATCAAATATCCTCCCCAGTTGTAGTCATTGAACAGACTTTTTGGAAGCCGGTTTGTCCGCAAGAACGAAACCGCCGAAAAAGGGAAGGCGCTTTTTTCGACCTCAGCTTGGTTTTTGACGACAGCGTGAATCTTGAGGAATCCAAACAACAGAAATGCCGCCAGCACAGTTCCATTCAGGATTTGCCGGCCTGGCCACTGAACGGTTGTCGGCGCAGATTCGGAAAATCTTCCGCTCTCCCGAACACACGCAAAGACCAGTCTGCTAAGGATTGGCGCCGCCACAATCGCATAGATGGGAATGAGTCGCGCCGAATGTAGCGCTGCCCACATCGTCGTTGCGAGCAATAGCAAGTCAGTGGAACTGAGGCGACGCGGCGAGACTGCGGCGCCGGCGAATATCGCGAGCATCAAGAGGAGTGAAGCCACGTACATCCCCTGGTGAAAATTTGGAGAGAGCCATTCCGCAATGTAGGCTTGGATGGAGCGCGAATGAGCGGTTTGCAGCGGGTACCAGTACATTTGACGCCCGTAGGGATTCAGCGGAACCAAAGCCAAACAAAGCGCCAACGCAAGGCCGAGCCGTTTAAGTCTGTCGCGGGATTGCTTCCATTCCGCCGCGCCGACAGCGATGTTCACCAAGTCACCAAGGAGAAACAAGGCGAGAAACGCGATTCCGATTCCATATCCCGCGTGAAGGTTCACCCAAATCAGCATTAGAGGGGGTGTGTACCAAAGGAGTATGGGACGCGAATAAGAGCGCTCCATGAGGACAAGAAAAAGGCTCGCAAAAAACAGAGAAAAAGTTTGCGGCCGCACCCCCCAGAATGGAACCGATGCAATCGCGGCCCAAACCGCAAAGGCCGAAGCCAGATAAGGGCCGCCATCGCAGCGCGCGAAGACGAGCATGAAAGTTCCGGTCGTGACAGCCGCAAAACTCGCAATCAGACCGGTCCAGCCTGCCGCTCGGTAGATACTGAATATCAGGATGTCCGAGAGCCATTCATGGTTTATCCAAGGCTGCCCGAATTTCGTAAACGAATAGGGATCCGCGCGAAAAACCGCATGATTTTGCAGGATAAGTTGCCCGGTGCGCAGATGCCACCAGACATCCGGGTCAGTCACATTGCGGGCAGCCAGGGCAAATAGTCCGATCGTCACGGCGGCAAGGAAGGCGCGACGAGTGTCGAGAAGGGAAGCCATCTGGGGATGAAGGGATTGCCAGTACTTAAATTATAGATAATGATTGCGCGAACGGTTTCGCGCTCTATGCTGAAAAAATCAACACAGCGAAAATTAGCGCTATATTTCAGCGCGACAATCATTCTGAACGGTGTTCTGTTTTGGCGCTCAGCACACGGCATTGCAATTGGTCTTTCAGACTTCGCCAGCTTTTATACGGCCTCTGAAATATTGCATGAGGGCCGAGGTCATCAGCTGTACAACCTCAGTCTGCAGGAGGCGATTCAGCGGTCCATTAAGCCCGCGGTGGTTGCGGAAAGGCGCGCGGTCCTTCCCTACAATCATCCGCCGTTTGAAGCCTTCATGTTCGGGCCGATGGCTTGGTTTTCTTACCGTGCGGCCGATCTGATTTGGCTCTCAATCAATGTGGGATTGCTGGCCGCCATCATCATGATATTGCGAAACAATTTGCCATTTCTCGGACAGGCCCCGCTCTATTTATGGGTCGCCGCATGCCTCGCCTTCACCCCGATAATGGTTGCGCTAATCCAGGGACAAGATTCCATCGTTTTGCTATTTTTCTATTGCATGGCCTTCATCGCGCTGCGTCGCAAAGCTGGTTTTGCTGCCGGCGTCTGGATTGCCCTTGGATTGCTTAAGTTTCAGCTGACCCTTCCGTTCGTGGCTCCGTTGCTTCTCCTGAAACGGTGGCGAACAGTTGCAGGATTTGGTGCCGCCGCGTTGCTTTTGTTTGTCGTCTCATTTGGAACCGTCGGTTTATCGGGTTTGTTAAATTATCCGGTTTTCGTGTGGAGCCTGGAGCGCGACCCGAAGTTTGCCTGGCTGGAGCCGCCCAAAATGCCGAACCTCCGTGGACTGGCTTCCAGCCTGTTTCATCCAAATCACGTTCGAATGGGGGTCGCCTTTCTCCTTGTCGCTTCGGCAATCTGTCTGGCGACAGCAACGTTTCTCTGGCGGAAAACAACCAGGGACGATTTCCGAAACGTGGGTTTAGCGTTCGCCACAGCATTGATAGTCTCGGTACTAGTCAGTTATCACATCTTGCTTCACGACTTGAGTATTCTGTTTCTGTCGCTGGCGCTCATTCTGGAGAGCGTTGCTGGTGAGTTGGCTTCTGCATCCCGTACGAATATATTGATTTCGGCCTGTGCTGCTCTTCTCTGGAGTCCGCTTAGCCTCATCCTTATGCAGTTTCGCCATTTCGAGTGTTTGGCCGCAATTTTACTGGTGCTGCTTGGGGCGGTCCTATTCGACAGCCGCAGCTTCGACACTACCTCGGCTCTCCAGCAATAAACGATTGCTCGTAAAACAAAGCAGGCTGACAAATGTCGGCCATGCTACTCGGCCGGTCTGGGCCGCGAAAGAATTACCCAAAGCATAGGTAAATAAATCAGCACCACCGCTATTCGGCCTACTTGCACAACATTATGAGGAATGTGATACCAGCGCCAGATTCCCGCGCCCCAACTGAAAAAGGCTGTCCACACGATTTGACGGCGCGTTTTCGGGATCAGCCAGAGAATGAAGGCGTCGTAAAACCATCGCTGCGGCATGATTGCCATGAGCAGAAATAGATGCGCGTTCCGCTCGCGGTATCGCAGCAGCGCTAACGCCAGTAGTGGTCCCGGCAAAACCAGAAGGGGGATGAATCGGATGTAGTGATGTGCATTTGAGATCCAAAACAATGGCCATCGCGGCAAGATGACCAAACTGAGAAATAAGAGGCTGAAGCAGGCCACGATTCCGCGCCGGTTCCAGCTGGTTAATATCACCGGCAAACCAAGCTGCGGCTTCGCCAATGCTGCCGGCAGCAACAGTGGCAACAAAGATCCTGCCATAATAAGCGGCGGCCACTGCGCCGTAAGAAGTCCGGCCCAATAAGGATACGCAAGGAAAATCAGCAAGCGGCAATAGCCGCTCTTCGTCAGCCCGAATGCTAAAAGGGCGGAACTAATCCCATAGAACATTCCCGCGGCTACTTCCGGGCGCAGCCATAACAATGGAAGTCCAAAAATAGCCACTGGCAAGGGGTACAGTTGCTGCGGATTCGCATACGGATTTTGATGGGCGAGCAAAGCGCGTGCCGCTTGCAGCGCCCAGGTGAAATCGGCGGCGCCCAGTTTGAAGTGGACCATTAGGAACCAGCAAAATGTTCCACTTGCCAATCCAATGGCTGCGGATGTTAGAAGGCGTGTTCGCACGGAAGAATGGCGTGACGCATTAGTTGTAACATGCAAGCCATTGCTCAAGGACTCCAAGGCCGGCTTGCTTCTGGCGCTGATCCTAGCGACCGGGATGCTGTTCTACGTGCGGCGGGTTTTGGTACCGTATCAGCGTGCGGACGCCGCCGCTCACGATCATCCCCGCGGAAACCTTTCGGACCTTTATCCTCGCTGGCTGGGAGCCCGAGAGCTTTTGCGGCATGGCCGCGACCCTTACAGCCTGGAGATTACTCGCGAAATCCAGATTGGCTATTATGGGCGGGCTCTCAACGCTTCACGGGCCGGGGACCCCCGGGATCAACAAGCCTTCGCATACCCCGTCTACGTGGTTTTCCTGCTGGCTCCCATTGTTGGCATGCCGTTTCAAGTAATCCGGCCATCTTTTTACGGCCTTCTCGCCGTGCTGATCGCCGCAAGTGTTCTCGTGTGGCTGCGGGTTTTGCGCTGGAAGCCTTCATCCGTTAATGTCGCCAGCCTGATTCTCCTCGTGTTAGGAAGCATGCCGGTTCTACAGGCCATTGAACTTCAGCAGCTTACCCTTCTGGTTGCTGCGCTGCTCGCTTTATGCGCTTTGCTTCTAGTGACTCGAAAATTCGCGATGGCTGGGATAGTTCTGGCGCTGGCCACCATCAAACCGCAGCTTGTCTTGCCGCTGGCGGCGTGGCTGATTTTTTGGGCGGCGAGCGATTGGCGTCGGCGCAGGAATTTCGTCTGGGGATTCGCAGCCGCCATGATGATTCTGATCGGCGCCGGAGAATGGATTTTACCCGGATGGATCGCGGAGTTTCTGCATGCGGTAAGCGCCTACCAGCAATACACGCGGAACGCGTCGCTGTTTGACAATTTGACCAGCGCCGGATGGGGGCCCGTGTTGTCCGTGGCGATCACATTGATTGCGGCAGCTATTTGCAGGCGGTTGCGCCGCGACTCTGAACAATCTCCGCGTTTTGTTTTTTCTCTTACGCTGGTGCTCGCCGTCACGTTGGTGATCGTTCCGACCATCTCAACCTACAACCAGGTGTTGCTGTTGCCGGCTGTTCTCTTGCTTGTCCGGCAGGCCCCGCAACTGTGGAAGCAAAGCCGTGTCTCGGCGACGGTATGGATTCTGGCGGCCGCTGCCGTTGCCTGGCCGTGGATTGCGGCACTTGCCCTGACGGTCGCGTCCTTCATTCTGCCTGCCGCTCGCGTTCAGCAGGCATGGGCGCTGCCTTTTTATACGAATCTCATGACTCCCCTGGCGATTCTTGGACTGCTGTTTCAGTATGGTTTTCGAGTCCTGAGTTCCGGGCAGCCGGTTCAGTATTCTTCGGCGGCTGGCTGATGATTTTTTCAGCTCACCTTTCATTCGAATTTTCAGGGAGCTATGTCCAGGGGAATGCCAGCGGTAATTCGGGAATGCAAGCGGTAATTGTACGATTTAGCTGCGAGGACGAGAATCCTGTCTGCTCCTAACCAACGCTGACAGGAAAAACGGCGATACCAGCCTAAACTGACAACCGTTGACCAACCAATCAGAATCCCGAGCGGAAGCTATAACCGATTGACACTCCGTATCGGGCGATCCGTCCGGAGCTGAACTCATTGTTGTTGTGAACGAAATAAAAATTGGCTTCCGGGCGGACGAACACATTTCCCCACACGTAGTATCGAAGTCCGGCGCCTACATGTCCCATAAAGTGATTGCTGCTCACGTAATTGGTGCAACTTACAAAACTGCAAGTATATTGGCCGGTGTAGAAGCGCACGTCCTCGCCGCCAATCCCCGCCATCAGCTCGGCGCCAAATTTCTTGCCGAGCTGCGGAGCAAAAATTCCATTAAAGTCGTAAAAGATGGGACGATAAGGTTGGTAGCCTCCGTAAAGGTTCTGGCGGGCGCGCCAGGCAAATTCGCCCTGCACGCCAAGGTGATGCTTGATCAGCACGTCGGCGCTGAAGCTCGGGTAGAGCCCGCCCCGAATGGAGGGGAAAAATGTGCCTGAACTATCCGTTGTGCCCGCCGGCGACGTGAGACCGCCGAAACCGAAGGCTGCGTCAAACTGTTGGGCGTGCGCCGGACGCTGCATCAAAACGAAAACACATAGAACTGCAACCAAAGCTAGCTTTCTCACAGGTTTCTCCCGGTTCGGCGTGGCCGAAAATGATTTTCTAAATCCGCCTTATGACCCTGTTTACAAGAGTATCAAACACTTGGATGCAGCAAAATGTTGCGGTGGCTGCAAGACCCTGAAATGAACGAAGGCCGGGCATCCCGGCACCCGGCCTTGAACAAAGCGATTCCGCGAGATGTTAGTGACGGAACCCGCCGCCGTGAAAGCCTCCGCCTCGTTGAAAGCCGCCCACTGGCCGGTGAAAACCGCCACCGTAGGCTCCGAAGCTGTGAACACCCTCACCCATCATGCGAGGTTCTGGACGGAACGCCCTGCCCGCGGCTCCGGGTCCGCGATAGATCCCGCGACCGAAATTGCGGCTGTTCAGATATGGAGAGCGGTAACCGTAATGCGGAGTGAAGTGGTGGTGAAAGTGTCCGTATCCATAGCCATAGAAGGGTGCGTCGGATACAAGCAATGGGGAGTAGAAGCCCCATCCGAACGGACTGTAAAAAATGCCGTTTGCTGGGATGAACGTGTAGGCGCCAAACCAGGGATCCCAATACCAGTTCGCGGCCCAACCCGCGCCCCACGGCCCTATGTTAGCTGCGTAAATGCCGGCGGCGTCTACATTGGCTTCCGCCAAATAAGCTGAACGCAGACTGCTCCAGCGATATAAATCTCCTTCTTCAAACGACTTCTTGTCAAATTTCTTAGCTTTGAATGTACTGCCCTGGGCCAGGTTTACTTCGTGGCTGCCCTTAACCGTCACTCGATGGCCTTCATCCTCGGTTACGGCCTTGCCATCGAATACCCGCACTTCGTTTCGATTGGAATCGAAATCGTAAAGACCTGTTTTGAGCAGCTTCGTGGTTGCGCCATCCTCCGTAATTCGAATGTCATTTTGGGGATGAATTTCGGCAACCTCGACCATCGCGCGCCCTTTATTCACCGCCAATTCCGTGTCCGTGATGCTTGGCGAAACCATGGTCACGGAACTGTCCGCGCCCACTCGCAGAAATACACCCGGCGTCAGCAGCACCTCAGCCTTGCCATTTTGCGTGGTGAGCGATTGGCCAGACTGTAACTCGGATGACCCGATCGCCTCTGAATTCAAAACCTGAGAGCCGATCGAGGCCTGGCCTTCAACGTAATTAAGAGTTCCTGGTAGCGCTGAATTTGCCCTCCCTGCATCTCCAAGTGCCGGGGCAGATAAAATCGCGGCCAGGAAGAAGCCTGCAAATGCTTTCAACCCTGGTATCCGCATGTTTCATTTTCCTCCATGCTCTATTTCATTAGATGAAGCTGTAATGCGGTTTGATGCTCGCTCCGCGATGGATAACGGTCGGACGAAACCTGTACGAAACCGGTTCCGTTGATTTTTCGCGTCGCGAGCCGCATGACTGCGGCATCCATCCGTAGCTTCCAAGCGGCCCTACATGGAGGTTGCCAGAGATCTCTGCTGCGCCTCTTCCTCGCGCTTTTCCTGGCAACGAAGACAGAATTGTGTCCACGGCAGCGCGTCCAGCCGCCTGATCTGGATGTCTCGCCCGCACGCGTCACACACCCCAAACGTGCCTTCCTGAATTCGGTGGAGCGCTGCCTCAATCAGTCGCACCGAGCGTCTTCGCTGGCTGCTCTGCTGAAACAGTGATTCTTTTGACACACTCGATATGGATTGGTCCGCGCTGTCCTGCGGCGAGTCGTCGTCCAGGTTTCTCGCTTCTTCTCCTAATCGGGTCAACATCTCCAAGGCTTCATCGCGTCGTGACTCAAGAACCCGTTTTAGTCGCTCTCTTTTTCCTCGTTCCATGTGATTGTCGGCCTCCATAAATTTGATTGACTCTTTAAAAATATGGCCAGTGTCAGCGCTGCTGGTCATGCTGACTGAAGCCCGAATGTTCTGCCGGCGCCGGCGATAGCTTCGCTTTGCGCGAACGCCTTCTGGTGATTTCCTCGCGATCAAAAAGCAGATTCAGTTCCCCGATGAGGCGCGCAAATTCATCCCGATCGTCGGTTGTGAGTAGAGCTTTGCAGAGGTCGCGCCAGTTTTCGTCCATACACTCACCCGCCATGTCTAACGATTGCGATAAGGCTGATAAACGCCGCTCCTGCTGCGAGGAGACCGCGCCAATTTCGCCGGTGTGTTATGCGGAATAGTCGCTGCGATCAGGTTTGGGGTGCTTAAGTGCGGGGAGGCGGACGGTTGTAATGAAAGCCGTTTAACTCGAGGGGGAATGGTTCGTCCGATTGCAGAAGCTGCTGTTCAGCGGCCGCTAATGGAGGACCGGACAGTGCCGTTCCCACGGCGGCGCCCGACTGTGCGTCGTCGTGCCCGATAAACAAGGTACCGCTGTGGCGCCCTTGAATATGGAAAGCCGAGCGCGGCGGCTGAACTCGGGGAGAACTAAACGAGGCGCCACGAAAAAGAAACAGGCCGCAGAGGGCCATCAATAGGAATGTGCCGGCGCGCATCGCCACCATCTCGCCGCAATCCCGGAATTTGCCGCCGGACGACATTGACTTCCTCTCCAGTGTTGATGATCCCGCAACCAATTTAGTTACCCCCGACGAACATAATTTTGTTGAAACCTGGAGGGCGAACCCACCTGGTCACTATTGTTATGTGTGATGTCAACTACATCGCGTAAGAATCGGGTCGCCGGAATTTACGTTGCCGGCGGTAGTTCTCTTTTGCGTGATGTCAAGGGATAATTGCCGGGTCAGCTTGACTTCGCCTTTTATTCGCTTAAAATACGGGCATGGCGATCACCAAGCGGCAGCGGCAGGTGTATGACTTTATTTCCGAGTTTGTGCAAAAGCAGGGATACTCTCCCTCCTTCGATGAAATCGGCCAGGGATTGGGACTGAGTTCGCTGGCTACGGTGCACAAACATATTTCGAATCTGGAGAAAAAAGGGCTGCTCACCCGCGATTACAATCGCAGCCGGTCCATTGATTTGCTTGCCCCCAAAGGGCGGCTTAAGCAGGCGATGGCGGTGAACACGACGATGGTGTTGCCCTTGCTCGGCCGGATCGCCGCAGGTCAGCCCATCGAGGCCGTCGAGAACCCCGAAACAATTTCGCTTGCCGATTTTGTCCGTTCCAAAGAAGTCTTCGTGCTGGAAGTGCGCGGCGACTCCATGCAGGATGAACATATTTTGAGCGGAGACTACGTCCTGGTGGAAAAATCCAAAAACGCTCATAACGGAGACATCGTTGTCGCTCTTGTGGACACAACCGACGCCACACTTAAGCGCTTTTATCGCGATGGCGACAATATCCGGCTTCAGCCTTCCAACAAAAATATGCAGCCGATCATCGTGCCCGCCGCCTCCGTACAAATTCAAGGGAGGGTTATCGGCGTGCTGCGCAAGTACTGATGTTTTGCGGTTTTTTGAGTTGGATGGCGCAGTTCGGTAATTGGCTGTTTCGAATTTTCAGCGCGCTGTCAAGCGTAGGACGATAGCGACTCCAATTCCCAATGCAACAGCCCCGGCCACGAAATACCACAACGCTGGCAGGCCGATGAGGAATATGGCCATACTCCCAATGGTGAAAACGAGACCAGCGAATCCGGCTCCCACCGGGATTTTATGCATCGTTATGCCAGGATGAGGATGATCATTTTTCATGCTACCGCCTTGCCGACGTTCAATAGTCCCACCAAATCCTCTGAACTCCAAACATGATCCGTGGGGCCCGGCTTCCATGCCCTAATTCAAAACAGCCATTAGCCGCTTTAGACTTGGCATTGTTGCTTCCATCTGTATATTCTTCCCGCAATGGCTCGTGCGTCCTCCACCGATCCGCGACAGGAAATATTGCGCACCGCCGCGCGCCTGTTTCAGCAGCAGGGCTATGACGGCACCTCGATGAACGATGTCGCCGCGGCCCTCGCGCTTAGCAAGGGCGGCCTTTATCACCATTTCCAGAGTAAGGACGAGATTCTATTCGACCTGATGAACCAGGCGATGGATATAACCGAGGAGCGCGTCATCAACGTCGCCCGCGGCATCAGCGATCCAGAGGAGCGTCTGCGCGCCGTCATCCGATTGCATATCGGAGTGGTGCTCAGCCAGAGCGATTGGGAAATCACGGTGATGTTGCATGAAAACCATCCCCTTTCTCCTCCGTTGCGCAAGCGCATCAATGGCCGCAAGAAAGATTACATTCATTTCGTGGAAAATCTGGTCGCTGAGGTTCAACGCAAACGCGGATCACAGTCCAGCGTGAATCCGCGCGCGGCGGCCTTCGCCCTGCTGGGAATGATTAATTGGATCTACCAGTGGTATAAGCCCGAAGGAGCGCTCCAGGAAGAACAACTGGCGCGCCAATATACGGAACTTTTCTTTGCCGGGGCCTTCCGCTAGCGCCCTAGTCACGTTGCGTGCCAATTATTTTGTGACTAAGTAAATTTTTATTCGCATTTTCCCTTTGGTTTTTGGTATAAGACCGTAATCCCGATTTTGTCCTCCCCCAAGCTTCAAATCCCAATCTGAGGTGAAGTGTGTTCCGAATCACGCAAAGCGTTTCCGCTCCTCCCTCTGCCCCGAAACCTTCAATCTCTTGCAAACCCCAAACGGCCAATTCCCTCGCCATGATTTGCCTGCTGATGCTTACATTTCTCATTGGCGCGGTAGGCTACGCAACTCCGGCCGCGGCCGAAGCGACAATTACATGTCCGGCTGGGACGTACGACATGCTGGATTGGATGACTATGGATTCTGACCTGCGCTCCACCTACCATTTGGAAGGCACCTCGAATCCGATCTACACGGTGATGCAGGGCGACAAATTTTATTGGGTGAAGGGAGGCGGCGGCTATCCCTGGGACATTCAGCTCTACGACAATAATTACATTTATCTGTGGGTCACGGAAATGGCATGGACCGTGCCCGAGAGCTATAAGAAATTCACCGGCAATACCAATATGCCGTTAGTCCCAAGGTGCGCTGCCGCCGGTTTTCCCGGCAGCACAATCAAGGTTGCGAATACCAGCTATGACCTGCACACCAACTGCTCTCAAAGCTGTTCTGTGACATTGGGTTTACAGAATGCGGTCAACGAGGTCTGGGGTCCGTATTACTTATCGCTGGGAGGAAGCCTGCCCGACAATCTGAAGACTCTGGTGATCAGCTATCGCTATAACTGCGACGCCAACCAGAACTGCATGGACAAGGAAGAGTATTACGTAACCCAGCGCTACGGACTGGTGCAATGGGTTCACTACATCTTTATTAACGGCTCTTATGCGCAGCTGCAGAAGAGCGTCCTCAACCAACTGGTCCCTGGAGTGGTGACGCCGTATTTCCCGTGTTTTTAGCGAAGACTGTCATTCATCGGCCCGGTGCCCCCACATCTGCATGACGTTGGGCAGATGTGGGTTTTAATCAGCCTTGACGGGACGCGGTTTCAAAAGCCGTGCCTCCTTAAAGCCTTTTACGTTGCGGCAACTTCCTTTCCCGGAATCCAGTAAATTTCTTCCTTCACCACTTCCTTCGTAAATCCAATGCGCTTCAGAATTCCTTTGCCGCCCTCGATCATGTCGGGATGCCCGCACAAATAGGCAACGGAATCCGAAGAAGTGAGGCCCCACATATCGGCATATTTTCGCAGCACATCGTCTACCCGCCCGGTCTCGCCAACCCACTTCACGTCGTCCCAGGGACGGCTGATGGTCGGCACATATTTGAGCCAGGGAACTTCGAGAGCGAACTTTTGCAACTCCTCGGCGTAACCCAGTTCCCACGAACGGCTCGCTCCCTCCAGCAGAAAAAGCTTATGGTCGCCTGCAAACTTGCCTTCCTTCCAGTCTTTGTAAAGGGTGCGAACATAGCTTACGAAGGGCGCGACTCCGGTTACGGTTGCGACCAACAGATGATTGGTGCGGCCGCTTTTTGTGTCCAGCGTGAATCGTCCTTTTGGAATTTTCCGCATGAGCAGTTCGTCGCCCACCTGCAATTTGTACAGTTTGGGAGTCAGTTCGCCTTGCGGGACCAGCTCGAAGAAGAATTCCAACTCGCTTTCGTACGGAGAAGAAACGATCGAATAGGCACGTTCCGAACGCTTATCCGGACCATCCACGCCCAGGGTCGCATATTGTCCCGGCGCGAACTTGAACTCGCCGCCTGCCTGAATCTTAACCGTCCATAAATCGGCGGCCAGATCAGTCCGTCTGGTGATTCGAGCACTGTAAAACTTATCGAGATTCCTAGCCGGAAGCTTATCAGGGACGGCATCTGCCACGGTTCACCTCAGTTTGACGTACTTGCAGGCGCGCCCAGTTTATCGCAGTTGCACAAAGGGTGCGTCAGACAGTTTGCGGAAAGATTCCCTTCTGCGCTTTGGGTTTGAAAGGGCACGGCTTTCAGTCGAGCAGTAAGGCTCTTGGATTGATAGTTGGCGCGGGATGGAAGCTCCACCGCTTCAAATCTATTTTCTGATAATGCCCTCCTGCACGGTGTAGAACCGAGGGGTTACTCCGAAGGCGTCGTTGCCGCGCCCCCATTTTCGAATGGCTGCACGCTCGCTGTTTTCAAGCGGCTCAATTCATCCTGTGTCTTTTGCCAGGCCTTCACATCCTTCTTGTCCTTTTTCTTGGCTATAACCGGAGTTCCGCTGGCAAAAAAGTCCAGTATGTTTTGCTTCAGTTCAGGCGTCAACTGGTCAAAGCGCTTTTTGTCGAGATCGTCCAAAAGACGGGCGTAAGTCGTGTCCGCAAGCTTATATTCTCCCGCTGTAGTAGGCCGGCCGGTGTCGAAATCCATGTTCGGAAGGTCAAGCTCACCATGCTTGGTTTCCTTTAGATCGGTCCCATACTCCGTGATGGACTTATTGATGCTCTTAACGTATAAATCTTCCGTCTTGGTGCTGGGGATCTTGAAGTTCAGCGCGCGGAACGGCCCGATCTTGGGAACAATTCGCAGGAAGAACGCCAGAACGCGCGCCCCAAAACCCGGCCTTCGATATCCTTTGCCCCACTCTTTCTGGTATTTGGTGCGCGAAAGGTGATACAGAAATAGTTTTTCATTGGGATTCATGCTGTCGCGAATGACTTCTTTCTTCCTGTTCAGCAGCGCCACCCGGGTCATTTCAGGAATGACGTTGCTTACGCTGCGCCGAAACGTACCAATCGCCAGGTCCTCGTCCCCGAAAACATCCTGAACTTTGAGATCGTAGGTTTGCAGGAATGCCCGCTCCAGCACCGGCTTCGAAACTTCGAACCCAATAAAATCGTGATAACGGTCGGAGGTGTAGCGATTCTTTGCCACCTGCACCATGTCGAATCCGAACTCGGTTTGTATGTGGGCTTTGTGGTCGTCTTCATAAGTAACCACGCTGCCATATTTCCGGCGCAGCTTGGGAAAACTGAGGGCGACGGACTGGTTAATCGCGGGATGTCCCATATTGTCGGAAGCGTAGTGCGCCAGCGCCCCCAAAGCAAAGGCGTATTCATTCACGTCTTGGGACTGTTCGACCAGGGCCACCACAAAATCACCACTACGAACATAGTGGACCAGGTTACTGAAATAGGCGCTGCCAAATGGGTAGTAACCCATGTCCTGTATCAGGCTGCCTCCATAAGCATAAGCATGAGCTTTTGTCAGGTCATCCGGAGTGGAGTGCGGAAAGCGCTTCAGCAGCAGCGGCTGAATTTGATCTTTCCATAAAAGATCCACGATTTCTTCGTGAGTCAGCACGGAATAGCTGAATCCCAGGGATGAGGCGAAGCAAATAAATAAGAGTATGGAAACAATCCGAGTCAGGCTTTTCGGGATCATTCGCGCGAACCGGGTCGCCGGTACATTCATCGTCTCGGATCCCATTATTTCCCAACCACCAAAACCGTGAATGTATCCGGCACAATCGAGTGCCAGGGATGAGGCCGCTCCGGCGTGGGAGGTGGCGGCGGGCCGAACTTTGCAGTCACCAGATAGACCCTGTGCGTCTTTCGGTCGAGGGCCATTGTGCGGGCGCCTTCTTGCGTGGAGACGTTTTCAACCACAGCAAATTTATTTTCTGATTCCTCCTTGATCACCGTTAAATGGCCGTCGCCACACGATGCAAACGCCAGCCCGGTTCCGGGATCGAACCTGGTCGCGTCAACTCCTTTACCGATCGGCAGCGTCGTGATTACCTTCCCGTTATCTGCATTAACCATTGCCATCATTTCGTTCTCACAACCCGAGAACAGGACATGGCGGTTGCGGTCTATCGCCAGCCCGCTGGGGCTTTCACACGGCGCCAACGGCCAGGTTGACTTTACCTGAAGGCTTCTGGCGTCAATTTCTGTGAGTTCGCTCTTGTCTTCGATATTGTCGAATATCATTCCCTTGCCATCGCTAACGGCAAATTCCGGTTTGCCGTCGAGCTTAATAGTGGCAAGGACAGTGCCGTTAGTGGCGTCAATCGCCGAGGAATCGTGGCTCCGGCCATTAAAGGTAAAGACGCGTTTCGTTGCTGAATCGTAAAGGATGGCGTCAGGATTCTCCCCAACCTTGACCTTGCTGATCAACTTCAATGACTTGATGTCAAAGATCGTGACCGTCCCTTCCCGTCCATTGCTCACGAATCCCCGGCCCAAGTCCGGCGCCAGTGCGATCCCATGAACTCCGGGCGTGTCAGGAATATCCCCCTCGACAGTGCCTGAATCCGCGTCCAGAACGATCACATGCGTGCCCCTTGATATGTAAAGAAGCCGGGATTGGCTATCGAGGGTCAGATAGTCCCAGCCACCTTCGCCGCCGAGTTTGTACGAATTAATGACGTGATATCCAGGGCCATCGGCAATTGCGAATGCCGTCAAAATCAACACTATAGTCATTGCCCAGGCTCTTGATCCGAAGTTCATGGCTCAACCTTTCATGGAAACTCGTGCTGCCGTTTGCACCACCACAAAACCCACGACGGTAACTCTATCTCATTTTGGCACAACGTAATCTACTGGCATTACTCAGACATCGAGACAATACCGAAACGGATCCCGCGCGGTGCGGGATGTTTCGGTCACGCATTGGATGCGGTAATGCCGGAGCGCGGAGCAACAAGAAGGGTTGGGGAGTCTGCGCCTTGGCCGTCCCCATGGTCTAGGATGGAGACTGGTTTAACTAACCCGGACATAGCTATTCCAAATAACCGGTTCATTCGTCTAATTATTGATAGCATCGGAGCGAATCGCCGCCACCATGGAAGATCATCCTCAACCCGCGACGCAACTGCCTGCGGAATTGAATGCTCTGGTCGAGGAACTCTATGCGAAAAGTGCAGCTTTGGCGTTTGGTTTGACCCTTCCTCAATTCACTGCAATTCTAGGCGAAATCGGGTCCAGACATTTCGACACCCAGAGAAGGGAAGTCGCCGCCCTCCGAAATTTCTATTCCAGCTTGCGCATTGACGACCTCGTTCTAGCCCGCGCATGCTCCCAGGGAAATGACCGCGCCTGGGAGGTTTTTCTGGCGCGCTACCGGGAAAAGCTTTACGACGTTGCCGGATACATCGCGAAAGAGGCCGCTGCGGCCCGGGAGCTGGCGGATTCGATCTACGCCGACCTTTATGGCACCGCGCTGCGCGAGGGATGTCGCGTATCGAAACTGGCTTCGTACACTGGACGCGGCTCGCTCGAAGGCTGGTTGCGCACCGTAATTGCCCAGGAGTACGTGAACCAGTACCGCCGCCGGCGGCGCCTTGTCAGTTTTGAGGAAGAAACGGAGGCTGGAACGCCATTTGCTGCGCCACTAGGCGCCGCGGAAGTGCCAATTGATTCGAGGCTTGAGGCCTCCACCGACGAAGCCCTGGCCACCCTGCCTGCTGAAGACCGCTTCGTTCTGGCCTCTTATTTTCTCGACGACAAGACTCTGGCCGAGATCGCCCGCATCCTCTCGGTGCACGAGTCCACCGTAAGCCGCAAGGTTAACCGCCTGCTTAAGTCGTTGCGCAAGCAGATATTAGCCGGATTAGGCCGCCGAGGTATGAGCCGACGCCAGGCGGAGGAAGCGCTCCAAGTTGACATTCGCGATTTCCGTGTCAATATTCGCAAGAGTCTGACGCAAGAAACCCCGGTCCAGTCGTTCTCAGAAGGCAAGGCGGAAGTGCCCGGCGGACAATAGGGGCGAAGACGATAAATAGTCGAATCATGAAACCGATTCACAATTTGTTGCGGCAACGTCTCTATCGGACACAGAAGCCGATCATTGAGCACCCTCCTATAGACCTCCTCAGCGCCTTTTCCGAAAGGGCGCTGGGCGGGTCTGATCGTGCGCCAGTCCTTGAGCACCTGTCGCATTGCCAGGATTGCAGAGAAATAGTTTTCTTATCCGCTCCGCAGATGCAAGCCGAAAGCACGTCCGGCGCAACTGGACGCCGGGCCTCACCCTGGCTTTCATGGCCTGTGTTGCGATGGGGAGCGGCAGCGGCGTGTGCCGTAATCGTCGTGGCTGCGGTGCAATTACGGCCCGGCTATCACGAAACGCCTCCCGCAAAATCCGTCACAGCTGCTCACAAGCTTTCTACCGTTAACGGCAATGTCGCAGCCGTAGCTCACCCTCCTGCGACGGAAACTCGGTCGGCGGAGAATTCAAATTCCACTCCAACGATTGCTCGAAGACTGCAAAACATGCCGGGGAGAGCGAAAGCTGTTCCTCGCGCGTCCGCATCTCGCGCCAATGATTCCCACACCAACGACGCTGACAATGACATTGCTGGTAATTTCGATCCGCAAGCAAGCTTCGCGCCCAGCGCGGCGCCGGGAAATGACGATTCAACCAGCCTGCCTCCGCGCTGGACAATAACAACCGAAGGCACACTGCAGGGGTCCATGGATGGCGGAATCACCTGGCAACCGGTTCGGTTTTCCCATGATTACGTGTTTCGCACCGTGGCCGCGTCGGGCCAAAGCATCTGGCTCGGCGGCCGCAATGGCGTGCTATTCCATTCCGGTGACCGCGGGCGCCATTGGAGCCAGTTGAAGCCCACCGCAAAGAGGAAGCTGCCGACCTCCGACATTGTCAAGATCGAATTTGAAGACGATCAGAACGGAAAGCTGACCACCGCGGACAATGAATCCTGGACCACCTCGGATGCCGGTCGTAGCTGGCAAAAGCAGTAGCCTGAACAAACCTCCATATAGCTACAAAGCCTCATACCCCTCTACTCGCGCCACACAAAAAATCTTACATTACTACCCAAAACTCGTATTACCAAAGTGACGTTTACACAAAACTACACTCGCCATACTATCCAGTTGTGGTTTGGCAGTTCTGGGGGAGGGCTGCCGAGGCGTCCTAAACTTCAACGTTTAGGGCGCTTTTTATTTCTGCCCCCGCTGCGCCGGCACAAACTCTTCCATCACCGCCTTCCGCATCAAGTCCGGAGGCAGTAATCCCTGTGCCAAAATGAAATCATGGAATTTTTTCTGATTAAATTTATCGCCAAGCGCCGCCTCCGTATCTTTCCGTAATGCGATCAGCTTGGTGTAGCCATAGAAGTAGCTGTTCGCCTGTCCGGGCGCGCGATAAGTGAAGCGCTCGACTTCCTCTTCCGCAAATGCCGGAGACTGCACCACGTCCTCCTCCAATACCCGCTTCGCTTCCGCCGGCTGAATCTGGCCCGATTGCAATTCGGGATCCAGGAACGCCCGCGCCGCCCGCAACAAACGGTAATCCAGCGAAACCAGTTGCCCTTCGAGTGGCATGTAGGGCTTGATGAGATATTCAGAATAAAGTCCCCAGCCCTCGACGTTGGTGCTGTTGAAGGCGTAGCGAACTCGCGCCAGCGACACTCCGTGCTCCAGCATCGAGTCGAACTGCAATTCGTGCCCCGGACGCGCCTCGTGAGCCGTCAGTGTCCACGCTGCCGCATCAAAGGTGAAGTCGTCATATTTCTCGGTGCTCTGGCCTGGTCCTGCCGGAATATTCAGTGGCAAAACAAACTCCCCCTTCTGTCCCGTATTGTGCAGAAATGGCGGCGGCACCATATGGGGAGCGGGCTGCTGTGCGGTTTCAGGCGCGGTGGCAATCCTTATACGCGCCGGACGGTCGGGCAAAGTCACGATCTGGTGCTCCACAATTATTTTCTCGATGTCCTTCAACCGGTTTCGGTAGAAGGGAAGAATGGCGTCTCCGACCAGTTGCTGCTTCTTTAGTTCCCGCATTACGTCCCGATAATCGGCCGATGGAAGATGTCGCTGCTTCGCAATTTCCGCGGCAATGGGCTTCATCTCATCCTGCCACTCTGTGAACGCCTTATGAGCCATGGATACCAATTGCGCCGGCGGTATATCAACGCCGTAATTCTCCAGCGCCAGCGCGTATTCTTCCGGAGGAAGCCGGAAATCCGCTCGGGCCTTGGGCAGCACCGTCGCCGTGATCCACGCGTCGTAATCTTGTAGTTGAGACTTCAATTTTGCGAACGGCTCCTCCCACCCTGTCAGCTTGTATTTCCCCATGAGCGCAGCAATTCCATCCAGATAATTGGAATTGCGCGCCAGTTCGGTTTGAATCTCCACTCGCGCGGGATAGACGACGCCGGGCTTGGCCATCTGCTCCATCGTCCGCTGTTTCAGTATTTCCGTTAGCGGTTCATATCCGGGTTCGAGGCCCGCATATTCACGAATGCGGACCACCGCCGCGGGCCGCCTGCCCGATGGGGTCTGCTCATCCAGCAAAATGCGAAGCCCGCTGAATACCTCTTCGCTTGCATTCATGAACTCGACCTTATGCGCGCGCTCGAAGTCCTGCTCTCTGAATTGCAATCCAACTCTGCGAATTATGATGTCGAGATCCTGCGCGACTTCCCTCTGTTGCGGTTGCTTCGCGGCATCTTTTAATTTGGAGAGGACAGCTTCGGTCTCCGCGCGCTGGTTGTCTTCATCCGCGAAAGTGGGCTGCGAGATGCGCGTGTCGTACTGGCTCAAGCCCTGGTTGGACCCAAATTCCGGGTGGTGCTCCATCACGATCGCCAGCAGCATATTGGTATAGCCGTTGCTGGTGGCGATCCAGCCCTTGTCGGGACTCTGACCGGGCGCAGGAAGCACAAGGCTCGCTATACCGGCCAATACAATAATCTTGCGGATCATACTCTTGGGGATCAATGTTCCTCCTCGAAGGTTGTGGGCGGACACTCCCTTCGACTATGCTCAGAGCAGGCTCTGTCCGCCGCTTTTGACTTTGGCGCCTGACTGCTAACTGAAATCCGGCAACTGGCAACTGTCCTCTTACATCACTTTCTTTCTCAACATGTCCAACGCCTGTTGCGATGCAAATTGGCGGATTCGCTTGCGGTCGCCGGGAAAGTTTCGTTCAACCACTTCTACTCCTGTATCAGAGGCCACGGCATGATACACCAGCCCGACCGGTTTTTCAGGAGTGCCGCCCGACGGTCCAGCCACACCCGTGACTCCGACGCCGAAACTCGACCCGCACCGTTTGCGGATTCCGTCCGCGAGGGCCGCGGCAACTTTGCTGCTTACAGCTCCGTATTTCGCAATCAACTTCGCCGACACATCGGCAAAAGCAGTTTTCAAAGCGTTGGAATAAACGACCGCCCCTCCAAGAAAATATCTCGAGCTTCCACTGACAGACGTAATCCGCTCCGCCAGCAACCCTCCGGTGCAGGATTCCGCCACTGCCACCGTGGCGCCGCGCATCTGCAAATAGTAGCCGACGATTTGTTCGAGCGAATCTCCATTATCGGAAAAAACCAGCTCGCCAAGCTCAGCTTCAATCTCTTCTACGAGGTGGTCGAGCTTCTCCTGCCCGGCCGCAAGCGTCTGGGCCTGAGTTTTCAAATGCAACTGGATTTCGCCGGGCGCGGCAAGGATGGTCGTTTCAATCCCCGAATGCTTCTTATAGATGGGGGCGACCCTCGCATCGCAATGAGATTCTCCAATGCCGGTGATTTTTATCACCCGAGTCGCAATGAATCTTGAAGGTAGTTTCGAGCGAAGCCGTTCCATCGCAGCCGGCTCAAAGACGGCCCGCAATTCGTGTGGAGGCCCGGGCAGCAGCAGAATGATTTTTTCCCGCCCATCATATTTTCCCGCGATCCATTGTCCAGGAGCGGTTCCCGATGGATTTGTCAGGATAATCGCGCCGGAAATTATGTCCGCCTGCTTGGCATTGTTCGCGGACATCTTCCATCCCCGCGCCGCGAAGCGCTCTTCCAGTGCTGTAACCATTTGTGGATCGCGCTCCAGTTTCAGCCCCAAAGCTTCGGCAACGCATTCGCGCGTGAGATCGTCTTCGGTCGGTCCGAGGCCTCCGATAAAAATTACGATGTCTGCGCGGGAAATGGCGAGGAACGCGGCATCGGTAAGGCGCTCGCGATTATCCCCAACGATAGTCTTGAAAATTACGTCCACGGCAAGCTGATTGAGCTTTTCGGTGAGGTAAAGGGAATTGGTGTCCTGCCGGAAGGGAGTTAATAATTCCGAGCCGATGGCAATGATCTCTGCTTGAAAGGCATCCGCCTGAAAGACGTCGGCCTGGGAGATCTCAGCATTCACGCTAGAAGTCTAAATGATGTAGGGACAGCCGCCTCCGGCTGTCCAGGGCGGCGTCAGCTCGCCAGCGGGTTGCCGGAGCGTTGCTCCGCCGGACAGCCGATGGCGGCTGTCCCTACGCATTCCTAAAAAGCCCTACCTTACCCGTGCCTAAGAGCTGCGATCATCCGTGGTTCACACTGTCAATTCCGGTCCCAGCGACAACCCTCGGATGTTCCACGAAAGGTGATGCACCCCGCTGGTGGTCGCAAGAACGGCGGATTTTCCAGGCGCAAATGCCAGGCCCACCAAGCCTGTGCCGGCAACTTCGAGAGAACCCTGGCCATCAGGCGTGATCTTCACAATTCCGCGCTTGCCGGAAAGGGAAGCCGCCACGTAAAGATTTCCGTCCTCGTCGAAGGCGAGACCCTGCGGGCGTCCCAGGCCCCGGAAGTAAGTAGATACCGCTCCATGAGGATCAACCCGGTAAACCGAATCGAAGCTGGACGTCGTGGGCCCGGTCACGAAGAGGTCGCCCTGCGGTCCCACCGCGAGATGGTAGGCAGACACACTCGCCTCCAGCGTGGCAAACACAAATATCTGCCGGTCCCGGGCAATCTTGAAGATCGTGCCGCTCCTGTCTCCGACATATAAATTCTCGTTTCGGTCGAATGCAATTCCCGTTGCTACACCCATCCCCTCGGCATAAGAAGAAACCGTTCCATTAGGCGCCACGCGGTAAACCGTTCCGTCGAAACGCGACGACACATACATTTGCCCCTCGCGATCAAACGCGATCGCGGTGGCATTCATCATTTCCGACAAGAAAGGCTTCACGTTGTAATTGGTGTCAATTTTGTAGATCGCAACCGGAACTTTCTGTCCGCGCGAGCCGGAAAACGTCACATAAATGTTGCCTTCCGCGTCCAGCGCAGGATTTGTCACGGGATGCAGATTCTCGGCAATCGGCGAGGCAATCCTAAGTTGGTGTGAGTTGCTCGAATGTCCATTGGTCGAAACGATGACTGGACCGGACGAAGCTCCCTGAGGCACGCGCGTCACCAGAAAATCGTCGGAGCTGATGACGATCGAGCCGTCCACTTCGCCGATTCGCACCCGCGGCTGGCGCAGATCATGCGGCCGCAAGCTGCGTCCGACAATATGCACCTCGCCTCCAGGTAAAGCTGCACTGGGATGAAGCGCCTCAATATGAGGATTCCCATTCACATTCTTTTTGCCGGCCATCCGATCAGAGATTGCCATAACTTCCCGCGTCCCAGACTAAATCAATTTCTAGAAATGCAATATTCCAAGATGCAGCAGCAATTGCATCGCCGCCAGCGCATAAAGTCCCGCCCCTACGTCATCAATCACAATTCCCCAACCTTGCGGGAGACGCTCGAGGCTTCTCACCGGCGGAGGCTTCACAATATCGAATCCCCGAAAAAGTATAAAGGCCGCCAGCAGACATTTCCATGTGATTGGAGCCGCAATCAGGGTTATGAGTTGGCCGGCCACTTCATCAATCACAACGAATTGCGGATCTTTCGCCGCGACTGCGCGCGCCACCCGGGTAGCTACGGCAATCCCCATGGCTATGACCAACAATGCCAGAGCGCCCGCCGACCAAGGCTGATATGCCTGCTGGATGCTCCTGGCTATGAGCCACCACAGAACGACGGTTACCGCAGATCCCCACGTCCCCGGCCCCGGACGCAAAAACCCGATGCCAAAAAAAGTCGCGGTCAGCGTTGCCCACCGCGGAGCGCGCATTAGCGCCCCGGGGACTACGGGCGCGGTTTTGCGATCAACCTCCAGCCCAGCGTCATTCTTCGGTGAGGTCATCGCTCTTGCGGTCGCTCAGTTCATCGTTGGAAATATCCCGCACCGGGCTCCGGATCACATATCCCCCGCTCGCCCACTTGCCCAGATCTATCGTCCGGCAACGTTCGCTGCAAAAAGGGAATTCGGGACCTTTGCCGGTGACAACTGTCTTGCAAGTAGGACAATGCAGTTTGAGGGTACGCTTGCGGGCCATGGCCTTGTAAAAAATCGCTATCGCGGATTAGTGAAACGTCCGCCTTTGAAGGAATGCTAGTCTCCGGGTGGCGGAAAAGCATACTCGTGGAAAGCTCGGTCCTGCTCTCTCGAAGCCATATGCGCGCTACACAATCCTCGCCACCAAATCATAATCGTGCGCCTCAACAATCTGGGCGCGATAAAACTCGCCCGCCTCAGGCACAACCCCATCTGGAACTTCGTTTACAAAAACCTTGCCGTCAATTTCCGGCGCATGCATCGCCGTCCGGCCTTCAAGCAGCAGATCAGTCTCGCTGGACTCACCTTCCAGCAGCAAATCCATCTCCGTGCCCACGAGAGCGTTCTTCTTGCGCTTGCTGATGCCACGCTGAAGCCGCATCAAATGTTTACGACGCCGTTCAATTTCACGACCGGGCACTTTTTCTCCCAATCCGAACGCGCCCGCGCCCTCCTGATCGGAGTTTCCAAACGTTCCCATCCAATCAAATTCAGCCTCTCTCACGAACTCGCAGAGATCTTCGAAGTCCCGTTCCGTCTCTCCGGGAAATCCCACAATGAATGACGTCCGCAGCACGACATTCGGGATCACTCGCCTCATCTTCTCAATCGAACGCAGAAAAATGTCGGCGCTCCCGCCACGCTTCATCCGCTTGAGCAGCGGCGCCGCGGCATGCTGCAAGGGCACATCAATGTACGAGCAAATCTTTTCCTGGCTCGCAATCGTATCCAGCAACCGCGGCGTGATCTTGTTCGGATACGCGTACAGAAAACGAATCCAGCGCAGGCCGTCAATCGCCGACAATTTTTCGAGCAACAGCGCCAATCCATCTTTTAATCCGAAATCCTCCCCGTAGCAGGTGGTGTCCTGTCCGATCAAAGTAATTTCACGCACTCCGGCGCGGGCCAGTCTCTCCGCCTCGGCAATTACGGATTCAAACCCGCGCGACCGGAACTTTCCGCGAAGCTGCGGAATAATACAAAAGCTGCATGGATGGTCGCAGCCTTCGGCAATCTTGATGTACGCCGTATACTTCGGCGTAGCGAGTACCCGCGGCGTGGCGTCGTCGTAAATGTAATTTGGCAGGTCCGCAATTGCCCCATCCCACTTCTCGCGCGAAAATCTTCCCTGAGCGGCACGAACGTCGCCTTCGGGGCGGGAAGTCAAAATATTGAAGGGAGAGACGGCAGGGCGCGAGTTTGACGTCAACCCCGCCGCGGCGACAATGCCTTCGAGTTCACCGGTCCCAACCACCGCATCCACTTCCGGAATATTCTTGCGGATGTCCTGCCGGAATCGTTCCACCAGGCAACCTGCCACTACAAGTTTGCGGGCCTTGCCATCGCTTTTTTGACGCGCCATCTCCAGGATCGTATCCACCGATTCCTGTTGCGCGCTGGAGATGAACGAACACGTATTCACCACAATTACGTCCGCATCTTCGGCCTTGGGAACCAGTTTCGCGCCCGCCTCCGCCAGCATCCCCATCATCACTTCGCTATCCACCAGGTTTTTAGGACACCCCAGGCTGACGAAGCCCACCGTAGTCGGGCCAGCAGAATTTTGTTCCGAAGATTCGGCTCGATCAACAACCGAAGAAGAATGAAATATGTCTGGCATGCTTAGATCAATCTTAGCATCGCGAAGGGAATATTAATCGCGCGGCGACGGCCCCATTGGTAGAGACGCAGCTTGCCGCGTCTGAAGCGAACGTCGCAGCTAACGCCTGCTGCTCCTCAGTAAATGCGCAGGGATAGTCGCAATTCGCTGCCTCCGTCACTGATTCTTTAGCGCGAGCTGCTTTTCCTGCGGACTCATCTGGTTCCACATGATCTCCACGTCCTGCTCCAGCCGCGTATTGCTCGGATCGCCATGCAAGGCCCGCGCGAACCACCGGTAAGCAAGCGGAAGATTGCGGCTCGCGCAATGGCCCGTCGCGTACATGGTTCCGAGGGTGCTCTGCGCCTTGGGATTATTGTTGTTCGCTGCCGTCGTCAGATATTGCTGGGCCCGGGCACAATTCGCCGGGACTCCTCCCGTTCCATATAAATATTTCTGGCCCTCGATATACAAGCTGTCCTGGGCGGGATTCGGAGCCGATGCCACCACCGCCGAAGGCTTCGACGGTTTTTCTTTCGAAGCGGCGCCCCGCAATTCCTCCGGCTTCGCAGCTGGCGATGATTCAGTTTTCGCTGATTCGCCTTCCGCGCCCGGTTTAGATTCTTCTGCCGCCGGCGCCGATGTCGTCTTACTTGGCCCAGCCTCCGCGGTTGCATTCGTACCCGCAGTCTCATCCCCCGCCGCTTTTTTCTCCGGATTCAGCGCTTGCGGAGCAGGCGAAGCCGGAGCCGCAGCACTCGTATCGTTCGCGAGTGGTCTGTCCCCAACGCCGGTCTTCGGCTTCTCCGGCACTCGCTGAGTCGCCATTGGCGGGGAAACCTCCGAAGCCGTCGCGCTCGAGTTTTCTCTTTCCGGACTCGCCGGCGAACTTGCCCCGCTCGACTGAGCCGCCTGGCGCAAAGGCCACGGATATCCCGCCTTCCTCCAGTAATAGCCTCCGCCCGCAATTATCGCGAGCAACAGAAGAACCCCAAATACTTTTCGCGCACGGCCTGGACTGGGCTCATCCTCCAGCAAGTACTCGACTCTCCGGTCCTCGCCGCTATCCGAAAGCCCAAGAAACGACATTCCGCTCACCGGCACCGGTGTTCTCTGTCCATGGAACGCTTCTTGAGGATAAGACTCCTCCCGCGACTCGCGAGAATAGCTCCTGGCACTCGGCTGCGCTTGAGCCTTCTGCGCCGCCGTCAACTCTGCGATCAGCGGCTCTACCGGCATGGGCTCAACCGGCTCGGGACGATTCTCCGATAGTCGTTTGGCAATAAGATCGCCTTCCGCAAGCGCCTCTTCCTTCCTCTGCTCGGGATCCCTCGGCCTCAGCGCAGCCCCGCACATCCCGCAGAATCGAAATTTGGGATCGTTCTCGTAACCGCAGCGCGCGCAGCGAATGTCCATTGAATCCAGCATCGAATATCGGGAATTAGATGTCATATTTGCCAACCTAAAACGACCACGTAGGGGAGGTGTCCTCACCTGCCGCATTCTTATCGCGCCGGAAACCCGCGAGCTCTCCTGTCCGATAATCCTTTCATAAACTGCGCCGCTCCGCCTGCCGCCACGCTTTACACCTTCCTCAACGACGTGTTAACCTCATCAATGTTACTAACGAAAATCGAAAATTGGATAGGAGTGCATTAGGTTAGTGCTAGCCAGAGAGCAAAAGCAATCCCTGATTGACCAGTACGCCGCGCATCCCACGGACACCGGCAGCCCTGAAGTTCAAATCGCTCTGTTGAGCGAACGTATTGGCCATCTGACGGAACATTTCAAATCTCACCAGAAAGATCATGGCTCACGCCGCGGTCTTCTCATGCTAGTCAGCAAGCGGCGTCGCTTGCTCGATTATCTCAAGACATACGATTCCGACCGCTATAAAACCGTTGTCCAGAAACTCGGCCTTCGCAAGTAGTCGGCACGTGTCTTTCTGGTGGATGAGGCGGTTGCCGCAGGGCAATCGAGACTACTCCGCCATTGCGTCCAGCAATGAATCACAGCTTTTCGCAACCAGAAATCTCGCTCTCGGTCTTTACTCAATCCCATGCAGCTTCGAAGATCAGCACCCTTGTGCTTTCCTGCCCAGAAGGATAATAAGAGATGAAACAAGAAGTATCTGTTGAACTTGCCGGCGGTAGACGCCTTTCATTCGAGACTGGAAAATTAGCCAAACAAGCCCACGGATCCGTCGTTGTCCGTACCGGAGACAATGTCGTCCTCGCCACCGCCGTAGCCAATCCCGATCCCCGCGAGGGCATTGACTTTTTCCCCTTGACCGTTGACTACCGCGAATACACCTATGCCGGCGGACGCATCCCGGGCGGCTTCATCAAGCGCGAAGGCCGTCCCAGCGAACGCGAAATTCTCACCAGCCGCATGATTGATCGCCCCGTCAGGCCGTTGTTTCCCGAAGGCTTTCGATGCGAAACCCAGGTCATTGCCTTTGTGCTCTCGGCCGATACCGAGAACGATCCCGATGTACTGGGTATCAACGGGGCGTCCGCGGCGCTCACAATCTCAGATATTCCGTTTGATGGTCCCATCGGCGCGGTGCGCGTCGGATTGGTCAACGGCGCTTTCGTGGTGAATCCCACCTACAACGAAATGCGCGAGAGCCTGTTGAATATCATGGTCGTGGGCACTGCCCACGGTATCGTGATGATCGAATCGGGCGCCAAGGAAGTCAATGAAGAAACCGTCGTTGACGCCATTGAGTTCGCTCACGCCGAGATCAAGAAGATATGCGCCGCCATCAACGAACTCAGCCAAAAAGTTGGCAAGCAGAAGCGCTCCGTCACCCCGCCTGAGTTTGACCAGAGTTACTACGACAAGCTCCATAAGCAGATCGGTTCCAACCTGACTGATCGTCTCGACACGCAGAAACATCCCAAAGCCGAAAGCTATAACCTGGTCAGGGACTTGAAGAAGGAACTCCTTTCCGCACTCCCTGAAGACGATGAAGAAGGCCGCGCCAAATTAAAGACCTACTACGAAACTTTGCGCGAGCGTATCTTCCGCGAGCAGGTCATCAACGAGAAGCGTCGTCCGGATGGACGCGCCTTCGACAAGATCCGCGACATCTGGTGCGAAGTGGGCGTTCTGCCTCGAACCCATGGCTCCGCCGTCTTCACTCGGGGCGAAACCCAGGCTCTGGTCACCACGACTCTGGGCACGACTGACGACCGGCAGCGGTTGGAGGCGTTCGAGGGCGAAGCCAAGAAACGCTTCATGCTTCACTATAACTTTCCGCCGTTTTCGGTTGGAGAAGTTGCGTTTCTTCGAGGGGCAGGACGTCGCGAAATTGGCCACGGAGCACTCGCCGAGCGCGCTCTTTCCGCCGCACTCCCTACCGAAGAAAACTGGCCCTATGCCATGCGCGTCGTTTCCGACATTTTGGAGTCCAACGGCTCCTCGTCCATGGCCAGCGTTTGCGGCGCCTCTCTGTCTCTAATGGACGCCGGCGTTCCGCTGAAATCTCCCGTCGCCGGAGTCGCCATGGGCTTGGTGAAAGAGGGCGAGAACTACGCCATCCTCACCGACATTGCCGGCGCCGAAGATCACTACGGCGACATGGATTTCAAGGTCGCCGGAACCAAGGACGGCATCACCGCCCTGCAAATGGATATTAAAGTCGGCGGCATCACCGCCCAGATCATGCGTGAAGCCCTCGCCCAGGCTCAACGCGGCCGCCTGTTCATCCTCGACAAAATGAATGAAGCCCTCGCCGGTCACCGCGAGAAGGTTTCCTCCTTCGCTCCCCGCATCTACACCTTGCAGATTCCCGTGGACAAGATTCGCGACGTGATTGGGCCCGGCGGCAAGATGATTCGCAGCATCATCGAGCAGACCGGCGTGAAGATTGACGTCGAAGATTCAGGCAAGGTCAATGTCGCTTCAAACGATGAGACTTCCGCGAACAAGGCGCTGGAGATTATTCGTAATCTCACGGCGACCGCCGAGATTGGGAAAACTTATCTCGGCACCGTCTCGCGCCTCGCCGACTTCGGCGCATTTGTCGAAATCCTTCCCGGAACCGACGGATTGCTCCACATTAGTGAAGTCGCCGAGCATCGCATCAAAGACGTTCGCGACGAACTGAAAGAAGGCGATCAGGTGTTGGTCAAAGTTCTTGCCGTCGAAGGCAATCGCATCCGTCTATCCCGCAAGGCTATTCTCAAAGAACAGCGCGCCAAGATGGACGGAGGAAAGATGGGCGGAGGCGAAGCGCATCCCGAAGGTGGAGCAGAACCGACTAACGGTGATGCCCCCGCTCCCGCTCTCACCATCGAAGGCGGCGGCGATTTTGCCGACGATGAGCCGAATTTCAACCGTGACTCTGCTCCCCGCGCTCCGATCGGTACAGGAGGCGGCGGCGATCGAGACCGCGGAGGTGATCGGGGACGCGGTGGCCGGCCCGGCGGCGGTGGCGGCGGAAGAGGTCGTGGTCGTGGCGGCCGTGGAGGTCACGGTGGCGGCCGCGGCGGCCATGGTGGAGGACACGGCGGCGGCCGCCACTAGCTCACGTAGGGACAGCCGCGCCCAGGCTGTCCAGCCGAGCAAAGCTCGGCCAACTCTTCACTACTTCCCAACCCGATGTTTTTTCAGCCACTCGTCTGCCTGCTTCTGCGCCGCAACCACCTGACTATGACTCATTCGCGCGGCCAGCACTTCAACTCGATACTTGCTGGCGGCATCCCCGCCCGCCTCAGCTATGGCGGACCAGAAATACGCTTTGCTTAAATCCTGAGGAATTCCCCTTCCCGCCCAGTAGTACGCGCCCAGCGTGGCCTGAGCGATCACATGTCCTTGCTCGGCCGCCAGTGTGAACCACCGCACGGACTGCGAGTAGTCCTGCACCACGCCTTCGCCTGTCGCATATCGCGCCCCCAAATCAAATTGAGCATTGGGATCGCCATCTGCCGCCAGCTTCTGAAGGCTTTCAAGGTCGCTGCTCTGTGCAACTGCGGGCGCGCCACCAGTCTTTCCCGAAATCTCATGCGCAGACGGTTGAGCGCCACTTTTGAAGAAGTTTCTAACCGCTGTCCCGTCCACAATAATCCAGAACAGAATAGCAACCAGACCGATTCCGACCGCCGCCACCCACCACTTTCGCAACGGAGACGAAGTCGGCTCCAGCAATCGCTCAATCTGGGTTGGGATTTTGAATTGCGCAGCTGTCTGTTCGGTTTGAGGTGCCTCAGCAGCAACCGCCGGCGCCGAAACGGCCGCTGGAATTTGTGCCGCTCCATTTCGCTCCAAACATCCGGCGATCATTTGCGCGATGCGCTCCAAAGTCTTTTCCTCACCCGGACCAAACGAACCCGAATCGGGTGAAAATACTTCCATAATTCCAACGATGGAATCATCGCGCCGTACCGGAGCCGCAATTATCGAGCGAATTCCCAGCGCGCGGCATCCCTGCCGATCTACTCTCGCATCAACTTCAGCGTCGTCGCAACGCAGCACCTTTCCGCTGCGAACACACTCGCCGGAGAAACCGGATCCCACCTGCAATCTAGCTCCCAATCCGGGAGCGTCTGAACCCGCCCGCGCCCGGCAAATCATCTCTCCCGCCACGGAACCTCTGGCCAGCGCTATAGCTGCCCCGGTCGCGTGCGTGAGCGACAGCGCGCGGGATGCCAGAAGTTGCAGAGCTTTGTCGAGATCGCTTCCCGTCGCCTCCACTTCGCGCTTTAGCGTCACCAGCGCGCTTAAGACTGAAGAGTAATCGGCCGGCAGGAATACCTCCGGCTCGCCTTTCGAGGCCGCAAGCGCCGCCCGCGTCTGCTCCGGAGACTGCTTGACGAATTCGCGCTTGCCTGACTCGCGTCGGGTTCGTACCGGTCGCGGGCCATATTCATCCCTCACCGCAGTCTGAGGAGAATTGGCCCCGGAGACTGCCGAGTGCGCAGCGAGCCATTGCCGCAGTTGCTGGCGGGATGCTTCCGAAATATCGCGAAAGTGAATACCGTTCCGACCGCGCTGATCTGACCAGACCACCGCGCAAGCAGTGGAAACGAAAGCGCCGGTTTCCATCAGGTCCAACGACAGAGTCAGGATCGAATCCGGGGCAAGCGGAACGGATGTCTGAATGCACGCTCCGTCTTCGCTGAGGTCGAGCACCTCGATAACCTCAAATCCTTTCCCGGCAAGGTCTCCCTTCATGCCCACGTGCGCCGGAAGATGAACCTTCTGACGCACCGTGCGGCGGTCATTCTTGATCGGGGGATATAGATTACGCTTACTCTCCAACGCTTAGGCTCCGAGAAACCGGATTCTGCAAACCGGGCTCCGCCCATCTTAACCCACCCATGTGGTGCGGAGACCGGCGCCCTTTGACCTTTTGCCCGCACGTAGCGACAGCCGCCTCATCTGTCCTTTCCATCGTAGGGACAGTTGAATCGTCCAGCCAGCGATATGGATCAGCAATTTTATGCCCGTGAATAGTTTCTTCCACCGTGTCTTTCCGCGCTACCGGAGGGCGCTGAGCTCCCGCCAGCGACGCAAGCAACGCAATGCCGCACCACCAGAACCGTGCCCGCATGACCTGGAGTAACTCCCGCATGGATGATATTATGAAACTCAGGCATTCACGAAACACCGTCCAAAACACTCCTCAGTAGCTCAATGGCAGAGCATCCGGCTGTTAACCGGAGGGTTGTAGGTTCGAGTCCTACCTGAGGAGCCAACTTTTGTCCAATGTTTACGACGGCTTCGCCTTGAGCTGTCCAGCAATGTTCGGCAAAAAACTTGGCGGATTTCAACACTGGTCGGACAGATCACGCCTTTGGGCCGGGGGAGTGGAGTGCCGGTGCTGCGTAAGGGCACACGGCAGACCGCTCGCAGTTATCTACCAACCGGAGCGCCTGCCGCAGTGTCACTTGACCGGTTCTTCGCGCGGGAGTTGTTGAGTTGGTTGAAAACGGTATCATCGGCGGACTTGGTAAGACTGCTGGTCTTCTGGAATTCGATATTTGCCTCGGTTTTCCTTCCCATTACCTGGTAAAGACGCGCCATCCGCCAGTGAACCTTCACATCTTTGGGATTCAATTTGGCGGCTACCTTCAGTTCCCGGAGCGCATCGTCCCGGCGACCCGCATTGGCATACAGGATGCCCAAATCAAGGTGTGCCAGTTCCATTTGCGGGTCAATCCGGAGGGCTTTCTTAGCTAATGGGAGCGCAGCCGCTGAATGGTTCATTTTTACGTTGGCATCGGCCAGATATGCTAGGGCCTGAGCATTTTTTGGGACGTTAGCCAGTTCGGCCTGAAATTCCCGGGCCGCGCCCTCGTATTGACCTTGGGTCCACAACAGGTAACCCAGGCCGAAGTGCACATTGGGTTCGTGTGGGTTAGCTTTGGCCGCGGCTCGAAACTGCTGCGTGGCGCCGGCATGATCCTGCATCTCGTCTAGTGCCTCGCCAGCCAGCATGTCAGCTTCAGCGGACTCCGCGTTTAACATCAGGATTTCGCGATAGACATTGAGAACGCATTGATACTGTTTCGATCCGAGGCAACTATGCGCGAGGACCAGGCGGAACGGAAGATTCTTCGGATCGCTAGCCGTGGCCCGCTTGAGATAAGGAACGGCCTCGGCATATTCGTCCAGTCCATAATGCGCCAAACCAAGAAGGATCGTCAGGCGCTGCGCGTCAGCGGAGGAGGGAGGCTGGTTCTTAAGCAGCGGCTCGAATATCTGAATCGCCTGCTTCAATTCGCCGGCCTTGAAAAGCGCCAGGCCGAGATTCATCCGTAATGCTGGCATTGCCGGATCCAGGGCCAGCGCCTTGCGATAGAAAGGTATAGCCTGTAGGTAGTGCTGCTGGCGAGCCTCAAGAAAGCCTATATGCGCATAAGCTTCAGGGTTCGCAGGTTGGACGTTCAACAAAGCGCGCCACGCGGCTTCGGCCTCAGCAGTTCTACCTTCTTGTTCCAAGGCAATCGCCGTCTGGCGCTGAAGGCCTGATGTTGGAGTCTGGCCCAGGCAACTGCCGGCCGCGACTGCTAGGATCACGGTCAGGCTTAATCCCCGGACCACAGTTCTCCTCAATCTCACCTCCATTCACATTCTCGCCTCCGGCAAGGCGGCGCGCAACAACGCAAGGGTAAGAAGAAGATGCGCGCAAAAAAGTTAGGGCGCGGCAGGGAAAACCGCGCGCCCAGTTTGTTTCGGCTCCTAAGGTCAGAAACTGAACTTTCCGCCAAGCTGTATAACACGAGGATCGTACGTCGAGGTCACGTGTCCAAAGTTCCCGTCGGCAGAGTTCACATCTATACCATTAAATTGCGTATGGTTGAAAGTGTTGAAGGTTTCAAACCGAAATTCGAATCTCATTCTTTCGGTGATGGCAATGTTTTTGAACAGGGCTATGTTGAAATTGACCAGCCCCGGTCCGACGATAGCGTCTTTTCTGGCATTGCCGAAGCCGTTATTCGGGCCGCCATTCCAGGGAGCGACGGGATTTGCAAAAGAACTGGTGCTAAACCAGGCGTTCACCGTATGCGGATAGGAGATTGGCGCCACCTGGTTGGGACGGTTTCTGGTGCCCCCGCCCAAGCCCAGCGTGTCGGTGCCTGTATAGACAACGCCGTTGCCGCCGTTGGGCACATTTCCCGATTGTATGACCGTTACGTCTGATAGTTGCCAGCCTCCAAGGGTTCCGTGCAGCAAGCCGTTCGTACTGTGTTCGAAAAACGGCAGGCTGTAAACGAAATTCGCGTTGAAGATGTGTCGCCGATCATACTGTCCCGACCCTTTGTCATATGCCAGATTAAATGGATCGGAAGCGCCATTGAGATCATTTGCTACCTGATCAATCTCGTGAGACCAGGTATAAGCGAGTTGCATCGTCAGCCCATGGCGATTCTCGACGCGTATTCCGGCCTGGAGCGAATTGTAGTTGAAATTGCTTACATTCGATTCTTGCGTAACGGAGCTGAACCCTGGGAACAATCGCACCAGGTTCGGGTTTAGGGAGCCCTTCTGTACGTTCTGGCGGAGATCATAGGGTTGGTTCGGAAGGCAAAGATCGTTGGGATTCGCTGCATTGCAGGGATCGGTTAACGGCAGGGTGTTGATTGGTATGTCAATACTCTGGTGCCAACCTCTGGAACCGACGTACTGCACTACTGCGATGACCGATTGGGAAAGCTGCCGTTGAACTCCCAGGCTGAACATCGCAGTCCCAGGATTTTTGTACCTGTATTGTAGAGTGGTCATCGTGGAAGGAAAGAAGGACTGAGCCGCGGTGGCTCCGGTAATAGCACTGGTATTGGGATTCGAGAAATAAACGTTGGTGGCCAGGGGTTGATATGCAAATGGCGGATTCAACGCCGCGTTGTATACGTCATTGCCCTGTACGCGCTCGAAGAAGAGCCCAGCGCCGCCCCGCAGCACCGTCTTGCCATCTCCGCCGATGTTGTATGCGAATCCGACTCTCGGTTCTACGGTGTTGTAGTCGTTCTGGACGTTTCCAACCGGGAAACCATTGACACCGGCTTCCCTGATGCCGTTGAGGTAGAATTGTTGTCCCTGGAATGTGGTCAGCGAAGCGGGGTTTATAGTGCCGTTCGCATTCAGAGGATAAGGTTGGCTTGAGCTGTAGTCTGCGGGAACGAAATTCGCGAACTGGTTGTACCGCTCATAGGCATGCGGCAACGCGTCGTAGCGAAGGCCGAGGTTCAGAGTCAGTTGTTGAGTGACGTGCCAATTGTCATTGCCGTAGAAGCCATAGTTATTGTTAACCCAGTGTTTGCCGGCCAGGAACTCGAGTTGTTGCCAGCTGTCGGCGTCTCCGAGCAGGAAATTTACATAACCGTCATGCGAAAAGGAATTGTTGCTGAATGTGGCAGTTCCCTGAGTATTGGCCTGAAGTTCCTGATTCTTGGGGTCATGCAGCCAGCTGAAACCAAACTTGAACTGGTGCTTGCCATGAGTCCAGGAAAGATCGTCGCGAGTCTCATAGCCGAAATAGGAATTTTTCCAGGGGAAGTAACTCGGGCTCCAGGTGGTATTGATCGGCGTCCCTCTCAAATCTATCTCGGGCATGCGGGATTCCCGGTTGAAGGAAAGCGGGAAGAGTGAGCTAGCCGTCCATCCGCTCGGCTGAACAAATGAGCTGCCGACGCCGGCTACCGGACTGAGGTGGATGGTGTTTCCGCTGAAAAGAAAGCTAGTTTCGTTGAGCAACGTGGACGAATATGTTTGCGTCAGTTTGATCGTTGACGACCAGGACGGATTGAGCATTTGCGTGCCCACCGTCGGATAAGTGCTGTTACCCCACAGCGGCGGGAAAAATCCCACGCTGACCGCGTCATGAAGATAATGGCCCATCAATTGGAATTTGCTATTGATGGTGTGGTCAATGCGAACCACGTCCTCGCGGGCAAGGGTCTGCTGAGGGATGGACGAGATGTACTGGCTGGTGCCCAAGTTCGGATGCGGGAAGGTATTTGCGTTCAGTTCCAGGACCGCGTTTTGGTCAATCAGATTGGCAGGGATTACATTTCCCGGGAAGGGCTGTCCGGCAGTCAAACCGTCCTGAGTGTAGAGGGCCAGTTTGGCAGGGTCGGAGGTAACGGGAACAATGGGGGGCGTCTTGTCGCCGGCAGGAACAACATAGGTTAATGACTGACCGAGCGTAGGAAAGTTGGCGGCCATGATTGTGTTCGCCACCGACGGGCTGCTTCCTTGAATTTGCCTCCGGTCTTCTTCGTTCACAAAGAAGAATGTTTTCTTTCCGAGAGGACCGCCGAGGTTGCCGCCGAAGACGTTCAGCCGGAACTCAGGCCGTGGCTTGCCGGCGAGGTTTAGGAAATAGTTGTTGGCCCCTAGGTCTTCATTCCGGTTGAACTCCCACAGGGATCCGTGGAATTGCCGGGTGCCCGACTTGATGACCATAGCGATGGTCCCGCCGGACCCAATTCCATAATCAGGTCCGTAATTGCTGTCGAGTGTCTGGAACTCCGCGAGCGCATCAACCGAGGGCAGGGAACTGAAGCATCCGCCGCAGCCGCGATCATTCAGCTCGCCTCCATCCAACAAATAGATGTTGTGGGTCGAGCGGGTTCCATTGAAACTGATGCCGTTTGCGCTAGTCAACGCGATGGCGCCGCTATAGGACGGCAAGGTGCTGGATTTTCCCATGCCCAAAGCCGCCAGAGAGGTCACATTGCGGCCGTTCGTCGCCAACTGGGTCACCTGCTGGCCGCTAATCAGACTGCTGACCTCGTTGGTCTCTGACTGCACCTGTAAGGCGTCCGCTTCCACAGTTACCGTCTCCTGTGTGTTGCCGATCTTAAGGGCGATATCCTCTTTAAGAGTCTGAGCGACATTTACAACAATGTCAGTCTTGGTGAATTTCTGGAAGCCCGCCACCGACGCTGCCAGGGTATACCGACCGACGCCGACGTTCGCGAAAAGGAAGTCGCCCGCCGAATTCGACGTCGCCTGTCTTACCTGACCGGTCGCGGCGTTGGTGAGAGAAATGGCGGCGTTCGCCACCGCCGCTCCTGTCGAGTCCAAAACGGTTCCCGTAATGGAGGCGTTATCCTGCGCCCACGCACCGGTAGTCAGCAGAAGCAACACAATGAATCCGCACCACACAGTTAGAGATTTCCATCCAGGTGTTGCCGTCACGAAGCGGCGCGCACTGCGGGGAATCTTTGTTGAGACATGATTCATAATTTGCTTCCTTTCTCTGCCCTTGTTGCGACCAACAACTAAATAAGCGGGGTAATCGTTTTCTCGGAATCGTACTGGTGTAACTCGTTTTCTACTAGCTTGTCAAGGTGAATTTAAACTTACGCGAAGAGTCAAGTTCGAGCCAATCCGCAGGGCGTCCTTTGCAACCCGGTTCCGGATCGAGCCCGAATCCAAAGATGCTTGGCAATCGTTTACTTTTGTGGATACGATCCCCGCTCCACCATTGCGCATCTCGAAACGACCAACCGGATCGCGAAAAATAGATGTCTTTCTGCGTTCAATCCTGGGGGAACATACTCCGCATGCAGTAGTTGTTGGGTACTGGTTTGGTTAGGAATCTTTTTTAATGCTGTCGGGCAAGGCCGGGTTCCGGGGGTTTCGATGACACCACCCCCGCCCCTTCGCGGACTGTATAGAAACGGTCGGCAATCAGGTGGGTCAACGTCTCCACTGTCCCGTCCGGCCAGAGGATCTTTGCCTTATCAATCCGTTCATGTGAACCAAGCCCCAAATGAATGCGAATGTCGTTCTGCGACAGATAGCTACCGCCGCTGAACACTTCGCCAAGCTGCACCAGTTTGCCGGCGGTCGCTTGCACTCGCGCATTCAAAGCCAGCCGATTACTCTTGACGCCTTCCAGTCGAAAGCTGATCCAATGATTTTGCGGGCCGCCCTCTGGCCGCAAAATCATTGGCCTGCCTACCAGATTCTCAACCACCGCTTCGAGCTTGCCATCGTTAAAGAGATCGCCCACTGCCAATCCACGGCTCACTTGTGGAAGCTGAATCGCAGGTCCCGCCGCGTTACTAATGTCCTTGAAGGTGCCGTTCCGCTGATTTAAAAAAAGCAGTTTCGGTTCGGCGTATTTGAGCTTGGAATGAAGGTTGTCCACCTGCGGATAAACGTGCCCGTTGACCAGAAAAAAATCCTGCCAGCCATCGTTATCGAAATCCACAAAGGCGTCTCCCCACCCCACATAGCCCCGTGTGCCTTGCGCAATGCCGGAAGCAATCGAGACGTCCGTGAAATTCATGTCTCCGTTGTTGCGATAAAGGGCGGCGTACTCGTTATCGAAGTGCGAAATCAGGAGCGACATGCGTCCGCTATGCAGAAAATCGCCCAGGGCAATGCCCATGTTTGCCTGTGCGGCGCCATCTTCGTTCAGCGCTACGCCGGAAGTAAAACCGGCATCCACGAATTTTCCCGCGCCATTCCCGCGATAAAGATAGTTCGGCTGGCCGTCGTTGGTTACAAAGAGGTCCAACTTGCCGTCGTTGTCAAAATCCGACCAGACTGCCGTCAGGCCATAACGGTGTTCCGCATCCCCCACACCGGACGCCTTTGAGACGTCGGTGAACGTTCCATCTCGATTGTTGTGATAAAGGCTGTCCGGAGCTCCCTTGAGACCGCGAGGCCCGCACTGTACATCAATGCCCATGTATTTGCACGTGTCGCTGGAGCCGAATGCCGCCATATCGTTAAGGTGAAAATCCACATAGTGCGAAACAAAAAGGTCGGCCCATCCATCGTTGTCATAATCTCCAAAAGCTGCTCCTGTCGCCCACTGAGTGTCGCCGCTCAGCCCCGCGCTTTTAGTCACATCGGTAAATGTTCCGTCGCCATTGTTCCGATAGAGCACCACTCCGCCAAAACAAGTCACCAAAAGGTCAGGCCACCCGTCGTTGTTGTAATCCCCGACCACCGCGCCCATCGCCCAGCAGGGATAACCGACTCCAGCCTTGTCGGTTACATCCGTAAACGTGCCGTCGCGATTGTTGTGATAAAGTGCGCTCCGCGCCTTCCTGCCATGAAGAGCCATGTCCACGCTCTGGGCATTGGTGAAATAAATGTCGGGCCAGCCGTCGCGGTCGTAATCTATCAGAGCCACCCCGCCGCTCATTGACTCAACGATGTATTTCTGTTCAGGGCTCGAAAGATGTTCGAACTGAATGCCCGTTGAAGCCGTGATATCCAACAACTTCGGATAACTCTCTCTTATTTCAGTGCTGGCTTTTGCAAAAGTGCTTTTCGCAGGGATGCGTTTCCTAACGGTTTGCGCAGAAGGGGAGCGCACTTGCGCCGTCGCTGCGGAAGGTAGATACAAGAAGAACAGCACCGCGCAGGCAGTTACAAGTTCTGCTATAAGACTCGGCGTGGTGACATCGTGACGGCAACTGGCAGTTCGCAATTCGGTTTTACTCTGAGGGTTCAAAATACTATAGGCGAGCCAGCCCGGTAAAATCTCGGTTGAAGTATCATAGCGTTTTCGGAGAAGCAGCGATCACAACCAGGAAGAAACAACCGTGTGCTTTCACGCAGTGCAATAGTCCTATTGGTCGGCTCAGTTGTCGCCTGCAATGTATCCTTCGCCGTTCGTCGCGGGAAATCATTTTTCACCCGCTGACACTTAGGACAGGAGGTGCTTTGTGAACAAAGCAAAAGTTTCTATCCTCGTGGCAGCCATATTGATGTGTTCCTTACAGGCCTTCGGCCAGACGGAAGTCGAGAAGTCGCCTCCTTTGCCGGTGGGCACAACAGTACCCGCGAGGCTGGAAAAGTGGGTTGATGCGCGGAAAAGCAAGGTTGGCGACGAAGTCATTGCGAAGACGACGGAACGAGTGAAGTCGGGGGGACGCGTTGTAATACCTAAAGGCTCGAAGATTGACGGTCATGTGACCCAGGCAAAGGCAAGGACTAAGGAAGAACCAACCTCGGCCCTGGGAATCGCTTTCGACCGAGCCGTCTTGAAGGATGGCAGCGAGATCCCGCTGGAGCTAACCATTCAAGCGATAGCGCCGGGCGACATTTCGGAGGTTCCGACGACAGGACTGATTCCGGCTACGGCGGCGGGCAGCACTGGCGGAATGGCGCCCGTGACTGGTCCAGGCGCCTCGGGTCCGATGTCGGACCCGAACGCCGGTACCCTTGGAAGAACACCAAGCCCGGCGGATTCCGTATACGTCCCGGCGGACGGCAGGTCAGCGACGGGCGAACTTACCCCCAGCTGTCACGGGGTACTTGGAATTGACGACTTGGCGTTGCTTCCCGATACTCCGGGTTCGGCCCAAGGATCCCTGATCGTTTCGCAACGGCATAACGTGCATTTGGACGGCAGAACCCAGCTTATGCTGCGGGTCATTGGAAAATAATTCGGAACCCCTCGTTTTTGGCTGTCAATTGTGATCAAGCCTCCCCTGAGCGGAGTCCGTGAATAGTTAGAAGTGAAGTAGCATGCATTTGAGATTGCCGCTGTTCATGCTTTGGCCTGTATTGGTAATAGCAACCTGCGCATTGGCGCAGCAGGCAAACTCAATGTGCAAGACTTGCAGTTCTCTTCGGAACCTTCAGAAGTCCAGACGGCGCGGAATAAACTCGGCGGGGCAGATAGGATAAGCATGAAAACGAAAATCAATCTTGCATTTATGCTCGCACTGGCGCTCACGCTGTTTGGCGCCACGATGGCGATGGCGCAACCGACAGCAGCGGGATCCAAAGTTGCTCCACCCAGGCCAAAAGGTTCATGTGACATCTACGATGCCGCAGGCGACCCATGCGTAGCCGCCCACAGCACCGTGCGCGCGCTGTACGCCTCCTACGGCGGCCCGCTCTACCAGGTTCTTCGGCAGTCGGATGGCAAGACGTTGGATATCGGCGTCGTCCAGCCCGTCGCGTCGCCAGTTCCCGATGCGGGCGGGTACGCCGATGCGGCCGCGCAGGATAAGTTCTGCGCCAACACGTATTGCTGGATCACCACCATTTACGACCAATCTTCTAAGCACAACGACCTCACCCAGGCGCCCCGCGGCGGATTCAACGGCCCGGCCATTGGCGGGTTTAACAACCTGCCGCTCGCCGACATGGCGCCGATTACGATCATGGGACACAAGGCCTACGGGGTCTTCATAGAGCCGGGCATGGGCCTGCGCGAGGACGACGCGAAAGGCACCGCAGTTGACGATCAGGCGGAGGGGCAGTACTGGGTGATTAATGGCAAGCACTTCAACAATGGTTGCTGCTTCGACTACGGCAACGCCGAGATTGACAGCCGCGATGACGACAACGGCACCATGGAAACCGCTTACTTCGGCGACGCAACGCCGTGGTATCACGGACACCTTCCCGGACCGTGGGTCATGACCGATCAGGAAAACAACCTGGTTGGTTGTGTCAATCCGGATGGGTCCAAGGGCTGCGCAAACCTGCCGAGCATCACCTGGCGATTTGTGACCGCGATGGCCAAGGGCGAACCGCATCGTTGGACTTCCATGGGCGGCGACGCGCAGCGAGGCGACCTATCGGTCATGTTCGATGGCCCGCGCGTCAACGCAACTTATGACCCGATGCGAAAACAAGGGGCCATCCTCCTCGGCAACGGCGGCGACAACAGCAATGGCTCGCAGGGAACTTTTTATGAAGGCGCGATGACGGCCGCAGGCACCTTCCCGACGGACGCCACCGACCAACTGGTACAAGCGAACGTTGTGGCGGCCAAGTACGATGTGCCGCAGCTAAGCTTGGCGCCAGCGTCAGCAACTGCCACTCCGCCAGGACTTCAAACGTTTTCACCGAGGTCCTCGCAGGAGACCACGGTGACGTTCACGAACACCACGGACGCGCCCGCGGTAGGCGTCAAGTTGAGTATTTCCTTGCCCAACAAACAATGGACTTCCTTCGTGCAAGGCACGAGCGAGACGTCGAAGAGCTTCGCTGATCCGGTGGCGCCGGGTGCGAGCGTGAGCGCGACTTTCAAAGTTACATCGGGGCGGGCAGCTTTCAACGGCGACCTGGTGGGCAATGTTTCGTGGACGAACTTGATCGGTGATAGGCAATCGGAGGTAACGGCCGAGAAGGCGCGGAACGTCAGCCCCATCAAGATTAATGAATTCCGCATTAGCTCCGGTTCTGCCAACTCCACGGATTCATTCATTGAGCTCTACAACGCCGGCGCCCGGAGCGTAAACATCTCCAACTGGACTCTGACTGAGCACCCGACCCAACAGGCCATCTTCTCGACGGTAAAGATCGCGGCCGGAACGAAGCTCGTGGCGGGCGGCTTCTATCTGCTCGGACTCTCCAATTCCGGGCTGGCAGCGTCCGCGCAAGCGGGCGATAGCACGATCCACGTACGGAGCACGACCGGTATGTCAGTCGGCGATACGATCAGCATCGGCGCCGGCTCCAATTCCAACGCCGAAACTCGCAAGATCGCAAGCCTCGGGACGGCGGCCGGCAACCATACGACACTATGGCAACCGCTCCCAGATGGTCCGGTGATTACGATTCCCGCCGGCTCGACCAACGTGCCGGTCACCGAAGTGTCCGGTTTTGCAGTCGGCGAGAAGATCGCTCTCGGCTACGGCGCGACCTACCCTGCTGTGGCGAAGTCCGTCGAGCGGTACGAAGTAGCCACGGTCACCGCGGTGGGCAAGCCGGGCACACAAGCTTACCTCGGAGTGGACGCGCCCGCCGGCGCGACCAACATCAAGGTAACGTCCGTCGCCAACATTTCAGTTGGTGACAAGATCAGGTTGGATATTGACAGCCGCGGCCATGGGATTGAGACGGTCACGGTGATGAACATCGGGACGCAGGCGACCCGCGCGAATCTTTCGGCGAACGCCGGCGCCGGCACATCCAACATAAAAGTGCGCGACGTACGTGGTCTTGCCGTGGGCGACAAGATAATCGTCGGCACACCCGCCAACAACGAAACCGTTACCATCACTACCCTTGGCGCCTCGGGGCCGAACGGAACCGGCGTGGACTTTACGCCGGCCCTCACCCAGGCGCACATCAACGATGAGACGGTGATGGATCCCGGTACGGGCCTCGGTTTGGCTGCGCCCCTGCGGTTCAGCCATGCGGCGAACCTCCCTTTCAGCGATCGGGGCACGGGGATCAGCTTCCAGCCGGCGACGGCCTTTGCACATTCGAGCAATGAGCCCATCCAGGCGCTCGGCACCGGAATTACTCTCGACAGCCCTCTCGCCAAAGGCTATGCGATCAACGCGGTTGTGTATGATGCCGCGGTTAAAACTGCGGGCTATCAAGGGGCGCCGGCACCGAACCAGCGGTTTGGAGGCCCTGAGCTAATTACCAACATCGTTCTCTTCGGGAGATTCCACCTCTCCCTTCGAGAAGGCAGCATGGTGCTGCGTGACGCTTCTGCCATGGTTGTTGACAGCCTCAACTACGGCGCCCTCGTTGACCCATGGGCGGCAGAAGGTTACCAAGCCAAATCCGGCTCAGAGCAGAGTGGCTGCCGTGTGACTGCGTCCGGCGCGGCTATGGGCTTCGGGCCGTTCGCAGCGGCCGCCGGAGACGCCAATACCAGCGCGGGCCGCTTCCCCGACGGCGCTGACACCGACAGCAACTGCACTGATTTCCTATTGCAGGCCGCGACCACGCTGCCGCTCGCGTCGGCCGCCGGCGCGAGCAATATCAAAGTCTTCAGCGTGGCAGGGTTCGACGCAGGCCAGACCATCATGATTGATACAGCCGCGAACCTCGAGACCGCCGTCATCGCGACAGTTGGCACGGCAGGCGCCACTACGGTGGACACTGCGACCGGCGTGGGCGCGACTGTTATCTCCGTCGCCAGCCCGATTGGTTTTCGCAACGGCCAGACCATCACCATTGACAGTGGCGCAAACTCTGAGACGGCGGTTGTCGCCTTCATCAGCAGGAGGTTCGGCAGCGCCACAATCACGGTCGTCGCGCCGCTCACTCATGCGCACGCGGCCGGTGCACAGATCTCCGGAACCGGCATCACCCTCACTGCTGCATTGACCCGGGCGCATGCCAGCGGGGCGCAGGTCACCGACAATGTTCCCACGCCCGGCGCGCCCAACCACTATTACAGGAAGCCTCATTGAGGGTGTCTTGGGAAGCCGGGGAGCCACATGCCGGGCACAATTTGAAAGAACGCGATCGGTGGGCATACCGGTCACCCGGCATACCGCCGAATGATTTCGGGCCGTTGACGGTACTTCAACTCTTCATCGAAACGGACAGCGGCCGTGCCGACCTTCCGGTTCAATCAGAATCCCCTGGCGCGTCCTTTTTCATGACTGGGGTCCGACACGGCCGTCTCGATGTCGAACATTTCCAGTCCTACTCCCGGTCGAAGGATTAAGAAATTTCGTATCGTCTATGGCAACATTCTGCTGGGCCGTCGTTATGTGAATTGTCATCACACTTCGAGGGGTCGCAATCGTCCACGCGAATGGAATTTGCACTCCGCCAACGCTGCGGTAATCACGATAATCAATCTGGGTGGGATTGAGGCCAAGCGGAGACGGCGCATAGCGTATGAGCCTGGTTAACAATCCGGATTGCGCGTCAAAAAAGAACTTCCATGCCGGTTTTCCCGGGCGGACGCCCATCATCACGTAAGCTTTGCGGCCGTCTATCGTTTCCGAATACTCCCTCTTCAACTCCGGAAAGATTGTCTTCAGATGCAATGGGACTTGCAGGTCCGCGTCCATGCGGGCGGCGTCAAGATCGGCCCCGGCGAGATCATGCGTTGGTCGCCCGGGGGCGCTGACCCAGCCAGAGTCGCCATCCAGCGCCGTAACGCTGTCGCCATCTGAGTTGTGCTGGATAGATAGCCACTTAGTATTTCCCTTATCGTAAAACTCGAGGGCCGCAGATTTTCCCTCGACCTGCGCAACTCCGCGTTGCGTCCGGCTTGTAATTTTCTGGAGTGCCTCAGCTCCTCCCAAGGCGCGAATGTAGTTGTCAACTAAATCCTCGGCGGTCGGAAGCAGGTTGGCCAGGTCGGGGTCCGTTAAGTCGGCTCTCATGCTGGTTTCGCCCAATTGCGCGACACTTTCCACCGCTGGTATGCCTTGTGGCTTGGGTGCTCCGCGATGGCACGAGTTGCAAGTGACCTCGCGGGTCCCTGCAAAATTGTCCTCATTGATAGCCAACATCATTCGCATCATCTTGCGCGCAACTTGTTTCGGCTTCTTGGCGTCGTCTTCGAAGTGACCCTTTACGTGGCAATAGCTGCACTGCACACCGAGCGCCGAGGTAATGAAACGCATGGTGGGAATAAGCTGATCGGCGGGGATGCCTCTGAGCACTTTGATGTTCTTATAAACCGCTTCCGCCATTTTTGGAGATTTCGCCGAAGCGTCGGCTTGACGCGCGGAGGCGGATTCAGCGGAATCCTTCTCCATAATCGAGCGGACTCGATTCAAAAGTTCGTCGGCCTTCGCCGAATTTCCTTCCTGGCGATACAGAGTGATGAGAAGGCTGGCCGCTTGTAGATGCAAGGGATCAATGGCGACCGCGCTTTCAAGGTGGGCAATGGTTCCCGCGATATCTCCTTCCTGTTGATGCGCCGCCGCTGCATTCATCTCAGCGACGGCCGAGTCCGGGCGCAAAGCCAAAGCCCGGTCAAAAGCAAGTTCAGCCTCAGATGGGTGTTTCCCTACAAGCAGTGCGGTTCCCATGGAAGTAAATATTTCGGGATCGGAAGCGAACTGCTCTTGAACTTCCGTCAGCAAGCGATAGCCGCGTACGATGAATTGCGGCGACCGTCGTTGGAGGCCGGCACTGATGTAGGCGATGCCCAGGTTCCGTTTCCGGAGATCGGGCGCCGGCTCCCGCCATGCGGCAATATCTCCGGCGATGGGAAGAAGATTCTGTGGCTCGGGACGGCGTTGAATTCTGTGATCGGTGAAGGCTGTATGGCCGCCGTCCTGCGCATTGCGCCGTGGCATGTGACAACTTATGCAATTGCTGTCGGCATCGGGATGCGATTGCGAGAATCCGCCGGTATGGCAGGATAGGCAGCGCGAGCGATAATATGCAACCGGATCAGTGGGCTTATTGTGGGGATCATGACATGTTCCGCACCACAAGCGTCCCTGGCTATTGCGCGCGCAGGCGCTCATGGCAAGCTGCTCTACGTGGCTGATGACTTTGAATTTGCCGGGCAGAGAACCCGGCGGCAAGACTTCGTGATAGGCGGTAAATGTAGTCTCCAATCTTTGTCCAGGCTGAAAATCTCGAAATTCCCGCCCCGGGTTGGTTACACGCGCGGCCCCAAACAAATGACATTGCTCGCAGATGCTGTCACGGGCACCCGGCTCAAGCTTGGCCGGATTGATGATGGTCCCGGCCCGCGGTTCGGCAAGATGCTTTTCGCCGGGGCCATGGCAACGTTCGCAGCTGATTGCCTCGACCGGGAACACCGGAGAGCGATACTGATTTTCTGTGCCAGTCACATGGAGTTCGGTGCCAGAGTGACAGAAGACGCAACCTTCGGCGACCGGCCGGGTAAAGTCCGGATCTTTGATATTTTCATAACCTGGAGCGAGGTCGTATGCGTTGCGCCTCTTGTAAAACGCCACCGGCGACTGGAAAAGATGCCCGGCAATGTCAACCAGATAGCCGCTGGCATGGTTCCCCGAGCCAATCACATAATCAATGTGATAATTGTTTTCCTCTCCTCCGGCTTGCAATCGTTGCCAAAATCCGTCCGCGTTGGAGTACATCGTGATTTTGGCGTCGGGAGTAGTGACGGTGCCTGTGGGCTCATGGCCGCCGGCACGGCGTAGGGAATGGGCCATCGCGGAACGCGAATATCCCTCGACTTCGGAAGCATGGCAAACCTTGCAACGTGATGCGCCCTCAGGTTCAGTCGGTAACGGATTTGCCCCAGTGATCGTATGGGCGCTTCCCAAATCACCAGCCAGTGGCCGCCCTTCCATGAAGGAGCCAAAGAGCAGCAGCGAGAATAAAAATGCCGCGGGCTGGATCTTTCTGGCATTCATGGATCGTTCTTTTGTTTATCTGGAATGCTGGGCTGAACGAACATAAATTTCGGGTCTTTATCGTGATCCTTCCCGTCTATGCATTGCAAAGAGATGATTACGGTTGAGTATCTCCCTCCACCAGTTTGTACCGATACAGTTCTCTTTCCTTCTTGGACGCTTGCTCACGGATTTGTGCCATCCGTTTCAATAGCTCAGGAATCTGAGCGGTGTTCCCAGTCTTCCGCAAGCCCTGAATCAAGTGATATACCACCGTCTGATCGTTAGGATCGGTCTCCAAAGCCTTGCGGCACTGCTCGATTGCTTCCTGATTGTGTCCTTCTTCGAGATAAAGTTTCGCCAGCACTCCCCGGGCTACACCGAGCGTTGGCTGCAATGCAACCGCTTTACGCGCGGACCGCAAGGCTAGTTGAAAGTCAGGAGTTCCCGGATCGTCGTTTTTCGAGGCGAGGATATCGGCTTGCAGGTAAAGCATGAAAGGATCATCCGGCTTCCGGGCCAGGGAGGCCCGCACCTTTGCCAAAGCGCGATCAAAATCGTTCTGTTGCGCCGCCGCCAGGCTTTGGGCCGCCGCGCTGAGCGATTGGTTGGGATCGAGTTGATAGGATTTCTCAAAATCCGCTTCCGCCTTGTCGTATTGGGCTGATTGAACGTAAAGCACTCCCCGCGCAAAGTATAAGGACGCAGCATCCGGCTGCACTTCAATGCCATCGCTGATCACGTTGATTCCCACTTGGAACGATTGGTGGGTGTAGGAAATATTGGCGAAATCCAGATAGAGATTGACGTTGCGCGGATCGAGTAATATCGCTTGTTTAAGCATGCTCACTGCTTCGGACGTATCCCCTGCGTCCTCCTCCGCCGCCGCTGCCAGCTCTAGAATTTCAGCATCTGGATCCTTTCCCTGTAGGAGCGGCCGCAATGTAGTGAGAGCCGGCTGAGGTTCCCGAGCCATAAGCTGGACAGACGCCAGCAAACATCGCTCCTTGCGATCATCGGGGTTAAGGGCCAACGCTCGCTGAAAAATCGCTGCTGCCTTGTCGGGTTGCTTGAGCTTTACCAGGCATGTGGCGTAGGCATGGAGTCCCGGAAGCTGAGTATCAAACAGGTTTCCAGCTCTTTCAAACTGCTCCGCAGCCGATACACAGTTTCCTTGCTGATACTCCAGAACCGCTAGCATGCCGTGGCTGGTTTCATCGGAAGGCCGCAACCGCAGCATGTGTCGCAGAAGCGGTATAGCGTGGGGACTGCCCTGCTGGTACTCGATTTGGATCGAGCCTTTGAGGGCAGCGATGTCATCGGGCGAAATGTTTATCGCATTGTGAAACGAAGCCAGCGCCTTCTCGTTGTTTCCCGTTCCCGCATACGCTACTCCCTCCATCGTCCAGAGTTCGGCGTTCCGAGGAGAGCTTTGCAGCGCCGGATGAAGTAGTGCGAGGGCCTTGTCGAATTCTTTGTTCCGTAACGCCGAAGCAATTGTGTCAATTCGGATGGGGGCAGTTTGCGCGAGCGCGCAACAAAGGAGAAGAGCCGGCGCGAGAAGAATGAAAGTTCCGTGAGCTCGGATTCTATTGATCATCGCCCCGCTTCTACATTATCTGTATCTTCCGTTCTGCCTTCTATATTTTTAGCAGCAAAAAAGGCCCGCTGCACAAAGGAAGCGGGCCCGGTTGGAGGCGAATTTCACATGAATCAGAACGAAAGCTTGCCTCCCAGTTGCCAGAACCTGGCTTCGTGCGAAGCCGTCGCGTGGCCGAAATTTCCATCCGGCAAATTAACGTCGGGGTTCGCATAGTTTGCCCGGTTGAACAGGTTGAAGATGTCAAACCGGAGTTCGAATGCGACTCGCTCCGTAATATGGGTGTTTTTATAGACGTTGATATTGGTTTCGATAAAGTTCGGTCCGCGGAACTGTTGCGCCTTCTCATTTCCCTCAGAACCGAAAGCTGGAGTGGCAAAGTCGCTCTTAGGAATTGATCCCGTGAGCCAGCTCTTGTTGTTAGTTGTCTGGCTGTAACTGGTAGCGTTCGGATAATCGAAATTATTCCCATCCGCGTTGAAATCACCGCTTCCTGGAGTATAGCCATTCGCGGGGTTACCGACCGATGGACAGTTTACCGGCCCATTAACGCAGGTTGGTTGATAGGATGCATTCGTAAAGGGCGTGACGGGATACCCGGACTGGAAGATGCTGGTACCGCTCAATCCCCAACCCCCCGTCAGATATCCAAGCGCGCCGTCCCCACCATTCAATCCTTTTAGCTGATAGTTGAAGCTGAGCGAGAAACGGTTCGGCACGTCGAAATTTGACGGCCCATAGTACTGGCCAGGATTAAACGGATCAGGATAGACTAGCGCGTCGTCCTTCGAACGGGAGCGGGTATACGAAGCATCTACGAACCCGCGCGAAAAGTGCCCTTTAAAATCAAAGAACACGGCATCGTAGTTGCCATACCGATCATTGGCTGAGTAGGTAATCGCGCCGAAGCTGGGATTCAGTCGCGTCGGATTATTCCTAGTCTCGTGAGTGATTAAGTCGCCCGGCAAAACATTGATATTGACTCCGTAGCTGACAATACCAATGCCATTGCCGTTACTGACGATGTCGTAGGAGTGGGATCCGTTATATCCAACCGTGGCCGCGAAGTTGTTCCCGATTTTCCTCTCCACCGAACCAGACCAGATGTCTGCTTTCGGGGACTTCAAGAGGGGATTAATTCCACCGATACTGAAACTGGCGCCGACCACTCCTCCTTGCGCGTTAAGGCCTCCAGTAAAAGTTGGGAAGGTAAATCCGAACGGCGGTTTGCTACCGGTTCCAAGAACAAAGATTGGAGCCTGCGCGGTAGCGGTCCCACCTCTGACAAAGTTCGGGCTCACTTCTCCCGGTGGGCTTCCGCGGAATTCCTCCTGCACATTGGCCTGCGTCAGCCAGTTGTTATAAATGCCAAATCCGCCGCGCACCGCCCAGTTGCCGTTTCCGGTCGGATCCCATGCGACGCCCACGCGAGGACTGAACAAGTCGTTGACCGAATGAAGCAACGCATTATGGGTAGCTTTGGCGTAGCCGTTCGCAATTTGCTGCTGTTCGGTCGTGCCCGTGCCCAGATAAAAGTTTCCGAAAACTGTCGAAGCGCTCTTCGACCAAGGGTTTCCGCTGTCGTCATAGCGCAGGCCCACGGTTAATGTCAAATTTCGCCGCGCCTTCCAAACATCTTCCACAAAAAGCCCGAAAGTCCTCGACGCGGCATCCCAGCTCCACAACTGTTGCGTACCGGTCGCGGGGTTGTAATAAATTCCGTTCTCATTGTTGGGATCGTCGTTCGCAAGCTGCAACAGATTGTCGAATGAGAATTTTGGCTGTGACCAGGGTCCCTGGAACGGCTCGACGTCGTCCCCATACCAGCCTTCGTAACCGAACTTCAGAGTATGGGCGCCCTGCACATGCGTCAGGACATCGCGCCAGTGATAATTGTGTTGAATGAAGTCTCCTTGCGCGAAGCCCACTCCATAGGCCTGGCCGGAATCCACATTAATGCCCGTTACGCTTATTGAAGGGACAGTGTAATCCTTGGCTCCAGTCCCCAAAACGCCTTCCACCCTGCTTTGTCCCGCGGAAAAATCATTCAAAGTGTTCGGGGAGAATGTGTGTGTCCAGGATGCCTGCCCGGCGACTTGCCAGGTATTGTTCAGCGCCGAAAATTGTGTCATGGGAGAGGGTGCGCCGGTGAGTAAAAGAGTCCGGAAAAGGCTGACGTAGATCCGGTCATTCTTGAACCCCTGGTCAATGCGCGCAAAGTACTGGGTGCCATTGCGCACTGATGTGGCCCCGTACGAACCAGTGTCAATCATGGGCAGAGCACAGGGCACTCCGTTTTGACCCGGGGTCGTGCCGCAACCGCCGGCGCCGTTGCCGAAAACATTTTGAGCCGTCTTCTGGACCGTGGTTCCAACCACGCCAGTCGGCAAATAGGTGCTGAGGATATGTGTTCCCACTGTGTTCGGGTAATTGGCTTGCGCGAAAGAGATGAACTCCTGGGCTGGGAAGTTCACCGAACCACCGGCGCTCGACGATGAGCGTAGCGGTTCTACCGCAAAGTAAAAGAAGCTGTTGTGGTGAGGAATAATCGGGCCACCAATGGCAAAATCCATATTATTGGAGTGGAACGGCTTATACGGATAGCCCACGAAGTGCTGGCTGGCAAACATCTTCTGGTAGTTGAAATAATCCTCCGCCGAACCATGGAACTGATCAGTGCCGGATCGGGTGGTGAACATAGTCTGCAAACCCGCAGCCCGGCTGTACTCGCTTGTGAATGTATTGACTTGGATCGCAGTTTCCTGCACGGCTTCGGGTTGCGGAGTCAGATTCAATACGCCCTGTCGAATGCCGCTGGTTACATCGAGGCCGTCCACCACGTATTGGTTATTGTTCTGGCCCTGGCCATTGGCGCTGGCGTCAACCTGCTCTTCGGTAGAAAAATTATCAACGCCCGATGCGGGACTTCCGGACGCGCTTGTTCCCAGTCCGGACGCGCCGGGCGCCATCGTTACCAGCGTGACCAGGTTGCGGCCAACAATGGGCAACTGCGCCACCGCCTGATTCTCCAGCGTCATCTGGTTGCGACTATCCGCGGTATCAACTACCGGAGCTTCCGCGGTAACCGTGATGGCTTCACTGGCTGACCCCACCTTCAGGGTGATGGGAACGTTCAGGTTCTGCTCTGTCAGCAGTGTCACATCTGATTCTGATTTTGAGTAGCCGGAGGCTTCAGCCGTAATCTTATAGGGTCCGGGAGGCATGCTGACAAAACGGAAATTGCCGTTTTCATCCGTCGTTGTGGTCTGCGCGACCTGCGTTGACTGATTGACAATGTCAACCCGTGCTTTCTGGATTACAGCCCCAGAAGGGTCCTGCACGATGCCTTGCACTGCTCCCGTGAATTGTGCGAAGCAGAAGCTGGCGGAAAACATCAAGAATGTGACGGTACTCCGCAAACAAAAGCGTGAAACTGCTGATGTCATAACGACCCCTTTCATTAGCCGAATCGCGGTCCTCGCTTTAGGCAATGACGCAGCGGCATCCGCCGAATCTCGAATGCATTGAGTTCGAAACATGAGTACACGTTTACTGTGGATACTTTACAGCCGTGCACCTTATCTCGAAGTCGCATAGACTGTCAAGAAAAATCTAATATCTTTCTATTAGGCCGCCATGCAGCTTTGCATCATTGGCAGTTAAGAGGCATACCCTTAGATCAGAGAACATATCCTGATTAAAGTTGCGAGCGAGGTGGATCTAATAAATCCAACGTTGGGGATCAGGCCGCTCTAGAGGGATTCTTGACGGATGAGGTGGCTAGCAGTATAAGGGCAGATAACGATTACTCGATGTTTGGTCATCGAACCAAGTATGAGGCTCGAGCAAAAGAGGAATAAAAAATGAAAAACGTGTCACGCCGGAAATTCTTGAAGACAAGCGCGGCTGCGGCAGGCTTGGCCGCGACGGTGCGATCCATCCCCGCCTGGGCTAATTCACCGGCTACTGTTTCAATTACTCCGTCACTGTCGGTATTCGGATATTCGCAGGTACAACTGCTCGATGGGCCATTTCGCGAGCAATTCATGCACAATCACGACCTCTTTCTTCACCTTGATGAAGACGCGTTGCTGAAGCCGTTTCGACAACGCGTCGGCATGCCTGCTCCGGGTCCCGACATGGGAGGCTGGTATGACAATTCCACAGACTTCACTCCCATGAGCAATATGCACGGATTCATACCCGGCCACAGCTTTGGCCAGTACATGTCGGGCTTGGCGCGAGCATACGCGGCGACCGGATCGAAGCCAACGCAGGAAAAAATAAATCGGCTGGTTCGGGGTTTTTCCCAAACCGTCAGGCCGGACGGAAGATTTTATGTGGACTACACCTTACCTGCGTACACCTACGACAAAACCAGCTGCGGATTGATTGACGCTTACGAATTCGCCCAAGATCCAGACGCTCTTGGCGTACATTGGCGAGCTACTCAGGCCGTGATGCCGCATCTGCCGGAGAAAGCTTTGAGCCGCGCCGAGCAGCGAGCCCGCCCTCACAAGAACGTTGCGTTTACCTTCGATGAGACTTACACCCTGCCGGAAAACTTATTTCTCGCTTATCAGCGCAGTGGCAACTCGGGGTATCGTGACCTCGCCATTCGTTTCATTGAGAAAGAATATTTTGATCCGCTTGCGGAAAATCGCAATGTTCTTCCGGGTGAACATGCCTACAGCCATGTGAATGCTCTTAGTTCGGCGATGCAGTCGTACCTCGTGCTTGGCGATGAAAGATATCTTCGCGCGGCAAGCAATGGCCTTCGCATGGTGCAGGAACAAAGCTACGCCACTGGTGGATGGGGACCCAATGAAGCTTTCGTAACGCCGGGAAGCGGAGAGTTGGACGCAAGCCTGGGAGAGACGCACGCGAGCTTCGAAACGCCCTGCGGCGCTTATGGACATTTCAAGATAACCCGCTATCTGCTGCGAGTGACGCGCGACTCCCGCTACGGAGACAGCATGGAGCGTGTTCTATACAACACAATCGCCGGGGCCACGCCAATTCTCGCGGATGGAACCAGCTTTTACTATTCCGACTACAACAATTCGGCGAAGAAGGTCCATTACACGGACAAATGGCCCTGCTGCTCCGGGACTTTCCCGCAGTTGACCGCCGACTACGGAATCAGTTCGTACTACAAGAGTCAGGACGGGATTTACGTCAATCTATTTATTCCCTCCCGGGTGTCCTGGTCCCAGGGTGGTAGTCATTGCTCGATGACGCAGATAACGAAATATCCGTCCGAGAATACGTCGCAATTTGACTTTAGTCTTGCCACGCCCCAAGCCTTCACCGTGTATTTGCGTATCCCCCAATGGGCAGGCCCAAAGACTAGAGTCTTGGTTAACGGTCAGGCGGTAGGCAACGAAGCCGCCCCGGGAAAGTTTCTTCCGCTTCACCGCGAATGGAAGGACGGCGACAAGGTCGAACTGGAGTTCGACATGCCTCTGCGCCTCGAAGAAGTGGACGATCAAGATCCAAACAATGTTGCTTTAATGCACGGCCCCCGCGCATTGTTTGCTGTCGGCGAGATTCCCGCGCGGATAACGAAATCAGAGTTATTGGCCGCGAGCCGCTTTGGGCCATCATCTGACGATTGGCTGGTTCGAACCGATGGCGGAAATCTTACTTTTCGCCCGTTTGCCTCCATCATGAACGAGGAATATCGCCTGTATCAGAGAGTGGAAAGTTAGAACAGCGGGTCTTGTCACGGGATTCTGTTTTCACTCGGGATGCAGGAGGATGTTCGCTTTCATTCCATAACAATGAGGATTATCCTCGCGCGATGCGGGTTCGGCATCGCGATCGGCAGTTCGGAGATACGAGTGCTACGCTGGCGAATTGCCCTCCTGGTTAGCGCTGCCATCGCGATCAGTTACCTCGACCGCCAGACTCTCCCGGTTGCCATCAAAGCTATCTCGCGCGACATCCCGCTTTCCAACCTGCAATTTTCTTATCTACAATCAGGATTTCTTCTGTCCTACGCATTCATGTACGCAGGGGGAGGAAAACTCGTTGACCGGTTGGGTACTCGGCGCGGTTTCATCGTTATCATGCTGTTCTGGTCTTTGGCTTGCCTGAGCCATGGATTTGCAGTTAGCTTTGGCATGTTAGCCGTCAGCCGGTTTTTGCTTGGCATGGGCGAGGGGGGCGGCTTCCCCGCAGCGACTCGCGCGGTGGCGGAATGGTTTCCGGTGAAAGAGCGCTCCACCGCAATGGGTCTGATTAATGCAGGAACCGCAGTCGGAGCGGTAATCGCGCCTCCTCTTATTGCAGTCGTCCTGCTTTTCACGAACTGGCGATGGATTTTCTTTCTGACGGGAATCATCGGACTACTTTGGGTGGCCTGGTGGTACGCGACATATTACCCGCCGGAGTTCCATCCCAAATTGAACGCCGGCGAACGAGAACACATTGGACTGATGCCGTCATCATCCTCTCCAGCGGCAAACTTTCCATGGATTGAATTATTGCGAATCCCGCAGGCTTGGGGATTGATATGCGCAAAATTTCTCAGCGACGCGGCGTGGTACTTTTATCTTTTCTGGTTGCCGAAATATCTTTATGACGCGCGTGGCTTTGATATCAAGGCGGTTGGCACCCTGGCATGGATTCCATACGCCGCATCAGGAATCGGCTGCCTGGCGGGAGGATACTTCTCAAGCTATCTGATCCACCGGCGATTTTCCGTCGGTACCGCGCGAAAACTTGTGCTGGGATTGAGCGCCGCCCTTATGCCATTCATTTTGCTGGTGACGCACGTTCGCATAGCCTGGGCGATTGCCATATTTTGTTTCGCATATTTTGGACAGCAGTCCTGGTCAACCCTGGTCATGGTGCTGCCCACCGATTTATTTCCCAATAACGTCGTCGGCGCCGTAGCCGGGCTGGTAGGATTCGGCGGCGCCATGGGAGGGATCGCATTTGGAACGTTGGCCGGATATCTCCTCGACCACGGCTTCGGCTATGGCATGATCTTTACGTTGGCCGGCACGTTTCACGTGATTGCGTTTGCAGTGATTCTGGTAACCATTCCGGTCGTCAGCCGATTAAAGTTGAAATCTATTTCCCCCGAGGAAGCCCGTTGAAGATCAAAGAAATTCGCACTCGCGTGGTGCAGTGGCGCGGCAAAACTGTCCCTTTGCCGCCACATTTTTGTACCAACCCAATGGATTTGTTGTCGCTTCCCGCTGCATCCATGGCGACGTTTGCATTTTACGGATGGCTCGTCGTAGAAATCTTTACGGACGATGGCCAGGCGGGCATCGGGAACGCCGCGCTTGCCCCTTTTGTGGCCAAGCAGATTATTGATCTTTACCTGCGGCCGATTCTGATCGGCGCCGACCCTTGGGATATCGAATTCCTCTGGCAGCACATGTACCGCAAGACGATGGCGTTCGGTCGCAAAGGCATTGGCATGGCCGCCATCAGCGCCGTGGACATTGCATTGTGGGACATACTCGGCAAATCCGCGAAGCAACCTGTTTATCGCCTGTTAGGAGGCAAAACCAAATCGCGAATCCCGGTTTACGCAAGCCGGCTTTATGCAACCGCCTTACCTGAATTGGCCGCTGAAGCGAAACGCTACAAAGATGACGGCTATAAAGCCATGAAGTTGCGCTTTGGCTGGGGTCCCGTTGATGGAGCCGCCGGCATGCGGCGCAACGTCGAACTGGTTCGCACCGTGCGGCAGGCGGTAGGTGATGACATTGACGTTATGGCCGACGCCTACATGGGGTGGACTCTCGACTATGCCACGCGGATGCTGCCATTGCTCGAGCCGTTTCACTTGCGCTGGTTGGAAGAGCCGGTGATTCCCGACGATATCCACGGCTACGCCGAGCTGAAGTCACAGGGGCAAATTCCAATTGCCGGTGGCGAGCATGAATTTACCATCTTCGGGTTTCGCGATCTGCTGGAGGCCCGCGCCCTCGACTACGTTCAATTTGACGCCAATCGTGTTGGCGGCATCAGCCAGGCCCGCAAAATCGCGGCATTGGCAGAAGCCTACTCTGTTCCCGTCATTCCTCATGCCGGCCAGATGCACAACTATCACGTTGTCATGGCGAGCTTGAATTCTCCAATGGCAGAATATTTCCCCGTCATAGATGTTGAAGTCGGCAATGAACTATTCTGGTACATCTTCGACGGCGAACCCAAAGCCAAAGACGGATTCATCTCTCTGGACGAAACTGTCCCCGGTCTGGGCTTAACCGTCAACGAAAAAGCTCTGGGGGATTTCGACGTTACCGAGTGACGGCTGCCGAACAGCTGCCGAACAAATGACGCGCTTAATTCAAATCAAGAAAGCCGACGTCCGCCGCGTTGCCTTGGTGGAAGAGCCGCATCTGCGGTTGTTGAGCGATTGTTCTTCCATCCATTCGCTGGCCAGCGACGCGATTTCCCTTGGATTGAAACTGTCAGAGTTGGCGCGCCGGAGAGCCTCCGCGGACCTTCTTGACTACGCGCCGATCTATGATGGCAATTCCGATTGGCGCCCGCTGCCTCCCATGGACCATCCGGACGAGCCATCCCGCTGCCTGGTCTCCGGTACCGGACTCACCCATCTGGGAAGCGCTCGTGATCGCCAATCCATGCACGCAAATGCGAGTCTCGACGAGCATCTCACTGACAGCATGAAAATGTTTCGCCGGGGCGTCGAGGGTGGCCGGCCCTCGAACGGATGCATCGGAACTTCTCCCGAGTGGTTTTATAAAGGCAACGGCTCCATCCTGCGCGCGCACGGCGAACCGCTGGAGATTCCCTCGTACGCGGAGGATGGCGGAGAGGAAGCCGAGATTGCCGGTATTTATCTCATTGACTCCGCAGGAAAGCCTCGCCGTCTAGGCATGGCGCAGGGAAACGAATTTTCCGATCATGTCTTTGAAAAGAAAAACTATTTGAACCTCGCCGGTTCCAAGCTGCGAACCTGCGCCTTGGGGCCCGAATTGGCGGTTGATCCGGAATTCCAATCGGTATGCGGCTGGGTGCGGATTATGCGCGGCGAGTCGGCATTGTGGTCAAAAGAAATTCGCACCGGAGAACGCGAGATGTGCCACAGCTTGCAGAACATTGAGCACCACCATTTCAAATTTGAGGCTCATCGCCGTCCCGGTGATGTACACGTACACTTCCTGGGAGCAGATTGCCTGAGTTTCGGCGAGGGCATTCGTATGGCTGACGGAGACGTCATGGAAATTGCATTCGAGGGATTCGGACGTGCTTTGCGCAATCCGCTATCCGTTTCGAAAATCCAGCCGGCTCTGTTCGCGGCTGCTGTACTAGGGTAGAACAAAATCATGTCAAAACCACGCGTTGCAATTCTGGGACTCGGAATCATGGGGTCGGGCATGGCGCAGCGTCTGCTCGCCGGCGACTTTCCTGTGTTGGTGTACAACCGAAATCCTGAAAAGGCGAAGCTATTTGCCGGGCGGGGCGCATTCGTGGCTGCAACTCCTCGTGAAGCTGCCGAACGATCCGAAATCATTATCAGCATGCTCGCCGACGATAATGCTTCCCGGAATGTGTGGTTGGGTACTAGCGGAGCGATGTCCGCCGCATCTGCCGGTTCGGTATTGATTGAGTCCAGCACCGTCGGCGTAGCCTGGGTAAAGGAACTCGCGTCGGCAGCCGCCACGCGGGGATGCGAATTGCTGGACGCGCCCGTGACCGGAAGCAAGCCGCAGGCCGCATCCGGGGACCTTTTATTTTTAGTCGGAGGGCCGGAGAGCGCATTAACCAGGGCTCGACCCGTGCTATCCGCGCTCGGTCGCGATATCGTCCATTTCGGCCCTAACGGCAGTGGCGCAATGATGAAACTGGTCAACAACTTCATGTCGGGAGTGCAGGCTGCCTCCCTCGCCGAGGCAATGTCAATGATTAATGCCAGCGGACTGGATCGTGCGAAGGCGATTTCCGTGCTCACGAACGGCGCTCCCGGAAGCCCGTTAGTAAAGCTGCTTTCGTCCCGCGCCACTGCGGGTGACTTCGATCCCAACTTTCTCCTTCGGCTGATGGCTAAAGATCTGGAATACGCTTTGAGAGAATCCGCTCGTTATGGAATCAACTTGGTAACGCCCGCCGCCGCGTTGGCAGTTTTCCAGAAGGCAATTGCCGAAGGCTACGGTGAGAACGATTTTTCCGCAGTCATTGAATCCTCGGTCCGCCGGGCGGGCGGTGGGTTAAATCACGAGCGCAACTAGAAGACGCTCCTGCCGCCCACCGCCGCCCTGTCAAGCGCGCTGATAAGGAATCCAGACCCGCATTGGTGTCGGTTCACGATTCGCCCAGGCGTAATAGGGAATCAACGCGAGGCTTTCGCGCTTCGTTTTCGGCGGAGTGAAGCTTGCCGGTTGATAGAGCGCCTGTGTCGCCGATGGGACCTCATAAACCATGCCCTCGTGGTGGATCACGGTTAAACCATCCAGCAAGTCAGACTTGTACTCGACTCGAAATTCTTCATTTAACTTCGGGTTCATGGCAAAGGAAACATCTGAGAGCGCGGTTCCGCTCGGCTGGTCTAATTGTTCCATGCAGAAGATAACGGGGCCACGCCGAACGGCAACCTTACCGGCATCTTCCGCCACCCGAGGATTGGAGGCGATGACTTCCGTGGTCATGGGGAAATTGAGGCTGACGTGGTCGCCTGCTTTCCAGTTGCGGCGGATCGGCAAATATTGGCCCGCCCGAACTCCATCCATGTCCTTTCCGTTTACCGCAACTCTAGCGTCCCTCGCCCAGCCGGGAATCCTTACGAATAGCGTGAAATCCGCCGGTTGCGCCGGAGACACATTCAATCGCACCGCCCCTTCCCATGGATATTCGGTCTTCTGCGCGATCTTCAGCGGTGTGCCGTTTTCGAGGTGCCAATCGAGCGTGGAGTTGTCATACAAATGCACGTACACGCCTTCTTTGCTGGTGCTATAGAAGTAGCCGGGCAGGGAAGCGAACGTGCGCTCGAGATTTGGAGGGCAACAAGTCGTGTCGTACCAGGGATTGCGAATCCTATCGCTGCCCCGGAAGTTGTCGAAAGTGGCCGGATCAAACGCGAGTGGGTTGCGATAGCAATACGTGGTGCCATCGAGTGACATGCCCGAGTTGATGCCGTTGTAGAGCGCCCGTTCAATGACGTCCGTGAAACGCGCTTCGCCGCTCGCTGCCAGCATGCGCCAGTTCCACATCATGTTGCCGATGGCGGCGCAGCTCTCTCCGTACGCCTGCGCATTCGGCAGTTCGTACGGTTCTCCAAAAGATTCACCCTGGCTGCGCGCGCCGACGCCTCCCGTAATGTACATCTGCCGCTCCGAGAGATCTTCCCAAAGCGTGTTCAGCGTCTTCCAATATGCCGGATCCCCGGTTTCGAGATAGTAATCCGTCGCGCCGCAGCAGGCGTACATGGCGCGGACGGCGTGGCCTTCGAGCTTGGTGCGCGAGGTGAAAGGAATTCCGCAGAACATATAGACAATCGCTCGCGGCTCCAGCTTGGCGCGTTCGTCTCCGTGCAGAATATATCCCGCGAGCTCCACATATTGTCGTTTGCCGGTGGTGCGCGAAAGCTCGATCAGTGACATCTCGATTTCGGGATGGCCCGAGATGATCGGCTTCTGGTTTGGCCCCGGACCATAACTGGGGACAACAAAATCGTCCACCATCTTCATTCCCGCGTTCATCAGCGTCGGATCGCCGGTCGCGCGATAGTAAGCGATTCCCGCTTGCAGCATGTGGCCGAGGCAATACATCTCATGCCCCACTTCCTGGAAGTGAGGTGTCATGCGCTCGGAAGCGCGATCACCCTGGAAATAGGTATTGAGATATCCGTTCGGCTCCTGAATCGCGACCACTTCGCGAATCATCGAGTCCGTGACGCTCTGTAGCTGAGGCCGTCCGCCTGATTGCAGCGCCCACCCCACCGCCTCCGTCCATTTATAGATGTCCGAGTCGGAATAGAACGGGCCCTTTTGCGGCGCCGAACTCTTTCCCACCAATCGCAAAAAATTGTCCATGCGTCCGTGCTCCACAAGCTCCTCGCGCATGGTGGGAATGCTGCTTTCGACATTTGTCTTGCGGCGCTTCGACCAGAAACCCTCCTCGACGGTCACCGCGCGGACCGGCACGGTATGTAACTTCGCGTAAGGAGAGTTTGCCAGATTCAATACTCCTTGATCTTTCCACGGGAGTAGGACTCCTGCAGCTGCACTCTCATTAAGGGGATACAGGCCTGCCGGAGGCGCAGCAGGTTTCCTTAGGCCGAATGAAAACGCAGGGCGTGCGATGCCCAACGCCGCCGTCGAAGAAGCTACGTTGGAAAGAAATTGCCTGCGGGATAAGTTCTTGAATTTCATGAATACACCTCTTTTAAATAGACTACGCTCGTGCGGCAATTTTTGGTTATTGGGCAGGGCGCGGAAGTTCGGCCAGAGTCTGAAATGAAGCTAGAAGCTTGCCGATGATGCATGAAATTATTTGAAGTGCCGAACGTGCTGCGCACATCGAAGATCGGTCCGCTCATCGCCATGGAGCCGCCGCTCGCCGTTTCATATCGAGTTCCCTGAGGTTTCAAGGTAAAGATTTCCGGCGACGGCGAACCCGAACGTCAGCGGTCAGGCCGCCGTCATCTTAGCCAGATTAGAACGCTACCCTTACGCCGAGTTGAAGTTGTCTGGCGCTCAGCGCCGAAGTTACTTTGCCGAAGTTAGCATCCCCCATAAAGTTATCCACCGCGCCGAGGTTCACGTGATTAAGTACATTCAAAAAATCAAAGCGGAATTGCAGGTTGCCTTGCTCACCGAGCCACGGGACATGATTATTCTTCAGCACGCTGGCATCAACCTGGACTAATCCTGGATTGCGATATGTGTTTCGCTTCAAGTTTCCTTCCGTTCCGGCCGCCGGGGCAGGGAAGTCAGCAGCGGTGAACAGTCCATTCACATATGCCGAACGGCTGTGCGATCCCGTGAAGTTTTGGCTGGGAGTGTTAGGGATGTCATAGGCAACCCCGTCCGCGTTGTAATCCCCACCAGCGGTAAGTGGAAGATTATTGACTACCCAGAAGGGAGTACCGCTCTGGATCGCGGCGATGGAAGTCAATTCCCATCCCGAGGTCAGCACTCTGCCTACTCCCTCATGCAGGCCCGCGAACGTATATGATCCCGAAAGTGAGAACCGGTGCCGCACATCCCAATTGGCGTCGCCGTAATAATTGAAATAAGCGCCGGGATCGGGAATATTCTGCCCGCCGTCCTGATCGAAGCGAGTTCCGGCTTCAGGATAATCCTGGGCATGTGACAGGGTATACGAGGCCTGGAAATTTCCTCTATTCCCCGCGCGGCCGCGAAGAGTCAGAATCATCGCGTTGTATGTGGCGGAATTGGAATTGGTAACGTAGTCAATGGATCCGAAACTTGCATTGGGACGAGTGATGTTCTCGCCGCCGGACGTAAGCGTCGCGCAACCGTCGCAGCGATTGATATCGCTGCCTGTCAGTCCGTTATAGCTGCGCGAACCGGAGTAGTTCGCTCCGGCGACAAGTCGCAAGGGCAGTTGATGCTCCACGCCAATTACATAGTTCACCGCGAGAGGCGCTTTGAAATTTCGATTTAGTGAAGTTACCGCCGACTGAATTCCCACGATGCCGCCCTGCGAATTCAACGAGCCTGCTGGAATAGCTGGCAGCGGGAAATTGAATGGATAGCTGCCGGATGGCGCTAGCGCGAAAATTGGTTGAGGTCCGGTGCTTCCAGTGGTAAAAGTCGGACTGATTACACCGGGAGGATTATTGCGGGTCTGATCAACCGTCTGGCCCATCGCAACCCAGTCGTGATAAACGCCAATTCCGCCGCGTATGCTCCAATTCCCCGTCTTTGTCGGATCCCAGGCAAATCCAATGCGAGGACTCCACAAATTCGTCAGGGAATGAGCAAACACCGCTGATACCGGATGTACGCCGGCCGTAACGACCTGTTGCGCGAGAGTGCTACCCGATCCAAGGATGAGACTGCTGAATTGGAAGCCGCTATTCCCCCACGGAGTGTGATTGGTGAAATCATCCCAACGCAGGGCAAGGGTCAGAGATAAGTTTGGTTTTACTTTCCAGTCATCCTGCCCGAAGAATCCAAAAGGAGTTTCCTGCCCTCCGAAAATTACTTTGCCGGCTTGACCGGTCAACGGATTGTAAGCGCCGACCGATTCATTTACCGGATTATCCTGTACCAAATCCAGCAAGCTATTGAATGTGAAGTTGGGTCTTACGTTGACCGGTGTGAAGTCGCCATGCTCGATTCCACGGCCGCCATCGAAGCCAAATTTCAACGTATGCTTTCCATCCACCAGGCTTAAAACTGAGCGCCAGTTATACATCGGGCCGCGATATTCGCCGGGTCCCCATCCGCCGCCAATATGGAAGCCCTGGCTTCCATCATTAACCGAAACCTCGGGTGTTCTCAGATTTGCGTCCTGCCCATTCGCTCCGCCAACGCTGGCGAAGGCAAAACTTGATTCCCAAAGCAGCCGCTGACTGAATGTGTGGGTGAAATCAATCTGGCCATAGCGGTTTCGCATAATGTCGAGAGCCTGTAGCCCGACTCGCGGGGACGGCTGTTGCTGATCGAAAGAGTCGTTATAGTAGCTAAGGTATAGACGGTCGTTTTGGGTGAAATATTGATCGAAGCGGAAGTTGTACTGCAAAGCGTTGTAGTAGGGATTTATCGAAAAATTCCCGTGATCGCGCACCGCGAGATTGCAAGGAATTTTGGTCGAAGACGCCGGCCCGCAATTAGCCGCTCCAAAAGCCGTAAGCGCCGTATCAACCGTTCCGTTGGAAACTAAGTGGTTCCCGCGATAGAGTGTGAGAATTTGCGTGCCGGTAGTGTTGGGGAAGTTTTGCTGCGCCCATTGCACAAATGCTGGATCTTCAAACGTTATGCTGCTCGCGGCCGGGGGCTGGGTTGACCACAACTTTTCGACGTCGGCGAAGAAGAATGTCTTGTCTTTCACGATCGGACCGCCGAGCGTGCCCACCAAATCCTTGCGCTCGAACTTGGGGACAACTTTCGGCCCGAAGTCCGGATTCGCTTGCAGATCCTGATTATTGAAAAGTAGACTGCCCGTGCCGTGAAATTGATTTGTCCCCGATTTAGTGGTGGTCTGAATCAGGATTGAACTGCCAAGACTGTTCTCTGCGTCCCACGAATTCGTCTGCAACGATGTTTCCTGGACCGCATCCGGAATCGGCGAAAGAATAATGTTGCCGTTTTGAACTGGGCTGGTAACGTTCATGCCGTCCACCATAACCATATTCCCTGTGTAACTACGACCATTGGCGCTGATCTGCGGAGTCTGCGTTCCGAAATTATCGGCGCCGCCGCCGGGAGATTCCCCCGGACCGCGAGTGCCCGTGCCAACCACTCCAGGTGTAACCGCGAGCACATCGTACAGATTCCTGTTCAACTCGGGGAGATCGCGGACTGTATCCGCGGGCAGCGTTGCCTCCAACCGCGTCTCGTCTATATCAATCGGAGGAGCTTCGGTTGTGACCGTCACCGCTTCGGTGGCCGAACCCACCGGCAGCGTGAAGTTGATGCCCTGGGTTTGAGAGGTTTCCAGGGTTACTGTTTCTTTGGTGGTCTTGAAGCCCTGGTCTTGTGCGGTAACTTCATAGCGCCCCGGCTCCAGGCTGCTGAAACGATAGTTTCCAGAATCGCTGGTGGTGGTCGTGGCCGTCATTCCGGTAGCCACGTTATGCAGGGTAACGGATGCCCCGTTAATGGCCGCGCCAGCCGGATCCGTAACTACTCCTTGAATGTTTCCGCTGTATTGCCCATGACAAATGCCCGCGCCAAATAGAACCAAACTCAAAATGGCGCCCAGACTTAGCGATGAAAATGTTTTGTTCATAATCCCACCTTGTCGGTCAGCAGATTTGAATGGAGCCTTCGCCACGCGAATGGCAATCGTGCTCATTTCAACGGAGGGTCTTTCGGCGACTCGTTCGCTGGAGCAAACGTTTACCCGCGCGGACGGAAACGACCTTACCCCCGCAAAATAGAGACTGTCAAGGGAAAAATGGACACCAAATACAATTATTTAGGATTCTTGGCTTTTCGGCTACCCGAAGAAGAGTTTAGGCCCTCTTTAACCACTATAAGCTGATCACACGCGACCTCTTTCAATTTTTCGTGCAATCCACTGGGCCAGCGAATCTCAATGTCGGCCAGTCTTTCGGAACCCAATCCGAAATGTAGCCTTGGATCATTCGAGGAATAGAAACTGGATTGGCTCAAAACCTCCTGGGCTTGAACTTTGCCGCCATAGTGAACTAAAACCCGCGCCCCAATCGCGCTGCGGTTGGATTTTGTGCCCATCAACTTGATCTTCAGCCAGTGATTGTGGCCTCCCAGATCGTTCCTCAAGAGCGAAGGAGGCTCGTTCAAATTCACGATCAGTACGTCGAGGTCGCCGTCATTGTCGAAATCCCCGAAGGCGCATCCTCGGCTTGAGTGCGCCGCAGTGACGCCGGGACCGGCCTCGTCCGCCAATTCTTCAAAAGTGCCGTTGCCTAAATTGCGGAACACTACGCGGGGAGTCTTGGCCGGATACTGGGGCAGGGTCCGTTCGATCTGCGGGTAAACGTTCCCAGTGACCATGAACAAGTCGGGAAAACCGTCGTTATCGAGATCTACGATTCCAGCCCCCCACCCAATGAAGCGCGTCTCAACCCCAATGCGTGCGGCGCGAGTTGCGTCGTCGAAATTCCCTTTGCCATCGTTGTGATAAAGACCATTGGTGTCGTCGGCGAAATGAGTTTTGAATATATCCAGGTGGCCATCAAGATCATAATCGCCCACCGCCACTCCCATGCCCGCCTGCTCCATGCCGTCTTCGCTGAGCGCGACGCCTCGCAGGACGCCTTCTTCGCGGAAGGTTCCATCGTGGTTGTTCATTAGCAGCAGGCTTGGAGTGGAATCGCACGCCACGAAAATATCCGGCCAACCGTCCTCATCGAAATCGGCGGCAACAACCGTCATCCCATAGCTTTCGCGCAGTCCAGAGATCCCCGCCTGCCGGCTGACATCCGTGAAGGTTCCATCGCCATTATTCCGGTACAAGGAGTGGCGCCCCGGCGGCAGTCCCCGTGGCCCACACTCCACCGGAATTCCTTTCCAGTTGCAGTTGCTGTTTGCTCCAGGTTTCGGAACGTGCGCCAAATCGAATTGAAGATAATTGGAGACAAATAAATCAAGATGACCGTCGCGGTTGTAATCCACAAAAGTGCAACCGGCGCCCCAGCGGGGGACGTCGCCCAATAATCCGGCCTGCCTGGTTACGTTGGTAAAAGTTCCATCGCCATTGTTCCGATAAAGCTTGTTCTGTCCAAAATAAGTGCAGAACAAATCTTCGAAGCCGTCATTGTTGTAATCGCCCACGCAAACGCCGGATGCCCAACCTAAATCATGGAGACCTGACTTTTCCGTCACATCCGTGAAAGTTCCATCGCGGTTGTTCTTGTATAAACGGTTGGTCGTACCCGGCGGCACATCTTCCATTCGCGTGCCGGTAAGCACAAAAATATCCATCCAGCCGTCGTTGTCGTAGTCAAAAAAAGCGCATCCGCAGCCGGTAGCTTCGAGAATGTAATCCTTATGATCTGGAAGCCCGTAGATTACCGGTGCGATTAAGCCTCCTTCGCGAGCAATGTCAGTGAAGTGAGCGTAGAAGGGGCGCCCCGAAGGCGCCAGTTTGGCCTGCGGTTTCACCGACCGCGATGCCACGCCCTGTCCGAAGAGGCGAGATGCGGATGCGCAGGCAGAGGTTAAGACGAAAGCACGGCGGGTTACCTTCATGAGGGGCAAGTTGTAGAAGGAATCGTAAACGTTTTCCCAACAATTCTCATTATATGAAAGAATTGCATCACGGCGATCATGTTTAGTTCAGGCCAATCTTCGGTGGGAGATCACGCCGCTCCTGGTACTGCATAATTTCGTCTTCCCGTTTTCCGGCGGGAGTTAAACCGTGGGAGAATCCTGAATCGAGTTTCTCCAAAGTAAAGGCGCCGAGTTTTTTCCATATTTCAGGCGAGAGAATTCAATCCTGCCGCAACAACAGCTCGATCCGAGGAAATTGGATTTCATGACTGCTCGATACAATCGCCGGGAAATCTTGAAGACCATGAGTGCGGCCTCAGCCACATTTCTTTTTCCCGGAGCGTTAGCCGCATCCGGACCGTCCCAGGAAAATAGTCCGCAGGATTTCCAGATTCAACTCACTCAGGTTCAACTCACGCCTGTGAGCGCGCACACCTTGCGCCTGACGGTTCTTCCAATTACAGGTGATCGTGCCGTCACTGTACCCGACGATGGATCTCTGGTGAAGCAGAATTGGGGAGGGCCGGCTGCGATATTTCGCGGGAATCCTCCCGCCAGTCCGATCCATTGCGGCGATTTAATAGTTCAAATCACTTCCCATCCCATGACCTTCGCAATTTCAAATTCGAAAGGCGAAGTCATTCAGAATCTCAGCTTGTTGCCGGAAACCGGCGGATTCACATTTGACCTTGGAGACTCGCCCCTTCTCGGGCTCGGCGAAGGTGGACCGCAATTCGACCGGCGTGGATCCACCGATCCCATGATCAGCGGCCAAGGCGCCTACGAACTCGAGACGCATGGCGGCCGCGTTCCCATTCCGTGGCTCATCGGTACCGCAGGATGGGCCATGTTTATTCATCAGCCATTCGGCGCCTTTGACTTCTCCGGGCCGTCCGGAAAGTTTCGCCCTGCGTCGCCGGCTCAACCCCTGGACATATTTTTTGTCGGCGCAAGTGATCCGGCGATCATCATGTCCGAATACGCGCGTCTCACCGGACACGCCGAGATGCCCCCACTGTGGAGTTTTGGCTACCAGCAATCGCATCGTACCCTCGCCAGTCGCCAAGAAGTTCTGGCGGAGGCCAAAACATTCCGTGAAAAGAAACTTCCATGCGATGCTCTGATTTATTTGGGCACCGGCTTTTGTCCATCTGGATGGAACACCGCCAATGGTTCTTTTTCCTGGAATGCTGATGTGTTCCCCGATCCCAAAGAAATGCTTGCGGAATTTCATAGGGACCATTTTCATGCTGTGCTCCATACCGTGATTCTGTCGAGAAAGTTACACGGCACTGTGCATGACCGCTGTGACCTGACAAGATTTGACGAAGACCAGGTTAGCTGCTACTGGGACGCGCATCGCAAAGATTTCGCCATGGGGGTGGACGGCTGGTGGCCCGATGAAGGCGATCCTCTCGACATTGCTTCCCGCCTGCTCCGCAATCGGATGTACTGGGAGGGCCCGCAGATGGATCGTCCCAATGAACGCCCTTATGCGCTTCATCGCAACGGCTACGCCGGCATGCAGCGCTATGCGTCTTTCCTCTGGTCTGGCGATGTGTATTCCAAGTGGGAGACGCTGAAGACCCACATTCCGAACGCAATCAACACCGCCCTGACGGGAATTCCGTACTGGGGCACCGATATTGGTGGATTTGTTCCCACCAAAGAATTTACCGCTGAATTGTACTTGCGCTGGTTTCAGTTCGGCGCATTTTGCCCGCTGTTCCGTTGTCACGGCCGGACCTGGAAACTTCGCCTGCCCTGGGGATGGAATACCGGCGATCCCGGACCGATCGAGGTTCGAAATTACAACGGCGCCGCAACTCCCGATCCCGGCGAGTTGCACAATCCACAGGTCGAGCCTATCTGCCGAAAGTATCTTGAGCTTCGGTACCGCATGCTCCCTTACTTATATAGCGCGGTGCGCGAGTGCGCGACTACCGGAATGCCTATCATGCGCGCCCTATGGCTGCACTATCCTGATGATCCCGTGGCAATCGCGCGCGGCGACGAATATCTCTGGGGTAGAAGCATCCTGGTCGCTCCGGTAACAGAGCAGGGGGCAACATCGCGCAGAATCTATCTCCCGCGCGGTTCCTGGTATGACTTTTGGACCAATGAGCGCGTAGAGGGAGGACGAGAAATAACCCGCGATGTTGATCTCGAAACTTTGCCCCTCTATGTACGCGCCGGATCACTTCTGCCGCTTGGTCCAGTCAAGCAACACGTGGACGAGAAAGTAGATCAACCGCTTACCATCTCAATCTATCCGGGGAGCGACGCATCGTTCCACCTGTATGAAGACGACGGGAAGTCCTTCAACTATCGCAAGGGTGAATGGATGGGAATCCAGATTACCTGGAACGATGCCGGGCGCCTGCTGGAAATGCGGCTCGCCGATGGCTCGCACATGTTGGGCCCATCGCCCCGCCCGTTGGAAGTAAAGCTCTTCGAAAAAACCAGCCTGGTAGAGTTCACAGGACGCCCGCTTAAAGTAAAGATGTGACGCGGGTGCCGCCGAGCTTCGCAATATACTTACTGAGGCCAATGCCAAAAAAGTCTGTCATTCTCAAATTATGTACTCGTCTTCTGGCTTTGGCCCTGGCCACGGGGTTCGTTGCGTTCGGCCAGCAGCAAAGCGATTCGAAGGTCCTGAACTCAATTACCTTCGCCCTTCGCCAACGCGATTACGTTCAAGCTATGGAGCTCTTGCGGCCTCAATTGCAAAAAACGCCGGGCGATTTCAAGCTGCTTACCCTGGAAGGCATCGCGCTCTCCGGCCTTGGCAAAGATCGCGATGCGCTCGCCGCTTACAACCGGGCTCTGGCCATTTCTCCGGCTTATCTTCCCGCGATGGAAGGGGCAGCCCAATTGGAATACAAAAACGGAAGCGATCGTGCTGTTCCATTGCTGGACCACATTTTGCAGCTGCGCCCTGAAGATCCCACCAGCCATGCCATGCTGGCAGTATTAGCTTACAAACGGCATGACTGTGCTCAAGCCGCAAAACATTTTCGCGCCGGCGGCGAGGTCATTTCCTCGCAGCCCGTAGCGTTGTCGGAATATGGATCTTGCCTGGTGACTCTTCAACAAGACGAAGAGGCCATTCCCGTTTTTCGCCGGATTCTCACCCTCGAGCCGGATGATCCACACGCCCGCTACAATCTCGCCGTGGTGCAATATGGCGCTCATCATGCAAAAGACTCAGCAGACACGTTGCAGCCATTGCTTGAAACCAACAATCCAGATCCCGACGCCTTGGATCTCGCTTCCTCCGCCTGTGAAGATTTAGGGGACACGCCACGCGCGGTGAACCTGCTCCGCCAGGCAATCGTGGCCAATCCCAGGCAACCGAAATACTATTTGGATTTCGCCGCCATCTCATTCAAGCACTCCTCATTCCAGGTCGGCATTGACATGCTGGAGGCTGGCCTTCGGCAACTTCCAAAATCTGCGCCGCTCTATATCGCTCGCGGAATTCTCTACATCCAACTCGGACAGTTTGACAAAGGAGAATCCGACTTCGAAACCGCCAACCGGCTCGACCCCGGCCAGGCATCAGGGGCAATTGCTGAGGGTCTCGCCCAGATACAACAAAGCAATCCCGATAAGGCGCTGGCCACCGTGCAGTCTCAGTTAAAGGATCATCCTAACGACGCTTTCCTGCATTATTTGAAGGCTCAAATTATCGCTCAAAACGGCCCTGATGCCGGCACGCCGCAATTTAAGGAAGCGATAGCCGCGGCTCAACAGGCCGCACAATTGAAACCGGACTTCGTATTGCCCCGAGACCTTCTCGGGAACTTATATTTGAAGGACGGCCACTTGGAACAATCGATCGAACAATCCCGCCTCGCATTGCGCGAGAACCCGTCCGATCAGGAAGCCATATACCACCTGATACAAGCGCTCCGCAGAAGTGGCAAGGATTCTAAGGCGGAGCTTCCGGCTCTGGTAAAGCGCTTAGCTGAACTTCGCGAAGAGTCTAGAAAAACTGAAGCCGCCGCAAACAGATACAAACTCTATGAACCGGGCAAGTCTGACGAAAATCATTGAGCCCACGCCTAGGGCCCGATACGTGAGAACTGAAAACAGAAAACTGAAAACGAAAAACGAAAAACAGAAAACAGAAAACTGAAAACTGAAAACTGAAAACTGAAAACTGAGAACTGAGAACTGCAAACCCCTCCGCCGTTGCCAACGCGCCCTGCTTCGGCCCGTATGCTGATCTGACTCACAACTCTTTTCAGGAGAAACCGCGGCTAATATCCGGTACAGAATTGAAAGTGCATCGGATCTTTACTTCTTCCCGGCCAGTCGCCGCCCCACTCGAATCCGGCTGCGCGAAATACGGAAACGATCCCGGGATGCATGTTCCCCGCCGTCCCCTGGGCATTGCTCTCTGAATTCAAATCAATGGCAATTCCCCAGCTGTGGGCTGAAAGCTTGCTGCCATTTCGCTGCGGCCGAAATGAAAAGCATCCGCCAAAACTGAAAAGCTCCGGCTCCATCCCTTCGTTCCTAATTTCTAAAAATACAGCCTCCAATGTTTCGACTAAAAGTTTGTGACACCTGAAGTGCGTGATGGTTTTCGAATGATCGAATGAAAGCATCAGCGGGACCGGCAGGGCAACGTAATCGAGATAGTTTATCGGCCATTGCACGTCCAGCGTTCCATCGGTTTGAATGTAATCGTGAATATTCCCGAAAGTTGCAATGATCTGGTCAATGCCCTTAGGAGGCTGGAAGTTCGTGACCACGGGCACACTTCCGCCGATATCTGCGTTATTGGTCATATATTTCCTTTGCAATTGGGGTTTGGTGTTATGAAGATGAAGAGCTTGGTGAATATATAATTCTGATTCGTTGCCAGGGTAAGGGACAGCCGCCCTAAGACGGTTCACGTAGGGACAGCCTCGGCTGTCCAGTCGAGCACCGCTCGACAGCTTTTTATTTAGAAAGAGGACTCTTTGGCTTACGACGATTTGCGCGCATGGATCTCCGCACTTGACCGCGCCGGAGAACTGAAAAGAATCTCCGTCGAAGTGGATCCAATTCTCGAGATCACGGAAATAACCGACCGCGTCAGCAAGAACGCGTGGGGACAGCCGCCCTCGGCTGTCCAGTCGAGCAACGCTCGACAGCCCGGCGGCCCGGCGCTTTTATTCCAAAACATCAAGGGCCATCCCGGCGCTCAAGTCCTCATCAACCAGTTCGGCTCCGCCCGCCGGATGAACCTGGCGCTTGAAGTAGATTCGCTCGATGAAGTTGCCAACCGCATCCGCCAGTTTATGGACGTCAAGTCTCCGCAGGGATTTCTCGACAAAGTAAAAATGCTCCCCATGCTCGCTGAAATGGGGAAGTTTTTTCCGAAGACGGTTTCAACCGGGCCATGCAAGAAAGTCATCCGCCGCGACAACTTCTCGCTCGACTATTTCCCCATCTTGAAGTGCTGGCCCAAAGACGCGGGACGTTTTATCACCCTCCCATGCGTGGTAACGCGCGATCCGAAAACTGGAAAGCGAAACGTCGGCTGCTACAGAATGCAGGTCTACGACAATCACACCCTCGGCGCGCACTGGCAAAGGCAGAAGGTCGCTGCGGAACATTATCGTGAGCGAATGCGGTCGGCGTGGGGACGGCCGCCCTCGGCTGTCCAGGCGAGCGAAGCTCGCAGTGGTCCTTCCCATGATTTTGGGAAAGGTGGGGATTTGGCTGCCGCTGTTGACGTAATGGCGCGATCTTCCGGCGGTTCCGTTCTCATCGAAGGCGACCGGCCGTCGGGAAGGATGGAGGTTGCCGTTGCCATCGGCACCGATCCCGCCATCACTTTTTCCGCCATCGTTCCCGCTCCTCCCGACGTTGAAGAATATTTAATTGCCGGATTTTTGCGCCAGAAACCGGTCGAACTGGTCAAGTGCGAGACGGTTGACCTGGAAGTTCCGGCGTCTTCCGAAATCGTTCTTGAGGGATACGTGAACCTCGACGAACTCCGCCCCGAGGGCCCGTTTGGCGATCACACCGGTTTTTACTCGCTGGAAGATTTGTATCCCGTGTTTCATCTCACCTGCATCACTCACCGCAAAGATCCCATTTATTCGACCACCATCGTCGGCAAGCCGCCGATGGAAGACGCATATATGGGCAAGGCGGTAGAACGCATTTTCCTGCCGCTGATGAAGCTCACTATTCCTGAAATCGTGGACATCAACTTGCCGGTCGAAGGAATCTTTCACAACCTGATGATCGTCTCCATCAAGAAGTCGTATCCCGGACAGGCGCGCAAAGTGATGAACGCCGTATGGTCGCTGGGACAGGCGATGTTCACCAAATGCATCATCGTGGTGGACGAAGACCTCAACGTGCAAGATATTGGCGACGTTACACTAAAAGCCCTGAATCATATTGATCCCGAGCGCGACATTCAATTCACTCTCGGCCCGGTTGACTCTCTCGATCATGCCTCGCGCCTGCCCAACTACGGCTCAAAGATGGGCGTTGACGCGACGCGAAAATGGCCCAGCGAAGGCTTCAACCGCCCCTGGCCAGACGAAATTGTTATGGACGAAAAAACCAAAGCCCTGGTTGACAAGAAATGGAAAGAGTTCGGCTTCTAGATCTTAGAGATGCGGCAAAATTTCTTTTTTTACGGATTCCAGCTTGTTCTCAAGGACTTTAACTTCCTTCTCAGTGAACTCAATATCTGCCTCATATCTTGCTTCACGACAATCGTTGTATAGATCCTCGTAATCTTTGTAGATGCTACGGAGATGCCACTGGACCAAGGTGAGTCGCTTCCGGTGATTCATTTTGCCAGGTGGAAGGGTGACGCTTTTCGCAGCAAAGTAGCACTGAACATAATGAACGGCAGCATAGAAGAGGCCCGTCACTTTCCAATCCCAAAAAGGATATTGCAGTATTGCGACGAGGTTTTCGTTGTGTTCAGCCCTCGCGCGATGTTCACTCTTCGTAGCCACAAGCGATGTTATATCTCAATGCGCTTATATGGCTTAGTGTTACTGGTGATTATCTGCTCCAGCGGGCGGTTCCTCCGGGAGATAATGTTGAACTCAAATTCAATGCCGGGGTGGGCGTCAAAGATTGCCAGTTCGCGCTCATAGACTCGCGACCGCACTTCAAGGTCTCGCGCGTTAACAATAGTAGAGACGATGTACGAATCGTCGACATCCTTCTCTACGAATACATATTCGACTTCGGGAATCATTGTTAGTTCGAGCCCAATGAAATCCTCAACTCGATATTTTCTTTGGACGTTGAGCGGGAAAGCCTTTACTCCCTGAGATCTATTATTAGCACTCACCTCACTCTTTCCCACTCCTACACTTTGCGATTGATGCGGATAGATGATTTGAGGAGTGGGCATCTCGCAAGCATTCGATATCATTGTGGTTTCCTTCTCAGGTTCTCTGGCGCATTAGTATTAAGCACGGTCGAGGCATTGACGAAATAAACGGGATTCCCGTCCGGTGCGTACTCTCCCTCAACCTTTAGCACCTCCGCCAAAAGCGTCCTTAGCTTTAGCGTGGTGCCGTCGTGGAGAATGTAAGTGTTCCAGCCTTCCTTCTCTGCCTCAAACTCGACCTCTTCGGCCATCGCCTCTCGTCCTCCCGGCAAAGTTATCTTCCGCTTAGCCACACGTATCCTCGCTCATCTTCTAGCAGTTTTGATGCCTAGTCTTCATTATGCGCTGCGAGTCTCTGTTCGCGTTCATAATCAGGGATATAGGGAATTAGCGAGGGTAACACATTCGATTCCTCATACGGCAATTAAATGCGTTTTTTGTCCATTATGCATGACACTGTTTGTCGCTAGCCCATTGGTGAGTCAGGGTATTATTGCCGAAATTGCCTTTCTAGTCGAAGTATCTGGCCCAGGACAGTTATCAGTTCCCCACCCTGCAAAAACAACCAATTCTTTTCGGACCCTTAGGACGAAGAAACGAGCGCAAATCTTAGTCAAGTAGTCCTTTCTTCCAACTGCTCCCACGCCTCTCTATAGATTTCATATATCGCATCTTCCTTGTTATGCCTTCTCGGCCCGTCGGGATGCAGATGGACCGACACTCTTGCGACGACCGCACCAACGGGGATCAGATACCAAATGTCTCTCGGAGCGATGTAAGCCGCGAGAAAATCAATTTCGGTCGCCGTGTAGCAAATTCTCGCCCCTTGAAAACTGTGCGAGCACCGTATTGCGTAATACCTTCCACTCGCCGCGGTATACGCCGATTTCACCTGCACCCGCAGCAAGCGGCGGCCGGAATCAACGATAAGACCGTAGCGTCGGCAATCGCCATACGGCTTGGAGACGGCAAGGCCTTTTGAGCTGGCCGCCAGAACAAACGCCAGTTCGCCCAAGTCTCCCAGTTCTTTGGTGTCCAGAGTGCCGGCGGCATTTGCCACCCGTTGTGACGCATGTTTCTCCGAATTCTTCCCGCGTTTGCCGTGCTGTTTGTTGGTTTCATCCATGTTGTGGGTTGGGCACACGCGTACGGCATGAGCTTCATCATTTTCCTATCTTTGGTTTTGAGAAGAGTCGTGTTGCTGGTTTGAAGGGGCGCGGCTTTCAGCCGTGCCGTAAAGTCGCTTGAATTTGTTATCGGCGCGGCTGAACAGGCTGCGGAAAAATGCAGCGTATTGTCTAGCTTTGAAGGGGCATGACTTTAGGCATGCCGTAAGTCATTTGAATTCGATAGTCGGTGCGGCTGAAAGCCGCGCCCCTTCAAAGCTAAGCCGCCCGAAGGAGTTTTTCCGCAGCCTGTGAAGCCGCGCCCCTTCAAAGCCGCCCGGATGACCCTTTGATACCAAAAAGCACCCAAAAAGCAAAAGGCGCAGGCAGGAAGCCCGCGCCTTCTTATGTAAGCTTATACGTCTATTATACGCTTTTCAGCAGCTAACTGCGCCACGGTTCTGAAGTTTATTTCGGTAATAATATACTTGACAAAATAGACTATTCGGTTTAAGATTTCAACATGGAACCGAAGAGCCTACAGCAAGCGGTCATATACTTCGCCGACCCAGAGAACTGCCGCGAATACATGGTGGCGCGCCGTTGGCCGGACGGCGTCCAATGTCCGCGCTGTGGCAGCAAGAATGTTCTGTTCTTAGAGAAATATAACCGTTGGCATTGCCGCCAAAAGCACGATGCCCCGCAATTCACTCTCAAGACCGGAACCATTTTCGAAGACTCGCCTATCGGACTGGACAAGTGGCTCACAGCGATGTGGATGCTGGTCAATTGCAAGAATGGAGTTTCTTCATGGGAGATTCACCGCACGATTAAAGTCACGCAAAAATCTGCGTGGTTTATGCTCGGCAGACTCAGGCTCTCCTTGCAGGATAGGACGAGCGGCGGAAAACTCGGCGGCCCCGATAATGCTCCGGTCGAAATAGACGAAACTTTCATAGGTGGAAAAGCGCGGAATATGCATAGATCGAAGCGAGAACGCCTCAGCCGCGATGGTGGAATGCAAGGCGGTCACGGTAAGACTGTTGTAATGGGGATGCTAGAACGTGGCGGAAAGGTCAAAGCGACGGTTCTTGGTAATCGTCGTGATAAGAAACAAATGCATGCTTTTATTCGTGAAAGCGTTTTTCCTGGAACGCCTGTGATGACCGATGAGTTTACAAATTATGATGGCCTTTCGCCGGAATATGCACATGAGGTCGTGAATCATCTCGAACGCTATGTAGAGGGCAACGTCCACACCCAGGGAATCGAGAATTTCTGGAGTTGCCTCAAGCGGTCGTTGGGCGGAACCTATATCGCAGTCGAGCCTTTTCATTTGTTCCGTTATGTAGATGAGCAAGCATTCCGCTTCAACAATCGCGCCACCAAAGACAATTTGCTAAACGACTCTGACCGCTTCGACCTGGCGATTCGGCAGATCGTGGGAAAACGACTGACGTATAAAGAACTGATTGGGCAGCGAGCAGCATGAAAGATGCCAGTTGGCCGACTCTTTAGGGGTAAACGAAAAGTCAAGGTCAGGTAGTGGTTACCGAAACCTCGATACATGGCCTTTTGAGTGGCAACCACGGGCCATCGTCTATGGTAATGTGGCGCTAGGTCTAACATGGGCGGTTTCACCATGAGAAAACAAAGAAAATTCGCCTCAAGAAGTCGCGTAAAACGGGTAGAGCCAAAACCCTTTAAGCCGAACGATGAGAAATTCCGCGAATTAGTGCTTTTCATCGCTGAACGATCCGAAAAAGACCCGCGCTTCGGGGCGATCAAACTAAACAAGCTGCTCTTTTATTGTGATTTTCTGGCGTATGTGAAACTGGGAAGACCCATCACCGGACACGGATACTTCGCCTTAAAACAGGGGCCAGCGCCGAGATATGGAACATCCATACGCGAAAAGATGGTTGCCGATGGCGAACTTGCGATTCAAAAAAAGGAAACTGCGAACGGTCCTCAAACTCGTACAGTGGCGCTTCGCCAGGCGAACGTGAAGGTCTTCGACTCACAGGAAGTGGCCCTCATCGCGGATGTGCTTCAAATCTATCGAGCAAGTTCCGGCAGCGAATTAACCGAACAGACCCACAAGTTCACTGGTTGGTATTTGGCAAAAGAGAAAGAGACTATCCCTTACGCTGTTGCCCTTGTTGGAAAGAGACCGCCAACACATAGTGAGATTCAATACGGCATTGCGCTCGAAGCGACGGCAGCAGATTGTCTGAACAGAAATGCGCGACAAAGCGCCTAAAGAACGTAATATCGCACGAGAGCCGCTCTTTGAGCAGGAGCTTATGGGGCTCGGACTCGATGCCGTTAGTGCTGACGAGTTCACTCGGGGAGCCGAGTGGATTTTAACCCGCGATGCTGAATATGGAACGAGAGTAGCAAAAGACGTTTGGTTCCTTCCTGTAGCGCAGCTTTCGCCGCCGATCTCCGCAAGCCTTTACTACACATTCGACGAAAATAGGATTTACTTTCTATCCATCCGACGTGCCCCTGGAGAAGCTGAGGAGTGATCCCATAATGAAACCACTGCCGCCGCCGAATGTTCCTGGAAAAACCGAATTTGAAAAATTCGACAATGCGATGCGCCAAGTGTTCACAATTTCCAAAGAGGAACTACTGAGGCGGGAGCAACGAGAAAAGAAAACTAAGAAACGGCGACCAAAAAAAGCTGCCTGAGCCGCCGATCCTGTCACGGCAGGAGTTCAGCGTAGCAATCAGCCCTCATTTTGCCAAGTATATTATTACCTTTATTTCTCCCATTGAATGTGCGGTATGCGGCAAATCAGTCGCTCTTCGGGGCTTGACAAGAAATTGGCGAAGGTCAAAAAAAGCCGGCTAAAGCTGCAAATTGCAATCATGCAGTGTCTTTCCAGAAATTAATGGTAACTGAATGCCACTGTGGAATTTCTTTTCTACCGCACGCGGTTCACCGGGACGGTAAGGAGTTGAGGGACAAAGAGTTGCAGCGAGCGCGGTTTGGCTTTGGGATTGCTGAAATCCGATAGTCCCCCAGCGGAGGCTAAGAGAAAATGCAATCCATCGCGAAGTTGGTGTCTTTCTGTTTCTTGGCGTTTGTCCTTTGCTTGCTGGGAGCCGTTCCTGCCCTTGCCGACACGGTCTACACCTACAGCGGAAATCCGTTCAGTAATTTCAGCGGCACTGATGCGTGCTCCGCCGGGATCGGAGAATGCAGCCTGCAGGGTTGGTTTGCGGTGGCGAGCCCTTTGGCCGCAGACCTTACGAATGCAGCTATCACGCCAGAGTCATTCAGCTTTACCGACGGCGGGGTGACAATCACGAACTTGACAGTTAACCCAGATCCCGCCGGTCCACCGGTCTTTGACATCTCTACCGGCCCGGACGGCGACATCAGCAGCTGGCTTATCGGTTTCAATAACGCCACATATCCTCAAGTTTACGGGGCACAATACACGGCCATTTGCACTTCCTCAAACGGGCCCCAGTCATGCCTTGGACCTGGTTTCACTGCCGGCGACAGTACTGACATAGGCGTCTCCTTTGTAGGCGGCACCCCGGGCATGGCGAGTGTAGCCAATAATCCGGGGACATGGACCGTCCCGGAGCCGTCCAGCTTCCTTATGATCGGCAGTGAAATGCTGGCCGCACTCGGTATGCTAAGTCGAAAACGGCTAGTTGGCGGTTTGCGATCCGTTCAACATCTGGTCTCCGCCCAACGCTTTTGACGACGTAAAAAGCATCAGCGACACGCGGACAACCACTACTCTCCGCACTGTCCAATCGAAACTTCCTCGAGCAGAGACGGGGCCTCGAATGATGGAAAGCATCCAGTTGCCCAAGAAGTTGAACTTTTTGGGCGGATAGCAGCAAGTGCGTCGAGCGGGGATGCCTGACATGACCGGCGGGACACCCGTTCTCCATCGAGCCGCTTGTATAATGGCTGACGCCTCGCTTGCAAAATATGGACTGGCGGCCTGCGTCCGTAGCTAAATGGCTTTTTGACTCTCAGTCCGGACCGCCCGGCCGCCTCATTCCACGTTGGATTGTTCTACGCGCTCTAGGGCTTATCTATTTCTCCGCTTTTTTCTCGCTGATCTTTCAAATCCGCGGACTCATCGGTCCCGACGGAATTCTTCCAGCGGGTCAATACTTGCAGGCCGTAGCGGCCCAACTTGGCGCTGCGCGGTTCTGGTTTGCGCCGACTCTCTTATGGTTCTCCAGCGGCTCGCACATGCTGATGGCATTGTGCTGGATTGGACTGCTGGCGTCGTTGCTGGTGGTGGCCAACGTATGGCCGCGCGCTACATTAGCGATTTGTTTCGTCTGCTTCCTGTCTTTTGTCAGCGCCGCCGGAGACTTTTCCGGATACCAATCCGACGGCATGCTTCTCGAGGCCGGCTTCATATCGCTGTTCTTCGCTCCGCCGGGACTTCGCCCCGGCTGGGCGACGGCATCGCCCGCTTCGCGGGCAAGCTGGTTCCTCCTGCAATGGGAATGGCTCAGGATTTACTTCGAGTCGGGCGTCGCGAAAATCGCCAGCGGCGACCCGGAGTGGCGCCACTTCACCGCGATGGATAATTATTACCAGAATGGGCCGCTGCCGACGTGGATTGGCTGGTATGTGCAGCACCTTCCGCACTGGTTTCATGCGTCGAGCGTATATGCGACCTTGGCGCTGGAATTGGGGCTGGTGTGGATGTTTCTTCTGCCGCGGCGTTTTCGCATAATTTTGTTTTTTATAGTGACGCCGTGGGAAATTGGCGTCATCCTTACGGCGAATTATTGCTTTCTGAATTATCTGGTGCTGGCATTGGGATTCTTATTGCTCGACGATCGCTTTTTCGCATGGTGGCTGCCGGCGAAGTGGAAGGCCAGGATATCGCTACGGTTTCCGGAGTCAGCTGCGAGCCATACTGAAGCTGCTGCGGAGGAGAACAGTGATTCGAATCGAGAGATGTCACCTCTGAATGCGCTCAGGCTTTCCCTCACCACAGTGGTACTTAGCTGGATTTTCTACGCGACGACGGCGCCACTGATCTGGATGTTCATGCCGCAGTTTCCTCTGCCGACTGCGCCAGTTACGGCTTTGGATCCGTTTCGCATCGCGAACCGGTACGGGCTGTTCGCGGTCATGACACGGGCCAGGTATGAAATTGAATTTCAGGGATCGGAGGATGGCAAAAACTGGGTGGCTTATCCATTTCGCTTCAAGCCGCAGGACATATATAAGCCGCCGGGAATTTACGCGCCGTATCAGCCGCGCTTTGACTGGAATTTGTGGTTTGCTTCGTTAGGCTCGTGGCGGGAGTATCCGATTGTCCCGAGCACGGAGGAGCGATTGCTGGCGAACGATCCGGATGTGCTGGCGCTGTTTGCGGGGAATCCGTTTGCGAAGCAGGCGCCGAAGCAGGTGCGCGCCGTTTTATTTCAGTACTGGTTCACCACGATGGCTGAGAAGCGCGAGACGGGGGCGTGGTGGAGAAGGGAGTATCTGGGGCTTTATGCGCCCACGCTGGGACACGATGCGAACGGTAAGATTGAGGTGGAGGAGTGGCCGGCTGGCAGGGAGTGAGGTTAATAGGGCGGGAGAGAGTGGCGAGCCGAGCCGAGCTTTGCTCGGCTTGGACAGCCGGGGGCGGCTGTCCCTACGTGGGGATAGCGGGATCAAAAGTCGCGGATGTCTGCGCCACGCGGCTCGCGGTGAACTTAAAGACCCACATCTGCCAAAGGCGGGCAGATGTGGGGCACCGTCGGGGTATGGGGGAAAAGCAGATTCCTCACAACTAAAGTTGTTCGGAATGACAAGGGAATTTGATAGACGGTATTTGATAGACAGCGGCAGATCAAAATCAAGGGCCGCGGGCGATGGCCCCATTCGACTTCCCTCAGGGCAGGTCCCGCGCCACACGGGCAAAGGTTGATGGGAAAATATCGGGCGTGCGTTATCGGAAGCGGGCCGAATGGGCTGGCGGCGGCGATTGTGCTGGCCCAAAGAGGCCTGGGGGTAGACGTGTTCGAGGCTGAAGCGCAAGCGGGGGGCGGGGCGCGAACCATGGAGTTGACGCTGCCGGGTTTCCTGCATGATTTCGGTTCGGCGGTGCATCCTATGGCTGCGGGGTCGCCATTCTTTTCATCCCTACCATTGAGAGATTACGGGCTGGGGTGGACACATTCTCCGGCGGCGCTGGCGCATCCCCTGGATGACGGCACGACGGTCATGTTGGAGCGGGATTTAGCGGATGCGGAACGCGCGCTCGGGGTGGATGGAAAGGGGTGGCGAAATTTATTCGAGCCGTTTGTTGACCGGTGGAGTGAGTTTTCGGAGGAGGTGCTGGCCCCGATTCATTTGCCTTTGCGGCATCCGTTGCTGCTGGGACGGTTTGGGTTGAGCGGGCTGTGGTCGGCGAAAACGCTGGCCGGAAAATTTCGAAGTGAACGAACAAAGGCATTGTTCGCCGGACTTGCGTCCCATTCGTTCTTGAGTTTGGACGAACGATTGAGCGGGGCGTTCGGGATGGTGCTTGGCGTCGCGGCGCACGCAGTGGGATGGCCGATTCCGCGCGGAGGGGCGCAATCCATTACTAACGCCTTGTGCGGATATTTTGTGAAGTTGGGAGGAACGATAAGGACTTCGCGCCGGATCGAGAAATGGTCAGAGCTGAAAGATTACAACCTCACGTTGTGCGACCTCACTCCACAGCAGTTGTTGGGGTTGGGACGTGAGCGATTTTCGGCAACGTTCACAAACTTGCTGGGGAGATACCGTTACGGGCCGGCGGCGTTCAAGGTTGATTATGCATTGTCGTCGCCGATTCCGTGGAAGGCGGAGCAATGTCTGCGGGCGGCGACGGTGCATCTGGGAGGAACGTTCGCAGAAATTGCTGCGTCGGAAAAGGCGATGTCGCAGGGGGAGCATGCGGAGCGGCCGTTCGTGCTGCTGGCGCAGCCGAGCCTGTTCGATAAGACGCGCGCGCCGGAAGGGAAGCACATTGCGTGGGCATACTGCCATGTTCCGAATGGATCGAGTTTCGATATGCTGCCGAGAATCGAAGCGCAGCTTGAGCGGTTCGCGCCGGGATTTCGAGATTGCGTGTTGAAGCGGCGAGTGTTTTCGCCGTCAGCGCTGGAGCAAATGGATGCCAACCTGATTGGCGGCGATATCAGCGGCGGAGCGATGGATGTGGGGCAGATGTTATTTCGTCCGACGTGGCGGGGTTATGGAACGTCGGCGAAAGATGTGTATTTATGTTCGTCGTCAACCCCGCCGGGCGGGGGCGTACATGGAATGTGCGGATACCACGCGGCGAGAATGGCGGTGGGGAGGATGAAATTTTTAGTTAATCGGAAAAGCTAACGGATGCGATGGGAGTGTCCGCGACGCGGCTCGCGGTATACCCAAACACCCACATCTGCCAGAGGCGGGCAGATGTGGGGCACCGTAAAATCCTGGGCGGCCTAAAGCAGCCCGCGCCACACGGGCCGTGGCTAGCGCTCGGCAAAGTGTTTCGAGTGGAATTCCAGTGTTTCGGCCAGGTGCGACAGGAAATATTGGGGGCTGTGGTCGCCGGGATATAAATGAAATTCGTGCTTGATTCCTTCTGACTGAAGCTGTTTGTGCAGGGCTTCGGCGCCGACTTCGAATCCGAAATTATCTTCGGTTCCGCAATTGAAGTAGATCGCTAATTTTCTGATCGCTGCCTTGTTCGTTCGAGCAAGAGTGAAGGGATCGTTTTGCTTCCAATGGGCGACGTTGATGGGGTCTCCGAAGGGGGAGCCGAGAACACGGCCCAACTGGGTTTGAGATCGCAATGCAGAGTTGAGTTGCCGTGGAGATTCGGTGATTAAAGCGGCGCTCTGGGCACTGACTGACGAAAACAATTGCGGGTAGGCGAAGGCGAAACGGAGCGCGCCGTATCCGCCCATGGAGAGGCCGGTAATGGCGCGGCCGGCGGGGTCTTTGCGAACGGAATATTTGTGCTCGATGAAAGGAATGAATTCGCGAATAAAAAAATCGCTGTAGCGAAACTTGCCGTCGGCGGAGTTGATGAAAAAGCTGTTTTTGCCTTCGGGAGCGGCGATGAGGTATTCGCTGATCTTTTTCTGCTGGCGAAGGTCTTCGATCAGGTCCCATCCGCCACTTCGGAATAGGGCCTGCTCGTTTTGTCCCAGGCCGTGGAGGAAGTAGAGGACGGGGTAGGGCTTCTTTGAATCGTAGTCGTCGGGGATCAGGACGCAGTAGTGGATGGATTGCTTGAGGATGCGGCTGTTCATGGCGGCGCAGTCCATGCGGCCCTGGGCGGGGGCGGGGTTGGTTGCAGCGATCAGGAGAGTGGCGACGACCCACATCTGCCAAAGGCGGGCAGATGTGGGGCACCCGGGCGCAAAGTCAAAGGCGGCGGACAGGAGTGTCCGCCCCACACGAGCAAGGCCCACACGAGCAAGGCCCACACAAGCAAGACCTACACGAGCAAGACCTTTATGGGGGAGCCGAGCTTTGCTCGGCTTGGACAGCCGGGGGCGGCTGTCCCCACGTGAGCTATTCATAGCGCAGGGCCTGGACGGGGTCGAGTTTGGCGGCGCGGCTTGCGGGATAGAGTCCGGAAAGCAGGCTGACGATGATGGCGAAAGCGATCGCTCCGCCGACCAGCCACCACGGCACGGACCATATATTTTCAGGCGGGAATTGCTCGCGCTTGAGATAAATGTTGGTTCCGAAGTTGATGACGTGACCGATGATCCAGCCAAGAATGACGCCGAGAATCCCGCCTAATATCCCCATTGCGCCGGCTTCAGCGAAGAACAAGCCTTTCACGTCCGCATCGCTCGCGCCGATGGCTTTCATGATGCCAATTTCGCGGCGGCGCTCGAGGATTGCCATGACCAGCGTGTTGACGATACCGATGGAGGCGACGGCCAGAGCGAGGCTGCCGAAAATTCCCAGAAATAAATCCAGGACGGCGAAGAACTGGCGGACGCTTTTGGTGGCGTCAATAATTGAGAATGTGTTGAATCCCATTTTCTTGACTGCGTCTTCGACCTCTTGCACATGGGAGGGGCTTGAAACCCGGGCGCTGACGGTCAGGTAAGTTGGAGTGCTGGACGCGGATTCGGCAGCATCGCGCGGGCCGGACGACTCCATCATGCGCAGATTTTCGGCGAGCTTAAGAGGCAGAAACACGCGCGCACGGGCTAGTCCGCGCATGCTGTCGGGATCGAGATCGGAGACGCCGACGATCTTCAATTTCAGCTCATGGGAAACAACGGAATAGGCAGCATTGCCGGATTCGGCATTCGCCGGTGACGCCGCACTTGCCGGCGCGGGCACCCGTTCGGCGTAGCGCATGGTTAATTCTTTGCCAAGCAAAGGAGGGCCAAGCTGGGCGACGTTGATGTCTTCCTCGCCTCTTTTTGGCGTGCGGCCCAGCAATTCTTCAGCGAATGACTTTTGCAGGATGACCTCGGGCGCGGCTTCGGAGGAAAAGAAAGTACCCTGCATTCCGTCGAAGGCGTCGTTGTTGCTGGCGGAAAATGGGAGGGCGGCCACCATGGCGAGATGTGGCTTGCCTTCGAAATTCAGGTCGGTAATCAGGCGAATGTCGGGATAGGCCTCGACGACATTTGGGATCCGGGCTATTTTCAGGCGCGCGGCTTCATCGAGTTCGGGGCTTTCGGCGGCGGATGGGCCATTGTCATTGCGGCCGCGATTGAAGCCGCGAAGATCACGCCTGGAGGTGATCACCACAGTATCGAACAATCCTGACTTCTGGAGGCGGCGCGCCGCGAGTTGCTGGAGGCCGATTCCCAAAGACAGCATCGCGACCAGAGAAGCGACGCCGACGGAAATGCCGATGGTGGTGAGGGAATTGCGCAGGACGGATTCGCGGAGGTTACGCAGGGCGAGTTCGGCGGAGTCGTAGAGCTTCACTGGCGGGCCTCTCGGGTGTCCACGGCAAAGTCGGCGGCAAGGTTGGCGCGGTCGCCGACGAGTTTTCCATCGGCGAGGAAAACCATGCGGCCGGCGTAACGCTCGGCGAGGGCGCGCTCGTGAGTGACCATGACTACGGTCATCCCAAGCGTCTGGTTGAATTCGCGGATGAAGTTCATGATCTCGGTTCCGGTGTGCGAATCGAGATTGCCGGTCGGCTCATCGGCCAACAATATTTGCGGTTGATTGATTAAGGCGCGAGCCAGAGAGGCGCGCTGCTGCTCTCCGCCGGAGAGCTCGGTTGGGCGATGCCGCCAGCGAGCGCTGAGTCCGACGCGCTGCAATGCCTTCTGGGCGAGGCCTGAGCGCTGACTGCGATCCACTTCGGCGAAGCGCATGGGAAGTTCGACATTCTCTATTAAGGTCATGCTGGGGATCAAATTAAAGGACTGAAAAACCATTCCCACGGTTCGGAGCCTGTATTTTGCGAGCGTTTCTCTCGAAAGAGCGGCAAGATTCCTGTCTTGAACCATGACAGCGCCGGAGGTGGGGCGGTCGAGGCCGGCAATGAGATTTAGGAAAGAAGATTTGCCGGAGCCGGAGGTTCCGAGGAGGGCGACAAATTCCCCTTTTTGTATGTTGAGAGAAATACCGTCCACGGCGCGGATCAGGGTATCGCCCATTTGATAGTGGCGGCAGACGGCTTCGGTGTGGATGGCGCGATTATTAGCGGACATCGCCCCTCACGAGATCGAGCGCGTCGGTCAAATCGGCGTCGTCTTTTTGCGGCTTCCTTGCGGCGGATTCGGAAGCGGGAATTGCATCGCCTTCGCCGGGGGCGAGAAACAGGTTCGTCTCGAGGCCATGCTGCCGTGTGTACAGCTCGTGGTAACGGCCGCGAAGACTGAAGAGTTCGGCGTGAGTGCCGCGCTCCACGATTCGTCCCTGCTCAATCACGAGAATCTGATCGGCGCGGCGGATGGTGGAGAGGCGGTGAGCAATCACGAATGTGGTGCGCCCTTTCATGAGGTAAGACAGGCCGTGCTGGATCAATGCCTCGGACTCGGAATCAAGGCTGGAGGTGGCCTCGTCCAGTATTAAGATGCGCGGCTCGGCCAAAATTGCGCGGGCAATGGAGATTCTTTGGCGCTGGCCGCCAGAGAGCTTGACTCCGCGCTCGCCCACGACGGTGTCGTATTTATCGGCAAAGGATTCGGCGAATTCGTCCACGCGGGCGATGCGGCAGGCTTCGAGAATTTGTTCTTCGGTGGCGCCGGGGCGCGAGAACGCGACATTCTCGCGGATGGTGCCGTCGAAGAGAAATGATTCCTGCAAGACGGTTCCCAGGCGGGTGCGATAGGAATCCAGGCGAACGGTGCTGAGGTCAATTCCGTCAACCAGAACTTTACCGGCGGAAGGTACATAAAAAGCGGCGACGAGGCCGATGGTGGTTGATTTTCCGGAGCCTGACGATCCGATGAGAGCAGTTACGGTTCCGGGCGCAGCGTGAAAGGAAATGTCGTGCAGAACGGTGCGGGAGCCGTCGTAGCTGAAGCTGACATGGTCGAAATCAACGGTGCCGTAAATTTCGGGTAAAGAGACGGTTCGTTTGGGATCTTTATCTTCAGGACGCTCGCTGAGAATTTCGTGGGTGCGTTCGAGGCCTGCGAGGGCCTCCGTGAGTTGGGTTCCGACCTGAACGATCTGCATGACGGGAGCGATCAGGAAGCCGAGGAACAGAGTGTATTCGAAAAATCCTCCCGTGGTGAGAGTGTGAGCGAGTATCTGCCTGGCTCCGACGTACATGATCACGGCGCCGACAATTCCAAGAAGCAAGCTGGCCGACAGGCTCATGACGGAGGTCGCGGTCAAGCTGCGGATCACGTTGTCGAGCAGGCGGCGCACGCCTGCGGAGAACACACCGGCCTCCCGCGCTTCGGCATGGTAGCCCTTGACGACGCGGACTCCTCCCAGGGACTCAGCCAGCCTGCCAGTGACTTCGGCGTTGATTTTTCCGCGCTCGCGAAAAATCGGGCGGATGGTTCCGAAGGCTTTTTTCAGCGCCAGAGCAAAACAGCTGAGAAAGGCGAACGCCAGGCCGGTCATCACGGGACTCAAGCGAAAAAGCACCACGAGGGCAATGCAGGCGGTTAACAAACCGCCGGTGAGGTCAACGAGGCCAGTTCCGAGCAGGTTGCGAACGCCTTCGACATCGCTCATGATGCGCGAAACCAGCACGCCGCTTTTGTTGGAATCGTGAAAGGCAATGGCGAGACGGCCAATATGCGCCTGAACTTTTTGGCGAAGCTCGGCGATGAGGCGCTGGGCTTCCTTTGACAAGAGTTGGGTGAGCGCGAAGGATGTTGCACCTTGAATGGCGGTGGCCAGCAAAACGGCGAACACCAGCGGCTTGAGCAGATGAACCTGATGCTTATTGATCACATTGTCTATCAGCGGTTTGGTGGAAGCGGGAAGCACGAATCCGCAGACGCGGTTGACGACCATCAGCACGAAGCCCAGTGCCAGGAGGGCGCGGCGGGGACGGATCAAGTCCCAAACGTCGGGAAGAATGACGCGGAGGTTCTGCACGGCCGCGTGTTTCGCTGGGGTGCTCGGGGAAGAACTCACTGGATTGTTAGACGATGACAGCGCGGGCGAAGGTTCTTTTTGTGGGCCCGGCGGCCGTGTGCAACTCGGCTGGTGAAGGGTTGCTCGTGTCCATATTTTTCGCTGCGCAATATCCAACGCAAGCTGATAGTGCCCAAATTTAACCACGAAGGACACAAAGTTACACGAAGGAAGCCCATGGGATTGAGCGTTCGTGCTACTTCGTGTTCTTTGTTAATTGAATTCAGGAGATTACCCGCAAGCGCGAAATGACGTCAACAGGCTCTGGATTTTCGATACAATCAAATAATGACAAAGCAAATATTGGCAGGCGCGGCGGGAACGATTTCACTGGGCGGCAGGACGACGGGCGCGAAAATAACGAATGACACATTGACGGTCAACCGGCTTGGGTATGGAGCGATGCGGATTACCGGCGACGGAGTTTGGGGCGCGCCGAAGGACCGCGCGGGGGCTTTGGCTGTGCTGCGCAAGGCCGTGGAACTGGGCGTTAATTTCATAGATACGGCGGACTCGTATGGGCCGAATGTGAGCGAAGAGCTCATCGCGGAGGCGCTAGCGCCTTATGCCAATGGCGTGGTGATTGCCACTAAAGGTGGATGGGTACGGCCGGGGCCGGGATTCTGGAGCCATGACGCGAGTCCGGCGCACTTGAGAAAGGCGGTTGAAGGCAGCCTGAAGCGGCTGCGACTGGAGCGGATTGATTTGTATCAGTTGCACACGCCGGACCCGGCGACGTCGTTTGACAGATCCGTGGAAGCGCTGGCGGAGTTGCGCGACCAGGGCAAGATTCGGTTGATTGGGCTCTCGAATGTTACGCGGGAGCATGTGGAACGGGCGCGGAAAATTACGCCGATTGTTTCAGTGCAGAACCGTTACAGCTTCGCCGACCGCGAGTGGGAGCACGTTCTGGATTATTGCGAGCGGAATGGAATTGCGTTCATTCCGTGGTTTCCGCTTGGCGCGGGGAAGGTCGCGGGAGACGCGCTGTCGCGAATCGCAAAGGCACACCAGGCCAATCCGAAGCAGATCGCGTTGGCATGGCTGCTGCAACGGTCGCTGGTGATGCTGCCGATTCCAGGGACATCATCGGTGGAGCACCTGGAGGAGAATGTCGCAGCGGCGGCAGTGAAGCTGACGGAAGCGGAAATGAAGGAGTTGGGTGGAGTGTCATTGCCGGAACTGGGAGTGAGGGCGAGTTAGGGCGAGCAGAAATCTGCCAGAGGCGGGAAGATCTGGGACACCGTCGAACCAAGACAGATGCAGCTGGCCAGATTCATGCCATTCGACAATTCCCCACTCAAAAGAGGGCTTGAATGGGCCACCAGCCAGGTACAACGTCTTGATCATCTACAGCCACCCGGCTTCCCTTTTCCTTCGACGATGGTGGTGTTGTCCTTGCCGATCCGGGTTTACGGACAAATTGATTTCGGCCTTCGCAACGATCCCCGCATGCGTCTATTTACGTAATTCCCCATCGGAAGAGCATTTCCCGCTACGGTAGGTCATGAGATAATTTCCCGTTCTAAGTATCTGGGGCTGCCTAGTTTCCTAGCAGGAAGCGCCGCGAGATGAAACTTCAAGTAGAGTGGGGTCGGCCAATACGACTGAGTAGCGGTAAAGCCCGTGGAATGATCTACGACGTTGACCTCGAGAGGGTCGTTACCGATGCAGGTGTATACGTTTTTGGTCGTACATGGGGTCGACAGTTCGAAGCGCTTTACGTAGGAAAGGCTACCAAAATTCGGCAACGGATTAACGGTCAACTAAACAATTTGCGCCTTATGCAGCACCTTCTGCACGCAAAAAGTGGCGACCGTATCGTTATAGCCGGTGCCCCAGGTTCGCGCCGTTTGTTGGCGCTAACCTGGGATGAGGAACACTCTCACCGGCCCGCCTCCGGTTCGCGTCTCCCGATCTCTTGCCGTCCATTCCGATTCGATCTCGACGATTCCGATTTCGCTCAATGCGTAGTGACGAAAACTGCTCCACCGCCAGTCTCCCGGCTCTTTGACCAGACCACGCTTTACCGGATTGCGATGCAAATAGCGTAACTTAACTTTGAATTCTCGTTCATCCCGGACATTCCGGTCATAGTACCGCTTTTGCCAGAATGATCCCGTCCGGTTTCGCACTCGTTTTGCCGACGACAATTTCAGATAGTGAATCGCCTCGGCCAGCGTGGCTGGCTTCGGTTCGCTGACCAGAAGATGTACATGCTCAGGCATCACCACATATCCGTGGACGCACGTGGCGTAGCGGCGCCGCATCTGCTCCAAACACTGAACGAACAAATTGCAAATATCTGGGGAAGTGAAATTCGCCTGGCGGCGATAACAACTGAAGGTCAGAAAGTGGGACTGCCCGGATTCGTGAAAACGTACCAGACCGTTTCGCCATGGAAAAACCGTACACCCCTCAGGGAAAGTATAGGATTCCCAGGTTAGCGGACAAAGAGCGTCCGCGAACCTGGGGCACCAGGCGGAGGGTTGCAAAAGTGGGGACGCAAATCTCGACGCCGATGTTTGTTTCGGTATGTTCGAGATGCGCCAGAAGCGGAAAATCCCTTGATACGAGCAGCGCGAATTCCCACCCTTGCGAAAATCGCGCAAGGATGGGGCACCCACAGTTAGAATGATGCCGACAAAAACAAAGGTAGGCCACTCGCCCTTTGGTCCTCAACCTCTCCGGCAAAAAAGCGGTGCTCACGCACCGCCCTGCACAACTACGTCTTGACAAAGCCTTCTCTCTTATCGAGGGCCACCCGCCCATTGAAAAAACCGCACACCCCTCAGGGCCGAAAGCATAGGATTCCCAGGTTAGCGCCAAAGAACGGCGCGAACCCCTTCGACAAGCTCAGGGCAGGCCCTGGGGCACCAGGCTGGCCGAGCTTCGCTCGGCTTGGACAGCCGGTGGCGGCTGTCCCTACGTGAGCACGGAAAGTCGAAGGCCGCGGACAGGAGTGTCCGCGCCACATGCTCTGTGCAAAGACCCACATCTGCCAAAAGCGGGCAGATGTGGGGCACCGTCTTGCTGTCTTCTAACAACTAACCGTGCAAACGTTGGTCACCCGACAGGAGAGAGTTTTTGTTGGACCAGTTCTTCCACTCGTCTCAGAACTTCGTCTTCCGACATGCTGGTTGAGTCCAGGACTAATGCATCGGGGGCGGGAACTAACGGAGACGTTGCCCTGGTGCGATCGCGGTGATCGCGGTCTCGCAGTTCCGCCGCGGTAGATTCGGCTAATTCTCCCCGCATCTTTTGTTGTTGCATCCGCCGCTGTTCGCGGACGACCGGGTCGGCGTCGAGAAATATTTTGACGTCGGCGTCGGGGAAGACTTTGGTTCCGATGTCGCGGCCTTCCATCACCACGCCGCCGCCCGCGCCGAGCTCGCGTTGGTGCGCGACCATCCATTGACGGACTTTGGGGTGGACCGACACACGGGAAGCCCCCTCGGTGACGTCGCGTTCGCGCACGCGCAGAGTCACATCTTTCTTGTCGAGAAACACGCGGTTTCCCCCGAGCGAAGGCTGAAGCTGAATCGTGGAGTTTTCGGCGAGTTTGTACAGGGCAGATTCGTCATCAAACGAAATATCCCACTCAATGGCCTTGAGAGCCAGAGCGCGATACATTGCGCCGCTTTCGAGATTTATGTAGCCGAGTTTGCGGGCAAGGCGGGCGGCGATAGTGCTCTTGCCGGCCCCGGCGGGGCCGTCCACGGCGATGATGAGTTTGCGAGGCGGCGAATCGGTCATCGAATGAGGACGATTTTACACGGCAAGCGCGGAATCGCTCCGGACTCGGACTATCACCAAACGCGGCAAACTTGATCGGACGGCTTCACCATCGGCTCGCTAACCTTGCATGAGAAGGCGTTCGCGAATTCCGGCATATTGACCACTACACCATCAACCCTATATTTCGGCGGGGAGTGTGGATCAGTCGCGGCGCGAACCCTCATGTCTTCCGGACGCTCATTGGCGCAGGCCCATTGGGCGAAGCCGACAAAAAAACGCTGATCGGGGGTGAGGCCCTCTACAGTCTGAAGGTTCTTGTCTCTGGTTGCGTCCTTCCAGGCCATGTAGGCGAGAATTTCTCCGCCCAAGTCGGCTACATCTTCGCCGAGCGTGAGCTTGCTGTTGACGTGAATGTCGTCCACCGCAATGTATTGCGCATATTGATCCTGAACGCATTGGGTGCGGGCCTGGAATTTCTGGGCGTCATCTTTGGTCCACCAGTCTTTTAGATTTCCCTTTGCGTCGAATTTGCTGCCCTGGTCGTCGAAGCCGTGAGTGAGTTCATGGCCAATGGTGCCGCCGGTGTTGCCGTAGTTGGGGGCGTCGTCCATTTTCGCGTCGTAAAGCGGAGGTTGGAGAACTCCCGCAGGAAAGTTGATGTCATTCATCTGGTCGTTGTAATAGGCGTTCACAGTCGGCGGCGTCATGTCCCATTCGCCGTGGTCAACGGGCTGACCGACTTTGTTGATGTCGCGGCGGGTTTCGAACTCGGTGGCGCGGGAGACGTCGCCGGCGAAGTCATTTCGGGTGATAGTGACCGAGCTGTAATCCCGCCACTTGTCTGGATAGCCGATCTTGTTGCGAATGGCATGAAGTTTTGCCAACGCCTGCTGCTTGGTTTCTGGACTCATCCAATCAAGATGCTGGATCCGCTGTTCCATGGCGGCTTCAATGCGCTGCACCATGTCAAGAGTGCTCGCCTTCAACTCAGGAGAGAATACTTTGCGGACATAAACCTGGCCGAGGGCTTCTCCCAGGTCGCGGTCGGTGTACTGCACACAACGCTTCCAGCGCGGCTGCATTTCCTTGGCGCCGCGCAGGTATTGGCGGTAAAACTCGAAATTTTCCTGAACAAACGGTGAGGAGAGATAAGGAGAAGCAGAATTAACGACGTGAAAGCGCAAATATACCTTCCAATTGTCGAGCGGTTCGGCGCTGATTTCTGTGTTGACTCTCTTGAAAAATTCCGGAGCAGTGACGTTGAGAATTTTGAACTGCGGATACTGCAAGGTCCTGTAGTAAGACTTCCATTCGAAATCAGGCGCCAGCTTCTCCAAGCCGGGGACCGTCATTTTGTGTTTCTGTTTGTAGGGATCGCGGCGTTCCACACGGGTGAGGGAAGCATTTGCCAGAGCCGTTTCCATGCGTATCACAGTGTCCGCGTTCGTCGTGGCCGTTTCGGACGAGTCACCAAGCATTGCAAAACTTTTCTGCACATGCTGGAGGTAGCGCTGGCGAATCTCTTTTGATTTGGGATCGTCCTTGGTGTAGTAATCGCGGTCGGGCAGACCCAGTCCGCCCTGGGCGAGCTCGGCAATCTGCTGTTCGGAATCGTCGGGATCCTGAGTTGAGCCCTGATTAAAGAGGACGTTGCCATAAACCATTTGCAGGCGGGCAATGAGAGACGCGAGAGCGACCCGCGATTTCAATTGGGCAATAGAGTCGAGATCGGGTTGAATCGGGGCCAAACCTCGTTTTTCGACCTCTGCCTCATCCATGCAGGCGCCATAGAATGCGCCGATTTTCTGGGTAACGGCATCATGCGAGGCCCTGTTTGCTGCGGCCTCCTCCAGAACGCCGCGCAAGAAATTCAAGTTATCCTGATAAAGCTTGGCGTACACGCTCCAAGAAGTCTGGTCGGGCGGAATGGGATTGTTCTTTTTCCACCCGCCACACGAATATTGATAGAAGTCAACACAAGGATTGGCGGACTTGTCCATGGACTTGACATCGAGGCCCGGCGTGTAGGGGAAGGCAGGCGCTTCAGCGACTTTTGTCGCGTCGGATTGTCCGGCGGTGAGAGCGGCGAGACAAAGAGTGAAGAAGATCGCGCAGCACCTGAACGTGAGAGCTAGAGTCATATTTACCTTTGGACGAAGCCAATGAGAAAAGGTTAAGCGAGCGAAGCCATCTTAACTTGCGCACGTCAACGAAATGGAGCTTTCTTTCCAGTTGGGTTTCTTGTTTAACCACAAAAAGCACGAAGGCGCACTGAGGAAATCATTAAAGAGCGGCCGCCTAACTTAGAACGCGATTCAAAAAGCCCCGGATCCCGGTATATCCAAGCAATCCTACGCATAGGAGCAATGCCGATAATGTGGCCCATACCGGCATGTGCGGGGCTTCCGGAGTGAGCGCGATGCGCAGACCCTCGCTCATGTAAACCAGAGGATTGATCAATACGGCGATTTGCAGCCAGCGAATGTTGTGCAGCGCTCCCCAGGGGTAGTAGACGCAGCCAAAAAAAGTAATTGGAACCACTACGATTCCGAACATCAAGGATATGTGTTGCGGCTTCACAATAGTTCCTATGGTGAGACCGACCGCGCCCGAGGCCAGACTTGCCAAGAGAATGTTGCCGATCAATACCAGCCAGCTATTCACGTGAACGTGAACGGGCGTAGCCGGAATAAAGTAGATCATGGGGAACACGACGATGGCTGCAACGACGCTTTGAAGGGCGCTGAACACGATCTTTTCGACCGCGACCATGCTAACCGGCAGAGGAGACATTACTCGATCTTCAATTTCGCGTGTAGCGCCGATTTCGAAGGAAAGAGGCAGCGCCACGCCCATGATTCCCTGAACAAAAATTGCGACGGCAATAAGCCCTGGCAGAATCAAGGTTCCGAAACTTAAGCCGCGCGAGCTTTGGAAATCCTGTCCCATTTTTGGAAAAAGATAGGTAAACACAAAAACAAACATCAGGGGGTTCATGACGGTCCGCACCATGAAAGCAATGAACTCCCGCCGCAGGACGGAAACATCGCGAACCATCAATCCCCAGAATGCACGGGCGTAAAGAATGGAATCACTCACGCAAATCTCTCCCGGTAAGCTTGATGAATACGGTTTCGAGCGTGGTTTCGCTGATTGAAATGTCTTTCAAACGCGGCCCGGTTACTTCGATAATTCGTGGCAGCAGGCCGTCGAGATTATCCACAAATATGCGAACCCCCTCTTGCGTACTTTCCACGTTCTTTACTCCGGCCAGTTCGGCGAGGCTTCGCTGAAACAGGGAATCGCTCGCGCTCTGAAGGTGCAGGTTGATCACTTTTTGCGCGCCGACGCCGCTCTTCAGATTCGCCGGAGTATCGCAGACCAGAATTTTGCCGTGATCAATAATCGCCACGCGATCGCAAAGTTCATCCGCCTCTTCCATGTAATGCGTGGTCAAGAGGATGGTGATGCCGCCGGCAAGAAGATGACGGATGCTGTCCCACAACGCGAGGCGGCTCTGAGGATCGAGGCCCGCGCTCGGTTCGTCGAGAAACAGAATCTCGGGCTGATGGGCGATGGCGCGCGCAATCTGCACGCGCTGCGCCAGTCCCCCGGACAGTTCGCGGACAAACGACTTCGAGCGCTCAGTAAGCCGGAACGTTTCGAGCAGTTCGGCGGCGCGTTTTGATGCCGCTGCGGAAGGAAAACCGAAGTAGCGGCAATGAAAATATAAGTTCTCCCAAACCGTGCACTGGCGATCCAGCGTGTTGTATTGAGGGACCACGCCCATGTGCTTGCGCGCGTGTGCTGGAGTCTCGACGACGTTCAATCCGGCGATCCGCACGGTTCCTGAGGTCGGAAGAGTACGCGTGGTGCAAACACTGATCGTGGTGCTTTTGCCTGCCCCGTTCGGGCCCAGCAGGCCGAAGAGTTCTCCCTTTCGGACGGTCAGGTCTATATTGCGCACCGCTTCGACCGGAACCTTGCCGGCGTAGCGCTTGGTCAAGCCTCGAATGGTGACGATGTCTTCGTGGACGTTGGGCATAGGGGAAACCGAAAGTATATGGGAGGAAGCATCGGGCACAAATCTAAATCTTGAACCTAGGGCTCCAACGTAGGCCAAACGTCTCGTCTAGGGACTGCTCGTTAGATTAACGTGGCATCCCGTGCTGGCGTCCTCTGGCTCGCAGACGTTCCAAAATCAGGGGCCGTCATGAAACTGATGATTGGGCCCGTGCGGGCGCGTTTTGGTCCCGCTTTTGCCTCACCCAGGACTCACGAGTCTGTGTGAGAACGATTCTTTCGCCCCGCCTGGGGCTCAACCGTTTCCCACTTTCTACCCCGGGCTTGCGCCCGGGGCTGCATTCTGCCGCCGCTTCGCGGCTGAAATCTGGCAGCACATTACACCGTGGTTCACAAATTCGAGTTCTCACGCAGACTCTCACCTCCTGGGATACATATGCCGCCGCTGCGCGTCTGAAGAGTAATCTTGTCCCACCGCTTGGGATCAAATCTAATTTTGTAACAGCCTCAAAAGCCGAGTAGGAATGATTGGATAAGAGAGAAGGAGCGCAACCGATCCGGTATTCGTTGAGTGGGAGGCACATCCTCAATCTCGCTGGCGAAAAGAGCGGCGCTCAGCCGCACCCGGTCAGAATCGCGCTTAAGGCTTTGTTGCAGGCGTTCGCGCGGGAACTGATTGCGCCGTCACAATCTGCACCAGCGACCGGTTCCCCACACGGATGTATTCCAGTTCGCGGGCATTCAATAAGACATTTACCGATTCTTTGACTTTAGAGCGCGGGACGAAGTTTCCAAAGAATTCATCCAATTCCTGTTGGTCAGCGGCGATGACGCAGTCCAAATACTTCGAAAGCAAGGCCGAGAGGGCTTCTGCAACGGAAAGATTTATGCCTTCGCGGACTGCATCAGGCGACCAGCGATATAGAACGTCCCAGAAGGAGCCTTCGCGCGGATTGTAGTCCACGCGGCTGATCCTCAGCTTCGCGCCCAGTTCGCCGAGGGCGCGGTCCAACGCAGGAATGGAGACGCTTCCGCCCAGCATCTCCTGCATTTTCTGTTTCGAGATCGGGCCGGCGCGGCATATGAGCTCAAAGGCATCGCAGGCAAGCTGAGAATATTCGGAGGAATGTCCGGGCTTGGGCACATGCCTGGGATTACGTTCTCCGATCAGCGCATAGAAATAAGGGAAAATTGATCCTGCCACGAGGAAGGCGTTGTTGTCATCGAAGGGGTTGGCCTCGTAAGCATCGCGCTCGCGCAATAGGCGGACCATGAGGTCACTGGCCTGCCGCGCCCGAGGATCGGCGAATGCATGTTGCCAGGTCGGAAGCTTTTCCTCAGATCCCGCCCATGCGCCGATGAAAGTGGGAGCAAGAATGGCAGGAACTTGCGGATACAAAGTACAAAATCCCACCTGCTGGATGAATGAGCGCCCATCTTCGAGCGTGCGTACGGGATGCCCGTCAAGATGCCACTTCTCGCGGCGGAGTTGCTGGAGTTCCTCTTCCGTCATAAAAGCAGATGGCAGTTCTCAGTTCTTGGCAGAATCGGCGACGTGATGCAGTTTTCAGCAAAATCCGCCACCGCTCGACTTGTGCCCCTGAAAGCTTAAATCCTTTTAAATGCTTTCTGAATGTCTTTCATTGAGTATCGCAGAACCACGGGGCGCCCATGAGGGCATGACATGGGGCATTCTGTCTTCGCCAGTTCCGCGAGCAGCCATTCCATTTTGTTCTGCTCCAGGGGCATGTTGACTTTGATGGCGGCGTGACAGGCGATGGAGGCGGCGATGCGGGCGCGAACTTTCTCCAGGTTGACGGACTGATCTTCGCGCGACAGTTGATCAAGCAACTCGTGCAGCATGTGCTCGACCTGAGGAGCGTCAATTCCTGCGGGCGCGGCTTTGATGGCGATGCTTCTGGCTCCAAAGGGCTCAACTTCGAAGCCGTTTTTCGCAAGTTCATCGGAAATATCACTGAAAACCGCCTGCTGAGCGGGTGTAAGTTCCAGTAACAAAGGCATGAGCAGGTGCTGGCTTTCCGCTTTGTACGATGCGCGGCGGTTGAGTATTCTCTCGAACAGCACTCGTTCATGGGCCACGTGCTGGTCAATAATCCAAAGGCCCTCGTGATTGACGGCAAGAATAAAAGATTCTCGAATCTGACCCAGGGGCTTAAGCGTCGCCAAGGATGGCTCCAGTTGACTTGTTGGTTCTGCCTCGTCAACGATGGGCGGAGCACATCCGTCTTCGGAAGCGGGTTCGGATTCACGGGCGAGAGAGACGGCGGCGTTTCCCTCGACGCTGATTCCTCCGTCGAAATGAAATGACGCAGTTTCGGGAGGAATAACCGGTGGTTGAAGAGTGAAATTATGAGACAGGAACGCGCTGTTTGCAGTGGGCGCTGAATCTGTCCGGGGAGTGGCGGCGAGGGTGGGCGAGGTTAACGACGAGCTGGCGGTCGGGCGCGCCGAGATCTCGGTTGCAAATTGCGGAACGGGACGCGCCTTCATCAGCGCCGCGCGAATGGAATCGCGCACGAAATCATGCATTACGGTGGTTTGGCGAAAGCGGACCTCGGTTTTTGAGGGATGGACGTTCACGTCAACTTCTTCCGCCGGGAGTTCAAGAAATATCAATACGACCGGATAAACCGACGGCGGCAAGATGTTGCGATACGCTTCGGTGAGGGCATGATGAATGAGGCGATCGTGGATGAGGCGTCCATTAACGAAAATGTAAATGGAATTGCGATTCAGCTTTTGGATTTCGGGCTTGGAGGCAAAGCCATGCAGGCGAAGCTCGCCGGGATCTTGGGGGGTTGCACCATCGTCGCTTCGTCGCCAGGGCGGGGGTTGCGGCAATCCGGTGTGCGCGAGTGGTTGGGCAGCCGCCACCGGCACTAACTGATCCAATACTTCTTTTCCGAATACCTGGTAGACGCGCTCCGCATAACCAGCGACGGGCGGCGCAATCAGCATGGCATTGGTCGCCGAGTGCAATTCGAAATGCTTGTCAGGATGGGCCAGAGCATAGTGGGTGACCAGGGAAGCGATGTGCGAGAGTTCGGTGGTTTCAGCCTTCAGGAATTTCTTGCGCGCGGGAGTGTTGAAGAACAAATCACGAATGGTAATGGAAGTGCCCGAAGGCAATCCCGCTTCTTCAACTTTGAAAATCTTGCCGCCGTTGATTTCCATGATCGTTCCGGACGATTCCTCTCCGGTACGGGTTTCAAGATGCAACCTCGACACCGAAGCGATGGAAGGCAAGGCCTCTCCGCGAAAGCCGAGGGTAGTAATGCTCAAGAGATCCTCGGCATTTTTCATTTTCGAAGTCGCGTGGCGCTCGAAAGCCAGCATGGCGTCGTCGCGAACCATGCCGCAGCCGTTGTCGGCAATTTGAATTAATTTCTTTCCGCCGGCTTCGACCTGAATCTTGATTCGGGTGGCGCCGGCATCAATCGCATTTTCCAGGAGTTCTTTAACCACCGACGCGGGGCGCTCCACAACTTCGCCGGCGGCAATCTTATTGGCGACGGTTTCGGAAAGGATGTGGATGCGGCCCATGGGTGGTTATCGTCCAGACTGCTTCAATTGCTGTTTCCATCCCAGCACGCGCGCCTTGTTTCCCTCTTCCTCCGCTTCCGGAATCATGCCTTTCTTCTGATACAAAACAGAAAGGCTGGTGTGTGCCAGAACATCATCGGGATCAAGATCGGCGATGCGTTTCGCGACCGCGATGGCGTCATCGAGGCGGCCCAAATCCTGTAGAGCGCGAGACATGCCGTGCATGGCTTCGGTGAACGTGGGATCGGCGGCCAAAGACCGTTCATATTCTTCTACGGCGGCCTTGTGATCGCCATCCGCGACAAAATCCAGGGCAGTGTAATAATGTTTTTCGGCTGTTTGGCGGTTATCTGAATCCATCTGTGGATCTTCGGAGGTGTGCGGAAGTTGTGATTTTAGCACGCGGTTCCGATTGGAATCGGGACCGACGGGGACACCCGTTGCTCCATCGGATATCATCGGTATGCCGGACGGGCGGGGACGCCAGTCGCTTCATCGAACCAGAAAAAAATGCTCTCCATCTTGCGCTTCTTATGGGACAGTTCTCGCGGCCATCGCCTGGCGCCGTGGCGGAGTCCTTATCTGCTGTGGAGAATCGAGACCTATTGCGGCGTGAAAACGCAGCAAATTGGGTTTCTGGGATTTTGGGAATTTGCGTGGCGGGAGCGCGCCGAGTTATGGCGCTTTCTCAAATGGACGGCCGAGATGGAGCGGTACGTTCATCCGAAGGCCAGGATGTCTCAGTGAATGTGCAGTCAGAGCTAATTTCCGCTGCTGGTAGCGGCAGCGCCTTCAAGAATCAGGTTTACTTCCGTCCCTTTCCCTGATCCTAGAAGTTGGAAAGCGGATCCGCGATTGGCCGCGATTTCCAAATATCCCATGCTTCCTGGAATAGCGAAGACTTCTCCGGGCGCGCCGTCAGCGTAGGCAAATCTAACCTCGGTAATTTCGCGCTTGCCGACAACAATCTTGAACGGCGGAGGTTGAGGCTCGAACAACATGGGTGCATCTTCGGCAGTAATGTTTGTCACCAGATTGCCAAAGCGATCCACCTTGAGGACGACTCCGCGCAGCGTGTTTCCATTCAGGGGCTTCGCTTTCGGGGTGTTGAAGCGGACGAAGTCCGTAATCTCCGCGCCGAATTTGGCTGTTTCCACGCGTTTCGCCAGATAGGCGGCCACCGGCGAGAAGACGTCGCGCGCGTGAAAGGTGTTGCTTACCTTTTCCATGAAATAGTGTTCGGAGGTAACGTGGTGGACGCGCAAACGCTCTTCCCGCGCATAAATTAACGATAAGACTCCATTGTCGGGCGCAACGAAATGGTGACGTTCGGTGCTGGCGATGATAGGCCGGCGATCCGTTCCCACGCCAGGATCCACTACCACGAGATGAACTGTGCCGGCGGGAAAATAAGTGTAAGCCTGAGCGATTGTCAGCGCGCCATCCAAAATGTCAAATGGCTGGACGGAGTGGCATATATCAACAATCTCAACCTCAGAAGCGATTCCAAGAATGACGCCCTTCACGGCGCCTACGAAATGATCGTTAAGACCGAAGTCAGTCGTTAGGGTAATGATGGGACGCTTCGCCACGGATTGCACCTAAGAAAAAGTCTTTCTCCGAAATTCGAAAGTAACCTGCCTACAGTAGCAAGTCAATACACGGCAGTAATGGAGGGACGTTGCGGTTTGGAAAGATTCTTCTTTATCGGCGGTCAGTTCAATGGCGCGCGCGAGATTCCTCGTCTTGCGGGGGACGACTCCTAAAAGAAAACAAGATTCCAAATTGGGACGCCGCGCAGAAAATGACCGGTAATCAGCGGTCGTCGCGGAGGGGTTCTGCGGACTCATCTGCTTCGCCGGCCTGGAGCTTTTCGGGCCGCATGAGCGGAAAGAAAATAACGTCGCGGATGGTGTGCGAGTCGGTCAAAAGCATGGCCAGGCGATCTATTCCGACGCCTACGCCTCCGGTCGGCGGCATTCCGTAGGAGAGCGCGCGAATGTAGTCTTCATCCATCTGGTGCGCTTCCTGGTCTCCCCGCTCGCGCTCGGCGAATTGTTGCTCGAAGCGGCGGCGCTGTTCTTCCGGGTCGTTGAGTTCACTGAATCCGTTTGAAATTTCCATCTGGCCCGCAAAAATTTCGAATCGCTCCACCCAGTCCGGTTCGTCGGGCTTATTTTTGGAGAGTGGAGAGATAACCGCGGGAAATTCGTAAATGATTGTGGGTTGAACGAAATGCTCTTCAGCTACGGCTTCAAATAAATTCGCGATTGTTTTCCCTGTCGGCTCGGCAGGATCGAACGCAATGTGAGCATGACCGGCGTTAAAAGCCTGTACGAGTTGGGCTAGTAGCTCTCTGGAGGCGAAGGTCGAGAGTTCCGGCTTTGGTCCGGCGTTCTCCGGCCAGTAGTGAATAATCGCTTCCCGCATGGTCATGCGGCGCCAGTTCGCGCTGCTCCAGTCAATTTCAACGTCTCCCCACTTGGTTTTCGTTCCGCCGGTGACATCAATTGCGGCTTGTTCGATCAATTGCTGGGTCAGCGCCATCGCCCCGCGAAAATCGGTGTAGGCCTGATAAAACTCGAGCATGGTGAACTCGGGGTTGTGCCGTGTTGAAATTCCTTCATTGCGAAAATTGCGATTAATCTCATAGACGCGATCAAAGCCGCCGACCACGAGGCGCTTAAGATATAGCTCCGGAGCGATTCGAAGATAAAGATCAATGTCAAGCGTGTTGTGATGGGTCACGAACGGCCGCGCCACGGCGCCTCCCGCGAGCGGTTGCATCATCGGAGTTTCGACCTCTATAAAACCCTTAGAGTCCAAAAATCTTCGCATGGACTGCACCAGCTTGCTGCGCTTCAGAAATACTTCGCGAACCTCGGGATTCATCACCAGATCGAGATAGCGCTGGCGATAACGCAGTTCGACTTCCGACAGGCCGTGCCATTTCTCGGGCAGAGGCAGCAAATCTTTGGAAAGGAAAGCGATCTCATCCGCATGAACGCTGAGTTCACCGGTGCGGGTGCGGAAAAGATATCCACGGACGCCGATATGATCGCCGATGTCGAGCAGCTTGTAGAGCTCGAATCCTTTCTCTCCGACCGCGTCTTTCTTAACATAGATTTGCAGCTTCTCGCCGCCCTGCTGGATATGGGCGAATCCAGCTTTCCCCATCAGGCGAATGGTCATGATGCGGCCCGCGGCGGAGACGCTGACTCGTTCAGCTTCCAACTCTTCGGCGGATTTCGCGGCAAATTCCGCGACAACCGCGGCGAGCGTGTGAGTGAATTCGTAACTGCTTCGATACACAGGTTGCCCAAGAGCTTCGATCTGCTTGAGCTTGTCCAGCCGAAGCCGGTAGATTGTTTCGTCGAGGGGCAATGAGTCCTTGTTGGTAGAAATGAGATGAAAGTCGGAAGGCCCGATTATAAACAAACAATTGATTTCGAGCGGCGCCGCATTCGGCTTCTTGAAGGCTGTGCCATCAGGCGGTACTATCGTAGCGCCCCGAGCGTTGAGAGTTTCCGGCAAGAGAGTTCTGAACGAATGAGGGAGATACCCGAATGAGTACGCTGGAACCCAATCAAACTGCTCCTTCGACGGAATCTTTTTCCGCGAGTCGTTGGACCAAAGGTAATCTGATATTTCCTACCCGAATTGTGGTGACGCCGCAGCGAGTGAGCCGGGTTAAATCACGGCTATTCGGAAGCAACGACGAGAGCATTGCCATCCCTCAGGTTGCGTCGGTGCAAATTGCAACCGGGATACTGTGGTCGGAGATCAGAATTGATTCGACCGGAGGCGCCAACCCTATTACCAGCCATGGACACCGGAAGAGAGACGCAATCCGAATCCGAGAGCTAATCGAATTGCATCAGGCGCAATCGTCTGGAAGTTTCCACCAACCCAGCTCATGAGCCGACTTTTCTGACCCTCGAAGCTTACTGCCTGAGATCTTGTTGCTTACAACAATTGCCAACTCGCTGAGCAGCCCGGAATATGTGTTGTCGCTCCCGATTATTTTGCTGGTGCTTTTTGCCGGCGGCGTCCTGCTCATGGATTTAGTCACTCCGCTGGAGTGGAAATGGATGAACGCAGCCATGGCTTTTGCGGGAATCGTATTTTCCACCGCCGGAGTGATAAAAATTCAATTTCTTCAAGACCGCCTGCGTTTATCCGGCGGCCGGGTGGAGTGGGCGTTCGGGCATTCCATGCTCGTGGACCCCCTGTCTATCTACTTCTATTACTTGTTTCTGATTAGCGCTGCCATCACCATTTCTATGTTGGTTGGCCACGCGGAAATTCCACGGGTAAAGGCGGCGAAGGTCTATTCATTCATTCTGCTGACCGTGGTGGGGATGATGCTTATGGCCGCGGGATTCGACATCGTCATTATTTTCGCGGGACTGGAGTTGATGAGTGCGAGCACGTATGTCCTGATCCGGTATTCGGGAATCGGTCTTTCGGCGCGAGAGAAGGGCCTGAAATATCTTCGTCGCGGCGCGTTTTCGTCGGTGATCTTTGCCTGTGGTCTGGGCTTGCTTTACGGGCTTACCGGCAGCACCAACTTGCAACTCATTGCCCAGGGTTTAAAGAATAATCTCGGGAATCATTTCATTGTTGGCCGACAGGCAACTGTCATCCTGGCCCTGGTGGTAATGGTCGCCGGCATATGTTTCCAGATTGCGGCCATGCCGTTTCACCGCCGGATGCTTGACATATGCGAAGCTGTGCCCTCTGCGATTGCGGGATTCATTGTCGTGGGATTTCAGATCGCGGGTTGGGCCATGCTGCTGCGGATTCTTTTGTGGGGAATGTATTCACTACGAGCCGAATATGTTCCAATTTTGATATTTGTGTCCGTGTTATCAATGGTCGGGGCAAATATCATTGCCTTGACTCAGACAAGAGTCTCAAAGTTGCTCGCATATTCCTCGATTGCTCACGTGGGATTCATGATTCTTGGACTCATTTCCCTGACTTCAGTGGAATACCCGGCTCCAGCATTCTTCGAGGGCTTTAAGGGAATGTTGATTTACCTGGTGGCTTATGCAATTGCGAACCTGGGAATGTTTGCAGTCGTCGGACTAACGGCGCAGCCTGAGGTTATGCGGAATCAAAACAGCGGCGGGATGGAGCGCATTTCCGGACTCTTTTATCGGGCTCCAGTAGTGGCCATCTTTACGCTGGTATTCCTATTTTCACTGGCGGGAGCGCCTCTGTTTGCCGGCTTCTACGGAAAGTATTTTATCGTTCACAGCCTATTTGCAGGCGGTCGCTATATTCTCGCCATACTGGCCCTGGCAAGCTGGTTGATCGCCATCTACTACTATGGGCGGCTGGGGGAGCTTGTGTTTCAGCGCGATCCGAACCGGGCCCCCGTTTTGATCGGCGTTCCGGCGTCAGTCGCGCTCGGAACCACAGCCATTTTTACCATCGCGGCCGGTATCTATCCCGGGCCGCTTTTGCAGGCGATTGAATGGTCATTGCGGACGATCTAAACCCTCAAGTATTGTTAGAGCGGATGCCGCCTCCCGAGGATGATTCCGATAAAAGAAGCACATGGGTTCAGCTCGCAAAGTACAGCCAGTTGGCCTTTATCTTTCCGGCTGCGACTATCGTGGGATGGCTGATTGGCGCAGGGCTGGACCGCTGGTTGCACACGAGTTGGCTCTACCTCGTCGGTTTGATACTGGGGATAGTGGCGGGGTTCGTGGAGCTGATACGGGCGGCGATGTCGGACGCGAACTGAGTTGGCGCGGACGGCGTTCCAAAGCCCGCATCTCAATATCCATAAAAACCGCGACTGATCGGTTGGAATTTAGAACGGTCTTCGACCTCCCGCATGTTTAACTTCAGGCAAAGATTTTGGGGACGTAAGAATGCCCGAGTTCAGGGTTTTCGTATCGAACGTCCGCTGGTTCTGTTGCAAAGTGATGATTGGGGGCGCGTCGGAGTTCGGGACCAGGAGGGTTACGAGCTTCTCCGCGCCGCGGGAATCAGGTTAGGAGAACATCCCTACGATTTTTATACCCTCGAGACTGCCGATGATGTGAATGCGCTTCATCACCTGCTAAAAAGACATCGGGATTCGACGGGACGTTCCGCCTGTCTGGGAATGAATTTTGTCATGGCGAATTTGGATTTCCAAAAGATATTCAAAGATGGATTTAGCAAGATGCATCTTTTGCCGCTTGGCGACGGGTTGCCGGGGAATTGGAAGAGACCAGGACTCTTTGAATCTTACCGTTCAGGCATTAAGGATGGGTGTTTTTTCCCGGGGCTTCACGGGTTGACTCATTTTTGCCGGATTGCGGTCGAGCGAGCTCTTATGAGAGACGATCAGCCGTCGCGATTGATGCGGACTCTGTGGAGCGCGGAAACGCCATACATTCACTGGCGAATGCCCTGGGTGGGGTATGAGTATCACAATCCGGAAAAGCCGCAGCGGGGATTTTTGCCGTCTGGGCTGCAGATTAAGTTCATCCAGGAAGCTGCCGATTTGTTTGCGAAGTTCTTTGCGGTGAGAGCTTCTTCTGCGTGCGCTCCAGGCTATCGCGGGAATGACCATACCCGTAGTGCCTGGCATGAACAGGGAATTCGCGTGGTGCAGAACGGAAGGGGATCCCCTTTGCCTCCGCACATGGATGAATTCGAGATGCTGAACCTGCACCGCACCATTGACTTTGAGCCCAGCCAGAAAGATCTGCCTGTCGAGAAATACGTTCAGCTCGCGGAAGGTTGTTTTGCCCGCGGCATCCCTGCCATCATTTCGGTTCATGCCATCAATTTCCATTCTTCGCTGAAGGACTTTCGCAGTACGAGTCTTACGGAACTGGACGAATTACTGACTGCGCTGGAGAGGAAGTTCCCTAATTTGCTCTACGTGCACGACGCGGATGTGTACGATATTGTGAACCGGGGAAAGTTTCGTTCTTCCGGTGGCATAGTGTCGGTAAGCGCAAAGCGGCTTGCCGCAGACGAGTAGAGCTGAACATGGCGCGATCCTCATCAGTGGTGCTCATCACCGTGGACTGCTGGCGAGCCGACCACGCGGGTTTTCTTGGATACCGGCGAAATACAACTCCTTTTCTAGACCAGGTCGCCGGGGAAAGCGTCGTATTTGCAAATGCGATTGTGGCCGGCGCGCCTACTTATTATTCATTTCCCGGGATCATGGCCTCACGACATCCCCTTGCTTTCGGCCGGGACGTCGTAGGCATTGCCCCGGAAGAACCTATTCTAGCTACGATCCTGAACCAATCGGGATATGCGACCGCGGCGTTCCTGGCTGCCAATCCATACTTGTCTCCACGGTTTGGGTACGATGCCGGCTTTGATACGTTTCGAGACTTTCTTGAGAATGGTTCAGGCGCGGCCCAGGGCGGAGCTCCAGAAATCGCCAATTCTTCGTTCCGAAGCCGTTGGAATTCGTATCTGGCGAAAACCTGTCATGACCTTGGTCCCGTAGGCGCGGTTTATGATGAACTGTATTTTCGATATTGCCAATTCTCTGCCCGCCGCTCCAATCAATCTTTCGAATCGCTTCGAAGATTTCCGTCAGCGGACGTGATCGTCAATGAGGCCCTGGCCTGGATTGAGACCATTGGGGACCAGCCGTTTTTTCTCTGGTTGCATTTTATGGATCCCCATTCTCCTTATTATCCCAAGCCGGAAGCCCTAGGCTGGATGGACGAGAATGCGAATCCTGCGCGCGCATGCTATGCAAACTCTTACTGGAACCGCGAGGACATTACAGCAAAGCGCCTGCGAGGCCGCCGCAATGAAATTATCGGACTCTACGACGCAGGTATTCGCTGGGTGGACTCGCAAATTGGCAGGCTGGTAAATGGCCTGGATCGCGGTAAGCGATGGGAGGATTGCGTGTTCGCGGCTACGGCGGATCACGGCGAGGAATTTCTTGAGCACGGGAGGCGATACCATTCGCCGGCAACGCTTGCCGAAGAACTCATTCACGTCCCGCTCTTAGTGCGTGCGCCTGGAGTGAAGCCAAAGATTCATGACGAGCCATTTTCGCTTATTGACCTGGCCCCGAGCCTTCTCAACGCTATTGGGATTTCATCGCCCGCCAGCTTTCGCGGAACCAGTTTGTGGAATTCATCCCGCGAGAAAGACAGCGCCAGCCAACCGGTAATTACAGAGTCCGTTGCGACATGCAACAATCCTTTTCGGCTGGAACAGAGAATTGGAGCGCGAGTCCTCGCGGTGCGCGAATCCATTCATAAGCTGGTGATTGATTTCGATTCGTCACAGCAGAATCTATTTAATCTGCGGATTGACCCCGGAGAGCTTCACCCGCTACCAGTGGATGTCGAAAAACCTGCGCGGCGCAGGCTTCTGGAATTCGCTCGAGCGCACATCACTCGATCGCTTTGTGCTCGCGATACCGGTCAACGGCTTGACGCCCGGCTCCGCGACTTTCGACTGGAATGTGGAGAACTTTCGAGCAGAATTTCCGCTTAGTATGTTTTTTTCTCAAGCGTCCCCAAAGGGTCATTCAGTGAGTTTCCCCATCCGGATTCTGGTTGACAGTCTGGCTGATGAAGGTCTCACTAACGCTCAAATGGGGAATGCGCGCGAAATTATTTCCCGGCTGGATCCCAATAAGTTTCACGTTACGGTCTTTCATCTTAATCAACCCGATTCGAAGGTCAGTCAGAGGCCGAATACAAATCTGATTCAATTGCCGGAGCGCAGGCAGACAATCAGAATCCTGCGGGAATTTATTTTTGGGCATTATCAGATTCTTTTCTATGTGAAGGCGGCGCCTGCCAGTAAATTCTATTTTCAGCTGCGGCGAATGTGGAATGACCATCGCATCACGATTGGAACCGTTGAATCCCAATCCGACGTGCGAAATGAGCCCACAATTTATCCGGAGGGAATCAGCTTATGGGAGCAATCGGTGCTTCGCTGCGATTTTCTTTTCAGCAATTCGCAGGCGGTGAAGCGAAGCCTGCAAGCTGAATATGGGTTGTCCAGTGAAGTGGTGGAGACTGGCGTGGATACGGACTATTTTAGCCCAGCTCCGGTGCGCGAGCGAAACCTACGGCCTCGGGTTTTGTTTGCGGGTTCGTTGCGGCCTTTCAAACAGCCTCATGTGCTATTAGAGGCCGCGAGCCGCTTTCCGCAGGCAGATTTTGCGATCGCCGGGGATGGAATTATGGCCGCGGAGTTGCGGGACAAGGTGCAAAGTCAAAATCTGGCGAACGTCAGATTGCTCGGCTTGCTGCCAGCTGAAGGGTTGCGGCGAGAGTATCAACGATCAGACATTTTTCTGTTCCCGTCGAAGTGGGAAGGCTCTCCGAAAGTGATTCTGGAAGCGGCAGCGTGCGGCCTGCCGGTCATCGCCAGGAGGGACTACGATCCGGAAACTGTGATCAACGGACAAACGGGATATGTGGTGGGATGTGATGATGAACTATTTGTCCGGTTGCGAGAATTGCTCGAAAATGAAGACCTCCGAAAGACGTTGGGAGCTGCTGGCCGTCTGCACAGCGCGAAATTCAATTGGGATTTGATTACGTTGAAGTGGGAATCAATATTCCTGAAGTTGATGTCCGAAGACCCAAGCGTCCGCTTGCCATGGTTGAACAAGTGACAGTGCCCGATCCCACCCTCGCGGAGAGCAGCGGATCACTTCACGTTCTGACATTGACTCCCTTTTACCCCACTGCCATGGACGATGCGAAAGGATGCTTTGTGGCCGAGCCTCTGCACCTGACGTCGAACTTTGGCATCAGCCATACGGTTGTCGTAGCGGAGCCGTTCTATCGGCCCTATTCGACCGCCAATCGCAGATTCCCTGCACAACGGACGCGGTATGTTTCTCTACCCGGAGGCCTGGGTCTCCCAACAGGCGGTTTATCGTTATATGCAAATCTTCTCAGCATGACCCGTGATCTGCGCTCTTCCAACAGAATTGACGTGATCCACGCACATGCGGCGTTGCCATGCGGTCACGCGGCTGCCCTATTGGCGCGGGAACTTGGGATTCCTTTCGCGATTACGGTCCATGGCCTGGACGCATACTTCACCCGGCAGGTTGCGGGACCCGCGCGCAAATGGTGCGAAAAGGTTTCTAAATTTGTGTACAAGTCCGCGAAATCCGTGGTTTGCATAAGCGAGAGAGTACGCGATCAAGTGCTGGAGCGGGCTCAGGAACGGGTGAAAACCGAGGTAGTCTATAACGGTGTTGACCTGGAGAAATTTCGGCCGGACGGCCCCGACCCTGCGGACCAGATAATTCTGTGCGTCGGAGACCTGATACCTTCCAAGGGCCAGGAGCTGCTTCTGCGGGCATTCGCTTCTTTGCATGCAAAATTTCCTGCGGCTTCATGCGAAGTCATTGGCGAAGGACCCGAGCGATCGCGCTTAATCGAAATCTCCGCGCAGTTGGGTCTCGCCGGAAAGATTCGATTCTCGCGGCGCTGCAATCGCGAGGAAATGGCTGAGGCGATGCGGCGGTGTGCTCTATTTGCGCTGCCCAGCGGGTACGAAGGACTGGGCTGCGTCTATCTTGAGGCAATGGCGAGCGGGAAAGTGGCTATCGGTTGCAGGGAACAAGGGATTGAAGAAATAATCGAGCACGGGGTCAATGGCTGGCTTATCAGGCCCGGCGACCTGGAAGATCTGACGCGGGCTCTCTACGAGTCGTTGGCAAATCCGCACCTTCGAGCCGATCTCGGGCGCGAGGCCAGGCGGACAGTTGCGCAACGTCACACTTTGGCGCACCAGGCGGAACAACTGAGCCGAATCTATCGGGATTGCGCTCAGTGAACCGGCGTGTGGTGATTCTCACAGAAATCATCGCCCCGTACCGCATTCCAGTTTTTAACGCCCTGGCGAGGTTCGATGGAATTGATCTTCACGTAATTTTTTTAGCGGAGACGGACGCCACAACCCGCGGTTGGCTAGTCTATAAGAACGAAATCCGCTTCAGCCACCAAGTCCTTCCCTCATATCGAACGCGCTTGTTTGGGAAAAATATTCTTCTCAATGTGGGCATCGGCGCCGCCTTGCGAAAGGCCAGGGCGGATGTGATTATCTGCGGCGGCTACAATTATGTTGCCTTCTGGCGAGCCTGGTTCTGGTCACGGCGGCATGAGGTGCCGTTTCTTTTGTGGGCGGAGAGCAATGCGCGAGACCGGCGGCGAAACGCTCAATGGATAGAACATTTGAAAAGCGTTTTCATTCGGAGATGCGACGGTTTTGTGGTTCCGGGGGCTGCATCACGGGAGTATTTGAAGTCCTTCAATATTGCCGAAGAAAGAGTTTTCACGGCGCCAAATGCGGTGGACAATGGACTCTTTGAAGCAATCGCCGGCGACACCCGGCGGGATGCTGCCAAATGGCGCTTGCAGCTAGGGCTTCCGCAACGTTTTTTTCTCTTTGTGGGCCGGCTAGTTCGGGCAAAGGGAGTATTTGATCTTCTTCGCGCATATAACGCAATGGATGCTCAACTGAGGAACCAAATTGGGCTAGTATTTGTGGGCGGGGGGGATGCGCGGGCGGAACTGGAACGACTGGCAAGGAATTTTAAGTCCGTTTCGATTCAGTTTTCCGGCTTTGTTCAAAGAGACAATCTGGCGCGTTATTACGCGCTGGCGGAGGCGCTGATTTTTCCAACTCACAGCGATCCGTGGGGTCTGGTCGTGAATGAAGGCATGGCTTGTGGCTTGCCCGTGGTTTGCACGGAAGCGGCAGGTTGCGCGACCGATCTTGTACGTGATCTGTGGAATGGCCGCATCATCCCCTCCGGAGATGTAAAACAATTGACGCAGGCGCTCGACGAAATGGGAAGTGATCTGGGAAGAAGTCAAGCGATGGGAGAAAACAGCAGGAATCTCATCCGGAATTTTTCACCCGAGATCTGTGCCAGAGGTATTGCGGAAGCGATTTCCCTGACGGCAAGAGTCAATGAATAATTGGAACCCCACCCTCCGGATCGCGCTCATTGTTTCACTATGCGTCCTGGTCACGGCTCTGCTGGTGATTAGACAGCCGGGTTATTTCACCAACGTCGAATATTTAGGCGGACTGGTCTTGCTGGAAGCGATGGTGGCGGCTGTCTGGAAATACCAGCAGCGATTTTTCCCCTTGCTCATCCTTGCCTTTTTGTTAGCCGGAACGAATGTCCCCATGGGCGGGGTATGGGGAGCGGTGCGGTGGCTGGTGCTTGGGACGGGCGCGGTCGCCGGCGCGGCCATTTACCTGGCGAATTATTCCTTTTACACCCAATTCATTCATTGGGTAGCAATTTCTTGCGTAGTCGCGGCGGCCACATCGGCGGAGGTATCCTCATTTCCCAAGCAGCCGCTGCTAAAAGCCTTCAGCCTGCTTCTGCTTTTTCTATACGGTACTTTCGGAGCAAGGTTGGCAGTGAAAGGGAGAGAGGAGAAGTTCTCCAAGGGCTTATTGTTGGCTTGCGAAGCGCTGATTTGGTTCGGAGCCATAGAGTATTTCATTTTGCGTCGTGCGTTTTTCGGAAATCCGAATTCGCTGGGCGCGATTATGGGCGTTGTCGCGGTTCCTCTCATGCTTTGGGGGGTCTCGGTCAGCGAGACCAAACAAGTTGAGGTACGCCGAATGTGTGCCTTGCTGTTGTCCATGAGCTTGTTGTTAACAAGCTACGCTCGGGCCAGTATCGTCGCCGCCGCTGTATCCGGTACCTTGTTCTGCGTCTTGTCGCGACGTTATCGAATGCTGATCAAAGGTGCATTGATTGTTCTCGTAATGGCGACGGTGGTGGTTTCAGTTGTACCTCTTCCCAGTTCTCCCGCCGCCGCGCCCACTTTGCGATCGCGGTTTTTGTTCAAAGGGAAGGAAAGGAGCGGCGTTCTGGGTTCGAGGACATCAGTTTGGGATAATGCGATTTCTTCTATCGAGCATCATCCGTGGTTCGGAACGGGGTTTGGAACGGCGCTATCACCCTATGAGACGAACGTTGACCAAGTGGGATATTTTGCGTCGAATACCGTGACCACGCGAGAACATGGGAACAGCTATCTGACAATCCTCCAAGGCGTGGGGTTGATTGGAGTCATCCCGTTTTTGTGCCTGCTCCTGATCACCATCGTGAACATCGGCCGCGCGCTGAACTATTTATGGCTCACCAGGGACCGGTTCTCCATTGCGGTTCCCATGGCCTTGGTTCTCGTTGCCGGATTAGTGCACGCAATGTTTGAAGACTGGTTATTTGCGGTTGGATATTATGTTTGCGTTGTTTTCTGGTCTTTTGCGTTTATGTTGCTGGAGGTGGTTCCCGGCAAGGCCCAGGAGTTGCCCGAGGATGACTTGCTGCCGCTTCAGGTCTGGCATGAAGACGCGCTGGTTTCATCGAGCCGCTAGATGCATCTCTTCTTGAACGGGCTGGCCGCCAGCGCGGGCGCCGGGTTGACTTATCTGCGCAACGTCGTTCCCGAGCTTTCGCAGCGTTCGGGGGTTCGCACAACTGTCGCGTTAAGCCGGGGATGGGGGAGCGAATTCGAAAAGTGGGCGGGCATTTCTTGTATCGAAGCGCCGGCGCCAACCGGTGCGGTGAGACGTTTCTGGTTCGAACAGACCAGCCTCAATCGTTTAATAAGAGACAGCGGCGCGGAAGTGCTGGTTTCCGCGGGTAATTTCGCTTTGAGGAATTCGCCGGTCCCTCAGATACTCCTCTCGGGAAATTCTCTTTACACGTCTAAAGATTTCCTTGCCGACCTCCGCTCGCGTGGCGACTATCGCCTTCTGCTCGATACCGTGGGTAAGGGGGTTCTGGCAAAGCGTTCATTGACCTGGGCCAACTGTACGGTTGCTCCGACTGCGGCGTTTGCGAAACAACTTTTTGATTGGACTGGAATCGAAGTAAGCACAATCCATCATGGGTTTGATCATGAGCGATTTTTTGAGAATCGCGGACCTTTGCCGGAAGAAATAGAACGGAAGCTGGAGACGGGCAAGGACGACCTTCGACTGCTGTTCGTAAGTCACTACAATTATTACCGCAATTTTGAAACACTATTTCGCGCGATACCCATAGTTAAGCAACACTTGGAAACCAAAAAGGTCCGATTGTATTTGACGTGCAGTCTCGAGCCGGGAAAAAATCCCGGGACCTACAGCACGGAATCTGCCGCGGCCCTCTTGAGCGAACTGAACATCGCTGACAACGTAATACAACTCGGCGTCGTTCCCTACGACGTTCTGCACCTTTTATATCGGTCATGTAATATCTATAACACTGCGGCGTACGCAGAGACATTTGCCCATCCTCTTGTAGAGGCGATGGCGAGTGGATTGCCTGTGATTGCCTCTGACCTTGACGTGCACCGGGAAGTGTGTGGGGACGCCGCACTTTATTTTGCCCGGTTTTCTCCGGACGACCTTGCGAAGCAAATCTTGAAGCTGGCAGGATGCGACGAACGCAAGCACGAACTGTCTGGACGGGGCCTGACGCGATCAAAGGATTTTTCCTGGCGACATCACGTGGATCAATTGCTAGGTTTGGCGGACGAACTGATCGCGCGAGCGGGAAGAGGGCTGCAATAAGAACGAGCCGTTATCATGCGTGGTAGCCTGTTCGGCAGGATTGACTAATTGGAACGGTGCGCGATCGGGCCTTTCTGCTTGAGAAACTCCGTTTGCTGTATTCCTGCGGCTCTCTGCGAGGGATGACTTGCTGCATCAGCGTTATAAAGATCTGTTCTTTCTGGGCATAGCCAAGGCTACTCTGCCGAATTATTGGTTGCGGAGGTGGGTGTATCCCATCAAGGCGGCTAACGGACGGGCTCGTCACTTACACCTTGGTTGTGGACCGAAATCCCTTCCGGGTTTTGTGAATATTGATGCGAATCCTCTTCACAAGGTGGATATGTGGCTGGACATTCGCCACGGGTTGCCATTCCGCGATTCCTCGATCGAATCTGCCTATTCCACTCACATGATCGAGCATTTCTTTCCTGACGAGTTGGACCGCCTCTTTCAAGAATGTTTCCGTGTGCTCAAGGTGGGTGGAGGATTACGACTGATAGTTCCCAGTCTCAGCAATGCGATTCTTGCCTATCGGGAAAACCGCGCTGAATGGTTTTACGACTCCTTTCCTCGTCATTTTGATTCCATAGGAGGGCGCTTCGCGAATTTTGTGTTTTGTGACGGTCAGCACCGCACCGCCTTTGACTTCAGCTATCTGGCTGAAGTGTTGCACAAGGCCGGTTTCAATGAAGTTGAAGAATCGGCCGAGGGGAGAAGCCGCCTCTACGGAAGCGACGTCCCTGCTTTTGAGCCAAACGATTTAGAACGTCCTCACTCCCTATACGTTGAGGCTTTCAAAACTAATGAGCGGAGCAACTGATTTGAAGGGATACGCGTATGTTGTCGTGCTTGCCTTCGGCGGCTTGAATCTTTTCGCTGGTCAGAGCGCCAGTCGTTCCGGGGAAATATCCCTCCCCACGAGCAAACACCTGACAGTTCCATCGCCCGGGTACCTGGCTCCGCTGAATGGCTTTGCCGCTGCGATTTGCATAAGCCCGGACGGAAATTATGCGGCCATTCTGAATGATGGTTACGGCGCTGAAGCCAATCAGTCCCATCAATCAATCATCGTTATCAATCTGAAGACCAACGAACTTACGGAATTTCCCGAAGAGCGGCTCGCGGAGGAAAGTCATCAGAGCTATTTCATTGGTTTGGTTTTCAGTTCGGACGGAAGTCATTTGTATGCGTCCGTGGGTTCCATCAGCGACCCGACAGGGGAAAAGCCGGGCGATACCGGCAACGGAATCGCGGTCTATCGCTTCGATAGAGGTGAAGTTGCATGGGAGCGTTTCATCCCGATCGCTCCTCAAAAAATATCGCCACACCACCAGGTTGCATTTGGACTTCGCAATACGACGCCTGGGACCGCGATTCCTTACCCAGCCGGGATCGCGGTGATCTCCAGACATGGCGAGCCTGACAAACTTCTTATCGCCAATAATCTATCTGACAATGCCGTTCTTCTCGATTCGAGGAACGGGCGCACGCTGGAGCAATTCGATCTAAGCACCCATGACACAATTCCGTCATCATTTCCTTATAGCTGTGTAGCGGCGCGCGATGGCCGCCGCGCGTGGTGTAGCCTGTGGAACGCATCTCGCCTGGCGGAGCTTGATTTGGATAGAGGAACAGTAACGCGATGGATTTCGCTGCTCGAACCGAAAGATCCTACCGCGCCGGGCTCGCATCCGACGGCGCTGCTGCTGAGTCCAAATGAAAAGATTCTTTATGTCGCGCTGTCGAACGCCGACAAGATAGCCGCGATTTCGACGGATGCGGCGCAAGTGTTATCGCTGATTAACACGAAATTGCCGGGCCAAACCAGCGCCGGGACCTATCCAAGCGCGCTGGCGCAATCCGCAGACGGCAAACGTCTGTTCGTCGCCGATTCTTCGCTGAACGCCGTCGAAGTCCTGAATACCGCGAGTTTGGTCGCGAATGGAATCCAGGGCGCGCAACCGATTGAGGGTTTCATTCCTACCGATTGGTATCCGAGCGCATTGGCCACATTTGGCGATGATCTTCTCGTCGCGACTGCCAAAGGTCGGGGGACCGGGCCGAACAATGGGCCGGCTCAGAACTCAGGCGCGGCCCGGCGTCGTTCGCATCCCTATATCGCGTCCCTGCTTTACGGCTCGGTTGCCCGCATAGATTTTCGTACCGCGGAAAAGCATTTGCCTGAACTCACCAGCCGGGTTGAAGCAAGCAATCTTATCGCGTCAGATCCGGGGAGGTTTCATTTTCAGCAAGGTTCCAATCCGGTTCGCCATGTGATTTACATCCTCAAAGAAAACCGCACTTACGATCAGATTCTCGGCGATCTGAAAGTGGGCAATGGCGATTCCTCGATGACGCTTTATGGCGCCGACATCACTCCGAATGAGCATAAACTCGCGCTGCAATTTGGAGTTCTCGACAACTTTTACGACAGCGGCGAGGTCTCAGGCGACGGACATGACTGGTCCACCGCGGCGATAACAACCGACTACAACGAAAAGACCTGGCAAATTGCTTATCGCGGACGGGAGCGAACCTACGACTACGGCGGAACCGTGGCCGACGAACTTCCTCTCGAGGAGGGCGAGCCGGACGTGGATGCTCCCTCCACCGGGTATCTTTGGGATAATCTTTCGGCGCATGGGATGACTTATCGAGGCTACGGCGACTACATTGCGACGGTTTGGTGCAAGTCGGGACGAGCCGAGACTCATTCTCCGAAGGAAGGAACTCCGTCTCCGCTCTCCGCAGTATGTCCACGTTCAGTTGTGAAGAAGGGTGAGCCGCTTCCGAAAAAGTTAGGCGGTTCACTCAGCAATTGGCCGTGGCCTGTCCCATTGTTTTCTGAGAACAGAGCCACGAAGTCCGCCCTGCGCGGCCACTTCGATGCGTCGTTTCCGAATTTCAATACGGAGTATCCCGATCAATGGCGCGCGGATGAATTCCTGAGAGAGTTTGATGGGTTCGTTCGATCTCGCAAGCATGGCAAGGGAACCGAGCTTCCCAGCTTCGTTCTGCTTTATCTTCCTAATGACCACACGCACGGAACCGCGGCGGGAGCGCCGCGACCTGCCGCTTCCGTGGCCGACAACGACCTCGCGGTTGGACGGGTGGTTGAGGCGGTGTCGCACAGTTCTTATTGGGAGGACACCGCAATCTTTGTTGTGGAGGACGATGCCCAGAACGGCGCCGACCATGTTGACGCGCACCGTTCCATTGCCCTGGTGATCAGCAAATATTCGCCCGGGTCCACCGAACATCCATTCGTGGACAGCCATTTCTACACGACGGTAAATATGGTTCACACGATGGAGACACTGTTGGGCTTGCCACCCATGAATCAGAACGATGCCTACGCGCCGCTTATGGTTCCGCTATTCACCGGCGCGGGCACTCAATCGCCCTATACCGCAGATTGGACGAATCGCGATAACGGACTGATCTATCAAGCGAATCCCAGACGCGGGCGGGGCGCGGAGATTTCATCGAAGCTGGATTTCACTCATCCGGACGCGAACAATCCGGACGTGCTGAATGCAATCCTCTGGCGCGATCGTAAGGCGAATTTGCCGATGCCCGCGGCGAAGCACACTATTTTCGCGGAAAGATCCAAAAACAGCGGGAGCGACTAAGTTCGCCACACAAGCGAACCTACGGGGCCCCGTTGTCTTCATCCGCAAACGAAAATGCCAGCGAGACATTAGGAAATTCTTTTCCATCAAGCTCCACATAGGGATAAATGAAATAATTCAACGGCGGCCCGGCCTGTTTTGGATTTAGCTGCAAATCGCGGCCAGTGGTGAATTGCACGCGGTTGGCGTCCAGCGCTCCAAAAAAATAAGCCCTCTTCTCGGGATGTCTCCAGGCTTCGGAAATATCCACCGGCACCCATCCATGCTGTGGCTCGAAGAAATCGGCCCAGCAGTGATATCCCGTGACGTCGCCGGAATGCGCATCGGGGGGCAAGGGAAATCCAATTTCGAAACGGGCAGGAATACCCTGCGAGCGCGCCATTGCGATAAACAAGGAATGGAAATCCGTACAGTTACCTTTCTTGGCGGAACATGCGTATAGGGCATCGCCGCGGCCCCAGCCCGTTCCAGTCTTGTCATAACTCATATTGGAAAAGACGTAATCGTAGATCGCGTGCGCCTTATCCAAGGGCGTCGCTTCACCCTTGGAGGCAGCGGCAGCTAACTGGGCAGGCTCTCCGGTCACAGGAACCAAACGATCGGGCGCCAGGAATTCGTTTCTCTCCTTATCCTTCAGTTGCAAGCTGGCCAAATGCGGGGCATAGGTCCCGAGCACGATTCGTTCGTGCCGAACAATGTCGTATACGATCTCGAAGTGCAGTTCAGGCTTTTTGGCTTTCGGCGTCTCTGCAAAGTACGTCTGGTTTCCGTACTTTGATTCGCGCGTTCTCTTGAGTGGGAGATCGCCGGTAGCTTGTACAACTTTGACTTCCTGGAATTCATTCGACTCCGCGACCGGAATCCAAACGCGGAGCTGTTCGCCCGCGGGAATGTTCCTTACCGTGAATCCATAATGAAATGTGAAACGTCGGGTTGCCTGAGCGTGAGCCGCACCGACAATGGGAAAAATAAGGAAGAGTAGGAATCCAAGATTCCGCGACATGGCAATCGTCCTTTCGAGGCCGGCAATCAATGAAGATGAAAACGACACACGGGCGTTTTTAAAAGGCTGGTTCAGGTGAAGCCGCGTCCGGGCATTTGCATCTGCTGCTTCCTGTGGGAGAAACGATTCTAAATCATCGGTGACAAACCACTGGTTAGAAGAGCTTGATCTCGGCGGCAACGTCATTCGCTGCCGATCAGTTAGTATTTCTCGATGCCTCCGGCGATCTCATGTCGCGACCTGCGAAAGACCTACGATGGGAAAGTCGAAGCGGTTCGCGGCCTGAATCTTGAAATACAGGCGGGCGAATGTTTCGGCTTGCTTGGTCCGAACGGAGCAGGGAAGACCACGACTATAGAAATCCTTGAAGGACTGCTGCAACCCACCTCCGGCCAGGTCACAATTCTCGGACACACGTGGGAAAGTCACACTCGCGAACTGCGGGAATGGCTTGGAATATCGTTGCAAGAAACGCGCCTTTCGGAAAAACTCTCTGTGCGCGAGACCATTGACCTTTTCGCCAGCTTTTATCGCAAGCCCAGATCGTCCACCGCAGTGATTGAGGAATTGCAACTCGCCGAAAAGGCCGACGCGTGGGTGGGCAAACTTTCGGGAGGACAACGCCAACGATTGGCGGTGGCGACGGCCCTGGTAGGCAATCCGAAAATTCTTTTTCTCGACGAGCCGACGACCGGGCTCGATCCTCAGAGCCGGCGTCAACTGTGGGAGATTGTCCGCGCGTTTTTGCGTCAGGGAGGCACCGTGCTTCTGACGACTCATTATATGGATGAGGCCGAGCGGCTCTGCGACCGGTTAGCTATTATTGATCACGGGGAAGTCATCGCCGAAGGCACTCCCTCAGAGTTGATCGAGGGGCTCGGAGGGCATCATGTCGTGGAGTTCGCGGTAACGGGCGGAGCGGATGACGCGTCTCCAGAGCGGTGGAAGGCTCTTCCCGGAGTTGAGTCCGTCCGCCGGGAAGACGATGTTGTCAGCCTCAATGTGCGCGAGCCTCACCATACAATCCCTGCGCTTCTGGATATGGTTCGGATGGAGAATTCGCAACTGGTTCATCTGAGCACCCGCCAGGCCAGTCTGGAAGATGTTTTCGTCCATCTGACAGGCCGTCATTTGAGGGAAGAATAAGTCACCGAAGAGATGCCGCAATGGCCATTGCTGAACAAACGCCGCCAACAAGATTAAAACCGGAGGCTCATCCGCCGCGTCTCAATGGCCGCTGGTCCGGATTCTCCCATCTGTTGATGGCGAGGATGAAGGAGCTGGTGCGCGAGCCGGAGCTCATTTTCTGGATTTTCGGCTTCCCCATACTTTTGGCTGCGGGGCTTGGCATTGCCTTCCGCAACAAGCCGGCGGAAGCAACCTCGATTGCCGTCGCCTCCGGGCCGGGCGCGGAACAGGCAGTCAACTGGATTCAGCATTCCCCGCAAGCATCGTCAATTCATGTGCAGATACTCGATCAATCGCAGGCGCTTCAGGCCTTTCATCTGGGCAAATATGATTTGGTTCTGGAGCCTGACGGTCAAGGCAGAGTTCGCTATATTTACGATCCCGCTCGTCCGGAAACGATGCTCGCCCGCGCGAAAGTGGATGATGCGTTACAAGAGGGCGCTGGACGGAAAAATCCTGTGCCCGTCTCTTCGTTTGCATCAAGCGAACCCGGTTCGCGGTATATAGATTTTCTGATTCCGGGATTACTGGGCATGACCTTAATGAATTCCGGAATGTGGGGAGTTGGATTTGCGCTGGTGGATATGCGCCAGCGAAAGCTGCTGAAGCGATTTGTGGCGACACCCATGCGAAAGAGCGATTTTCTGCTGGCGCTGGCCGGCAGCCGCCTGGTTCTTATGCTGGTTGATGTCGGTTTGTTGTTGGGCCTCGGCGTGTTGGCTTTTAAAATGCGCGTTCTAGGATCACTTTTGACCATTGTATTTCTCGGCGCGTTGGGATCCATCGCATTTGGCGGCCTGGGATTGTTAACCGCCTGCCGCGCGAAAAAAATCGAGACCGTCAGCGGGTTGATCAATCTCGTGATGATGCCCATGTGGATTTTTTCCGGCGTCTTCTTTTCGTACGAGCATTTTCCGGCTCGAATCCAGCCATTCATTAAAGCGCTGCCTTTGACCGCGCTCAACGACGCCCTGCGCACAACGATTCTCCAGGGAGCTTCTCTTTCATCGCAAAGCGGAAGGATTCTGGAATTGGCGTTATGGGGAGGAATCTCGTTTGTGCTGGCGTTGAAATGGTTTCGCTGGACGTAGAGCTGATACACGTTGGCACTGGACGGGCGGGGCCACGCCGCTCCACTCCTCGAAACTACCGTTTCTTCTTGCGCGTCTTTGCCAGCCTGGCACGCTTGGCTAATTCTTTTTTGGAGTACATGCTGCCCCGGCAGTTTTTCGCGCCGCAATAGCATGGGGACAGGTCGTCGAGATCGCCATCGTACAAGTTGTAGTCATAGGTGACCTCTTCTCCGGGCGAGATATTTTGGATGGCCGTGATCAGCACCCGCTCGTCAACCTCGTCGGCCTCACAGTTGGGGTCGCAGGAGTGATTGATGAAGGCGGCAACTCCATCGCCGTCAATCACATGGGTGCCGTTGGTTAATCCGAAAAGATAAGTGCGGGGAGAGTCTTCGTAAAGCGCGTCAGCCTCGGCGAGTGTAATGCGAGGGCCAGCGTACTCGGCGACTATAGACCCCTTGCGAATCGCTTTCGTGGCGTAGCATCCGTTGGCATGAATCTTGGAACGCTGAATCACGAGTTTCATGAATGAATTACGGCCGTTATAAGTCCGCAAGGTCTGGCGCCAAATTCTACCCGATCAGGAGGTGACCATCGCTTTGCGGTCAGTGCCAACCGATTAAATTCCTCAAAAATGTCGTGGTAGGCTGGTTGCAGAGGGAGGTGGCAAGTTTTGCTAAAGCGGTCATGGCTGCATGGTGTAACAGGTTTAGTGCTTTTATCGCCGTTATTTTTCTCTCTAAAATCAGTTTTCGCCGATACTGCCGCTTTCGATTTAATTGGGCCGCAAGTTGATGTAAAGGTCCAAAGGCAGGGTGAGACGCTTCCGATTGCGCAAGTGCCGAATCTTCAAGCCGGCGACCGGCTGTGGATTCATCCTGCTCTTCCCGACAGCCAGTCTGCCCGTTATCTACTGGTAGTTGTGTTCTTGCGCGGTGCGACGAATCCTCCTCCCGATAGCTGGTTTATCAGAATAGAAACCTGGTCGAAGCCGGTTCAGGAGGAGGGCGTTTTCGTGAAAGTCCCCCAAGAGGCGCAGGAAGCCATGCTGTTATTTGCGCCGGATACCGGCGGAGGATTCAGCACACTGCGAGCCGCAGTGCGCGGCAGGCCAGGCGCTTTCGTGCGAGCCATCCAGGATTTGGACCAGGCCAGCTTCGACCGAGCGCGGCTGGAAAAATATCTGGACGCCGTGCGAGGTCAAGGTCCATCAGCCGACGACCCGGCGCAATTGCA
>JBOGLA010000002.1:0-92438 GCA_050746185.1 Terriglobales bacterium | reverse complement strand
CGGGAAGAATCGAACGCGGCAAAGTGAAAGTTGGAGAAGAAGTAGAAATCGTAGGCTTCCGCGATACGAGAAAGACAGTTGTAACCGGCGTCGAAATGTTCAAGAAGCAACTCGACGAAGGCCTGGCCGGAGACAATGCCGGCCTGCTGTTGCGCGGCATCGCGAAAGAAGATGTCGAGCGTGGCATGGTGCTGGCGAAGCCGGGTTCGATCACGCCGCATACCAAGTTCAAGGCGGAAGTTTATATTCTGACCAAAGAAGAAGGAGGCCGGCATACTCCGTTCTTCAAAGGATACCGTCCGCAATTTTATCTGCGGACGACGGACGTAACGGGAGTGGCGGAACTGCCGGCGGGCACCGAGATGGTGATGCCGGGAGACAACGTGAGTTTAGTGATCGAACTGATCACGCCGGTGGCGATGGAGAAGGGATTGCGATTCGCCATCCGCGAAGGCGGCCACACCGTCGGCGCCGGGACGATCAGCGAGATTATTCAGTAGAAACGATGGAGAGACGGGCGTCCTCGCCCGTCCGGCGGAGCGAAGCTCCGCTGGAGTTGAGCTAAGAGAACCAGCAATCAGTTTCTGGTTCTCAGTTCTCAGAAGTTACAGGGCCTTGCAGCCTGGCTCAAGTTCTTTCCTTCCGGACGGCCGGAAGGGGATCGAGAGAGAAATGATAGGAAACGAAAGAATTCGCATCCGGCTGAAAGCTTACGACTACCGCATCCTGGATCAATCCACGGGCGAGATCGTTGACACTGCCAAGCGCACAGGCGCGCAAATCGCCGGCCCGATTCCATTGCCGACGGTGAAAAACAAATATTGCGTCCTGCGTTCGCCTCACGTGGACAAGAAGTCGCGGGAACAATTCGAAATTCGCACCCACAAACGGCTCCTCGACATACTTGATCCAACACCGCAGACAGTGGATGCATTGATGAAGCTGGATCTGCCCGCAGGCGTGGACGTGGAAATAAAGGCCTTCGGCAAAGAGCCGCATAAGTGACGCCGTTTGCAAGGCATCTGAGCCTTGCGGCGTCATCCTGAGCGAAGCGAAGGATCTGCTGTTAACCGTGTTGGAGAAATTATGGCTAGAGTAACCGGAATCCTCGGCAAAAAAGTCGGCATGACGCAGCTCTTCGACGATCGCGGAGACGTGCATCCCGCGACCGTGCTGCAAGCCGGTCCCTGCGTAGTTACTCAACACAAAACGCAGACACGCGACGGCTACGTTGCCGCGCAAATCGGCCTCGTCGAATTTGTCAAGGAATCGCGCCTCACGAAGCCCATGAAGGGCCACCTGGGAAAGCACAACTTGCCGCCGGTGAAATTCGTTCGCGAAGTGCCGGTCGAAGTGGATGCAAAAGAAGATGCCGCAGAAGGTAACGGCATGAAACCCGGCGACCGGGTTCTTGTTGATATTTTCGACGGCGAAAAGTTTGTGGACATCGTCGGCATCAGCAAAGGCCGCGGATTCGCCGGCGTCGTTCGCCGCCATCATTTCGGAGGCGGACCCAAGTCCCATGGCTCGATGTTCCAAATCACTGGTTCAATCGGCTCTTCAGCGTTTCCATCGCGCGTATTCAAGGGCATGCGAATGTCGGGACACATGGGCGTGGACCGCGTTACCGTCCGCAACCTCCGGCTCTTGGGTATGGACAAAGAAGATAACTTGCTGGTAGTCGAAGGCGCAGTCCCGGGCCCGAATGGCGGATACCTGGTCATCACCAAGGCGAAGAAGCCGCCAAGAGAGCGTCGCGGATTCGCCGGAGCGGCAACAGTCGATCCCTTGAAAGCAGCCAAACGTGCAGCAAAAAAGGGCTAAGAGATTTGAGGAAGTAGCTGGAAGCTAATAGCTGGAAGCGAATTTATATGGCGACCATAGACATTCACAATTTGAGCGGAGCCAAGGTCGGCACACTCGATCTCGCCGATGAAATCTTCGGCGCCGTGAACGAAGACCTGCTGTGGGAAGCGGTGAAGCACTACCGCGCCGGGCTGCGTGCCGGCACTCACGCTACGAAGAATAAGAAGCTGGTCTCCGGGGCAGGCAAGAAACTCTGGAAACAAAAGGGCACAGGGCGCGCCCGCGTGGGATCAATCCGGTCTCCGTTATGGCGGCACGGCGGCACGGTCCACGGACCGCAACCCCATTCGCATGCTTACACTTTCCCGCGCAAAAAGTTGCTGGGCGCGCTTCGCTCCGCCCTGGCCTCGAAATTTGCCGATGGCAAGCTGATCGTCGTGAACACCTTCGCCCTGGATGAACCGAAGTCAAAAGCATTCCGGGAAGCGCTGAATGCTTTAAAAGTTGAAAAAACGGTGCTGCTGGTTGAAGTTCCGCAGCATGGAAATCGAAATCTCGAGCTCAGCTCGCGCAACCTCGCCGGCGTGGAACTGATTTCCGGCAACGAAGTGCATCCGTATCATTTGCTTCGTTACGACGCCGCAATCTTTTCGCAGCCCGCGATTGAGAAGTTGCAGCTTTCTCTGAAGAACACGCTGTCAAAGCGCCAGCGTGAAGCAGCCGAAAATTCCGGTGAAGGCAAAAAGCACGAAGCGAAGAAGGCAATACGTTCTCCGCGCCGCCGGACCAAACATGAAAAAGCGGCGGAGGTAGCCTGATGAAATCCGCATATCAGATTCTTCGGCGGCCGGTGATCACGGAAAAAGGCCTCGCGATCAAAGAGAACCAGAACACCCTGGTTTTCCAGGTCGCGCCGAAAGCAACCAAGACCGAGATCAAAGAAGCGGTGCAGGGAATTTTCAAGGTGAAGGTCCATTCGGTACGAACCGCCAACTTCCCCGGCAAAGAACGCCGCCGGGGCAAGTTTGCCGGATACCGTCCCGACTGGAAGAAGGCGTACGTACGATTGCGGGCCGGCGAAAAAATGCCGGAGTACGCGCAGAATTTGTAGAAACGTTGCTTGCAACGTCTTAGACGTAGCGATCTGCGTCTCTACAAAGCTGGAAGCTAAGAGCAGATTTTATGGCCATCAAGACTTACCGACCGACAACACAAACGTTGCGCTACCGGACGACCATCGTCAACGATGACATCACGTCCACCACGCCGCACAAGGCGTTGCTCGAGCCCAAGCGCCGCACCGGCGGCCGCCGCAACAGTGGAGACACCACCATGTGGCATCACGGTGGCGGCCACAAGCGTCAGTTGCGCATCATTGACTTCAAGCGCGACAAAATTGGCATTCCCGCCACCGTCGCCACCATCGAGTACGATCCCAACCGTTCCGCGCGCATCGCTTTGCTCAGTTACGCCGACGGCGAGAAGCGCTACATTCTCCAGCCGGAAGGCCTGAAAGTCGGGCAAAAAATCGTAAGCGGCCCGGAAGCGGACATTCTAGTTGGCAACGCGCTCCCGTTAAAAAATATTCCTCCCGGCACAACCATTCACAATGTCGAATTGAAGCCTGGCAAGGGAGCGCAAATGGTGCGCTCTGCGGGCGGCTCGGCCCAGTTGGTCGCAAAAGAAGGCGAATACGCGCTGGTGAAACTGCCTTCCGGCGAGACGCGCAAAGTCGCTCAGGAATGCATGGCCACGATCGGACAAGTCGGCAATCTTGACCACGAAAACGTCACCATCGGCAAGGCCGGTCGAATGCGCTGGATGGGATGGCGTCCGGTCAATCGCGGAGTCTCAATGAATCCGGTGGATCATCCGCACGGCGGCGGTGAAGGAAAGACATCCGGCGGCCGCCATCCGGTAACTCCCTGGGGACAGCCGACCCGCGGTTACAAGACGCGCAACAACAAGCGTACGGATGCGTTCATCGTGAGTCGTAGGGGGAAGAAATAGGTTAATCGTGGTCGAAGACCAAAGCAGATTCCTCACCGCTAGAGGTGGGAATGTCAAAGTTAAAAGATTTTAATAGCTGGAAGCTGCAGCAAGAACACAAGCTGAGAGCTGATAACTGAAAGCTGAGAACTGACTTTATGGCACGTTCAACTAAAAAGGGTCCGTTCATTGATTCCTACCTGCAAACGCGGGTGGAAGCGATGAACGCTCGCAACGAAAAAAGAGTATTGCGCACATGGTCGCGGCGCTCCACCATCGTTCCAGAAATGGTGGGACACACGATTGCCGTGCACAACGGCAAGAAATTTATTCCGGTGTATATCACGGAAAACCTTGTCGGCCACAAGCTCGGCGAGTTCAGTTTTACCCGCCAGTTCAAGGGACACTCCATGCGCGCGGCGACCGAAGTGGCAGCCAAGCCCGCGGGAATTCCCGGCGGTCCGGGAGCGCCGGCTCCGGCGGCAGCACCGGCTGCGCCGCCGAAGGCATAAGGGGCAATTATGGAATTTCGAGCTCAAGCCCGTTACATGCGCGTCTCGCCGCAGAAGGCCCGCCTGGTGCTGGATCTGATCAAAGGGCGGCGCGTCGAGGATGCGTTGAACACGCTGGTTTTTACCAAGAAGCGCGTCGCATCCACGGTCGAGAAGCTTCTGCGATCGGCGCTGGAAAATGCAAATTACCTCAGCTCGGAAAAAAATATTGATGTGGACGTGGACAAGCTTTATGTGAAGAGCGCCATCGCCAATGACGGGCCGCGAATGAAGCGCATCCGTCCCGCGCCCATGGGCCGGGCTTTTCGCTACGTGCGGCGCATTTCGCACATCGAGCTTGTCCTCGCCGAAAGAGGCCGCCAGGGCCATGAAGATTTGGCTACGGTGGTTGGAGAAGATCATGCCACGCCGGCGCCGGCGCGGAAGAAGAGCGCCGCAACGAGGCATACGCACGCAAAAGCTAAAGCTAAAAGCAAAGCCGCCACTGGAAAGAGTAAGAATAAGAAAAAAAAGGCAGCGGCGAAGTAGCAGGAGAAAAATAAAAAATGGGACAGAAGGTTCATCCATACGGATTCCGACTCGGCTACACCAAGCCGTGGAAGTCGCGCTGGTTTGTCGAACGCGATTACGACAAGCTTTTGCTCGAAGACATCAAGCTGAAGAACGAGCTCAAAGACAAGCTCAAGTCGGCGGGGGTCAGTTCCATCGAAATCGAGCGCCCCGGAAACAAACTGCGCGTCATCATCAGGACCGCGCGGCCCGGAATCATCATCGGACGAAAAGGCGCTGAAATTGACAAGCTGAAACTCGACGTTCAGAAGCGAACCTCTCGCGAGGTCTTCATGGATATCCAGGAAGTGCACAAACCGGAACTCGATGCGCAACTCGTGTCCGAAGCCATCGCGCTGCAACTTGAAAAACGCGTAGGATTCCGTCGCGCCATGCGCAAGTCGGTGGACTCCGCGCTCCGCTTCGGATGTAAAGGAATCAAAGTTCGCGTCAGCGGCCGCCTGAACGGAAACGAAATCGCCCGCTCCGAATGGTATTTGCAAGGACGCCTGCCGCTGCACACGTTGCGGGCTGACATTGATTACGGCTTCACCGAGGCCAGAACGACATACGGCGTAATCGGCGTAAAAGTTTGGGTTTACAAAGGCGAAATCCTGCCGGCAGCAAAAAAACGGGAAGGCCAACAGGCAGTGGGCGCATTTTAGCTGGGAACTGAGAACTGTTTTTCAAATAGCCTCGACTGAGCTAAGCGAGGCTAACCATTAAGAGCAGATTTTATGTTAATGCCAAAAAAAGTTAAGTACCGCAAGCAGCAGCGCGGACGCATGGCCGGCAAAGCCTGGCGCGGAAGCGAACTGTCTTTCGGAGACTATGGGCTCAAAGTTCTCGAGCCGGGATGGATCACCGACCGCCAGATTGAAGCCAGCCGCGTGGCCATGACGCGCTTTGTCAAACGGGGCGGAAAAATATGGATTCGCCTTTTTCCGGACAAGCCCGTCACCAAAAAGCCCGCCGAAACCCGCATGGGTAAAGGCAAGGGCGCGCCCGACCATTGGGTCGCGGTGGTTCGTCCCGGGAAAATTCTTTTCGAAATGGAAGGCGTAACCCTGGCGGACGCCACCGAGGCAATGCGGTTAGCCTCGCACAAACTTCCGCTGCGTACTAGTTTTGTGAAACGAGAGTCAGTAGTGCGGTAGGAAATATTAATAATTGTCATTCCGAGCGCAGCGAGGAATCTGCAGTTCGGGTGGGAACCGATTATGAACAGCGATAAGGCACGAAATTTTACCGACGAAGAACTCCGGCATCAGGAGCACGAACTGAATGACCAGCTTTTCAAATTGAAGTTCCAGCTCAACATGGGACAAACGGAAAGCTTGAAAAAGATTCGGGGCCTGCGCAAAGATATTGCCCGGGTAAAAACCATTGTCCGCGAGCGCGAACTTGCCGCAACCGGAACCACGGAGAAGAAGTGATGGCAGAGACCGAAAATAATTCAGGCGCGCCAGTCGCGGCGGGGCGGCGCAAAGAAGTAGTGGGCGAAGTGGTATCAAACCGCATGCGCAAGACCATCGTCGTCGAGGTCGTCCGCAAAAAGTCGCATGCGTTCTATGGCCGCGTGGTTTCAAAAGCCAGAAAGTTTTACGCGCATGACGAAAAAAACGAAGCCCACATCGGCGATGTCGTCCGCCTCGAAGAGACGCGGCCCATGTCGAAGCTGAAGCGATGGCGGCTGAAGCAGATCGTGCGGCGGACGGCGCTTGCGCCGGAGGCGAACGTCACCGAAGTAGCCTCGTAGCTGGCCTCCGCTCTAAGGAGATTAATTATGGGCGTAATGATGAGAAGCATGCTCGAAGTCGCCGACAACTCCGGCGCGCGCAAGCTCCAGATGATTCTGCCGCTGGGCGGGTCCACCGGCCTGCGCGCGGGCCTTGGCGATGTCGTTACCGCCAGCGTGAAAGAGGCTTCTCCCGATGGGCAGGCAAAAAAAGGCACGGTGGTGAAAGCGGTGATTGTCCGGACGCGCAAGGAATACCGCCGCCGCGACGGCACTTATATCCGCTTCGATCAGAACGCCGCAGTCCTCATCAACGAAACCGGAGAGCCGGTCGGAACCCGCGTCTTCGGGCCGGTCGCGAGAGAGTTGCGTGAAAAGAGATTTCTCAAGATCGTGTCGCTGGCTCCGGAGGTTATCTAGTTACGCTGTCATCCTGAGCGCAGCGAAGGACCTATGCATTTGGTTTTGCGGGAAGTTTATTTAAACAAGCTGTCATCTTGAGCGAAGCGAAGGACCTGTGCATTTGGTTTCGCGGGAAGTGTACTTAAACAATATGCATTTGGTTTTGTGGAGCTGGAAATGAAGACAGTAATCAGAAAACATTTTCGAGTGGATATCCGGCGCAACGACGTTGTGAAGGTGATCACGGGTCGTGACAAAGGCAAAGAAGGCCGCGTGCTTCGCGTATTCCCCGACGACCGCAAGGTTCTGGTCGAACACGTCATGCTGGTCAAGAAGCATGTTCGCCCCAATCCGCAGCGCAACATCAAGGGCGGAATCGCCGACCAGGAAAGCCGCATCTCGCTTTCCAACGTACAACTGGTTTGCGCCACCTGTGGCCCGGTCCGGGTGGGCCGCGAAGTTCGCGGAGACCGGAAAGTGCGCGTTTGCAAAAAGTGTGGAACCACGCTGGAAAAATAAGTTCTTGGCTCTTAGGATTTGGCTACGGTGCCAGGAAGTTCCATAAGCGGCCAAGCTGGATTTAAAAGAACCCTGATACGCTGGCAGCCTCGGTGGCCAGCCCCGAAGGGGCGGAATAATTTAGCCCAGGGCGTAAGCCCTGGGTAGGCAGCCGGCCCGGGGTTGAGTCCCGTAGGGACGGCAGAAACAGATCTGAGAAGGTAAGCCACATGGCCAGAGAGAAAAAAGATCGGCAAGACGATAAGAAGCAGGAGCAGAAAGCGCCTCCCGCGATCGCGCATCACAGCGCCAAAGAGACGCCGCGGCTGAAAGAGCGCTTTGTCAAGGAAGTTGCGCCCAGCCTGATGAAGGAACTGGAACGAAAGAATCCGATGGCAGTGCCCCATCTGCACAAAATCGTGGTGAACATGGGCGTCGGTGAGGCCACGCAGAATGCGAAACTCATGGATCCCGCGATCAATGAACTTGGCCAGATCAGCGGGCAAAAGGCGGTCGTCACCCGTGCCAAAAAATCCATTGCCGCCTTCAAGGTCCGCGAAGGCCAGGCGATTGGCGCGATGGTCACGCTGCGCGGCGATCGCATGTACGAGTTCTTCGACCGGCTGGTGAGCGTGGTGCTGCCCCGGGTTCGTGATTTTCGCGGCGTTTCGACCAAATCGTTCGACGGACGCGGCAACTATACTCTCGGCCTGCGCGATCAATTGATTTTTCCGGAAATTGACTATGCAAAAGTGGACAAGCAAAAAGGCATGAACGTCACCATTGTTACAACGGCTCGCACCGATGATGAAGCAAGATCGCTGCTTCGCCATCTGGGCATGCCGTTCCGGGCGTGAGAAATACACCGATTGAACAAAGGAATCAATGACCACAGCAAAGCGAGTGAAAGACGCGAAAATCGAAAAGAAATTTGACGACGCGCATAGCAGTAAAAAAGATACGCCGAAGTTTTCCACCCGAAGGCATAACCGGTGCAAACTTTGCGGACGGCCGCGAGCCTATCTGCGAAAGTTTGGCATCTGCCGCCTGTGTTTCCGGGGTCTGGCATTGCGCGGCGAAATTCCAGGAGTGTCAAAGTCGTCCTGGTAGGGATTTGGGGGTCGCGGGCAAGGGCCCGCGCCACACTGTAACGTAGGAGAAGCAAAACATGAGGTTGACCGATCCGGTCGCAGACATGCTGGCGCGCATTCGCAACGCGATTAACGCCCGGCACCAGAAGGTGGATATTCCGGTTTCCAAACTGAAGCTGGAGATTGCCCGCATCTTGAAAGAAGAAGGATACGTCTCGAACTTCAAGGCCACCGAAGAAGACGGCCACAAGGTGATCCGGGTCTATTTGAAATACGGAAACAATAACGAAGCTGCAATTTCCAATGTTGCCCGCGTTTCGCGGCCAGGCTGCCGCGTCTACGTGCGCCGCACCGAAATTCCGCGCGTGCTGGGCGGTATGGGCATCAATATTTTAACCACGCCTCAGGGCGTTATGACTGGCCGTCAGGCCCGCAAACAAGGCTTGGGCGGCGAACTGTTGTGCGAAGTCTGGTAGAGGACCATCAGACTGTCGGAACGAAACTGAGAACTGAGAACCGGATTTAATTTTTGAGGACACGGCGGCGGTAATTTTGACCGGATTGACAATTGCCGTTTGTCGGGCACACAAGCCGACGACGGAAACCCGCTAGCTGGAAGCTAGCAGCCAAGAGCGCCTTTATGTCACGAATTGGAAAAAAACCGATCCCGCTCCCCAAAGGGGTGACGGTAAAAATCGAAGGCAACATCGTTGCCGTTCAGGGGCCCAAAGGTAAGCTTGACACGTCGCTTCCTGCCGGCATTCGAATCGAGCAACAGGATGGCCATCTTGTCGCGGTGCGCGAAAATGATTCCCAGGCCGCCGTGCACGGCCTCGCGCGCGCGTTGGTGAACAACGCCGTGGAAGGCGTCACCAAAGGGTGGACTCGGGACTTGGAAATCGTCGGCATCGGCTATCGCGCCGAGATGAAGGGTAAAGGCACAGTGGTGTTTACTTTGGGATATTCTCATCCCATCGAATACCCCCTGCCATCCGGAATCGAAACTACCGTGGATCCGAAGCAGACAAAGTTGACGGTCACCGGCATTGACCGCCAGAAGGTGGGACAGGTGGCTGCCGAAATGCGCAGCCTGCGGCCGCCCGATCCGTACAAGAACAAAGGCGTCCGTTATGCGGGAGAACGCCTGAAGAAGAAAGTCGGCAAGACCGGCGCAAAATAAACCCGTGGAGCGACGGGCGCCCTCGTGAGCCTGCCCTGAGCGAAGTCGAAGGGGCCAAGTCGAGCAAAGCTCGACAGTGTTTGGTTTTTTCGCAGTGACGAACGACGAAGGACAGAAACATGCTTACAATTTCATCCAAGAACTCGAAACGGCGGCACGTGCATGAGCGCATCCGAAAAAAAATTCTCGGCACTTCGGAGCGCCCGAGGTTGAATGTTTACCGCTCGCTGAACCACGTGTACGTTCAGCTGATTGACGATGTCCAGGGCGCCACTCTGGTCTCGGCCCATTCCGCCGAAGGCAAGAAGGGCGAACGCAAGAACGGCGGAAACCTCGCCGCAGCCAAAGAAGTGGGCAAGGCGATCGCCGAACGCGCCAAGGCGAAGGGAATCAATGAAGTCATATTTGACCGCGGAGGCTACATCTACCACGGACGCGTAAAAGCCCTGGCCGATGCAGCCCGCGAAGCCGGACTGAAATTCTAGAAGAACCCGGCAATTTTGTGATTGGGTAATATGAATGCCTGATCTGAGAACTGAGAACTGAGATCCGAGAACTGAGAACTGAGAACTGAATTTTTATGTCGGCATTCTAGCGATTCCTTGTTCCCAGTCTGAAATGCAACAGAATTTGAAGTTACGAAATTAAATATGAGTTCTTATGCCAACAATCATTAAAAAGCTCGACGCGAATTCCTACCAGCTGAAAGACCAGGTAGTCTCCATTAACCGCGTTACAAAAGTGGTCAAGGGAGGCAAGAACATGTCCTTCGCCGCCTTAGTCGTGGTCGGAGATCCCACCGCCGCCGTTGTCGGATACGGCTCCGGAAAAGCGAAAGAGGTTCCCCAGGCGATCCGTAAAGGAATCGAGTCGGCGAAGAAAAATTTGATCAAAATAAATCTCACTCAAACCAGCATCCCCCACCTGGTTCTGGGACGTTACGGATCAGGCAAGGTCCTGCTGAAGCCCGCTCCCGAAGGCACCGGGGTAATCGCCGGCGGCGCCGTGCGCGCGGTCATGACCTCCGCCGGAATCCAGAACGTCCTCACAAAATCCATCGGCACCACCAACCCTCACAACGTAATTAAAGCGACCTTCGACGCCCTGAAGCATTTAAAAAGCCGGGCCGACGTGGCAAATATGCGCGGAAAAACGGTCGAGGAATTGAACTAAAATGGCGAGAGCATTGGCAACAAAATCATCGGGCAAGGCGGCTGGAAAAATTCAGCTGAAGTGGGTGCGTTCCGCGATTTGCGCCCCATTCAAGCAGAAGCTTGTAATTAAGGGACTGGGCTTCACCCGGCTGAACCAGGTCATTGACCGTCCCGACACGCCGGCCATCCGCGGCATGGTGGCAAAAGTTCCGCACCTGGTCGAGATCGTAGAATAAAAAAACGTCGTAGAGACGTAGCTCGCTACGTCTCAGATTTTCAATCGGACGCAAAGCAATTATGAATCTTTCAAACGTAAGAGCGCCGAAAAAGGCCAACGAAAAAAAGAAGCGCGTCGGTCGCGGCATGGGTTCCGGCATGGGCAAGACTTCCGCCCGCGGACACAAAGGCCAGCGCTCGCGCAGCGGTTCCCGCATGATGCGCGGCTTTGAAGGCGGCCAGATGCCTCTCCATCGCCGCATGCCCAAGCGCGGATTCACCAACATCTTCCGCAAGGAATTTAACGTCGTCAACCTCGAAAAGCTCATCGCGCTTGGCGAAACCACCATCACTCCCGAAGTCCTTCGCAAGGCCGGAATCATCAGCACCAGTCATCCCGTAAAGATTCTCGGCGACGGCGAACTCTCCGTCCCCCTCACCATACACGCGCACAAATTTTCCAAGTCGGCTCAGGAAAAAATTATCAAAGCCGGCGGCGCCTTTGAGGTTTTGCAGTAATGTTCGAGAAATTTGCCAACATTTTTCGCATCCCCGACTTGCGCAAGCGCATTTTGTATACGCTTGGACTGCTCGCGGTGTACCGTCTCGGCGGCCACATTCCCACCCCGGGCGTTAATGCCGACAAGCTGGCGCAATTCTTCGAGCAGAATCGCGGATCGTTCCTCGGCTTTGTAGACCTCTTCTCCGGCGGTCAGCTTCGCCGTCTCACCATCTTCGCCCTCGGAATCATGCCGTACATCACGGCCTCCATTATTCTGCAATTGCTCACGGTGGTGTATGAGCCTCTCGCCAAGCTGCAAAAAGAAGGTGAACTGGGACGCAAAAAGATCACTCAATGGACCCGCTATCTGACCGTTGCGCTGAGCGCTGTCCAGTCTCTCGGCATCGCCATCAGCCTCGAAAAAGGCGGAGGCTTCGTCGTTAATCCCGGCATCGGCTTCATCCTGATGACCATGCTCACCCTAACTACCGGCAGCGCATTCGTCATGTGGCTCGGCGAGCAAATCACCGAGCGCGGCATCGGAAACGGCATGTCCCTGCTGATCTTTGCCGGCATCGTCGTCGGCCTGCCTCGCGGCGTCGCCGACCTCTACGACAAAGCCAGCACCCAGGCGTGGGGACCATTTACTCCCTTCGCCATCGCCATATTGATCGCGGTCATGATCGTGATCGTCGCTTTCATCGTCTACGTGGAGCGCAGCGAGCGCCGCATTCCCGTGCAATACGCCAAGCGTGTCGTCGGCAGAAAAGTTATGGGGGGCCAGTCCACCCACCTTCCCCTACGCGTTAACGCTGGCGGCGTCATGCCTGTCATCTTTGCCTCCTCGATATTGACCATGCCGCAAATGCTCGGCGCCGGCCTCAAAGACAACCGCTATTTTGGCGGAATGATTCACGCGCTCGGATGGGGCGAGCCTCTCTATACGTTGCTCTACGCGCTCGGCATCATTTTCTTCGCCTATTTCTACGTGTCCATCGTCTTCAATCCCAACGAAGTCGCCGACAACATGCGTAAGTATGGCGGATTCATTCCCGGCATCCGTCCCGGCAAGCGCACCGCCGACAACATCAACGAGATTCTGACGCGGATCACTCTCGTCGGCGCGCTCTACTTGATCATCATTTCGTTTATTCCGGAATGGATGATCGCCGGTATCCACCTCAACCATCTTCCGGGAGCGCTCGGCGCTTTCTTCGAACGTTTGCCCACATGGGTCACGAACGGTTTGGGTGTAAATTTTTACTTTGGGGGAACATCGCTGCTGATCGTTGTGGGTGTCGCAATGGATACCGTTACGCAGGTGGAAGCCCAGTTGATTATGCGTCACTATGACGGGTTCACCCCGCGCAGTGGACGCATCCGCGGCCGCCGCACCTGGTAGACATTGCACGTAGGGACAGCCGCCCTCGTGAGCCTGCCCTGAGCGCAGTCGAAGGGGCTGTCCAAGTCGAGCGAAGCTCGACAGCGAATTTAGAGCGAGACGCGAACTGGAGACAGCGAGTTCGATGGCAAAAGAGGTATTGCGCAACATCGGACCGATTGTGTTGCTTGGACCACCGGGCGCCGGTAAGGGCACTCAGTCCAAGCGACTCTCCGATTATTACAGCATCCCGCAGATTTCCACCGGCGATCTGCTGCGGGAGAATGTGCACCGGCGCACGGATTTGGGAATCAAAGCGGAAGCCAACATGTCCCGGGGCGAGTTGGTCTCCGACAATTTAGTGTGCGACATGGTCGCCTGGAGACTGCGGGATACGGATTGCGAACGGGGATTCATCCTTGATGGCTTTCCGCGCACCGAAACCCAGGCCGCATGGCTGGACGCGTTTTTGAAGCATCAGTTCCTTGAAAACCCGAATCGTCACGTGTGTTCGCCGATTGTGGTCCGCTTTGACGTGGATTATAATAAGTTATCGCTGCGCCTTACTGGACGCCGAACCTGTCCCGTCTGTGGCCGCATTTATAACGTCCACCTCCAGCCACCTTTGGTTGACGAACTTTGCGATGTTGATGGCACTCCGCTCATCATCCGTGACGATGATCGTCGCGAGGTGATCGAGGAGCGTCTGGCAACATATGAGCGCCAGACTATGCCGGTGGCGCAGTATTACCAGCGTCAGGGAAGGTTGATTTCCGTGAATGCCGATCAGCCGGTGGACGACGTCACAGCGCAGCTTTTTCAGGAGATCGAAAGCCACGCCGGCGCACCCGCAGTCGGGAGCGACTAACGGGAACGATGGAGCGACGGGCGTCCTCGCCCGTCAAGCGGAGCAAAGCTCCGCAGTCTTTTGAGTGTTCAGCCGCGTAGCGGCGGCATATATTAGCCCAGGACGTAAGTCCTGGGAAAGCAAGACGGGAGAGAAACGCGCCCCGAAAGGGCGCAATGTACGCAACGTCATGGCAATTGTCTGCAAATCCGCGGCCGAGATTGACAAGATGCGTCGCAGCGGCCACATCGTTCGCGAAGTCCTCGACTCCGTGCGGGCGATCGTCGCCCCCGGCGTCACGACTATGGATCTTGAGCGCGCCGCCGAACAGAAGATCAAGGAAATGGGTGCAACCCCCGCGTTCAAGGGCTACTACGATTATCCTTGCGTGCTTTGCACCTCGGTCAACGAAGAGATCGTCCACGGCATCCCCTCTGAAAAGCGGGAACTCAAGGCCGGAGACATCGTTTCCATTGATTGTGGCGTGGTGCTCGACGGCTATTACGGAGACGCGGCGATCACCGTCCCTGTGGATGGTTCATTGAAGCCGGAAATTTCAAAGCTGCTTAAAGTCACCGAGGCCTCCTTGTACAAAGGAATTGACCAAGCCCGGGTTGGCAATGCGGTTGGAGATGTCGGCGCCGCAGTCCAAGAGTACGTCGAAGCCAATGGATTCAGCGTGGTTCGCGAGTTTGTCGGCCACGGCATCGGCACCAAATTACATGAGGAGCCGCAAGTCCCGAACTTCGGCGCGCGGGGACATGGTCCCCGATTGCGTGAAGGCATGGTCCTGGCAATCGAGCCTATGGTGAATTTCGGCGAGCCCGGCACTCGCGTGTTGGGCGATAAATGGACCGCAGTTACCGCGGACGGCAGTTGCAGCGCCCACTTCGAGCACTGTGTAGCCGTCACCAAAGATGGTCCGATGATATTAACGCAGTAAAGGAGACGATGAGTAAAGAAGACGCGATTGAGGTTGAGGCGTTTGCGGGGCGTCTGAGCCCCGCGCCGAAATCCTGAGCGTAGCGAAGGATCTCACAATCTGGGAACGTTAAGGAGTGCATGAGTAAAGAAGACGCGATAGAAGTTATGGCCACGGTAGTCGAACCCCTGCCCAATGCCATGTTTAAGGTCGAACTCGAGAATAAGCATCAGGTGCTGGCTCATGTTTCCGGAAAAATGCGCAAGAATTTCATCCGCATCCTCCCTGGAGACAAAGTAGCCGTCGAGCTTTCGCCCTACGACCTGAATCGCGGCCGCATAGTTTATCGCTACAAATAGTCACGTAGGGACAGCCCCACGTGAGCCTGCCCTGAGCGAAGTCGAAGGGTCCAAGTCGAGCGAAGCTCGACAGGGCCTTGCCAACGACCAGGGACGAACGACCAAGGACAGCAATTATGAAAGTACGAGCATCGGTAAAGAAGATTTGCGACAAATGCAAGGTCATCCACCGCAACGGCGTGGTGCGCGTGATCTGCGAAAATTCCAAACATAAGCAGCGTCAGGGATAGGATAAAAACTCTATGGCACGTATTGCAGGCGTTGACCTTCCGCGAAACAAGCACGTGGATATCGCGCTCACTTATATTTACGGCATCGGAAACCCACGCTCCGCCAGCATTTTGAAGCAGGCGAATGTCGAACCCATGAAAAAAGTTCAGGACCTCGGCGAGGATGAAGTCAACCGCATCCGCCAGGTCATCGAATCCGAGGGCATGGTCGAAGGCGATCTGCGTAAAGACATCACGATGAACATCAAGCGTCTCATCGAGATCGGTTCTTATCGCGGATACCGGCATCGCCGCAATCTTCCGGTTCGCGGTCAACGTACTCACACCAATGCGCGCACCCGCAAAGGCCCGCGCAAAGGAACCATCGCCCAGAAAAAGAAGGCGGCAGCAAAAACATAACAATACCCACGTAGGGACAGCCGCCCTCGGCTGTCCAAGTCGAGCAAGCTCGACAGGATTTAAAGCAAAGGACGCGCGGAACTTATGGCAAAACCAGCGGCAGCGGCAGCGACTCCGGGAACCCCGGAGAAAAAGGGCAAGAAGAAGACTTTCAAAAAGAAAGAGCGCAAACATGTCACGCATGGCATCGCGCACATTCAGGCCTCTTTCAATAACACCATAGTCACCATCGCCGACCAGTCCGGCAATGTGCTCTCATGGAAGAGTTCCGGTTCGCTGGGATTCCGCGGATCCCGCAAAGGCACGCCATTTGCCGCGCAGCAGGCCGCCTCGAACGCGGCCAGCATGGCTCGTGATCACGGCGTGCGCAGCGTGGAAGTCCGGGTCAGCGGACCCGGTTCAGGACGCGAATCTGCCATCCGCGCCCTCGCCGCCGCCGGAATTGAAGTGCGCAACATCAAAGATTCAACACCGATTCCGCACAACGGCTGCCGTCCGCCGAAGCGCAGAAGAGTGTAGAGGCAGTTTCAAGTTTCAAAAGCAAACTCGAGACTGACAACTGACAACTGATTTTTGTAATGTCCGTTTCTTGCTTCAAGCTTCAAAGCCAACATAGGCTGAAGCCGGATTTTGAAACTAGAAACCTGAAACTAGAAACCTGAAACTCGAAACTGATTTTCGTCCGGGACGAAGGGTTGAAGCCATTCCTGTAAACCGGACATCTTGAGCCGATTGGCGGGCGTCAGAGCCCGCCGGCGAAATCCTGACACCGAGCAACGCGACGTGGAAGGATCTAACAAAGGAGAACAAATTGGCACGCTATACCGATCCTGTCTGTCGCCTATGCCGCCGCGAGGGCATGAAGCTGTTCCTCAAAGGCCCCAAGTGCTTTACCGACAAATGTCCCGTCGAGAAGCGTAACTTCGCTCCCGGTCAGCACGGTAAGGACCGCAAAGCGAAAATCGTAGGTTACGGCCTGCAACTGCGCGAGAAGCAGAAAACCAAGCGCATGTATTTCATGCAGGAGGGCCAGTTCCGCAATTACTTTGAGAAGGCCGCCCGTTCTCGCGGCGTCACCGGCGAAATCCTTCTTCAGCAACTGGAACGGCGCCTCGACAACATCGTTTACCGCCTTGGCTTCGGGATTTCCCGGCGCCAGGCACGGCAATTGGTCCGCCACGGCCACGTACAGGTAGACGGACGCAAGGTCAACATTCCGTCCTACGAAGTCAGCGTGGGCGAAGAGATTGCCATTCGCGAAGGCAGCCGCAAACTTTCAATTTTGGAAATCGCGAAGGAATTCGCCAGCCACCAGAACCCGGTAAACTGGCTTGAAATCAACCGCGATAATTACAGCGGTCGAATAATCTCGCTGCCCAAGCGTGCAGATATCAATCTGCCGGTCAACGAGCAGTTGATCGTTGAGTTGTACAGTAAATAAAAGGCGTCGTTGGTCCCAAGCGCCCAAGATTCAGGGGATTTTGCCAACGACCTACGACGAACGACCAAGGGCGATTTCTTCGGTCCTTTACAATTTCGAGCCAGATCAGCCTTTCCCGGCGCTTGACCTGAACACGGACCTTTTCAGGGAGCCGGAATCGAGCCCAATGGCCGAAGGAGAATAAACAATGTTGTGGAAGGGTTTTCAAAAGCCAAAACGTCTTGCTGTTGATACTTCAACCTTAACCGACCGCTATGGAATTTTCTGGGCGCAACCGTTCGAGCGCGGATTCGGCACCACCGTGGGCAACGCCCTTCGGCGTGTCCTGCTTTCTTCCATCGAAGGCGCCGCTATTACCGCGGTAAAAATCGAAGGTGTCCTGCACGAGTTCCAATCCATCCCCGGCGTGGTCGAGGACGCAACCGACATCATCCTCAACCTGAAGCAGGTTCCGTTCAAGCTGAGCGGCGACGCCCCGAAGGCAATCTATCTTCGTGCCGATCAGCCCGGCGTTGTGACTTCCGGCATGATCGAAGCCGATTCTGACGTCGAAGTGCTCGACAAGGATGTCTACATCGCGACCGTCAGCGAAGGCGGTAAGCTCGATATGGAAATGCGCCTCAAGCGCGGCCGCGGCTACATCTCGGCTGACAAGAACTTCGACGAGGACCTCGGAATCGGATTCATTCCCATTGACTCCGTGCATTCTCCGGTTCGCAAATGCAACTACACCGTCGAAGCCGCCCGCCTCGGGCAAATCACCGACTATGACAAGCTGACCATCGAAGTGTGGACCAACGGCTCCATCCTGCCCGCCGATTCCATCGGTCTGGCGGCGAAGCTGCTCAAAGACCATATGAACATCTTCATCAACTTCGAAGAAGATATCGAGACTTCGACCTCGAGCGAAGAACGCAAGCCCGAAATCAAAAACGAGAACCTCAACCGTTCCGTCGAAGAGCTCGAGCTCTCCGTCCGCAGCTACAACTGCCTGAAGAACGCAAACATCCAGAGCATCGGAGAACTCGTTCAGAAGACCGAAGCCGAAATGCTCAAGACCAAGAATTTCGGCCGCAAATCTCTGAACGAAATAAAAGAAATTCTCGGAACCATGGGCTTAAGCCTCGGGATGAAGATTGACGACCAGGGCAACGCGGTCCCCGGCCCCACTTCAAATCAGATTCTCCCGGCCTCGGCCTACGGAGATAACGAGCTGTAAAAATCAGTTTCGAGTTTCGGGTTTCAAGTTCCGGATCAAAAGGACCGGTTTTGAAACTCGAAACCTGAAACTTGAAACAGGTTTCGAAACTCGAAACCAAAAACTTGAAACCGGGGTCTTACCATGCGCCACAAAGTAGCAGGATGGAAATTAGGACGCAACACCAGCCATCGCCGATCTTTACTTCGCAATCTCGTAACCTCGATCATTCTCGAAGAGCGCATCGAAACCACGCTGCCCAAGGCCAAAGCGATGCGGCCCATCGTGGAAAAAATGATCACGCTCGGCAAACGCGGCGATCTTTCCGCGCGCCGCCAGGCCCTGGCATACCTGATGACCAGCGCCGCGGTTGACAAATTGTTCGACACCGTCGGTCCCCGCTTCGGCGACCGCGATGGCGGATACTTGCGCATCGTCCACACCGGCTGGCAAAAAGGCGACGGCGCCGACAAAGCCATCGTCGAACTCCTGGGCAGCGAGAAATTGCAGGAAGAAAAGCGCGAGAAGCGCGCCGAAATCCGCGCCAAACGCGCCGAAGAAACCAAGAAAGCCATGGAGGAAGCTGAAGCCGAAGCCAAAGGCGGCGTCGAGCATCCCGCCGACCACGCCGAAGGCGAAAACAAAGTCAAAGAAGAATAAAAGCTTATGTGGCGCGGACACTCCTGTCCGCGTCTTTGTTCCAGAACTTAACCGCCTCGCCTATACCCATCGAAATCAACTCGCGCCACGCCCCGCCGCGCACCTCCGCGCAAGCCTCAATCCTCCCCACCTTACCCTCCCCGCGCAGCAAATGCCACGCCTCCAGATACCTCTTATACTTCGACTTCTCCAGTTTCGGATAAAGCGCAATACTCCCTTGCATCCGAAATCTCCCCGCCGGGATGATGTACCACAAATCCTCCGGAATCACATACACCGCCAGAAAATCGAACGGGTCTCCCTCATACGGACCCCGGCATCCCCGCACCGAACACGAATACCCTCCCCGGTCCACAAACATCGTGGACTTCACCTGCACCCGCAGGCACCTCGCCCCATGCTCCACCACAAAGTCGTACCTCGCCATCTCTCCAAACGGCTTGCTGACTTGCAACCCCTCCTCCGACGCCCTCGCCATAAATCTTAACTCCGCCCACTCCCCGCGCCGCTTGGCATGCTTAATCAAGGACCCTCTATTAGACGACCCTCTATTAGACGACCCTCTATTCGATGACTCTCTATTCGACGACCCTCGATTTTTCATAAATCCTTCCCTATGAGTGCGACAATAAAAAAGCGGCCCGCAGGCCGCGCTACTTCACCCACCTCACAACTATGTGCTACTCAAAAAACGAGGTCAAGCTAGGAAGTGCATGCGCTTTCTTCAGGAGGGTGCCCCGTTCAAGCTCCGCTTGGGCGGGGATTTTCAGAAGAAGCTCCACTTTCCTTTCCTTCTCACTCCCATTACAATTCTCCCTTCCCCAACATCGCACCATAAAAGGATACGTGTAGATGCCGCGAGCGAAGTCCCCCGGCGCGAAACCGCCGAAGCGCCCGATTGAGCGCTATGAGCACTCTGACAAAACTCGAATCAACAACCCTCCGGTAGGATTGGTCACCCCGGCCACCGATCCGCCGCTGCCCACCCACCGTACGTACGGATACTCTCAGGACGTGCCCAGTGTTCGTGTGGCGCGGACCAGCCCTGAGCGAAGTCGAACGGGGCCCTCGCCCGCGAAGCAACTCGATTACGATCCTCATCTCGATCCCCAACTCGTCTGGGCGGGCAAGAAGGAACATACTTCTTTCGAAGTCCCCACCGTTTCGCTGCACGTGCACGAGCGCATCGATTCCCGCACCATCATCGACGCCGTGCGCAAGCGTAATGGAAATGGTTCTGCTCTTCAGCCATCCCTATTCGAGCGCCGCGAAGAGAATCCTCCCTTGCGCGAGGCCATCGATTTCTATCGCCACGCCCACGGCTGGTCGAACCGCCTCACCGCCGGAGACTCGTTGCTGGTGATGAACTCGCTGCTTGAAAAAGAGGGGATGGCCGGCCAGGTGCAAATGGTCTACATTGATCCGCCGTATGGGATTAAGTACGGATCAAACTTCCAGCCGTTTGTGAATAAGCGGGATGTGAAGGATGGCAAGGATGATGACCTAACCCAAGAGCCGGAGATGATTAAGGCCTTTAAAGACACTTGGGAACTCGAAGTTCACTCATACCTCACATACCTGCGTGATCGACTTTTACTTTCTAGGGATCTCCTAAGTGAGACGGGCAGTGTGTTTGTACAGATCGGTGACGAAAACGCACACCTCGTACGCAGTGTCGTAGATGATGTGTTTGGGCGTAGCAACATTTGTGGGCAGATTGCATTTGCCAAAACCAGCGGCCTAGTTAGTAAACTTCTCGCTAGCCGCTTTGATTATCTGCTCTGGTATGCAAAAGATGCCGTGCGAGTTAAGTACAGACAGATTTTCGTCGAGAAATCGTTCGAAGCTGGGACGGCCGAAACGTATTCGTGGGTCGAGTTGCCTGACGGACAACGACGGGGCATGAAGCAAGAGGAGAGACGTGACTTAAGTAGCCTACCGCCAAAAGCCAAAATTTATCGCCCCAGCGACCTGACCTCTCAGGGCAATCCCAACCTGCAGTTCTCATACGTGGGGAGGGATTATGAAGGGACCTGGAAAACGACGCAGGCTGGCCTAATGAAACTAGGATGGGCCGCTCGTCTCCATGTTGCGAGGAATAGCCTCCGCTTCGTGCGATATTTAGACGACTTCCCAGCGATGCCGGTAACCAATTGGTGGGAGGACACGGGCACTGGGAGCTTTACCGAGGACAAGCTCTACGTCGTACAGACTGGGACAAAAACAATTGCCCGCTGTCTCCTCATGACCACCGATCCCGGGGACCTCGTCTTCGATCCCACCTGCGGCTCCGGAACCACCGCCTACGTCGCCGAGCAGTGGGGACGCCGCTGGATCACCTGCGACACCTCCCGCGTCGCATCACGCTGGCCAAGCAGCGCCTCATGGCCGCCAACTTCGATTACTACGAACTGGCGCATCCCAACGAAGGCGTGGGCAGCGGATTCCGCTACAAGACCGTTCCGCACGTCACCCTGAAATCCATCGCCAACAATCCCGAAATTCGCGAAGGCATGACCCGCGAACAGATTGACTCCGCCATAGCCCGCTACGCCGACCAGGAAACCTTGTACGACCAACCCTATATAGATAAGACCCGAGTCCGAGTCACCGGCCCGTTCACCTTAGAAGCAGTCCCCGCTCCCACCGTGAAATCACTTGATGACATAGCAATAAAACCCGAGGGTGCCCCATCCACGCAGGGTGGCCCATTCAAGCCCTCTTTTGGCTTGAGTGGGGATGTTGACCGTGCCCAATTCACCGCCGACACGTCCATAGCCCGCTCCGGCCCCACCCTCCGCCATACCGAATGGCGCGACGAACTCCTCAAAACCGGACTGCGCGGCAAAGGCGGACATCAAATCGATTTCTCCCGCGTCGAACCGCTGGCCGGAACCCGCTGGCTTCATGCCGACGCCGAAACCAAAGGCAAAGTCGCTGAGCGCGTCGTCATCTCCTTCGGTCCGGAATTCAGCCCGCTCATATCCAATCAGGTAGAACTGGCGTGGCAGGAGGCGCGCACTTTAATCCCGCCGCCCGCCATGATCGTCTTTGCCGCCTTTGAATTCGATCCCGAAGCCGCCAAAGATATTGACGAGCTCACCAAAGAAAAAACCGGCATGACATTCCTGACGGCGCAAATGAACGCCGATCTTCTTACGGAAGACTTGAAAAAGAAGCGCGCCTCCAATCAAAGCTTCTGGTTGGTAGGACGCCCCGACGTCGAACTCCGCAAACTCGACGACAAAAAATTTCAGATCGAAGTCCGCGGATTCGATTACTACAACACCCGCACCGGGACCATCGAATCCGGCAATACCAAGCAAATCGCCATGTGGCTGCTCGATCCCGACTACGACGGGCGCAGCCTCTTCCCCCGCCAGGTTTTCTTTCCTTTGGCTGACGACGACGGCGGATGGGCGCGACTGGCCCGCAACCTGAAAGCCGAAATCGATCCGGAGCTAATCGAAACCTATCGCGGGACGGTTTCGCTGCCGTTCGAACCAGGCCCGCACAAGCAGATCGCCGTAAAAGTAATCGACGACCGCGGAATCGAAAGCCTGAAAGTAGTAGACGTGAAGTGATTTCTAACTATGTCATCTATAAGTTGTCATCCTGAGCGGAGTGGTAGATCGCGAAGCGAAACCTATTTAAATGCTGTCATCCTGAGCGGAGTGATAGATCGCGAAGCGAGCTATCACGCAGTCGAAGGACCCCTATGCCGCCAGAAATCAAGACCCCGCCGCAGGGAGTTTCAACCAGTGCACTAAAGAGAACTCCCTGATGCGTCACTGAATGGCATGGATTGAATAGGGATCCTTCGACTCCGCAAGAACTTCGCTCCGCGAAGTTTTTGCTGCGCTCAGGATGACAATGGGTGAGAATAATAATGCATACCACCACCCAATCCGGCACCGCCACGATTGATCGGCTCATCATCAACTCTCCATACGATGAGCCTGCGGAGCATTGGCGCTACCACCGCGAAACCCGCCTCTTCACCCGGGAATCGGAACGCCGAAGAGCCGGATATGTTCGCGCCTCGGAATCGTCCCGTTCATTCGACGACCCCGGCGAATTCGTCGAGCTTCCGCTGGTCAACCAAATCCGCCAGAGAATAAAAATCTGGCGCGACGCGGATTATCCGGGCACGACCGGCATCACCAAACGCCTACTGCAACACTGGCGTAACCCGGAACAACGTGATCTTAACCGTCGATTTTTCTTCTGCCAATTGGAAGCTATCGAAACTTTAATCTGGATTACAGAAGCTTCAGCGTCGGAGCGCGTAGGAATCGAAGTTCCCGGAGACGGTGGTCCCTTCCCTCGACTGTGTTCAAAAATGGCGACAGGATCGGGCAAGACCATCCTCATGTCCATGCTCATCGCATGGCAGGTGATTAATAAAAACACCTATCCGCAGGACAAGCGTTACTCGAAAAATATTCTTCTAATCGCCCCCGGCCTGACGGTCAAAAACAGATTGCAGGTCTTAATCCCCGGCCAGCCGGGAAATTACTACACCGAATTTCAAATCATTCCGCCTGGTTTGGAAGATAAGCTTCGCCAGGGATCAAATTGCCACGTGATGATTCGGAACTGGCACAAGCTCGATTGGGAAAGCGACGCCCAAATCGAGAAGAAACGCAGCGTGGATAAGCGGGGAGCAAAGAGCGACGAAGCGTACGTTCGCGACGTGCTCGGCGAAATGGCTTCGGCGCAAAATATAGTCGTCATCAACGACGAAGCCCACCACGCCTGGCGGGTTCCTCCAAAGAAACGGCTCTCGGGCGTGGACAAAGATGAAGTAAGGACCGCGACGAAGTGGATTGGCGGCCTTGACCGCATTCACGGCGCTCGAAGCATCCTGACCTGCTTCGATCTCAGCGCGACCCCATTTGCGCCCACCGGAAAAAAGAGCGGAGACGAAACGTTATTCGGATGGATTGTCAGCGATTTCGGATTAAATGATGCCATTGAATCGGGACTGGTCAAAACGCCACGAATTGTGGTGCGAGATGACGGGAGGCGGGACAGCAAGTACCGGCCACGCTTCTACCATATTTACACGGACCCCGAAGTTAAGACCGACCTGAACCGCAAGCCGGAGCCGCAAGTCCCGCTTCCAGGTCTTGTATCCACCGGATATTACTTTCTCGGTAAGGATTGGCTCGAAACCGCCAAGCGATGGAAAAAGGAAGGTCGTCAGCAAACGCCACCAGTAATGATCACGGTAGCGAATAACACGTACACTGCAGCCCGTGTCGAATTCGCTTTCAAGCACAAAAGAATCAATATCGAAGAACTCTGTGATCCCGAAAGACTTCTCCACATTGACTCCAACGTCCTGAAGCAGGCAGAAGAAGAGGATGAGCCGGTACAACTAGGATTAAGGACCGTCACCGAAGACGAAGAGAGTCCAGAACTGATTAACGAGGCCGATGAGCCGGAGAGGCCGCAGAAAAGGCTCTCCAAGAAAGAACAGGGCGAGATGCTGCGGCAAAGAGTTGACTCTGTCGGCTTGCACGGGCAGCCCGGAGAAAAGATTCAAAACGTAATCTCCGTCGGCATGCTCTCTGAAGGCTGGGACGCAAAAACCGTTACCCACATCATGGGCTTACGGGCCTTCACTTCGCAATTACTCTGCGAACAGGTGGTAGGACGCGGACTGCGCCGGACTTCCTATGAAGTGGACGAGAAATCAGGATTCTTCCAGGCAGAATACGTCAACATCTTCGGTGTGCCGTTCACCTTTCTGCCGCATGAAGGCGGAGGAGACGAAACACCGCCGCCTCCACCGGCTCCGAAAACCAGAGTCGAAGCGCTGCCCGAGCGAAAAGGATACGAAATCGCGTGGCCGAATGTCCTCCGTATTGATCATGAATATCGGCCGACGCTTGAATTGGATTGGAGCCGCGCGAAACCCCTTCCTCTCGACGCATACGATACCCCGACGATCGCCGAAATGGCGCCCATAATTGAAGGAAAGCCGGACATCACTCGCATTCTGGAAATCAGTCTCAGGGAGCTTGGGGATCGCCGAATCCAAAACCTGATTTTCTCGACCGCCGGCGAAATCTATGAGCAAATGAAGACCACTTGGAAAGGCAATCGCGAATATCTGCTGGCACAGGTAATTCGTATCGTTGACAAATTTATCGAGAGCGACAGAATTCAGATCAATCCGCCTTTATTTGGCGAGGACCCCCAACTCAGAAGAGTCCTAATCATGCTTCACATGAGCAGCATATCCGAACATCTCAAACAGGCCATACATTTCGAAAACACACAAGCGCTCGTCCCGGTATTCGATTCCGAAAGGCCGATTCGTTCCACTGGCGACATGCTTCCTTGGTACACGGGAAAAGTCTGCGAGCATACGAAGCATTCGCATATCAACTTCAGCGTCTTTGATAGCCGATGGGAGGCCAGTGAGGCCTTTGAACTAGATCGCAGTCCTAACGTTACGGCATGGGCCAAGAACGATCATCTCGGATTCGAAATCACCTACTCATTCCGGGGAATCATTCGCAAATACCGCCCCGACTATTTGATCCGGCTCGCCAACGGAAAAACGCTGATCCTCGAAATCAAAGGGCAAGACAATCAGGAGCAACAAACCAAGCGCGAATTCCTCGGCGAATGGGTAGGCGCAGTAAACAGCCACGGCGGCTTCGGAACGTGGGCGGGCGACGTCTCGCGAAATCCAACCGACATCCACGAAATCCTGGCCAAACACGCCGCGTAAGCGAATGACGCCAAGCACCCTGGCACCTCCACTGCGCGGAATCTCCGGTTACTGCGTGTGATTACCATCCGGCGGTAAAGCGATTGCCTTCGCCCTCTGTCTCTGATAACTTTTTAGAGTCCACTAAAGCGCATTTCTGGCACTTATGCCCCGTTTTCCCGCCCAGATGTGACGTTAAATCGCCTAAGGAGAAGTTGATTTGTCATCCAAAAATCCCTATCTGTTTACCTCTGAATCCGTTACCGAAGGCCATCCCGACAAAATCGCCGACCAGATTTCCGACGCAATACTCGATGCCTGTCTGAGCGACGATCCGATGTCCCGCGTAGCCTGCGAAACCCTGACTGCGACCGGCCTGGTCGTGATAGCGGGAGAAATTACCACCAAGGCCTATGTGGACTTTCAATCGCTGGTCCGCGGCATGATTTCCTCGATCGGCTACAACAATGCCCTTTACGGATTCGATTCCAACACCTGCGCGGTAATCTCGAGCATTAACAAGCAATCCGGCGACATCGCCATGGGCGTGGACACGGGCGGCGCCGGCGACCAGGGAATGATGTTTGGGTATGCTTGCGATGAGAATGAGGAGTTGATGCCGACTCCGATATTGCTGGCGCACAAGCTGGCGATGAAACTGTCGGAAGTCAGGAAGCATGGGAAGCTGCCCTATTTGCGGCCGGATGGGAAGTCGCAAGTCACGGTGGAATACGACAAGAATCACAAGCCGGTGCGGGTGGACGCTGTAGTCATCTCGACGCAACACTCGGAGACGGTCGGGAATGATGAACTGCGGGCCGATATTCTGAAGCATGTGATTCAGGCGACGATTCCTACGCATCTGCTGGATGCGGATACGAAGTACCACATTAATCCTACGGGGCGGTTCGTGATTGGCGGACCAATGGGCGACACCGGGCTTACCGGGCGCAAAATTATTGTTGATACTTATGGAGGCATGGGAAGGCACGGCGGCGGCGCGTTCAGCGGGAAGGATCCGACTAAGGTGGACCGGTCGGCGGCCTACATGGCGCGACACATTGCGAAGAATATTGTGGCGGCTGGATTGGCGGAGCGCTGCGAGGTTCAATTGGCGTACGCGATTGGAGTGGCCGATCCGGTAAGCGTGCTGGTGGATACGTTTGGAACCTGCAAAGTGGATCAAGACATTCTTCCGGGACTGGTGCGGGAGAATTTCAAGCTTACGCCGAAGGGGATTATTGAGTCGCTGAAGCTGAGGCGTCCCATTTATTGCAAGACGGCGGCTTATGGACATTTTGGGCGGAGCGATCCTGACTTTACCTGGGAAGCGACGGACAAGGCTTCCCAGCTTGCCGGCGCCGCCGGTATGCGGGAAACGGTGGGAGCGAGGAAGTAACCCAAAGACCCATCCTATTCGCAAAAAACGCGAATAGGATGGGGCACCCAGTGGGAAATTAGATTCACCGTGATCCCACGTCTCGCAAATGCGGCGAGACATGGGGCACCCTTCTGAGCCAATTTAATTCTTAACGATTTTTTTTATAGGAGACGCATGTCAACGACAACAACACAAGTGCAATGCGACATCAAGAGCATTGAGTTTGCCGATCTGGGCAAGAAGCGGATTGACTGGGCGAACCAGTCCATGAAGGTTCTACAGATTCTGCGCAAGGAATTCATCAAGAATCAGCCGCTGAAGGGCGTGCGCGTTTCCGCCTGCCTGCACGTCACAGCCGAGACCGCAAACCTGGCGATCGCGCTGCGCGACGGCGGCGCGGATGTTGTGCTGTGCGCGTCGAATCCACTTTCGACGCAGGACGATGTTGCGGCCAGCCTGGTGCGTGATCACGGCATTCCGGTTTTTGCCATTAAAGGCGAAGACAATGACACCTATTACAGTCACATTCTCGCGGCCATTGACCACAGGCCGAACATCACGATGGATGATGGCGCGGATCTGGTAACGATTCTGCATACCAAGCGGCAGGACGCATTGACACATGTGATTGGGGGCACGGAAGAAACGACTACCGGCGTGATCCGGCTTCGTGCGATGGCGAAAGAAGGCGTGCTGCGCTTCCCCATCGTCGCCGTCAACGACGCGGACACCAAGCATCTATTCGACAATCGTTATGGCACCGGGCAATCCACAATTGACGGAATCATTCGCGCTACGAATTTTCTGCTGGCGGGATCGAAATTCGTCGTTGCCGGCTATGGCTGGTGCGGACGCGGGCTGGCCAGCCGGGCGCGGGGCTGCGGGGCGGAGGTGATCATCACGGAAGTAGATCCCACGAAGGCGCTGGAAGCGGTAATGGATGGGTTCCGCGTTATGTCCATGACCGAGGCGGCCAGGTTGGGAGACGTTTTCTGCACCGTGACCGGGAACAAAAACGTTCTGACGAAAGATCATTTCGAGTTAATGAAAGACGGGGCAATCATTTCGAACTCCGGGCACTTCAACGTAGAGATTGATATTCCGGCGCTCGCAAAAATGTCATCGTCAAAGCGAACCACGCGTACGTCGGTCGAAGAATATTCTCTGCGTGACGGACGCAAGATCAATCTTCTCGGGGAAGGACGCTTGATTAACCTGGCAGCGGCGGAGGGGCATCCTCCATCAGTGATGGACATGAGTTTCGCCGATCAGGCTCTCTCGGTTGAATACATGGTCAAGAATTATTCCAGCTTGGAGAAGAAGGTTTATACCGTTCCGGTGGATCTGGATAAGCGGGTGGCGAAGTTGAAGCTGGAATCCATGGGAATCAAAATTGACCGGCTGACTCCGGAGCAGGAAGAGTATCTGGCGGGATGGAGCGAGGGCACGTAGGGCAGTTTTCAGTTCTCGGTTTCCAGTTCTCGGTGATCAGTTCCCAGTTCTGGGCGGGCGGCTTGCGCCGCCCTTTCTGATGTCTGATCCTTCTACCTCTTATTCATCTTCTCCTGACTCGGCCAGCAGTTCGCCGAGGCGGTCTAGTCTCCGTTCCCAGAGGGTACGGTGGTCGGCGATCCATTGCTCGAGGGCCGAAAAACCTGGCGTGTCTATGCGGCAGGTGCGGACTCTTCCGAGCTTTTCGGTGAACACCAGCCCGCTTTCCTCAAGAATTTGCAAGTGTTGAACGACCGCTGTCAGAGTTATGTCGAGCGGTCCGGCCAAGTGCGAGACCGACTGCGGGCCCTGACTCAGTATGTCCAATATCGTGCGGCGCGTGGGATCTCCGAGAGCGTGAAACACGCGGGCAATATTGATTTGATGTTGTGCTTTAGCCATAGCTCATGGGGGTTGCTCCTCTGGCAGATGAGTCGCTATTGCGCCAGTTCCTTTGCCAATCGTTCGAATAGAGTGCGCCATCCCTCTTCGCGCATTTTCGGACCGTCCGCGCCCTCGAAGAACACTCCCTGATTCGTGCAAATCAGGTCGGTTCCATTTCCTGTGGGCAAAAACTCGATCGTGACGAGAGACGCCGATATACGCTTATCCCCCAAACTCATATTCGAAGCAGTTACAACACGGCGGTCGGGCACAATGTCCTGATAACTCCCCTCGTTCGTGAGCAACATGCCGTTCAACGGAGTGCTTTCCTTGAAACGATACCGGGATCGCTCGGTTCCTCCGACACGAAAGTCCATTTGAAAGTCCTCGACTTCGTGGTGGTCTCCTTCGGCGAACCAGCGGCGCTTCTTGACCGAGTCGGCGAAGGCTGCGAATACCTTCCCGGGCGGAGTTGGATAATTGCGCTGGATGACAAATGTGCTGTGAAGCACGGAGTAGTCTGTGTTTTTATCTTTAATATCTTCAATTCCTCTTGTCTCTTTAGCGGTGGTTTTTGCTTGGGCTGTCATGAAATTTCCTTTCTGGCCATTAGTGAAGCAACAGCTTCAGTATCTTCGGGAGTCGCATAATTGTCAAGTGAACACTTCAGTATTATTTGGCTGCAGGCGCAGATCCGCTGCAAAATTGATGGGGGCGCTAAACCATTGTGCCCGCTGGGGTTACATTTTATTCGTAGCGCAGGCTCTCGACCGGATCCAGCTTCGCCGCTTGGGTGGCGGGGACCGTTCCGAGCCTTCTTATCCAATCAACTCATTCGCGGTCTTTGCGGATGAGTGGGTATCGCGATGCAGCATGATGTCGTGAGCCATCAGACATCAAGAGCATTGAAATACGAAATCTCAACGGTCTCCACCGTCACCCACTCATTCAAAAAACGAATGAGTGGCGCACCCGGCCTGGGCCACCCGCCTGGACTCAGGAATGTTCTCCCTTGTTGCTGGGCCGCTTGGGGTGGAGTCTGTTTTTCCCAGGTTAGCGTCCAAAAGGCGGACGCGGAACCTGGGGCACCAGGCGACCAGGCCGGTTGAGAACGCCTCCAGCTTACAGTGATATCCGGGTCCTGCGGCGACAAATGCATAGGTCCTTCGTTGGCAGGCCTCGCGGAGCGAGGGCCTGTACTGCCTCAGGATGACAACACCTAATGACAACACCGTCCGGAGGAAGCGGAGTTCCGCGCTTGCACGGAACTCCCGACGAGGGATCTATGTATTTTCAGGTTGATATTGATGCCGCACGGACCATTCTTCACTTAGGTCTTTCCACGCTGGATTCATGGAGATAATGAGTGCCATCTTCTTGATTCGCAGCAGCCCTTTGATTTGCTTCTCTCGGGCGATGGCTGCCTGGACATCTCCAAATCGTTCGAAATAGACGAGGCGGTCAATTTTGTATCGCGATGTAAATCCAGGATACGCGTGATGCTTGTGCTCGAACATGCGTTTTTCCAGGTTGCTGGTCACGCCGGTATAGAGAGTTTTTGAGCGATTGGTCAGGATGTAGACGTAGTAGTAGCGTGAACGGAAATGCATGGGTCCTTCGTTGGGATTCTTCGCTGATGCGAAGAATCCGCGGCCTCAGGATGACAAATGAGTGGGAGTTTGTATGTGATGGGTGAACATGACCGCCATGCCGTTTCCTACGCAAATCCAGAGTCATCCTGAGGAAGTGGAGTTCTGCCCGCTTGTGCGGAACGCCCGACAATGCATAGGTCCTTCGTTGGGATGCTTCGCTGATGCGAAGAATCCGCGGCCTCGGGATGACAAATTAGTGAGGCTTGTATGTGATGGGCAAACATGGAAGAATCGGCGGTCTGACAATGACAGCTTAGTAAAGCGGATAGTTGGAGCGGGGGGAGAGCGAAGGTCATAATTTGGCAATTAGCATTTAGCACTGAGCAAAGTAGCCAGGGCGGCCCCGAATACTCCAGGTTCTGCCGTCTTTGCGAGACGCGGTCCTCTTATTCGTATCGCAAACTCTCGACGGGGTCGAGCTTGGCGGCGCGAGTCGCGGGGACCGTTCCGAAGAGAATGCCCACGAGCGACGAGACCAGGATGGCGACAATTGCAGATAATCCCGAGATCGGGATGCGATATTGGGTTAGAAATCGCACGGAATATGGAATGGCTAATCCGATGACCACGCCGATCAGTCCTCCACCAACCGAGATCAGGATTGCTTCTGACAAAAATTGGAGAAGAATCTCGCGCTGAGTCGCACCCAAAGCTTTGCGGATTCCAATTTCGCGGATCCGCGCGCTCACCGTGGCCAGCATGATATTCATGATGCCGATACCGCTTACCAGAAGCACAATTGCCGCGACTGCCAATAACACCATGGTTAAGGCATCGGCTGTTTTCTCGGCGACGGCAACGAGCTGGGTGAGATTGGTAACGTTATAAACCGATTCGGCGCGATGGCGGCTTTTTATCACGCGCCTGATCTGATCGGTCGCCGGCCCCACCATGGAAGGGTCGGCCATCGAAAAGTAAATCTGCTTCACGGTTGGAGTGTCGGTGAAATAGCGGGCCACGGTATAGGGAATGACCATGGTGTTGTCGGTCACTTCGGACTGACCGAAGGTGTTGACCCGCTCTTTGAAGGCGCCGATCACGGTGAATGGCAGCCCGGTCAGCCGGATGACTTTACCGATTGCGTTTTCCGGCGATCCGTAAATTTCGCGGGCCATGATTTCCGTAATCACAGCGACTTTATTGTGGGCCTGTTCATCTTCAGAATCGAAAAATCTGCCGGAAATCACCACCAGGTTGCGCACGGTCAGATAGTCGGGATAGGTGCCCAGAATTTGGATGTCCCGCTCTCGTCCATTTCCGATGGGAATGCGGTCTCCGAGGGGGACGACGGGCGAAGCCGCTACAATGCCCGGAACGTCTCTTACGGCGGCCGTCATGTCGTCAAGGGTGAGCGGATCAGGCGCGGAGTTGGTGATGGGCTGGCCGCCTCCCTCATATTCGGCATAAATAAGATTGGCGCCGATGGATTGAATCTGATTCAAGACATATTGCTTTCCAGTCATTCCGATTGTCACAACCAGGATGAGCGAGGCCGTGCCGATCACCATTCCCAGCCCGGTGAGGGCAAAACGGACTTTATTGCTGCAAAAAGTATCGTAGGCGAAACTGAAGATTTCACTGAAGACAAAAGTCGGCTTCGGACAGGATGTGACCGGCGCGGTCGTAGTCGGAGCCATGTGCAATTAGATGCTACGCGGCGAAGCCAGGCATCGCAACCAAAAGGCGATGAACAGATGCGCGGAGGAAAAGAAGAAGGACAGCCCGGAGCCCCCCAAAGCTGTCCCAAACCCTCCCGGTTAGAAGGGTGTATTACTGGGATAAGCGTATGGGGCTGGTGTTTCAGGATTGTTGCGCGGTGATAAATGTTTCGTGAATTCTGGGTTGCTGGAATAACAGTCAGCTACCAGTTGTTAGCTCTCAGTTCTCAGTGCAACTCGGGGTAAATACGCTTCAAATGATATTCTTTCCGTTTCCTGAAATCTGAAGGAGGCTGATGGCCCGGAGAGTTGAGAAGTCGCGCAAATTACAGAAGCGCGCCGAACAGATGATTCCCGGCGGAGTCAGTTCGCCGGTGCGGGCGTTTGGATCGGTCGGCGGCGAGCAGCCATTCATGGCGCGAGGCAAAGGCTCGCATGTGTGGGATGTGGACGGGAACGAATATATTGACTATCTGGGATCATGGGGACCGATGATTCTTGGGCACGCGCCGCAAAGGGTGGTGGAGGCGATTATCGCTGCCGCGCGAAACGGAACCAGCTTCGGAACGTCCATTGCGCAGGAGGCGGATCTGGCGGAACTGGTAATTTCGGCGTTCCCTCATATCGAGAAGGTGCGATTTGTAAATTCGGGCACCGAAGCCACGATGTCTGCCATTCGCCTGGCGCGCGCTTATACCAAACGGAAGTACATCGTGAAGTTTGAAGGCTGCTACCACGGGCACGCGGATGCGCTGCTGGTAAAGGCGGGTTCGGGCATAGCGACTTTGGGGATTCCCGGGTCGGCTGGGGTTCCGCAGGAATTTACTCAATTCACCATTGCTTTGCCATTTAACGACAGCGAAGCCCTGGAACACGCGTTCACTAAATTCAAACATCAGATTGCGTGCGTGATCGTGGAACCCGTGGTGGGGAACATGGGTTGCGTGCCCGCGACCGGAGATTATCTGGTCTTGCTGCGCGGCATTACTCAACGGGAAAATACAGTGCTGATCTTCGACGAGGTGATGTCCGGATTTCGCGTGGCTTTTGGCGGAGCGCAGGAACTTTATGGAATCCGTCCGGACCTGACGACGCTGGGAAAGATAATTGGCGGAGGCCTGCCGGTCGGGGCGTACGGCGGCCCATCCGAAATCATGGATTTGGTCGCTCCGGTGGGACCGATGTATCAGGCGGGGACCTTGTCCGGAAATCCTCTGGCCATGGCAGCGGGAGTCGCGACGCTGCAAACTTTGCGGGATAAGAAGGAGGAAATTTATCCGCAATTGGAAAAGCTCAGCGCGGCTTTGATGAATGGGTTCGAGGCGGCTGCGAAAGAAGCAGGTATTGCGGTTCGCGCCAATCGCGTTGGCTCGATGTTTACATGTTTCTTCACGCCGGACGCGGTGACGGACTGGAATTCCGCTTCGAAATCAGATACCCAGGCATTTGCGCGATTCCATCGGACAATGCTCGACGAGGGAGTTTATCTGCCTCCATCGCAATTTGAAGCTGCATTCGTGAGCACGTCGCACACGGAGGCGGATATTGGGAAGACTGTGGCGGCGGCGAAGAAGGCATTTGCGGCGATGAAGAATTAGCACAAGGTCCGCGTCTGGAGGTAACGGGGAAGGGGGCCGTCAGGATTGGACTACGCTTTTCACGGACTCTGCTTCTAATTTTTGAAAATGCAGATCCCTCGCTACGCTCGGGATGACATATCGGTTGCAGGCCCCTCGCTACGCCCGGCATGACATATCCGTCAGGGATATTCTGATCATCTCCGGGATTGTGACGAACTCCAGGCCCTCGGATTTATATCTAGAGATTATTTTATCGGAAGCAGCGACGGTGCGGGAGCGGTCAGCGCCGAATTGCTTGTGTCCACCATCGTGCAGGAGGATCACGTTTCCTCCACGCACTCTTCGCGTCACTCGATGCTGGATATGCGCGGCGGATCTAGCATTCCAGTCATAGCCTGTCACGTTCCACATCACGGGTTGAAGGCCGAGCCGGCGCGCGATTTGCAGGACTGTGGGCCGTCGTCCGCCAAATGGAGGGCGGAAGAGGTTGGAATGTTCGCCGACGGCGTCGCGGATTGCCAGCGTACATTCGGTAAGTTGCCGCTCGATCTCCCGGCCGGGTTGGAATGTCAACAGAGGATGGGTGAAAGTGTGATTTCCGATCGCGTGGCCCGCTTGTACTATTTCGCGGACGATATCAGAACGCTCGCGGACGTAACGCCCAATCAAAAAGAATGTCGCGTGAACATCGTGGTTCGCCAATACGTCCAGCAGGCGAAGCGTGTGGGGATCGTTCGGCCCATCGTCGTAGGTGAGCGCCAACTGCTTTGATCCGGGATGAAGCCCGGTGAATGTTCGCCCATACCATTGCGCAGTCGGCGAGATGGACTGGTATGCCAACGCGGCAGCGACGCTGAGCCCAGAGGCTGCGACCACGGAACCGAACATGGAATGGATTGTAAAGGATTGCTGGTTGGATACTTCAGATCGTAGATTTCCGAGCGGTCTTATATAAATCTGCAATCTCAAATCGGCAATTTTCCATCGCCTGTTAACTATTCCCTCAATTGCGTCGCAGGCGGTGCCGGGATATCCTGCGGTGTCGAAGTTATCCCCTAATCCATGGCCAATCTTTTTGAGCTTCCCCGCTACATCGCAATTGAAGGACCTATTCGGGTCGGAAAAAGCACGCTGGCAGGCATTCTGGCCGAACGGCTGAATGCCCAACGCGTCACCGAGCCGGAAGAGAATCCCTTTCTGCGCGCCTTTTATGATGGCGAACGCGGCGCCGGCTTCCAGGCGCAGTTCGCGTTTCTTATCCGGCGCTTCGAACAGTTGCGCTCGCTGGATCTGGGCCCTCGCTCGCAGAAGACTGTTATCACCGATTTTATTTTCGAAAAAGACAAGCTCTTCGCCTGCCTCAACCTGAACGATCAGGAACTGGATACGTATAACCGCTTTTACAATTATTTTCGGGAGCAACTGCCCACGCCCGATCTGGTAATTTACCTGCAAGCCACGCCCGAAGTGCTGAAGAAACGCCTGAAGAAAAAAAATGCCCCCGAAGAGAAGACCATCAATGAGGGTTACCTGGAAGAGGTAATCAAAGCCTACGAGCACTTTTTCTTTCACTACACGTCTTCGGATCTGCTGATCGTGAACACTTCTGACATTGATTTCGTGGAGCGGAATCAGGACTTGCAGGAATTGTTGCGAAAAGTCTCCGCGCCGATCAAGGGAACCCAGTACTTCCTGCCGCTGGGGAGCCAGGAAGCGGCCAGCGCCTAGACATTTGGACGGGCGAGGACGCCCGTCACTCCATCGCGAGGGCAGATCAGGACCGGAAAATCGCTCCTTATCCAAGTGAAAAGCCGGGAGCCACTGTGGTTGGAGGAGCGCGACGTGCTCACGATCCACGACCGCCTTTTATCGTCACATGGCGGTGCGGCGGGATTGCGCGATCGAGGGCTCCTGGCGTCTGCCCTCGCTCGGCCGCTTCAGCACTACGCCTGCGGCGCAAGTTCGGACATTATCGAATTGGCGGCCATTTACAGCGCCGGGATTATTCGCAATCATCCTTTCGTAGATGGCAACAAGCGAACCGGTTTTGTGGCCGGCATTCCGTTCCTCGAACTGCGCGGGTTCAACTTTAAGGCCAGCGAAGAGGATGCGACCCACGCGGTTTTCGATCTGGCGTCGAGCAAGCTCGATGAAGTGGGCTACGCTGTGTGGCTGCGCACTAACGTGAAACGTCGAGCCCGGCGCTAGAGCGGCATGGCGGGCGAAGGGTCTCGACCATTGCTTTGCCCGGGACTACAATTGAATTTCTGAAGTCGAACGGGCTCTATCCGCGATGCGGAGGGGCACTGGAGGACCGAATGAGCTTCATTCCCAACGGCGGATTCCGCCGGAAAATTACTGTCGCATCCCTGCGAGACAAGAAAATCCACCGTGATCCGATCACGTGTTTAACCGCGTACGACTACCCGTCCGCGCGCCTGGTTGACGAGGCGGAAATTGATGTTGTGCTGGTCGGCGATTCCCTTGCCATGACCATGCTCGGGTACGAAAATACTTTGTCGGTCACGGTGGATGAGATGCTTCACCACGTTCGAGCGGTGAGGCGTGGCGTGAAGCATGCGTTGCTGATCGCCGACATGCCGTTCGGTTCTTATCACGCCGGCGCGGAAGAGGCGGTGCGCAACGCCACGAGGTTTATGAAAGACGGCGCGGAAGCGGTGAAGATTGAAGGGGGAGAGAAGCGAGCCGATCTGGTTCGGCGCATCATAGACGCCGAAATACCTGTTGCCGGGCACATCGGCCTGACTCCTCAATCGGTCAATCGCATGGGCGGATATAAAGTCCAGGGAAAGACTTTGGCGGATATCGAGCAACTGATGCGCGACGCCGTGGCCCTCGATCGCGCGGGCGTCGCATGCATTTATCTCGAAGGAATACCGCGTGAAGTCGCGGCGATGGTCACGGCTGAAGTGAGCACACCAACGATTGGGATCGGCGCCGGCCCGGATTGTGATGGGCAGGTCCTGGTTTTTCATGACCTCTTGAGTCTCACTTTTTCGGAACCCGCGAAATTCGTCCGCCGGTACGGGGACGGGGCCGCGCTTGTAATGAGGGCGGTCCGAGACTTCTGCGCGGACGTTGCGGCGAGACAGTATCCGTCGGATGCTGAGTCGTATCATTTGCCGGTGGAAACGAAGGCTGCGTTGGAGGCAGTGCTCGAACGAAAGCGGGCGATGCGACGATAATGGTTTTGCAAATTGACAGACTGATTTGACTTGATGGGAACGCCCGTCCCCTCCATCGAAACACAATGCAAGTCTTCCGGACTACTTCTGAAATGCGCGCTGCTTCCCGGGCCGCTCGTCGCGAGGGCAAGCGCGTCGGACTCGTGCCCACGATGGGGGCGCTTCATGAAGGGCATATATCTTTAGTTCGCGCCGCAAGATCGCAATGTGATGTGGTGGCGGCTTCCATTTTCGTAAATCCCCTTCAGTTCGGCCCGAATGAAGACCTGGCTAAATATCCGCGAAATTTTGAGCGCGATTGTGAATTGTTGGAGCAACAACACGTGGATTTTCTATTCGCGCCTTCCGTCGAAGAGATGTACCCGGCGGGAGCAGTCACATACGTTGACGTGGAAGGCATTAGCGATAAGCTGTGCGGAAAATCGCGGCCGGGACATTTTCGCGGCGTAGCGACCGTCGTTGCGAAACTCTTTCACATCGTGGAGCCTGACGTCGCATTCTTCGGGCAGAAAGATGCAGCCCAGGTCGCAATCATCCGGCGCATGGTCAGTGACTTAAAGTTTCCCATTGAAATCGCAGTCTGCCCGATTGTGCGCGAACCCGATGGCCTCGCCATGAGTTCGCGAAACGCCTATCTGAATCTTGAGGAACGAAAGGCGGCCCTTGCGCTGTATCGGTCATTGATGGTTGTTCAGGAATTGTTTCAGCGAGGCGAACAAGACGCCGGAGCGCTGATACTTGCGGGAAAGAAGGCTTTGGAGATAGAGAGGTTGGCGCGGCTGGATTATCTGGAGATTGTTGATCCAGACAGCCTGGCCCCCGTCGAAAGCATAAACCGAATGACGCTTGCAGCCGTGGCCGGATTCGTCGGAAGCACGCGCTTGATTGACAATATCCTGCTCATCGGCGAGTAAGGCGCGGGGCTTCGTCCGAGGAGGGAGTCAATGTCCCTTGCTTCCTCAACAAATCTTGTAATATGGAGTGCGCCTTCAATTCTAGAGGAAAAGTTCTTCCGAACCCGTTTTCCGACCCGACTCAATGACAATGGTTCTCGACCCTCAACTCAAACGCGCCCTTGCCGACCGCATTCATTTCTACAATGAACTCGGGATTTATGATTTCTATCGGCGACCGGCGAGTCAACACGGCGAAGCCGTCAACCGCTCGGAAGAAACTCTTGTGCCCGCAGAACTCGCTACGAGCGCGCCTGTGCGCAACGAGGAAGAAGTAAGAACCGATCCCGCTGAATCGCTGCGATTGATTCGCGAAGACATCGGCGACTGTACCCGCTGCAAGCTCCACCTGCAAGGACGCAAACAAATTGTTTTTGGCGTCGGCAATCCCAATGCCGATCTCATGTTTATCGGAGAGGCGCCCGGCGCTGATGAGGACATGAAGGGCGAGCCGTTCGTCGGCCGGGCCGGGCAACTGCTGACCAACATGATTAAGGCGATGGGATTGCAGCGTGAAGATGTGTACATCGCGAACATCATAAAGTGCCGTCCTCCGGGCAATCGCACCCCCGAGCGCGACGAATGTGAAACGTGTTCGCCGTTTCTCATGCGGCAAATCGAAGCAATCAAGCCAAAGGTAATCGTGGCCCTGGGCGCGGTGGCCGCGAAGACGTTGCTCGCGGTCAGCGCCGCCATGGGCGAGTTACGCGGCCGTTGGTTCGACTTTCGAGGCACGAAGCTGGCCGTGACCTATCATCCCGCGTTCCTGTTGCGCGATCCGCGCCAGAAGAAGGAAACCTGGAAAGACCTTCAAATGGTTATGCAAGAGCTGAACTTGCCGATGCCGAGCAAAGCTGTAGAGTAAGAATATAGCTTGCAGCTATTGTTAAGAGTGTTCCGCCTGGAACAATCTAGGCTGTCCTTCAAAATGTTCCACGTGGAACATTTTGCTTTTCACTTCGGTTGATTCTAAAAGGCCAATGGTAGGATTCCAATTGCAGTGAAGCCCCTAATGTCTCAATTCTGCGACGTCGCTCTCCCCGTTCCTTTAGAAAGGCTTTTCACTTACCGAATTCCTGAAGGAATGCAGCCGGTTGTCGGCGGGCGCGTACTGATTCCATTTCGGCAGCAGCGCTTGTCCGGCATTGTCGTGGAAATGCACGACCGCGCGCCGGGCGTCGCGACGAAAGATCTCGTCAGTGTGCTCGATTTACAGCCGGTGCTGGATCAGCAACTGCTCGATCTAGGCAAATGGATTGGAAATTATTATTTGAGCCCGTTGGGCGAAGTGTTTCGCACCATGTTGCCGCTCGGAGCGGAATTCAAGCGAGCCATCGCTTACCGCATAACTGAACAAGGACACTTGGCGCTCTATGCGGCCGGTGTTTTGGGATCGTCCGCCCGTTCGCGAAGGGCTCCCGACGAAGAGCTCGCAGAAATCTCCGTGCTCGACTACCTTGCAAGCCGCGACAATGTACGCGAAGCAACGTTGCGCTCTGCGGTCCGAGTTTCAAAGCCGCTTCTGACCGGAATGGCGCGGAAAAAATGGATTGCGCGCGAAGACTTTTCTGACGCTCGCGACATTACGTCACAAATCAGAATCGCGGTGCTGAAACAGATTGAAGGGAAGCTAAATGCGAATCAGCAGAAATTGATCGAAACGCTCGCGGCGGCTGGAGGCGAGATTCCGGTAGAGCAACTACGGCAACTCGAAATACCGAGAACGACGTTGGGAACGCTGGTTAAGCGCGGGCTGGTTGAAATTATTTTTGCCACGAAGAATGAGAAGACGGATCAGGCTTCCTTCTCGCGACTCACGGGCCGGCTTCCGCCGTTAAATTTCCAATTCCATGCCGCGCAGCAAGACGCCCTCAAACAAATTGAAGGACGCGTGAGCGCCATGACATTTTCCGGAATGCTGTTGCATGGCGTGACCGGCTCCGGCAAGACGGCGGTCTATCTCGCGGCAATGCGGTCGGTGCTTGAATCGGGGCGCTCGGCGATCTTGCTGGTTCCGGAAATTGGACTTACTCCCGCCATGGCCGCCGATTTGCATTACGTTTTCGGCAATGAAGTCGCAGTGCTTCATTCCTCGCTTTCCAACAAGGAGCGCGCCGAGCAATGGCACCGCATCAAGCGCGGAGACGCACGCATGGTCGTCGGCACACGGTCCGCGGTGTTCGCGCCGGTCTCTAATCTAGCGCTCATTATCGTTGATGAAGAACAGGACTCTTCGTACAAGCAGGAAGAAATGCCGCGCTATCATGCCCGCGACGTAGCCGTGATGCGGGCGAAACTTGCGGGAGCCGTAGTTGTACTTGGCTCGGCCACGCCGTCGCTCGAATCCTACTTCAACGCGACGAAAGGCAAATATGCGTTGTTGCAATTGCCCGACCGCGTGGAACAGCGCCCTCTTCCCGAAGTTGAGGTCATTGATATGCGGCAGGAATTTCAGGAGACCGGAGCTGAGCAGGTAATCTCGCGTAAGCTCGCCGCGGAAATCAAGGACCGCCTTGACCGCAAAGAGCAGGTCATGGTGCTGCTCAACCGGCGCGGCTACTCGCCGGTTGTGCTCTGCCGCACTTGCGGGAAGAAACTTGAATGCAAGAATTGCGCCATCGCTCTCACCCATCACAAGCGCTCGCACCGGATGGAATGCCATTATTGCGGACACATTGCGCCGATTCCGAAGACGTGCGCACATTGCGGCAGCGAATATGTATTTTTTATTGGAACCGGATCCGAAAAGCTGGAAGAGTTGCTGCACGGAATGTTTCCGCAGGCGCGGATTGGCCGCCTGGACCGCGACACGGTTCGAGGGCAGGAAGATTTCGAACGCGCGCTAAACGCATTGAACGCGGGCGAACTCGACATGCTGGTCGGCACGCAGATGATTGCGAAGGGCCACGACATCCACGGCGTGACCCTCGTCGGAGTCGTCGGGTCTGATGCGGCATTGAGCATGCCGGATTTTCGCGCCGCTGAACGCACTTTTCAATTGATCACGCAAGTCGCGGGAAGGGCGGGCCGCGGAGACAGTCCGGGGCGCGTGGTGGTTCAGACTTATGTCCCTGACCATTATGCGATTCAATATGCGGCGCAGCACGACTTCGTCGGCTTTTACGAAAAAGAATTACGTTTCCGCAGCTGGATGCATTATCCGCCCTACAGCGCTCTGGCGAATGTGCTGGTGCGGAGCAATAAGCTTGACGATGCTCTGAAATGGTCGGGACAGTTGGGGAAATGGTTCGAGAAACCCCGGCATGAAGGGATTCGCGTATTGGGGCCGGCGGCGGCGCCGATCATCCGGCTCAAGCAGGATTACCGTTACCATTTTGTATTGAAATCAGCAAGCCGGGAAAAACTGAATGGGCTGCTGCGAACCATGCTCAATTATGCGGTCCAACAAAAGATTCCGCGCACACAAGTCATTGTAGATGTGGATGCATTGTGGCTGATGTGAACGCCTGTCTGTCCTCACAATAGTCTTTTAATTCCGGGGAAGCCGTCGAAGCCTGAATCGAAGGTCAGGATTTGTTCGATGCCGTGATGCTCCATGACGGCGAGATGCACGGCGTCGCGTGCAGACATTTGCGTGTGTCCCAGGACAATTTCTTTGGCGCGATTTGCGACAGCGAGGTCTATGGAAAGCACCTGATCAACAATGCCGAAAACCGCTTCGTATGCGGGCTGGATTGCGTCACGCCGATTGATGGCGACGTACCGATGGAGAATCTCCTGGAGGACTTCAGCATCGGTCACGAGGCGCTGACGCTCGCTGACCAATCTTTCCAGTAATTTTTGCGCGTCTCTCTTGTGCGGATGAGGCGCTCCAACCAGATACATCGGGATGTTGGAGTCAATCAGGATCAAGGTTGGAGGCCTGTCGCGTATCCCGATTCAATCTCGGCCAGCATGCTTTCGACATCTGCGCTGGGATATTCGTGTCGAGCTGCCGCGCGGATGATCTCCAGTTTTTTGCCGGCATCTCCGAAAGGCTCGCGGCGTCGCGCAAGGTCGAGCGCCTGCCGGACCCATTCGGCGAGTGACATTCGCCGCGACCGGGCCATTTTTTTAATTTCGCGGTATTCGGGGTCTTGCAGAATTACCTGGAGTCGTTTAGCCACAGGATGAGTTTAAATGACTCATCATGATGAGTCAAAATATATTCGCATTGCCGGAAAAACATCTAAAAGGCCGCATCTGGGTGACTGCGGGCAGATATGCCCCGAATGGGCGGCGAAAGGGTACCGGAGGCCAGTAAAACGGCCTGTCAGAGGCCTTTCTTGCGGAGGAAGTCGCGCACCACTTCCTTTACATCACGATGCTCGCCATCCACGGCGTAGTTGAGTTGTCGCATATCGTCGTCGGAAATCTTGCCGGCGAGCGCGTCCAGAGCCTGAGCCACTTCCGGATGGCGCTTTAACGTTTCCTGGCGAATGATTGGCACGGCTTCGTACGGAGGGAAATAATGACGGTCATCTTCCAGAACGTAGAGATTCAAAGACTGGATTAGTCCGTCCGTCATATTGCCGGCGATCAGGTCCACCTGCCGGTTGATCAGAGCGCGAGCGAGCAGGCCCAGGTCCATGATGCGCGGGGGCTCGGCGAAGTGCAATCCGTAGGCTGCGGCGAGGCCCTTATAACCGTCGGGGCGTTCCATGAATTCGTAGCCGAATCCCGCTCGCCATTGAGGAGTGCAGGCGGCGGCCTGGGAAATGGTTTTGAGATGAAGGCGCGCGGCGTCGTCTCCGCGAATTTCGATTGCAAAAGTGTCGTTGAAACCGAGGGGCGGACCCACGGCCAGGTTGAAGCGTTTCGCGTATTCGGCTTTCACGCGGTTGTAAACTTCCTGCCGGTTGTTCTCAGGGCTTTCCTTCAGCACAGCGGTGAGCGCGGTGCCGGTGTACTCGGGATAAATATCAATGCGTCCGCCGAGGATGGCTTGATGGCAGATATAGGTTCCCGCGAGATAGAAGCGGCGTTCGACGGGAAGATGCGTTTTGTTCTCTATTTGCTGGGCGAACATTTCGCCGAGGATGAGCTGTTCGGTGAAGTTTTTGGATCCGATAACAATCAGATCTGAGCGGGGAGGTCCGCAGGAGATAAGGGCGGAGAGGCCGACGAGGACGATGAACAGTTTCCGGATCGTGGGGATCCTGTGATCGAACCTAGTGCATGATTTAGAGGCATCCAATTTGGCCAGCCTATAATGCTTGAAGGATGAGGATACGATATTCCGGCGGATTGATTTTTGTCCTCGTGCTGCTGGTGGGGGATTCTGTCTCTGCCTTCGCGCAGCAGGCGCCCCCCAGTGGCGCGCCACTGACGGTACAAACCACAACTCTTCCCAAAGGATATTTGCAGACGCTGTACCGTTTTGAAATGCACGCCGAGGGTGGAATCACGCCTTTGAACTGGAAATTGACGAGCGGGGCATTGCCCAAGGGAGTTCGATTGGAGCCGTATGGGGTGCTCGAGGGGATGCCGACGCAGACTGGAGAGTTTTCATTTTCAGCGACGGTTACGGACAGCGGCATTCCGAAGCGGCAGATTATAGAAGAGTTTCACCTCTTAGTCCTCACACCTCTAGTTGTGCTCTGGGGCCGTTACCCGAAGGTTACGGCTTCACGAGTGGATGGTGCGATCAAGGTTTCCAATCCGACCGGCGAGGATTTTGATTTGACCATGATTGTGCTGGCAGTCAATGAGAACGGACGCGCTACGGCGATCGGGTATCAGCATTTCCCGCTCAAGCGAAATACGATTGATTTCGAGATTCCGTTTGGGGAGAACTTGCCTTATGGCGCGTACAACGTGAACGTGGACGTGGTGGCTGAAGTTGCCCCTATCAACAGCATTTTTCGCGGACGTCTCATGGCGAATGTGAGGGTATTGCAGGCTCCATAAGCGGAAGGCAGGTGAGGACACCTGCCGCTACGCAAGTCGCCTTATACTTCGCCGCTCCCGCCGTCAACGGCCAGTTCCACTCCGGTGACATAGGAAGCATCCGAAGAGGCCAGAAAAGCCACGGCGCCCGCCACTTCTTCAGGTTTTCCAAAGCGCTTCATAGGCACGGAAGCGAGAATCTGGGCGGCGAACCCGTCCAGGACGTCCTTGGGAAGCCCGGTTCGTCCAAAGATGGGAGTTTCAATCGGACCCGGAGCAACTGCGTTCACGCGAATATTCCGGTCAACCAGCGCCGCGGCCAGCGACCTGGTGAAGGAGCGCAAAGCTGCCTTGGTGGCGGCGTACACCGAGCCCATCGGCGGACCTTTGTGGCTTACCACGCTGCTATTCAAAATGATGGATGCACCGCTATTCAAATGCGGCAGGGCCTTCTGGATGGTGAAGTATGCGCCCTTGGTATTGATATCGAATAACTCGTCGTAATGCTCCTCGGAAGCCGCTTCCAGGGGCACGAATTTAGCGATGCCTGCGTTCACGAACAAAACATCAACCTTGCCAAACCGTTGCGCAACGGCAGAGAACAATTTGTCGGCGTCCGCCAATTTTGAAACGTCGGCCTGAACCACCAGAGCATCCTTGCCGAGGAGTTTCGCGGCCTCGTCCAATGTCTTCTGGCTGCGGCCGGATATGGCGATGCGCGCCCCTTCATCGCGAAACCGCAGTGCTGTGGCTAATCCAATTCCGCTGTTTCCGCCGGTAACCACGGCGACTTTGCCTTCGAGTCTCTTCATATATGATCTCCTGTGAAAAACTTGCTCTTCATGCGGCACTTTGCAAATGCCGCACACGGACATTTAGATGAATGTCTAAGTAATAAGTCGCATCTAATTTGAAGGGCAGCTTCTGAAGCCAGGAGCGTCGAGCGGCCAAGCATCCAAAATGAACAAAGCTTAATGAAAAAAATTATGGATCACGCGGCAATCGAGCGAATTTCCAAAGCTCTAGGCGATCAGACCCGCCTGCTGATTTTTGAGGCGATTGCTTCGCGGGATCAGATGAATTGCGGAGAAGTCGCATCGCTGCATGGAGTCACGCCGGCGACGGTATCGCATCATCTGAAGACCCTCGCCGATGCCAGCCTTATCGAATGCCGCCGCGAAGGCCAGTTCGTGTATAACAAAGCTATTCCGGGGACGATGAAGGATTACATCCGGTCGCTTTCGAAGATTGCGGGGCGGAAGAAGCGCTAACCGGCGTTAGAACCGCCATTGCGCCATTTGTGCCCTAACTAATTCTATTTCCAAGGCAATTTAGTAGCCATTCTCTCCAAACCTGCATCCAAAGAAAAAATACAATTCCTTGCGGAGGATATTTCTGTGGACCGCACGTTCACCATTGTTGTTATTGCACTTTTCATTTTTGCCGGCGCGGCGACTGCGCAAATACCCACCAAGGGGAACATTTTCTTTGGGTATTCATATCTCAGCGCCGATCAAAATTCCGGAAGCCACGCCAACTTGAATGGCTGGAATGGATCGTTGGAAGGAAAGATATTTCCGTACGTGGGCATCGTCGCCGATTTCAGCGGGCACTATGGAACAGAAAACTTTCCAAGCGCCTGCACGGGCTTGCCCGACTGTTTTATTACCAGCGAGAACGCTGCGTTGCACAACGTTCTGTTTGGTCCGCGACTGTCGGTTCCAGTGGGAAAGTTCACGCCATTCGCCGAGGCTTTCTTTGGCGTATCGCACATTCATGGGAGCGGTTCCGGATTCTCCGACTCGCGCACATCGTTTTCTGACGCTCTGGGCGGAGGAGTTGATTACCGCATCATTCACGGAATCGGATTCCGGGCGGAAGGCGATCTCTTGCAGACACATTTCTTCAGCACAACGCAGAACGACTTTCGGTTGTCCACCGGACTGGTGCTGCACTTTTAGGGAATGTGGAGAGCGGCTGATCATTTTGCCTGTTTTTCGTATATCTCCCTCGCCCGCTCGATCGTGTCCGCGTCTTCCGGCAACTTGTCTGGGCGCAATCTCACTATCCTTGGAAAGCGCAGGGCGTAGCCGCTGTTGTGACGGTCGGAGCGCATCATGTTATTGAACGCGACTTCGACGACGATTTTCGGCTCGACCATCAATCGCAATCCCTGGTCTTCAATGGTGTGGGCGAGGAACCACTGCGTCATCTCAGCGATCTCGACATCCGTCAATCCGGAATATGCCTTGCCGATGTTGACCAGTTGATCTCCGTCTCGAACGGCGAATGTGTAGTCACTCAGAACGCTGATTCTCTTGCCGTGGCCGTATTCAACGGCGGTGACGACGGCATCCAAGGTGGCGAGCTCGCGCTTTAGCTTCAGCCACGACTTGCCCCGGCGTCCCGGGGTGTATGGTGACTCGGGGTCTTTGATCATGAGGCCTTCATTGCCGCGAGCTTGAGCGGCGTCGAACAAGCGATCCAGTTCTTCCGGGGAAGACGCCCGAAATACAGGTGCGCGAGTGATTTGAGTAACTGCCGCTTGCTGCGGCGACTCAAATGCTAACCGCGATTGCGGATGTGGCCGGATTAGCCTTCGTGAACCTTCATGTCCCTGGTGTTTAAGGGACTTCTTCTGTGCCGCCAAAAGACCGTCCAGAATGCTCGCCCGCTGTTTCAGGGGATGCTCAAGCAGCAACTCGCCGGCCGCATACAAAACGTCGAATGCCAGGTATGCAACCGGCACGCGGCGAATCAAGTCATGGCTGACTTTCTTTCGGCCAAGGCGCGCTTGCAGGGCGCTAAAAGGCAAGGCTCTTCCGGGATCGGCTTCGGCAGCCGGGTAGCTCCAGGCTACGATTTCCCCGTCGAGGATCGCGTCTTGCGAGAATCCGCACAATGCGTCCGCCAGCTCCGGGAAAGATTCCGTGATTTCGTCCCGTGTTCGGGAAAAGATTTTGACGTTGTCTCCCGAAACATGAACTTGAGCCCGAATGCCGTCGTATTTGTCTTCTACGAATGCATTCTCGAAATACGACAGCGCCGCCGCGGCAGAGTCGGCGGGACTAGCCAACATGAATCCAAGGGGGTGGAATAACCGCATCCGCGCCCCGGCCAGACGGCCCAGTGCGGCGAGTCGCAAGGTTTCGCCAATGTCGCCGAGCAACATATTGGCGCGCTGGACTTCCGCCGCAGCCGCTCCATATGCCTTGGCGATGGCTTCTTCGACCAGGCTTTCCTTCAATCCAATGCGGAGATCGCCGGTCATGATTTTCATGATGTATTTGGCTTCGAGCGGAGCCGCCCGCGAAAGCAGATCGCGCAGCAGGATAGTTTTCCCTGCCACGCCGCGAGCGGCGGCTATCGCCCGGAACCGGTCTTGAACGTCGAGAACCGAAAGGTCAGTTGAGACTCTGGTTCGGGGCAGTACTTCGGCAGCGACCGAGCCTAAGTCCCCGTAACGTTTGTAAGCCGCCGTCAGGTCGGCCTGAGATTTTCCGGAAAGTTCGCCGACAAGGCGCCACAGTGATGATCCCCCAACCTGTAATGTAGTTTCCTCCCAGAGCGGAAATGGCCGCCCGGAGAGAAATACGGCCGATGTGGCGGCTTGATCTATCTGGGATGATTTGAAGTAGGCAGCGACGATCGCCGCCTTTTCCAGCTTCTTGCTGGTGCTTGCAACCTGCTCGCAAATTTCCGCCAGTTTTCTCATGCGCCCGTGTTTAAACCCATTGCTTCCCGCAGGTTGCGGCCGCCTTCGAGGGTGGACATCCGTGTTATTCTAATGTTTGTGCCTTTCGGCGCGGAGGATCATCCAATCCATATGCTTTCATTGAGGAAATTCCTGCGAACATGGTCGCATTTTCTGGTGGCCGTGCAACTTCTCCCCGCGCTCGAAGGCGGGGAAGAGACCTTGGTGGGAGGCCAAGCCGTGCTCGAAGGGGTTATGATGCGCTCTCCTCACGCATGGGCGATTGCGTGCCGCAAGCCTTCGGGTGATGTTTCGACTCACAGCGAGCCTTTGGAAAGGCTTTCTGAAAAGCATAAATGGATGGGATGGCCCGTGGTTCGCGGAGTCATGACCCTAGGACATGCGATGACGCTGGGTTTCCGCGCGCTGCGCTTTTCAGCCAACGTCGCCCTCGAAGAATTGCAGCCGAAAGAAGCGGAGAACACCGGGAAAAAGAAATTGGAAATCAGTGGGTGGATGGCCGCGGTCAACATAATTATTTCAGTCGGCTTTTTTATCTTCATGTACAAATTTATCCCCCTGGTGGCGGCCACGGAACTGAAGAAGATTGATCCGGTTTTCAGCGGGCAGATCATCTTCAACGTGGTGGACGGCGTCATCCGCCTGCTTCTGTTTTTGCTGTTCATCTGGGGAGTTTCGCTGATGCCCGACATTCGACGCGTTTATGAATATCATGGCGCCGAACACAAGACGGTGTTTGCCTTCGAGAACGGCGATGCCATGGAAACGAATGCGGTGCAGCGTTATTCGACGTTCCATCCGCGTTGCGGCACCAGTTTCTTGATGACGGTTATGATCATCTCCATTGGCGTCTATACGCTGATTCCGGTAACCACTTTCTGGGCCAGGTTTGCCGTGCGCATTGCGCTGCTTCCGGTAATTGCGGGGTTGTCGTACGAAATCATCCGCTTCGCGGCGAAGCATCGGGGATCGCTCTTCGCCGTAATGACTACTCCTGGATTGTGGATGCAGCGCGTGACCACCAAGCCGCCCGCCGATGCTCAGGCGCAGTGTGCTATTGATGCGCTGAACCTCGCCATGGAACTGGAAGCGCAGCACGGTGGGGAACTGGTAATCGCATAGCGGTGACGGCGACCATCTTTACTCACGCACCTGCAAACAATCATAATTATTTGACGGTTGGGTAGAGACGCAGCTTGCTGCGTCTCTACGGTTGAAAACGGAGACGTAGCAAGCTACGTCTCTACAGACTGACTTATGTTTGAGCGTCTAGATCAAATCGAAACCCGTTACGAGGGGCTAAACAAACTTCTGGCTTCGCCGGAGACGATGAATGACTCCGCGAAATACCAGAAGGCCGCCAAGGCGCACAGCGAAATTGCGGCGATCGTCGAGAAATATCGCGAGTACAAAGACCTGACGCGAGGCATTGCGGAAAGTCGAACCATGCTGGCCGACGAAAAAGACCCGGAGATGCTGGCTTACGCGCGGGAAGAGCTGACGCGCCTGGAATCACGAGCAGCGGTCATTGAGCAAGAGCTAAGGGTGTTGCTGTTGCCTAAAGATCCCAACGACGAAAAAGATGTGATCCTGGAAATTCGCGCCGGCACGGGTGGCGATGAAGCCACTCTATTTGCCGCGGAAATATTCCGCATGTATACACGATACGCTGAGATTCAGCGCTGGAAAGTGGAAGTGCTTTCCACTTCTGAATCCTCCGTAGGGGGCTTGAAGGAAGTTATCGCAATCATCGAAGGCAAGCGCGTGTACTCGCAGTTGAAATACGAGAGCGGAGTTCATCGCGTGCAGAGGGTTCCCGCGACCGAACAGCAGGGGCGGGTGCATACTTCGGCGGTCACCGTCGCGGTGCTACCCGAAGCGGAGGATGTGGACGTCAAAATCGAAGCGAAAGACCTGCGTATTGATACGTTCTGCTCGTCCGGTCCCGGCGGGCAATCGGTGAATACGACGTATTCGGCGGTGCGAATCACGCATCTGCCGACAAACACGGTAGTGAGCTGCCAGGATGAAAAATCGCAGATCAAGAATCGCGAAAAGGGAATGCGGGTTCTGCGGGCCCGGCTTTACGAAATGGAGATGCAGAAGCAACAGGACGCGCTGGCCAAAGAACGCAAAGCGATGGTTGGATCGGGAGACCGCAGCGAAAAAATTCGTACCTACAATTTTCCGCAGAACCGCGTGACCGACCATCGCATAGGTTTGACCATCCATCAATTGCAGGAAGTGATGGACGGGAAACTACAGCCAATTCTCGAGGCGTTGGAGACGCACTACCAGGAAGAAAAGCTTAAGCACGAAACGGCGGGAGTCGCCTGAAATTCCGGGTCAAAGGCCCAGACGACCTGCGACGAGAACAGATGAATTGGGGACAGCAGTTTTTTATCGCCCAGAAGTTCCCGGCAACTGTGGGCCGGCTGAAAGTAAAGAATCGGCCTCGAACGTAGCAAGATCCAAAACTTCGGAGGCGTGCTGAATATCAATCCCGACAAGCTTCCCGTTTGAATCCACGTCAACGACCACGCCTTCCTGAATTTCGCGAGAATCGGCGCTGGGCCGGGAATTCAAGTCAATGTACAGCGAGTCGGTTTCCCGGTCATAATGCAGTTTCATAAAAAATCCCTTCAAATCTCCGGGGGCTTGAAATCTCTGTCGGGAAACGCGTTGTGCACCGTCTCCCCATCATGCAAGGTCACCACGCGAATGACCCGGTTGCCAAATTCCGGAACAATTCCCCAGAAACGAATCCGTCCATCGGATTGGACCGTGCGCGCGATTGGCTGGGCAAGAATTTTCTCGCACCATTCCAACTGAATATATGGCCTTTTTCTCAAGACCTGTTCACGAAAATATCGTGTGGTCTTCATCGGCCATTTCGAAAAACATCAAGTTTATTATACGTATCTAACCGTACCGACGAATACCCTTAAGATACTGAAATGCTGCTTCATCAGGCTCTTCTTACTGCGACTTCCCGCCTTACCGCCACCGTTCCATCCCCGCGCATGAATGCCGAATTGTTGCTCATGTTCGCGCTGAGCTGTGACAGGGCATATCTCTACGCGCATCCCGAGCGGGAACTCACGCAGGAAGAAGTGAATCGCTACGATAATGCTTTGGCTGAACGTGCGCATGGAGTTCCGGCGCAGTACATCACGGGGCATCAGGAATTCTGGGGAATGGACTTCCTAGTTTCGCCGGCCGTGCTGATTCCGCGTCCCGAGACGGAGCACGTGATTGAGGCAGTTTTGGATCGTGTGGGGCGGCCGCCCCTTCGACAAACGCAGGGCAAGCTCTCGCCCGCCACTGTTCGGATCGTTGACGTTGGAACCGGCTCCGGATGTATCGCAGTTGCGTTGGCTAAAGAACTGCCGCAAGCGGAAATCCATGCCACTGACATTTCTGCTACGGCGCTGGAAGTCGCCCGGATCAATGCCGCCCGACATCAATTTGACAGCAGAGTCCAATTCCATCTCGCAGATCTGCTGCAAGGATTCGAATCAGCCAGGTTTGATTTCGTAGTTTCTAATCCGCCCTACGTCGGCGAATCGGAGGCCGATCAAGTCCAACTGGAAGTCCGGAAATTCGAGCCGCGCCAGGCCGTATTTGCCGGGACGACCGGGCTGGAAGTTATCGAGCGCTTAATTCCGCAAGCTCAATCCGTGGTTAAGCCCGGAGGCTGGCTGGTGATGGAAATCAGCGGGACGATCGCGGAGGGAGTAAAGCAATTGTTACAGGGATGGGACGAAATCACGATCACAAACGATTTGCAGGGAATCCCAAGGGTAGCAAGTGCGCTGAAGACAGCGGGCTAATGCAGTTGTCATTCCGAGAGGATTTTGCTCAAGGAACCTGCTTTTTTAGCCTCAATCAAAAGCAGATTCCTCACGGACTGCCGTCCGCTCCGAATGACAGAATTCAAAAAAGGTCAGCCCGGTCGGGGAGGAAGCTACGAAAAGAATTCCAGGGAAACTCTGAACAAGCTCCGAGGAAAACCAGCAGGTTTCTCGACTTCGCACAATTACCCGCAAACGGGCAATTGTGCTGCGCTCGAAATGACAGTGGTAGGACCTTATCAGAGCGGCCTCAGCGCTTTACGGCGACCGTGGCGGGCTGTATTTCTTCCACATCCACCCAGTTGGTGGGATATTTTCCGGTGTAGCAGGCGGTGCAGTAGGAGGTTTTCTCGCCATCGCCGCAGGCTTTCTTCATGCCGTCGAGGGAAAGATACGCTAAAGAATCCGCACCGATATATTCTCGAATTTGTTCGACTGAATTGTTGGCCGCTATAAGTTCTTTTTTCGAGGGCGTATCCACCCCGTAGAAACACGGCGAAATCGTAGGCGGACAAGAAATGCGCATGTGCACTTCTTTTGCGCCCGCGGTGCGAATCATGCGCACGATCTTGCGGCTGGTGGTTCCGCGAACGATGGAATCGTCAATCAGCACGACGCGCTTGCCTTCGAGCAGACTTCGCACCGGGTTCAATTTCAGCTTGACTCCAAAATCGCGAACTGCCTGCCGCGGCTCAATGAAAGTTCGTCCTACATAGTGATTGCGGATCAATCCAAATCGCAGCGGGATCCCGCTTTCAGCGGCGTAGCCAATGGCGGCGGTCACGCCGGAGTCAGGCACGGGAACCACGACGTCCGCATCGGCGGGGGCTTCCCGGGCAAGCTGGCAACCTAGATTCTCCCGGCTCTCCTGCACCGGGCGCCCAAACACACGGCTGTCAGGGCGGGAAAAATAAACATGCTCGAAGATGCAACTGGATTGGGCCATCGGCGTCGCGTAAAAGCGCGAGGTCACGCCTTCGGGGCCGACAACGATCAATTCGCCCGGCTTGACTTCTCTTTCGTAAGTCGCGCCGATAAGGTCGAAGGCGCACGTTTCCGACGCGAATACGATGGTGTCGTGTTTTTGTCCCGCCTGCGCCGGAATTTTACCCATAGCCAGGGGACGGAATCCGCGAGGATCGCGCGCCGCAAAAATGCGGTCAGGGCTGATCATCACCAGCGAGAACGCGCCCTCCACGCGGCGAAGGGCGTCAGCCATAGCTTCCGGCAGGGTTTGTTCTTTTGAAAACGCGATCAGATGAACGATGATTTCGGTGTCGCTGCTGGTTTGGAAGATGGACCCTTGGCTCTCCATGCGGCTCCGAATTTCGTATGCATTGACCAGGTTCCCATTGTGCGCCAGCGCCATCATTCCTTTATTCGATTGCACCATGATCGGCTGGGCGTTGAGCAACGACGAGTCGCCGGCGGTGGAATATCGGGTGTGGCCGATGGCAAGGGTGCCGTGCAGTTTGGCAAGTTCTTCCTCGGTGAAAATGTCGGCGACCAGGCCCATAGACTTGTGCATGTTCAAGGCCATGCCGTTGGAGGTCACGATGCCTGCGGATTCCTGCCCTCGATGTTGTAGGGCATGCAGCCCGAGGTAGGCGAGCTTCTCCGCTTCAGGGTTGGAGTAGATTGCGACTACTCCGCACTCGTCTTTGAACTTGTCGGAAGTAGGCATTTGGCTTTTCGCTCCCGGCTCTTTGCCAACCGTAAAAGGCCACGTAGGGACAGCCGCCCCGGCTGTCCAGTCGAGCGAAAGCTCGACATTCCCCGCTAGACTGCAACTCCTAAATCTGCGTTCAGCGCTTTCTCTAACGCGCCTTCAAAATCTCTGCGCAATTCGGAAACCTCTGCCGACACTACAACCGCGCCATCAATTTTGATTTCAAATCTTTCTGGGACGGTTTCCCCGATCTTTTCGGCAGACAAGCCGTATTCTACCGCTACTTGTTGGATTCGTGGCAGACGGCTTGGGTCGCAAGAGATGATGACCCGGCCGGTGTCCTCCCCAAACAGAACAAATTCTGCGGGAAGATCGTGCGGAGCTATATCTGCTTTGATTCCAATGCCTTGCGGGAAGGCAGCTTTCGCCAAGGCGACGGCAATTCCGCCATCGGAGCAGTCGTGCGCGGATTCGAGCAGACCCGTCCGGATCATCTCAATCAATGCCTTCTGCAACGCAGCCTCCCTTTCGAGCTCCAGCGCGGGAGGAAATCCCCACAGGCATCCTAGAACTTCTTTCACGTAGTCAGACGATCCAAACTCTGATTCAGCGTCGGTCAAATCGCCGGGCTCCGAACCTCGCAGCAGTACCACATCGCGTCCCACATTTCGGAAGTGCGGAAAAATCGCTTTACGCGCGTCTTCGAGAATGCCCACAATTCCAATCACCGGGGTCGGATAGATGCCTTCTCCCAGTGTCTCGTTGTAAAAGCTTACGTTGCCGCCGGTGATGGGCACTTCGAGTTCTTCGCAAGCTTTGGTGATGCCGTCAATCACCTGCGAAAACTGCCACATGATGTGCGGCTTCTCGGGATTGCCAAAGTTCAGGCAATTAGTCGCGCCCACCGGAGTCGCGCCGGAGCAAGCCACATTTCGCGCTGCTTCCGCGACCGCGTGCATCGCGCCAAGCTTTGGATCCAAATAACACCACCGCCCATTGCCATCCAGCGACATCGCCAGCCCGCGATTGGAGCCTTTGATGCGGATGACTCCCGCGTCCCCCGCCCCGGGGCCTTCGACGGTGTTGGTTTGAACCATGTGGTCGTATTGCTGCCACACCCAGCGTTTCCCGCAAATGTTCGGACTACCCAATAATCGCTTCAAGTTTGACGTGTGATCCGCAGGGCTTCCCAGTGTGATGTGCTGCGGCTTTTCTCGCGGCACCGGCGGCTCCCACCGCTCCATGGGGCGCTGATAGACTGGCGCATCGTCGGTGAGCGCGGGGTTTGGAATCTCCGCCACGACTTTCCCATGATGAAGTACCCGCATCGTGTCTTCGCTGATAACCGTGCCGACTTCGACTGCGTCGAGTCCCCATTTCTCGAAGACGCGAAAAACTTCGTCTTCTCGGCCCTTTTCTGCGACCAGCAACATCCGCTCCTGCGACTCGCTTAGCATGATTTCGTAGGCGCTCATGCCGGTTTCGCGCTGCGGAACCCGATCAAGTTCAATCTCGATTCCCACATGACCGCGAGCGCCCATTTCGCAGGTTGAGCATGTCAGGCCGGCAGCGCCCATATCTTGAATAGCGACGATTGCGCCGGTCTGCATGGCTTCGAGACAGGCCTCAAGCAGCAGCTTTTCCATGAACGGATCGCCCACCTGCACGTTGGGGCGCTTCGCCTCGGAGCCTTCGCTGAATTCTTCGCTGGCCATGGTGGCGCCGTGGATGCCGTCGCGTCCCGTTTTCGAGCCGACGTAGATGACGGGATTCCCCAGGCCTGCTGCCTTCGCGTAAAAGATTTCATCCCGGCGTACGAGCCCTAAAGCAAACGCGTTCACCAGCGGATTGCCGGAGTAGCAGGATTCAAACTTAGTCTCGCCGCCGAGATTCGGAACGCCGAAACAATTTCCATACGAAGCGATGCCACTGACCACGCCTTCGAGCACGGAGTGATTCTTATGAATCTCGGCCTGCGTGGCGCGGAGCCTCTTGTCCGCGGAATTGACGGGCGGGACGCCCGTCGCTCCATTGTTTGATTGGATCGGTCCAAAGCGCAGCGAATCCATTATCGCGACCGGCCTTGCGCCCATGGTAAAAATATCGCGCAAAATACCGCCCACCCCGGTCGCCGCACCCTGAAAGGGCTCAATGAACGAAGGATGATTGTGCGATTCGATTTTGAAAGCGCACGCCCATCCGTCGCCGATGTCAATGATTCCGGCATTCTCGCCCGGACCCTGCACCACCAGGCGGCTGCGAGTCGGCAACCTTTTCAGGTGCACACGCGAGGATTTGTACGAACAGTGCTCGCTCCACATCACGCTGAAAATTCCCAGCTCGGTGATTGTGGGTTCACGCCCGCCTAGTAGCTGTTTGATCTTCTCGTATTCGTCAGGGGTGATGCCGTGCTCCCGAATGACTTCCGGGGTAATGGCAAGAGTGAGGGACGTGGCCATGAGGAAATTCTATTGTCGCATTTAGGCGTGCTTCCTGACAGAAAAGAAAATCGGAAGCTTTTCCACAATGAGTTTGTGTGGCGCGGACACTCCTGTCCGCGGCCTTTGCTTCGCCGACGTCCTCGAACAGGCCGGCACTGAATTCCCGCCGCGCTATCCCGCCTATACTGTTCTCTGCATGAAATCCATCATCGTCGGCACGGCTGGCCACATTGATCACGGGAAAACCGCTCTGGTCAAGGCTCTGACCGGAATTGACGCCGACCGCCTTCAAGAAGAAAAACGCCGCGGCATCACCATTGATCTCGGATTTGCTCATTTCGAATTGCCTGCGCAAAACTTCGAATCCATTCGCATTGGATTTATTGACGTTCCGGGTCACGAAAAGTTTGTGCGGAATATGCTGGCCGGCATCGGCGGGATTGATCTCGTGCTTCTCGTGGTTGCGGCGGATGAATCCATCAAGCCGCAAACCCGCGAGCATTTCGATATTTGCAGACTGCTTTCGGTGCGGCGCGGAATAACGGTTCTCACCAAGTCGGACCTTGTGGACAAAGAAACTCTTGACGTTGTGCGCCTCGAAGTCGAGGAATTCGTTCGCGGGTCATTCCTAGACACCTCGCAATCGCCGATTGTCGCCGTAAGTTCACTGACTGGCGCGGGCCTCGATCGGTTAAAGAAACATCTCGCAAACCTTGCGATGGAATCGGCTGTAAGAAATTCAAATGCATTGCCGCGCCTGCCCATTGACCGCGTCTTCACCATGAAAGGGTTTGGAACCGTGGTTACCGGGACGCTCATCGCCGGCAGAATTCGCAACGAAGATGAGCTTGAAGTTTTCCCGGAGCAAGAAAGAGTCCGCGTGCGCGGTCTTCAGGTTCAAGGGCAAGCGGTAGATGAAGCCGTCGCCGGACAGCGAACCGCGGCGAATCTGGCCGGAGTCGGCGTCGAAGAAGTCAGCCGTGGAATGGTCTTGACGCCTTTGGCCACTTTTCAGCCGGCAAGGCGGCTGGATGTGTGCTTGTCGCTTCTCTCATCGGCCAAGCCGTTGAAGCAGCGCTCGCGCGTTCGTTTCCACGCATACGCCATGGAAACTTCCGCCGAAGTTATTTTCCATGAAGGAAATCAGCTATCACCAGGAGAAGAAGCCTTCGCGCAACTGAGACTGACAGATGCGACGCTATTGCTGCCGGGGGATCGGTTTATCATTCGCCAGTTCTCACCGGCAATGACAATCGGCGGGGGCGTGATATTGAGCAACGCGCCTCCCGCTAACGTTAAAAGAACAGCGGCCTATGTGAAGTTTTTGCAGGGCTTGAAATCGGGATCGCAAGTAGACACTCTCCGGGCGCGCGTCGTTCATGCCGGAACTCGCGGTCTTAGCCTCGCTGATGCCGTCGCGCAAACTGGCTGGACGATCCCGGAAATCACCGGGACCGCCTCAACAATTTCCGATATTTCCCGGGTTGACAATTTTCTATTCTGCGCGCGCGCGTTGGAAGAGATTGCTGAAGCCATTTCCGCTTCACTCAATTCGTTCCACAGACTGAACCCTCTGGTTAGCGGAATGAGTAAACAGGAATTGCGCGAACAGATCCCTTCTGTTCCAACCGCCGTCTATGAATATCTCCTCGAAAGCCTTTCCAAATCAAAGAAGATCGAACTCACAGGAGATGTTGTCCGCTTGTCCGGTCGGGGCGTTGTGATGAAGGACGATGAGGCGGAGTCCAAGAGAATGATCGAAGCTGAGTTCGCGTCGGCGGGATTGAAAGTTCCTGCTTTGAAGGATGTGCTGGCTGGATTGAAGATTGACAAAGCGCGGGCACAGAAAATAGTTACCCTACTCTTGCGTGATAAAACCCTGGTGAAGGTTTCCGACGATCTGGTATTTCATTCCACTGCGCTGGATGGACTCAGACAGACAATAAGTTTGGAAAAGGAAAAATCGCCCAAAATAGATATAGCCCGGTTCAAGAATCTCACCGGAGTGAGCCGCAAGTACGCCATTCCGCTGCTCGAATATCTTGATCGGGAGCATGTCACACGCAGAGTCGGGGACGACAGGATAATTTTGTAGCCCCGCATTCCACGATTTCAAATGTCAGCCTGGTTCGGGAATGCGTGCTGCAGCCATTTCCTGATCAAGTCGTTCCGCTGATCCATCTGAAGTTCCAATTCGTTCATGTGCGTTTTGAGTTCTTCGCGGGCCGCCCGGGTCGCCCGCTCGATTTCCGGTTGGATGCGCTTCATGTCTGCGGTGCGCAGTTCAAGCTCGTTCTGCATGCGTTGAAGTTCAGCGGCATGCCGGGCGAGCTGGCATTGAATCTCCGGTTGCAGGTGAGCTAGCTCTGATTCGGCCCGAACAATGTCCATTCGGGTGCGGGCATCACCGATAGGCCAGTTCGTGCTCTCGTGAGGGCCCTGCCCCGTGGGTCCGTGATCCGGAAGAGTCAACGTCAGACTCAATTGCTTCCGGTCGCGAAGGACCGTCACACTCGCCGAATTCCCCTTGCGGAAATTCAAGGCATGGGTGAAATCTCCGCTGTCGCCGATCTTTTCCTGATTCACGCGCACGATCACGTCCCCGGCATGAAAGCCGGCAGCTTCCGCGCGGCTTCCTTTCTCCACGGAGCGCACAAGGATTCCCTCTCCATTCTTGACTCCGAAAAAGTCTCCCAGTTGCGGAGTCAGATTCTCAACCATCAAACCGCTACGAGTGGAAGAGTGCACAATCACGATGGACACGGGCACGTCCATGTCAGGCATTGAAGGAATGGGCGGCATCGGCGGTATGTTCACCCTGAAATTGTTCCCTTGCGGCCATGACATCACCACACCTTTTTTTCTGGCGGCGAGATCCGCCTTCACGGTCATAGGCTGGCCATTGCGGCTCAGGGAGATCGAAACTGTCCGTCCGGCCGGGATTTCATGAATCAGGCGGCGCAATTGCTCGACGCTCTCCACTTCTGTGCCATTGACGCCAAGAATAACGTCGTGATCCTTTAGTCCGGCCTTCCCCGCGGGGGCGTCCTGGTCCACCATGGTTACTTCGACGCCCTTCTCATCCTTCAATTGAAGCGGAGCGAGGCGGTCAGGCGTGATGTCGCGAGTGTCCACGCCCAGGTACGACTCGGTACTCTCTCCACCGTCAGCAGGGAATCCGGAGGCTTCCTCCGACGCAAACAGAACATCAGATCTGCCGGCGATCATTGCCATTGCGAGAACCGGCAGAATCAGCGATTTAACGGTCATCCACTTCCGCATGGGAAAACCTCCTCAGCCAGCGACGTCATCCGAGCGATCGCCAGCCGTTCAGTAAGAACATTGTCATTCCGAGCGCCAGTCTGTTGGCTTCAGGCAAGTGCAGATTCCTCGCACGTCCTCGCCGCTTGAACGCGGCTGCGAGCGGCTCGGAATGACAATGTTTCGTGATGTGTGTCGCCATAACTTGCAAACTCTCTTGCGTAGATTCATGGTTAACGATCCGCGCGCTTCAGCACGATATTGCCTGTGCTGGTTCTTAGTTTTAGCAGCGGCCCCCCGCCATTCAGCGAACCTTCGGCGCTCACGCTCTTCGGTCCCCATTCTCCGCCATTGCTTGCAACTCGAATCTCCGGGAAATCCGAACGAATGGTGTGGCCGTTCGCCACGTCAATCGAAGCTCGAATCGTGATGGGAATGTTCGGCGACAAGTAAACCGTGATGTCACCGACCGCTGTTTGCAAAACCGAATCCGAGCGCACGCCATTTGACGAAATGAACCTGGCAATAATGCCGCCTGATCCGGTTTCGGCCCGGGCCGAAGGCACGCCATCGAGTTCAATGCTGCCGCTTCCAGTTTGGGCATTGACCAGGCCCTTTGCGGAAGTTAAACGAATACTTCCGCCGCCGGTTTCAATTTCGACCGGTCCGCCGAGGTCGCCAAGATCAATACTGCCTCCGCCGGTGCTGGCTTTGACGTGCCCATCGCAGTGTTGCACCTGAATATTGCCGCCTCCGGTTTCAAGGATCGCTCCTTGCAGGCCGGAGACGATGACGACGCTTCCGCCTCCCGTTTCTGCATTGATCTTTCCTTTCGCGGAAGCAACCTTAATACTCCCGCCGCCTGTATGCAGCGTAATGTCTCCACCAATGTTTCCGACTTCGATGCTTCCGCCGCCAGTCTCAGCGTTGACGGGGCCGCTCAAATCGTCAAGATGAATGCTGCCTCCGCCGCTCTCCGTATCAAAACGCCCGTTGACGCTGGTCGCCACTACGCTTCCGCCCTCGGTTTCCACCTTTATCGAATCCATATCCCGCGGAACTTTGACCACGAACTCTCCGGAGAATTTGTGCGCGTCGGTTCCATGACACTCCCCAACGATCCAGGCCGTATCCCCGCGCAAAGAAGCGGTGATCTTGTACAAATCAAACTGGCGGCGCGCCGCTTCTTCCGAAGGAGTGTGAGCGCGATTGCGAATCGAATAGCTAATGCCTTGTTGCGAACCGCCGCCTTCGATGCGGACCGAACCTATATCCACTCGAATATGGAGGTTGCGGGCCGCGGGCAGCGATCCGGTCATCTCGCGAGTCCAGTTCGCCCCGTCCTGGTAAATGCGGGTTTCCTGCGCGTACAGCAGCGGCGTCACTACCAGCAAAACGGCCGCGATTTTAGTGAGTCTATTCAGCATTGTGTGGTTCCCTTCAATAATCCGTTCAATCAATTTCCGGCAGTTGCGCCAGCAGCGTGCGCGACTGAGAGCGTATGTACTGATTGTGATCACTGGCCGCCAATTTTTGCAGCACGATACGCACGCTGCTGTCGGCGCGCACCGGTTCAATCAAGTGAAGCGCCTCGGTGCGAACTCCCGGATTCGAGTCTGACATCAACGCTTCGAGCACCGCATCGCGCACGCGAAGGTCATCCTTTACGAATGGACCCAATCCATCCAACGCCTTCAGCCGCACTCCTGGATTGGAGTCATAGCGCAACGCATACATCAGGGCCTCGCGGACGTGAGGATCGCTGGGCTGCTGCGTAAGCAAGTCCACCGAGTCCATCCGCACACCCGAGTTGTAGTTATTGCGAGCGGCAAAAAGCAGCAATTGCTGTATGCGCGCGTCGTTTAGCGATCCCTCGGTCTGCTGGGTTGAGACCGTGTCGTACTGAATGCTGACCTGGTTGCTTCCGGGCTGCTGGCTGATTGAGCGGATTCCGCTAATGGAAGATTCGACGGGCTGTTGGTTCACTGTCGCTGGAGTATTGGAAAGCCTTCCTCCATTCCCGCCAATGACCTTGTATGTCGCTCCGACGCCGCCGGCGAAACCGGCGATCAACAGCATTGCAGCCAGAGCCGGCGAGAAACGCATCTGCTGCAGCCATGCAGCCGGCTCGACCAGAAAACGCCGCCAGAACCGGTTCTGCTCGGTAGTTTCCAAAGCCTCTTGAAGCCTCATCCGGGAAGCCGCCAGCAGGTTCGGCGAGGGATCAGTCACGGCGGGTTCTGAAATCGAGGATCGAAAGCCGCGCAGGCTCTCCAGTTCAGCCGCGCAATTCTTGCAGCGCGTGATGTGCTGCTCCAGTTCGTATCGAGCGTCGTCTGCCACTTCGTCGTAAACGTAGAGCAGAATATTTTCTTTAACCCATTCGCATTTCATATTTCAATTCCTCAGTCTTCCCTTTACTGCCGACCTTGCGGACACCCTGAACAGCCGGGGGCGGCTGTTCCCACGTGTTCAACGCATGTCGCCTAACGCTCCGCGCAGTTTCTGGGTTGCGCGAAAGAGAGTGTTCTTAGCCGTCTCTTCGGTGGTGTTCAAAACTTCGCCGACGGTTCTCAGTTTCAGCCCGTGGTAATGTTTCAGCTCAAATACCATCCGTTCCCGTGGAGTCAGTTTTTCCAGCGCATGATTGATGCGGCCCCCCAGTTCCCGGCGCATCAGATCCAGCTCAGGATTCGCTCCGGCGCGTCCGTCCGGCACTCTTTCCAACACGTCGTACTGCTGTCCGCTCGAATCAGTGGCGACCGGGGCGTCTTCCTTGCGCACCTGCCGCTTGCGCAAATGGTCGAGGCAAAGGTTGGTTACGATCCGGTAAATCCACGTGTAAAAAGAGCACTCAAAGCGGAAGTTGCCTACGCTCTTGTAAGCCTTGAGAAAAGCCTCCTGGTAGATGTCCTGGGCTTCATGATCCGAACCCGTCAGATGCATCGCCAGGCGAAGCACCGCCTGATCGTAGTGCCGCACCAGTTCCTCGAAAGCGGCGCGATTACCGCGTTGCGCTTCGCGGACCAGCTCCGTATCGTCAATGCGGCTTAGACTTTCTCCAGCCATTTGGCCCCGTGCTTGGGGGTGCCACGTTCCGCTGTTATCTCCCCTCCGGCCACGGATTGTGCCTGGAGGGGAGCCTCTGCCAACCGTAAAAGAAATGGCCCACGCATCGGCCGGCATAATTGTCTTTATCCTCGCCGCAACCGGGCGCCATCGCCGTTCCTCCCGTTTGCATAGTTATAGACGCGCAAGGATCAGGTGCGTAAGCAGAAATTATAGGGGGTTACAGGATATTCGCTGAGAAAGACTTGATCGCGTAATTTATTAAGGACCAGTGTTTTGTGGGTCTTAGAACCGGGAGTCTCCTGAGCTGCCGCGATTCTATTGCGTGAGTGTCCGCGCGGTCGAGCAATTTCTACTGCCTTGAGGCATCGCCATAATGGGGCAAATTAATTTTGCCGGGGCCAGGAATGGGAGCCTTAAGACCAGTCGACAGTTCCCAGTTCCCGGATTGCTTCTTTATCGAAGAGCAACAAATACAGAGGGCCGGAGAAGAAAGCCCTATCCCTCCGCCTCTTTCTCGATGATGACTTTCAGGTGCGCCGTCACTTCTTTATGCAATTTAATTGGCACGGTAAACTCGCCGACCGTCTTAAGCGGCTCGTGCAACTGAATCTTCCGGCGATCGAGATCGAAACCTTTTTTTGCCAGCGCATCGGCGATGTCTCCCGAGGTAACCGAACCGAAAAGTTGATCGTGCTCGCCCGAACGGCGCTGGAACGAGACCGAAACGCCGTCAAATTGCTTAGCCAGAGTTTCAGCACTCGACTTTTCCTTGGCGGTGCGGCGTACGCCGGCCGCTTTCATCTGCTCGATAACCGCTTTGTTGCCTTTGGACGCTTCAATCGCCAGCTTGCGGGGCAGCAGGTAATTGCGGCCAAAACCTTCGGCGACCTTTACCACATCACCGCGCGAGCCTAGTTTTACTACATCCTCTTTTAGAATGACTTCCATGATGACTCCATTACAAAGTTTTTACTCAGATTTGAAGCTAAAAGCCGACTACGATGCCCGACCCGCGAATGGCAGCAAGGCGATGTTGCGAGCCTGCTTGATCGCGAGGGAAAGACGCCGCTGGTGAGGCGTGCATACTCCGGTCAGCCGCCGCGGAACGATCTTGCCGCTCTCGGCAACAAATTGCGCGAGCAGGCGAACGTCCTTGTAATTGACTGCCTCGATTTTTTCGGTGCAGAATTTGCAAACTTTTTTGCGCCGGAAATATTTGCGGCCCGCGCCGCCCCCGCCTTCCCGCCCTGCGCCGCCAGGTCGCGGTGGACGCCGCTCACCGCGGTCAGGCCGGTCCCCGCCAAAAGATCTCTCCCCTGAAGGACGTTCGCCGGCGGAGCCGGCAGTTGCAGTTGGTGCTGGTCTTGTTTCGTCAGCCATATTGCTCCTTAAAAATCAGTCATTCAAAATCGGTCGAGCTCAGCCACGGGTTTCTATGCCGTAACTGCAGGCGTTTCCGGCGCTGCTTCCTCCGGCGTTATCGGCGCCGGCGGCGCTTTACGGCGCGCATCCTTGATTGCTTTGATCTTGTCCAGACGTTTCTGCTCTTCATCAATGCGCACCGTTATAAATTTAATGACCGGCTCAGTGACTCGGAGGCGCCGTTCCAACTCGTGGACCAGTCCGCCGCTGCCCTCGACAGTGAGCAGCATGTACAGGCCATCATGAAAGCGGCGCACCGTGTACGCCAGACGGCGTTTGCCCATTTTCTCCACGCTCTTGACTGCTCCGCCCGAGGACGTCACTGCGGTTTCCAGAGTGGAAATCAGCTTGTCCTGGTCCTCTTCCGCCATGTCAGGCCGGACGATAAACATCAGTTCATAAGTACGATTCATGTAGTCTTCTCCAAATCCCATCACTCCCGAGCCATGACGAAATGCAGATCCCTCGCTTCGCTCGGGATGACAGACTTACAGGTGACTTTCTTCGTCGGCTTTACGGTTAAACTTGTTCATCGCGGCAGCTTCGCCATCCGAAAAAATCATCTTCACGGCTTCGATCGCCGTCCCAATCATTTCATCCACCGTTTTCAACTGCGCCTTCCGCATCGGAGACAACAAATAACGCATTCCATCCTCGAGCTTGCGATCCGGCGCAACTCCCATCCGAATCCGCAAAAAATCCTGCGTGCCCAACGCGCCAATAATTGATTCCACCCCGTTGTGCCCAGCCGAACTGCGCCGCCGCTGAATACGAATCGTTCCCAGCGGAAAATCCAACTCATCGTGGATCACAATCAGATCCGTTTCCGGCTTGATCTCATTCTTCACCACCAGTTCACGAACCGAAATACCGCTAAGGTTCATGAAGGTTTCAGGCTTTGCCAGCAAAACAGTCTCCGCACCAATTTCAATCCGCGCGGTCAGCGCGCGGCATTGGTGATTTCTGATCTCGACGCCCCATTCGTTGGCAATCGCGTCCACTGCCAGAAACCCGATGTTGTGAGGCGTGAACTGATACTCGATTCCCGGATTGCCGAGACCCACAATGAGCTTCACGCCCGTTCATCGTTTCCCAACCGAGACCCGACCGAGCCTTGCTCGGCCCGGACAGCCGAGGGCGGCTGTCCCCACGTAAAAACGGCTAACCTCCCAACCTGCTTCATTTCTTTTCCTTCTTCTCTGTCTTCTCGGCGGCAGGTTCGGCGCCTTCTTCCGCGGTCTCCTGCTTGCCTTTCTTGATGACTTCAGGCTCTGACGGCGTGGCGCCAACTTCGGCTGCAACCGCCTCCGGCGTGGCCACAACCTCTTCCTTAACCGAAACGACGTGCGCGACCGGCTGGTTCTCGTCGGTGAGAAACGTGAGCCTCTGGCCATGGGGCAGGTCGGAAACACGCAGAACTTTACCCATCACTAATTCGCTGACGTCGGCCTCGATAGCGCTTGGAATATCGGAAGGCAAGCACTCGATTTCCACCTCACGCAAAATCTGCTCCAGGATTCCGCCCTGCTGCTTGACTCCCGCGGCTTCTCCCTTAAGCACGATAGGAACCTTAACGGTAAGCGCCCGGTCCATAGCGATGCGCTTCAGGTCAATGTGCAACAGAGCGCCCTTGATCGGTTCGTACTGCCAGTCCACGATCATGGCCTTGGATCGTTCGCCGCCGTCCAGAGCCAGGTCGAAAATCGTGTTGTGTCCGGTTTGCGAATGAAGAATGCGCAAAACCTGTCGCGGATCAAGGCTGACCGACAGCGAGTCCTTGCCGGCGCCGTAAAGAACTCCGGGCACCTTGCCGCCGCGCCGCACCCGCCGCGCATCATTCTTGTTGCCGCCTTCGCGGGGTTGAGCTTCCAGCAGATTATTTTCAGTTGCGGTTGCCATAGTTGAAATCCCTGACTGCGAAATAATTTCTACAAAAACAATTTACTGACGGACGTTTCTTCGTGAATGGATTGAATCGCCCGCCCGATCAACCCCGCGATCGAAAGAACTTTAATCTTGGACTCAGCCTTCGCATCGGGCGCCAGCGGAATCGTGTTGGTGACAATGACTTCCTTGATGCACGACTTCGAAATATTTTCGACCGCCGGACCGGAAAGCACGGGATGCGAGCAGCAGGCGTAAACCGCGCTTGCGCCGTCATCCATGAGGGCGGAGGCAGTCTTTACCAGCGTTCCCGCCGTGTCAATCAGGTCGTCAATGACCAAACAAGTGCGGCCTTCCACGTCTCCGATCACGTTCATGATTTCAGCCACGTTCATCTCGACGCGGCGCTTGTCAACGATGGCGAGCGGGGCGTCAATCTTCTTCGCGAAAAATCGGGCGCGCTCCACGCCACCCGCGTCCGGGGAAATCACGGTCAAATTGGGCAGACTCAATTTCTTGAAATAATCCACCAGCACCGGCGATGCGAACAAATGGTCCACCGGAATGTTGAAAAATCCCTGCAACTGCGGCGTATGCGGATCAATTACCAACGCCCGATGCGCCCCCGCCGTGGTCAACAAATCCGCAACCAGCTTCGACGAAATGGGCACCCGCGGCTTGTCCTTGCGATCCTGGCGCGCGTAGCCGTAATACGGAATCACCGCCGTAATTCGCCGCGCCGAAGCCCGCTTGAGGGCATCCAGCATCAGCAGCAGCTCCATCAGGTGGCCGTCAACCGGCAGGCACGTCGGCTGCATAACGAACACATCTGCGCCGCGCACGTTCTCCTGTATCTGAACGTAAGCCTCGCCGTCGGCAAACCGCGTCACCTGCGCCTGCCCGCGAGTCATCCCCAGAAAAGCGCAGACCTCGTCGCACAGCGGTTCATTCGCCGTGCCACAAAAAATCTTGAACTTATCGTCCACACGCGCGCGCTGAGGCTTGCGGTCCTTTTCGTCGGGGATCACGTGAGCCTTCTTTTCCGTCGCTGTCGCAAGAGTGCCCATAATTTAGCTCTCGGCTTTTCTGGCTGGGCCGCTAGGATTCGAACCTAGACAAAGTGCTCCAAAGGCACTTGACCTACCATTAGTCGACGGCCCAGTAGTACCACAAATCACCGTGATTCCTGGATCCTTCACTACGCTCAGGATTTCGGCAGCGGGCGCAAACGCCCGCTAAACGCCTCAACCTACCATTAGTCGACGGCCCAGTGTTACCACAAATCAAAGTGATTCCTGGATCCTTCACTACGCTCAGGATTTCGACAGCGGGCTCAAACGCCCGCTAAACGCCTCAACCTACCATTAGTCGACGGCCCAGTGTTGCCACAAATCACCGTGATTCCTGGATCCTTCACTACGCTCAGGATTTCGGCAGCGGGCTCAAACGCCCGCTAAACGCCTCAACCTACCATTAGTCGAAGGCCCGGTGTTACCAAATCACCCAGGAGTTCAGCCAACACTTTACTTGAAACTAAGAACTGGGAACCAGGAACTTTTTCCAATACTGCGGACGCGATAGCGTCGTAGTTTCCTGGGCCGCAATGCCGTGCTTCGCGAGCGCCGCGACGGCCTTCCTGGCCCCTAAGCCGGATTCGAACAGTCCGTAAACTGCGCAGCCTGAGCCGGACAACGATGCGTAAAGCGCCCCTGCGCCTTCAAGCACACTCTTCGCCTCGCGCAATTCGGGATATTTAGGAAAGACGACTTTTTCAAAGTCGTTTTCAATCCCGGTACGGACGAGGTCGAGAAGCGGGGTCCCGGCCCGGCCCCTGCCTTTACCCACAGGGACACCGGAGTTACTCAGCCACGCGGATAACCCACGGCTGAACTCATTCATTCTATCGGAGGGATCGGATACCGTCAATTTGGCTGTGCCCGTGTGGGGACGGGCACTCTTGCCGGTCAGGGGCGAGCGAAGCTCGGCAGGCTCGGCTTTTGGCTGAGTTGTCGTTGCCGCCGAACTTTCGCGGGCGAGGGCGCCCGCGCCACACAGGCTCAAATCCCAATCTGCGAACGCCTGCGGCGTTGACACAGAGATGTTCGGCAGCGCGAGCACACAACTGAATGACGGCAAATCCGGCAACGGATAAACTTGCTCACCTCTGCCAATGCCAAGAACCGTGCCGCCAATCAGAAAAAGTGGTATATCGGAGCCAACGTCAGCCGCAATCCGCAATTTCTCCGGCCCGGACAATTGCTTTCCGAGCGCCCGTTGCAGCCCCAGCAGGGCCGCAATCGCGTTGCTGGAAGCCCCTCCGATCCCGCCTTGCACCGGCAACCGCTTTTCGATGTGGATGATCACCCGGCCGCGGGCTTTGAGCGCATCCATGGCACGTTCGACAATCTTCGAACAGGTATTGGAGTGATCTTTGGGGACACGAGCGTCCTGGCAGCGAATCTCAATTCCGGTCCCGCGCTTGACCTCAATTCGAACGATGTCATGCAGCGCGATGGTCTGATAAACGGTGAGCAGTTCATGAAATCCGTCGGGACGAAGACCGCCAATGCACAGCCCCAGATTGATCTTCGCGAACGATCGAAGAGTGGCATACATGCCGATGATTAAAACATAGGGTGGCCTTGCAGGCACCCTGGTTATGAGCGAATGTTGTTAAAATGCCCGGATGCCAACGGTGCTGCGATCCGGCCCGTATCGTTTTTACTTCTACAGTCACGAGCCCAACGAGCCGCCGCACATTCACGTTGACCGCGACGACCTCTCGGCCAAATTCTGGATTGATCCTGTGCAACTGGCGGGCAATTTTGGGTTTCGCGCCCGCGAACTTCGCGAGATACAATCGCTGGTGGTAGATTCGCAACGCCCGTTCATGGAGGCATGGAATGAGTTCTTCGGCGCCAATGGCGGATGAGCGCGTGCTTGATGTTCAATTCACCGAAGACACGCTCAGCGTCAATCTGCGCGACGGCCGCGTTATAACGGTGCCGCTTGTCTGGTATCCCAACCTACTCAACGCCACGCCCTCTCAGCGAATGAACTGGAAGGTTGCCGGTGGTGGCTATGGAATTCACTGGCCGGACATTGATGAAGATCTGAGCACGGAAGGGTTATTGCGCGGCGCGCCTGCGCCAAAAGTTTCGGCCTCGACCAGATAAAATACTCATTCTTTCTTTAGCGAAATCTCGACTCCAAACACAGTTCATGGATGCCGTCAGGATGAAGGTCTCGAAGGCGGAGAATTCCAATTTGTGAGATTCCCACCGATTGACATCATTCTTGGCCTAGGCCTTACCGCCGTTGCTCTGCTTCGTCGCTTTCGACGAAGATTAGAGGCCTAGGAGCCATTGGCTGGATGACGGTTCAAGGCACAGTGATGTCAGCATCCGTGCGCGCCGAGAAAGGCTACATTCCTTCTTACATCGTGAGCGTAACTTACACCTACGTTGCGAACGGCGAGTACTATTCCGGATGCCACGAGAAAATCCTGTTAAGAAAAGGCTCCGCCGAGACATTCGCGAGCCGTGTCAAAAACCAACTGGCGCTTGTGCGTTATAAGCCGAACCAACCTGCGATATCCACATTAATCGAATCGGACCAGATTGGATGGGCGGAGTAAACCTCGCGCGGCGAGCCCTCAGCCTCTCCGCTTGTAGTGAATGGCAAACTCGAATCCCGGATTCGGCGGAAACAACTCCGCCACCTTCCGCAATCGCTCCGCCATGGCGGCAGGAGCCAGCAAAGTGTAGTCGCGCTCTCGCAAATCGTGGTAATCCACATCAATAAATAGAGACAGAAGGTAAATTGAGATCGCATCCGAAAACGCCGCAGCGAAGTATTCAAGTTTGTACTTCTCAGCGTTGGGGCCGGGCTCTGCCGACAGTTTGCGCGACTCGGTTGCGTCCAGCGAAGTTTCTCCGCGAACTCTCGCTTCGGCCTGCTTCCAAACCAAATCCGCGAACTCCCGCGAAACTCCGGCTTTCTCGACGACGGCGTGGCCTACATTGATATAGAACTCGAAGGCCACCGAAAACTTGTCATCCATCAGCCGCGTGGAAATAAAAACGCACTGCGAATCGCCTAACTCCAGGTTCCGATGACAGACGGCGTCGTCACTCAATGCCACGTCGTAGCGGTCGGCAATTACTGTGGCGTCCCCCTGATTTACGGTGAGCGGAACGAAGTAGTAGGCCTTGCCGCGCAACGCCATAGCCGCCGAATCAGGCACCGCTGCCACCATGCGTTCGAGGTCCGAAGCCGCGACTGAAACTTCTCCTGATGAAGCAAAGCAAATGCCATTCGAAGCCTGGGAAACCGGCGATTGGCGAACAACTTCCGACGGCGTGCGAGTGATTACCGATGCGGCCTGCGACATAATCAGTATTCTAGCGCATGGCTAGTGGCCACGGGAAAACGCCTCTTCAAATCCTTTTTCCCCGACGGTGCGTTTTTTCCCTGTCTGTCACGCCACCGCTCAAACAGTGTTGTACCCTTGAAGCATGCCGCCAATTGCAAATCCGCCTGCGCGCCCTCCCCGCTGGTACTGGATCCCTCTGCGCGTGCTGCTCATCACATTTATTCTTACTTTGCTGTCTTTCGCGGTGAGCCTGTTGCTGGGAATTTTCGGCATTGCGATCGGCTCCCTAATTCGGGGAATCCATCCCAACATGGCAATGGCGTACCGGCACGTCGCCCTGCCGGCGGCTTTCGTGGTCGGAGTAATTGTCCTGGTTTCCGCAACTGCCATGGAGATCCGTCACTACCGGCAAACCAAGGCGCTGGCTTCGATTGAAAGAGTAAGTGGGCAGGCGCGCACATGAGCATCCCAAAGATAGCCATTCCGGTTCCTCACTCCCGCGATCCTGAGTACGCGGAACGGGCCTTGCCGCAATACGAACGCGCAGTCGAAGGGGCCGGTGGCGAGCCCGTGCGAATTCCGTTGGATCGCGACCCCGCCGAGGTTATGAAGCTGATTGAGGGATGCGATGCGGTGCTTTTGCCGGGAAGCCCGGCGGATGTTGATCCCGCGAAGTACGACGCGCCCCGCAATCCGAAGACTGAGGAAGCCGACCCCAAGCGCGACACCGTTGATGAACTTCTGCTCCAGGACGCCTACAACATGCGAAAGCCGGTTCTTGGCATTTGTTACGGCCTTCAGATCTTGAACGTCTATCGCAGCGGGACTCTGCTTCAACACATTGAATCTCCCGTAAATCATGAAGCCGGCAGAAAGATTCCGGTCGCGCATTCGGTGGAAATAGATCCGCGGTCGGCGCTTGCTGAGATCGTTCAGGACTCCACGGCAGAATCCAGACCGGGCAAAGAACAAGCGATTCTGCCGGTTAATTCGAGCCACCATCAGGCTGCGGAGGTGGTCGGCGACGGCTTGCGAATCGTTGCACGCTGCCCGGAGGATGGAATTATCGAAGCGCTGGAAGGAACATCTGCCGATCATTTCGTATTGGCCGTGCAGTGGCATCCCGAGCGATCGGTTGATGATGATCCCGCTTCCCGCGCCATCTTCCGTGGCCTGATTCACGCAGCGCAGTCCAGGATGGGGGCTACCAGCAAGGCGGGAGCTTGAAAGGGGTTGCGAGAATCCTGGTCCGGCAAGCGATATCCGCGCAAGGAAAGGAGTGAGTTGATAATGACGAAAACCGACAAGGCTCTGCGCGAACACCTGGTCTATTTACTCAAAGAAGGTGGAGCTCATGCGGATATCAAGTCCGCAGTCAAAGCTATACCGTTTGGGGCCGAGGGAAAGCGGCCGGACGGCGCCCCACATTCTCCGTGGGAGGAACTGGAGCATATTCGTATTGCGCAGTGGGACATTCTGGAATTCATGCGCAACCCGAAGCATGTGTCCCCTAAATGGCCCGAGGGCTATTGGCCTTCTACTCCAGCGCCGCCCGACGAACGAGCGTGGGCCAAAAGCGTCAAGGCAATTCTCCGCGATCTTCAATCAATTACCGGCCTGGTGACGGACGAATCAACCGACCTTTTCGCTAAGATTCCTCACGGGAATGGACAAACCATCCTGCGCGAAGTGCTGCTGGTAGCGGATCACAACGCATATCATTTGGGACAGCTGGTGCTGACGCGGCGCCTGCTGGGAGCCTGGAAGTAGAGGGAATCCGCCGCAAGCGTCACTGGCCCTTGCTTTCAGCCGTTTCAGCAGAAGAGGGACCAAAACCGCACCGACCCCGCATGCCTTGCCGGAATTTTTCCCGCTCTTCCGGCGTCATAGATTCCCAGCGCGCCCTGCGTTCTCGCATTCGATGGCGCCAATTCGATCGGCCGTGGCCGCGCCATCCATGGTGGCCGAACAGGATTCGGCAGAGCGCCAACAATCCAAGCGCTTGCCAGAAGTTGAGCTGGCGCCAGCCGAAGAGTGGCGGAAGCAGCCAGTTCCACAAACGCATCACCAGTTCGCCGCCGATGAAGGCAAAAAACGCCATCGCCAGAATCGCCAGCGGAGCTATGAAAATCAATTTCCATTTCCTGCCCATGTTCAGTTCCTCATGCTTTCGTAAATTCAGCGTAAATCGTTTGCAGCCGCTCCCGCAGATGCAGCACCGCATAGCGTTTGCGCGAGAGCAGCGTATTCACACTCACGCCGGTCTCGGCGGACATCTCCTTAAAACTGCGCCCCTCCAACTCATGCGCAACGAATACCTCTCGCTGCTCGTCCGGCAATTCGTCGAGCGCCAACTCGAGTTCATCGAGAAGCACACTCCGGGCATAAAGCGCCTCGGGTCCCGCGTCGGGCGAAGGCAGCAGATCTTCCAGGCGGAGGAGTTCGTCGTCATCTTCATCGTTATCGTTCCGCGCGACGGCGCTATCGCTGAAGCTTTCCGGCTTCTTCTTGCGAAAAAGATCGGTAATGCGATTGCGCGCCACTCGAAACAGCCAGCCGGTAACATGATCAATCGGCATCAGCAGGCGGTTCGCTTCCACCAGTTCGTAGAAGACGTCCTGAAGAATGTCCTCTGCGTCGCGTGGATCGGGAACGCGCCGCCGGATGAAGTTGCGCAGCCGGGATCGCTCCCGTTTGACCACATCGGAGATCCGCTGGTCCTGTTCGAGTCCCATGCGAGTCCATTCACTCGAGCTCGCCGCGCCCTTCATCTACAGTTGTAGACGAATGACCGGCGCGAAAATTGTATTGGGATGTGCACTCCGTCCCTCAACGGACGGCCTGAAACTCACGGTATCGTATAGCCATGCCTGGCGAACGAGTATTTCTAACCGCTGAATGGCGGGCACTCGTCATGCTGAACTACGAAGTAAATCCCGACCCTCTTCTCGAATACGTTCCGCCCGGAACAGAACTGGATTGCTGGCGTGGGAAGGCGTTCGTCAGCCTGGTTGGATTTCAGTTCTTGAGGACGAGGGTTTTTGGAATTCGCTTCCCTTCCCACTCCAACTTTGACGAAGTGAATCTCCGCTTTTATGTCCGCCGCTGGGAGGGGAATGAGAATAGGCGCGGAGTCGTCTTCATTCGCGAAATTGTCCCGCGGCGGGCGATAGCAGTGATCGCGCGCGCTTTCTATAACGAACAGTATGTGGCCTGTCCGATGCGCCACGCGGTTGAACTTAATTCCTCGCGATCTCATGCCGCATACAACTGGAAGTCTGGAACGGGATGGAACAAAATCACGCTGGCGGCGACTGGGAAACGATTGCTGCCAGAGGAAGGTTCCCTGGAAAAGTTCATTACCGAGCACTACTGGGGATACTCTCGCGCCCGTGGTAGCGGTTGTGTCGAATATCGTGTCGAGCACCCGCAATGGCGGATATGGAGCGCAACGAATGCCGCTTTTGAAGGTGATGCCGCCGAGCCCTACGGAAAGGACTGGGTCGAAGTATTTACGCAGAAACCGTCTTCGGCTTTTCTCGCCGGGGGCTCGGGGGTTTCCGTTTACCGGGGAACTATTCATCGTTGATAGTCTCTGGTATAACTCCCATGCTATCTTGGCCGTTCGCCAGGCCTCTCAGATTTGTGCCGCAGGAGGTACGATCTGTTTCCTCAACTCTTCCAGTTTAACGATTTCGGATTGCTGCTTCTGAGGCTGATGGTCGCAGCAGTCTTCATCTCGAGCGGTTCCAGTAATCTCAAGGATCCAAGCGGCAGAAGCAAGGGCATCAGCATGAGCAAGGGCTTTACTGTTTTTCTCGGGGCGGCCGAAGTCGCCGGCGGCCTCGGCGTAGCTTTAGGCGCTTTCACGCAACTGGCTGCCATCGGCCTGATTTTGATTATGATGGGCGCAATCCAGAAAAAGATTTTCGTTTGGCATACCGGTTTCTGGGGCGAAAAGAACTCCGGTGCACACTACGATCTGATGTTGCTGATCATGAATCTGGTGATTGTGTTTACCAACGGCGGAAGATTCACGTTGGATCGGTATCTTCACCTTATCCACTGACTTTAATAACTTACGAGGTATCACTTGCCCAGTTGATTCGATAATGGCATCTGGCTTTCAAACTGCTTGAGGTCCCAATAGTCGCGCCAGGCTGCAATCTTGCCGTCCCGTAATTCAAAAATTCCCATGCATGGGACACTGACTCGCGTTTCCCCAACCAGAAAGTTATCCACGCGCTCGGTCATCACAATTTCGCCATCGGCGACGATGTGGCGTATCTCCCAAGGCAGGGCGTTCATACGCTCGGCGCCACGCCGCAATGTGTCCTGAATGGCGTCACGGCCCTTGACCGGCTGCCACGGCGAATTCCACCACACCGCGTCCTCGGTGAAGTAGTTCCCGAATTCCTCAGGGTCCGCCCGGACGCAGACTTCGATGAATCGCCGAATTAACGCGACACTCTGCATGTTATCCATCAGGCCTCCTCAATTTAATGCTGGCGTATCCCAATCTAGTTGCTTGAATAACGGCCCTCCAGTGGCCTATGCTTCGGGAATACATGTATCGTATGACCGCCAAGTTACTCGTGATGCTGTTGCTGCTGAGCGTCTGTGCTCCAGCTGCGCTCGCGCTCTCCACGCCCGACCCACATGCGTGCTGCCGGCGGAATCATCACTATTCTTCCGGTCAAAATGAACTCTCAGCGCTTCCCGAGTGCTGCCGGCGAGGTGACTGTTCGCTGCCGCTGTCCGTATTTCTTTGGGCTGGGGTACCTCCGCAAGCAACCTTCGTTACTACCTTCCTACGCGTAGCGGTTCAATCTGACGGGGAACCGGTTTATCGAAGCATTCCCCGCCACCAGGCGCATTCCGGCCGCGCCCCCCCACCACTGGATTTCGCCTGAATCCATTTTAGAGCCGGTGCATTGGCGTGATTTGACCAATCTCGCCCGTCGCATTTCCCCTATGTTGATTCACCAACGGGTGATCCGGCGCGGACACAATTATTGACGGTATGGAAAGGATTGTATGCGCACTTTGCTTGTCGCATCTGCGATCGGAATCCTGTTTGTTACGCTGCCTGCAAATGCAACCATTTTCGGGTATGTTCGCGGGATCGTTCACGATCCGCAGCATCGGCCCATTGCCAATGCCAGCGTGACTTTGAAGGCGATCTCGTCGGGTTGGACAAAGGAAGGCGTCACCAACGCTAACGGCGTTTTCGAATTCGATGACGTACCGCTCGGCGACTATTCCGTCACCGTAACCAGCCCCGGCTTTTCCGAAGAGCGGCAACGGGTGATGGTGAATTCGGGCACTGAACCCATTCTGCACTTCCCGCTTACGATTGCGACCAACCCAGAGACGGTCAGCGTATCCGCCGAGCCCGAAACTGTTCCCACAGACTCAGCCACCCCCACGACTACGGTGAGCCGGGCCGATATCGCCGAAACCCCCGGAGCCGACCTTACCAATAGCCTGGCGATGATTACCGACTACGTTCCGGGCGCGTATTTTACGCACGACCAGCTCCATATCCGCGGCGGACACCAGACCAGTTGGCTGGTGGATGGCGTTCCCGTCCCGAATACCAATATCGCTTCAAACCTCGGCCCGCAGTTCGATCCCAAGGATATTGATTACCTCGAAATTCAGCGGGGAAGTTACAGCGCGGCCTTTGGCGACCGTACCTATGGAGTTTTTAATATCGTGCCTCGCACCGGATTCGAAAGGAATAATGAAGGCGAGTTGATTCTGAGCGCGGGCAACTTCTATCAAACGAACGATCAGTTCAATTTCGGCAGCCATACCGAGCGCCTCGCATATTACGTCAGCGTGAATGGAAATCGCAGTAATCTCGGAATTCAGACGCCGGTCCCGCAAGTGGTTCACGACGCGGAAAATGGCTATGGAGGATTCGGCTCTCTCATTTTTAATGCAGACCCAGTAAATCAGCTGCGTTTCGTGACATCCATGCGCAAGGACTATTATCAAATTCCCTACGACCCGAATCCCAACGACATCGAGAACGCGCCAATTCCTGAGAATGGATTTTCGGCGCAGTATCCCAGTATTGGCCTGCGCGACGGCGATCATGAATCTGATGCGCTCTTAAATTTTTCCTGGATTCATACTTTCAATTCGCAACTTTTGTTGACTGTCTCGCCGTTGTTTCATTACAACAGCGCCGATTACTCAAGTTCACCCCAGGATTTTCCGGCAGCGACAACTCAAAATCGCGGCTCGACTTACGTGGGAGGTCAGGTGACTCTCGCCGCCAATGAGGCGAAGAATAACTTGCAAGTAGGTTTGTACAGCTTTTATCAGAAAGATAACGAGCTTTTCGGCGCGCTATTCAACGACAACAGCGGACAGCCTTTCGCGGACACCGAGCACCCTGCGGGCAGCCTGGAAGCGTTCTTCATTGACGAAAAATTCAAGCCGTTTCCATGGCTGACGCTGATCGCCGGAATACGTCCAACTCATTTCTCCGGAGGCGTTTCAGAAAACGCTGTCAGCCCGCGCTTCGGAGTCACGGCGGTCGTTCCGCGCTTGCGCTGGGTCTTCCGCGCCTTCTATGGGCACTACTACCAGGCGCCGCCGCTTATCACGGCTTCCGGGCCGCTGCTGGAGTTTGCCGGCGCCAACAATCTGGGCTTCATCCCGCTCAATGGGGAGCGTGATGAGGAGCACCAGTTCGGGGTTACCATGCCCATGCGCGGATGGGTTCTCGATGCCGATAATTTTCGCACCAACGTCCAGAATTTTTTTGACCACAACAATATTGGCGAGTCCAATCTTTTCTTTCCCATCACCATTGGCCAGACGGTGATTCGGGGATGGGAGGCTACGTTGCGCTCGCCGCGTATTGCTCATCGCGGCGCCATTCATCTGGCCTATTCGAATCAAATTGCCGAAGGCGGAGGCGCAATCACTGGCGGCCTTACCAATTTTTCACTGCCGCGGGGGCTTTCCCCACTCGACCACGACCAACGCAACACGCTGAGCGTCGGCGGCGACCTGACTCTTCCCTGGCGTGCTTTTGCCTCGACGAACATTTACTATGGCTCTGGATTCAGCAATGCGTTCCCGGGTCAGCCATATCCAGGGGATCATCTGCCGCAACATACCAGTTTCGATCTTTCGCTGGGTAAAGATTTTGGCGAGAAATATTCGGTTTCACTGAATAGCCTGAACCTGGCCAACCGGCGGGCGGAATTGGATAACAGCGTCACTTTCGGCGGCTTCCACTGGAACAATCCAAGAGAGATTTACGTGGAATTTCGCTACCGGTTTCATTATTAATGTAGAGGGAGAACGAATTATGGATACCAGGCGCACGACATTGGTCAGATTGTTTCCGGTTGCCGTCGCTCTGCTGTGTTTGCCAGTCCTCGGTTGCAACCATTCAAAGCAGGCCAATGAGGCAAATCTAAAGCATTATCGCCTGACGGGCAGCGTGGTCGCGATAGACAAGCCGAATAAATCCCTCACCGTGGACGGCGACGAGGTTCCCGGATTCATGTCGGCGATGCAGATGCCTTACGACGTGAAAGACGTGGGTTTGCTGGATAAGCTCGCCCCCGGCGATCACATTGCCGCGGACATCGTTGTTAAGGATGACGAGAGCTGGCTGGAGAATATTAAAGTCACACAGCCGTCTGCGCCGGAGCCAAAGCCTACCTCGACCTTGCCGGCCGTCAACAGGGCTTCGGCGTGAGGTGGGTGTTCGTTGCCCTGGCCTTTATCGGGATCGTAGTCTCATCGTTGGCGCTTCGGGAGCACTATCGCACGGACGTGTCCCCCTGCGACATCAACGCGCGATGGGATTGCGGAATCGTAAACCACAGCATGTACGCGGTTTTGTGGGGCGTTCCGGTTGCAGTGATCGGAATCGCGGGCTATCTCCTGATGGCAGGCTTGGCTTTCAAGCGAGCCTATCGCGTGCTTCTAGGGGCCGCATTGGCGGGTCTGGGCTTCTCCTTATACCTGGCGCACATCGAGGCCAGCATCCTCGGGGTCTGGTGTATTTATTGTGCGGCGTCTCTCGGGATAATTTCCGCAATGACTTTGATGGCGTTGATTGTTGTGGTTAAGAAAGCAGTCCGAAAAACCGGGAACTAGGGAGTCAGAATTGCCCGCTGGCCTTAGAGTGCCAGTTTTTTTGCCCACGGCAAAATTAACCTTGCTGTAACATTTCCTGCCGTAGTCAGGGCTAATATTTGGCGATGCCACAAGAGCCCCTGAACATCGAAGATATCCCCGGGTCGAACGGACAGCGTATCTTGCGTCTCACCGGCCCGATTACCATCAGTAATCTTTTTCAGTTTCAGTCAATGGTGCGCTCCAACAGCAATCCCAAGTTGATCTTGGATTTCAGCGGCGTGCCCTACATTGACTCAGCGGGCATCGGCGCGCTGGTCGGCGCTCATGTCAGCCATTCCAAGGATGGTCGCAGCCTGGCGCTCGTCGGAGTGAGTGAACGCGTCGTTAATGCCCTGAAGGTGACTCGCGTGGATGGCTTTTTTAAGTTCTACCCCAGCGTGAGCGACGCTGAAAAGGTCGCAAGCTAAAGCGCCCTGCGCTCGGAAAATTAAACTGGCCGCACAAATACCCAGATGCTTCTTGTGATATCGCTATAAAAAAGGGTTACGGTTACATCCACCGGATTCCGCTTAAGGCAAAGTGATAACGGAATTTTTCGTGGAGTGATTTCCTCTCAACTCCGGCCCGGAAGCGTCCATAGAACTCCTTCACATTCGTGCAGGGGGCGACTTCGGTAAAGAAGTTTTTGCCGACCGCGTTCTCTTTTTTTACGCCGGCCAAGCGCGATTCATAGCCGTTATATTTCAAAACCATTCCGTCTGTGTCTAATTGGATTGCGCCGAAGGGCAGACTGTTGAACTCATCCTCGCGCAACTCGTCCACGCGGGTGCGGTTATTGTTTGGGCTTACCGGGCTGGTTAGCAATGCCTCGGTGGCGATGAAGTCAGCTTGCGCGATTTGTTGATCCAGGTCCATATTCGAACGCTATAGCCGCGGTGCGGCATCGGACAGCTAACCATAGTAACTTCGTGGTAACAGGGTTCCCGAAAAAGGAGAGTTCTGAACTCGAGCCCGTTGAACAAACTTTGTTCGCGGAACATCCCCTGGAAAGATTATGCTGGTTATTGAAAACCAAGGACACTCCGCCAACGGATTGCCCCGTTCTTGCATCTTGATATTGGCGAGTCCACTCGCCTTGGAGAAATCGAATGAAATCACGTAGAGAAAATATTCTTATGAATGTGTTGCTCGGCTCCGGCCTGTATCTGCTCGATTCGCTTCGCGATCGCTTCGCCGACAATGTGGACGACCTGCGCAGCCGCGCCAAGGATAACTACGAGGACCTGAAAAGCAAGGCGAAGGACGGGTACTCGACGGCATCCGACCGCGTCAGCCGCGCATCCGACGTGCTTCGCGGAGAAGACAGCTCCATCCTGGGCACGACCGCGTCATTGTTGATCGGAATTGGAATTGGCGTGGGCCTTGGCATGCTTCTGGCGCCTGCGAGCGGAGAGGAAACACGGGGCACCATCGCCGATAGAGTGCAGGACTTCGGGGGCAAAGTTCGTGATCGTTTCTCGCGCGAGGAAGAAGCTGCAACCGGAACCTACGGCGCCTAACGGTTAAACACAATCGCACGAAACCAGTGCGGAATTTTTCGGAACGCGGAACTCCACCGGCGGCTGAATCTGAGACAGGCCGGTGGTGTGCCTGCTGGGCATCCGTGCAAAGCTTTGTGTTTCGAGAATATTCCTTTGGTTATTTCCTGCCAGCTTTGATTAATTTGCGTGCTTCACTCGGTCCTTCAGCTCCCAACAATTTATATTTTTCTCCGCTGAGTTCGTGATAGTTAACGAAAAATTCCTCGAGTTCTTTCAGGAACTTCTTACCCAGGTCGTCAATAGTTTCTATATCTGCCCAACTGTGATTCTGATGTTCGATGGCCACGATGCGGTCATTGCGGATCTTTTTGCCATTGTCTTGTTCGCCTTCGATTACTCCGATTATCCGGCACTTGATCAGGCATCCTGGAAACGCCGGCTCGTCCATTAGAACCAGTACATCCAGCGGATCTCCGTCGTTCCCCTCGGTCGAAGGGATAAACCCAAAGTCATAAGGGAAGGCCATTCCCGCGGGGAGAACCGTCTTTAAAGCGAATATCTGCTGTGCAGGATCAAAGGCGTACTTGTTCCGGGAACCCTTGGGAGTCTCAATGACCACCTGAAGAAGTTGTTTCTCGTCCGCATCGTGCGGCTTCAGGCGCGAGGGATCCGCCAGCGCCCGCTTACCGTTCGCTTTATTCTTCCCGCCCATCTTTTCTCTCCCAATGGAAAAAGCAGTTAGGTGGATGCGGCGGCAATGCAATGGTTGCTTTACAAAAAAAACGGGACCCTCTGGAGCAGGATGGAGATCGGCTTCAATGTTCTCTGTGATACACATGTTGTTTGAATATTGAGCGAGCCATCTTTCTTTTCGCTGCCGGCATGTTGGGAGGCGTATTGAACGCGGTTGCCGGCGGGGGAAGCTTTATTGGTTTTCCGGCGCTGCTTTTTACCGGCGTTCCCGCAATACCGGCGAACGCAACCAACACCCTTGCGCTGTGGACTGGGGTCACGGCCAGCGGCGGGGCTTATCGGAACCGGCTCGATGTACCAAAGCGCGTACTGGCGCCGCTGCTGGCCGGCGGTTGTATCGGCGGCCTGGCGGGCGCTTTCCTTCTTTTAAATACCCCGGTGCATACCTTCCTCCGGATTGTTCCCTGGCTCATGCTGGCCGCAACTCTATTGTTTATATTCGGCAAGCGCCTGCGCGGAGGGCCGATCGAGGATGCAGGACCCCACGCGACGACAGCCGCGATTCTTTCGGCTTCCCTATTCGAATTAGTTGTGGCGACATACGGCGGCTATTTCGGAGGTGGCGTCGGCATCGTTAACCTTGCCTTGTTTTCTGCGATGGGGATGACTGACATCCACGCCATGAACGCGCTGAAAAGCGTACTCGGCAGCGTGATCAACGGCGCGGCCGTTGTAGTATTCATCTTCCGCCATTCCGTATATTGGCCGCAGGCAGCGGTGATGATTGCCGGGGCCCTCGTCGGCGGATATTTCGGAGCGCACTACGCGCAGAAGCTGCCGCAGCCGTGGGTTCGCTGGACGGTTGTAGGCGTCGGCACTCTGATGACGGTTTACTTTTTTGTGCGGGCATCATGATGAGGAGACAGAATCAATTTCCCGCCGGTCCGCAGCCTCGCGCAGCAAGCGCTTTGAGCGGGCGCTTGAAATCCTGCGGGCGCGGATAATTTTCTTCAAGTAGACGGCGTAAATAAAGCGGAGCAAAGTTACGACGACGGCCAGGAGCAGCGCGAAGCTCCAGACATTCGCGATACTTCTTAAAAAGTTGAGCATTCTGTCGTGTTCGCTGCGCCAGCCAGTTCTTCAAGCGACCGCGATGTTTCAGCGAACGGCCTACGCTTTAACTTCTACACCCAAAGTATCTCGAATCGCAGCCACGATTCTCTCCGCGAGCGCCATCATTCTTTCCTGTGATTCTGCCTCCACCATCACTCGCGCCAGCGGTTCGGTGCCGGAGTAGCGGACGACAACCCTCCCGTTTCCGTTTAACTCCTGTTCCGCGGATTGAATGGCGCGCTGAATTTCTGGAATTTCTTCCAGCGGGACTTTTTCCCGCACCGATATGTTTTGAATCGTTTGGGGAAGGATTTTGAGGTCCGCAACCAGCTCAGACATTTTCTTTTGGCTTCGGACCATGATTTCCATGACACGCAGTGCGGTTAGCAAACCGTCGCCGGTGGTTGCCGAGCCGTCACGAAAAATGATATGGCCGGATTGCTCCCCGCCCAGCGCCGCGCCGGTCTTTAACATTTCGTCGAGCACGTATTTATCGCCGACGTTCGCTCGCAACAGCCGGATCCCGGACGCGCGCAATGCAATCTCAAGGCCCATATTCGACATGGTGGTGGCCACGATTGTCGAACCCGGCAAGCCATTACGCGCCTGGAAATCGCGCGCAGCCAATAGCAGGATGCCGTCGCCGTTCACAATCCGGCCACACTCGTCGCTGAATAGCGCGCGGTCCGCGTCGCCGTCGAAGGTGATTCCCAGGTCAAATGAGCCATTGCCATCGGCGACTGCCGTCGCGATTCTTTGAGGGTGAAGTGCACCGCAGTCACGATTAATATTCCTGCCGTCAGGTTTGTCGCCGAGGAAGGACGCGGCGATTCCGCAAGCCGCGAACATCTCCGGGGCTTCGGCGGTTGCGGCGCCGTTGGCACAGTCCACCAGTACCCGCAATCCGCTCAAGTTTGCCTTTACACTTCCCACCAGCCATTCGATATAGGCGCGCCTCAGGCCGGCGTCCCCGGGCAGCGTCCGGGGCGCTTGGGCTGTCGGCGAATGCGGGTTTGGGTCTCGAACCAGCGAGAAAATCTCCCGCTCAAGGGAAAGTTCTTCGGCATCCGGGAGTTTGAATCCATCGCCGGAAAAAATCTTGATTCCATTATCCATCCAGGGATTGTGAGACGCGGAAATCACCACGCCCGCGTCATATTTTCTGGAGCGCGCGAGATATGCGATTCCGGGAGTAGTGATCACGCCCGCGCTGTCCACAGTGACGCCCGCCGACGCGAGTCCCAGCGCGATCCGGTCGGCAATCCACCCGCTGGATTCGCGGGTATCCTGTCCAATCACCACCCGCGCCCCGGGGTTACGGCCGACAAGATCATGGCCCAGCGCAAAGCCGATCAGGCAGGTACTTTCCTGCGTGAGGGGAAACTCGCCCGCAATGCCGCGAATTCCATCGGTCCCGAATAATTGCCTTGCGGGTTGCGCGGTGCTTTTCTCTTTGGTGGTTAGTTTTTTAGTAGTCAATTCTCTAGCGGTCAGTTCTTTGGCGGTCAATTCTTTCCACTCCCAGTGGCGTCTTTTTCGACGTATACGGTTACTTGCACCGGTTCAGGATTTGTGACCTGAATCAATGGATCGGGAACGTAGGCATGCCTCTCGGCAGTAATGCGGTCCATCGCTCCGCTGACATCAATCGGGTCGGTAATTGCAGAATCCACCGCCTCAACGTGTTTTCGCGGGCCGCTGATTGTGACGGTCGCAGGGTTGGCGACGATGCGAGCTATTCCATATCCCTGAATGAAATTTCCGACCACGCGAGGGCGGACGCCGACTTGCCGGGTCGCCCGAGTGTCGAAACTTACACGCACCTGGCTGGGCACCACCTGGACGACCTCCAATGTGCCAGGATGATGAATTTGCCGCGAGGTGATGTCGAAGGTGTGATCGCCGGCTCTTTGCGCGTCGAGATCGAGTTCAGCGTACACGTCAGGCGGTTGAAGGCGCCTTATGACGCGCTCAGGACCGCGCAGGCGAATCTGGATGCGAGGAATATCTTCCGAACTGATTTCAAGATTTTGCGGAATATTGTTGAACTCGATGGGAACCTCCACGGCAACTACAGCCTGCGGGTCACGCGCAACCGACAACCAGAGAACGACCGCAAAACCGAGCGACACGATTTTCAGGCCGAGATTGTGCATCAGGCGAGTGCGAATGGAATCCGCCAATCAATGGCCTACTTTCGGTTCCGAATCACTCTTTCGAAACATGGGGTCGCGCGACATGTCTTCTTCGGGGTCGTCCAAACTGTCGCTTCCATTTGTGATTACCGTGGGCAAAGCTGAGTGAGGCACGTAGCGTCTCAGTAATCCTGCCAGGCGCTCCCGCAATTCCTCAACCGTCCGGTCGCGCTCGATATTTCCGGCGACGGCCAAACTGATGCTGCCGGTCTCCTCGGAAACAATAACGGCAATCGCATCTGTTTCTTCGGTCACTCCAATGCCTGCCCGATGCCGCGTTCCAAGCTGCGTGGACAAGACCGGGTTCATGGAGAGAGGAAGGAAACAAGCCGCGGCCGCCACGCGATCTTTCTGTACGATGACGGCGCCGTCATGCAGGGGCGCGCTGGGTCTGAAAATTGTGGCCAGCAGATCGTAGGAAATATGCGCATCCAGGGGAACGCCGCTCTCGATGTAAGTCCGCAAACCGATTTCCCGTTCGATCACGATCAGAGCGCCGGTTTGATTTTGAGAAAATAAGTTTGCCGCCAGCACAATGTCGTCGTAGGCGTCGGCTTCGGAGCTCTGGGTACGACTCAGTGTGAGCCTGCGACCCATTCGAGTGAGCGCCTGGCGCAGCTCTGGAGCGAAGACAACGATGAGCGCGAACACGCCATATGGTAATAGCCTGCTGATCAGCCAGTTGAGAGTTGTAAGTTCTCCGAGCCGGGAAAAATAAAAAGCGAACCCGACAACCGCGACTCCGCCCAGCATCAGGGCGGCCCGGGTACCCTTAATCAGGGCGAGGAATTCGTAGATAACGAGCGCCACCAATAGGATGTCAATGACTGCTGTCAGTGACAAATGTGGCCAGGCGGCTGAGAGGTAGTATGTCACCCAGGGCCCCTTCCCTAGAATGGCTCAGATTAACAATTGTAATCCACGCTCAGAATATTACGGCGCGAGCAGGGCAGGTTCAGGAGTGACCCGGATTGGTTTTCGTGACCGTCGCCGTCATGGTTCCTCTGGATAGCCGGGCGGAAATGTCAGAGCCACGCTTTACCCCGGCGACATCTTTCAGCAGTTTGCCCGAGGCGTCGAATACCAAAGCGTATCCTCGATCAAGAATCGCCAGTGGGGAGAGCGCTTCGATTTGCCGCGTGATCCTCTCCAGGCGGGCCTTTTGCAGAAGCAGTTGATTGCGGGTTGCCGCGATCATCGCCGCCACGTGCGAATCCAGTTCCTTGCGTATGCCGGAGAGCACGCGCCGGACGTCGTAATGCCGGACAGCCGATGCCGCCGCTTCCCATCGCCGCCGGTTTTGCTCCAAAAGCCTGCGCCCGGATTTCTCCAGGCGAAATGCAAGGTCATCCAATTTTTGCTGGCGCTGATGGATCAGGTCCATCATGCGCGCGAACGTCCCGTGTTGCGCCAATTCAGTGAGCGCCTGCCTGCCCATGAGCAGGCGGTATCGCATGGCGCGGGCGAGGCGAAAACGCAACTCCTCGGACTGCTGTTCGATGTCTTGCCGGGACCGAATCACCAATTCCGCCGCGGCGGAGGGCGTGGCGGCGCGAAGATCGGCGACAAAATCAATGATGGTGAAGTCAGTCTCGTGTCCCACCGCCGAAATAACAGGAATCTGCGAAGCCGCGATGACTCGAGCCAGGCCTTCATGGTTGAATGCTGCGAGGTCCTCGGCTGACCCGCCGCCACGCGCCACGATAATCACATCCACATTGCGAGACTTATTGAAATACCGGACCCCTGCCATCACCTCCGGCGGCGCGGACTCTCCCTGAACCTGCGAAGGGAAGATCAAAATGTTTGCGGTCTGATGACGGCGTTGCAGAATATTGAGAATATCGCGCAGAGCCGCTGCCTGCGGCGAGGTTACAATTCCGATGCGGCGCGGCAGCGTCGGAATAGCCTTTTTGCGGGCGGCGTCAAACATGCCCTCCGCCTCCAACCTGGCCTTGAGTTGCTCAAAGGCAACCTGAAGAGCGCCCGCTCCCTTCGGTTCCAGATATTCCGCGGTAATTTGCAACTGCCCGCGATCTTCGTAAATGGTAATGCGGCCACGGACCACAACCTGCATCCCATTGTCGGGACGGAAGCGAAGCAGCTTGGCTTGCGAACGGAACATCACCGCATTAAGCTGGGAGTTCTGATCTTTCAGCGTGAAGTAGAGATGTCCGGAATCATGGGCGCGGAAATTTGAAATTTCGCCCTCGACCCACGTGTCTGCGTATTCGCGCTCAATGTGGGTGCGGACGGCGGCGACCAGATCGCGAACCGTCCACACTCGCCTGTCGGGAGGGCGGAAGGTGAAACCAAGTTGATCGGCAAAGGCCATTGCAGGAAGTCTAGCTATAAACGCCGCCGCTCATCTGCCGCGACGGTGGCCAACGGGAGCGTAAACAGGAAAGCGGAACCGTGGTTGAGTTCGCTTTCGGCGCGAATCGTACCTCCGTGGGCCAGCATAATGTGTTTTGCTATGGCGAGTCCAAGGCCGGTTCCGCCGGACTCGCGAGAACGCGCTCTGTCCACACGATAAAAACGTTCGAAGAGCCGCGGCAAATGTTCGGAAGAAATACCGGGGCCGAAATCGCGGACGCAAAACTCAACCTGGCCGTTGAGCCTCCGGACGGCGAACTCAACAACTTTGCCCGATGCCGCATACTTCATTGCATTTTCAATCAGGTTGGAAAATACCTGCTGGATAGCCTCCGGGTCAGCATTGACCTGGCAGGAAGCTTGATCGTCCACGCGAAGCTCGATTCCCTGCGACCGCGCTACTTCACGAAAATTCGCCACCGCGTCACGCAAAAGTTCGGTGGTGGAAACGGGCCGGATGTCGAATCGCTGCTCGCCGGATTCCACCCGCGCCAGCGTCAGCAGGTCTTCTGTGAGACGCGACATGCGGGCCGCATTCTTGCGGATGATTTCCAGAAACTCCCGCGAATGATTCTGGCCCCCGCTTGTGTCGAGCAATGTTTCCGCATATCCCTGGATCGACGTCAGGGGCGTGCGCAGTTCATGGGATACGTTGGCGATGAAGTCCCGGCGCGTCTTCTCTACCCGCTCGGTTTCAGTAAGATCGCGCAGGACTACCACGGCTCCTCCGCCCGGCAAAGGGGCTGCGGTGACGTCAAAGGTGTGCCCCGGAATCATGGAAGTCGCTCTGGCAACGACGGGTTTCCGCGTTTCGCTGGCCTGGCGGACGGCGCGAAGAAAATCCGGATCACGCACGGTTTCGACCAGAGGCGCATTGAGCCGGATGCGCAGGAAAACCAACCGCTCCATGTTGACGTTCGCCCATTGCACCAGTTCGTCAGGCCCGATCGCAATCACCGCCTCCTGCATACTGTTCAGCAGAGTCTCGAGCTGGTGCTGCTTTTCCCGAAGGGCGATGAAACTGGCTTCCAATTGGTGAGAGGGCGAGACTTGGAGCCATTCTTTGTCCGGCCCCAAATCTGACGTGGCAGGAGTTCGCGCATTCAGGGTCTGAAACTTTCGCAACCACTGCGGCGCACCGAGCACTGAAATGCCTGCACCTACCACGGCCAGCACGAAGCATAGGCCTGAGGCCAACAGCAATGCGCTCCAGATGTGAGTTCCAGGTTCATTCGGCAACGGATAGGCAAGACGCGCCGCTCCTCCGGCGACGGGAACGGCGACGTAGAGAATGGGAATTCCGAGGGACGTACTGGCGCGTGTTTCAACCCCGGTTTGGCCCCCGAGGGCTGCGACAAACTCGGCGTCGCCCGCAAGATTTTCCATGGTAGGAGCTGAAGCTTCGGAGTCCGCCAGCACCTTGCCGCGCTCATCAATGACGGTAGCCCGCGCGCCGGCGGCGTGCCCCTCCTGAGAAACGATATCCTGGAGGCTGTATTTGCGGTCGGTGTTCACCCGGTTGGCAAACATGGCGGCCTTTTGTTCTAAGTTGCGCTCAATTTCCTCGCGAAGAGAAGATTCAAAAGTGCGGTGAAGGAAAAATCCAAATACGATGGTCGTGCAGGCAATCAACAAGAGGAAGACGGCGAGCAGAACAAAAATCCGGGACCTCACTTGGGAGCCTCAAAACGATATCCCGCCCCGCGCACCGTCTTAAGATAGCGGGGATTTTCGGGATCGCGTTCGATCTTCTCGCGAATGCGCCGGACGTAAACATCCACGGAACGCGAAGTGACGTAAGAAGTATCGCGCCAGACAGAATCCAGCAACTGGTCGCGGCTGAAAACCCTCCCCACGTGACGGGCGAAGTATTCGAGCAGCCGGAACTCTGTGGCGGTTGTCGTGATCACGTTTCCATCAACCTTAACAATCATCGCCGTGCGGTCAATCTCGATTCCTCCCACTTTTAACGCAGTCTGCGGTAGCGGCCGCTCAAAACGCCGCATCACGGCCTTTACCCGCGCGACCAGCTCGCGCGGGCTGAAAGGCTTGGAAATATAATCATCCGCGCCTAACTCGAATCCGAGAATGCGGTCAGCCTCCCCGCTCTTCGCGGTGAGAAAGATTATTGGCGTCGAAAACAACGACGGCGTGGTCCGAATCTGCCGGCAGAGTTCGAAACCGTCTTTTCCCGGGACCATAACGTCCAACAGGAAGAGAGCGGGCCGCTGATGCTCGGATTCCTCGATAACCGAGCCGCCGGACGGGAATATCTTTACAGCAAAGCCGGCTCCATCCAAATGGTGGCGCACAAGGAATGAGATATCCGGGTCATCTTCGACGACAAAGATGCTGGGCTTCACAGGCCTATTGTAGCTGGGGGGTCGCTAACGTGCTGGTATCCTTGAATGTGGAGAATTCGGAAGAGAAACGAGCGGCAACTATTGTTCTGACTGCGATCGAGGCGCGGGTGCTGGGCTCGTTGATTGAAAAGGACATCACCACCCCCGATTATTATCCGCTGTCGCTGAACGCGCTGGTTAACGCGTGTAACCAGAAGAACAACCGCGATCCGGTAATGGCTCTCGACGAGGCATCGGTCCGAACGGCGCTGGACTCGCTTCAGCAGAAGCGGCTTGCCGGTCCAACCAGCGGCGCGGACAGCCGCGTAACCAAATACGAGCATCGCTTTCAGGAGGTGTTCAATTTCACCCGGGGTGAGACTGCGCTCATGTGCGTTTTATTGCTGCGTGGCGCGCAAACTCCCGGTGGGCTTCGCGGACGCACCGAACGCCTGCACCATTTCGAAGATCTGACCGACGTGCAGTCCACTTTGCAGCGACTGATGCAGTGCGATCCGCCGCTGGCGACAATGCTTGACCGCCAGCCGGGGACGAAAGAGTCGCGCTACATGCATCTGCTTTCCGGGGACGTTGAAGACGCGATAGTGGCCGGTGAGGCCATTGTCTCCAAAACAGCCGAGGAGGAGGAGAATCGGATCGCGAAGCTGGAGGAAGAATTGGCTAACCTGAAGGCGGTGATGGATGACATAAAACAGGAGTTGGCCAGCTTCCGAAAACAGTTTGAATGAACACGGAGAGCTCTTCTCAGAGACCGTGCAGGAAACATGGGAACCTTGTTTGTCAGCCGGGCCGTGTCTGTGACGTATGAACATCCCCAGTCAAGCCAAAATCGGGGCTTGACTGGGCCACCGGTCCTAAGCTGGCGTCCCAGTGCTTCGCCGCCGGAAATAGTAGCGCACAATCAAGCTGAGAATGAACCAACCCGCGCCGAGCGTGCCTTTCAGCGTACCGCTGATCTTCGATTTTCCGATGCGCGGGTAGTAGCTCACCGGGACCTCCACCACGCGGCATCCAGCGAGCGCGCCTTTGAGGATCATCTCAACCGCCCAGCCATAAGTGGTCTCTTCGAGTGCGAGCGCTCGCAGTACATCGGCGCGGCCCGCGCGAAACGGGCCGAGGTCACTAATTTGAAGACCATAAAGCACCTTAACCAGACCGGCAGCGAAACGATTCCCAAACACCTGATGCCATGGCAGCGCGTCGGTCGAATTTCGCTCGTGGAGGCGGGAGCCGAGCGTGATGTCCGCGCGCCCCTCGATGATTGGCGCCAGTAGAATTGGCAACTCGGACGGGCGATCGCTGTAGTCGCCATCAAGGAACACAACCACGTCAGGATTTTTCGTATTCGCAAGTCCCGTCAAACAAGCGCGCCCGTATCCTCGCCGAGGCTCCTGAACGACGCGCGCTCCCATTCTTGCCGCGACCTCGGGCGTGCCGTCAGTCGAATTGCTGTCAACGACGATGACTTCACTGACGAGATGGGAAGGAAGATCGGCAAGCACATGCCCGATCGCCTGGGCTTCATTATGAGTGGGGATGATGACGGAGACGCGCACTGGACTTTGGCTCAAAAGTTTGGCGCGAGCAATTACCACCAGGGGGAAGACGGCCAGCGTTTCGACAGCCATGCGTCAACGCCCCATCTTCGGCCGGCGCTTCCGATAGCGAGCGAAAGCGATGCAAGCACCGGAACCAGCAGTTCCCATATCCACGCGGTGCCCCACTCCGAAACCCAAAGGCTGCCGAGATACAGAAAAGCGACAGCCGCGGCCGGCCGGGTAAGCAGACCAATGACGAGCAGAATACCAAGAGAGATCTCGGTCATGGCCTGCATAGGAGCGGCCATGGCGGCGTGGGTGGCCGCCAGACCCATGACCGCTTTCCACGCGGCCGGCGAATGGCCCTGCTTGATGTAGTAATTGATGAGGTTAGCGTAGCCCGCGGGGGTGTAGAGACCTTTACCCCAATTCTCGAAGAAGACCCAAACGAACATGGCGCCAATTGTCACCCGCACGATTGCCAGACCGGTTCCGGCTTGAGGTTGACGCGCCAATCGTGCCATGTCATTTCGGAGCGGGGCTGCGTTCGCCATAGTGAACCTCGTGCAGTGGATGCTATACCAGATTCGAAATATTCGACAGCCTCAAGTCTCGTAAGCGAATTTATTAATATTTGAATAAACCGGCTCCCCGGCCCCAGACAGGCTCGCATTGCTGGTAAAATTTCGATCCATATCCGCCGAAGGAGTGTTTTCATGAGGCTGCGAGTGCTCTCGTCGTTTCTCGTGCTGTTTCTTGTGGCGTCCCTGCCGGCCGCCGACGCCACTTCGAATGCGGAGAAATTCAGCCCGCCAACCCGCGCGTTTCGCTTCACCTACAGCTTCACGGTGAAAGAGATTCCCGCCGGAGCGAAGCAAGTGCGGGTCTGGGTTCCAGTGCCGCAGACCGACCAGCATCAGACGGTACGAGTTCTGAACGTCAAGGCTCCTGGCAAGACGCAGATGACGCGCGAGCCCGAGTACGGAAACCGCATGATCTACGCCGACGTGCAGAATCCCGTTGCGGGCAAAGCAGAGTTCACCGTCGAATACGAAGTCACGCGCCGGGAATACTCGCGCGGCGACTACGCTCAACTCGAGCGCAAAGATCTCAAGCCCAGCGTTGTGTCCGCTTCGATGAACCGGTTGGTCGCGCCTGACACTCTCATTCCTACGGATGGCAAGATCAAGGCTCTGGCGGACGATATAACCGGATCGCAGACCGGTACGATCGCGAAAGCCAAGGCTACGTACGATTATCTTTTTACGAACATGCGCTATGACAAGACAGGCTCCGGCTGGGGACGCGGGGACGCGGTGTGGGCCTGCGACTCCAAGCACGGCAACTGCACCGACTTCCATTCTCCGTTCATCGGTGTACTGCGCGCTGACGGAATTCCTGCGCGCTTCGACATCGGCTTTCCTTTGCCTGAGAACAAAGACAAAGGGGATATCGCCGGCTATCACTGCTGGGCCGAATTCTATGCGGCCAAAATCGGCTGGATTCCGGTTGACATTTCGGAGGCATGGCAGGCAAAGCAGAAGGAAGATTATTTCTTCGGCAGTGTTGACGCCAATCGCGTACAGTTCTCCACCGGCCGCGACATCACGCTGTCTCCCAGGCAAGATGGCCCGGCGCTGAATTATTTCGTCTATCCGTATGTCGAGGTGGATGGAAAGATGTATGACAAGCTCGACAAGCAATTCAGCTTTGAGGAAGTAAAACCTTCGGAGTAAAGCCGCCAGTTCGAAGGCCAAGGGGGTTCGCTTCGGCGAAGTAATTGGCGCCACTGAACTGCCGACGAGGACGAACGCGCAAGCGTCGGACCAACCCAGTTAAATCCCGGTTTGTCGGCAATTCGTAAAGGCTTGGCATGGACGCTAATTCCGGGGATTGACAATATCTTTAATCTTTATCTTTGAGCAACGGAAGATCGCTAACGTTGCAAGTGACGAGCGTCAGTTCATGGGCTTCAGCTGTTTCGTGTGGAAACAACGTCGGGAAGTACTTTAGAATCAATTCTGCTAGTCATGTCGGGGCGTAGCGCAGCCTGGTAGCGCACCTGCCTTGGGCGCAGGGGGTCCGCGGTTCAAATCCGCGCGCCCCGACCAGAAGTTAATTTTAGAAAACTTTTTTCCCATCGAGATTTCTTTTCTATCCGGCGTTTGGCCTTGGTAACTGGAGAGTGTGCGCGAAAAGAGGCAGGCTGGCCCGCCCTAATTGGATTTTGATCTCTTCAACATCATGACCACAAAGGCTGCCCCATCCCGTCGCGGTTTTCGACGGGTGGGGACCGATGCAGTCCGCGTCACGAGTTTATTTTGACTTTGAAGAGTTTGCAGAAAATCTCTTGATACAATCAGCACGAATTCCCACTCGTCGAGATTGCGACGGATGGGGCAGCCGGCGTGGTTATGACATTGAGAAAACCAAATCTACTTAGGTGGGCCAGCCGGCTTCTCCGACATCCGTTTCCCACATGATGTCGTCAATGCCTCTCTCACTGAACCGTAACCGTCACCGCCGCGCTCGTTCTTCCATACTGATTCGTCGCCTGGTGCCCCAGGTTCGCGCCGTTCTTTGGCGCTAACCTGGGAATCCTATACTTTCGGCCCTGAGGGGTGTACGGTTTTTCATGCCGAGCGGTCTGCTACGTTTTCACGAATCTGGGCAGTCCCACTTTCTGACCTTCAGTTGTTATCGCCGCCAGGCGAATTTCACTTCCCCGGATATTTGCGATCTGTTCGTTCAGTGTTTAGAGCAGATGCGGCGCCGCTTCGGCGTGCGTATTTACGGATACGTAATCATGCCTGAGC
>JBOGLA010000001.1:0-68946 GCA_050746185.1 Terriglobales bacterium | reverse complement strand
GTGCCCCAGGTTCGCGCCGTTTTTCGGCGCTAACCTGGGATACGCGCACCTTCAAGCAGGATTGGCGGCGACTGGCCGCTTTTTTCGCTATGCATTGGGGGAAGTCGGCATCGTCGAAAATCGAGTCCGGATGGGAGCAAGGGATCGGGATACCCAAATGTCATGCGGCTAGGCGCGAATGTTCCTCAACCCAGGTTAGCGTCCAAAGGACGGACGCGAACCTGGGGCACCGGGCCGCCGACGGGGGCACCATAATGCTGAGGCCGTATTCGTTTTTAATTGCTGCGATGATCCTGGTCTACCCCTACTCACTTGCGCAAGATCATTCCAAGGCTCAACGACCGGCGCCTAGTTACGGGCAGCCTCCGCCGGACTTGGCCAACGCGCTCGTCCAGATGGCGCGAACCTCCCACGTTCCGCTCATTGCAGAACTGGTGTGGCCGTTGCCGGAGATCCCCACTGTCGAAGGTGTGCCACTCACCCCGGAAAAGCTAAATGAGCTTCTTAAGAAGGCACCCGGTTACGATTGGAAGATGGAAGGCAAGACTGTCCATTTTTACAACAAGGAGCTCCGGCAGGCGCGGTTCAATTTCCTTAATTGTAAGTTTAGGCAGTTCATGACTCCGTCTAACCTCTCGGAAATGAAGCTTTGGTTCCCAGGGTGGCCTATCGGATGTTTAGAAGGGTACCCGGCAGTTGGTGGTGCAATATCAGGATTCTCAGACACGATGCTTGAAAAAGAACAACTGCAGCGCGAGACTCTTGAGAACGTAACTGCGCTTGCGGCATTAGTCTACGTGGCAAACGAGAGCCCCACGTTCTATACGGTGTTGGTGTTCCCGAGCGCAATGCCGACTAAGAGGGACGCGGAACAACGGGTGGCCTGGCAGTGGGGAAGCCTGAACGAGAAACTAGGCCCCATCTACACCCAACCGCCAGCGAGGAAATGATTATTCCGTGTATCGGGCTAAATGCATGAGCCCGCTCAAACCTAGTATCAGAATTCTACCTGCCATCCTTGGTTCTGTACTGTTTTCAAGTGGCGCAACCGCAGCACCTGTACAGCGACCGAACATAGCTATTCAATGGAACAACGCCGCCCTTGAAGGCGTCCGCGACGCTAAGCTCGGCGCGCCCATGGCTGCGCGAGCTTTAGCCATCGTTCACACCTGTATGTACGACGCGTGGACTGCATACGATGACCGCGCCACGGGTACGCAGTTAGCCGGGGCGCTGCGCCGTCCGGCTTCTGAGCGGGGCTTGACTAATAAAAGCCTGGCCAATGAGGAAGAAGCAATCAGCTACGCCGCGTATCGCGCGCTGATGGATATCATGCCGGTTGACGCCGACGCCGTTTACGCGCCGCTCATGAAGCAACTCGGATATGATCCGAAAAACAATTCAACTGACATTGAGACTCCCCCCGGAATCGGAAATGTGGCCTGTGCCGCTGTGCTCGAATTTCGCCATCACGATAAGGCCAACCAGTTGGGCGATCTTGCTCCCGGCGCTTACTCCGACTGGACGCACTTCAGGCCGGTGAACACGCCCAGCACCGTCCCCATCCGCCTGCCCGCAATCCACCCGATAGATGTGAGCCGCTGGCAGCCGCTTACGTACGTGGACTCCACAGGCAGCCTGGTCACGCAGATGTTTATGGGCGCGCAATGGTGCTTCGTGACACCTTTTGCGATGTCGTCCGGGGACGAATTTCGCGGGGCAACACAAAGTCTTCCGCCCGCAATTTACGGCTCGGCGGAGTATCAGGAACAAGCCGAAGAACTGGTCACAATGAGCGCCCAACTCAACGACCAGCAAAAGATGATGGTGGAATATTGGTCGGATGGGCCGGGCGACGCTCCGGGCAACGGTCAGGACTACGAGCAAGTTTTCGGCCGTTGGAACCGGTTCGCGCAATTCGTCTCGGCGAGGGACCATCACAGTCTCGACGATGATGTGAAGATGCTTTTTGCGCTGTCGAACGCAATGCTCGACGCCAGCATTGCCGCCGGAGATGCGATGCGCGCCTATGATTCGGTGCGGCCAATCACGGCCATACCGCTGCTGTTCAGAGGCAAAAAGATTCGCGCATGGGGCGGACCGGGAAAGGGCACTGTCGAGATGGATGGCTCGCAGTGGATTCCATATCAGCCCGCAACGCTTCCGACTCCGCCATTTCCGGAGTTCGTCTCGGGACACAGTGCGTTCAGCGGGGCCGCAGCTTCGATCCTCGCGGCGTGGACGGGGAGCGACCGCTTCGGTTACTCAGTGACATTGGCGAAAGGCAGCTCAAAGATCGAGCCGGGGATCACTCCGGCGCAGTCCGTAGTATTGCAATGGAAAACGTTCAGCGACGCCGCGAACCAAGCCGGAATCTCCGGTCTCTTCGCAGGAGTTCATTTCCGCCGCGCTGACTTCGCCGGACGAACGTTGGGACAACTCGCCGCCAAGAAAACATGGGCCAAAGCGCAAAGTTATTTCGACGGCACGGCAGCAGAATTGCCGGCCTGGGCCGAAAGTCGTTAATGCGTCGGTTTGAAAAATCTCGGGCCGAGCAGTTATCCCACAAGATTCTTCGGGACTGAGATCCCTCAGAACGACGTCTGGAAAAAATGACAAGAGGTATCACTTGGAGTTTCCTGGATCTACTTTGTCATTCTCGCCAACTTTACGGCCTCAACGTACTGGCGGGCGCGGTCGGAGATGATCGAGTCCGATCCCTCTTTCAGAACTTTGGTATCAATGAGATCGGCGCCCACCCCCAGAGCTTCTGCTCCGGCTTCAATGAACGCGGCTGCGGTCTTGAGAGACACTCCGCCAGTGGGGACAAGCTTGATATGCGGCAGCGGTCCCTTGATGGACTTGAGATAGCTTGGGCCGCCCACGGCGCCGGCGGGAAAGACCTTTACCAAATCTGCTCCCGCCGACCAGGCGGTGTAAATTTCGGTCGGAGTCAAAGCGCCGGCCATGACGGCGATGCCCATCTCCGTGCAACAGACGATCGTGTGGACATCGAGAGCGGGACTGACAATGAATCGCGCTCCCGCCTGCACGCACTCCCGGGCGGTCCTGGCATCGAGAACTGTGCCTGCGCCGATTAATGCTTCCGTTCCGGACTCTCGCGCGAGGGATTTGATCACATCAATCGCGCCAGGGACGGTCATGGTTATTTCGACAATGGAAATTCCGCCGTTGCGCACGGCGGCGACGGCACGATGGGCCATGGCGGCGGACTCGGCGCGCACCACGGGAATCAAACCCACTTCGTGGATTCTTTGGAGAACGTCGGTTTTATTCATCGTGTTCATGAAGCTTCCCGCCTGGCCTGAGAACCTACCGCGCCACGCGCACGCTTGCGCCTTTCATTACCTTCTCTACCTCGGCCAACGTCGCCATTGTAGTGTCTCCGGGAGTGGTCATGGCGAGCGCGCCGTGGGCCGCGCCGCACTCAACGGCCCACTGAGGTCCGCGTCCCGTCAAAAAACCATAGATCAGACCTGAGGCAAATGAATCGCCGCCGCCGATGCGGTCGAAAATTTCAACCTCCTGTCGCGTGACCGCCTGATAGAGTTTTCCATCGTAGTAGCAGACTGCTCCCCAATCATTGCGAGTCGCGCTTTTTGCATTCCTCAGCGTAGTTGCAACGGCCTTCAAGTTGGGAAACGCTTCGAGCACGCGCTCGATCATGCGGCCGAAGTTGGCGGTGCTCAGGTTGGAGAGATTCTCGTCCACTCCCTCGACTTCGAAACCGAGAGCCGCGGTGAAGTCTTCTTCATTGCCCAAAAGTACGTCAACCAGCGAAACCAATCCGCGATTCACTTCGACTGCCCGCTTGCGGCCGCCAAAGGTCTTCCAGAGCGACTCGCGGTAATTGAGATCGTAGGAAACCACGGCGCCATGCTGCTTTGCCGACTGCATAGCCTCACTGCCGACCAGGGGCGCGGTTTCAGAGAGCGCGCAGAATATTCCGCCGGTGTGAAACCAGCGCGAGCCTTCGCGGCCAAAAATCTGCTCCCAGTCAATGTCGCCGGGCTTTAATTGCGAAACCGCGGTGTGGCCTCGATCGGAGCAGCCAACCGGTGCTCGCAGGCCGAATCCGCGCTCGGTAAAATTCAACCCGTTGCGAACGCTGCGTCCAATGCCGTCGTAAGCAACCCATTTGAGATGCGACTGGTCCACGCCGCCCTGATAAATCAGATCCTGAACCAGGCGGCCAATCGGATTGTCGGCCAGCGCGGTCACGACCGCGGTGTTCAATCCAAAACACCGATGAAGGCCGCGCGCAACGTTGTATTCGCCTCCGCCCTCCCATGCCTGAAAGGTGCGCGCGGTCGAGATGCGGACGTCACCCGGATCGAGCCGCAGCATAACCTCGCCCAGACTCACGAGGTCCCAGCGGCATTCTTCTTTCGACTTGATTTGCATCGTTGCCATTTGTGCGTGAAATGAGTTTCGGACTATGAGACGCGTCCCATGAAGGCCCGAAGATTGTAAATCTTGTCGCGAAACAATGCCACGAAAGGGGCGGGACGGGAGACGGTCCCGATAAGGTGATGAGCGTCATTCAAGGAACAAACTTGTCAAGAACGTTCGCGGGATAGTAAAAGAATTGATGCGGAATCGCTGCCGTTCTTTGGCGCAATGACTTTCAAACCTCTAGACCTCACGGGAAGAACGGCAGTCGTCATAGGTGGAACCACAGGCATTGGCCATGGAATGTCGCTGGCTCTTGCCGAGGCCGGCGCCGACGTGATACCGACTTCGCGGCGGGCGGATGTTGTAGCTTCGACGGCGGGCGAAGTCGAAGCTCTGGGACGCCGCTCCTTGCGCGTTGCTTCCGATGTGGAAGACCGGGCGAGCCTGGAAAACCTGCTCAAAGCGGCGATCGCCGCGTTCGGTAAAGTGGACATCATGATCAATTGCGCCGGGCGCACGAAGCGCACCCCTACGCTGGAAGTTTCCGAAGGGGAATGGAACGCTATCATGGAAACCAATCTCACCGGAACGCTGCGCGCGGCTCAGGTATTTGGAAGGCACATGCTGGAGCGCGGATATGGGCGCATCATTAACATTGCGTCCCTGAGCAGCTTCGTCGCGCTTTTCGAAGTTGCCGCCTACGCCGCCAGCAAGGCTGCGGTAGCTTCGCTCACAAAATCGCTGGCCATCGAATGGGGATCGCGCGGGGTTTGCGTGAACGCGATTGCGCCCGGTGTTTTTAAAACCGATTTGAATGCCAATCTTTTGAATGGCACCGAACGCGGGCACGAATTTCTAACCCGCACACCGATGAAGCGTTTTGGAAATATTAATGAACTGGCGGGCGCCGCGGTTTTTCTTGCCTCAGAGGCTGCCAGCTTTGTGAATGGAGAAGTACTGGTGGTGGACGGCGGATTTCTCGCCAGCGGAGTGAATCAGTAGCTCCTCGTCCGTATGGCTCGATCTTAATTGCTCGATCTTAATTAACTCGATCTTACGCGCCAATAGACTGGCCTTCCGGAACCGCCTCTATCTTTCCTTTGCCCTTGTCCCCGGTTTTTAAGTACGCCCATGGGGTTGTGGCGTCGTGCGTAAAGACGGTGAGCCATTTCTCGGGAATTGCCCTTGCGTAATATTGCTTCCGGCTTTCGATCACATCAAGAGGGTAAAGATCGAAACTCATTCCCCAGGTGATGGGAATGTGGGCGGTGGTAGCAATCAGATCCGAGATGTAGCATGCCTTCTGTCCACCGCTGCTGATGATTACCGCCTGCATGTCGCGAGTGTGTCCTGGAAACACCTGCACCGAGACGCCAGGCACGATTTCCTGATCTCCACGAAGAAGCTGCATCTGGCCGTTCTGCACGAGCGGATTGTAGTTCTCGCCGATGTAAGAGATTAAGTCGCGCTCGGCAGGAGATTGCGCGCGCTGCCATTCGCCTTCCTGAACGTAATACTTCGCCTTTGGGAAGGTCGGCACAACCTTGTCTCCGCGCCGTGTCGTGTTCCATCCGCAATGATCGAAGTGCAGGTGTGTGTTGATGACGATATCAATCTCGTCGGGAGAAATTCCGGCGGCTTGCAGATTCTCGATCAACTTGGCAGGCTCGCCATAGATACCCGCCATTTTTTCTGTAAGTTTGCCGCCGATGCCCGTTTCGATGAGTACGGTTTCCCGGCCGGTGCGAACGACGAGCGAGTTTAATCCCGCGGGTACTCGATTCTTCTCGTCGGCGCGAAGTTTTTTCTCCCATAGGACTTTTGGTATGACTCCGAAAAATACACCGCCGTCCAGATGGTAGGTTCCGTCTGACACAATCATCAATTCGAAGTCGCCCAAATTTCTTTTATTCATTCCGTTCCTCTAGGTTCGGATTAGTGGCGTCTATCAGGGGTTGCCGCATGGCAGGCCCATTGCGGCGCCGCTCTACATGCTAAAATTAACACGCCTTACCCCACGATGGCTTCTGACGTCCAACATCTAAGCGAGTTGCAGCAATTCGATCGCGAAATAGTTCGCCTCAAAGAAGAAATCGCGGCTTTTCCCAAGCGCATCGCCGAAATCGAGCAAACACTGGCCGGAACCAAAGCACAACTTGAAACAGCGAGAGCAGCTATCAAGAGCGACGAAGCCGCTCGCCGCAAATTTGAAATCGCGATTCAGGATTTGCAGCAAAAAATCTCCAAGTACCGCGACCAGTCTTTAGAAGTAAAGACCAACGATCAATATAAAGCATTGATGCATGAAATTCAGTTTGCCGAGCAGGATATCCGCGCCAACGAAGATAGAATCCTCGACCTAATGGTAAATGCGGAGGCCCGGGAAAAAGAGGTTAAAGCCGCTGAGGCGGAACTGAAAGCCGAGACAGCGGAAATCGAAAAGGAAAAGACGGAGGCCCGGCGGCGTACCGCCGAAGATGAGATGCAACTGGCGGAGTGGAATGCGAAACGGGATGCCGCGCGCGCCGAAGTTAGCGCCGATCTGCTGCGCCACTATGATCGCGTGCTGAAGTTTCGCGGCAGCGGCCTGGCCGAAGTTCGTGACCAAAAATGCATGGGCTGCCAGGTCATGCTCCGGCCGCAGACGTATAACGAAGTGCGCAGCGGGCAGATAGTGTTCTGCGAGTCTTGCCAGCGCATTTTGCATTTCGATCCCGCAACCGAGATTGCCGTAGAACGTCCCAGTTTGACGGCGAAGAAGCGGGCGCGGCCCAAGTCGCATATTGACCGAGCCTGGATTTATCGTCCCGATTTCGGCGAGATTGGAGAAGTGTTCCTCGCTTTTGTGAACGCCAAGGGAACCTCGAGCCGAAGAGTGTACGACGCCCACACCGGCAGAAAAGTCGGCGACACTCAACATGGACACGGCGATTTCAGTGTCGCGTTTGCCGACGATGTCGGGTCGGGAATTCTGCTTAACAGCGGCCTTGATGAACAGCAGTTGGAAGAGTGGAATCCAGAACTCCCGATGACGATCCTCGATGAATTGAACGGCGATCTGAAGGCCGCCCGCGCGGAAGCGCCCCCGCGCGAAGTTCAACCCACACCCCAGGCAAGCTAGCCCGGCGAGGGGCATATGTGTGTCCTACTTGCCCATATTTGTTTCTGTTTGCTGTCCACTGCGGGGTGCTGTGCAGGAGCTAATGGACGCTAACGGACAGCTTTTGCGAAGCTCTATTTGTACGGCCTAGCAAGCCTCTAGGCGGAATTCCTACCTCGCTAAGAGAAGTACGCGGAGTATCTCGCGGACCTTCTCTAAAGTACTGACCGGAGATTTTTCTCTGTACTTCATACCCCGCGCCTTCCAGTCCACGCTTTTGACTTGATCCGTGAGCACTACGCCGGTCGTTCTTAGGCCCGCAGGGAGTTGCACTTCTAAAGGATAGCCCTTAACGCTATTCGTAATAGGGGCCACAATGACTAAACTACTTTTCTGGTTGTACGATTTAGGAGTTAACACGATAGCGGGTCTGTGCCCTGCTTGTTCGTGGCCGGACTGAGGATCAAAGTCTAAAGTGACGAGATCGCCCGCGTCGGGGACGTAGCTCACCAAACTTCCTTACCAACCGGCTTTCCCCACTCCTGCGCGTCGTGCCGATTCTCGGGCGTGATTTTCGAGACGAGAAACGCAAGGGTCGTCGCCGGGGATGCCTTTTCAAGCGCAATTTTCTCTCCCTCGACGCTGATGACTAACTGATCGCCTTCTTTTATTCGGGCTTGTTCCAAAATTGGCTTAGGGAGACGAACCGCCTGGCTGTTTCCCCACTTTACAAGCTGCGTCTTGGTTCCGGTCGCCGGAGTCATAGATCACCTACCGTTACTGCGTCAAGTATATACAGACGGATATACGCACGTCAATCACTAGAATTGCCTTGAGATCTACACGTATAAACCGTCCCATTAGTCACATCCCACCACTGCCCGTCTCACTCGTGACATTCTGACCAAACACGCCTGCCGCGGTGCGCTGTGCGCATTCACCATGCAAAACGTGTGCAGTCGGCGTGCAGTAAATGGTACTTTGGAGCGGTAATAGACCTAGCAACAGTAACAAGATGGAAGCGCATGCGGTCCGGTGACTGCCCTGGTCTTCAAAACCTGTGGACGGCGGGTTATCCCGTCGCCGGTGGGTTCGACTCCCACTCGCTTCCGCCAAGGATAACCAGGGTTCGTCGTCTGGGCATCCTGAACGCCGCCGACCCGCGAGGCACAAACGCATCGTCAAGCCCTCAAATGGCCTGCCGGACAAGCACTCCATTGACTCGCTCACGGCGCCAGAGTACTATTCTCGCGCCAAAGCTTCATAGAGGTCCGGTTGGACCGTCCGCGCGCTGCCAGCCCAATCGGGGATCGCGACCCCTGGATTGTCCCGCCTCGCATCTTCTTAATGGCTCTGTGCTCGAAGGAGAAAAATCAATGAATAAACTTCTGTTCCGCTTCTCTGAGATTACTTGTTGTGCTGTGGTATTCACCGCTTCTCAAATGGCTGCTGCTGGAACCCTCTGCGTCAATAAGGGCGGTACGAACGACTGTTTTTCAACCATACAGGCGGCGGTAAATCACGCTGCGCCAAACGACGTCATTAATGTCAAAGCGGGCACCTATGCCGAGGAGGTAACCATTGGCATTCCACTCTCCATCATTGGCGCAGGCGCGAACGCCACCATCATTGATGCGACCAATCTCGCGCATGGAGTATTTGTGGATGGTTTCGACAACCCCGGCCTTCACAACGTGATCATTGCCGGATTGACGGTGCAGAACGCTCTGTTCGAAGGAATTATTATCGTGAGCGCCTCTGACGTTACGATTCGCAACAACCACATCGTAGACAATGACAAGTCTTCGGGGCTCCAATTCACTGGAGCGCAGACTGGATGTCCTGACCAGCCCGGCGATGGAGTCTATGAGAACGATGAAACTGGCGACTGCGGCGGGGCACTTCATTTGATCGGCACTGCGAACTCCATCGTGTCCGGCAATCTCATTACTGGCAATGCCGATGGCGTCCTGATTAGCGACGAAACCGCCGAGAGCCACAACAACCTAATCACCCGTAATATCGTCAGAAAAAACCCACTCGAGTGCGGCATCGTTCTTGCCTCGCATCCACCCACGGGACACACTACGCCGCCTTTTGCCGCACACTTTGGTGTTGACAATAACACCGTCGCCGAAAACATCTCGGATGACAATGGCGTTCAAGTTGGCGGAGCCGGCGCTGGACTTTTCTCAGACGGCGCAGGCCAAGGGCGGGTGTCCGGCAATGTGATTGTCAACAATGAACTGAAGAATAACGGACTCGGCGGCGTCGCCCTACACACGCACGTGGGGCCGGCTTTTGGCCTGCCCGCAGACGATATGTCGGGGAACGCGATCATTGGCAACATTATTTCCGGAAATCTCGCTGACCAGGCCGACACAGCCACCCCCGGCCGCGTGGGAATCAACATCAACAGCGGAGGCGGGGGCTCGCCAGTTTACGGCACCGTGATATCCGGAAATGACATCAGCAATGAGGACGTTGATGTCGCGGTCAACACGCCAGCGGAGGTTGATGTTCATCTCAACGATCTGCTGGGCCATAAACTGGGGGTAGCCGACGTTTGTGCCCTCGATGGCTCGTCAGTATGCACCGGTAGCATTGATGCGACTGAAAACTATTGGGGATGCATTACGGGCCCTGGCAGTTCGGGATGCTCGAAAATCAACGGATCGCGCATCCTTTTTGCTCCGTGGCTGGGGAAACCTGCCGACAATTAGCCGTTTTGTATAGCCTCGTACCAGGATGTGGGCGGCTCGGAAGGTCGGCCGGGCCGCCCTTCGGTTCAGAGAAGAAGGGCTCGTGTCGCAGCCGGCCAGCACCCTTTCCGGGCGCGTTTTCTTACCACTTTCGCCTTCCCAGGACTATTACCGTCCGAGGCTAAGGTCGGGCGCAGCTCCGCGGCTAAAGACTGATTTTGGTTCACTTCCCGGAAATTAAGTCGGGGTTTCTTGCATCAGTGGTAGATAATGACCCACGGTTCGCTTTCTAGTACTTGAAGACATTGTCCGCCGCCGTTGATATTGATCTTACGAAAAACGTCAAAATCCGCGGGACAAGAGTGTCCGCGCCACACGTTCCTTTTCAACGCTTTACCCTCCCTCCAATGCACCTCGTCCCCACTAAACCCTCAAAACGCCCCTTTCATTGGGTAACCCGTGCCATCCCCTAACGTACTCAATAGGATAGTGACATCAATACCCAGGGTTTCTGAGTACGCTTGTTAACAGGCGCAATTTCGAATCCCAGCAGTGGAGAGGTCGAGAGGACATGCACAAGCCAGTCAAATATGTTGAGAAGGCAGTAACCGTCGCCGCTACCGGAGCGTGGGCAGTTTTCGAGCGTCTCAACCGGGTGAAGCCCAATCCTTCTCCCAAGCCCAAGTGGTCGGACAAGCCGCTGCTGAAATCCTACGAAAAGTCGAAGCCGCCGCTGGGATGGCCGCGCTCCACAGACTCTCTATGCCCGAAGTGTGTCCCCGAAATTCGCCAGCAGATTCTGGATGGCAAGCTGCCGCTCGAAATCCTGATGAACGAAAAGGCCGGAGAAATCAAGGCTCAGATCGTCGAGCGCGACGGCAGGATTTTGATGGTCAAAGACTGCCCGACCCACGGCCACTTTGAAGACGTGATGTCTATTGATACCGAATTTTCGGAGCACCTTGAAGAAGTGTTCCCCGGACGCGATATCCGCGCCCATAACGACGAAAAGCTGCATCATCACGGATCTTCTACTGTTAAGTACGGTCGAGGGTCGGTGCTGACGATTGATCTCACCAATCGTTGCAACATGATGTGTGATCCCTGCTTCATGGACGCGAACCAGGTTGGCTTTGTCCACGAATTGAGCTGGGAAGACATCAAGACCATGCTCGACAATGCCATCACCATCAAGCCGCGCCGCCAGATGTCGGTGCAATTCTCCGGCGGCGAGCCGACGCTTTCGCCTTATTTTCTGGACGCTGTCCGTTACGCCCGCAAGGTCGGGTACAACAGCGTGCAGGCCGCGACCAACGGAATCGAATTCGCCAAGAGTCTGGAATTCGCCCAACAGGCCGCAGAAGCCGGCATGCGCTACGCCTATCTGCAATTCGACGGCATCGGCAACGCCGCCAATGCCCACCGCAAAGTGGGCAACCTGTTCGATGTGAAGTTGAAAGCCATTGACAATCTTCACAAAGCGGGAGTCGAAATCGTGCCGGTGGTCACCATCGTCAACGGCATCAATAATGAGCAGGTCGGACGCATCATAAAATTCGCTCTCGACAATCCCAGGAAAATCGGATTCCTCTCGTTCCAGCCCGTTTCTTTCACTGGCCGCGACGAAGCTATAACGGACGACCGCCGCGTAGCCCAAAGATATACGCTGTCCCACCTGGCTCACGACGTGAAGTCTCAAACCGGCCTCGGCGAGCCCGCCCGCGACTGGTTCCCCATCAGCTTCATGAGCACCTTCTCCGATTGGGCCGACCTCATGCACGTCGAAGATCAAAACAACGACTGGGGCCAACTCTCCTGTGGTTGCCATCCGAATTGTGGTACAGGGATGGCGGTGATGATTGACAAGGAAACGAAAGAGGCAGTGCCGGTTACGGCGTTCTTAAAGGGCGATCAGCTGGCCAAGGACATTGCCAAGGTTAACGACGCGGCGCGCGGAAAATTCCTCACGATTGTTGGAATGGCGCTTTGTTTGATGAAGAACTACGATCCTTTCCAATCGCCGACCCATTTCAAGCTGATGGATCTGCTCAAGAAGTTCGATAAGAACTTCAACGCGACGGGAAAGAACTATGGGAAAGTTGGTCCGGACCGGACGATTGATGACGTGATGAAGCGGCGTCAGGACCGCTGGAACTTCCTGTTTATCGCGGGAATGTGGTTCCAGGATCTGTTCAATTACGACTTCCGGCGGACCGAACAGTGCATCATTCCTTATGCGACGCAGGAAGGCGAGATTTCGTTCTGCGCCTACAATACCGGCGTGGGCTGGCGCAACATCATCGAGAAGATGCACATGACCGCTACGCTCACCAAGTGGTACGAAGAACATGGGCGTCACGAAATCTTCGCTGGCGGAAAGAATGTGAAGATGGAATCCGTCGAGCACGGACTGTTGCTCAAAGACGAAATCGTCACGAAAGAAGAGCAGCGCGATCTGGACAAGCTGGGCATCGCAAAAAATGCCCGCGAAGAAAAGATCCGGGCGCGCGATCTGAAACAGAAGAACGATCCTGCATACAACGCGCGAATGGCTTCGCTTTATCGCGAGGTTGTGCTGAAAGAAAAACCCGTGGTGGCGGAGAACGGATTCATTCCACTGGGCGCATTGACTTCACCTTCGAACGGTCACGCAAAGCCCGAAGTCGAAATCGGTGAACCGGTGGCGGGAGATTAAACCTCGGTTCTCAGTTCTCAGTTTCCAGATTAGGCCGCTCAAGCAAGCGGCCTTTTTTATTGTAGAGCGGCCTAGTGTCGAATATAAGCCGGTAGCATCAGGTTCCAGTTTCCAGTTCTCCGTTTCTATTTCCAGCCTCGACCGTCCGGCCTTTCAGAAGTGGTAATTGGTTTCGAGGAAGATGAGCTGCCCATTTGGTTGCTTGGGATAAATCTTCGCAATCACACTCTTGCCCCAAGCGTGCCCATAATAAAGTGTAGCGCTGAATGAGCGGGTGATCTGGTAGTCGCCGCCGGCGTCCCAGACATTGGCGAGAGCGCGGCTTCCATTGCTGGGGCGGCCGGTAAAGCCAAAAGTCCGGGGCTGGAACGCGCCGCCACCCAGATACCAAAGATCGGATGCGCTAGCCAGCCGGAGCGCGTGTCCCTCGGTCCGTAGCGCGAGCTTCGATGAGGGGCGCAAATTTAAGGTTCCGTAGAAATCTTCGTTGTTCATCATGTTGTAAAAGGGAAAACGCGCGTACTGCCGCGGGGTGGTCAATAGCTGGAAGAAAGTACCGTGACGCGAGTCATTGGGGTTCCCATCGCCACTTCCGTAAGAATAGCCGGCGCTCACCCAAGGCTTAAGAATCTTTACGGGAGGTTGCCATCCCGCCTCGCCAACAAAAGCGCCCGCACGTTGCTGAAGGTTGCCCCATGATCCGGTTTGCGCCACTCCCCACAATAAGAAATCAAATTTTCCGCTGCTCGCAGTATTGAAAACGTGGGCATAGTCGGCGCCCCAGGTCGCGATCTCGATCTTTCCATGGTCGGCCGCGCGAACTGCTTGAGGACGGGTATCGGTCTTCAGTGTAAGCGTGCGATGGTCAATATAGCCCAGGGCGAATACTCGTAATTCACCCGCACTGCGTTTTGTTGTGAGGGATCTGGTGTACGCGCCGTAGTACGTATCCACGTCCAACTCATCCATTCCACTTACCTGGAAGACGCCCGCAGTCGGACGCGCTGCAAAGAACGTAAAGTTGTTCGAACTGGAAGTCACCGAGGCTGTAACGCCGTCGAACGTTCGTTGAACTGCTGCGAAACCAAAGTTTGAGATCAGGCGGTGGGCTATGCGGGTCTGAATTACTGTCGCCAGGAAAGGGTCTTTGGGTTTGACTTCGAGCCCGTCGAAATACTCGAAGCGCCCGATTTTCAGCGCCGCCGGGCCCACGCGCTTGAAGTTCACAAACGCCTGTTTCAGAAATGCGGAGGCATTGTTCACCTGGTTGTTGTTGGCGGCGTAGTAGGTTCCTCCCAGACCTAATTGACCCTGAGGGGCTGCAACCACCGCGTTGTTCGGCAGCCCTAAAATAGAAGGCTGTTCCACCTCCGCAAACCAGTCGAAGTTGTCGCCACTCTGTCCGACGCCGATGCGCAGCAGAGAATTCCACAGACCGTAGTCGCTGTTTCCGGTATTGCCCTGAAACCAGTTCCACCCTTCCGCGCGCGTACGCCAGTGGATTGAAATATCAAATGGGCCAAGCTTGTGTTTTGGGGCCGCGGCGTCCTTTTTTTTAAGCACTTGGTGGGCGGTAGGGGGCTGCTGAGCAGCGAGAAGTGAAGAAAATGCAATTACGATCAGCCATTTCATCGCTTTCATGCTCCGCTCCAAAGGTGCCGAGTTGCAGGGAAATGTAGTGGCGGAGCGAGCGGGAGGCAATAGCTGAAAAACACTAGTGAGTTCGGCATACTCGCGGAGTCGGATTGAGTAATTAGAGGTGTTGAGTCCCACTTCTCGCAAAGGAGGCGAGAAATGGGGCACCCTCTTTTGAAGGATGGCGGGCGGGGGCACCCGTCTCTTCCATTATTCAGGGGATTACCTGCACAAGGGTGATTTGCCGCTGCTATCCTTCGGCCTGTAGCATGGAGAGAGCAAACGGAGAATTTATGGCAGTAAATACATTGACGAATCCGGTCATCAGCGGAACGGCGTCCCGTCCGAAAATCTATAAGAATTTTATTGATGGAGAGTGGGTGGAATCTGCGACGGGGGAAACGTTCGAGAACATCAATCCCGCCGATACCCGCGATGTGGTTGGTATTTTTCAGAAATCCGGCAAAGCGGACACCGATGCCGCCGTGGAAGCTGCCAGCCATGCATTCACGAAATGGCGACTGGTGCCGGCGCCGCGGCGCGCCGAAGTCATTTATCGTGCCGCTGAAATCCTGATGGAGCGCCAGGAAGAATACGCGCGCGACATGACTCGCGAGATGGGGAAAGTGCTCAAAGAGACTCGCGGGGACGTGCAGGAAGCGGTTGATACGGCATATTACATGGCGGGGGAAGGACGGCGCATGTTCGGCTCGACTACGCCGTCAGAACTGCCCAATAAATTTGCCATGGCGATCCGGCAGCCGCTGGGTGTTTGCGGCATGATTGCACCGTGGAATTTTCCCATGGCGATACCATCGTGGAAGCTGCTGCCGGCTCTGGTATGCGGCAATACATGCGTAATCAAACCGGCGCAGGATACTCCGCTGTCTACATTTAATCTGGTGCGCGCGCTGGCTGACGCGGGTCTGCCCAAGGGGGTGGTGAACGTCGTGACTGGATTTGGGCCGGAGGCTGGAGCACCGCTTTTGGATAATCCCGAAGTGCGGGCGATTTCCTTTACTGGCTCTTCGGCGGTTGGAAGGACTGTCGGGACGACGGCGGCGAAATCTTTCAAGCATTGTTCGCTGGAACTCGGCGGAAAGAATCCGATGATCGTGCTGGACGACGCAAATCTGGAACTTGCGATTGAAGGCGGATTGTGGGGAGGCTTCGGAACGACCGGGCAGCGGTGCACGGCTACCAGCCGCATCATCGTACAAAAAGGAGTTTATGGGGAATTCGTGGAGCGCTATGTTGAGCGCGCAAAAAAGCTCAAAGTCGGAAATGGATTGGATGAGACGAGCGAAATGGGTCCGGCGATTAATGAAAGGCAGCTCAACACTGATTTAAGTTACATCGAAATCGGCAAAGATGAAGGCGCGAAGATTAAATGCGGCGGGAATCGTCTGGAGAAGGGCGATTTTCAATATGGATGGTTTGTTGAGCCGACGGTGTTTGTGGACGTTGACCCCAAGATGCGAATCGCGCAGGAAGAAATTTTTGGGCCGGTGGTCTCGATTATCCTCTGCGAAGATCTGGAAGACGCGATTGCAATTGCCAACAATATCGAATATGGCTTGTCCTCTTCGATCTATACCAGAGACGTGAATAAAGCATTCGTGGCCATGCGGGATCTCTACGCGGGAATTACATACATTAACGCTCCGACGATTGGGGCGGAGGTTCATCTTCCGTTTGGCGGAGTTAAAGCAACGGGAAATGGCCATCGGGAAGGCGGGATCGGCGCCATTGATTTTTATAGTGAGTGGAAAGCGGTTTATGTAGATTATTCTGACCGGTTGCAGCGGGCGCAGATTGATAGAGGGGAATAAAAGCAGATTCCTCCGGGCTGGCGCCCGTTCGGATCTGGAGTGTAACTTTGCTCAGACGGGCGAGGACGCCCGTCGCTCCATTGTTATTGCTATTATGAAGGCCTCAAATTGACCCCGTTAACTCAAAGCCGGGAAATTGCCGCCGCTTCGCGGCTGGATAATGTTCGCTACGCCATCCGCGACCTGGCGCGTGTCGCCGATGAAGTCGTCCAGCAGGGTCACAAAGTTCTGCCGCTGAACGTCGGCGATCCGCTTAACTTTGATTTCGAAACTCCGGCCCACATGATCGAAGCGGTGCACAAGGCGATGCGCGATGGCAAGAATGGATACGCTCCGTCTCCCGGAATTCCGGAAGCGCTGGAGGCGATTCGCGGCGAAGCTGCCCGCAAGGGAATCACCAGTGTGCAGGACGTGTTTGTCACGTCGGGAGCCAGTGAGGCGGTGGACGTTTGTCTCACCGCGCTGCTGAATCCCGGTGAAGACATTCTTACGCCGTGTCCGGATTACCCGCTCTACTCAGCGGTCCTGTGCAAGTTGGAGATTGGCCTCAACACATACTTTCTGAACGAAGAAGACGCGTGGCAGCCTGAACTGGATGACATCGAGCGTAGAATCACACCCCGCACTCGCGGTATCGTGGTTATCAATCCGAATAATCCGACCGGGTCGGTGTGTTCCCGGAAGATGCTGGAGCAGATTGCGGAGATTGCGCGCGAGCACAATCTGGTGATTCTTTCGGACGAGATCTACGACAAGCTGATGCTGGATGACGAGCATATTTCCATGGCAGCGGTGGCGCCGGATTTGCCGGTGGTAACCTTCGGCGGGCTCTCCAAGAATTATCTGGCTCCGGGATGGCGCGTGGGCTGGGGAATTGTGAGCGGGGACGCTTCAGCGGTGAGGCCTTACATAGAGGGCGTTCACCGCCTGTTGCGGGCGCGCCTGTCGGCAAATCATCCCGAGCAGTACGCGATCAGGGTTGCGCTTACCGGATCGCAGGAACACCTGATTGGGGTGTGCGAAAAGCTGCGGACGCGGCGCGATCTAACGGTGAAATCGTGCAATGCGATTCCGGGAATGAGTTGCGTCGCTCCGCGAGGCGCCTTCTACGCGTTCCCGCGGATAGAGATTCCGGAGGACGACGAAGCGTTTGTCAAAGAATTGATCCGAAAGAAATACGTGATGGTGGTACACGGCTCGGGCTTCGGGCAGAAACCCGGCACGAAACACTTTCGAATAGTGTTTCTGCCGGACGAAGCAACGCTGACGAAAGCGTATGCGGCGATTGGTGAATTGATGCGCGAGCGCTATCCATGATCGAGGCTGAGACGAGGTGTTCAGAAATACTTTGGATGCGTGGACGCTTCCCGCCATTAGAATTAGCAATCCATGCTGGAGGGTTCGAATAAAGCCAGTTTTCAGATTTTAGATTTCAGTTCTCAGGCGATGCCAGTACGTTTAGTTTATGCCCGCGCCCGAAACCCGAGAGTTTGACCTTCTGCTTGCCTGCGCCGGAAGTTCAGCCACAATTCCACGTGGCGACTTCGATTGGGTGAATTTCCTGCGGATGACGGAACACCATCGCGTGATCCCGCAGGTTTATAGCCGTCTCTGCGACGCCGCTCCTGACGAAATCATGCGGCAACTTCGCAGGCGATACGAGGCGAACGTCCGCCAAACACTTCGACTTACGCGTGACCTGGTCCGAGTGGTGAAGGATTTTGAAGGCCGGGGGATCCGGGTACTGGCTTACAAGGGTCCGGCGCTGGCGGCAATTCTCGACGGAGATTTGGCTTCGCGGCAATACTCGGATATTGATCTGCTGGTTCATCCGTCAGATGTGCGGAGGAGCAGAGCCGCGCTGGTTGCGCTGGGGTACATTCCGCATGATTCGTTTTCAGGACGCCAGGAAAAAAGCTACGTCAGGTCCGGTTATGAATATGCTTTCGATCTGGCAGATGGGAAGAACGCTTTGGAGCTGAAATGGCGCGTTGTTCCCCATTTTTATGGGATTGATTTTGACATAGACGGATTCTTCAAGAGAGCGGCAACTGTAAAAGTCTCGGAACATCAGGTACGAAGCTTGTGTCCCGAAGATCTGCTGCTGGTTTTGTGCGTGCACGCGGCGAAACACACGTGGGCGGAACTGTCATTGTTGAGCGACATTGCGCGGCTCATCGGATCGCAACCGATGGATTGGGATGCGGTGCTTCGAGATGCGAAACGACTTGGAGTGAGACGGATTTTATTAGTAAATTTGGCTTTGGTTCACGATCTGCTGGGCGGCGAGATTCCGATTTCTGTGCTGACGGAAGTCCGAAGGAAGCATCCGGCGCGGGTTTCGCAGAGAATTTTGCCAATGTTAACCGGGGCCCGGCAGATGGATACGGAATCCATTGGCTATTTTCGCCTGATGCTGGCCCTCAGAGAGAGATGGCAAGATCGCGCGCGATTCTTATGCCGGCTGATTTTCACACCGGGCGCGGGCGAGTGGGAGGCGGTGCGATTGCCGCCATGGCTGTTTCCACTCTATCGCGGGGTGAGGATATATCGGCTGGCGGGAAGGCTGACAGCGCATTTCCGGCGGAACAGGGGAATAGCTGTGAAGGCAAAAGGACTCTGGCCGGCTGGACGGCCGAGGGCGGCTATCCTCGACGCTAGAACGGCTTTCCGCGAAAAAGATATATCAGTTCAATAATCAAAATCACTACCACAGTGAACTCCAGCACGAATGCACGGCTCTGGTTAAACTGATCAACCATGAAGTGATAGAGCTCTTCGGCGGTGCGCACCTTCTGCGTGACCAGGTCTTTGTAATCGGGAACCCCAACCTTGGACGCCGCCAATTTGTACAGGCGCGCGGAAAACATGTCGCTGAGAAATTTGATGGCATTGTCGGCGTGTTCAGTTAACTCGCTGACATCCAGCAGGACGGTGTGGAGTTTGGTGGCGTCGCGAGCCAGTCTCCAGCGGGCGAACATTCCGGTTCCCTTATCGAGCGAAGCGTAGACGTTTTCCAGTTCGCGGGTGAGAAATTCGTCGTAATGGCGAAATTCGAGCAACTGCGAGTTGGCGTATTCGAGCAGTTGAATCGCGGTTTCCGCGCCCGCGGCGGTGTCGTACAGGAAAGCGGCATTCCACCCAATGACGGCAAGATCATTTGGATAATAGGATACGCGGGACTGCAATATTTCATTGCGTTCACCATCGGAGAGGGGTGAGGTCTCGCCGCGGACGATTTGAGCAATGCTTGCGCCGCGAGAGGCAACCAATTCGGCGGCTGACGGCGCGCCGGCGATGTCGCGAACATGAAAGATAAAATAGTCCTCGCTCAACCATTCGGGATAGGGCTTGACCACGGCGGGAGCGGAGCGCACCAATTTTTGGCGGACGATTTTCGAGGCGTGGCTGGAGAAGTCAACATCCCAGACCCATCGGCTTCCGAGACGCACGAGCGTGTCCCAATCGCCGGAAAATGGCAGTTCAAACACAACGCTGATCACGCCGTAATCGTAATATTTGATCTGTCCCTGGAGGCGCTCTCCGCTGTCAAGGGTCAGGGCCCCAATGGGTTCGATCACGGGCGGCCGCTGGTAACGGATGTATCCCGGTGCGGGATGCTTGAGGCTGGGATGCTCGAGGGTGCGAGCGCTCAGTAACTGGCGAAGAGAGTCGAGACGAATTTCCTCACAGACGTCGAACTGAATCAGCACAAGAATAGCGCCGTCCAAGGAGAATGCGACGGATGGCTCCATAGTCGAAGCGGTGATGGAAACGGATTGTTCGCGATCTCCAGTCATATTTGAAAATCTCTAGCCATATTCAAAAATGATACTGCGATTAACCTTTTGGCGTCGGAAATGAGGGGCTACAGAGAGATTTGAGGGACCCTACACATTTCACCTGATTGGACAGGCAGGGCCGGCATTGTACGTTTCTTCGGGCGAGGTTTAGGCGAATACGCCTGAGCAGAGCCGGGACGCGCGATCCCCGGAGGGACCGCATCCTGATTTGAATCACACCTTGGCATCGCGCGCCGGGTGAATTTCGAACCACGGAGAAAACCACGATGGGAACCATACTTCTGATAATATTAATTCTGCTCGTGATCGGCGCTCTGCCCACATGGCCGTACAGCACGGGATGGGGATATTATCCGAGCGGCGGACTGGGTTTGGTGGTGGTGATCCTGCTCATCTTGGTTCTGATGGGCCGAATTTAAATCGCTGTTGTTGCTTTGTTGGCGGGCAAGAGCTCCACAGACCTGCCGGCAAGTCCAGGGGACGCACATGGCAGAAGTCACAATTAAGGACGGCAACCGGGGACAATTCATCTCGGATCTGGAAGAGATTCGCAAACGCGCCCGCCAGCATATTGAGAAGGGGGCGGTCACGGAGAGTTATCGCGCTGATCGCGAGACCGTGGTGCGGGTGCTGAACGACGCTTTAGCCACGGAACTGGTCTGCGTCCTAAGGTATAAGAGGCATCACTACATGGCGTCGGGAATCCACGCCCAGGCGGTGGCGGAGGAATTTCTGGAGCACGCGCAGGAAGAGCAAGAACACGCGGACAAGATCGCGCAGAGAATTACGCAGCTGGACGGGCAGCCGGATTTTAATCCGGCGACGTTGCTGGCGCGCAGCCATTCGCAATACGTCGAAGGCACCAGCCTGGTGGACATGATTCAGGAGGATCTGGTTGCGGAACGGATTGCGATCGAGTCGTACGGCGAGATCATCCGGTACCTGGGAGACAAGGATCCGACGAGCCGGCGGGTAATGGAGGAGATTCTAGCCAAGGAAGAAGAGCATGCGGAAGACATGAAGACGTTGATCGAAACCATCTCTCATTTCGAAAAGCAGTTTGAAAGAAAAAAGGCTAGTTGAAGGTATGCCGGATTTTGGGAGTCCGGAAACTACAGCATTTCAAGGCGCCCTCTACAGCTTAACCCTCATTGTTTCGCGGGCAGTACAGGTCTAGTCTCACTGGCGGTGGTGGAAATCTGAAATGAGCGCACGACCACCTTCACTTTCTGGCCATTGTGAGCGCCTCGGGTCGCGAGAAACGTAAATCCTTGTCCACTTCGTCAGTGTCAGAGAAATCTTGAATCCAGTGGACCATGAATCCATCACCCAGGAGATGAGAACAATGAAAAGTGCCGTGATGTGTATGTGTACCGCATTTGTGTTTTTTGTGGCGGCAGCGGTCGCCCAAACTACTCCCCCAACGGAAAGTACATCGCCGGCGAATCAGGGAACGCAGAGTTCGTCGCCATCCATGAGCCAGGAGCCGTCGTCAATGGCGCACTCCAGCGGCGCGAAAACCGAACATAAAATGAAGGGCTGCATTGAGTCGCAAAATGGGCAGTACGTCCTGCAAACGAAGCGCGGGAAAGACATCGCGCTGACGGGGCAGGATGTTTCGGCTCACGTCGGGCATGAGGTAGCCGTCCACGGAATGTGGGAAAGCGGGATGTCCGGCATGTCGAATACTTCTTCGGGAAGCGCGTCGGCGAGCGGGAAATCGTTCAACGTAACCAGCGTGGATATGATTTCAGACACCTGCACGATGGGAAAAGGCAAGAAGAGCGGGATGTCGGGCGAAACGGACACGACGAAACCCCAACCCCAGTAAATGATATTTAATCAGGAAGGCCAGAGCTTCGGGCTCTGGCTTTTTTTTGCATCCTTCGCGAGCAACGAGGGCGGACGAGGCGTCCGCCCTACGCGAGCTGAATAGGAAACTCAGATTCCGCCTTCGAAGATTTTCTTGGATAGATAGCGCTCGGCTGAATCGGGGATCACGGTTACAACGGACTTGCCCGCGCCAAGGCGTTGGGCAATCTGCAAGGCCGCAAACAGGTTCGCTCCGGCGCTCGACCCGCCCAGGACTCCCTCTTTGGCGGCCAGAAGTTTGACTGTATCGAAGGCATCGGCGTCGCTGACCATCATGATTTCGTCACACACGCTGGGATCGAAATTCCTGGGAATGAAACTCGCGCCAATGCCTTCGACTTTGTGTTTCCCGGGCTTGCCTCCGCCAAGTACCGATCCCTCGGTTTCCACTACGCAGGTATGCACGCGAGGCAAGCGTTCCTTGAGATATCGCGCCACTCCGGTGAAAGTGCCGGCGGTGCCCGATCCGATTACCATTGCGTCAATACGTCCTTCCATCTGCTCGAAAATCTCCACGGCGGTAGTCTCGTAGTGATAGTCGGGATTGGCGGGATTTTCAAACTGCCCGGCCATGAAAGAGCCGGGATTTTTGGAAACAAATTCTTTGGCGCGCGCAATCGCGCCTTGCATGCCGTCAGCGTCAGGGGTTCGCGTAACCTGAGCTCCGAGCGCGCGCATTATTATGACTTTTTCTTCGGAAAAAGCTTCCGGGACAAATAGCACAACTTTGTACCCGCGATTCACTCCAATCAGGGCCAGCCCAATGCCGGTGTTGCCTGCGGTAGCCTCGACAATGGTACCGCCGGTTTTGAGCGATCCATTTTTCTCGGCGCGGCGGATGATTCCGATGGCTGCGCGATCCTTGACGCTGCCGCCCGGATTCAGATATTCGAGCTTTGCGTAGACGTCGGCGGCGCCGGCGGGAACAATCCGCCGAAAGCGCAACATGGGAGTCTCGCCGACCAGTTGAGTAATGTCATCGGCTACGCGGAGGCGAGCGTGTTCGACAGTGGTCATTCGCTGTTTACAGAGTACGGAAGCGTGCAGGGCAGCGTCAATTCTGTGGCGCGGTAATGCGGTTACGAATGGATTGAGGCGGACGGTCAGGGCGGACGAGGGCGTCCGCCTCAGGTGAACGACTTTTCTTTATTTATTGCGCCTTTGCGATGGCAACAATGGAGCTATCGCGTCCCGCCCGCACCGTTCTCCTGCCCCGGGTAGTAACCGGTTCGCGTTCTCACGGTGAGTCTCTTATAGCCTTTTGCGTGGGCTTCGACGTGGATGGCGCGGAAGCCGCCGGCGCTCTTCGGAGTGGTCGGCTTGTATCCGATCGTATATTGGCTGCGGATATCATGCGCGACGGTGCGGCTGATATCGTCCACTTCGTCCAGGGTCTTGGGAAGGAATGCGATCCCCCCCGTCCGCTCGGCAATGGTTTGAAGCGCCCGTCTGGCCCGCCGCGCTTTTTCTTCTCCAAGCAAGCCGATCGCATATACCGTGGGTCCGCCTTCCTGTTGCAGGTTGCGGACAGCTTGCTCAAGGGTATCGGTACTGGCGTTGTCTTCGCCGTCGGTTACCACAAAGAGAACTCTTTTCTGCAACTTGGCGTTCTTTTTCATGTAATCCGCCGACGCCACGAGCGCATCGTAGAGGGCGGTCCCGCCGCGCGCCTCCACCTTTTCGAGGGCGTCGCTCAACTTCTTAATGTTGCTGGTAAAGTCCTGGTCGAGATAGTATTCGTCGTTAAAATTGACCACAAAAACCTGATCATCCGGATTGCTGGAGCGAACCAGATTAAGCGCGGCTTTGTTGACTTTGTCGCGCTTTTCGCGCATGGAGCCGGAATTATCAATGATGATGCCCATCGCTACCGGAACATCTTCGCGCCGGAATGAAGTAATGGTCTGCGGAACATTATTCTCAAATACCGTGAAGGCGCCGCGGTCGAGATTGGTGACGAGGCGCATCTTCTCGTCAACGACAGTCGCATGCAGAATGACTTCTTCCACTTCCGTCTTAAAAACGAAGACGCCATTGTCATTTCCAGCCGGCGCCGTACCCGGAGGCTGGGTTTGGGTCGCGGGCGGTTGAGAGGGCGCCTGGGTTTGAGCGGGAGGCTGCGTTTGAGACGCGGGAGGGGCGGCTGGCGTCGTTGTGCCGCCACGGGGTTGTTGCTGTTGCACAGGAGCGGAAGTTCCTGGCGCGGCAGTCGCAGGACTTTGAGAGGGATTTTCCTGAGCTTCGCCGGCGGGAACGCTCGATAGAAAACTGATGAGAATGAAAGCAATCAGGAGAACAACAAAGCGGCTATTCCGAAGGTGCATAGTATCCCGTCTTGGCATACACTCGCAGCGGTGGCAAGCCTTTCGGCGCAAGCAACTTCACTTTTATCTTACGCCATTTGCCATCGTGGCCAGGTTTGTTTGGACGGTATCCAAGCACATATTGGTTGCGTAGCTCAATCCCTATTTTTGTAGCAACATCGGCGAGGTCATTGGGATTATCAATGGTAAAGGAGCGTCCGCCGGTCAATTCGGCGATATCGCTCAACAACGCCGGGCCGAGGCGCTCCTCTTCCGATGCGAAATAGTGGTCATATATCCCAATCGCATAAATCAATAAGTCAGATTCCTTTACCAGCGATTTGATTTCGCCTTCGGTATAACGGCTGTGATTGTCCCCGCCGTCCGAGATGATCAGAAGCGCCTTCTTGGGATATTTCGCCTGGCGCATTTTACTGACGCCAAGATAAATCGCATCCAGGAGGGCGGTTCGTCCCTTGGGAACGGAAAAGATCAGCTTGTTCTGAATATTTTCCACCGATTGCGTAAAGTCGGAGACTTCCTGAGGCTGGTCCGCGAAGGTGATCATGAAAAATTCGTCCTGCGGATTGGCGGTCTTGAAAAATTCGGAAACCGCTTCGCGGGCGCGATCAATCTTGCTGCTCATGCTGCCGCTCATGTCGAAGATCACACCGATTGAGACGGGCGCGTCTTCACTGGAGAAATTCTTGATGACTTGCTGATCTTTGCCTTCGAAAAGCTGGAAATTGTCTTTGTCCAGGCCGGTGACGAGCCGGTTCATGGGGTCGGTAATGGTAACGGGAACCAGAACCAGATCCACGTCCACTTTCATGGGGCGGATATGAGGCGAGGCGGCATCACTCTCCGTGAGCTTTTGAGCGGGGATCTCGACCCTTGGACGGATGTGAACATCGTCCACGTCCGACGGGCTCTGAGCGGACAAATTTACCGGCAGCAGGCAGAACAAGAGTGAAACGAAGGCGATGATGCCACTAAAAATATAAAATCGCGACAAGCACAATCTAGTGTTCGTTTGTTTCTGGAATCCAACGAGAGCGACAAGCCGAAATTCCGGGAGCAGGTGAGGGGAACCCGGCCCGTTACGGGGGGCCATAAAAACCTCAGCAACTAAATCGATCCTACCATAGCTTCGTGCCTGCAAAACAAGCTTTCCGCAGTGCATAGATGAAATCGGCTGCGCAAAAGTTTTCTCTCCTTGCTTCTTTATCGTGACTTCCGATTGAAATGGCTATTTTGCTTTGGAGTTTGGCAAAATGTTGGTCAATTCGGTCATTCCGAGGATGGCCGCTCCGGTACGAGCGGTAACCCACATCTCCCAAAAAATCTGGTAGATCTGGTGCGCCGATGATGCGAAAACCATTTGGCCCGGTCTCTTGTACAATCTCTTTTTCCTCTTATGGCTTACATTGCACCGTTTCGCGCCCTTCGCTACGACTTGGGCCGGGTTTCGCTTTCCCAGGTTGCAACCCAACCGTACGACAAAATCACCCCGGCAATGCAGGAGGCTTATTACGCGGCCAGCCCCTACAATCTGGTTCGCATTATCCTGGGCCGGCGAGAGCACGCGGACAATGACCGGCAAAATCCGTACAGCCGGGCGGCCGGGTTCTTTGACGAATGGCGGCGGCAAGGCGTTTTTGTCCAGGATGCCCAACCTTCCCTTTATCTGTATGTTGAACGGTTTACCTTGCCGGGAAGCAAGACGGAAGTGGAGCGCCGCGGGTTCATTGGATTGGGAAGGATAGAAGATTATTCCGCCAGCGTGGTTTTTCGCCATGAGCAAACCTTAGCCAAACCCAAGGCGGACCGCCTGGACCTGCTGCGGGCTACGCGCGCTCACTTCGGGCAGATTTTCATGCTTTATACCGACCCGGCTGGAGAGATTGAGAGCCTTTTGGTTTCGCCTAATCCTCCCGACATGGAAATGCGCGACGAGTACGGAGTGCTGCACCAGGTATGGAGAATTTCGGATCCGACGGTCATTGATTTCGTTCGCGGCAAGATGCGCGATAAGAAGTTAATTATCGCCGACGGACATCATCGCTACGAAACAGCGCTGAACTATCGCAACGAGAGGCGGTCTTTGGCATCAACTTCGGCCCCGGGAGCGCCCCGTCCGTATTCCGGGGAGAGTCTGGGCAGGCCCGCGGCACCCGAACTTGCGCCGCACGAGCTTGCGATGATGACTTTTGTGAATATGGATAGTCCGGGGCTGGTGATTTTGCCCACGCATCGGGTGATTCATAGTCTGGCCTCGTTTTCCGCCAATAGTTTCAGCGATCGCGCCCGCGCGTATTTCAGCGTGGAAGAGGTTGATCCCTCGGTTGACACTACGCGCGCCAACGCAATTCTGCGTGAAGCGGGACAGATTGGAACCGCCGTCCTGGCGGTTACGCGAAATCATGCGTTCCTTCTGGACACGCCGTCCTCCATCGGATCCAACATTTTCGCGGGCTTGTCCTTGCGCCAACAATCGCTGGATGTAGTGCAGTTGCACAAATGCCTTCTGGAAGGGGTGCTTGGGATATCCGAGGAGGCGATTCGGGATCAGCAGAATCTTCGCTACATACGCGACACGGGAGAGGCTCTGGCCCAGGTTCATGACGGCGAGGCGAACATTGCCTTTCTGATGAATCCGGTGCGCATGCAACAGGTGCGCGATATTGCTTTTGCCAGCGAAGTATTGCCGCAAAAGTCCACCGACTTTTATCCAAAGCTTTTGAGCGGGCTCACCATATACGCTTTGGAGTAGAGGGCGCCTCACTTCTGGCCTCGCGAGCTGGGCGCTCGCTCTTGATGACATGGGGTTTTTTGGTTGTCAGGTCAAGACGGCGGGACTCAATGTCCTTCGGCTGGGTGACGCCTCTTTTGATTATTGGCTCACGTAGGATCCTTCGCGAGCTTTGCCCTCGTTCTGGCTGACGCGAGAGAGATTCCCAATAAAACGGTAAAAAGCCATAGTAAAGGCTGGTCTGGTCTATGGTAGCGCGTAAGATCACCGTGGAGGTGCCCCGGAGCCTCTAAAGAGGGCGCAACAAGCGAGGGGCACCGGTTTGCAGCTCGTTGCCGCCTCCCGCACTTACGCTCGCTTGCGTCTTTTGCGAGGAAAGGTTCGCTTCAGTCGCTCGTTGGCAGAACTGAAAGGCGACCGATGATTGCTGCTGATACATTTGACGGACCAAGAACTGGAGGCCCATATTTCAAACTTGAGCGTACGGGCCAATGCAAGACGGGCGAGGACGCCCGTCCCTCCATTCATCTTCGCGGCGATCATCTTCGTTGCAATCGGAATAATTTTTTTCAGTGGGATGCTATCCGGCGGCTCTCCGGATGAAGAGCGCATTTCAATCTTCTCCACGGTGGCGAGCTATTCGTTGCCGGTTTCGAACATCGCCGGGCGGGAGTATATCGGACTGCTGGAAGCTCTCGAACCGCTGGGGAAAGTCAGCGCGAAGGCTGGCCAAAAGCGCTGGCGCCTACGCTACAACAATGCCGAAATTGAATTCAATCTGGATAAGACTCGCGTCAAGATGAAGGGCGGCGACTTTGAGCTTGGGGCGCCTTTTGTAATGCAAAACGACCGCGGCATGGTTCCGGTTTCCGTACTGGGACCGCTTCTGGCTCGCATCCTTGGGGGACCCGTCACTTACAGTCCGGCATCGCGGCGCATTTTCATAGGCGATGTGCAGGTCCATTTTACGGCTCAACTAACCAACGCTGCTTCGCCAACTTTGGTGATGAACTTCAGCGCACCGGTGAATCCGACGATTGCGACGGAGGCTGGGAAGTTGCGAATGACTTTCGATCACGAGCCCGTTGTCTCTTCCGGAACCCAGACTCTCACCTTCGGCGACAAGATCATTACGTCGGCCACTTATCAGGATGGAAATGGCGATGCCGTCATAACGGTATCCGGTACTGCGCCCCTGTTTGCGGCTTTCGGCAATGGCCGGCGGACTATCAGCATCACGGCGGCTCCATCGGCTGCCAGCGTGGCTCGGGGCGCTGCAACACCGGGTTCGGCCACCGCGCCGGCAACAGGAACAGAAGCCAATTCACTATCTTCGGGATATCTCGTGGTGATAGATGCGGCTCATGGGGGTGCAGACCGCGGCGCGGCATTGGGCGGGCAATGGGGCGAGAAGGACGCCACCCTAGCTTTTGCGGTGCGGGTGCAGCAGGAACTCGAATCGCGTGGCATCACGACGCTCCAGCTTCGCAACCGCGACGCCGACGTAAGTCTCGACCAGCGGGCCGCCATGACGAATGCCGCCCACGCATCGCTCTACGTCTGCATTCATGTCACGTCTCAGGGAAGCGGGGTCAATCTTTACACCGCACTTCTGCCCGTGGGCAGCGTGAGCCGCGGGGCTTTTCTGGACTGGAATACAGCGCAGGCGCCGTCACTTACTCGAAGCCAGGCGGCGATGGCGATCCTCGCGAGTTCGTTCGACACTTCGAAAATCCATGTGCGGACGTTGCAGGCGCCGCTGCGTCCGTTAAATAACATTACGACCGCCGCGGTGGCGATTGAAATTTCTCCACCTCCAGGCGAGACGGCGGCGCTGGACTCGCCCGAATACCAGCGCGTGGTTGCGTTTACGATTGCAACCGGAATTGCCGAAGTGCGGGACAAGATGGGAAGCGCGCCATGACTTTTGGAAATATGATTCGGGGAGATATGATTCCCCGAAATCTGGTGTTTTCAGTCGTGGCCATGATTCTCATTGCGACGGGTATTGGGATTTATGTGTGGCGCGTGCGAGGGCACGAGGTGGGGGCGGCTCTGACTCCCGCATCGGCCACACACGCGGCGCCGCCCGCCTCGGGCCCCACCGAACCTGCCACTTTGTACGTTGCGCACGATGACCCCGGGGTCTTGAGGGCGGAGCTTTTTCGCATTCCCCTTCCCTCGGGAAGACAGCAACGAGCCGAAGATGTGCTGCGGAATCTGGTCGGGATCTATGAGGGTAAGTCTTCGCCGCATCCGTTGGGGGCGGGATCTGAAGTGCGCGATGTCTATCTCGTCGAACCTGATCTGGCGGTCATTGACGTCAACAGTGCCTTCTCGACCGGACATCCTTCGGGCGTGCTCGCTGAGGAACTTACAGTGGCGTCGCTGATCGAGACCTTATCGGCAAACGTTTCGGGAATCGCGAGGGTAAAAATTCTGGTGGATGGCAAGACGCAGGAGACGCTGGCGGGACACGCGGATTTGGCGGACTTCTACGACGTGGCGGCGGTTCACGAACTGGCGCAAGAGCTAGAGGCGGGACAATAGGGAGTTGGCCAAGGGCCAGGGTTATTTGCCGGTTGCGATCTGTTCGATGGACAGCAGCGTGTTCATTGAGCCGGAGCGGAAGCCTTCCAGATCGAGGGTGACGAATTTGAAGCCGAGGGCCTTGAAGATTCTGGTGAATTGCGAAGCCATTGCGGGATGGAGCGCGGCGGGCATTTCTTCGCGGGCAATTTCGATGCGCACAATGTCGCCGTGGTGACGAACCCGAAACTGGCGGAATCCGAGGCTTCGGAGCGCGTCTTCGCCTTGTTCCACGGTGTTGAGTGATTCGCGAGTCACGGGGCGTCCATACTCGATTCGGGATGAGAGGCAGGCCGACGCAGGCTTGTCCCAGATGCGCAATCCGGCGGTGCGGGCCAGTTCGCGGATATCTTCTTTTCCCAAGCCTGCGTCAAGCAACGGAGCTACAATGTGGTGCTGTTTCGCTGCGGCTTGCCCCGGACGAAAATCTCCCTGATCGTCCAGGTTCACGCCATACGCGATTGAGTCGAAGCCCCGCTTGTCGCGAAACTGTTCCATGACGGTGAACAATTCGTCCTTGCAATGGAAACATCGCGAAGCATCATTGCGGGTGTACTCGGGACTGTCGAGCTCCGAGGTCGCCACAACTTCGAGCGGAATGCGCCGCTCCTGCGTGAATAGAACGGCGTCGGCGAACTGAGTTCGGGCAAGGCTGGGAGAATCGGCAATGACCGCAAGCATGTCTTCCCCCAGCACCTGATGCGCTGCCCAAGCGAGAAAAGCGGAATCCACTCCGCCTGAATAGGCGACCAGAGTGCGCCGCAAGCTGCGAAGGCGTGCGTGGAGAGCGAGGTGCTTCGACGCGAGATCGGCAGGCGCGGACATGGAGGTATTCTAACTCGCCAGGGTGTTGGATACCTGTCGGTGAACGTCAAAAGGCGGCGGATAGGAGTGCCCGCCCTACACCAGCCGCAGTGGATACCAAAGAAGAAAGCCGGACTGGTTGGTCCGGCCTTCAATCCTCTAACAACCTTCGGGGACCTACTTGGTTTCGAAGACTCCCCGCAGATATCGTGATTTGCAAAAGCTCGATCGGTTACATCACCAGGGCCAGATTCTCGAGCTCAAGCTGCAACACGGGCATCGCGCACCCGGACATTTCCACCCTGCCGACGGCATCCATTGCCGCCTCCGGCGAGACGCCGTAGCCTCTCCCCATGAGAAATACCTGTACTAGCTCAGCGGCCTCTCGCGAATCAATGAGACCGCCCTGCATCAGATCGTTTCTTAAAGCCGTCAACTCCGTGGTTGAGAATCGTTCTTTCATGGCCGTCATCACCTCCGACTCCGACCTCTCCAACTCTTACCTATTAGACTCCGTCACTGCTACCAACGTTGCATGCAATTTCAATGCCCATCTACAGGCTTTCCTATATATACGTTCGGAAAGTCTCTTTAGATTGTTAAACCCTTTTGCAACCGCGAAGTTGCGGCCGCGACGAAACAGGGGCACTGGTTGGGCGGCACGGGAGAAGTCTCAAAGCGTCTCGAAAAGATGACAAGTTGTGTCGTTTTGGGGATAAGCGGTTGCGATATTCCTAAGTGGGAACGAGCGGCGGACAGGAGTATCCACCCGCACAACACCACTACCCAAGCTTCTTCGCTAATAGTTCATTGACCAGCTGGGGATTGGCCTGGCCTTTGGAAGCCTTCATGACCTGGCCCACAAAAAATGCCGCTACGGTCTTCTTGCCGGCGCGATACTGTTCCATCTGTCTGGGATTGGCGGCAATCACTTCCTCTATGATTTTCTCGAGCGCGGAGGTATCGCGGGATTGTTCGGGCCTGCCTTCCTCTTCATAGACCTCGGGGAAGTCTTTGGAGCGCTGGAAGGAAAGATCGTACAAATCCTTGAGCATCTTGCCGGAAATCGCCCCGCTCTCGACCAGATCGGCGGAAACGGCAATGCCCTTCATTGAAATCGGGGACTGCTCAATTTCGATACCGTGGGCCTTTAATCGTCCCATCAACTCGCTCTGCACCAGATTGGCAACGCGCCTGGGATTCTTTGCGGCCTTGGCCGCCTCTTCGAATTGGTCGGCAAGGGCTCTGGTTGAGGTCAGTACACCCGCGTCCTGCTCGCTGATGCCATAATCGGCGACCATCCTCTTGCGACGGGCCTCGGGAAGTTCCGGGAGGGTCATAAGAATTTCACCTCGCCGTTTTTCATCCACCACCAGCGGAAGCAGGTCAGGCTCAGGGAAATAGCGGTAATCATGCGCCTGTTCCTTCGAGCGCATGCCGTAGGTCTTGCCTTCCGCGGAGTTGTAAAGGCGCGTCTCCTGGGTGATCCTTCCACCGGATTCGATAACTTCGATGTGGCGGGCGATTTCATATTCCAGAGCTTCGCGAATAAAGCGGAACGAATTGACGTTCTTGACCTCGGTCTTGGTGCCGAACTCCTTCCGCCCCCGCGGACGTACGCTGATGTTGGCGTCGCAGCGCAAGGATCCCTCTTCCATGTTGCAGTCGCTTACGCCGGTATAGAGGATGATTTCCTTCAAGCGGGTGAGGTATCCGTAGGCCTCGTCAGGCGAGGCAATGTCAGGTTCGCTGACGATTTCAATGAGCGGAACTCCGCTGCGGTTTAGGTCAATTGCCGTCGTTTCGGACGAGCCCGCGAAATCTTCATGCAGGCTTTTTCCGGCGTCTTCCTCGAGATGCAGCCGGGTGATACCGATCTTTTTGATTCCGGAGGAAGTCGTGATTTCAATCCAGCCATGTTCGGCCAGAGGCTTGTCATATTGCGAGATCTGGTATCCCTTGGGAAGGTCGGGATAGAAGTAATTCTTGCGCGCGAAGATTGACGTTTCGTTGATGCGGCAATTGATGGCGAGGGCCGCGAGTGTCGCAAATTCGACCGCCTTGCGATTCAACACCGGCAACGCTCCGGGCAGGCCGAGGCAGACGGGACAAACATTGGTGTTTGGGGCATCGCCGAATTTTGTGGGACAGGAACAGAAAATCTTGCTCGCGGTCAGAAGCTGGACGTGGACTTCCAGTCCGATGACAGGCTCGTATTTCGCGCGAGCTGGGGCTGAGATATGGGCGGTACTGGCCATAGGGAAATATTATAGTGCGTAGCCCCAGACGTCCCCCCTCTGGGCGGGTGGGTGCACACACACCTCGCGGGGCTTCGCTCCGTTGGGCAGATGAGAACATCTGCCGCTACGCGGGGGAATGGCGGCTAATTCTTTCCCAACGGCACCTCGAAGTACATTAGTTCGTTCCCTTTGGCGTCGCGTACGCCGGTCAGGTAGAGATGGGAGCCGGACAGCGGATCGGAAATTCCCGATACGTCAAAAAACAAAAATCCTGCCTGCGAGCTGTGGGGTTCAACGGCGCGCGCGGCAAATTGCGCGTTTTGAATTTCATTCCTCGCTTTTTTACTGACTCCGCCGCCGGCTTTTTTGGTGGGAAACGGCAACGGGTAACTCGATGTGTGCGCGTGAGGCTTCGAAATCCGCCGATAGATGTCGTCCGGTGAAGCTGGGGTTAGCTTGGCTCGGTCCGCGGTCACCATCTCGGCATGCATGTCGGTAAGCGCAACCGGCTGATCTCCGTCATTCGTAATCACCATGAAAACCGGCAGCATTCCCAGATCGCGGTAGTGAACCGAAAAAATGTTAGCCTTTGCGGGCATGTCGTACGGATCGAGCCCGACGCTGACTTGCTCATCGGAATGGTAATCGTGAGCTGGATATGACTTGGCCGGCTGCGGCTTGGGCATCTCAAAATCCTTCCCAGCCAGACAAATCACCGGGAGAACGACAATCATCCAGACCAGAGCGCCGAATTGAACGAATCTTCGAAGATTGCTTTGCATGGTCACCGATTATAGGATGCCCGGCGGTTGATTTTTGCTGTCTTTGCTCTCGGTCCTGACCGTCTTCGCGAACCGTGCCGCGCGCAAGTTAGAATGACGCTGCCCATGTACCGGCTTTATAGTGCGCTGCTGGCGGCGGTGCTGCTCCTGAGCCTGCCTTATTGGCTTTGGGAATCTGTGCGTCACGGAAAGTACCGGGATGGGCTGAGAGAGCGATTGGGGGCGGTTCCGCGGCGCATCTCACGGCAACCGGCTAAGCGGGCGATTTGGGTTCATGCCGTCTCGGTCGGCGAGGTAGTTGCGGTTACTGGACTTGTTTTCGAACTACGGTGCAGATTTCCCCAGCACCGGGTCGTCATTTCGACCACGACCGCCACGGGCCAGAAGTTGGCGCGGAAGAAGTTCGGCGAAGATGCTGTCTTTTATTTGCCGCTGGATTTTGAGTTCGCGATTCGCCAGTACTTGTGCTACCTGCAACCTCATTTGATTGTTCTGGCGGAGACGGAGTTCTGGCCGAACTTCCTTCGGCTTGCGCACCGGAGCGGCGCGAAGATTGCCGTCGTGAATGCACGCATCTCGGACCGTTCATTTCCCGGTTACCAGCGGTTCCGGCGCATTGTGTCAAAAGTCCTCGCCAACGTTGACTTGTTCCTGGCTCAGACAGAAGAAGATTCACGCCGTCTGCGCGATATTGGCGCGATCCCCGATCGTGTTGAGGTCACCGGAAACTTGAAGTTCGATGCCCCCATCCCTTCACCACCCCCGATCGTGGACAATCTGCATTTAGCACTCGAAGGCACAAACGCCGGCCCAGTGCTGGTTTGCGGTAGCACCATGGAAGGCGAGGAATCACTGCTGCTACAGGCTTTTGAAAATATCCTGGTCAGCCACCCGCGGACGGTGATGATTCTCGCGCCTCGTCATCCGCAGCGATTCGCGAAAGTCGCGCAACTATTGGAGAAACTGCGTATCCGGTTCTGGAGGCGTTCGAATTGGCGAGGAGAGCCTATCTGGGGTGGGGTTCTGTTGCTTGATTGCATCGGGGAACTTGCTTCGCTCTATGCGCTCGCGGACATCGCCTTCGTCGGCGGAAGCCTCGTGCCCAGAGGCGGCCACAATATCATCGAGCCTGCTCAATATGGCGTGCCCATAGTAGTTGGAAACCACACCGAGAATTTTCGCGATATCGTGGGACTGTTTCAGAAGCATGACGCCATTCGCATAGTTGGTCCAGCTGAGTTGCCCCTGGTTTTCATGGAACTTTTGTCGAACGAATCCGAAAGATCTGCGCTGGGCCGCCGCGCGGCTGAGACTTTGCGCTCGCAAATGGGCGCAACGCGGAGAACGATCGAGGCATTGCAGAAATTGGTCGCGAACGCACCCGCCGCAATACGTGGGTCTGAAAACCGGCTTTCAGCGCCGCCCGCATGAATGTCCTCGCATCCATCTTCGGATTGGGCGTCGCTATCCGAAACCGGCTCTATGAGCGTGGGATATTCAATATCAGCCGATTGCAAGGGCCGGTGATCAGCGTCGGCAACCTTTCGGTAGGCGGATCGGGCAAGACTCCATTCGTAATGATGCTGGGGGAGTTGCTGGCAAGGCGCGGCATATTATTTGATGTGCTCTCTCGCGGCTATGGCCGCCGGAGCCGTGGCATCGCCCTGGTGGACCCGAACGGATCCGCAGAGGAATTTGGCGACGAGCCGATACTTATCGCTCGAAAGTTGGGTGTTCCGGTCATCGTCGGGGAGGACCGCTTCAGGGCCGGCACGTTTGCTGAGAGCGAGTTCGGCCCGCAGCTTCATTTATTGGACGACGGATTTCAGCATCGCGCTCTGGCGCGCGATTTCGATATCGTTCTGGTGAGTCAGGAAGATTCGGCGGATCGCCTGCTTCCTTCCGGCCGCTTGCGCGAGCCTTTGACTTCATTGCGCCGCGCCGACGCTGTAGTCCTGACCAATAGCGTGGCGGCGGAATCATTTCCGCTCGACGGAAAGCTGATATGGAGTATACGCCGCGGTATTGTGGCTAGTGACGTTCCGGACCGCCCAATTGTGTTCTGTGGCATCGGCCGTCCCAAGACCTTTGTTATGCAATTGCGCGATGCGGGGATCACACCGGTAGCAGAATCTTTTTATCGCGATCACCACGCATACACCGGGGAGGACGTGAAAGCACTTCTCAAAATGCGCGAGGAAAACGGAGCGGACGGTTTCGTCACGACCGAAAAGGATGCAATCAACCTCGGAAAATTCCGTGCCGCGCTGGGTAACTTATCCGTCGTTCCCGTTACCCTCGAACTCGAGGACGCCGCTAACGCCGTGGATGCCATGTTGCGAATCATTCACGAGCGCAGGCCGCAAGCGTGAGAAAATTGCTGGCGCTTCAGTTATGACCAGGCACCCAAAGGAAACCGGGCGGCTCAAACGGCTGATCGAGGGGTTTTCCAAGCTCACGATTACCGTCGTGGGCGATTTTGTCGCCGACGAATTTATTTTTGGTGAGATTTCACGCGTCTCCCGCGAGGCCCCCGTGCTAATTTTGAAGTACCGAGAAAAAACGGTGGTTCCCGGAGGCGGAGCGAATGCCGTCAACAATCTCGCTGACTTGGGGGTGAACGTGTTTCCGGTCGGCATTGTTGGAAATGACGGGCCCGGCAGGTTGCTGCTGAAAGGTTTCCGCCACAAGCACGTTGCGGTCAGCGGAATCCTGAAAGGTAATGGATACGCAACCCCGACCAAGACTCGCATTTTGGCGGGAATGGCACACTCTTCGCGGCAACAGGTGGTACGAGTAGATAGAGAGCCGGAAGCCGAGCCTGATCGAAATCAAAAGCGCGAACTCGTGCTGGCGGCTCGTGAGTATGCGCGAGCCTCAGACGCGGTGCTTATTTCAGATTACGGCTATGGCGCGGCCACTCCGGCGATTCTGAACGGCATCCGCGAAAAGGGACGACTCGACAATGTTCCCCTGGTACTCGATTCGCGGCATCGGATGTTGCAGTTTTCGGGTATCACCGCGGCCACTCCGAACGAACCGGAAGTCGAGGAGGCTCTGCTCATGCGGATCGGGCACGATTGGTCGCAGCTTTGTTCCGCCGCCGAGCAGGTAATGTCACGCATGAAGCTGCAATCTCTGATCATCACTCGGGGACGGGATGGAATGGCGGCTTTCGCTGCCAATCTAAAGCCGGTGGATATCCCAATCTTTGGCTCCGACCAGGTCGCGGACGTGACTGGCGCTGGCGATACCGTCATTGCCACGTTTACCGCTGCTTTGGCGGCCGGCGCCAGCACCGAGGAAGCAGCGCATCTGGCAAACTATGCAGGTGGGATCGTCGTCATGAAACGTGGCACCGCGACGGTCTCCGCGAAAGAGTTGCTTGATGCCGTTGAAAAATATCCGGCGGTCACAAGGCCGCACTGAGCGCAAACATTGATCCCCGGCAAAATTCTTAATCGGCGCGAATTGCAGCAACAGGTTGCAAAATGGCGATCGGGCGCGGATACGATTACGTTGGCAAATGGTTGCTTCGATCTGCTGCACGTGGGCCATGTGCGTTATTTGCACGCCGCCAAGGAATTGGGCGGCCGGTTGGTTGTCGCCATCAATTCGGATGAATCGGTGCGCGCTTTGAAAGGCCAAGGGCGTCCGCTGATCCCTTGCGAGGAGCGCGCGGAAATTCTGGCGGCGCTCGCTGACGTGGATGCTGTAGTGATCTTCGCGGAGCCGGATGTCCAAGCTTTAGTGCGGGAGATTCGCCCTGATGTCCAGGCCAAGGGAACCGACTACACTGTCGAAACTGTTCCGGAGCGCGATGTCGTGATCGAATGCGGAGGGCGAGTCGAAATCGTGGGCGACCCCAAGGATCATTCAGCAACGCGAATTATTGATTCGCGGCTGCGGGGTACTGTGCGCGGCAGCTAAATATTATATTGTTCGGTGGAGAGACGAGTGTCCTCGCCCGCCCAAAGCGTCCACAACTCTTATAGACGGGCGGGATGTCCTTCTCTCTGTCAGCCATGACACACCCCGAACGATTGCTGATCGTCCGTACGAGCGCGATGGGAGATATCATCCATAGCTTGCCAGCCGCTGCCGCACTGCGAAAATTTTTCCCTGAGGCACTAACAATGATCGGCTGGGTGGTTGAGCGACGGTGGGTGGAATTGCTTTGCTCGCCCTCATGCTCCCTTACTGGACCGCGTTCGCTGGGCCGTCCGCTGGTGGATACGATCCACATGGTCAACACAAAGGGCTGGCGCCGCTCGCTGACGTCATTTGACACCTGGCGGCAAATCGCCGGTTCGGTCCGCGACCTTCGCAGTTCTCATTATCAGGTCGCGGTTGATTTTCAGGGAGCAGTGCGGTCCGGCTTGATCGCGCGATTGTCAGGGGCAAAGGAAATTTACGGTTTTGCGAATCCTCGTGAAGTACCAGCCAAAATGTTTTATACCCAAAGAGTAAGTGCGCGCGGGGCTCATGTAATTGAGCAGAATCGTTCTCTCGCCGAAGACTTGGCGGCCGAGCATCTTGAAATCCCAAAAGCTGAACTTCCCCGGGATGAAGCCGCTGATCGAGAATGCGAGCGCTATCTCAACGAACATAAGATTAGTCGTTTTGCTTTGCTTAATCCGGGCGCGGGATGGCGAGCAAAGGAATGGCCCGCGGAACGCTATGGCGAGGTTGCCAGGCATTTGTCGGAGGACGGAGTGCATTGCTTGATTAACTACGGTCCGAGCGAAGACGCTTTGGCAAAGACAATTGAAACTTCGAGTGCAGGCTGTGCGAATGCGGTCAACCTGACCCTTACTCAACTGATCGCCTTCACGCGGCGAGCCGCTTTGTTTATCGGAGGGGATACAGGGCCAATGCATCTGGCTGCCGCGCTCTCTGTTCCTGTGGTTGCGATTTTCGGACCTACAGATCCCGCTCGCAACGGTCCGTTCGGTACTGCCAGCATTGTGCTGCGAAATCCTGCGAGTCTTACATCGCATAAGCGAAGAACGCAACCAGACGAGGGTCTTCTTGCGATCAGCGTGGACGAGGTTGTTGCGGCCGCGCGGCAGTTGATGAGGGAAATGCGTGCATAGAAAACCGCCAACCACCTGGCAGAAAATTGCCCGCCGCATTCGAGTGCCGGTTGGATTTATTTTTACCGCGCTTTACCTTTGGCTGGCCCGGCCAACCTGGGAGTCTATTATTTCTGGTTCACTTTTTGTGATTCTCGGCCTGGCAATTCGAATTTCGGCCTCAGGGCATCTACGGAAGAATGAGGAACTCGCTACCGGCGGTCCTTACGCGTACACTCGCAATCCTCTTTACTTGGCATCGTTGATTCTTGCTTTAGGATTCGCGATAGCTTCGCGGAGCTGGTGGGTAGCGGCCTTATTGGTATTGATCTTTGCGGCAATTTATATGCCGGTGATTCAAGCCGAAGAAGTATTTCTGCGAACACGCTTCCCCGGGTTTGCCGATTATGCCGCCGCGGTTCCTCGAATACTTCCCAAATTAACTCAATACCAACATGCCAGCGGCAGCTTCTCGTGGGATCTGTACTTCAAACACCGCGAATACAACTCCGCATTGGGATCGGCTGCGCTGATTGCGGCATTAGTAGGCAAGCTGCTTTGGTTCCTGCATCGCCGCGCCCCATGAACAGAATTTATTTACTTGCGCTGACATTTTGATTTTGCGCGCCAGCCATTTCTTTGCCTCGCTCAGTTCCGGACGCACCGACGAAGATCCATCACAATTATTCACAAGCTGCGCGTAGTAACCAGACGCTTTGCCACTCTTTCCCGCACGCTGCGCCGCTTGCGCCGCCCCATAAAGCGAATCAAAGCGATTTGGATTGGCTTTCAAGTCCGCTTCATATTCGGCCAGAGCCTCGTCGGGGTGGTTCATCTCGAGCAACATATCCGCCGCCATCTCCCGCGCGGGAAACTGGTCGGAGGCTTCAAAGACTCCACTTTCGCCGATCGAACGCAGAAGTTCAACAGCGCGGTCCTGTTTCCCTTCCGCATATTCTGTCCAGGCCTCGGCTTCTTTCTGATCCTGAGAAATCGCCTCAACCACCGGCTTCGGCTTTTTCTCATCCGACCGTCTTTTGTGAATGCCCTCGATCTCCACTACTTCCTTTCGTGCGTCATTGGCTTTGCCGAGATGAGCCAGCGCAATCGCGCGGGCCCAGTGCGTGATCGAATCATCTTCGGGAGAAGCTCCGGGCACCACGGTCAATTCTGCCGCATCCTGCCAGTGGTGAAGTTCGAGCGGATACGTAGCCTCAAAGACCACGAGCTTGGAGATTCGCGGATCGTATCCCATGCCGTACATGTCTTTCATTGGCGGCATGGCTTCGACTTCTTCCATGAGACGATGCGCATCGTCTTCGCGCCCGCTTTGCAGGTAGGCGTAGAACAAAAAGTCCATCGCGTGGAATTCGTGGCCCTCGCCGCCCAAGGCTGCGTATTTGCGGCTGGCGGCAATCGAGGCAAGATTTGAATTGATGTCGTCCTGCCAGAGTCCAAGCCGCGCGAAGATGTGCGACGGCATGTGCAGGGCGTGGGGCGCCGCGGGCGCGATTTGGGCGTATCTCCGGGCCGCGGGCAGAGCAAGCTGCGCCAGATCCTCGGTGTCATAAGTGTGGATCAGATAATGAAGCACGCCGGGATGATTCGGCTCGACGGCGAGGACTTTTTCAAGGACTGCGGCAGCCTTCTTTCGATTCACTTCGCCTGGGTCATGCTCGGGCTCACAGGCCAGCAGTGACAGCGCATAGAAGGCCGCCGCTTCGTAATCGTCTGGATAACGTTGATAGACTTTCCGCATGGCTTTCGAATAGGCGTTCGCCCGGCTTTCGAACTTCCGGGTCTCCGATCCTGAATAGAAGGCATTGATTGCCGCAATATAATCGCGCTCCCGATCACTTTTTGGATGGAACGCATCTGCCGTTTTCGCTTCCAACTCGCCGCGCTTTATGGTCTCCGCATCCGGGCGATTCCACAGTTGATGCCAGAGGCTCATTGCGATTCCCCAGTGAGCCATTGCACAATGCGGGTCTTCCCTGGCTATTTGCTCGAAGGTAGTTTCCGCCAGCTCGTACCAGAATGAGTGAAGCAGGGCCACTCCCCGCTCAAAAGACTTCTGAGCAGAAGGGGAGCAGGAAACTGGAAAGTGGATGGCGCCGAGTTGCTCCTGAGTCAGTTCTTCATGATGCCCGGGTTCATCGGCAAAAACGGGCCATGCGCAGGACGACAACAGAAATACAAATGCCAGGAAAGATTTCATGAGTTCACCGAAGGCGAGTTTAGTCCGGCAGAAGGAAACGGGTCAACGATGAGGACGGTGCGGCCTATGCCGTCAGGCGCGGGTCTTTTTCTTGGCAACCACGACCGGCGCGACCCCAACTCTTTCCCAGGGACGTTTTGGGCGTTCGGGTTTCGGCTTGTCCCGGTCTTCCACTCGGTCATACTGATACGAATCGCTCACCGTTCCGAGCGACTCGTTATAAAGGCTGGGCAATTGGAGGCCTTCCTTGAGTTCTTCGGAGAATTGTTGCAAGGCCTTCAAATGGTCAGCGGTGGCCGCGACTTCAGTTTTGGAAGTCTTCAAAAATTGCTGGTAGCCGCGATTAATCAATTTGGAAATCTCGCCGCCAATCAAATAGCCGGGATACGCAAAAATCTTTGTCCCGTCATCACCGTCTTTTTGAATTGCCGCCGAAACGTTGTACTTTTTTAAAAAGACGCGGCCCGGCGTTCCCGGCGCTTCGATCAAATCAAAACCATGATCCTTCAGCCAGGTCAGCGCTTCGTCATAAGTCCGCTCGATTACTTTCGTCGCCATTTTCCGTCCACTTTCTCTTTCCTCGCTTGATTAGATGCAGGGTTCGCGAAAAGTACTCCGCCCTACAGTGTATCCAGTATTGTCTTTTATACTAATCACCGGTTCGCGGCGCTGTAATTCGATGGTAAGGAACATTACTATAGTCACGGCAATTCTTTCCAATCATGCGATCTGACTCCCGGAAAGTTGAGGAAGCAAGCAGTCTCCCGTTGGGGATGGCTTCGCGTTCGCCGCAATTGGGGCAGAACACGCTGGAGCGCGTGGGAAATACTCCTTTGCTGCGATTCGCGCGGATCGTAAATGATTTGCCCGGAGTCGAGTTGCTTGGCAAGGCGGAATGGTTCAATCCCGGCGGATCGGTGAAGGATCGCGCTGCGGCGCGAATTATTTCCGAGGGCAGGCGCAGCGGAAAATTCGTACCGGGCAAAATTCTCCTCGACTCGACCAGCGGAAATACCGGCATCGCCTACGCCATGTTCGGAGCGGCGGAAGGATTTCCGGTGACGTTGTGTATGCCCGAAAATGTCTCCATCGAGCGCAAACATATTCTGCACGCTTATGGCGCGAGCATTGTTTATACCGATCCCGCGGATGGTTCCGATGGCGCGATCCGGGTTGCTCGCGACCTTCATGCAAAACATCCGGAGAAATATTTTTACGCCGACCAGTATTCCAACGACGCGAACTGGCAGGCGCATTATTACGGAACGGCGAACGAAATCTGGCGCCAGACCGAAGGCCGGGTCACGCATTTTGTTTCGATGATGGGCACCAGCGGAACTTTCGTGGGCACGTCGCGGCGATTGAAAGAATTGAATCCCCGGATTCGCTGCATTTCGTTGCAGCCGGATTCGCCCTTTCATGGAATAGAAGGCGCCAAGCACATGGCCAGTGCAATTGTTCCGAAAATTTACGATCCGTCGCTGGCCGACGAAGACCTCGGCATTTCTACCGAAGATTCCTATGCTATGGCGATACGACTAGCTCGCGAAGAAGGCTTGCTGGTGGGCATTTCGGCGGCATCCGCGATCGTGGGATGTTTGCAGGTGGCGCAGAGATTGGCTTCGCAAGAGCAGGCAGTCTTTGTAGCGATCCTGCCCGATTCCGGCGATAAATATTTAAGTGAAAGATTCTGGGAAGAAGGGTGAAGCATCAACCTGAACTGCGATGGAGCGACGGGCGTCCTCGCCCGTCTTGCGATGAGGTCTTTCGAAAAAACTGAGAGGAGCGTCGCGCGGGCCGACGGGCGAGGACGCCCGTCGCTCCATCGAAGCAGGACACGGCGAAAACGATCCTATGCTAAAACTGTCCCAATCCCACTACGATTCTCTGCGCGGGCACGGCGAAGAAACGTACCCCCATGAATGTTGCGGAGTGCTCCTCGGCGGCATGGACGATGACGTTCGCACCGTTACCTCAGTCGCTCGCTGCGGCAACACCCGTACCGACTCTCCGCAGAACCGCTACAATATTGACCCAAAAGAATTGGTACGTATTCAGCGCGAAGGCCGCCAGCGCGGAGAAGACATCATCGGCTTCTACCATTCCCATCCCGATCATCCGGCAAGGTGGTCTTCAACGGACTTGGCCGAAGCGCACTGGTTCGGTTGCTCTTACGTAATTACGAGTGTAGAGAAAGGCAAAGCCGTCCAGACCAACGCATTCGAGCTAACCGGCAGCGACGAAAACGATAAAAAGCTGGTAGATGAAAAAGTACAGGTTGGGTAGTGTGGCGCGGACCTGCCCTGAGCGAAGTCGAATGGGGCCCTCGCCCGCGAAAGTTTGAACCACCACAAGCCATGTGGGGACAGCCGCCTCGGCTGTCCGCGGAGCAAAGCTCCGCTGGCAATCCCCATCTGAATCTTCGCCTCTTTTGTGGCATCATGTATCCCTATGCCCAAGATTCACATACCCACACCACTTCGCCAATACGTTGGCAAACAAGCAGACGTCAGCGTCAGCGGTTCGACTGTTGGCGATGTTCTGTCCGATCTGGTTGCGAAGCATCCTGATCTTCGCCGGCATCTATATACCGACGACGGCAAGCTTCGCGCCTTCGTGAATGTTTACCTGAACGATGAGGATGTCCGCTACCTTCAGAAAGAAGCGACTGCGGTGAAAGACGGTGATAGCATTTCTATCGTGCCCTCTATCGCCGGGGGCAGCGGGAGTATTGACGAATTGTCGAATTTCAGGATTTTCGAATTGAAAAGCTCGATTACATTCCGCTGTTGTTGTCCTTCAAGTCGCTAGGCGAATTTGAATTCGTCAATCCGTAAATTCTTTAATCAAGCAATTAAAAAAGAGGTTCCATGACCACCACAACCGAAATCAAACCCGAAGCCGTCACGCTCTCGAATGACGAGATCCTGCGCTATTCGCGACACCTGATCATGCCTGAAGTCGGCATGGAAGGGCAGTTGAAGCTGAAAGCGGCAAAAGTCCTTTGCATCGGCGCGGGAGGCTTGGGTTCGCCCCTAGCTCTTTACCTGGGCGCTGCCGGCATCGGCACCCTCGGCATCGTGGACTTCGACGTGGTGGACTACACCAACTTGCAGCGCCAGATCATTCATACCACCGCTGACGTAGGCCGCAAGAAGCTCGACTCCGCCGCCGATAAGCTTCACGCTATTAATCCATTCATCAATGTTCGGAAATTTGAAGAGCGCCTTGACAGTTCCAACGCTCTCGAACTCTTTCGCGAATTCGACATCATCGCCGACGGCACCGACAATTTTCCGACCCGATATCTGGTCAACGATGCCTGCGTGATTACCGGCAAGCCCAACGTTTATGGATCAATCTTCCGCTTTGAAGGTCAGGCGAGCGTATTCGCCACCAAGGAGGGCCCGTGCTATCGCTGCCTTTATCCCGAGCCACCACCGCCGGGATTGGTCCCATCCTGCGCCGAAGGCGGAGTGCTGGGCATTCTTCCCGGATTGGTCGGAGTGATTCAGGCGACCGAAGTCATCAAGCTGATTCTTGGGAAGGGCGATCCGCTGATTGGACGCTTGCTGCTGATTGATGCGCTGGGCATGAAATTCCGCGAACTGAAGTTGCGCACGAGCCCTGAATGCCCAGCCTGCGGAAAGAATCCAACGATTAGGAAATTGATTGACTATGAAGAGTTCTGCGGAATACGCGGCGAGGAACAAGTCGTGCAGCCAACCAGTTCCGATATACAGGTCGAAGAACTGAAGCGCAGACTTGACGCAGGCGAAGACATTTTTGTGCTCGACGTTCGCGAGCCACACGAATATCAGATTTGCAACATCGGCGGACATCTCATTCCACTCGGCGATCTTCCCAAGCGCGTGAACGAACTCGATACCAGCCGCGAGATTGTGGCGCACTGTCGCTCAGGCGCCCGCAGCGCGAAGGCGGTTGATTTCCTGCGTCAGGCAGGATTCCGCAAAGTGCACAATTTGACGGGAGGAATTCTGGCCTGGGCGGACCGCATTGATCCAAAGATGCCGAAGTATTAAAAACCTAATATGGTAGAGACGCAGCTCGCTGCGTCTGAAGTCTTCTGCGGGTGATGAAGACGTAGCTAGCTACGTCTCTACAGCGTGTGCAAATACGCCAGCAGGTCATTTACTTGCTGCTGATTCAACGCTTGCCCAAAGCCTGGCATCTTGTCTCGCCCCATCAAAATAATGTCAGTAACGCGATCGTCGTTCGCGGGTAATCCGCTGTCTTCCAAATATTGCTTTTTGAACATATGCTGCAAGCTCGGACCGCGTCTGCCTCTCGACGAATAGGCGTCGTGGCAGCGGTCGCAATAATTGTCATAGACGCGGCGTCCGGCGACCTGCTGAGGATTCAATCCCAGTTCCGCATCGCTCTTTCTGCGCTCCGTCTCGCATCCGGCGAGATTCAGAAGCAACAAGCCTCCCAGGCAGAGGGCAAGAAACGGCCTACGTGAGAACCATCGTGCCGCCAGTCGAGGAAGCGAGATGAGGTATCCCATCAGTACATGAAGATGATACCAATGTGCCATTTCTCTGTCGGCCTGCGACGTACAATAATTCGAAAGCATGATCGTGACTGCGCTGATCCAAACCAAACGAATTTATGAAGAGCCCATCCGGGCTGATGGAACCCGCGTGCTGGTGGACCGCCTGTGGCCTCGTGGGGTAAGCAAGGAGAAAAGTGCCCTGTACGCATGGTTGAAAGACCTTGCCCCCTCGAACGAATTGAGGAAGTGGTTTCACGCGCATCCAGAGTCCTGGATGATTTTCCGCAGGCAGTATTTCAAGGAACTCAATCGGCCGGACTCGGTTGCGGCGCTGAGCGAGCTCTATCGGCTGGTATCTGAACGGAAGCGGCTGACTCTATTGTTTGCGTCCAATGACGAGCAGCATAACAATGCGGTGATTCTCAGAGAATTGCTCGGGGGGATACGAAAACCGCCTACCGGAACCGGGCCACTGCGTGCCACCCGGAATCGCCAAGCGAAGCGGCTACCCGTCTAATTACGCGAGTTGGCATAGGGGCGAAAAGAACTCTTCCACCCGAAGCAGAATTTCCGGCGCGCTCTTCGACTCGTAAATCGCCTTGCGCAGTCCCGCGCCGCCGGGAACGCCATGCGTAAACCACGATGCAAACTGCTTCATTTTGCCCTGCGCATCCGGCAACTCTTCTTCGATCAACATGCTGAAATAAGTCCGAATCATCTGGTAACGGTCTGATTCGGATGGGTCTTCAAATCTTCCGTTCTCGGTGTATTGTGCGATCTGGCGGAAAATCCAAGGATTCGAAGGCGCGGTACGCCCAATCATTACGGCGTCGCAGCCGGTTTGTTCAATCATGGCGCAGGCATCCTGCGGAGTTCGAATATCTCCATTGCCAATCACCGGAATCTTGACGGACTGCTTAATTTCAGCAATCCACTCCCAGCGCGCGGCGCCGGTGTAGCCCTGCTCGCGGGTGCGGGCGTGGAGCGCTACGGCGTTTAGTCCGCAGCCCTCAGCCATCTTGGCAAGTTCGACGCAAATGATATTTTCGTCGTTCCATCCAGCGCGAAATTTGACCGTAAACGGAATCTTTACCGCTGCGCGAGTCGCCTCGAAAATCTCGCGGATCGCGGGCAAGTCCCGCAGCAAGCCGGAGCCGCCATTGCACTTCACAACTTTTTTTGCCGGACATCCCAGATTCAGATCCACCAGATCGAATCCGAGGTCTTCAACCATGCGCGCGGCGTCAGCCATCACTTGCGGATTGCTGCCAAAAAGCTGCGCGGAAATCGGATGCTCGTCCTCGTAAAAATGCAGATAGCGTTTTGCTTTCTTGTCTTTAGCTCGAAGCACACCGTCAGCCGAGGTGAACTCGGTCATGATCAGGCCGCACCCACCAAGGTTGCGAATGAAGCGGCGGAAGACGGTGTCTGTGACCCCGGCCATGGGAGCAAGCACGGTTGCGGGAGAAATCACGATCTTGTCGATCGTGAGACTGTTTGGAACGGTGGCTCGTGTGCCGTGGAGCTGCCCTGAGCGGAGTCGAATGGGTCCCTCGCCCGCGCTAGCCGGATTTTCCCAATACTTTCGCACAAGCTATTCTAGCCTTCGTTAAAAAATAAAGCCTCCCCGAAAGGAGGCTCGCGTAATCCAAAACTGGCCTTATTTCTTCGCTGTCGCGGGTTTCGGCGGCTCAGCCTTGGCATATTTGCGGCGGAAGCGCTCCACACGGCCTGCGGTGTCCAGAAGCTTTTGCTTGCCGGTAAAGAACGGATGACAACTCGCGCAGATTTCCACGTGAATGTCGCCCTTATGTGTCGAGCGCGTCTTAAAGCTGTTTCCACAGGCGCACATCACTCGAATTTCGTTATAAGCGGGATGAATGGCTGCTTTCATGCTCTCCGACCTTTCGATTAAGTCTTTAGATTCTATAGGAATGGCGCGGGATTCAGCAAACTGGAGGCGCCATTGTCATCCCGCCTGCTTGCACCTATTCTGATTCTGAAAGGTTAGATTTCGCGGGCAAGGGCGCCGACGCCACACTGGGGCACAGCACCGCCCGGACTCCACTCCACCTGCGCCACGCGACTAATCCAGAAGACCCAGGCGAAGCCGCCAGCCAATGACACCGCCGCGGTTATGGCAAGCGCCGGTTGGAAGCTATCGAAGCGGTTCACGATGTATCCCGTGAGCGCGGGTGCGACGATGCCGGCGCAATTTGCGAATCCATTCTGAAAGCCGGTCCAGCGACCCGCCGCTTTGGGACCGGCAATGATCTGGCAGAAAACATAGAGTCCCGATCCCGCCATTCCGGAACCCACGCCGACCGCCAAAAGCCACGCCAGGTAATTATGGGGACCGGCCAGCGCGCAGCCGGTGAGAGCTAGGGCCGCAATGGTGTGTCCCATGCCCATGGCGGCTTTACGGACCAGAGTTGTGCTGTGGCCCCGGCTGATAAAGAAGTCCGAAAGCCAGCCGGTCGAAATAGCTGACGCAGCGTCAATTACGAAATACAGGGCCGCTATTTTCGACATTGAGCTGAGGGAAAGATGGCGTTCGTGCACAAGATAGTAGGGAAGCCACGTGAGCATGAAGTAAAGCAGATAGTTGGCGCAGAAATGTCCGGCACAAGCTCCGGAGAATGAACGGTGGCGCAGGATGCGGGCAACGGTGGGGATAGCGTCGGAACTGAATTCCGCTAATCCGGCGCCGCGAGGCATCCACTTGTTCCATGCGGGCAGCCAGAGAAGGCTTGCCAGTCCGACGGCGATGAAGACTGGCCGCCATCCATAACGTGCGATTAACAATCCCGCCCCGAAGGTGCCGACGGCCGGGCCTAATTTGATTCCGGAGATGAGGATGCCATTAGCGAGCCCGCGAAATTGTTCCGGGACGTGGAGGGCAAGGATCTTCGAGGCGGAGGGAAATGCAACCGATTCTCCGATGCCAAGAATCAGGCGCATCACGAGGAGCAAAGTGAATCCGCGAACCAGACCCGTGGTCGCGGTCGCGAGCGACCAGATGAGAAAGCCTGCGGCGAATACGACATTGACTTCAAACCGGTCCACGAGCCAGCCCATGGCAAATTGCAGGGCCGTGTAGGTCCAGAAGAATGCAGAGAACAGAATTCCAAGTTGCCAGGGGGAAAGGTGCAACTCATCCTTGAGTAACGGCGCTGCGAGGGACAGATTGCCGCGATCAATGTAGTTGATCAGGATGGAAAGTGTAAGCAGAGCAAGCCAGGGCGCAATTCTGGTGAAGGCCGGCGTGGATTTGAGCTCGCGATCTAACTGGCCATTCATGTCCGACCTCCGCGCCATTGTCGGCCCGCCCCAGGCCATTTTGCAAGAGTGCGGAACTTTCTGGGAGTTCGATTCGTACCTTCTGGCTGGCAGGCGCCCCTGTTTCCACAAGACGCCGAAAGGATTCCTCTCATGAAAACAGTGAAAAGATCTCTTCTCATGGTGGCTGTGCTTCTCGCAACAACTGCTCTGCTGGCTGTTGCTTCGCCGCAACGTTACTTGCATGTAAGGGTCAACGGGATCGATTCCCACGAACTAGTTCGCATTAATCTCCCGCTTAGCCTGGCGGAGAAGATAATCCCGGCGATCAACCACGGAAAGCTCCACAACGGCAAAGTCGAGTTTCGGGGCTTCAACCGCGACAACGATAGTGTCAATTTGAAAGAAATCCTCGATGCGCTGAAGTCTGCCCCCGAAGGTGAATTTGTGACTGTCCAGGAGGTTGATAGCGACGTTCGCGTTGCCAAGGAGCACGAGCAGTTGGTGGTCCACGTTGTGGATAAGAAAGGGAAGAATAGTAAAGAGAACGTCGACGTGAGGATTCCCTGGGCTGTCGCACTGGCGCTCACCATGGCACAAACATCTCGTTTGTCGCTCCCGCTGCCCTGGTACCAATGGCGCTGAAGGTCGTTCCCAACCACAATCTTGCCCAGGCTTCTCGCGAGTTGCGGCCCTACCTGCCTGCCATTGACGCCGCACTTCCTGTGCTGGAGAGCTCTCCTGACGGAGTGCTGGTCGAGGTCACTGATCCCAGAGAGCATGTGAAGATCGCGAAGAAGGCAGGCTCCATCGTGGTAGATGTGAAGGAACCCGAAGAAATCGTGCATGTTGCGATTCCGTTGGAGGCGGCTTTGAGTTCGATTCACGAAATTGCGGCGAGATAGCGGGCGGGGGCAGCCCCGGCACGGCTCATTCAGAAAACCGCAACGCTAGATATCCAGGTTCTTCACGTCCAACGCGTTTTCTTCGATGAACTTGCGACGCGCCTCCACGTCTTCACCCATAAGCGTGGTGAAGATGGTTTCGCACTCGGCGATGTCTTCGAGCTTGACTGAAAGCAAAGTGCGCCGCTCAGGGTCCATCGTGGTCTCCCAAAGCTGTGGCGCCGTCATTTCGCCCAGACCCTTGTAGCGCTGCACAGAGAAATCTTTCCGGCCCTCCGCGAGAACATATTCGAACAATTCGCGTGCAGTTTGCTTTTCGACAATTTGCGGCTCCGCCTTCTTTTTCGCCGCCACCTTAGGAGCGGGCTCTGCGGCTGGTTTCTTTTCCGAATCAGTCTCCATCACCTCTTCGTCAGCTCCCGCTTCCTTCGCGGAGCCCCGGGCGATAGTTTCAACCATGAATGGAGGATCCATATAGGGCTCGATCTGTTTGAATTTCGAAAGCAACTGGCGGTATTCCGCCGTGGAAGCCAGTTCCCAGTTGATCAAGTGTTCCGCGCCCTGCGAATTGACGTATCGCACTTCCCACAGGTTGTGCTCTTCGTCGAAGCTGCTTTCGACTTCTTTGAAGGCTCGCGATTTTTGAAGCTTCTTTAGTTCTTTCTCCAGCTTTTCGATTTTCCTGGGCGGAGTGCCCTTCTCGCCCTCAAAGTCTGCGCGCTTGGCCAAATCGAGCTTGGGCAGAAGTTCGGTGACATGCTCGTCACGCAAGCGTTTTCCGACTTTGTCGAAGAACGTCAGATATTCATTGAGCACCGTGATAAAGCGCGCGAGAGCGGTTCCTTCCAACTTCGCCGCGCCTTCGCCATAGCGGACAATCAAGCCATCGGAAGCGCGCTTAACCATGACCTTTACGAACTCGCGATCGTCTTTGATGTATTGCTGGCTCTTGCCTTTCTTGATCGAGTAGAGCGGCGGCTGGGCGATGTAGACATTGTTGCGCTTGATCAGCTCCTGCATGTGGCGGAAGAAGAAAGTAAGCAGGAGTGTGCGGATGTGGCTTCCATCCACATCGGCGTCGGTCATTAGAATAATTTTTCCGTAGCGCAATTTCGAAGGATCGAAATCCTCCTTCGAAATGCCGGTGCCAAGCGCGGTGATCATGGCTCGGATTTCTTCATGGCCGAGCATTTTGTCGTAGCGGGCCTTCTCAACGTTAAGAATTTTTCCCTTCAGCGGAAGGATCGCCTGAAAGCGCCGGTCGCGGCCCTGCTTCGCCGTACCGCCTGCCGATTCACCCTCCACCAGGAACAGTTCGCAGCGCTCTGGCTGCCGTTCAGAACAATCTGCTAGTTTGCCGGGCAGCCCACCACCATCAAGAGCGCCTTTTCGGCGGGTTAGATCGCGCGCCTTCCTCGCGGCTTCGCGGGCGCGTGCGGCTTCGATTGCCTTGTTGATGATCTTTCGCCCAACCGTCGGATTCTGTTCGAGGTAGGCTCCGAGCCGCTCATTCACGAACGCCTGCACAATGCCGGCGATATCGGAGTTCAACTTACCTTTGGTCTGACCTTCGAACTGCGGCTGCGACAGCTTCACGCTGATCACGGCGACCAGGCCTTCACGAACGTCGTCGCCGGTGAGGTTTTCTTTTACATCTTTGAAAAGCCCCATCTGCTGTCCGGCATAGTTGATGGTGCGGGTAAGCGATGTGCGGAAACCGGAAAGGTGCGAACCGCCGTCAACCGTATTGATGTTATTGGCGAAGCTGAACACGGTTTCGGAATAGGCGTCGTTATATTGCAGACCAATTTCCATCACTACGCCGTCGCGTTCGGCTTCCATGTAAATCGGCTTGTCATGCAGAACCTGCTTGCCTCGATTGAGGTGCTTGATAAATTCCGCAATGCCGCCGTTGTATTTGAATTCGGAAACCTTTGGCTCTCCCGTCTTGGCGTCAGTGGTGCGCTCGTCGGTGAGCGTGATCAGCAGGCCCTTGTTCAGGAATGCGAGTTCGCGCAGCCTTTGGGCCAGCGTGTCGTAGTTGTATTCGCTGACAGTGAAAATACTCTTGTCGGGAAGGAAGTGAACCTTCGTTCCGGTCTTCGCTTTCACCGCGCCAGTTTTCTTCAGCTTTGAAGTCGGCTCTCCTTTTGAGTAGGTCTGCTCCCAGGTAAATCCATCGCGCCAGATTTCAAGCTCCAAATCCTCGCTCAACGCATTCACGCAAGAGACGCCGACGCCATGCAATCCCCCGGAAACTTTGTAGGAGGAATTATCAAACTTGCCTCCGGCGTGCAGTTTGGTCATCACCACCTGCGCTGCCGGAACCTTCTCCCCGTCAATGTCCATTGAGTCCACGGGAATACCGCGACCGTTGTCCACGACGGTGATCGAACTATCAATATGGATTGTGACTTCAACTTTGTCGGCGTAGCCGGCAAGGGCTTCATCCACGGAGTTATCCACTACTTCATAAACGAGATGATGCAGCCCCATCTCGCCGGTGGAACCGATATACATGGCGGGCCGCTTGCGAACGGCTTCCATCCCGCCGAGGACTTTTATTGAGTCGGCGTTGTAATCGGCATTGCCGTTCCCGTCCGTGGAGGGCCGTCCGTTTTTGCCTTTTGGTTCTGCTGATACAGGTGTGGTGATCTCTTTAGTGGCCATTCAACTCCGCACGAAAAGTTCCAGTTTTGAAGTGTGTGAAAGCGCTACTACCGGACTGCAGAATATTCTCTCAACCTACTGAAATTATTGGCACTTATAGCGATGTTGACTTTCCGTAATTATAGCACGGAAAGGGGGATTTTTCGACTCGAAGTGTCGTCTCCGTAACCCCCGCGTTTGCAAGGCGTGGGAATCTGCCAGAGCCGTCGGCTGGGGTGCCGGAACACGTTTCCGAACCATCCAATTGCAGTCAAGCCTGATAACATAGGAGTATTCAGGAGAGAGTCCGAAATATGGGTGTGCCGGTTTCACAAATGTGGACGGTTGTGACGTATGTGCTCGGGCAGAAACTCGTCGGGCGCAAGCAATATCCGCTGGTGCTGATGCTCGAACCGCTGTTTCGCTGCAACCTGGCATGCGCGGGATGCGGCAAAATTCAGTACCCGGCGCACATCCTGAAGCGCGACCTTACGCCTGAAGAATGCTTTCGCGCGGTGGATGAGTGCGGTGCCCCGATGGTCTCGATTCCAGGCGGCGAGCCCTTAATGCATCCTGAGATCGGCAAAATTGTCGAAGGGCTGGTGGCGCGCAAGAAATATATTTATCTATGCACCAACGCGTTGCTGCTCAAAGAAAAGATTCATCTCTTTAAGCCAAGCAAATATCTCACCTTCAGCGTTCATATGGACGGACAACGCGAGCATCATGACTTTTCGGTGTGCCGCGAGGGTGGATACGAGATTGCCATTGACGGCATTCGCGAGGCCCTGAAGCGCGGATTTCGCGTGACCACGAACACAACTCTGTTTGACGGGGCCGATCCCAACAGCGTTCGGGCTTTCTTCGATGAAATGATGGACCTCGGCGTCGAAGGAATGATGCTCTCGCCGGGGTACTCCTACGACAAAGCTCCCGATCAGCAGCATTTTTTGGGGCGAGCACGAACGCGCAGATTGTTTCGCGCAATTCTTTCCAATCGCAAAACGAGCTGGAAATTCAATCTCTCGCCTCTGTTTCAGGAATTCCTGATGGGGAAGCGGCAGTATGCTTGCACTCCCTGGGGAATGCCGACCTACAATATTTTCGGCTGGCAAAAGCCATGTTATCTGCTGCAAGACGGATACGCCGACACATTCCAGCAACTTCTCGATGAAACTGACTGGGCGAATTACGGCACCGAGTCGGGAAATCCCAAATGCGCGAATTGCATGGTGCACAGCGGATACGAAGCGTCTGCGGTCAACGATCAATTCGGCTCGCTAGGCGGTTTTATCGCGACCGTGAAGGCAACGCTATTCAACCGCTACCCCGATGAAGGGGCGTTCCGCCTGTTGGATGAATTTGCGGAAACTGGAAAGCTCTCGCCGACGCTGGTGCAGATCGAAGCGCCCAGCGATACCTTGCAGGACACTCGCGCATGAAAGCTGACCGCGTTCCCCATTTTCCGCAGCCTCCGAGAGATCAAAATATACAATCAACCTCAGCGAATCCCGATAATCTCGAAATCGCGCCAGGACATTCGCGCGAAAGACTTGAAGGCTGGATTCCATCTCTTGCGTGCGAAACTGAGATCCGTCATGCTCTCGAAAAAGCGTTCGACTTTCGTGGCGACATTACCATCACACGAAAAGACGGCGTGAAGATTGAAGGCTACCTATTTGATCGCCGCAGCGGCCTGACGCTGGCGGATTCTTTCGTCCGTATTTTCGAGAAGTCCAGCAACCAGAAGCTTTCGATCTCATATGCGGATATCGGCGCACTGGCGTTCAGCGATCGTGATCCCGCAGCCGGTAAGAGCTGGGAAGCGTGGCTGAAAAAGTACCGCGAGAAAAAAGCCGCCGGGGAAAAGAACATCGCGCTGCACCCAGAATCGCTGGATTAGGGATTGTGAGTAGCTCGGACACCTTCGACCGCCCTCAGAAAGGGTAAAGAGCAAAAACCAAAATCGCGATGGCCGCGGACAGGAGTGTCCGCGCCGCATGCATTACTTCTTTTTCACCGCCCGAACTTTAATCCTTCCACCAGTTCCGTCACATCATCATCGCTGCCGGCTATGAAGGTAAATGACAATATGTAGTGTTTCGAAATCATGACCAGCGAACTCTGGTGCATGGCCAAGTTGCCAACGGGTTTGGTGAAGTCCTGGCGAACGATGCGTTTGCCGTCCACCGGAAACTCATACGGGTCATTTACACTTTTGAATCCCTTGGATTCGGTGAGTTCTGCCAGCGGCCCAAAATAATCCGCGGCATTCTTGAGTCCGGGATAGGAACTCAAGCTCTCGGCAGCAATGATGACAGCGGAATTGATTGTATTGCCGCTAGCGGCAGGAGGCCTTTCAAAAATTGCCAGCAAGACCCTCGATTTGCCGGTTTCGACATCTGCTCGCATGTCTGAGGTGCGATCCACCCATCCGAATGGCAACTGGTATGAAAATTGAAAATAATTATTGCGGTATGTTCCGTTGAGAATCGAACCAGCGTCTAACGCTACTTGCGGAGCCGGAGAATGTTTGGAGGGCGGCATCGGGGATTGTTGGCAGATGGCACGCCCGGTAAGCAGGCCAAAGCATAGGTAAGAAACTACGATTCCAGCTCGAAGCATATTCTGATACTACAAGAGTGCAGCCTCGCGGACGCCGGTCCTGTGTGGCGCGGACACTCTTGTCCGCGTGACGGAATCCCGTTCGGGAAACTTCCGATTCTATGAAACCCATGGAAGGCAAGACCGGCGGACAGGAGTGTCCGCCCCACACGAACTAAGCCCACGCGAGACTGGGAGCCGCCCTACTTCTGAGTCATCACCAACTGGCCGTTTTCCACTTTCATGTCGCCCACATTATCGGGGAGCTTCAAACGGTCTTTTTGCTCGTTGAGTTTCTTTTGCAAGGAATCGTTCACCAGGGAAATCGGCACGTTCAGGTCGCCAACTTTGAATTCGGTGGGATCAAAAGTCGCATAGCCGTCTTTGGATCCCAGGTGTCCGGCAAGAGTTACATAAACGTCCTTGCCGCCGATCTTTGTCACAAACTGGCCGCGGGCAATGTCTCCATCGAAATTGACCTGGTAATCCTTGACTTCAGGCTCGCCGGGGGCAATCGCAGCGTCGGCAGACGAAGGTACGGTGATGGGCAGGCCGGTTCCGGTTGCCGCCTGCAACGAGGACATCGGAATTGTGGACGCGGCTTGCATCAGGGCGGCGCTGACCTCGTCGGAATTGAGCCGCACCTGGGCAGGAGGCTGTCCGGGGTCCTTTGGCTGCTCAAGTTGTTCAACCTTGGTCTGAAATGACTGGGCGTTGGCCGCGGCGACGGCAGGCGGCTGCGGCGGCGCTACCGGTTGAGGCTTCTTGAGCACAAGAAACAGCGCCAATGCTGAGGTTACAAGAGTAGCCACGCTGATTATGCGGTCAATCTTCCATTTCTTCATGTGTCGCTCCCAGGAACCGGATCACAAGAGGAGAGCATATGGATATGGTACAGCGGACACTGGATACCCTGACATGACTGAGGTTGTTGGCCATGCGGCCCACAAACGATAGTATGGTGCGGGCCTTGGGGGTCACTGTTTGCGCCCATAAGATTGCCAGCCATGGATCTTGCACAGCTTGAAGTATTTCTTGCCGTCGCACGCGAAGGCCGCTTTTCTCGGGCTGCCGAAAAATTGCATCGCACTCAATCCGCGATCAGCCAATCCATCCAGAAGCTGGAACAGGATGTGGGAGAGCCGCTGCTGGATCGTTCTTCGCGCGGAGGACTGCTTACCGATGCCGGCAAGGTGCTTCTCGATTATGCGGAGAGACTGCTGAATCTGCGGGAGAGCGCAGAGGAAGCGCTGGTCGAGTTGCGCGAACTCCAAAAGGGCAAGCTGGCAATCGCAGCCAATGAATTTACGGCGCTCTACCTTCTCCCGGTCCTGGCCGAATTTCTGCGCCTGCATCCCATGATAAAAGTGATGGTCCAGCGCTCGCTTGGCAGCCACATTCCGGATGATGTTTTAGGGCACAATTGCGAACTCGGCGTGTTGACATACGATCCGCAGGATCCGCACCTGCGTTCGACGGTCGTTTACCTGGATGAACTTATATTTGTGGTTCCACCGCAGCATCCTCTGGCGAAGGAAGCGCAGGTCAGCATCCGGCAACTTGGCACGGAGTCGTTTGTGGCTCACATCGTGCCCTCGCCTTATCGCGAAAAGGTGATCCAGGCTTTCAAGCAGCACAAGACGCCTCTGCACATGGACATTGAGCTGCCAACCCTACAGGCGATCAAGACGTTTGTTGCCATGGGGAACGGCGTCGCATTACTGCCCGAAATCAGCGTGGAAAACGAACTTGCGCGAGGCGAACTGGTGCGGATTCCGGTGAAGGAATTGCGCCTGCATCGCAAATTGAGGATAATTTACCGGAAGTCCGCCAGCCTTTCACACGCCGCACGCGCTTTCTTAAGCGTGGCGGAAGCGATTGCAACGGAGCGAAAGGGAAATTACCGTTTTCAACGGGACTAGCGTGGCGCGGGTTCGCGGAGTCTAACGCCGAAGCCTTCCGGCCACGTAAAGCAGGATCGAAAGCGCTACGCTGACGAGAATTGAGGTGGTGAGAGGAAAATAAAACGTTGTGTTCTTCCCGCGATGGACAAAATCTCCGGGGAGGCGCCCAAGCGGAACGCCGGCGCGTCCAAGAAAGATGAATGCGATCCCAACAACCAGCAAAACCCCGCCCACGAATACTAATATCTTGCCAAAATCGCCCATAATGGAATTTTAAATCAAACTGTTGCCCTCGTCTGGCGCATCTTGAATTGGCGTAGTTTCATTAATTTGTTCCATCGAGGACTCGTTATTCCCCCGCTCCGAAGCAGATTCCTCGCCGATAGTGCCGGCTGCGAAATGACAAGAATCAGAGATGGTTCCATGGATTGATTCGCTACTTAGCTCGCTTCCTTCTTGACAAAAATGCGCGCGGTGCCTAGAGTGCGAATAAACGCAGGTGTCGCAAAATATTTCTCACAAAGGTGCCCAGTTATGAAGAATGTTTACGAAGTCTTGAGACAGAAGGAACTGGAACTATCGAGGCTGGAAAAAGAAGTGGAAGCGTTGAGGGTTGCGGCTCCTTTGTTGTCCGACGAGAAGGACGCTGGGATGGACGCCGGCAAGCCGACGCTGGCCACCCCGGCTCCGTCGCAAACTCCGATTCGGATACCCCAGCCCGCTGCCGTTAACGCCGGCCCGGCCCAACCGGCGCGCGCCGCCGGGTGGGAAGACACCGCCAAGCGGTGGCCGTAACCTTAGCCGGCTCAGGCCGCTTTCCTTCGCCGCAGTTAGTGGAGCGGGACTAGGCAGCCTCTTTCGAAAGGCGCTCTAATGGCTTCCTGGTGAGCGACATCGAGCGCCATTCGTTTCTGAATTCTGCGCCAATACCGCTGTAGAAATCTATCGCAAGCTGATTCCAGTCGAGGACCTCCCACCGGATTCCATAGCAATTTTCCTTGCGGGCCACCGCAGCGACGTGTGCGAGCAATGCCTTGCCGATCTTTTTGCCTCGGAATCGTTCACGCACGAATAAATCCTCAAGGAACATGGCCGGACGGCCTTGCCACGTGGAATAGACCTCGAAAAACAGCGCATAGCCTGCCGGCTGCCCATCCCATTCGGCGATCACCGCACGAAACCTTGACTGAGGCCCAAAACCATCGCGCGCCAAATCGTTTTCCGTAACCAAGACAAACTCCAACCCGTGCTCATAATCCGCGAGCTCACGGATGAAAGTCCTCAGCAGCGCAGTATCTTCAACCGTAGCTGGACGAATGGACAACATAGAATGACCTCCGAGCGGCCATAATACGCGAACTGTTGTTGCGTAGACATGCGAGGCGGCTGTCGTTTTGAAACAAAAATGCTCGCCGACGCGTTACCATCCCTCCTGATGCTTCACGCCTTCAAATTGCCGCCGAACGAAATTGCCGCATTGCTCGTTGCGGTCAGCTTCGCCGCCGGACTTAATGTGTACGCGACCGTTGCCACCCTTGGGCTGCTGTCGCGTGCCAATCTGGTTGAGCTGCCGCAGGGGCTGCACGAGCTCGCTAATTGGTGGGTGATCGGCGCCAGCGTCGCGCTGTTTGTTATCGAATTTTTTGTGGACAAGATCCCAGTCGTCGATCTGATGTGGAACGCGCTTCATACCTTTGTGCGTGTACCGGTCGCAGCCCTTCTCGCGTACGGTGCAACTTCACAACTTTCTCCGCTGGAACAACTGGCCGCCGCCGTGATGGGAGGAGCCATCGCGCTTGCCGCTCACGGCAGTAAGACTGCGCTCCGCGGGGTCGTTACTCCGTCCCCGGAGCCGCTCTCAAACACGGCCTTGAGTCTGGGAGAGGATGCTCTGGCGATTGGGTTAACCTGGTTTGCAACCGCTCATCCTTATTCGGCAGCGGTTTTGGTAATTTTGTTCCTGGCGGTCATTACCGTGGTTATTGGAAAAGTTGCGCGGGCTTTAGGCCGCATGTTTCGCCGGGAACAATTCCCCCAAAGCTGACAAGGCATCCCGCCATTGAACCGGTGTTCCGCACCGAAGTCCTTGACCTGTTGTGACCTTCGACCGCGCCAACCGCGCTTGCTAATGTTGTACCTGTGGCGGACTTTGTCCGGCCTCCCGGGATGTTTCGCGCATAGAGTCCAACTTACTTTCAGCGGGAACTCATGCGGGACCTCAATAAAGGTATGAGCACTGAACCAATACGAGTGCAGGAAATCCGCATTCAAGGCCTTCCAGCGCCCGAAGCACGGTCCCACAAGAATCAGCAGCGCGAAATCCAACTAAAGGAAATTCTGGACAAGCGGATCAGCGACCTGGGTCTCAACATTGAATCCTCCGCACTGCACCGCTTCGTTCAGCAGCTTTACCGCGAGCTTGAGCGCAAGAGACTTACCAAGTTCCGCCCGGCGTGCTACTTATCCGACGAATGGGGATGTCCCTCAGGCGAGCCGGTCATTGGCATACCGTTTTATCTGGCCAGCCGAGATCTTTCACTGCTGGAAAAAGACAGAAACGATCTTGAAGATGCACGCGAGATCATGATGTTTCTGCGGCATGAGGCTGGACATGCCTTCAATTACGCATACCGCCTGCACCGCACGCCGCAGTGGAAGCAGTTGTTCGGATCGTTTCGTCGTCCTTATCGCGATAACTACCGGCCGGTTCCATTTTCTAGAAATTACGTGCGGCATCTTGCGGGGTGGTACGCGCAAAAACATCCCGATGAAGATTTTGCGGAAACCTTTGCGGTGTGGCTCACGCCAGGCTCCGGCTGGCGCAAACGTTACAAAGGTTGGGGCGCGCTCACTAAGCTGCGATACATGGACCGCATCGCGCGGGAACTGAGCGGAATAGATCCGGTTCGGCGCCGCGGCGTTCCCGACGTCACTGTCAACGAGATGGAGTCAACGGTCGCTGAATTCTACCGCCGGTCAACGGAGGATGTCCCGCTCGGCGATCTGGCGCTGGATACCGATTTGCGGGACATTTTCAACGCGTCAAAGAGAAAAAAGACGGCCATGCCGGCGCAGAATCTGCTTCATCAGCACCGGAAGTCCATTGTGGACAAAATCGCTTATTGGACGGGCGCACAGCGGCCTCTGATCAGGAAGTTGATGGACATGATCGAGGAGAAGGCTGCCGAACTGAGATTGCTTGCTGATCGCAGCCAGGCGTCCGAGCACCTGACGAATATTACTGTCTACGTCACGGCATTGGCGATGAATTATATGACCCGTGGAAAGTTTGTGCAGTCGTGATTCGATCCGCTGGACTTGTGTCCTACTCAGAGTGCAATTGAAATGATGAGCGAGCATCTAAAAATCGCGGTTCTTTACGACGTGTGGGAGGAAGCTGCGGCCTCGTCAGTCGTACCGCCCACGCGTGGCAAACACGAGCCGTCCAGGAAAATCAAAGGGAAGAAGGAAAAAGAAGACCGGGAAGAGATCTCCGAGGCTTTGGTCAGACTTGGCCATGAGCCGTCTTATCACATACTCGACGGAAGTCTTCAGTCCCTGAATTCATTAACCAAGTGTAGGGCAGATCTCATTTTTAATTTGACGGAGTCTTTCGCCGGCGACGATACCAAGGAGACGAATGTCGCTGCATATTTGGATTTGCTCGGTATCCCGTACACTGGCGGCGGTCCGCATGCGCATTTCCTGGCGCAGGACAAGGGTCTCGCCAAGAAGATGTTTGCATTCCACGGAATACGCACGCCATATTTCGCCACTTCGTATCGGGGCAGGATTGAGCACGCGCACGACATTTCATTTCCGCTGATTGTGAAGCCGATGTCGGAAGATGGATCCATCGGAATTAATGCCGATGCCGTGGTGCACAGTGTTAAAGAATTGATGGAGCGGGTCGAGTATGTTCAAGAAGAATTCGATTCTCCGGCGCTGATCGAGGAATACATCGAAGGAAGAGAAATCTACGCGGCAATTTTGGGGAGTTACGAGCGAGCGCGCGTGCTGCCGCTCGTCGAGCTTGATTTTTCCCGGATGCCCAAAGCCGTTCCGCGAATTGCCACGTACGATGTGAAATTCGAAAAGAACACGCAAGCGCACAAGCTGACGAAATCGGAAGTGGCGGAAAATCTTGATGAGAAAACGGTTTCCCGGCTGGAGGAAACCGCTCTCGCAGCCTATCGCGCCGTGAAGTTGCGCGACTATGGGCGCATAGACATGCGGCTTTCGCCTCAGGGCGAAGTTTACGTGATTGAGGCGAATCCGAATCCATGGCTCGCCAGTAGCCACGAATTTGCCATGGCCGCGAAAGAGTCTGGACGGAGTTATACCGATTTGATCGGTGAAATCGTGGATATGGCAATCTCACGGCATGCCAACACAAAAGCGCGTGCCCAACATCAAGGCGCATAGAACTCAGAGCGAACTTTCGATTCGCGCGCGTACTTCACGTGTGGTTTAGACTAGAAGCTCAAATTTCAGGAAGTAATATTGGGCGCAACGTTGCTTTTCGAGAAACGGATTCCCCATTCAAACGGAAGTCTCTGCCGCCAGGTGTTCGCCTGGCGTCGTATAGCTCCAGTTGGCGGCCTGCTCGCAATTTGTCTAAGCAGCGGGTGGTCCCAGAATGCCGCGCCCGCAGCTATCACAAATTCTGCTCCGGTAGCCATTGAGTCTACCCAAATTATTCAGTTTCTCAGCAGCACCATCAACTGGTATCACCAGACGGAAACCGAACAGCAACTCGTGGCGGAGCCAACCGACCTGACATTTTTCCAGGACAATCGCCGGGTAGCGGACCAGGTCGTTCAGCTTGCTTTCGAGTTTGCGCGGCAACAGGCCGATGCGAAGGCCAAAGCGCGGCGCGACGCTCAAGCCCAAAGCGGCGTGCCATCTCAATATCAATCTCTGGTACAGATGGCGGAGCAGGCGGATCAAGAGGTTCAGCAGACCCAGGCGGAGATCCCGCCACTGCAAAGAAAGCTGGAAACGGCTCCCTCCAGCAAGCGCGCGGGTATCCAAACCCTGATCGCAGAGACGCAGAGCGAAGTCTCGCTATTCAGCGCCCGCCGGGACGCCCTCCGCAGCATGGCCGATTTTGCAAGTGGAGCGAGCACGAACGGCCTGGGCGCGAGTGGATTGCGAGCACAAATTGAGGAATTGGCGCGCTCCGTTCCCCCGTCTGTGAGCGGCGCTTCTGGGACCAATTCAGGGCAGGCCGCGAATCCGACGGAATCCTCAAAACTGGCTCCGATCGCCAACCGAGAGCCTCCATCTGGAATATGGGGACTGGCCGCCGATTTGTTCAACCTTTCCCATAAAGATCACGTGCTGAAGCAGGATGCAGCGGCGACCGATGCCCTGATGAAAGACTCAAAGCAACTCCGCGATCCATTGCTGACAAGACTCAAAGCGATGATTCAGTCGGGAGACCAGTTAGCCGAGGCAGCGGACACGAGTACGCAGGCTGGTCTCGCCCAGGAAAAGCAGCAACTAGACAAGCTCGCGTCCGATTTCAGGTCAACCTCCGCCGCGATTCTTCCATTGAGCAAACAGGGAATTGCCCTAGATCTTTATAAGCGGAGCCTGATCAATTGGCAGGATTCGATCAAGTCGGAATCGAAAGCCGAGCTAAAAAATTTGTTGGCGCGACTGGCAGTGTTGCTGATCGTGATCCTGACCGTCATCATATTGGGAGAAGTTTGGCGCAGGACCATCTTTCGATATGTGCACGATGTTCGCCGGCGCTACCAATTCCTCCTGCTTCGAAGAATCGTGCTGTGGGTGGTCATTGCGCTCATTGTCGCGTTTACTTTTGCAACTCAACTCGGTTCGGCTGTTACGTTTGCCGGGCTGATCACTGCCGGGGTCGCTGTAGCGCTTCAGAATGTCATCGTTTCGATGGTCGGATATTTCTTCCTGATCGGGAAGTTTGGCATACGGGTCGGCGACCGGGTCCAGGTCTCGGGAGTGACCGGCGAAGTGGTGGATATTGGGCTGGTGCGGTTTCATCTCATGGAACTCGGGAGCGGCGGGGTTGACTCGCAGCCAACCGGGCGAGTTGTCGCATTCTCGAACTCAATCGTTTTCCAGCCTGCAGCGGCCCTCTTCAAGCAGATTCCGGGGACGAATTTCCTCTGGCACGAAATTGATCTGATCTTCGCTCCCGAGAGCGAGTATCACGTTGTCCGGGATCGAGTCACCGCCGCTGTAAACATTGCCTTCGCTGAATTTCACGAGAAGATGGAACAACAACGTCGCCAAATGGAGGTGACACTGAGTTCCATATCCGCGAATGAATTAAAACCGAGAACCCGGCTGCATTTTACCGCCGCAGGCATCGAGGTGAACATTCGCTTTCCAGTAGAACTCGGCACCGCTGCCGAGATTGATGACCGGATCATGAAGGAATTGCTCGCGGCCATTGAGAAAGAACCGCGACTGAAACTGGTGGGATCGGCAATGCCAACGGTCAAAGCGAACGCTTGAGCGTCTGGGATTAGATACCCAGGAAGTTCTCGATGAGCTTCTTACCTTCACCCGTTAGCACACTCTCAGGATGAAATTGCACGCCCTCAACCGGAAACTGGCGATGCCTCAATCCCATAATAGTTCTCGAGCCGTCGCGCTCAATCGTGGACGCGCTGATCTCAAGCTCCGGCGGCAGGCTTGTTTCCTCAACGATCAGTGAGTGATACCGCGTGGCGGTCATTGGAGACGGCAGGCCTTCGAAAATTGTCCTGCCATCGTGCTGCACCTGGCTGGTCTTGCCATGCATCAGGTTCGGAGCGCGCACGACCTTCGCTCCAAACGCCTCGCCCAGAGCCTGGTGCCCCAAACACACTCCCAGCACCGGGACTTTGCCGGTAAAGTGGCGGATAAGTCCAATGCTGATGCCCGCTTCCTGTGGAGTACATGGTCCCGGGGAAACTACGATTCGCTGCGGTCCCCAGGCTTCGACCTCGCCGATCGTGACCTGATCATTTCGCCGGACAACGACTTCCGCTCCGAGTTCACCCAGATATTGCACCAGGTTATAGGTAAACGAATCGTAATTATCGAGGACGAAGACCATCTTTCCAGCTTAACCCAAAGTTTCTTCGGACGTCGCCCACTATCGAAGTTTGGCCGACCCTGATGTTGCGCCGCCAACGCGGTAACCTTCCCACAGTTACCCGTTGGGGCGAAGTTTTGGCACAACAGCCTTGACACCGTGATGCTCAGACCCCATGCTTACAGTGATTTGGCGGATAAGACTACTGCCGACGGCACTCCGGAGAAGCGGGCGACTCGACGCTTTCCGCTGCGTCTCCCCGTTTCCGTGACCTACCCCGAGAACGAGGCGGACCTGAAAGCCTCCCAAACCCGGGATGTCAGCGCTCGGGGTATTTGCTTTTATCTTGACTCGAACATTGCGGTAGGGACTGGCATAGAATTTACCTTCACGCTTCCTCCGGAAATCACTCTGACCGAGAGCATTCGCGTGCACTGCAAAGGAAAGGTCGTCCGCGTGGATGAGGGCAATTCAGACCACAAGGTAGCTGTCGCCGCCGTAATAGATGAGTACGAATTCCTCTCTGAATCGCAATAGCCGGTGTTCCCGTTTTCGCTCTCCGAGGAAGGCTGCATTCCCGCAGGGTTCCTTAGGTCACTTTTCTCTATACCGTCCTGATGTTATTGTTTCTTTTATAGGTTCTCTATCCCGCAATGACGTTCTTGCAGCGCTTCCGTTGGTCATTCGCCGTGCTTTCGCTGTCAGCGCTGAGCGCGGTTTCCAGTCTGGCCCAGGCGACCCCTCAAGCAAGTCAACCGTCGCCGGCATCCTCTTCGCCGTCAACTGCGGAAGTTCAGGCGGAACGGCCCGCTGTAGTCTTGCGTGTCAGAGTAATTCTTGCCAAGGATTATCCGGCGCTCGAAATCGTGACGGACCGTCCTGTGGTCCCTTCCATTCACAAGATTGACGCACCTTCGAGGCTGACGATAGATCTGCCCAACACCAGCATGTCGCTTGGCCATAAAGAGGTTCCCATTAACACGGATCAACTCGGGATCCTCCACCTCGACGAGGAAAAAGGCGCGAATCAGGCGGTTCACATGGTGATTGACCTGCGAAAGCCGCTCGCCTACACGTGGGAAGCCGCAGGCAACCGGCTGACAATCCGGCTTCAATCGGCAGAGCCTGTGGCCGCCACGCCTACCCCAGTCGAGCCTCCGGTCCAACGCCCGGTAACTTCGGCGGAAGCGCCGTCACTCCCGGGTTTGAGCTCCGGACCTCAGGCCGCCCTGGTCCCGGTCACTGCGGGAGGATTTGGTTCCGTTATATTTGCCGGCAATCGAATCGAGCCTGGCTCAACCATCACGGCGGGAAGCGATACGGCGGTACTCAGCTGGGGAAAGAATGGGGAAGTACATCTGTGCCCGAGAACCACAGCGTCGGTAACGTCGTCGTCGAACGGTCACGATCTGATGCTGGGAATGAGCACTGGATCACTCGAAACCCACTACAATCTCGACGCGTCAATTAACTCCGTGCTGACGCCGGATTTCCGGATTCTTCTCGCGGGCCCGGGAGTTTTCCAATATGCGATCAGCGCGGACTCCCGCGGAAACACTTGTGTCGGCGCCCTTCCGGGAAATGCGCGTCCGGTTATCGTTTCGGAGCTGATGGGTACTGGAACCTACGAAGTGAAACCCGGCGAGCAGGTAATGTTCCATTCGGGACGCATAAGCCTCGCCGATCACAACATGGTCGGAAGCTGCGGCTGTCCGGCCCCGGCACCCATAATGCGTGCGTCGGAAGCCGCGGGTCCGGTAATACCGAATTCCAAGTTGCCTTCCTCGGTGCAGTTGGCGCAAGCTGGATCGCCGGTCAAGCCGGAAAGGGCCGAGGCGGGAAGCGGAACCGAATCCGGGATTCCCGCACCGGGGCAGGACCCGGGTTCGGAGACGCTCGCGCCGCCGGTATCCAAGCCGAATGACGTGCAGGCCCAAGTCGAGGCGCCTCTAATTTTTCGCGCTTCAGATTTGCCTCCGGCGAAGAAATCCGTCGCCAAGCCAAAGGAATCGCAGACCGTCTCCGACCCTTCAGCACAGCCCGAGCGGACCGTGCTGCCACCATCCAGAATTACCGTCATCACAACCGAAAAACAGCACCACGGGTTCTTCGGGAAGGTAAAAGGATTTTTTAGGAAAATCTTTTAAGCTTTAGCGATTTTCAATATCCGGCAGCCCCTTCCCCCTCAACCGCCGAACGCTTTGTCCCGCAGGTAAGTTGTTCAACAACTCTCGCACGGTGCGACCTATAACGGGATGCCGCACCTCGGGGGCAATCTCCGCCAGAGGTTCCAGCACAAATCGCCGCTCATGCATGGCAGGGTGCGGAACTGTGAGCCCCTCAACATCTATTACGGAACTCCCGAACAGCAGGATATCTATGTCAATAGTTCGCGGACCCTTTTTCCGTTGCCGCCGCCGTCCCATACTCTGTTCGATCTTGAGAATCGCCGCCAGCAGTTGCTTCGGCATCTTCTCAGTATCGAGCCTGACAGCACAATTCAGGAACCATGGCTGGGCGCTAAGTTCGACCGGCTCGGTTTCGTAGATTGAGGAAACGTCAACCACCTCCCCAACTTTCTGGAGGCGGTCAAGCGCCGCCTTAATGTTGGCCATGCGATCCCCAACGTTCGATCCCAAGGAGAGAAACACAGTCTTTCGCACGGAGAGTAGTGTGCTGTTTTCCGCTGAAACTTGCCATACAAAAGTTTTGAAATCGAGGAGAGGTTTTGACGCGCCCCGCGCATCCCGTTTTATCAATGGACGCTACAATGGTCAGTGTGAGCGTGGTCTCCAGTCCGGCCGTCCCATCCGCCATGGCATCATTGAAGTTGCGATTCACCTTGAAGCAAAGAATTTTGCTGTCTTTGATTACATGGAGCGGAGCAGCCGCGATCCGGCTCATCGCGCCGACCATGAAGATTGTGGTCTCATTCGAAGACGGAGGACCCGCCGGGCTGGATGACCGCCCCATGGTGCTTTCTTTCTGGCACAATTGCGTGTTCCCCGCGATTTACGTCTGGCGCAATCTGGGCATTCGCGTGATGTCGAGTGATAGCTTCGACGGCGAGTACACGGGCAGGATCATTCGAAAGTTCGGCTTTGTGAAGGTTCGCGGGTCAAGCAGCCGGGGGGCCGTTCGGGCTTTGCTTGAGATGCGGCGCGAACTTGCGAAAGGCGAGACCGTTGCTTTTACGATTGATGGCCCGAAGGGACCAAAATATGTCGCCAAGCCTGGGCCGGTTCTACTTGCGAAGACGACCCGGTCGCCGATGGTCGCGTTTCACATCGCGATGGACAATCCATGGGTTCTGAAGACGTGGGACAGTTGCATGATTCCCAAGCCTTTCTCGCGGGCTTTCATGCGCGTGAGCCGGAAAATCGTGGTGCCGCCGGATGCCGGCGACCAGCAGATGGAAGCTTTTCATTCTCAATTGCAGGCCGCACTGGATAGCGTTCGCGAGTTCGCCGAGGCAAACGTCCGCAGCCGGCGATGACGGCTCGCGACGTCGTGGAAGAATTCCCCGGCGCTTTTGGTTACACTGCATTTTGACGAGGAATCGAGGATTCATGGCCGCAACCATTCTCGATGGAAATAGAATCTCAGCTCAAATCCGCGCCGAAGTGGCTTCGGATGTGGCCGCCATGGCCAGCGCGGGAGTTCGGCCGGGACTGGCGGTGGTTTTGGTCGGCCGAAATCCCGCCTCCGAAATCTACGTCCGCGGGAAAGTAAAGAGCTGCGAAGAGGTTGGCATCTATAGCGAGAAACATACGCCCAAAGAAAATATTTCGACTGAGGAGTTACTTGAGTTGGTCGTCGGACTCAACCTGCGCGATGAAATTGACGGGATACTCGTGCAATTGCCGCTGCCTCCACAAATTGATTCAAAAAAAATCCTGATGGCGGTGGACCCTGCGAAAGATGTTGACGGATTTCATCCTATAAATGTCGGTTTTTTGTCCACTCAGCGCCCCGGCCTGGTGCCATGCACACCCGCCGGAATCATTGAAATTTTTAAGAGAAGTAATATTGCAATCGCAGGCCGGGACGCCACGGTTGTTGGCCGAAGCGATATTGTAGGCAAGCCTGTGGCGATGTTATTGATCAACAGCAATGCAACGGTCACAATCTGCCACTCGAAGACTCATGATTTGCCCGCGGTATGCCGCCGCGCCGACATCCTCATCGCCGCGATAGGACGAGCGGGAATGATCACGCGCGAGTACGTAAAACCAGGTGCAACCGTCATTGATGTGGGTATGAACAAGGTGACGGATCAAGCGGAGTTTGAGCGGCTGTTCGCCGGTAACCCAAGGCGCGAGGAAGGCTTCAAAGCCAAAGGGTCCACGCTCGTGGGGGATGTTCATCCCGAGGTCGCAGAAGTTGCAGGAGCTGTAACCCCTGTGCCGGGGGGGGTAGGACCGCTGACGATTGCCATGCTGATGTCCAATACGGTTCGAGCAGCCAAGCTGCGCCGGGGCAGCCCTGTCCCGGAGCTTTCCCGGTCATGAAAGCGAGTCGCATCTGACGTGCTAAGGGTCGGACTCACGGGAGGAATCGCGTCCGGCAAATCAACTGTTGGAGAGATTTTTTCCAGGCTCGGAGCGTATGTAATTCGTGCGGACGATATCGCGCGCGAGCTATTGAAGCCCGGAGAAGCCGTCTACCGGGAGGTGGTGCGAGAGTTCGGCTCCGGCATTCTCAATCCAGATGGAACTGTAAACCGCGCCAGGCTCGCTGAAATCGCATTCGGCCCGGCCTCCGCAGGTTCAAAGTCGCGAATTGAGGAATTGAACCGCATCGTCCATCCTCCCGTTATTCAACGGCAGGAAGAATGGATGGACCAAGTAGGCCGGCGTGATCCGCGCGCCATTGCCATTGTAGAAGCGGCCCTGATCCTCGAAGCCAACTTAAGACAGCACTTTGACAAACTGGTAGTTGTGACTTGCCGGCAGGAGCAACGCGCCGAACGGTGGGCGCTCCGCTTGAAAATTAACATTGAAACCGCGCGGACGGAAATTGCGCGACGACTGGCGGCACAATTTCCGGATGAATCCAAAATCAAAGCCGCCGACTATGTGATAGACAATTCCGGAGCACTCGCGGAGACCGAAGACCAGGTCAGAGCGGTCTGGACGCAATTTAATCCCTTTCCGCTCAACTAGATTAGGTTTTCAATGGAGCGCCGGGCGTCTCGCCCGGCTG